>NZ_JBNCNS010000001.1:201938-1530705 GCF_049847105.1 Gordonia sp. DT218 | reverse complement strand
GCACCCGGCGGGAGAGCCAGACAACTGGTGATCAGAACCCAACCACCACCGAAGTGGCACATCAACCTTCACACTGAAACCGGCGGGAGGGCGGCTCGTTGGGCTCGCCGGCTACTCAACCGGCAGTGGTAGGGGCGCCGGGTACGCAACCAGCGGGAGGGAAAGACAGGGACGGGCAGCTCACCGGCCGAGGGAGTTGAGGTCCTCTTCGCCGAACTGTTCCTCCAGGGTCTCCGGCGAGTAGTCGAGATCGATCTCGGCCACCGGCCGGCCACGGGCCGACTCGATGGCGCTCAGTCGGCGCTGTCCACGATCGGCGGCGTAGGCGACGAACTCGCTGTTGTCGAGGCCGAACGGCTGTACCTCGAACTGTTCGTTGACCCAGTTGATCATCCCGAGGGCCAGGGGCATCAACTCCTCCATCCGCGCGGTCACCACATCCCAGAGCGAGTCGTCGGCGGCCACGTGGCGTCGGCAGGTGAAGGTGCCCCACGCCATGTGCCGACGCTCGTCGTTGCCGATGAACCGGATGAGTTTCTGCATACCGGGGAAGATGTCGTGCCGCGTGCACACCGTCTGCCAGGCGTGATAGCCCGTGAGGGCGAGGCTGCCCTCGATCACGTGGTTGTAGGTGACACTCGCCCGGACCTGATTGCGCGGCGACGGGTCGCTGTCGAGGAGTTGCAGCGACGACGGGAGCTCCTCGTAGAACAGCTGCCGGTAAAACGGATTGTCGGCGACGAACGACTGGAGGTCGCCGGTCAGCCCGACGGCGTCCATCCACATCCGGAAGACCTGGGTGTGCTTGGCCTCCTCGAAGCAGAATTGCGACAGATACATCTCGTCGCCGAACCGGCCCTCCGCCGCCATCGCGTTCATGAAGGGCTGGATGTCCTGGGTGACCGCTTCCTCGCCGGCGATGAACTGACTCACGAGGTAGGTGGTGCTGCGTCGCTGTTCGTCGGTGATCTCGGTCCAGTCCTGGCTGTCACGGCGGAAGTCGATGGCGGCCGGGTCCCAGAACCGGGCATTGCCTTTGATGAAGAGCCGCAACGGAAACGAGTCCCAGTTGAGCCCGCCGCTGCGGAGCGACGCGAAGTCTTCGCGCCCGCGCGACTTGTGTTCGGCCAGAGTCATGGTGATCACCCGCTAACGATCATTTGGGAGAGATGAACCGACGCTAGCCCGCGCGGCGCCCAAACGTGTTTATTTCACCGAACTCTCAGGATCGCGATTTGGTGTCGATCGTGCAGGCGGATCGGAATCGGCTGCTTTGGTATCTGAAATGATCAGCGGGACAGTCGACTTGGCCACCACACGCGTTTGCCGATGTCGAGGGTCAGGGCGGGCACGAGCAGCGACCGGACGATCAGGGTGTCGACGAGAACGCCGAAGGCGACGAGGAAGGCGATCTGCACGAGGAACAGCAGCGGGATCACGGCAAGTGCGGCAAACGTGGCGGCCAGGACCACGCCCGCGGACGTGATGACACCGCCGGTCGCGGTGAGTCCTCGGATCATGCCGGAGCGGGTGCCGTGCGAGCGAGTCTCCTCTCGTACCCGCGTCATCAGGAAGATGTTGTAGTCGATGCCGAGGGCGACGAGGAAGACGAAGGCGAAGAGGGGGACCACCGGGTCGGCGCCTGCGAAGCCGAACGGTCCGTTGAACAGGAGTGCCGCGACGCCGAGGGTGGTGGCGAACGAGAGCACCGTCGTCGCGAGCAGCAGCACCGGCGCGACGATGCTCCGCAACAGCAACATCAAGATCACCAGGACCACCAGCAGCACGATGGGGATGATCAGGTTCCGGTCGTGGATGGCTGTGGTCCGAGTGTCGAGATCGGTGGCGGTGCTACCGCCCACCAGCGCATTCGCGCCGTCGATGGAGTGGACGCGGTCGCGGATGCGGGTGACCGTGTCCTGCGCGGCCAAGGACTCGGCATTGTCGGTCAGCGTCGCCTGTACCGCGACGCGACCGTCGACGACCAGGGGAGAGCCGGACCGTTCGACCAGCTCCGCCGTCGCGACGCCGTCCACGTCGCGGACCGCGGCGAGGGTCTGGTCTGCGGTGGCCTCGTCGGCGATCACCCAGGTCGGCGAGCCGCTCCCGGCGTCGAAATGTCGGGCCTGGATGTCGGCACCCTCGACGGACTCCACTGAACCGATGAAGAAGTCGGTCTGCGCGATGCCGTCGGCCTTGAACGTGGGGGCGAATGCGGCGCCGACGAGGAGGACCACGAGCGTGACGATCCAGATCGTGCGGGGCCGTGCGGCGACGCGGTCGGCGATCCGCGCCCAGAGACGATGGGCGCTGCCGGGTTCGGAGTCATCCGTGTGCGCCGGCCGCAACGGCCAGAAGGCGGCGCGCCCGAGGAGGGCGAGCGCCGCGGGCAGGAAGGTCATCGATGCGAGGAACGACGCCGCGATGCCCAGTGCGGCCACCGGACCCAGGCTGCGGTTCGAGTTGAGGTCGGAGAAGAGCAGGCAGAGCACACCCAGGATGACGGTGCCCGCGGACGCGGCCACGGGCTCGATGGTGGCCCGCCAGGCGCCGCGCAGCGCGGCGTACTTGTCATCGGTGCGGGTGAGTTCCTCCCGGAATCGGGACACCAGGAGCAGTGCGTAGTCGGTCGCGGCGCCGAACACGAGGATGAACAGGATGCCCTGACTCTGCCCGTTGAGCTCGAGCACGTTCGACTTGGCGAGCAGGTAGACCAGGCCGGAGGCCAGGCCGAGGGCGAAGACCGCGGACACGATGACCACGAACGGCAGGATCGGACTGCGGTAGACGACGAACAGGATGGCGATCACGACGGACCCGGCCACCAGCAGCAGGATTCCGTCGATGCCGCTGAACGCGTCGCTGAGATCGGCGGCCTGACCGGCCGGGCCGGTCACCTTCACGACGAGCCCGGACGGTGCCCCGCCCAGGGCGTCTCGCAACTGTTCGACGGCGTCCGCGGGTTCGCCGTCGGTCGCGACCGGGACGAACATCTGGGCGGCCTGGCGATCGGCCGACGGGATCGGCGGCGAGAACGCGGCGCCGAATCCCTCGGCGCCCTGCAGTGGTCGGGTCGCGGTGGCGAGGAACTCCAGATCCTGCGGTGTGATGCCGGAGGTGCGTTCGGCGATCACGATGGCCGGCAGGGTGTCGGTGTCCGAGAAATCGCCGAGATGGTCGTTCACCTCGGTCGACTCTGCCGATGCCGGCAGGAACGTGGTGTTGTCGTTGCTCGAGACGGACGCCAGCTTGCCCGCGTAGGGGCCGGTGACACCACCGATGACGATCCAGAGGAGCAACAGGAGCGCGGGGATCAGCCAGCGAAGCCGGGGCCTAGTCGCCATGGCGTCATCCTGTCACGTCAGGTGGTGCACACCATGACCCCGGTGCCGGAAATGTCCGGAGTGCGCGGGAGGAGCCAGGTGAAGCATCGCGTCGCGCGGAAAGGCCCCGAACGTGCGATCGGTCTGCTCAAAACCTCACCGCTGCAACGTGACCAACCATTTCGCATGCACGTCGGTACAGACGCGACAACGATGTGGACAAGGTCTCATATCGCTGTCCGAGAGAAAGGTGCATACGAGATGAAAACCAAGGGGGCAATCCTCCGGAACCCCGGCGAGAAGTGGCAGATCGAAGAGTTCGAGCTGGACGATCCGGTGGCCGGTGAAGTGCAGGTCAAACTTGTCAGCTCCGGCCTGTGCCACTCCGATCACCACCTGCGCACCGGTGACAGTCCGGCCCCGATGCCGGTCCTCGGCGGGCACGAGGGTGCTGGTGTGATCACGAAGGTCGGACCGGGCGTGACGAGGCTCAAGGAGGGCGACCACGTGATCACCGCCTTCATCCCGGCCTGTGGCGTGTGTGAGCCGTGTTCGCGTGGCGATCAGAACTTCTGCGACGAAGGCGCACGCCTGCTCAGCGGGCTTGCGATCTCCGACGACACGCACCGTGCGCACACCACCGACGGTGCGGGTCTGACCCAGATGTGCCTGCTCGGCACCTTCGCGCCCTACATCACCGTGAACGAGGCATCCCTGGTCAAGATCGAGGACGACATCCCCTTGAAGGAGGCTGCGCTGCTCGGCTGCGGCGTGGCGACCGGTTGGGGTTCGGCGGTCGAGATCGGCGGGACGCACGCCGGTGACGTGGTCGTGGTGGTCGGGATCGGCGGTGTCGGCATCAATGCGATCCAGGGTGCCGCGTCTGCCGGTGCGCGGATCGTGGCCGCGGTGGACCCGGTGCCGTTCAAGCTGCAGATGGCCGAGAAGCTGGGGGCCACCCATACGTTCTCGTCGATGGAGGAGGCGCTCCCGGTGATCGGTGAGATCTCCTGGGGAAAGATGGCCAACAGCGTCATCCTGACCGTCGGCGAGATCAACGGCTCGATGATCCAGCCGGCGCTGAGCCTCACCGGCAAGGGTGGGCAGGTGATCGTGACCGGTATGGGCAACTTCGCGGACAGCGATGCCCAGATGAACCTCTTCGAGCTGACCCTGCTGCAGAAGCGGGTGCAGGGTGCGATCTTCGGCGGCGCGAGCCCGCGCACCCAGGTCCCGACGCTGCTCCACGAGTACCGGGCCGGAAAGCTCAACCTGAGTGACCTGGTCACCCAGACCTACCGTCTGGACCAGATCAACGAGGCCTACGACGACATGCTGGCGGGTAACAACATCCGCGGGATGATCGTCTACGGCGACGACGACTACTGATCGTGGTGCGGTTCGGCGTGCGGGTCCTGCCCCGCGCGCCGGCCGCTCTCGGTCCCGGCGGGCCGTTGTCCGTGCATGGCGGCCAGCCGGGCGTTGTACGCCGCCAGCACGGCATCGTCGTCGTCGAGGTCCGCGGAGTCGGTGCCCAGCGCATCGCGCCGCGCCGACTCGAGGAACGACGGCCGGACCTTGCCGAGATGCCGCGCCGCCGAGTCCTGTCGTCCGCGGCCGAGGCCCTCGGCCCGGATCCACTCCCAGGCGAGGAACACCAGCAGGCACATCATGAGTCCGTCGCCGGCCCACCACATGATCGCGCCTGCGGCACTCTGGTCGGTCATCGCCGACGGATTGAGGATGGACTCCGCGCCCCAGCCGGTCCGTGAGGCCGAGAAATCCGGGGCGATCTCGTAGCTGGTCAGCATCAGGATCACCCCGACGAAGGTGTCGGCGCCCATCGCCACCAACAATGTCACGAACCGCGCGGCGTAGCTGTAGTCATGGCCGGTCAGTTCGTCGCCGATCAGCGGCAACAGCAAGAGGTAGCCGCTCACCAGGTAGAGCACGAGTTCGCTGTCGTGAATCCACATGTGCTCGGCCATCTGCTGTTGGAAACCGGTCAGATGGGTCAGCACGAGCACCGCCGCGTACAGCGGCACCGTGAACATCGGCGCGGTGACGAAGCGGATCACGGTGCTGGTCATGACGCGTTCCACCGTCTCGCCGCCGCGGGGGCCGAGCGCCAGCGCGGACAACCGGATGGGTTGTGCGAGCACGAGGAACAGCGGGATCACGGTGATCATCAGCAGGTGCACGACCATGTGCATCCAGAACAGGTGGTGGGCGAACACCGCCACGCCCGAATTGAGCGCGACGACGAGCAACACCATGCTCAGCAACCAGGAGGCGGAACGGGAAACCGGCCAATGGCCCACGCGGATCGCACCGACGACGTAGGCCAGGGATGCGACGGCCATGAGCGCCCAGACGATCGGCGTCGCGGTCCAGGAGGCCCAGAGATCGGGCATCATTCCGTCGTTCATCGTCACGGTGCCCAGCCTAGGCCTGTGCCCGTCCGGGCGACCAGACGGCTGTCAGCGCCGGACGCGGGCGGTCACGAGCACGTTGAGGAACCGCAGACCCAATCCGAGCAGGATGAGCGTGCTGGCCATCTGGATGGACACGGCGACGCGGGCCGCCTGGGAGTCCGCGGCGATGTCCCCGAATCCGGTCGTGGTGAACACGGTGAGGCAGAAGTAGAGCGCGTCGATCCGGGTCAGGTGGGTGTTGAAGCTCCCGTCGGCGTACTCGGAGAACAGGTAGTAGGTGGTCGCGAACGCCACGATGTACAGCGCGGCGATCGCGACGAGCATCTCGACAGCGGTGGCGACCGGATACTCCGAATGTACGAAATGCCGGATCTCCCACGCGCAGAAGGCGATGAGCAGCAGCGCGCCGACCGCCAGCCCGATGAAGTTCGCCGAACTCTCCTTCGCGATCGGCAGGAGGAAATAGCCCGTCAGCAGGAGGGCTGCGGCGATGATCGGGCGGACGACCGCCAGGGTGACCTGTCTCCGCCCGATCCGCTGCCTCAGCGCACCGCTCTCACCCGCACCGCTCTCACCCGCACCGATCGAGTTGTCGTTCAACGGGGTTCACCAGATCCGCACGCGCTCCGACTCGTCGAGGTAGAGCTTGTCCCCCGACGAGACGTCGAAGGCGTCGTAGAAGGCATCGATGTTGCGGATCACACCGTTGCACCGGAACTCGGGTGGGGAGTGCGGGTCGATGGACAGACGCCGGATCGCCTCGGCGTCGCGGGTCTTGGTCCGCCAGATCTGGGCCCAGCTGTAGAACACCCGCTGGACCCCGGACAGTCCGTCGATCTCCGGGGGAGTGGTGCCCTGCATCGCGAGTCGATAGGCGACCAGCGCGATCGACAGACCTCCGAGGTCGCCGATGTTCTCGCCGATGGTGAACTCGCCGTTGACCTTGTACTCCTCGTCGAGTCCCTCCGGCGTGAACTCGCTGTACTGCTCGATGAGTTTGCGTGTGCGCGCAGAGAATTCGGACCGGTCGTCGTCGGTCCACCAGTCGACGAGATTGCCGTCACCGTCGTACTTGGCGCCCTGGTCGTCGAACCCGTGGCCGATCTCGTGGCCGATGACCGCCCCGATCCCGCCGTAGTTGGCCGCGTCGTCGGCGTCGGGGTCGAAGAACGGCGGCTGCAGGATCGCGGCCGGGAACACGATCTCGTTCATCCCCGGGTTGTAGTACGCGTTCACGGTCTGCGGCGTCATGAACCATTCGTCGTGATCCACCGGCCCGCCGATCTTGGCGAACTCGCGGTCCTGCTCGAATGACGAAGCGCGGGCGACATTTCCGATCAGGTCGCCGCGGTCGACGGCGAGTGCGCCGTAGTCGCGCCAGTGGGCGGGGAAGCCGATCTTGGGGGTGAACTTGCCCAGCTTGGCGAGCGCCTTCTCCCGCGTCGCGGGCGTCATCCACTCCAGATCGGAGATGTTGCGGCGGTAGGCCGCCACCAGGTTGTCGATCAGCTCGTCCATCCGAGACTTGGCCTCGGGGCCGAAGTGCTCGTCGACGTACAGCTTTCCGACGGCGAACCCCATCGCATCCTCGACGAAGCCGACTCCGCGCTTCCACCGGTCGCGGATCGACTCGGCGCCGGTGAGGGTGCGACCGTAGAAGTCGAAGTTCTCGTCGACGAACTCCGACGACAGGTAGCCCGCGGCGGACCGCAGCAGCCGCCACGCCAACCAGGTCTTCCACTCCTCGAGCGGACGCGACGCGATCAACTCCGCGACGCCGGTGATGAACGACGGCTGCCCGACGACGACCTCGCCGAACGTCGCGTCGCCGGTCGTGCCGAGCCCGCCGAGCCACGAGTCGACATCGAATGCGCCTGCCGCGGCGGTGAAGTCGGCCAGGGTCATCAGGTTGTAGGTGAGGTCGGCGTCGCGGCGCCGGACCACGTCCCAATGTTGGGCGGCCACGGCGGACTCGAGGTCGAGAATGGTCTGTGCCCGGGCGTCGGCATCGCCGAAACCGGCGAGCGCGAACATCCGGCCGACGTGCGCCACATAGGCGTCCCGGGTGTCGGCGTGCTTGTCCTCGCGATAATACGACTCGTCGGGCAGCCCGAGACCGGACTGGACGACGTGTACGAGGTAGCGGTCGGATTGCTTGGCGTCGGTGTCGACGTAGAAGCCGAAGAGTCCGCCGACGCCATGCCGCTGGAGACGGCCGATGCGGGTGCTCAACTCGTCGGTCGAACTGATCGCGGCGATCTTCTCGAGCTCGCCGCGGATCGGACCGATCCCGAGAGCGTCGATGTGATCGGTGTCCATGAACGACGCGTAGAGGTCACCGATCTTCTGGGCGTCGGTGCCGCTCTCGGGGTCGGAATCGGCGCAAGCGGTGATGATGTCGCGCACGTTCTCCTCGGCGCGATCGCGCAGGACGTGGAAGGCGCCGTCCACCGAGCGGTCGTCGGGGATCACGTGGCTCTGCAGCCACTGGCCGTTGACATGGGTGAACAGGTCGTCCTGCACGCGGACGTCGGCGTCGACCCAGCTGAGATCGATACCGGAAACGGGCGTGGTGTCTGTCTGTGAAGCGGTCACCCGTCCATCCTGGCATTGCATCCGCGATTCGTCAGCCGGCTCTGCTCGTGGCGCAATCGCTCTACCGTGGGTGTCATGACCGGAACAACGGACGTGAGCACATATGACGTCGTCGTGATCGGCGGCGGACCGGTGGGCGAGAATGCCGCCGAGTATGCGATCAAGGGCAGCTCCCGAACGGCGGCGATCGTCGAGCACGAGCTCGTCGGCGGCGAATGTTCGTATTGGGCGTGTATGCCGAGCAAGGGGCTGCTGGGTCCGGGCGCCGCACTGGCCGCAACGTCCGGGTTGCCGGGTGCGCGGGAGCGGTTGACCCAGCGCACTCCCGACGTGGGTGCCGTTCTGGGCTGGCGCGACACCATCACTCATCAGCGCGACGACAGCTCGCAGGTCGACTGGGCGTCCGGCGCGGGTATCGACGTGATCCGCGGGCACGGTCGGATCGTCGGCGAGCGGGAGGTCGAGGTAGGTGGCCGGGGCGAGCGAAGCGACGGGAAAGGTAACCGGCGCATCGTCGCGCGGGAGGCGGTCGTCGTGGCGACCGGGAGCACGGCGTCGGTGCCGCCGATACCGGGTCTGCGGGAGGCCCGGCCGTGGACGTCGCGGGATGCGACCAACATGGTCGACGTCCCGGAACGGATGGTGGTGCTCGGCGGTGGGGTGGTCGCGTGTGAGGCGGCCACCTGGCTGCTCGACCTCGGGGTCCGGGAACTGACGATGGTGATCCGCGGCGACCGCGTGCTGCCCAAGGCGGAACAGTTCGTCGGCGAGCAGGTCGCGACGGGACTCATCCGGCGCGGTGTCGACATCCGGTTCGGCGCGCAGATCTCGGCCGTCGAGCGGCCCGACGTCGCGGACACCGGTTACGGGCACATTCACGGCGGTCCGGCGCGGGTGACGGTCGACCAAGGCGGGGGCAGTTCGGTGCTCGAGGTCGACGAGCTACTGGTGGCCGCCGGAAGGGCCCCGGCGACAAGCGATCTGGGTCTCGAGGTATTGGACCTGCCAGATTCGGGCCCGCTGCGCGTCGACCATCACATGACCGTTCCCGGCCACCTGTGGCTCTACGCGGTCGGCGACGTCAACGGGCGGGTCGCGTTGACACACATGGGCAAATACCAGGGCCGGGTGGCCGGCGACGTGATCGCCGCGCGGGCCGACGGGCGGCCACTGGATGGCTCGCGGTTCACCGCCTCGGCCGACCGCGACGCCATCCCGCAGGTGGTGTTCACCCGGCCCGAGATGGCGTCGGTCGGTCGGACCGAGGCGCAGGCCCGCCACGACGGCATCGACGTGGTGATCGCGGAGGCGGACATCGCAGTCGCCGGCTCCTACCTCGTCTCGCCCGACTACGCCGGCCACGCAAAACTCGTCATCGACCGGTCGCGCGACGTCCTGGTCGGTGCCACGTTCGTGGGCGCGGACACTGCCGAGCTCGTCCATTCGGCGACCGTGGCGGTGGTCGGCGAGGTGACCATCGACCGGTTGTGGCATGCGGTGCCGTCCTATCCGACGGTCAGCGAGGTGTGGCTCCGGCTGCTCGAACAACTGCGCTGAGCGCGAACGAGCAACTGGTCTGACCACTTGACCACTTGGCTCGACGACTCTAGCGTGAGGCGCATGCCGTTCGAGCCGATCGCACCGCGCAGCGTGCCCGAGGATGTCTACGAACAGATCGTCGAGGGCGTGCTGTCGGGAGACCTGCCCGCCGGCGACACGCTGCCCAGTGAACGTGAACTCGCCCGGGTGCTCGGGGTGTCGAGGCCCGCGGTCCGGGAGGCGCTGCGCCGGGTCGCGGGTGCGGGACTCGTGTCGATCAGGCAGGGGCAGGGCACCCGGGTGCTCGATCCGGTCGTCGCCGGCGGACTCGATCTGCTGCCGCGGCTGCTGGTGCGGAACGGGCAGCTGGTCCCCGAGGTGGTGCGGTCGATCGTCGAGGCGCGGGCCCTGATCGGGCCGAAGGTGGCCGAACTCGCCGCGCGACGGGCCGGCGACGGCGCAGTCGAAGCCCTGCGTGCCTGCGTCGAGGACCTGGCGGGCGAGTCCGACCCGGTGACCCAGCAGGTGGTCGCGCTGGAGTTCTGGAGCCGGGTCATCGACGCGGCGGACTCGATCACCTTCCGCTTGATGTACAACTCGCTGCGTGCCGCCTACGAGCCGGCGCTGCCCGCACTCGCCGCGGTACTCGAACCCGAGGTCGGCAACGTCGAGGGCTACCGAGCCGTGGTCGACGCGATCGCCGGGCGCCGGTCGTCGGACGCCGACGTGGCGGCCCGTGTATTGCTCGCGCCGGCGACCGCGGCGCTCCTCGAACTGTGCGAAGCACTCGCCGAGTCGTCGAGCACCTCGGACACGCAGCCATGAATCCACCGAGAAGCACGGGGAAACCGCAGATGTCGGATTCCGTCGAGAAGGCCGCGGCCGTCGGGGTGCGGGCGCGTCGCCGTGTCGATGCCGACGAGAAACGGTTACGGGCGAGTCGCCGGAACGTCACATTGCGGTCGGCCTTCGGTGAATTCGTGAGACATCCGTCGCCGTGGATGATCGCCGCATTACTCGTCGGCGCGGTGCTCGCCCGGCTGTGGGTCGGCGGGTGGGGGCTCACGGACCTTCTGGTGCCGTTCGTGATGCTCGCGGTGTTCCCGATCGCCGAGTGGCTGATCCACGTCTTCATCCTGCACTGGCGTCCCAGACGGATCGGCCCGGTGACGCTCGACACCCTGCTCGCGCGCAAACACCGTGAGCACCACAATGATCCGCGCGACATCCCGCTGATCTTCATTCCCTGGCGGGCTCTGATCCCGGTGCTGATCGCGGCGCTCGCGGTCGCGTTCGTCGGGTTCCGCGGCGTCGAGCGGGGACTGACCTTCCTCGTCGTGCTCGGGGCACTCGGCATCGTCTACGAATGGACGCACTATCTGATCCACACGGACTACCGGCCGCGATCGCGTCTGTACCGCGCCACCTGGCGCAATCACCGGTTCCATCACTACCGCAACGAGCACTACTGGTTCACCGTGACGACCTCGGGTACGGCGGATCGCCTGTTGCGGACGTACCCGGACCCGGAGTCGGTGCCGAAATCGCCGACGGCCAAAAATCTGCACGGACGCAACGAGGCGCAGTCGGCAGGCTAGGTTGCTCTCGATGGAAATGCCGTTGCCGTCGGCGGGAATTCGGTTGCCGTCGGCGGGTCAGGACATCAGGTCGCGGAGGTCGCGATCCATCGACCAGACCAGCACCTCGGCGTCGGTGTGCGCGGTCAGCGGCTCCCCTCCGAGGTCACCGGCGCGCACCGAGTCGCCTTCGTCGAGGCGGGTGCCCGCGAGGTCGAGGCTGCCGCGTGTGACGTAGACGTGGGTGTGCCGTGCGGCGGGCAGGTCGACCGACGACCCGGCCGCGAAACGGGCGGCGTAGAGGGTGGCGGACCGATTGGCGATGCGGATGGCCGAATCGCGGGCCGGGTCGCCCGACGCGATCGCGACCAGACGGCCCGGGGTGAGCTCGTCGTCGACGTCGCGCTGGTCATAGGAGGGTGCGAGTCCCAGCTCGTCGGGCATCACCCACATCTGCACGTAGTGCACCGGCGCCACCCCGGCCTCCGCGCGATGACCCCAACGGTCGTTGCGCTCCGAGTGCTCGATCCCGGTGCCGGCGCTCATCCGTTGTGCCAGTCCGGGATAGACGATTCCCGAGTGGCCCTCCGAGTCCTGGTGCACGAGTGAACCGGACGTGACCCACGTGACGATTTCAGACTCGCGGTGCGGGTGTGTAACGAAGCCTTCACCCGGCGCGACGATTTCATCGTTATTCACCAACAGAACACCGAAATGGGTGTTGGATGGGTCGTAGTGATCGCCGAAGGAGAAAGCATGGCGGGACGTGAGCCACTCAGTCGTCGTTACCGCACGGTCTCCGGCCGCCATCACTCGAAAGTCCATGACACATTATGGGCCGACTCTGCTTCGACGACGCCGTCGTCTATGGCCCCCGTCACGTCGCCAGAACTCCGAGACCCGATCGTGACCGCTCGGATCCCCGAATGGAAGCTGGCGGCATCGAAATCCAGTGTGACAAGAGTGAAAATTGAGACTATGAAGATCTGGGCGAAGCGCGCGCCGAAGATGGCCTGCGCAGCGGCAACCTGCAGCGTCGCCGTCGTCGTGCTCAGCGCATGTGGCATCGGCGGCGGGGACGACAACAGTGCGGCCGGGGCGGCCCGTCACTTCGCGGCCGCGATGGAACGGCAGGATGCCGGTGGCGCCGCCGGGTTCACCACTGCGCCGGGACAGGCCGGGGAGGCGCTGACCGAGACGCTGCAGGCCATGAACGCCGAGCACGTCGACGTGGACGTGGTGAAACCCGTCGAATACAGCGACGGGACCGCGTCCTTCTCCTTGAAGACGACGTGGCGATGGGCCAAGGACCGCACCTTCCAGACGACCAGCACGGGCACCGCGCGGCACCTGTCCACCGGGTGGAAGCTGACCTGGGAACCGTCGATCATCTATCCCGGGCTGCCCTATGGCGGCCAACTGCGCGAGATCCGCACCGACGCCACGCCGGCCCCGACGGTTCGCAGCGGGTCGGGCAAGACCTTCATGTACCTGCAGCCGGTCAACCAGATCATCCTCGACCCCACTCGGACCAAGGACGTCGACCAGTCCGCACGGGCGCTGGCCCGGACCCTCGCGCCCATCGCGCCGCTGGTGACGACACAGGTGATCTCGGAGAAGCTCGCCCAATCCCAGGGCAAACCGATCACCGCGGTGACCCTGCGCGATCCCGACATGCAGGTCATGACCTCCGACCCCGACACCGTTCCGGGCGTGACCGTCCGCAAGGCCGGCAAGCTGGTGATGGCCGATCGTCGGCTGTCGTCGCCGCTGGAGCCCGGACTCACCAACTACTGGCAGGCGATCCGCGACGCCACCGCCGGGTGGCAGGTCCAGATGACCGGCCCGGGTATCAAGCCCCACAAGCTGGCAGGCGAACAGGGCCCGGCCGGACCGAGCGTGGACACCACCATCGACCAGAACCTGCAGCTCACCCTGGGTGATTCGGCCGTCGAGGTCGGGCAGCCCGCCACCATCATGGCCCTCGACGCCGGCAGCGGGGCGATCCTCGGCATGGCCCAGAACAGCTACGCCGTCGAACGCGGCACCAGCGTCGGCGGCGTGCATCCGGTCGGGCGCACCCTGGATCCCGTTTTTGCCGTCGTCGACCGGTCCGCCACCGCGAACCAGGAGCCGACCGACGCGATCATGGATCGGCTGGGTCTCGGTGTGCAGTTCACCGTTCCCGGTGCCAGCGCACCGACGGCCGATCAGCCGGGGGTGGCGACCGTGGACTTCCGGCCGGGCGACCTGAACGCCTCGATGATGAACATGGGCGCACTGGGCGTCGCGCTGGCGCGCAGTTCGTCCGGGCAGATGAGCTCGGTCGCTCCCTATGTCATCAGGGGTGCACAGACTGATGTGGTCGGCGGGCAGCTCGGCGAACTCGACGCGGCGACGACGGCGCCGATCCTGCAGGCGATGGCGGTTACCGCCAAGACCGGCGACGCCAGCGACCTGACCGGGGCGCCCGGTCTGCGGGCATTGGTGGGCACCAACGGTCCCCAGGGCCCGGGCTGGTTCGTCGGACTGCAGGGCGGCAAGGTCATCGTGATCTACTGCGAGGGCGACAAGTCGGGTACGGCAGCACTGCAGGTCGCGCAGAAGTACTTCCGGATCAAGTAGTCCGGCGCCGGGCGACGAACCCGGCGACCGCGCGCCACCCGATGAGGAAGACGCCGAGCGAGATGGTGGCGACGATGATGAAGCTGACCGCGACTCCCTGGTGGAGCAGGTAGCGCAGGATCATGCCGACCACGACGGTGCAGAACCAGATGACCACGCCCGCGGGCACGATCTGCTCGGGCCGGAAGTCGTGGCCGAACCAGTCGCTCGACCGGACGTGGGAGAACACGTAGGCGATCGACCAGCCGGCGGCCGCGCCGACCGCGAACGGCCACAGGGTCTGGAGAACCCCGACGACCGCGAGGCCCTCCTCGTGGCTGGAGCGCCCGATCAGGACAAACACGGTCACCGCGACGAGGTCGATCACTGCGGTCGCCGGCATGGGCAGTGACCGCTTCGACGTCGGGGCGGCGTCCGCGGCGACAGGCGTGGACCTCGACATGGTTGTCACGGTAGCGGGTCGTCGGGTCTGCGGGAACTCTCCCCGCCCGCGTCGGGCTCAGTCGTCTGATCCGGCATGCCGTCGTCGACGTCGTGTGCCAACTCTTCCTCGAGCGTCTCGCCCTTGCGGAAGCTGTTGCGGAACATCACCAGCACCACGATCCAGCCGATCGCCGCGACCAGCACGTAGCTGATCAGCCGGTAGACCAGGACCGCGGTGATGGCGTCGGCGGCCGGCATCCCCGCGCTGGTCAGGGCGGGGACCAGGACGGCGTCGACCACGCCGATCCCGCCGGGCAGAAGCGGTATGGCGGTACCGACCGCCTTACCGGCCGCGTAGGCGACCATCAGGCCTGCGATGCCCGGATGGGCGCCGACGGCCCAGCATGCGAAGGCCAGGCAGGCGACGTCGGCGACCCAGTTGAACATGCTCCAGGCGAACGAGATCGTCAGGTCGCGGCGGGACAGCTGGACGGCGCGCAGCTGCTCGAGGACCTCGATGACCCGGTCATGCCCGTGATGCTTCGGCTTGTTGCGGATCTGGTTCAGCCAGTCGAGGATGCGCAGGAGCGTGCTCTGCAGCGACTCGGGGTGGCTGGCCAGGTATTGGAACACCACGACCACCGCGATGAATCCGACCACGGAGAAGAACACGGAGAACGGACTGGTCTTGGCGCCGGCCAGGAGTGCGCCGCCGAATCCGAGTACGGCGAGCCCAACGCCGGCCAGCAGGCCCGACATCACGACCTGCCAGGACGCGACGACGGGGGTGGCGCCCCATTTGCGGGTCTCCCGGTACACGAACGCCGGGGAGAGCACCGGGCCGCCCGGCATGGTCTGACTCACCGAGTTGGAGGCCAGCACCACCGACAGCGACTGCCACTGGGTCACCCGGACACCGGCGGACCGCAGCAGCGCGCGCTGCACCTGGGCGAAGCTGTCCATCGACAGGAGCGCGGCGAAGATGCTCGCGACGATCCACACCCAGTCGAGGTCGCCGATCCGGTGCCAGGCCTCCTCCAGACTCGGCGAGATCAGCACCACCTCGACGGCCAGGACCGCCAGCACGACGGCCAGCAACACCCACCGCAGCCACCAGAAACGCCGACGCGCCGCGACGCGCCCCGTGCCTGGTCTGTCGGTCGACATAGCCCACACCATATCCACAGCTAGGCTGGCAGCTGTGAGCGATGCCGACACCACCGGCCGCGCGCGGGACGACGATGCCCGCGACCGAGGCGCCAAGGTCTGTGACGACGATGATCGTGAGGGCCGTGTCGGGAGTCCGCTGAACCCGGTCGTCGTCGATCGCGAGAAGGTCCATCCGCTGGTTCGGGCCGGCGCCGAGTGGGGCTGGCGACTGCTGGTGAT
Source organism: Gordonia sp. DT218 (assembly GCF_049847105.1). Taxonomy (NCBI): domain Bacteria; kingdom Bacillati; phylum Actinomycetota; class Actinomycetes; order Mycobacteriales; family Gordoniaceae; genus Gordonia; species Gordonia sp. DT218. The sequence continues at coordinate 1,514,799 of NZ_JBNCNS010000001.1, read as the reverse complement.
CGCGGCCGTCGTCTACGTGCTCCTGATGGCCTTCCAGGAGTTCGAGGAAGTGCTGGTGCCCGTGGCCCTGGCGATTCTCGGTGCGGCCATGCTGGTGCCGGTGGTGGACTGGCTGGATCGTCATCGGGTGCCCCGCTCGCTCGCGGTCCTGATCACGATCGTCGTGGCGCTGGGCCTGCTCAGTCTGGTGATGACATTCGTGGTGCAGGAGTTCATCCGTGGCTTCCCCGAACTGACCAAGCAGATCACCGTCACCATCGACCGGTCGCGCGACTGGCTGGTCGACGGCCCGCTGAAAGTCGACGACGACCAGGTCAGCAACATCGGCAACGACATCACCGATTTCCTCCAGCACAATCAGGACAAGGTCACCAGCGGTGCCCTGGCGACCGCCACCACGGCAACCGAGATCGTCACCGGCGCGTTGCTCACGGTGTTTCTGCTGATCTTTTTCCTCTACGGCGGCGGTCAGATCTGGACGTTCGTCACCAAGCTCGTGCCGCACGGGACCCGTGGCCGGGTGCGCGCCGCGGGCACCGCCGGATTCGGCACGCTCGTCGGCTATGTGCGCGCGACGGTGGCGGTGGCGTTCGTCGACGCCCTGGGCATCGGCGTCGGCCTGGCGATCCTCGGTGTCCCGCTGGCACTTCCGCTGGCATCGCTGGTGTTCCTCGGGGCCTTCATCCCGATCGTCGGCGCGCTGGTGACCGGCACGCTGGCAGTGGTGGTCGCCCTGGTCACCCAGGGCTGGATCGCGGCGGTCATCTCCCTGGCCATCGTGGTCGGGGTGATGCAGGTGGAGAGTCATGTCCTGCAGCCGTTCCTGCTCGGCCGGTCGGTGCGACTGCATCCGGTCGCCGTGGTGCTCGCCATTGCCGCCGGGATCGTCTCCGCGGGCATCGTGGGAGGTCTGCTCGCGGTGCCGCTGATCGCGTTCGGCAACACCGCGGTCCGGCATCTGGCCGGCAGCGCGGCGCGGGCACGCAAGCACGACGATGCCACCACCGGCAGGCTGTACACCGCCGAGCCCGACGCGCCGAAGTGGGATCGCCGCGACGCCGTCGACGAGGCGGAAGCCGGCGACGATGACCGGCCCGCCCCGGCCGGACGGTCGGAGGCGACCGGCGAGGTGACGTCCACGGAGCAGACGCCCCGCGACGACGAGTGACACACAGGTGATGTCCCGTCGCGTGACCGAACCGCATGACCCCGGACGGGCCCGCCGGCTCGCCATGGAAGTCGACACCGACCCGGTCGGCCCGCTGTGGCGCGCCGCGCAGCTGTTCCGGTTCCTCTCGTATCTCTACGCCCTCGGCTTCCAGATCGCCGTCAACGACGACCTTCTCCACGACGATCTGGCGTGGGTGTTGTTCGGAGTGCTCTCGGCCTGGACCCTCGTCGCCGGCGTCGCGTACTACACGGGCTTCGGACGCAATCCGTACTGGGTGGCGGCCGACGTAGCCATCGCCTGCGGCCTGATGCTCACCACGTCGTACGTGGCCGAGACGTCGTGGGCGCTGAACAATCAGACCTGGCCGACCACGCTGTGGGCGGTCAATGCGGTCATCTCGGTGGCGCTGCTCGCCGGACCGGTCTGGGGCATGTTGTCGGGGCTGCTGGTCGGCGGTACCAGTGCGTTCGTGAAGGGTGCTTTCGACCTGAACCTCGGTCGCAACGCGACGATCATCATCATCGTGGCGACCGGCATGGCGGTCGGCCTGGCGGCCGTGATCGCGCGGCGCGCCCACGCCGTGCTGGTCCGGGCGGCCGGGATCGCCGCGGCCACCGAAGAGCGGGACCGACTGTCGCGCGAAGTGCACGATGGGGTGCTGCAGGTACTCGCGCTGATCGCCAAGCGCGGTAGGGAGATCGGCGGTCCCACCACCGAACTCGCCGAGCTGGCGGGTGAGCAGGAGCGGGCATTGCGGCAATTGGTCTCCGACGCCGGTCGGCTCGGCATCTCACACACCGGCACCGGCACCGACGGGGCCGCGGCCGAGCTCGGCGCGATCCTGCGTGGGTTCGCCGCCGAGCGGGTGTCGGTCAGCGCGCCCGCGACCCTGGTGGCCGTCGATGCCGTTGTCGCCGAGGAGATCCGGGCGGCGGTACAGAACATGCTCGACAACGTCAGCCATCATGCGGGTGCGGCCGCGCAGGCCTATGTGCTGCTCGAGGATCTCGGTGATCGCGTGGTGGTGAGTGTGCGCGACGACGGGGTCGGGATCCCGGCCGGTCGACTCGAGGAGGCGAAGCGCCAGGGTCGCATGGGGATCTCGACATCGATCGTCGGACGCGTGGAAGCCCTCGGCGGCACGGCGCTGCTCGATTCCGGACCCGGTGCGGGGACAGAATGGGAACTGACGATTCCGGTCGAGCGGGAGGCCTGATGGCGAGCACGGACAGCACGGCCGACGATGCGCACACCGGTGCCCCGGACGCAGGGGCGGCCCGCGCGATACGGGTGATGGTGGTCGACGATCACCCGATCTGGCGCGACGGGGTGGCCCGGGACCTCACCGACGAAGGCTTCGAGGTGGTCGCGACCGCAGACGGGGTCGGCAGCGCGGGACGGCGGGCCGGCGCGGTCACGCCCGACGTCGTACTGATGGACATGCAGCTGCCGGACGGGACCGGCGCGGATGCGACGACGGCCGTGCTCGAGGTGTCGCCGTCGACGCGGGTGCTGGTGCTGTCGGCCTCCGACGAGCGCGACGACGTCCTCGAGGCCGTCAAGGCCGGAGCCAGTGGATATCTCGTGAAGTCGTCGTCGAAGGCGGAGCTGGTCGACGCGGTGCGCGCGACCGCCGACGGCAAGGCCGTGTTCACGCCGGGGCTCGCCGGCCTGATCCTGGGTGAGTACCGGAGGATGTCTGCCGAACCGGATCCCGGTCATCTCCGGCCGTCGCTCACCGACCGGGAGACCGAGGTGTTGCGTCATGTCGCAAAAGGGTTGAGCGCCAAGCAGATCGCCACGAGGCTCGCGCTGAGTCATCGCACCGTCGAGAACCACGTGCAGGCCACGCTGCGCAAGCTGCAACTCGGCAACCGGGTGGAGCTCACGAGGTATGCGATCGAGCACGGGCTGGACGAGTGAGTGGTCGGCGGGTGGGGTCTCGATACGACTCCTCGCTGCGCTCGTCGTCTACTCGACCGGCAGAGGGTGACGTCTACTCGACCGGCGGAGGGTGACGTCTACTCGACCGGCGGCCTGAGCTCGCCGGTCGAGTAGCCATGAGCCGCTAGGCGAGGGGCGTATCGAGACCCCCGCGACCCGACTCAGCTGTCCGAACGACTGCGGCGCAACAGGTCCTGCACGCTGATCTGCGAACCCTCGCCGTCCGCGTCCGACCGCGCGTGCCGGTCCGATCCTCGGCGCCGGCCGTCCTGGGACGGACGTTCGTCGCCGTCGGCGGACGGATGCGAGTCGCTCAGGCCCCGTTCCATCGGCGACCCGCCAGAGCGCGTCGTCGGCGAAGGCGCGGCCGGGCGGTGCGCCTCGGGCGACAACGACGCGGCCAGCGGACGCTTGCCGGTGGTGTCGAGCGCGGGACGCCGACCGAGCGGCGAATCGTCGTGGCCACCCGGGTTCGCCTGCGGCGGTACCGGTCCGGGACCGGGCCGCGACGTCGGGACGCCGGGTGGCGTCTGCGGCTGCTGCGGTGGCCGGGGTGGCGGTCCGGACGGACGGACGCCGGCCGGCTGCGACGCCGACGGACGGGCCGGCTCGTCGGAGGCCAGGCGGATACCGCCGGCGCCGAGACGCCAACTACCGGTGTCCGGTCCCGACGAGCGATCGCGTGCGGTCCGCCCGAGGCGCGGGGCGGGGGGAGCTGCCGGGGCCGGGGGTGCGGTGGCAGGCCGTGACTGCGGGCCCGAGGGCGGCGCGGACGGGCCGACGCGTGCCCCGCTCGGAGTGGCTGCGGGCGCGCCCGGTTGCGGTCCGGCCGCTGTGTCGGGCCGGGGTACCGGCGGGCGGCCGGGCGCGGGGGCCCCGCGGTCCGGTACCTGGCGGTTCGGCCTCGCCTGGGCGGGCTGAGCAGACCGGGTGGGCTGGGCGGCCTGGGCAGACTGAGTGGGCTGGGCCTGTGTGGACTGAGCGGTCCGGGCAGGCTGGGCGACCGTGCGATTCGGCTCCGAGCGCGCAACCGTGCGGGTGGCGGCAGCCATCGCCGAGGTGGGTGCCTCGGCCGCCAACGTGCCCACCGACCGCGACCGGGCGGCCGCGACGCCGTCGCGGAGCTCGTCGGGCTCGTCGTCGAGGACGGTCTCGCCGAGGCCGATCTTCTGCTGCAATGACTGCATCCAGCGGGGGGCCCACCAGCAGTCGTCGCCGAGAAGCTTCATCACCGACGGCACCAGGAGCATGCGGATGATGGTGGCGTCGAGGATGAGCGCAGCGATCATGCCGTACGCGATGTACTTCATCATCACGATCTCGGAGAGGCCGAACGCCCCCGTGACCACGACGAGAATTGCGGCCGCGGCCGTGATGATGCGACCGGTGTGTGCGGTACCGACGCGTACCGCCTCAGTGGTGGACGCGCCCTTCTGTCTCGCCTCCACCATTCGGGACAACAGGAATATCTCGTAGTCCGTGGACAGGCCGAACACGATGGCGATGATCAGCACCAGCACCGCGGCGAACAGCGGGCCGGGCGTGAAGTTCGCGATCCCGGCACCGTGCCCGTCGACGAAGATCCAGGTGAGGATGCCCAGCGTGGCACCGAGGCCCAGCGCGGACATCAGCGCTGCCTTGATCGGCAGCACCACCGACCCGAATGCCAGGAACATCAGGAAACCGGTGACCAGGACCAACAACACTGCCATCAGCGGCAGTCGCGACATCAGCGCGTCGATCGAGTCCTGGGTGAGGGCCGGGGTACCGGCCACCCACATCTTGAGGCCGTGCGTGTCGATGCCGCGCAGTTCCTTGATGGCCTCGGCCGCGGTGTCGCGGTTCACCAGACCGGCCGACATCTGGATGACGGGCGGCCCGTTGTCGCCGTACTGGCCGGTCAGCGCTCCGTCGTCGGCGGACGGACTGAACTGTTTGGTGAAGCCCGGGATCTTGTTGGCCTCGGTGGCGATGTCGTTGATCTTGTCGCCGCTGTCGTTATCGTTCGGGTCATACGCGACGACCAGCTTGATCTCTTCGGTGCGTTCGGTCGGGAAGTACTTGTCGAAGTTCTCCTGGGCGACCCGGTTCGGGTTGTCGGGCGGCAGGTAGGCCTCGCTGATGCCGCCGAACTTGATGCCGCCGAACGGGATGGTCAGTACGAGCAGGATCAGCACCGTCGGGACCGCGGTGGCGATCGGGTGGCGCATCACCCAGCCGGACAGGCGGCCCCAGAAGCCGTCCTCGACCTCCTGCCGGGTCCTGGTGCGGCGTAGGAAGGGCAGACCCAGCGCGTCGATTCGCTTGCCCAGGATGCTGAGGATCGCCGGCATCACGGTCAGGGAGAGGATGGCGGCGAGCGACACCGAGGCGATCGCGCCGTAGGCGACCGACTTCAGGAAGCCCTGCGGCATGATCAGCAGACAGGCCAGTGCGGCGACGATGATGGTCGCCGAGAACACCACGGTCTGTCCCGCGGTCATCACCGTTCTTCGTACCGCGGCCTTGGTGGAGTATCCCTCCGCGAGTTCCTCTCGGAAACGACTGACGATGAAGAGGCCGTAGTCGATCGCGATGCCCAGTCCGATCAGGGTGACCACCGATTGGGCGAAGACGTTGAGCTCGGTGATCTGGGCCAGCACCTTCATGATGCCCAGCGAGCCCGCGATGGTGAGACCGCCGATGAGGACCGGGAGACACGCCGCGATCACACCGCCGAAGATGAAGAAGAGCATGATCGCCACCAAGGGCAGCGCGATCACCTCGGCTCGGTGGATGTCCTTGTCCATGCCGTCGGCCATGCTGCCTGCGACCGGCTGTAGGCCCGCGAGCTCGAAATTCGTCCCCTCGAGATTGTATCTTTCCGGGATGTTGTCGAAGGACGGCTGAATGGTCTTGTAGTTCTGCAGCACCGTCGTGTCGTCGTCGCCCTTGACGCCGATACTGATGAACGCATGCGTCTTGTCCGGACTGAAGGTCCGGTCCCGGATGGTGTCCTGGGCGGCCTTCGAGGTCGCCGTCTGATCACGCAGGTAGAACGGGTCGATGAGGCCCGGGTCCTCGCGATTGACCACATCGCCGTGCTGGGCGATCAGGTCGTCGACGAAGTTCTCCACCTTGGCGCCGAACTCGGGGTCGTCGACGGTGGTGCCCGCGGGCGGGGTGACGAGCAGGATGACGTCCGAGCGGTGATCTCGGCCGAGCGCGGTGTCTGCGACGACCGAACCCTGCGACGACTCCGACGTCGGATCGAACCAGCCGCTCTGGCTGAGGTGCTTCGAGAGGTCGAGGCCGTAGAGTCCGAGCCCCGCCATGAGGGCGATGAGTACGCCGATGACGGCGAAGCGCATTCGATAGACGAAAGTGCCGATGGCTCCGAACACGCCGTGGTTCCTTCCTCGTTGCGGGATCTGGTCGTCGGGTCGGGGTCGTTGGTACGGGTCTGTCGATCGTGGTCGCATCGACGGATGACCGTTGATTCTGTCAGGCAGTCCTGAGCTGTCCCTGAGTCGACACGTCCCGTGGTGTGGGTGGTCAGTGCAAGAGTGCCTGCAGCGGTCGGAACGGTGTGAGCCACGCCCCGTCGTCGGGCAGCGAGTCGAGACCGATGCGCGGGAGCGGCTCACGGAACACGGCCGGGATGTCCTCTAGGTCGACGAACTCCAACTCTTCGGTGGTCAATGCCCAGCTGGCGTGTTCACGGAACCCGATCACCGTGACCGGAATGCCGTCCGACACCACGTCGAGCAGTGGCTCCCGGAACGCCTGTCCGTCGGCCGAGGCGACGATCAGGCCAGCTAGTCCCACAGTGTGCCTGCGAAGTTCGATGTGGTCGAGCATGTCGTCGTCGACATCGCTGTCGTCGGACAGCTTCGGCTTCGCGAACACCGCATATCCGACATTACGCAGCGCGTCGACCCAGGGACGCACGACGTCGGCGCTGCCGGGCACGATGTTCGTGAAGACCGTCGCCTCGGGCTCGACCCTTCGAGACGCTTCGCTCCTCAGGGGGCTGGGAGACGCTTCGCTCCTCAGGGGGCCGGGAGACGCTTCGCTCCTCAGGGGGCCGGCGGAGATCTCCGCGGTCCGCTGCAACAGCCAGCGGCCGAGAGCGTCGAAACGCGGACGATACGCCGCGGTGGGGCGCCCGCCGAGGATGGCCCCCAGTCCCATGTCCATATTGGGGGCATCCCAGACCAGGAGCACGCGCGACGCGGCGCTCTGGCCGGCGATGGTCTCCGAGAAGCCCTTTCCGCCGGCCGGAGCCGGTGGGGGAGTGATGATCTCCGGTTTCGGTGAGTCGTCGCTCATGCGTCGCCGCCTTCGGTGGCTTGAGGTGTGGGGAGATCCGGACGGACATAGACGAACTCGTTGACCCCGCGTCCCTCGCGTTCGGCGCGGCCCTCGAACTTGGTGGTCGGCCGGTCCAGCAGGATCGGTGCGTCCCGGGTCAGCTGGATCACGTGCGGCCGATCGGGGCGCTGGGTGGCGAGATGCTCGGCGATCCACTCCGCATAACCGGCGTGGTCGGTGGCGATGTGGAGCACGCCGCCCGGCTTGAGGCGGTCGGCCATCAACTCCAGGGTGCCGCTCTGCACCAGCCTGCGCTTGTGGTGACGTGATTTCGGCCACGGGTCCGGGAAGAACACCCGGATCCCGGTCAGACTCTGCGGCGGCAACAGTTCGGTGAGCACCACGACGGCGTCGCCGCGGACCATCCGGACGTTGGTCAGTCCGCCGCGGTCGACGAGTCCGAGGAGCTGGGCGAGGCCGGGTTTGTAGACCTCCACCGCCAGGACGTCGATGTCGGGTTCGGCCTCGGCCATCGCGGCGGTCGAGACACCGGTACCGCTGCCGATCTCCAGGACGGCAGGCGCGTCGCGGCCGAACAACTCGGAAAGGTCGACGACGTCTTCCGGAACCCGGTCGACCCCGATCTCCAGGTCGCGGCCCAACTGGGGCCAGAGGGTCTCCCAATTCCGCTGCTGACCCGTCGTCAAGGAGCCGCGACGGAACCGGAAACTGGTGACCCGCGGATAGCGACGTGACTGATCGAGACTCTCGCTCACCGGTCCATCGTTGCGCATCGGTGCCCGCCGAGGACAGCCGACACGGATTCTGCGCCGGTCAGCGGCACGGTGCGAGCGTCGGGACGCTAGATTGCGAGGCATGTCGCACGCCCCGATGACCCCATCGACGAACGCGTTGGCGCGGGTCGTCGAGTCGGGGCGGCTGGTGGCGCTCGTCGACCCGTCGTCGCCGGCGCGCGCCGAGCTCGACCTGGCGGTTCGTCGCTACGGTCGCCCACTGCAGGTCCAGGTCGACGGCCGGCCGGGGACCGGGCGCGACACGTTCGCCCGCGCGCTGCGGGAGCGGTTGTCGGTGACGGCGATCGGCCCGGGCGAGGCCGACCGGCGTGCCGACGCCCCCGATCCGTGGATGGCCGATCTGTGGATGTACGTGTTGTCGGGACCGCCGAGGGCTGCCGATCGGACGGCGATCGCGCAGATGCCCGCGGATCGCACGGTGGTGGTGCTCGGCAAGGCGGACACCCACGGATCCCCCGAGGCCGCCGCCGCCGCATGCGCCGAACACCTCGGCGTCCCGGTGCTCGCGGTGTCGCAGTTGCTGGCGTGCGCGGATCTGTCCGCCGACGAGTTCGACTTCCTGCGCCGTCTGGCCGCCGCCGGTGAGACGATGCCCTCGATGTCGGGACAGTTCCTCACCCCGACCCTGAGTGGATACCCGGGCCCGGAGGGCGCCGGGCCCTTCCACGGCGACGAGCGGGTCCTGCGCGCCGGCCTGCTGCGCCGCGTCGATCGGCGTGGCATCGACCTCGCGCTGCACCTCCTGGCCGCCGACGACCCGGCCGCCGCCGACGTCGCGGCGCTCAACACGGCGCTGCAGGGGCGCAGCGGCATCGTCCGACTCGTCACCTCCATCCGGGAGCGGGTCGACCTGGTCCGCCACTGGCGGCTGACCGAGCTGCGGTCGCGACTGGAAATCGTGGCCGCCCGCGGATGGGACCGGGACGTGATCGAACACCTGCTCCAGCACGGGGAGGTGGCGTGATGACCGCGCCTTCCGCGCCGTCCGTGCCGGACGCCGTCTCCCGCGTCTGCGGCCTGACCGGTTTCGATGCGGCGGCCGTGACCGGCAACGGAACCGGGGTGGCGGTGTACGGCATCGGCGGGACCGGCGTGACCAGCCTGATCGAGGCGTGCCGGGCGGTCGATCCGACGTCGCCGACGGCCGTGGGCCGCTGGGACCGGAACGCCGACGACACGTCCGTCGGCATCGCGCTGATGGTGGTCGATCCGTCGTCGTCGATCGGTGACGAGGAGAAGCAGGCCGTCGACGAATTGCGGTCGCGGTTCGGGATCGTCGCACTGGTCGGGTCCAAGATCGACGCCTTCTGGGACTGGCCCCGCATCCTCCGCGCGCACCGGGCCCTGCTCGATCCGTTCGAGCAGCTCCCCGTGTTCGCGGTCTCGGCGGCGGTCGCGTTGTCGGGGGCGGCGTTGTCAGGGGCACCGGATGAGTCCGGGGTGCGCGCGCTGATGGCGTGGATCACCGAGTGTCTGGCGGCGCCCCCGGACGTCCGGCGCGAACGGGCTCGGGTCGCCGCGGCGCTGGGGGCCGTCGAACACACCCTGGACGAACTCACGCGGGCCACCGACCCCGATGCGGCGACGGTCGATCGGCTGGCCGACCGGCGGCGGGCACTGCTCGAATCCCGCGACCGGGGCCGGGCGGACCGGCTCGCCGCGGCGCGCGCCGGGCTGGCCAGGGCGCGCAGCGAATCCCTCGCCGACGTCGCGGCAGGCACCCGCGGTCTCGCCGCCGCGGCGACCGCCCGATCGACCACCCTCAAGCGCGCCTCCGTCGACGGTTATGTCCGCTGGCTCACCGACGAGGTGGCGGCGCTGCGCAACCGAGTGGATCACGCCACCGACGAGCGCATCGACGAGGTGCGGGCGGCGACGCTCGTCGGTATCGAGGCCCAGGTCGATGCCGAACCCCGCGCCGATCCCGATGATCGCGCGCCCGATCCGCCGTTCGGGCGCGCGGTGCCGTCCGGTCGCCGGGGCGGTGAGGACGTCCTCCTGGTCCTGATCGGCGCGTCGACGGGGCTCGGCGTGGGACGGCTGATCGTCGCGCCGATGGCGTCGGTGCAGACCCTGCAATGGGTCAGCATGCCGCTCACGCTGCTGCTTGGCGTCGCCGTGGCCACACTGGTGATCCGGGTGCGCCGGACCGCGGCCCTACGCGCCGACCTGCGTGGCTGGAGTACCGACGCGCTGAACGAGACGCGGGGCAGGCTCGAACACCGGGTGGGGCTGCGACTGGCGGCGGCCGAACCTCATCTGGCCAGCCAGGTGACCCGTGTCCACGAACGGCGCTCGCGACAGGTGTCCGCGGAGGTCGCGGAGATCGACGTGAGACTGCGAGACCTGCGCTCGGGATCGGCGACCCGGGATCGGCGCGACCAACTCGGCCGGCTCCGCGGCACCCACCACGAACTGGTGACGCTCGCACAGGCACAGGCACAGGCACAGGCACAGGCACAGGCACAGGCAATGCGCGGCGACGACGCGGACACCTGAGCACGATCGGAACCGATCGGGCGCGCGCTGCGTCCTATCATCACGGTGGTGTGCGGCGCGGGCCGGACCGAACGAGACCGGAATGGGGCAGCGTAGATGGACATGTCATTTCTCGGTGGCGACCCGGTCGGTGGCCATGTTTTCGGTGGTGATGAGCCGGGCGATGCCGATCGCGTGTCGGTCGACCACGACGGTTCGTTCGCGGCGCAGCACGTCTCCCACCTCACGCCGGCAGACGACCTCGACGACCCCAGGTCACCCGAGGATCACCTGTGGATGCATTCCGACGGGCGGGTCTGGGATCTCGGACCGGCCGACGTCGACACCGACGACGACGGCGTGCGGGACTCGCTCACCCGCAGCGGCGCCGGCGGGATGACCGTCTACACCGATTCCGACCACGACGGACAGGTCGACCAGATCACCGAGATCGACGCGCAGGGCATGTTCTCCTCGCGCACTCTCGACCCCGACAGCGGCGCCTGGGTGCCGACCGACAGCGGCCGACTGGGCTGAGGCCGCCGCAGGTTCGTTGAATCGGGCTCTGCGGGCGGTTGCGATGCATGCGACTGTGGGATATGCCGCATCTGTTGGCCCCGGTACCTAGCGCCCGCTCGGTGAACGTATCCTGAGTTGACGACGACATCGCCGACGGCTATGCATCGGGCCGTCACCTCGGAGGAGACCCAATCATGACCTCAGCCACAATTCCCGGACTGGACCCGAACACCGCCCCGACGAAACACGCCGGACTGCTGGCGTGGGTCGCCGAGATCGCCGAGCTGACACAGCCCGACCGGGTCGTCTGGTCCGACGGCAGCGACGAGGAATGGGACCGGCTCACCACCCATCTCGTCGACGCCGGCACCCTGGTCAAGCTCAACGAGGACAAGAAGCCCAACTCGTTCCTGGCCCAGTCCGATCCCGCCGATGTCGCTCGCGTGGAGTCGCGCACATTCATCTGTGCGAAGACCCAGGAGGATGCCGGCCCCACCAACAACTGGGTCGATCCGGCGGAGATGCGCGCCACGATGAACGACCTCTACCGCGGATGCATGCGCGGTCGCACGATGTTCGTCATCCCGTTCTGCATGGGGCCCCTCGGTTCCGACGACCCGAAGCTGGGCGTCGAGATCACCGACTCCGAATATGTCGTGCTGTCCATGAAGATCATGACCCGCGTCGGTCCGAAGGTCCTTGAGCTGCTCGGCGACGACGGATTCTTCGTCAAGGCCCTGCACTCCGTCGGCGCCCCGCTCGAGCCCGGTCAGGCCGATGTCCCCTGGCCGTGCAACTCCGAGAAGTACATCTCCCACTTCCCCGAGGATCGGGAGATCTGGTCGTTCGGTTCCGGATACGGCGGCAACGCCCTACTCGGCAAGAAGTGCTATGCGCTGCGCATCGCCTCGGTGCTGGCCCACGACGAGGGCTGGCTGGCCGAGCACATGCTGATCCTCAAGCTCACCAGCCCGCAGAAGAAGGTCTACTACGTCGCCGCCGCATTCCCGAGTGCCTGCGGCAAGACCAACCTCGCGATGATCCAGCCCACCATCCCGGGCTGGACCGCCGAGACCGTCGGCGACGACATCGCCTGGATGCGCTTCGGCGACGACGGCCGCCTGTACGCGACCAACCCGGAGTTCGGGTTCTTCGGTGTCGCTCCGGGTACGAGCAACGACTCCAATCCGAACGCCATGAAGACCGTCGAGGCCGGCAACACGTTGTACACCAACGTCGCGCTCACCGACGACGGCGACATCTGGTGGGAGGGCATCGGCGGCGAGAAGCCCGCGCACCTCACCGACTGGCTCGGCAACGACTGGACGCCGGATTCCGACGCGAAGGCCGCCCACCCGAACTCCCGCTACTGCACCCCGCTGGACCAGTGCCCGTCGCTGGCCGACGAGTGGGACGACCCGAAGGGTGTGCCGCTGTCGGCGATCCTGTTCGGCGGTCGCCGCAAGACCACCGTCCCGCTGGTCACCGAGGCTCGCGACTGGCAGCACGGCGTGTTCATGGGTGCCACCGTCGGCTCCGAACAGACCGCCGCGGCCGAGGGCAAGGTCGGCACCGTCCGTCGTGACCCGATGGCGATGCTGCCGTTCCTCGGCTACCACATCGGTGATTACTTCGCGCACTGGATCGACCTCGGCAAGAACGCCGACGCCACCAAGCTGCCGAAGATCTTCTATGTCAACTGGTTCCGTCGCGGCGACGACGGCCGCTTCCTGTGGCCGGGATTCGGCGAGAACAGCCGCGTGCTCGAGTGGATCGTCGGCCGGATCGAGGGCGAGAACGAGGGCATCTCCACGCCCATCGGCATCGTCGCGAAGCCCGAGGAGATCGACGTCGACGGTCTGGGCGACCTCCCGGCCGAGGACATCGAGGCGGCGCTCGCGGTGAACGCCGACGAGTGGCGCCAGGAGATCCCGCTGATCGAGGAGCTCTTCGAGTTCGTCGGCGACAAGCTGCCGACCTCGCTGCAGGACGAGCTGGATCAGCTCAAGCAGCGACTGGGCTGAGCCAGGCGGTCCGAGAACCGCGCCCTCCGCCGAGGGAATCACGATTTCCGTCGAGAGAACCCGACCACCACGCAGGTCGGGTTCTCTCGGCGCATCCGGGGTTCCGCGGGTGCCGCTCAGGGTTCTCCCGGCGTACTGTCGACGTTCTCTCGACTTCGTGCCATCGGGTAAGGTCTCGCCCTATGAGGTTTCGCTGGTGGGGGGCGGCACTCGTGTCCGCTTGTGCTGTAGGGCTTTCCGTTGTGTCGGTGGGTGGGGTCACCGCGGCCCCGGCGAGCCCGGCGAGCCCTTCGTCGGGTGTGACGTCGTTCTACCGGGATTCGACGACGATCTCCGGGCTGCCGAGCTTCGGCGGGATCTCGGGCATCGACCGCACCGGTAACGGCACCTATGCGCTGCTCTCCACGGATGTCGGCCGATTCGGCCCCGCGCGGTACTACAACGCGACGATCCCGTTCAGCTCGACGACCGGTGTAGCGAGCCAGGGCCGGATCACCGGCGGCGGCACAATCCTCGGCCCCGGCAATCTGCCGATCCTGCCCGGGGGTGCGCAGTTCGAGGGCCTCCGTCGCCTGGGCGGCGGTTACGTGGTCGCCGGCGGCGGCAACCAGCAATTCGTCCGGGTGGTCGGTGGGCTCGGCAATCACCTCCGCGATCTCCCGCTCCCGGCCGCCTACCGCAGCACCGCCAAGAGCGGTCTGAACGGCCAGCGGGGACTCACCGGTGTCGCGGTGGCGCCCGGTGATCGGGTCAGCGCCATCACCGCGGGCGGGCTCAAACAGGATCCGCGGACTTCCGCACGCCTGCTCACCTGGGCCGGCCGCGGCACCTCCGAGCACGTCTACCGCACCGACGGCGACAAGGTGGCGGCAGATGTGCTGGCGGTCAACAACACCGACTATCTGGTGCTCGAACGCGGCAAGGGCCGAACGGCTCGCATCTACTGGACCACCACCCGCGGAGCGCAGTCGGTGACCGGGAAGCAGAAGCTGTCCGGCCGCGAGGCGGCGATGCCGAAGAAATCGATCTTCTCGACCGAGCCGCTCACCGGCCTGGTCGCCGGGAACATGTCCGGACTGGCCTGGGGCAATTGGTTCCCCGACCATCCGTGGATGACCTATCGGGCACGCGCGCTGTACATCGTCACCAACGACGCCTTCTCGGGCCCGACGCGCGTGCACGTCCTCGAGGTCCGGCTGCCCAAGCACTGACCCGTCGGGTATTCGACCGACCCCGGGACGTCGGGGTGGTCACTCAGGGATATTCCCGATAGCCAACGGACCGGAGATTTGGCACCGTTGAGGCCATGACATCGGCCCGTACGGACAGCCCACACGTCGCAGCACACCCGATCGCCGCCGGCGCGGCCGATCTGACCAAGGTCTACGGCACGGGTGACACCGTCGTCGAGGCACTGCGGGGGGTCACCATCGAGTTCGCCGCCGGCGAGTTCACCGCGATCATGGGCCCGTCCGGGTCGGGCAAGTCCACCCTGATGCACTGCCTCGCCGGCCTCGACGTGGCCACCGCAGGCAAGGTGCACATCGGCGACGTCGACCTCACCGGACTCTCCGACAAGGCGATGACCATGCTGCGGCGCGACCGGATCGGGTTCGTCTTCCAGTCCTTCAACCTGGTCCCCACCCTGACCGCGGCCGAGAACATCACGCTGCCCGTGGACATCGCGGGCCGCGAGGTGGACAAGTCCTGGTTCGACGCGGTCGTCGATCGTCTCGGCATCACCGACCGGCTCACCCATCTGCCCAGCGAGCTGTCGGGTGGTCAGCAGCAGCGCGTGGCCTGTGCGCGAGCGCTGGTCGGCAAGCCGGACATCATCTTCGGTGACGAGCCGACCGGCAACCTCGACTCGCGCTCGTCGGGTGAGGTCCTCGACATCCTGCGGGCGGCGACCGACGAGTTCGGCCAGACCGTGGTGATCGTGACGCACGATCCGCGCGCTGCCTCCTACGCCGACCGGGTGGTCTTCCTCGCCGACGGATTGATCGTGCGCGAGCTGGCGCGCCCGTCGGCCGACGACGTCTTCGAGGTCATGAAGAATCTCGACGAGCCGGCCGCATCCGAGCCGCATGCGCCCAGGCACGCCGCCGACGCGGCCGCCGACGAGAACACCTCCGAGGTGCGCTGACACCATGGCATCGTCATCGGTGATGCGCCGGGTCTCGTTGCGAAACCTGCGCGCGCACAAGCTCCGTCTGTTCCTGACGGTCTTCTCCATCGTGCTCGGCACATCGTTCGTGGCCGGGTCCATCGTGTTCACCTCGACCGTCTCCAAGGCGTTCAACGACATCTTCGACTCGGTCGCCCCCGGGGTGTCGGTGCAGATCACCCCGGAGAACAACCAGTCGCCGGGGGTTCCGCAAACGGTCATCGACGACCTCGACGCCCGGAAATCCGAGCTCGGGATCGACCGTATCGTCCCCAACTATTCCGGACTGGTGACGATCGCCAACTCCGACGGCAAGGCCCTGCAGACCGGTGGTGCCCCGAGCGTCGGCACCGCGTACCTGCCGCCCGACGTCGCGCTCTCGCCGGACACCAGCAAACTCGAGCCGGGCGGTCGTGGACCCGCCAACCCCGGTGAGGTCGCGCTGAACGCCTCGGCGGCGGAGAAGGCCGGTCTGAAGGTCGGCTCGAAGACCAAGGTCGTCCTGGGACAGGGCGCCGTCCAGCCCCGCGAGGTGACCGTGGTGGGCTTGCTCGACCTCCCCGGCTCCACCGGAGGCTTCGTCAACGTCCAGTTCGATCAGGCCACCGCCAAGACGCTGTTCTCCGACGGGCAGCACGTGGCCCAGGTGGACATGTCCGCGGACGCGGGGGTGACCCCCGCCCAGCTGCAGGAGCGCGTCGACAAGGCGCTGCCCGCGGATCTGTACAAGGTGCGCACCGGGGACCAGGTCCGGCAGGACGAGAAGGACAACGTCAATCAGTTCCTGAGCATCTTCACCGGAATCCTGTTGGCATTCGCGGCGATCGGGCTGATCGTCGGAACCTTCATCATCTACAACACTTTCTCGATGATCGTGGCGCAGCGGAACCGTGAGCTGGCGTTGCTACGCGCGGTCGGCGCGAGCCAGAAGCAGGTGTCGCGCTCGGTACTGTTCGAGGCGTTCGTCGTCGGCGTGATCGGTGGTGTCGTCGGCCTGGGGATCGGTATCGGGCTCGCCGCCCTGCTGAAGGTGTTGACGAGCTCGGCGTCCGGATTGCCCCAGGCGCCGCTGCAGATCAGCGTCTGGGCCGTGCTGGCCGCACTCTTCGTCGGTGTGGTCGTGACGATGGTGAGTGCGTGGGTGCCCGCGCTGCGTGCGTCGAAGGTGCCGCCGGTGGAGGCGATGCGATCCGGGATGGCCGAGGGCTCGGCGCCGTTGCGCACCCGCACCATCGCCGGGGCCGTCCTGGGCGTCGCCGGCCTCGCGGCCATCGTCATCGGTGCCATGGGTGTGGGCCTCGGACCGGCGATCGCGGTCGGGTGCGGCTCGGCCGCGGCCATCGCCGCGGTGGTCCTGGCCGGGCCCGCTCTGTCGCGGCCGATCGTCGGGGGCCTGGGAACGGTCATCGGCGCGCCCTTCGGCAAGATCGGCCGGCTCGCCCGGACCAACGCGGTGCGCAATCCGCGCCGCACCGCGGCGACCGCCTTCGCGCTCACCCTGGGACTGATGCTGGTTGCGGTGATCGGCACCCTCGGCACCTCGTTCAAGGGCACCATCGACACCGCCGTCGACACGGGTCTGCGTGCCGAGTTCATCGTCGCGGGCGCCAATCAGCTGCCGATCCCGGGTGCGGTCGCCACCGCCGTCGAAGGCGTGGACGGCGTCGGGTCGTCGGTCAGCTTCGGCGTCGTCCGCGCCAAGGTGGGCGACAAGACGGTCGCCGGATACGGGGCGCTCGGCGGACAGCCGAACGACGTCGCCATCATGGACATGAAAGACGGTGCCTCCCCGAACCTTCCGGCCGACGGCATGTTGGTCAGCGAACGCACACGGAACACGCAGGGCTGGAATCGCGGTGACGTGGTCACCTTCACCGGCCCCACCGGGGAACAGATCCCGGTGACGGTGTCCGGCGTGTACGCCGACAACGAGGCGCTGCAACCGTGGATGGTGGGACCGACGGTCTACGACAAACTCGTGCCGCCGTCGGCGCGGGTGAGCGCCACCATCTTCGTCACGCCCGCACCCGGTGTGCAGGCCGACACGTTGCGCACGAACCTGGAGAACGCCACCGACTCGTATCTGACCGTCCAGGTCCAGGATCGGGACGAGTTCAAGAGCTCGGTCTCGAGCCAGATCGACCAGATGCTGGCGACGCTCTACGCGATGCTCGGCCTGGCGTTGCTGATCGCCGTGCTCGGCATCGTGAACACGCTGGCGCTGTCGGTGGTGGAGCGGACCCGTGAGATCGGCATGCTGCGGGCCGTGGGCATGCTGAGGTCCCAGGTGCGGCGCAGCATCTACCTGGAGTCGGTCCTCATCGCGATCTTCGGTGCGATTTTGGGAGTGATCCTCGGCAGCGTCATCGGCTGGGCCCTGGTGCGGACCCTGGCCAAGTGGGGTCTGGGGACCCCGGTGCTGCCATGGAGTCTCATCGTGATCACCCTGATCGCATCGGCGGTGGTCGGCGTCCTCGCCGCGCTGTGGCCGGCTGTTCGTGCGGCACGCACCCGGCCGCTGGAGGCGATCGCCGAGGCGTGACGGCGGCGGGCATCCGGATCAGCCGGCGGCCGGCTCGCGTTCTGGCTCGGTCTCGGTCTCGGAAGTGCCGGCCGATACCGGTGTCATGGCGCGCGGCGACAGGAAGATCAGGAACGCCACCCCGACGAGGATGACGATGCCCATCACGACGCAGGCGGTGTTCATCGGTCCGATGAAGGCCTGCTTGGCCTGGTCGGCGACAGCGTCGAGCGTCTCTGTCCGACCGGGCAGTCGCGTCGCCAGCGCGTCGATGGTGTGCAGCGCCTCGGCGAGTGATCGGGCGATGTGTTCACCGAGCTGGGACGAACCGGTCTCGGCGGACACACGATCGGCGACAGGGGCGATGTTGCGCGTGTAGCCGGACGCGAGGATGCTGCCGGACACGGCGATCCCGATCGCTGCCCCGAGTTCGCGGAAGGTGTCGTTGACGGCGGAGCCGATGCCCTGGGTCGCCGCCGGGGTATTGGCCATGATCGCGGTGGTCGGGGGCGCGGTCGCGAATCCCTGGCCCACCGCGCCGAGCATCAACATCGGGAACATCCCCCAATACGTCGTGTACGGGACCACACCCATCAGGATCAGTCCGATGCCGGTCAACGACACGCCGAGCACGAGCATGCTCCGCAGGGAATATCGCACGGCAAGCCAGGTGCCGATCGGCGACAGGATCATGATGACCACGACGACCGGCATCACCGCAGTAGCAGCCATCAGGGGCGACATCCCGAAATCCAGCTGTAGTCGTTGCAAGACCACGTAGAACAGACCGAGCGAGGCGAAGAACTGCACCATCACCGTCAGCGCACCGGCAGAGAACGCTCGGTTGGCGAAGAGGTGGACATCGAGAAGTGGTGCAGCACGGCGGCGTTCGACCACGACGAACACGACTCCGAGTACCAGTCCGGCACCCAAGGCGCCCAACGTGACCGCGTCATCCCAGCCGCGGGTCGGGGTTTCCAGCAGGCCGACGACGAACAGGAACACCGCGGCCGTCGACACCAGCGCGCCCGGCACGTCGAACGGCTTCGAGTGTTCGTCGCGGGAGGTCCCGATCGTCGCCGACGCCATCGCCAGCAGCGCCGCGACGACGGTGAAGACGATGAAGATCGACCGCCAACTGAACCACTCGAGTAGAAAACCGCTGACGAAGAAGCCGCCGATCCCGGCTGCGCCGCCGACTCCCGCCCACAGCGACACGGCCAGTGGACGTTTGCGCTCGGGAAGTTGTGAGGTCAACAGCGACAGGGTCGACGGCATCACCATGGCGGCGGCGACTCCGCTGAGAGCACGGCTGGCGATGATGGCCGTCGGGTCGTCGGTCCACAGGGGCGGAGTCGAGGCGGCGGCGAAGATCGCCAGCCCGATGATCAGCAGGCCGCGGCGGCCGAATCGGTCCCCGATCGCACCGCTGGGGAGCAGCAGGGCCGCCAGGGCCACCGTGTAGGCGTCCACCAGCCACGTCATCTCGGTGGAGGTGGCGCCGATGGAGGGTGCGATCTCGGGGAGTGCCACATTGAGCGCGGTCATCGCGCCCATCACCACGGCGAGGGCGGCGCAGGCCACGCAGATCAGCCAGATTCCTCGCGCACCGATTCGATCGCGTTCTTCGGCGCGGTCGGATGTCGGGGGATGCTGGTCGGCCACCATGGGCTCTGACCATACAGCAGATTGTATATGTATGTTCAGCGAGTAGTTACAGTGACTTTCATGGCACGACGCACGGGTTGGGGTGGCGAACTCCCGATCGACGACGCGGAGGCCATCGCGCGCATCCTGTCCGCGGCGCGGCGGGTGATCGAATCCGAGGGCGCCGCGGTCAGCGTCACGCTGGTGGCGCAGGAACTCCAGGTGACGCGGCAGACCGTCTACCGCTACTTCGGCAGTGTGCAGGAGCTGCTGCAGGCGGTGGCCCTCGACTCGGGACGGACGGCCGCGCCGGCCATCATCGATCGGGTACGGGCGATCACCGATCCGGCGGCAGTCGTCGTGGAGCTGGTGGCGTCGGCGATCGAGATCCTCACCACCGACCGGGTGCTCGTGTTCCTGCTCGGGCCGGGCGCCAGTACCGGTCTGCTCGGTGGGTCGATGACGGGGCCAACCGCGCGCGATCAGGCCAGGGTGATCCTCGACGAGCTCGAGTTCGACTGGCACAAGCTCGGATTCGACGACGACACGTTCGACCAGCTCGTCGAGTGGTGTCTGCTGGTGATCGGCGCCTACATCCATCGCCCCGACGACGAGATCCCGGCACCCGCCGAATTGCGGGCCTATCTCTCGGTCTGGATGCGGCCGTCGATCGAGGCGGCCCACCACGAAGCGCGCGGCGCGCGAGCGCGGTCACAGGCCGAGACAATGACACAATCGGTCCCATGACCCAGCCACCCGACGATCGTTGGGACCCGAATCGCGAGCATCCCGACACGCGACGATTCGACCCCGCCGACGAGACGGCCGCCTACCGACCCGACGACCGCGGTCCCGCGGATCCGCCGCCGGGGGCTGCGGGCCAGCCGGGTCCGTACGGCCACCCGCAGGCCTATACCGAGGCCGCCGCCTACGGCCCTCCCTACGGGGAGCCCGGCCCGGGTGAGCCGCCCCCGCCGCCGCCCAAGCACAGCGGACGCACGGTCGGGCTGGTGATCGCGGTGATCGTGGCCGTGGTGGTGCTGGCACTGGTCGGCATCCTGATCGCGCGCGGCTCCGGCAACAACGACGAGCAGACCGCGGGCGTGAGTTCGTCGTCGGCCACCACCACCTCCGAGGCGTCGACGACCACCACGACCACGACGACCGAGGAGACGACCACCACCACACCCACGCCGACGGTGGCACCGGGCGCGGTGGTCTATCAGCTGACCGGCAACGGCGACGTCATCGGGATCCGATACATCAACGGCACCAGGTCCACGGTGGTCGCCGCAGCCGGCGCCCCGTGGTCGCAGGCCGCGACGGTCACCGGCGCCACCGCCGAGCTCAACGCGATCGTCGTCCGTGGTCCGGTCACCTGCAACATCCTGCACGGCCGGGACCTACTGGCGTCGTCGACGAGCAACGGCGGACCGCTGAGCTGTTCGGCGCCGATCCCCGCGGGCTGATCACGTCGCGTGACGGGAACGCTACGTCCGGTCCTCGTCGCGCCACGTGACGAGCTCCCGCCGCAGCAGTTTGCCGGTGGGGTTGCGCGGCAGTTCGTCGAGGAAGATGACGTCGCGCGGCACCTTATAGCGGGCGAGGTGGGCCCGCACGTGGTCGCGGATCTCCTGCGCCGCGGGATGTGCGCCGGGCGTGGGAACGACGAATGCCCGTAGGCGGGTGCCGAATTCATCGTCGTCGACCCCGATGACAGCGACGTCGTCGATGTCGGCGTGCTCGGCCAGCAGGTTCTCCACCTCACCGGGGTAGACGTTCTCGCCGCCGGACAGGATCATGTCGTCGTCGCGACCGTCGATGTGCAGCAGTCCGTGCTCGTCGAAGTGGGCCATGTCGCCGGTCGACATGTAGCCGTCGATGATCTGTTTGTGCCGTCCGTCGGTGTAGCCCTCGAACGGTGCGGAGCTCCGCACGAACAGCCGGCCGCTCTGATGGTTGTCGGTGAGCTGCCGGTCTGCGTCGTCGTAGAGGCGTAGGC
Organism: Gordonia sp. DT218; assembly: GCF_049847105.1. NCBI lineage: Bacteria > Bacillati > Actinomycetota > Actinomycetes > Mycobacteriales > Gordoniaceae > Gordonia > Gordonia sp. DT218. The sequence continues at coordinate 1,493,218 of NZ_JBNCNS010000001.1, read as the reverse complement.
GGCCGGCGACGGTCGACCGTCCGACCGTGCCCGGTGCGAGGCGTAGTTCCTGCGGCTGGGCGACCGACGCGACGGCGACCTCGGTGGAGCCGTACATGTTGTAGAGGACGTCGCCGAAGGCATCCTGGACGGCCTCGCTCAGCGTGGGGGTCAGCGGTGATCCGGCGATGACGATGGCCCGCAACGCGCTCAGGTCGTACCCGGCGATCTTCTCCGGACCCAGGGCGAGCATCCGGTGCAGCATGGTCGGGACCGCGACGAGCATCTCGGCCCGGTGCTCGGCGAGTGCGGCCAGCGTCTTCTCGGCATCGAACCGCCGCAGCAGGACCGCCTTGTTGGCCTTCGCGTTGGATACGCCCCACATGCCGAAGCCGGTGGAGTGGAAGATCGGGGAGACGATCACCACGCTGCCGCGTTCCGGGAAGGGGATGCGGTCGACGAACATCGCCGACGAGAAGGGATTCATCTTTCCACGCGGCGCACCCTTGGGCAGTCCGGTGGTGCCGCTGGTGAGGATGATGAATCCGCCGGGGGTCTTCGGCAGCGGCGGCAACGACGTGTCGCCGGATGCGACGATGTCCTCGATCAGTGGGGCCTCGTAGTCACCGTGGTCACCGTAGTCACCGTCGTTTCCGTCGGACCACGTCAGGTAACGCGGGATGTCGGCCGGGAGCGCGCTGAGCAGGTCGATGAACTCGCTATCGTGCAGCACCGCGGCCAGTTCCTCCCGCTTCGCCACCTCGGCGAACTGGGGTTTGCCGAACCCCGTGTTCATCAATGCGAGTTTGTAGCCGGCCCGCCCCGCCGCGGTGATCGACAGCAGCAGGCCGCGGTGGTCGCGCGCCAGCACGCCGACGACGGCACCGGGCTCGATGCCGGAGGCGAGCAGCGCATTCGCGAGAGCGTTGGCCTGATCGCTCAGCTCGCGGTAGGTCAGTTCCCCGCGTTCGTCGGCCAGCGCCGGCGCGTCCGGGAATTCCTCGGCGTTCCGCAGGATCAGCGACGCCTGCGCGCCCATGGTGTTGGCCCACTTGATCCCGCGCAGCATTCCCTTGAGGTCGGTGAAGTCGAGGATGCCGGTCCGTTGCAGGACCACCGCACTCTTGATGTTGCGAACGCCGTCGTCGAGTCGGTCTCTCACCGCGTCGAGTACGCCTGCCATACGCCCCTGCCTCTCCACCGTGGGCGGGAGCGTGCAGTATGGCCCCCGTCACAACATTCTGGCGCGCGCGGCGGCTCGTGGGGTCGGACTCAGCGTTTCCGCAGCACCAGAACGAGATTCGTCCCGAGCACCTCACGCAGGCCCGGCACCCGCATGACCCACCACAGCCAGTGCGGCAGGTACCGCGGGAATGCCGCGACGCGGACCGCCCGCGGGTCGGCGTCGGCCGCCCATCGCAGCCCCTGCGCCGCGGTCACCGGGAACAGGGAGGTGCCGAACAGGTTCTTCGGCGGATGTCCGTGCCTGCGGGTGTACCAGCGGGCCGCACGGTGTCCACCCGCGTAGTGCGTCAGACCCATCTCGTGTCCGCCGAAGGGGCCCCACCAGAGGGTGTAGCTGATGATCACCGTCCCGCCGGGCCGGGTCACGCGCAGCATCTCCTCGGCCATCGCCCAGGGCGCCGAGGTGTGTTCGACGACGTTCGACGACACGGCGACGTCCATCGACGCGTCGGCGAACGGGAGATGCCGGCCGTCGCCCCGGACCGACGCGCGATGGTCCAGACCGCCCGCGTGCATCTCGGAGGGATCCGGTTCGACCGAGATGTAGTGCGCCCCGCGATCGTCGAACGCGTCGGCGAAATAGCCGGGGCCGCCACCGACATCGAGGATCACGGCACCGTCGAGGGGAGCCGGATGCCAGTCGGCGACCATCCGTGCCGTGTCGTCGGCGATCGCGCCGTAAAAGCGTGCGGGGTCGCTCTGTTCGAAGCGGAAATCGTTGAGCAGGCGGGCCGCCCTGGACAACGTCGCATACCGGGCGAAACCGCTCGGGGAACGGGGCATCGGGATCTCAGCCTTCCTGATCGGCGTCCGCGCCGCCGTCCGACTGCGCGACGAGTTGTCGCAGGCCGGCCACGAATGTCCGCAGCGCGAAGACGAACTCGGCTCGCAGATCCTCGGGCAGGGCAGGCAGGACCGTGGTCACGGACGGGAATCGGGTGGTGTCGAGCCGACGGTAATACTCGGTGATCGTCGCACGCCTCGGCGCCGCGTCGTGGGACTCCTGCAGGGCATAACCGACGATGAGCCTGGCGAGAGCGTGGTCCGCGGCCGCGGCCCTGGTGGGGGACAGGCCCGCGCCGAGCAGCAGTCGTAGCGATTCCTCGTATCGCAGCAGGCCCATCGGGCCGAAGTAGACCTGTCCGGCGAACAATGCGGCCGAGTGCGGGTTCCGGCACAGCGCGTCGAAGGCGATGATGGCGGAGCCCTCGACCACCGAACTCCACTCGTCACCGAGATCGGCCGCGCCGATCTCGGACACCGCCTCGTGCATCACGCGTTCGGCGAGCCTCGTGCAGAGCTCCTCCCGACCACCCGGGAGCTGGCGATACAACGTGGAGGTCGATGACCCGAGTCGCCGTGCCAGGGCCCGCATACCCAGGCCTTCGATCCCGCCCGCGGCGAGCAGCGCCAGGGCCTCGGTGAGGATCTCGTCGACCGGAAACGGAGGTCGGCCCCCGGCGGCGCGGTGCGCGTCGGCCGGCTCCGAGGGTTGTTCGTGCCACCAGTCGGGTGACCCGAATTCGGGGGATTCGGTGGATTCGGGCATGGGGTGGCCTGGCCGTCCTAGCTGTCGGTATAGGCGGCGAAATCACCTATGGAGTCACGAGTCCGACTCAACTACTGTTGTAGACGCGCGTCGGGGTTTCGGCTACAGTGTAGCCGCAACGGCAATGCAGCCTGCATCTGGATGAGGTTCCCAGGGTTCGGACGCGATGTGGAGGGGACGCCACGTACGGCCTTGGGAACCTTTCCGAAGATCTGATCCCGATCGGTACGCTTGTTCTGCGATGACCGATCCCACTCATGTCCTGCTTCTGTGCTGGCGCGACACCGCCCACCCGCAAGGTGGCGGCAGTGAGCGCTATCTCGAACGCGTCGGCGCCGAGCTGGTGGCCCGGGGTATGCGGGTCACCCTCCTCACCGCCGCCTACGACGGCGCGGCGACCGAAGATGTTCGTGACGGTGTCCGCATCCTGCGTGCCGGCGGTCGCCTGTCGGTCTATCCGCGAGCTCTCGCGACGATCGTGGCGGGCACGTTCGGTCGCGGTCGGCTGGGCCGGATCGCCCCCGACGTCGTGGTGGACACCCAGAACGGCATCCCGTTCTTCTCCGCGCTCGTGTCGCGGGCGCCGACCGTCGTCCTGGTGCACCACTGCCATCGCGAGCAGTGGCCGGTGGCCGGCCGGTTGCTCGGTCGGCTCGGCTGGTTCCTCGAGTCGTCGGTCTCGCCGCGCGTGCACCGCCGGAACCGTTATGTCACGGTCTCCGGCCCGTCGGCTGCGGAGCTCGCCTCCCTCGGCGTCGACGAGAGCCGGATCACCGTGATCCGCAACGGAATCGACCCACTGTCCGGACCGTCCGCGGATGCGTCGCATGCCGCAGAGGCGGCCACCCGCCTCTGCGTGTTGTCGCGTCTCGTGCCGCACAAGCAGGTCGAGGACGCCCTCGCGGTGGTCGCCGAGCTGGCGCACTCGCGTCCGGAGGTCCACCTCGACGTGATCGGCGGTGGGTGGTGGTCGGACCAATTACGCAGATGTGCAACCGAACTGGGCGTCGACGAGCACGTGACGTTCCACGGTCACGTCAGCGAGGACCGCAAACACGAGCTGCTGGCCCAGGCGAATGTGCACCTCATGCCCTCCCGCAAGGAAGGGTGGGGCCTCGCCGTGATCGAGGCCGCGCAGCATCGGGTGCCGACCATCGGCTATCGGAGTTCGGTCGGGCTGGTCGAATCCGTCGAGCACGGCGAGACCGGACTGCTGGTGGACGGAGTCGACGAACTCGTCAGTGCCACCAGGAAACTCATCGACAACCCGGACGAGGCGGCCCGGCTCGGCGACAACGCCCAACTCAAGGCGGAGGGCTACTCGTGGTCAGCGACCGCGGACGGTTTCATCGAGGTGTTCGACGACGTGCTGCCCACATCGCGGCGCATGCGCCGAGCAGCACCGTCGCCGACCAGAGCAGATGTGCACTGATCACCACTGCGCGTGACGTCGCAGACGCGTCCGCCCCGGCGGCCGGATCGTCGATGCGATAGAGCGTCAGGTCCGCGCCGCGGAACACCGCGGTCGACTCGTCGGCGAGCGTGCTCGGCGGTGCGTCGTTCTCCACCACCACCCAGCCGACGCCCAATGCGGCCAGCGACGACGGCGACCCGCCGTCGTGGAGGACCGCGTCCACGTCGGCACCACGCCCGGATGCCGGGTCCACCACGACCCCGTCGACGGTGAGCAACCCCGAATCGGTGACCGGCGCGCGCACCATCCGCGGCAGCGGGTCGAGCGACGGGACGTCGGTGAACGCGTACCGGCGCACCGCGCCGGTGGGCCACACCGCGACGGCGCCGCGGTCGGCCGGGACGATGCGCGCCACGGTGGCCCAGTCCGACGGATAGGTGATGGTACGGATCTGCCCGCCCACCCCCCAGGCGAGATCCGGGAGCGGCGCGGCGATCAGCAACGCCGTCGCCGCGAGTGCGAAACCTGCGGGGACCCACCGTCGGACGGCGAGCACCGCGGCCGCCGCGGCCACTGCGAAGAACGGCACCATCAGCGCAAGATATTTCTGGGTATCCCGGAACAACCCGACGCCGGGAACGTCCGCGGCCAGCCGCGACAACCCGGCGGCCACCGGGCCGACGGCGGCGACGGTCACGGCGAGTGCGGTCACCCCGGCCAGTACGGCGAGGGTTCCGACCAGTCGGTCGCGACGTTCCCGGTGCGTCCAGAGCCATCGGCCGCCGACGGCGACCACGATCAGCAGCAACAGGGTCGCCACCGCCGCCCACCAGATGGTCCGGCTCGCCGGCACCGCGTCGGCATTCCAGATGCCACCGAGTCCGATCACCGTGCCGAGCGTGCCCAGACCCGACTCGGCACGCGCGCCGAACACGGTGAAACCGTCGGAGCCGGTGGTCGCCGGGGCGGTCCCGACGAGGGTCGCGGTGAGCCACGGGAGAGCACCGAGAAGCCAGATCCCGCAGAGGGTTCCGATCTGGCGCCACCGCCGTGCGCGGACCAGCGGGACCATGAGGACCACGAGGAGCAGGATGGCCACCAGGATCGAGCCGGTGGGTGTGAAACCGGCGCACGCCGTGGCGGCGGCGAGCTGCACCCAGCCGGGCCACCCGGGTCTGCGGATGACCTCGACCGCCCCGACGACGATCCAGCCGAGCGCCGCGTACGACACCATCAGACTCCAGTGTCCCTGCAGAAGGCGTTCGGCCACATAGGGATTCCAGATCGCGACGAGCGCGGCGGCCACCGCGCCGCTGCGACCGGCGGATGGCACGAGCCTGATCGCCATCCGTCCGTAGCCGACCCCGGCGAGGGTCAGCGCCGCGAAGGTGATCGCGGTGACCACGGCGCCGCCGTCGACGAGGCCGCTGAGCGTCGCGACCACCCAGTCCTGCGGCACGGCGCGCGCGGCCACGTCGCCGAGGCCGAGGGCGGGATCGGTGACGAACGAGCGGGGCGTGGAGACCGCGTCGCGGTAGAGCAGATGCCCGGAGCGCAGGACGGGGCCCAGGACGAGTGCCGACAGTGCGGCGGAGACGAGATAGAGGGTGGGCAACAGATGCCGCGGGGAGGTCATCTCTTCTCGGTCTGTGGGGGCGGCGATGCTCGGCGTCGCTTGCTCAGTAGTGGTAGGTGTCCGACGGCGCCGGCACGTGATCCGGGTCGTCCGCGTAGACGGTGGTCGATCCGATCCCGTACGCGCGGGCCAGATCGAGGATCTTGGTGGCACGTGCGATGCGGGGGAGGTCGGAGCCGTTGCGGATCTCGCCGCCGTCGCGCTCGAACTCGGCGAAGAACTCCTTCGCCCAACTGATCTCGTCGTGTGACGGGGACAGACCCTCGTTCACCGGATGGCATTGGTCCGGGGTCAGGCAGATCTTGCCGGTCATCCCGAACTCGGCGCTGACCGCGGTTGCCTCGGACAGTTTCAGTGCGCTCGAACCGACGGTCGGCCCGTCGATCGCGCTCGGCAGGTGGGCGGCCTTGGCGGCGATGGTGAATCGCGACCGGGCATAGGCGAGGGTGGCCGGGTTGTCGCCGAATCCGGTGTCGCGTCGGAAGTCGCCGATGCCGAAGGCGAGTCGGAAGGTGCCCTTGGCGGAGGCGATCTCGCTGATCCGCTCGAGGCCGCGGGCGGTCTCGACGAGAGCGACGATCGGGACGTCGGGGAGTCGCTTGGCCGTCTCGCTGACATGGTCGACCGACTCCACCATCGCAAGCATCACGCCGCCCACCGACGTCGTCGCCAGGGCCGCCAGATCGTCGGCCCACCAGGGTGTCCCGAAGCCGTTGACGCGAACCCAGTCGGAGTGGCCGTCGGCCATCCACCGGATCACGTTGTCGCGCGCGGCGATCTTGTCCTTCGGTGCGACGGCGTCCTCGATGTCGAGCACCACGATGTCGGCACGGGACTGCACGGCGGGCTCGAATCGGCCGGCCTGCGACCCGTTGACCAGCAGCCAGCTGCGCGCGAGTACCGGATCGATGCGGAAGCCGGCCGGCCCGTCGGCCACGTCGTCGGTCGTGTTCTGGTCGTACATCGGGCTTTCTCACGTTCGGATGGGGCTCACTGTCCCCACCATCGTTGCCTATCGGCGTCGTCGGGTGCAAAGCGCCCCTTCCGGCTCCGCGACGCATCCGACATGCACACTTGACGCCATGGTGGAGCGAACCGACCGCGGCGCGCTGGCCGGCGCCCTCGGCTGGGTGGCCGCAGGATCGATGGTCGCGAACGTCTGTGCCTACCTGATCCACCTCACCGCGAGCCGCTGGTGGCTGAGCACCGCCGAGTACGGGGAGTTCGCGGTCGGGCTCTCGGCGATGCTGGTACTCGGGGTGGCGGCCCTGGCATTACAGGCCGTGGTCGCCCGGGCTGTCGTGCAGCACGCCGATCCGGCCCGGATCCGCCGCGTCTCGCTGCTGACCGTGGGCGTGGTGATCGTGCTGGTCGGTGCGGCCGCCCCGCTGATGGCCTGGTTCGCGTCGATGGGGGTGGATGCGGCGCTGGCCGCGTTGTCCGCGGCACCGATGCTGGCGGTGATCGGGGCAGGCCAGGGAGTGCTGCAGGGGCGGGGACAGTTCCGGCTGCTCGCCTGGGTGCTCGCCGCGGTCGGGGTGCTGCGCACGGTGCCGGTGATCGCGGTGCTGGCCGTCGGTGCCGGACCGACCGGTGCGCTGGCGGCCGGCGCGCTCGGCGCCGCGGTCGGTGCTGTCCTGGTGACCTGGGTGGTGCGGTCGACGGGTCGGGCGCGACCGACGGTGGGTTCGGCGGTCCCGGACGGACTCGATCTGCTCGACGTCGTCCGGGCTTCGGGGGTGCAACTGGTGCTGATCGTCGCGGCGTCGGCCGATCTGCTCCTCTCGCGCACCGTGCTGTCGGCCGACGATGCGGGGATCTATGCGCTGGGGGCGATCGCGACCAAGGTCGCGTTCTGGCTGCCGCAGGCCGTCGGCGTGGTCTTCTATCCGCGCCTGGCCGATCCGGCCATCTCGCGGCGGTCCTTGGGCCATGCGGTGATGGTGGTGGCGGCGATCGGCGTGGTACTCACCGCCGGCGCGGCGGCCGCCGGTCCGCTGGTGCCCATCGTCGTCCGGCCCGAGTATCAGCCGCTGGTGGGCGTGCTCTGGCTGTTCGCGTACACGGGCTCGGTACTCGCCGTGCTCCAGGTCGCGCTGCTGTCGGCGATCGCCCGGCAGGCCACCGCGATCTCCCTGGTGACGTGGGTGTCGGTGGGTGTCGAGGTCGTGGTGATCCTGACCGTCGTACACGGCATCGTCGCGCTGGCGGTGACCGCGGCCGTCACGGCGACGGTCGCGGCGGTCACGACGACGCTGGTGGGTCTGCGTCCGGGGCCGCACTCGGACGCCATCGGCGCGGCCGCCACGCGGGATTGATGACGGCCAGCCCGAGGATGATCATCGCGACACCGATGATCGCGGCGAACAGCGGGACCACCCGGCCCCAGACGGTGATGGGCGATGCGAGTGCGGCGGCGTGCTCGGTGAGCCTGCGCTGGGTCCGGTGGTCGTAGGCGAAAGTCGCGGACATGTTGGTGAGCCGCCGGTCGGGCAGTGCGGTGTCGATGAAGCGGTAGCTCTCGTCGACGGAGATGTGCGCGTCGACGATGGTGCCGGTGGTGGTGTCGACCGCGAGTTCCCAGCGGCCACTGTGGTGCAGGGTCGCACTCACACTGCGGGCCGGATCGACGCCGGGGAGGCCGAACCACCCGGCCGGGCGCGTGATGATGGTCGGCGGGGTGCTCTGTGCGTCCCCGTTCTCGATCTGGTGGAGGTCGGTGTCGGGGACCACGGCGACGAACCGCGCGACGTCGTGGCCCGCGACCGTGGTGTCCCCGGTGTAGCGCAGGGGCACGGTGCGCCGGGTCGTCACGTCGAAGAAGGTGTGGTCGGAGTCGGTGGCGGACACCCCGAACGGCATCAGGTAGGTGTAGCCGTCGCGGTCGGGCACGCGGACCGGTGCCGAGTTGCTGTTGTACTGGATCTCCGAACTGCCCTGCTGGCCTGCGGCGGCGGTCAGGTCCGGGAGTGCGGTGGCCCGGTCGAGGGTGATGCGGTCGCGTACCGCACCCATGATCGGATCGGTGCACGACGACGCGCCCGCCGCCGGTGTGGCGTCGCTGCCCGGACGCGGGGCCTCTGGATCGACCTCACGGCCGTCGATCGTCAGGTGCTCGGCCCGCACCGACGTCCCGGCCTGCAGCGTCACCCGGTCCGCGTCGGCGGGGCGCACCGCCACGAAGCGCTGCTGCCGGGTCAGATCGGCGTCGACGACGCGCGCCGTCGGGGAGGCCAGCGAACACCGGTCCAGGACCCGAGCCGGGGAGGTGGCCGGTGCGACGGTCGTGACGTCGGTGCTCAGCGGGATGGTCCGCAGGTTGTCGACGAACAGCGTCGGCAGCGCGATGGCGGCCGCCAGCAGGAATCCGCCGACGAAGATCAGTACCGGTCCCACCAGGTCCTTGGTCGAGAGACGACTCGGCGCAGGTGATGACGGCCCCTCGGGTGACGACGGCCCCTCGGACGACGACGGCCCCTCGGGTGACGACGTTTCCCCCGCTGACGACATAACGGCGAGCGTACTGGCCGCCCCGCCGGCCACCCCAACCCGCCGATCGGGCCCAGTCATCCGTCGACCGTGCGCAGTTTCGCGCCGACCGTGCGCAGTTTCGCGCCGACCGTGCGCGGCCGCCCGATCCGACGGCGCGGGTCGGTACCCTGGTTGACCAGCATGACCACCACCGCCCGCAGAGCCGCCCGCACTCCCGACGTCGCAGGCGAGACCCGACGCTTCTTCCCGCAACTCGAGGGGATGCGCGCCCTCGCCGCCATCGGGGTGCTGACCACGCACGTCGCCTTCCAGACCCGCGCGGTGGAGTTGCCCGTGGTCGGGCCGGCTCTCGGCCGTCTCGACCTGGCGGTGGCGTTGTTCTTCGGGCTCTCGGGATTCCTGCTCTGGCGGCCATGGGTGGCCGCCGCCAACACGACGCTGCCGCGGCCAGGGGTGGGCCGCTACCTCGCCCATCGGGTGCTCCGGATCTGGCCCGCCTATGTCGTCGTGGTGATCCTGGTCCTGTCGCTGTTGCCGGACGCGAAGAACGCCGACCTCACGGTCTGGCTGGCCAACCTCACGCTGACCCAGGTCTTTGTCCCCCTCTCCCTGACGGCCGGGCTCACCCAGATGTGGAGCCTGTCGGTGGAGGTGGCGTTCTATGCGCTGCTCCCGCTGATCGGCTTCGCCCTCGTCCGGCTCCGGGTGCGCGACGACGGCGTCGGGCGGGTCCGCCTGCGGATTCCGGCGCTGTTCGGACTCGGACTGCTGAGTCTCGGCTGGGCCTGGTTGGCCACGACGTTGCCCGTCCCCGCCGGTGTCGAGCCGAAGAACTGGGTGTTCGGCCACCTGCCGTGGTTCATCGCCGGGCTGATCCTGGCCGAGCTCGTCGGCGCGATCGAGTTGCACGAGCGTCGGCCGGTGGCGCGGTGGATGCGCGTCGCGGCACGACTCGGTGCGCGACGCCGGCTGATGGCGGCGGTCCTGGTGGTGGCGTACGTGCTGGCCTGCACCCCGCTCGCGGGGCCGACCGGATTGGGGGACCTCTCGCCGCTGCAGTTCGCCACGAAGATGGTGCTCGGCGCGATCTGCGGGCTGGCGATCCTGGCGCCGCTGGTGATGTCACGCGGACCGTTCCGACTGTTGACCTCTGCGCCGATGCTGGCCCTGGGCCGCTGGTCGTACGGGATCTTCATCTGGCATCTCGCCGTGCTCGCGGTGGTGTTCCCGCTCTTCGGCATCGTCCCGTTCGGCGGCGATTTCCTGCTGGTGTGGACCATCACGGTGGCGCTGACCATCGGTGTCTCGGCCGCGAGCTACGCCTTCATCGAAGAACCGGCGCGCCGATGGCTCCGCAGCCGGGAGACAAGGCGCGTCCGCACGGATTCACCGTCCAGCGTGACCAGCCAGACCGTCAGCGACACCGCGATCAACGCCGGTAGCTGAACCCACCAGTCGAAGCCGTGGTAGCCGCCCGTCGCGTGCCATGGCCCGCTCGCCAGGCCCAGAGTCGCGAGCAGCATGGCCGCGAACACCGCCGCGACACCGATCCGCGGGCGCAACCAGAGTGAGACGCCGCCCAGCAGAACCGTTACCGCCAGACCCCACCAGCCGGTGAGCAGCCACGACGCGCCCAGCCACGACACGGCCGCGGTCGCGGTGACCCACGCCGGAGTCGTCCGGTCCGCCGGGCGGACCTCCGGCGACTCGGCACCGCGGCGCGGCCACCAGGCGAGCGCGAGGAGCAGTGCGACCAGTGTCAGCCCGACCCCGAGTGACCACCGGTACAGCGAGTCGAAGCGGTACGTCAGTGTGACGGTGCCCGCCTCGCCGGGCGGGACCAGCCAGCCCTGCTGCCAGCCGTTCATCACGACGGGCTTCAGCAACCGGCCGCCCAGACTGGCCTGCCACCCGTCGTTGGTGCTCTCCGGGACGACCAGGACACGCTGGTGTGCATCGGATTCCACCTGCACGGTGCGGTGGGTCGACGACCAGTCGGTGACCTTCGGCATGACCGGCGACGATCCGCCGTCCTCGGTCGCGCCACGCACCGGCATGGACACCTGGTCGACGGTGAACGCCGACCCCGGGTTGACCGACAACTCCTGTTCGCCGCCACCGAGTTTCACCGCGGCAGGCGAGCACGGCCGGGCGACCATCGGTTCACCGGCTCGCAATGCCGCCGCCGTGGTGCGCACCGACATCCCGATCACCTGTCCCGAGACGGTGAGACCTATGCCGGCGTCACAACCGATCTCGACGACCCGATCGTCGGCGGGCGGTGCCGGCGGTGCCGGACTGATCTGCACCTCGCTGATCCCGGCGGGCGCGGGCCGGGCGAACCCGAGATTGTTGACGTCGATGAGGTCGGCGGTCTTGGTCACCGTGAGGTCGATGCGGTCGGTGACCGCCGGGTCCAGCTCGACCACACCGTCCCGCCCGACGTCGCGGGCCTGGGGCCCGGTGCCGAGGTCGACGCTCACCCGCCGTGGGGCGGCGGGGTAGCGCTCCGGCGCGACGATGCGCAGCCGGTCGACGCGCTGTGCGTGGGGGAGACGGATCACCAATTCCGCTTTGTCGCCACGCTTCTTGTCCCCGGATGATTTGTCCGCCGAGGAGTCGGACGACGTCTCGGGGGCAGTCCACGTGGTGCCGACGTCGCCGTCGACCGCGGCGCCTGCATTGCCGCGCGGGTCGTCGACGCCGGTCGGTCCGTCCGCGGTGATCTGCCCGGGTGCGGAGATCAGCCCACGCAACGCGTCCCCGGACTTCGGTCGCAGCACCACGGTCGGGTTCACCTCGGTCGGGCCGGGCACCGACAACGAGCGGGTGAAGATCCCCGGCGTCTCCGGGCTCAGGCCGAGGCCGGGAGCGCACCGCTGCGAGTCGCCGTCGGCCACACACGCCGATCGGCCACCGAGTTCCTCGCCGAGCAGCCATCCCGACACCTTCGTCCCGTCGGGTGGCGGTGGCAGCACCACACGATGCCGGATGGTGAGCGGCGTGTGGCTCGACAGATCGGCCAATGAGAGCTCGCCGATGGCGAACTGGTTGCCGCCCCGGCCATCTGCCGTACTGATCGCCCGGATCTGCATCCACCGGGTGGGGCCACTCGGAGCCGTCACGGTGACCGGTTTGCCGGGCTCCACGCCCTGCGTGACGGAACTGCCCGCCTCGGTGGACACCAGGATGCCGCTGACATCGGAGCCGAGGGCCTTGCTCGTCGTGATGTTCACCGCGAGGTCGGAGCGAGGCTCGGTGAAGTCCAGGCGCATCCAGCGGCCGACCGCGGATTCGAGGCCACTGCTCACCCATGCCGTGTCGGGATCGCCGTCGAATGCCGCCGAAGGCGAGTTGGCCGGCGAGGTCTGTCCCAATTGTGTTGCATCCGAGGCTGACCCGGAGGTGGACACCCGGACCTGCCCCGGCCGGTTGTTCAGGAGCCACTGACCCTCGACGAGGGGCTGGCCGTCGACCGGGTAGTCGGGCGCCGCATTCTGGGTGCGCCGCGGGTCCCCCCGGGCGCGGATCGCCGAACTGTGGTCGTCGACCCGGCCGAAGTCGGTCTCCCGGTCGGTGGGCGTGTCGGTGATCAGGACGCCGCGGCCGCCGGCGAGGCCGGCCCGGCGCGCGTCGGCGTCGAGGACTGCCGGACCCATCGGGGCGAGTCCGGTGCGGGCGCGCTGTTCCTGAATCGCGGCAAGAGCTTCCGGGCCACCGGCCACCCGCGGCGCCGCGTCCGCATCGACGAGGACGGGGCCGGTACCGGGGAATCCCATCGGGCTGTGCACCGCGTAGATCTGGATCGCCGGCAAGAGCGGCCGTAAACCGTTGTCGCGCACCACCCCGGGTACGCTCGGCTGGCCGACGTCGGCGCCGAAGGTCGCGACCCGGTCCAGTCCGGGCGAGTTGTCGATGGCCTGCTGGGCGACGAGCGGTCGTGCGGATCGGGACGTGTCCGGATCGAGATCGGCACGCAGCACCACATATCCGATGCCCTGTTGGGCGAGGGTGGCGGCGAGTCCCGGTGAGCCCCGGCCGTCGGCGATGTCGCGCTGCACCGAGTCGAGGGCCCGGATAGCACCCGGCGGGGTGAGCGGAATCGCGTCGCGCACTGCCCATGGCTCCTCGGCGAGGGGTTGCATCGGTTCGTCGCGGGTGAGGCCCCAGAGTTGGTCGGCGAATGGCGCGCCCGGCACCACGAGGCTGCGGACCGGAGCGGTGCTGCCCGGTGGGCTGCCATGTGCGGACAGCCACTTCGACGCCGCCGACCAGTGATCGGGGATCGTGCGGTACGTGCCGGCAGGCGCCAGCTGTCCCGTCCAGATCAACGAGCCCGCACCGATGGCGGCAACCGCGACGACGATCGCGGCGGCCACCGGACGGGAACGCTGCGGGTGCGCGAAGGCCGCCGACATCTCCCGTAGGGAGGCTGTGCCGGGCAACGGCACGCGGGCGAGCAGATGCGCGGTGCCCAGAACCAGCGGGATACGGATGAACGGTTCGAACTTGTGGATGTTGCGCAACGGCGCGCCGGCACCGTCGAGGAAAACGCGGACCTGTTCGGCGATCGGAGAACCGAGTTCGCCGGCGAATCCGAGGCACATCAGCAGGAGGCCGATCACCAGCACGGTGGCCAGGCGGCCGCGGGACGGCATGTGCCGCATGCACAATCCGGCCAGACCGGCGGCGGCGAGCACTCCGGTCGCCAGCACGGCGGCCGGCTGGTCCACCAGCACCGCGCCGGCGACGCGTTCCGGCGACACGAACGGGGTCCAGGAGCTGGTGCCCCGCAACACCTCGGTCAATGAGGTCCATTCGGTGGTGACCCGCGACGACTCGATGAAGTCGAGGAACGGCGGGCTCACCCGCGACAGGATCAGCAGGGGCACCACCCACCAGGCGCACGCCATGACCATTCCGAGGGCCCACCATGCCCCGAACCGCCACCAGCGGGCCGCGGGGACCGAGCTGAGGACGGGCGCGTGGAGCAGCCACCACACGGCGGCGACGCCGAGCGCGGCGAGCGTCGCGACCGCGTTGACCGCACCCATCAGTGCGACCGCGGCGGCCGACTGAAGTGCCGGCCGCCAGAGCGGTCCGCGCTCGCGGTCGAGGACACGGACCAGCGGCACCAGTACCCACGGGGCCAGCACCATCGGCAGCGTCTCCGACGAGATCGAGCCGATGGTGGTGAGGACGCGGGGGCTCAGGACGAAGATGAGTCCGGCGATCACCCGCGATCCCGGCGAGCCCACTCGGAGCGCCTCGGCAAGGCGCACGATGCCGACGAAACCGATGACGAGGAGCAGCGCCCACCAGGTGCGCTGGACGATCCAGGGCGGGAGGTGGGCGAGGTCGCCGAGCGCGAAGAATGCGCCGTGCGGAAAGAAATAGCCGTAGGCCTGGTTCTGCACCTGGCCCATCGGTGCGTTGGGGGTCCACAGATGCGCGGCGCGGCTCAGGAAGCCGATCGGATCGGCGGTGAGGTCGAGTTTGGTGTCGGCGGCGATCCGCCCAGGGGACTGCAGGAACGAGACGACGAGCGCGCAGACCGTGGCGACGGCGACTCCCCGCTTCGACAGCGTCCGGTCGAGGGCGGGATCGCGGATCCGTGCCGGGTCGGACCGATCGACCGCGGTGGTCAGGTCAGGCCTCGAAGGTCAGTTGTCGGCCCCGGTATCGCCCCGGGTGCCGTAGTCGACCGAGCCCTGGACGAAACCGCTGTTCGGATTGACGCTGTTGACGTCCGTCGACGGGCTCGTCTCGGTGGACAGGAACCCACCGAGGAACACGGCGCCGAGTCCCACCAGGATGCCGGCGACTCCGGCCACGGCTCCGGCGACGAGGCGGTTGTTGGTCATGGCGACGAAAATACCATTGACCACATAGGTCTCTGATGAGTGCGCGGAAAGTGCACTACAGAGTCACCGGCGGTTGCTTCTCACACTGGGCGGGCACGATGAACACCGGACGATGGCAATGTTTGAGGACGGCCTCGGCCACGCTCGACCGTAAGAGGGCCTTCAGACCCGACGCGCCGCGGGTTCCGGTGACCAGCAGATCGACGTCGAGGGCATCGGCGGCGGCGACCAGCGCGGCCCACACTGTCGACTCCACCTCGACCAGCGATCCGTGCGCATCCATCCCGACCGACACGGCCAGTTCCACGCCGCTTTTGTTGAGGGTCTCCGCCTCCACCTCGAGCGCATGGTCGACGCCGGCCTCGAGTTGGGTGTCGAGGAAGGGCTGCATCCCGCCGGAGAGTGTGGACAGGCGTGCCGGCGACATCCCGCCGGGCTGCCAGGCGGTCACCACGTGGGCGGTCTCGGCGCGGAGGAATTGTGCGGCGTAGCGGATCGCGCGATCGGCATTCGGCGAGCCGTCGTAGGCGATCATCAGCGTCTGGTGGACACCCTGGTCCATGGGGCCAGATTACATGCCAGACTCGAGGCATGGGCTCATCTCAGCGAGGTCGAGGAGTGCGTGGCGTACTGGCGGTGATGACGGTCGCGGTCGTCGTGGTGGCCGGTGCGGGTTGCGCGTCGGAGCAGTCACCGGGCTCCGCGGAAAGCGCGACGTCGGCGTCGCGCAGTTCGTCGGCGGTCTCGTCGCCGTCGTCGAGCGCCGTTGCCGCACCGGTATCAGCTTGTGGCACAGCCGAACTCTCAAAGATGACGTTGCGGCAGAAGCTTGCGCAGATGATCGTCGTCGGGGTCACCGGGGCGGCCGACGCACAGGCCATCGTGAACAAGGAACAGGTCGGCGGGATCTTTGTCGGCAGCTGGACCGACATGTCGATCCTGTCCAGCGGTGCCGCCGGCCGCATCTCGCGGAACAGCAAGATCCCGCTGATGGTCACGGTGGACCAGGAGGGCGGGCGTGTGTCGCGGTTGTCGTCGCTGGGTATCGACAGCCCGTCGGCCCGCGAACTCGCGCAGACCAAGACCCCCGCCCAGGTGCAGGCACTGGGCCAGTCGATGGGCCGGCAGTTGCGGCAGCTGGGGGTCACCGTGAACTTCGCGCCGGACGTGGACGTGAGTGCCGAGGCCGACGACGAGGTGATCGGTGACCGGTCGTTCAGCAATGACCCGGCCGTCGTCACCGAGTACGCGGGGGCCTTCTCCGCCGGTCTGCAGTCGGCCGGGATCACCCCGGTGTACAAGCACTTTCCCGGGCATGGGCACGGTTCCGGCGATTCACATCTCGGCGTCGTGGTGACGCCGCCGCTCGCGTCGCTGGAGAAGAGTGACCTGGTGCCGTATCGCACCCTGCTCAAGAACCCGGGCAACGCGGCGGTGATGGTCGGCCACCTGATCGTCCCGGGGCTGACCGGCCCGGAGACCCCGTCCAGTATCAGCCCCCGGGCGATCGGCATGTTGCGGACCGGGCAGCCCTATGGCGGGCCGCCCTTCAACGGCGTGGTCTTTTCCGACGACCTGTCCGGCATGGCCGCCATCAGCGCTCGTTATCCCATTGAGCAGGCGGTGCCGATGGCCATCGAGGCGGGCTCCGACGTCGCGTTGTGGCTGGCCACCGATCATGTCAGTTCGGTGCTCGACTCGCTGCAGCGGGAGGTCGCGGCCAAGCGGCTCACGATGGCCCGGGTGGACCGCTCGGTGGTGCGGATTCTCCGGTCGAAAGGCGTTCTCACCTGCTGAACTTACCGGCTGGTAAGTAATCCGGTAAGCTCTGAACACTCAGGTGTCGGTGTTGGCGTGCGAAGAGGTGTGTGATGGCAGGCGGGACGAAGCGGTTGCCCCGCGCGGTGCGGGAGCAACAAATGCTGGACGCCGCCGTCAAGGTTTTCTCGGAAAACGGCTTCCGCGAGGCGTCGATGGACTCGATCGCCGCCGAGGCAGAGATCAGCAAACCGATGCTCTACCTCTATTACGGCTCCAAGGACGAACTGTTCAGCGCCTGCATCGAGCGCGAGTCCGGTCGCTTCATCGAGGCGATGAGCGTCGGTTTCGATCCATCGCTGAGGCAGCGGGAGCAGGCTCGGACCGTCGTGAAGGAGTTCCTTCGCTACGTCGACGAGAACCGCCAGTCGTGGAAGGTGCTCTATCGCGTCGCGGTCGGTACGGCGAGCTTCTCGCACTTCGTCTCCGACAGTCGGGCCCGTGTCACCGAGATGGTCACCGAACTGATCCGCGCCGGCACCACGGTCGAGGGCGCCCGCGACATCGACTTCGAGCTCACCGCCGTCGCACTCGTCGGTGCCGGTGAGGCCGTCGCCGACCGGATCACCGAGGGCGACGTGGACCTCGACACCGCGACCGACCTCCTCGTCGGCATCACCTGGCGCGGACTCAAGGGGGTCGGGACGGCGGACGCCGTCGCGGAGTGAACCGCTCCATCCCCCGCAAGACACCCAGAACTACCAAAAACACGGTATGCATCCGTTGTTTGTGGGAGTTCTGTGTGGTGCGTGGCGTGCGCTGCCTCGGTACAGCAGATGACGCGCAGTCCAGCAACGTCAACGTGCTGTTCCGTTCGCGTTGAGTCACTGATCGAATCGCTGAATCGCCACGCTGACTCCTCGACTCGCTGATCCTGTCGGTACCCCTCGCTATACAGTTCTGTTCGGGTTCGCCAACAACGCTATGGAGTGCAATCAGTGATCACCGGAGAGCAGAAGAGCAAGGTCGACGCCGTCTGGGACGCGTTCTGGTCAGGCGGCATCGCCAACCCGCTGCAGGTGATGGAGCAGATCACCTACTTGCTGTTCATCCGACGGCTCGACGACGAGCAGACACGCGCGTTGAATCGCGCGAACCTCACCAAGAAGCCGATCCAGGACAACCCGTTCCCGGTCGAGCGCGACGAGCTGCGATGGTCGGTGTTCAAGAACTATTCGGCCGACGAGATGTTCGAGACCATCGACAAGAAGGTCTTCCCGTTCATCCAGACGATGCGCGACGAGGACTCCACCTACGCCCATTTCATGAAGGACGCACGGCTCGCGATCCCCAACGCAGCCATGCTGGTCAAGGTGGTCGACCTGCTCGACAACATCAAGATGGAAGATCTCGACACCAAGGGCGACATCTACGAGTACATGCTCGCCAAGATCGCCAGCTCCGGGCAGAACGGTCAGTTCCGCACGCCGCGCCACTTCATCAAGCTGATGGTCGAGATGATGGCACCCGAGGTGGGCGACACCATCGTCGACCCGGCGTCGGGCACGTGCGGCTTCCTCGTCGCCGCCACCGAGTACATGCGTGACAATCACGCCGACGAGATCAACTCGGGCAAGGGCGCGAAGCACTTTCACAACGAGATGTTCCACGGGTTCGACTTCGACAACACCATGCTGCGCATCGGCTCGATGAACATGCTGCTGCACGGCGTGGAGCAACCCGACATCCGCTATCGTGACTCGTTGGCAGAAGCCAACACCGGCGATGCAGGTGCCTACTCGATGGTGTTGGCCAATCCGCCGTTCGCCGGCAGCCTCGACTACGAGAACACCGCCAAGGATCTGCAGCAGATCGTCAAGACGAAGAAGACCGAACTGCTGTTCCTCGCGCTGTTCCTGCGCCTACTCAAGCCCGGCGGCCGCGCCGCGGTGATCGTCCCCGACGGCGTCCTGTTCGGATCGTCCAAGGCGCACAAGGAGCTTCGTCGCATGCTCGTCGACGATCACAAGCTCGACGCCGTGGTCAAACTCCCGTCCGGTGTGTTCAAGCCCTACGCCGGAGTCTCGACCGCGATCCTGTTCTTCACCAAGACCAACTCCGGCGGTACGGAGAACGTCTGGTTCTACGACGTCCAGGCCGACGGATACTCGTTGGACGACAAGCGCACCGCGTTGCTCGACGCCGACAAGCTCGGCCCCATTCCTTCGGCGGCTGAGGGCGGCGACAAACGGGCCGCGTCTGCACCGCTGGCTGAGGGCGGCGACGAAGGAGCCGCGACACGAAGCCTCACCCCCAACGAGCACACCAAGAACAACCTCCCGGATGTCCTGCGCCGCTGGGCCAACCGCGACGGCGCCGAACTCAAACGCGAGCGCACGGAACAGTCCTTCTGCGTTCCGCGGAACGCGATCGAAGAGCAAGGCTACGACCTGAGCCTCAATCGGTACAAGGAGATCGTCCACGAAGAGGTCGAACACCGTGCGCCGGCAGAGATCCTGGATGAGTTGGAGAAGATGGAGCTGGATATTCAGTCGGGGTTGGCCGAGCTGCGGGAGATGTTGGCCGGAGGTGGGGAGTGAGCTTCGAGAACGTCCCGCTGGCGGAGGTCTGTGAGATCAACCCAAAGCGGCTAGAGAGCATCGCGAATGATGCCACTGTTTCATTCCTCGGCATGGCCGATGTATCGGAAGCTGGCACTACCGCCCCCGGCGCGGACCGACCGTTCGGTGATGTGCGCAAGGGGTATACCGCTTTTCAAGATAACGACATTTTGCTAGCGAAGATCACCCCGTGCTTTCAGAATGGAAAGATCGCGCAGGCGCGACTAGCACGTCTGCAGGGCGCGGGATCGACCGAGTTTCATGTTCTGCGAGGTCTCGACGGTCGGCTCGACCAGAGGTACATGCTGCACTTCCTGCGTCGCGATCAGGTCTTAATTGACGGAGAGCGCAGGATGACGGGTAGCGGCGGTCAACGTCGGGTGCCCGTACAGTTCTTGGAGACGCTGCAGATCCCCCTCCCTCCCCTCCCCGAACAACGCCGCATCGCAGCCATCCTCGACCACGCCGACGCCCTCCGCGCCAAGCGTCGCGAGTCTGTCGGCCACCTGGCTGAGCTTTCCCGATCAATCTTCATCGAGATGTTTGGCGATCCTGAGAGGTTGGCGGGCGGAATGATCCCGTTGGGCTCGGTCTCGACAATCTCGTCCGGCAGTACCCCAAAGCGTTCAGATCCGGCGTTGTACGGAGGCGACACACCATGGGTCAAGACCGGAGAGGTCAAGAATGAAGTTATTCATGCGACAGAAGAGTGCGTTACAGATGAGGGAGTTCGACAAGCGCGGCTGAAGACGTACTCACCTGGTGCGATTCTTGTCGCGATGTACGGCCAGGGTGCGACACGGGGTCGTGTCGGGCTCCTAGGGGTTCGAGCTACCACGAACCAGGCGTGCGCAGTGGTCGAACCCGATGCCGCGGTCCTTTCAGAGTTCGTGTTCGATCAGCTGAAGTTTTCGTATGAGAGGCTGCGAGGAGAGGGACGGGGAGGGAATCAACCCAACTTGAATGGGCAACTGGTCGCGGATTTCCCTGTCTATGTCCCGGCATTGGCCATGCAAACTGACTATCTGCACAAGCGGACAGCGCTAGGTCGTGTGATGTCGAGCATGAAGCAGGAGTTGGAGTCGTTGGACACCCTCTTCTCCTCCCTCCAATCCCGCGCCTTCCGAGGTGAACTGTGAGTCAACCGGTTTCGTCTCTCCCTACTAAGTTCGAACTCACCCGCCCACTCCTGGCCCTGATGGGTGACGAGCAGATTTGGTCGCGGGCAGCGTTGATTAAAGCGCTGGCTGACGCGCTTCAACTGACACCAGAACAGCGCGCCGAGACCGTCAAGTCGGGGAGCAAGCGGCTCGACGCCAGGGTGAGCTGGGCGCTGCACTATCTCAAGCTCAGTGGCGCGATCGAGGCCACCGAGCCGGGGCGGACGACGATCACCTCCTACGGGCACCAGTTGCTCGTCGAGCACCCAGATAGGTTGACGCAGGACAATCTGGAAGAATCGCCGCAGTACCTCGACGATTCATCCACCCCGCCCGTCGACGACTCCGAGGACCTACCGGTGTCCTGGTTCGTGGGTGCCGTGTTCGGCGACGAGCCCGGGGATGAGGCCTACGATCACACCGGCCATTTCCGGACTCAGGGGCGGTGGAGTGCGGGCACTCCGCACAAGTACGCGGAGCAGATCAAGTCGATGAAGGCCGGAGATCGGATCGCGATCAAGACGGCTTTCACCCGAAAGCATGACTTGCCCTTCGACATCAACGGCAAGACTGCGTCGGTGATGTCGATCAAGGCAACAGGCGTGATCACCCGCAACATCGGTGACGGTGACAGCGTGGAGGTCGACTGGGACCCCGAAAACCTGCTACCCGAAGAGGACTGGTATTTCTGGACGAGCCGTACCACGGTGTGGGCGGTACGCCCGAGCACATGGAAATCCAAGGCACTCATCGCGTTCACATTCGATGGCGAGGACCAGGACTACGGCAGATTCCTCGCGGAACCCTATTGGGAGAAGAAGTACGGTCTCACCGCCAAGCCCGCCCACGACGATGACGACTCAACCCGCCTCGACGAGGAACTCCCAGATGAGCCTGCCTATACCGTCGAAGACATCGCGGACGACGGCTGCTTTGTCTCACCGTCGGAGCTGAAGCGCTACATCAACGCACTCAAGCGCAAGAAGAACCTCATCCTGCAAGGCCCGCCCGGCACCGGAAAGACGTGGCTGGCCAAACGTCTGGCCTATGCGATCATCGAACGCAAAGATCGGAAACTGATCCACGCGTTGCAGTTCCATCCGACGGTGTCTTACGAGGACTTCGTCCGCGGTTGGCGGCCGAGTGGGGACGGCAAGCTCACGCTCACCGATGGTGTCTTCCTCGACGTCATCGATGCCGCGGTCAACGAGCCCGACAACAACCATGTCCTGGTCATCGAAGAGATCAACCGCGCGAACCTCGCCCAGGTGATGGGGGAGCTGTTGACGCTGCTCGAAGCCGACAAACGCAAGCCGTCGGAGGCGTTGCAGCTGGCATACTCTCGGCCCGACGAAGACCCCATCTTCATTCCCGAGAATCTGTACATCATCGGCACCATGAACTTGGCCGACCGTTCCTTGGCCATCGTCGACTTCGCCTTGCGTCGTCGGTTCGCGTTCGCCGATCTGTCGCCGCAGTTCAACGCCGCTTGGCAGCAATGGGTTTCGCAGCGCAATGGCATCGACAAGACGGTTCTAAACGGTCTGGGTGCCCGCATCGGTGCGCTCAACTCCCAGATCGCCGACGACCGCTCACTTGGTGCGCAGTACTGCATCGGCCACAGCTTCTTCACCCCGGCCAACGACACGAAGATCGACGATCCGCCGGCATGGGTTCGCGGTGTCGTCGAGCAGGAGATCCGACCGCTGCTGGCCGAGTACTGGTTCGACGACCCGGAGCGGGTCGAGTCCGAAACAGCAAAGTTGACCGTCACGCCGTGACCGCACCCGGGGCTATCATCAGCGGCAGCACCGCGATCCCGGTGCGTAACCTTTGGCTGCTGATGCTGTACGCCTCCAAGCTGTTTCAACGCGACCAGCGCCTGCGCAACGGCAGCGCCGAGGCCAACCCGGACGATCTGTTCGACCTGATCACCGAGATCCTCGTCGTGGCCACCGAGCGGCGTCTGCAACGAAGTCTCGGGCGACAGTATCGATCCCGGTCCGACACACTCACCCGGGTGCGCGGCCAGATCGACGTCCTCACCACGGAATCGAAGATGCTCCTCGCTCAGGGGCGGGTGGCCTGCACCTACGACGAGTTGTCGGTCGACAACCTCCGCAACCGGGTGCTGCGGACGGCGCTGGTCCTTGCTGCGCGCCACGTCGGCGACATCACGCTGGAACGCAGAGCCCGCGCGCTGGCCGAAATCCTCAGCCAGTATGGCGTGTCTGCGCGGTTGGTGACCCAGCGCGAGGCCGCCCAGCTCACACTGGGCCGCAACGAGCAGGACGACGTCGAAGCCATCGATGCGGCTCGGCTGCTGATCCAGATGACGATCCCGGCAGAAGAGTCGGGCAAGCAGACCAACCGCGATCCCGAACGTGAAGCCGCGCAGATCCGCACTCTGTACGAGGCAGCGGTGCGTGGCTTCTACCGAGCCGTGCTCGGGTCCGACTGGACCGTGGCAGCCGGCGAGGTGCACCACCATTGGCCCGTCGTCGACGCGACCGCCGGTCTCGCACCAATCCTTCCGATCATGAAGACCGACACGCTGCTGGAGACGACGTCTCGGCGAATCATCATCGAGACCAAGTTCGCGGACGCGCTCAAACCGAATCAGTACGGCGCCGTGAAGCTGTCACGCGACCACATCTTCCAGCTGTACGCATATGTCCAATCGCAGCACGGACAGGATGAGCTGTCGCGGTCTGCCGAAGGAGTCCTGCTGTACCCGGTTGTGGTTCAGCAGCTTGACGAGTCGGCAATTGTGCAAGGCCACCGTTACCGCTTTCTTGCGGTCGATCTGGGTGGGAGCGCTGCTCAGATCCGAGAGACCTTGTTGAGCGTTCCGCGGAACGCCGAAGCTGTCGGTGACTACCGGTAGATTCAGTGATAACCGGTTCGCATCGTGCACAGGGGGTTTCGTGATGTCGGTTGCTCAGTTGGTTCCCGCGGACGACGCGTCGTCAAGCATTTTCGACGACACACGCCCGGAAGATCTCTCCGATGATGAGATCGCCGATCGGCTCGTCGGCTACGCGAGTCAGGTTGCGGCGATGACCGCCCGATTCCTGGATCTGTTGGCGGCGTTCGACGATCGCAGTGCGTGGGGCGGGGATGGCATTCTCTCGTGCGCGCACTGGTTGACGTGGCGGACCGGTCTGTCCATCCGCACCGCCCAGGATCACCTGCGGGTCGCGCACGCGGTGCCGGCGTTGCCACTCATCCGCGAGGCGTTCTCACACGGACGTCTGTCGTACTCGAAGGTTCGTGCGCTCACGCGGGTGGCGACTCCCGAGCGCGAACAGGAACTGCTCAACGTGGCGATGTCCTCGACCGCAGCACAAGTTGAACGACTGGTACGCAAGCTTCGCCACATCGACCGTCATGCCGAGGAAGAGGAACGGGGACAGATCGATTCGAGAGGCAGCTGGCGCTGGAACGACGACGGCAGCCTGTCAGTGAACTTGCGTCTCTCGCCCTTGGACGGTGCACGTTTCCTGGCCGGAGCCGTGCGGGCCGAGTACGAGCGGACGCGCATTGGGGGCGACCCCGACGTCCCCACACCCACAGATCCTGCATCCGAGACGCCGTCATCGAAATCGGCGCCGGACCTGTGGCGCAACGTCCCGTCCGACATCGCGCCGGCGGTGATCGCCATGGCCGACACCGTACAGACGGTCATCGAGGTGCCTGAGTTCGTGCCCGGCGCCGAGGTCGTCGTGCACGACGATGTCGACGAGCCGCATATCGACGGCGGTCCCGCACTCGATCGTGCCGAGGTCGACGAAGCACGCTGTGGCGGTACCGAACGCAGGGTTCGACGCGGCAAACGTGGCGTGGTGTTGACATGGGGACGCAAGCGACGGATGCCGACGCGGGCGTTGATGCGGATCATCTTCGAACGCGACCGGTGCTGCCGGGTTCCCGGGTGCGGGCGCACCCGGCATCTGCACGCCCATCACGTCCAGTTCGTGTCACACGGCGGTACTACGGAACCGGACAACCTGATCCTGCTGTGCTCCACCCATCACCGGGCTTTGCATCGTGGCGAGTTCTCCATCCGAGCCCTGGGCGAACAGCAATTCAGTTTTCACCGATCAGACGGCTCGATCATCGACGACGCACCGCCGATGCGGGCACCCGACGATTGGCACCCCGACAGCGGGATCGACGATGACGCCGTCCTGCCGATCAACCCCGGCCGCCGCCTCGACCTCGGCTACACCACCGAAGTGCTCCACGCCGTCTGGGCATGGAAGGCGCAGAAAGAAGCGGAGCAGGCTGAGGCGGTGGCGGCGTAGCGCGTTCCGCGGAACGCTCAGCAGGCGTGGAGCAAGAGTTATTAGGGTTTATTGCTAGGTAATAAACTGCTATAACTCTTACTATGGACCCTCTGCTCAACCCCTACACTCCGAACGCTGGTGCGACACCAGCAGTAGTGGTTGGGCGTGACGACCAGATGTGGCACTTCGAACTGCTTCTTGCGCGATTGGAGAAGTCGCGAACTGAACAGTCGATGATCGTCACCGGTCTTCGGGGCGTCGGCAAAACCGTGTTGCTGCGCGAGTTCCAGAAGAAGGCGTCGAACCGTGGCTGGGCGATCGTCGACTTGGAGGTGAGCAAGCACGACGACCAGTCCTTTCGTCGCCAGGTCGGTCAGCTGATGCGGCAGGCGCTGCTGAGTATCTCGCCACGTGCCAAGTGGGGTGAGCGAAGCAAGAAGGCCGCTGCGATCCTGCGTTCCTTCACGGTGACCGTTGACAGTGAAGGGCGGCTGACTGCGGGCTGGGACGTCTCTGGCTACGACGACGCGACAGCGGACACCGGCGACCTCGCGATGGACCTCACCGAGCTGCTCGTCGCGGTTGGCGAGGCGGCCCAAGACAAAGACACGGGTGTCGTTCTCCTGCTCGACGAGGTCCAGTTCCTGCAACGAGAGCAACTCGAGGCGTTGATTGCTGGAATCCACAAATGTGTCCAACGGGAGTTGCCTATCACCATGGTCGGTGCGGGACTACCGCAGATCGCGGAACTCGCAGGTGAGGCAAAGTCGTACGCGGAGCGGCTGTTCAAGTTTCCGACCATTGGGGAGCTGAGCGATGCTGACGCCCGTTACGCGTTGCAGGAACCCGCCAGGGAGGAAGGCGCAGAGTTTACGGACGCGGCTCTGGATCTGGCGCTCGAACTGACGGGGAACTACCCGTACTTCCTCCAGGAGCTTGGCTACGCGGTGTGGCCGGTAGCACCAGACAGGGTGATCACGGTCGAGGACGTACGGGAGGCTCGGACAACCTACGAGGACAAGCTGGACTCGAGCTTCTTCCGGGTCCGCCTCGACCGGGCAACGGAGTTGGAGCAGGCGTACATGCGTGCGATGGCTGAACTCGGCCCGGCACCGCAACTCGCCGGCGACGTTGCGCGCCTGCTGGGTCGCAGCTCGCAGCAATGTGCGCCAACCCGATCCACACTCATCGAGAAGGGACTGCTCTACACGCCTGGCCACGGGTACGCGGCATTCACCGTGCCCCACTTCGACCAGTTCATGAAGCGGTCAGTGCCGGAACTCAAAGTACCCGCTATCAGACCGCGAAAACGTAAGCGGAAGTAGCCGCGGATGCGGACCAGAGACGTTGTCGCACCCGGTCGCTAGTCTGATCGGCTCCCCAACAGAGCGGCACGGTTGTGCCAAGATCGAACTCGGTGAAGGAGGCAAGGTGGCCGGCAACTTCGATTTCCTGCAAGGCGAGTGGCCGCAGCTGTACGCGGGTGCCAAGAGCGCGGAACGCGATGCGCTGTTCGACGCCCGCACCACCTGCTTCTACGCGCGCCGTACCCTCGAGGCGACGGTGAAATGGCTGTACACCGCCAACCACCTGCAGGCTCCCTACAAGGACGACCTCTCGGCCCGAACCCACGATCCGGCGTTCCAGGCGCTGCTGCCGCCGCAGCTGTTTCCCAAGATGAACCTGATCCGCAAGAGCGGGAACCATGCGGTTCACGACGACCGCCCGGTGTCCAAAGAATTCGGTCTCCGAGTGCTCGAGGAGCTCTTCCACATCCTGTCGTGGTTGGCGCGGGAGTACGCATCCCAGCCCGATTCGAAGCCGGCGGCCGACCGGCAGTTCGACCGCGACCGCCTACCGAAACCCGGTGGCGGACCCGCCGTGGCAAAGACGATCGCGCAGCTACAACAGCTGAACGATCAGCTCGGCAAGAAGGATGCCGAACTCGCGCAAGCAGCAGCGCAGCGCGCCGACCTCACCGAGCAGCTCCTCGCCCGCGACAATCAGCTCAAGGCCGCCGACGCCGACAAGACATCTCTCGAAGACCTGGTCACCAAGCTGCGCTCCGAGGTCGCCGCAGCGAAGCAGTCCGCCGCCGCGCAACCAGACACCCACGACTACAACGAGGCACAGACTCGCCGGGACATCATCGACCTGCTACTCCACGAAGCGGGCTGGCCCCTCGATCAACCCCGGGATCGCGAGTTTCCGGTCACCGGAATGCCCGAAGGCAAGGCCGGCTACGTCGACTATGTCCTGTGGGGAACCGATGGGTTGCCGCTCGCAGTCGTGGAGGCCAAGCGGACATCGAAAGACGCCGAGGCGGGCAAGCACCAGGCCCGTCTGTATGCCGACCGTCTCGAATCGATGACCGGGCAACGTCCGATCATCTTCTACACCAATGGTTTCGAGACCTATCTGTACGACGACCACAATTATCCGCCGCGCCTTGTCGAAGGCTTCTACACCCGCGACGAACTGCAGCTCGAGATCCAACGCCGCACCACCCGCAAGCAGCTCGCCGATATCGAGATTCCCGCCGGCATCGTCGAACGTCCCTATCAGACCCGGGCGATCCGGCGCGTCACCGACCGCTTCGAGAACGAACGGCAACGTGCCGCATTGCTCGTGATGGCGACCGGTTCCGGCAAGACCCGTACGGTCATCGCGTTGTCGGACATGCTGATGCGTGCCAACTGGGCCAAGCGCATCCTGTTCCTCGCCGATCGCGTGGCACTCGTCAAACAGGCCGTGAACGCCTACAAGACCTTCCTGCCGGACGCTCCGCCGGTGAATCTGCTGACCGACAAGAACACCGACGGCCGGATCTACGTGTCGACCTACCCGACGATGATGGGCCTGATCAACGAGGTCGACGGCGGACTCCGCAGATTCGGCCCCGGCTACTTCGACCTCATCGTCATCGACGAGGCGCATCGCTCGGTGTATCAGAAGTACCGGCGCATCTTCGAGTACTTCGACTCGTTCCTGCTGGGCCTCACCGCCACACCGAAGGACGAGGTGGATTACAACACCTTCGCATTGTTCGGTCTGGAAACCGGCGTCCCCACTGACGATTACGAACTCGAAGAAGCCATCAACGACGGATACCTCGTCCGCCCCCGCGGTGTACCCGTACCGCTGAAGTTCCAGCGAACCGGAATCAAATACGACGATCTCACCGACGAGGAGAAGAAGCGGTGGGAGTCCCAAGACTGGGATGCTGAGTCCGATCCGAACGACGATGAGTACCCCGACGCCGTCGACGCCGAAGCCGTCAACAAGTGGCTGTTCAACACCGACACCGTCGACAAAGCACTCGAGGTCCTGATGACCAAGGGGCACCGCGTCGCCGGCGGCGATCGACTCGGCAAGACCATCATCTTCGCCAAGAACCAGCGGCACGCCGACTTCATCGCCGAACGCTTCGACGTGAACTATCCGCAGTACAAGGGGAGTTTCGCCGCGGTCATCACCCATTCGGTGTCGCACGGACAAGATCTGATCGACAAGTTCGCACAAACTGAATCCGAACCGCACATCGCGATCTCGGTGGACATGCTCGACACCGGCATCGACGTCCCCGACGTCGTCAACCTCATGTTCTTCAAGCCGGTTCGATCGAAGACCAAGTTCTGGCAGATGGTCGGACGGGGCACGCGGCTGCGTCCCGACCTGTACGGGCCCGATCAGCACAAGACGGACTTCTTCATCTTCGATCTGTGCGGCAACATGGAGTTCTTCGGTGCGAACCCGTCTCCCGCCGAAGGCAACATGGCCAAATCGCTCTCGCAGCGGCTGTTCGAGAAGCGGACAGACGTCGTGTTCGCCCTCGACCGGGCACAAGCACACGCGGACCTACGCTCCGAGATCGCCGACGGACTGCACCGAGAGGTACAGGCGATGAACCTCGACAACTTTCTGGTGCGTCCGCGCCGGCGACAAGTGGAAACCTACCGCGTCCGTGGCGCATGGGAGTCACTCACCGAGCAGAAGCTACGCGACATCGTCGACAACCTGGCCGACCTGCCCACCACGATCCGCGACACCGACGAGATGGCCAAACGGTTCGACCTCATCGTGTTGAGCGGTCAGCTTGCGGTGATCGAGGGCGACGACACCGAGTTCGATCGCCGACGCGACCGGATGCGCGAGATCGCCGACGGACTGCTCGAACAGCTCACCATCCCGAAGATCAAGGCCCAGGAAGAGCTCCTGCGCGACGTCGCGTCGGATGAGTGGTGGGTCGATGTCACGCCCGAGATGCTCGAGGGTGCGCGCAAGGATCTGCGCTCGCTGATCGGGTTGCTCGAGAAGAACAAGCAGCCCGTCGTCTACACCGACTTCACTGACACCTTCATCGGCGACGTGGAGGAGGTGGACATGCCGATGATGTCGACCGGCACGGACAGGGAACGTTTTACCGCCAAGGTGCGCGACTACCTGCGCCGCCAACCCGACAACCTGGCGCTACAGAAGCTGCGTACCGGCAAAGCCCTGACGCCGAACGATCTCGACTCGCTCCAAGAGCTCCTCGCCCGTAGTGGCGCAGGCACGCCCGAGGACCTCCAGCAGGCCATCGACGACGCCGAGGGCCTCAGCAAGTTCATCCGATCGCTGGTCGGACTCGACCGACAAGCTGTCAACGAGCGGTTCGCCGATTTCCTCGCCGACACCAACGCGACCGCCGACCAGATCGACTTCGTCGGCCTCATCATCGACCACCTGACACGCAACGGCACGATGGAACCCGGCCAGCTCTACGATCCACCGTTCACCGACAAGGCGCCGCAGGGGCCGGATCAGGTGTTCGACATGGCCAGGCTGACGAAGCTTGTCGAGATCATCGAGGAATTCGGGGATCTCGCCGGTTGACAGCAGCATTCACGCAACCGACAGAACACCACGCCGGATTTGACAGATTTGTACCTCTCCTTTATCCAGAAGATTGATCAACCAAGGCGGAACAATGTCGGATCTAATAGTCGATCCAGCTGCCGTCGCCGCTGCTGCAACGGAGGTATCGCGCTGCGCCTCTCGACTGATGGCGCTCGAACTCACCTCGTACGCGGGCCTCAACGGGACCACGTCGACCTTCAGTGAGCTGGCCAATCAGTTCAAAGGCGCGACGAGCGACATGTCCGCGATTGCCGCGACCGCGGACCAGAAGATCTCAGCGTCACTGGCTAACGCGTCGGGCACAGTATCAGCGTTTTCCGAACTGGTTACCGGCGTCAAGGACACCACTGTCGACACCGACGAGCAGAGCGCGGGCAGGCTGCGGGATGCCGTCCCGTATCCCGCTCGTCAGGGGCAACAGACAGACCGTACGGTCCCGATCGACGTTTTGCTCTCGGTGAAGTAGCGAATGCCGCCCAGCTACAACGAGGTGATGGCATGGAATCCTGACGTCTTGACCTCCATAGCAAACGGCGTGGTCAAGGTTCAGGCCCATCTCGAGGTCGAAGCGCCGAAGGCCGGAAACCCGGTCCTCAACCTGACTGCCACACAGTGGGCGGGGCAGGCACGCGGGCCCGCCGACAATCGGGCCGCCGGGATCACCCGATGGCTCAAGGAAGTGGCCGACGAGTACGGCGACTTGGCTGCCGCGCTCGACGCGGGGGCGCCCGACATTCGTGGGGCGATGAACGCACTGGCGAATCGGACGACGCTCGCCGATGTGGATGGCTACATCCTCGACCGAGGCAGTCGTAGCTACACCGTGAGTTTCCAGCCCGGTCGCGCGCCTGATGGTGCCGAGTTCGACGCCGGCACGGCACATGAGCATCAGACGGCCTTGCACAACCTCGGCACTGCTGCGGATACCGCCGTGACGAACGCCAGGAATGCCATCAACGCGGCGCTCTCTGAAATCGGGGGCATCACGCCGGCCTCGATAGCCGCCAACCGCGGAGCGATCGACCCCACGTTGGCCGCCGGCGACAGCGAGGCAATCCGCAATGGCACGGCCACTCCGGAGCAACGCGGGCGATTTGCTCGAGCGATGGGCCTCACCCCTGAGCAGTTGACCAAGCTGCAGGCGGGTGAGCCAGTGAATATCGATCCGTCGCGGCTGGCGTATATCAAGAATGCGTTGGCGGCGGACCCTGCAAACGGTGATCTGGCGAGCCCGGCGGTGACTGCGGCGCTCACAGCTGCCCAACAGCGGGGTAAAGACATTCGTGACGCATATAGCCGGTCCCGGCGATCGGTGGGGCAGGCCGGGATGAGTGCTGACGACATTGCCCGCATGAATAAACTTGGGAAGACCATGATCCGCGGCTCGTTTCTTCTCGGGGCGGGGGTCACGACCGCCGACGAGTGGGGCAAGTACGGTCGCGGTGAGCAGGATGGCGGGGACGCGGTCACTGCCATCGGTGGTTCGTTGGCCGGGGGCGCCATCGGTGGCGCTGCTGCGGGGGCCGTCGTCGGGTCCTTCGCCGGTCCAGTTGGTACCGCAATCGGCGCGGGTATCGGTGCAGCTATCGGCAGCAAGGCCGGGGCTGATGCGGCCAGAGTGGTGAAAGGGTGGTTCGATTAGTGATGCCTCGTGACGATAGAAGGCGCAAACACAAGCCCCGCCATCTAGCGGAGTCGTTTCCGCGTGGGTTCTCT
The DNA here is from genome assembly GCF_049847105.1 of Gordonia sp. DT218. Classification (NCBI taxonomy): domain Bacteria; kingdom Bacillati; phylum Actinomycetota; class Actinomycetes; order Mycobacteriales; family Gordoniaceae; genus Gordonia; species Gordonia sp. DT218. The sequence continues at coordinate 1,461,596 of NZ_JBNCNS010000001.1, read as the reverse complement.
TACTACACGTCAAGCGCAACAAGTTATCTCCTGGAGTGTTTGATCTGTACGCCGACGGTCGTCGCGGCCGTGATTGGGCTCGTCTGCGGCGATGCACTCTCGCAATGACACGAAGGACTCTTGACGACTGATGATTGCCGCGACCGAATATGCGATCGCCCGCTTGGGCAGTGTGGTGACACTCTGCGCGACAACAGAATCGCTGGAGTTCATTCCGCCGCCGAACTGGTATGACCTGGATTCCGCGGCGTCTCATGATGCGATGGCGAGTCGAGTGCTGTTGCGCTCGACCACTCCGACCCCGAGGTTTGTTCCCAACGTGGCCGTCCAGTATTTCGATCTCGGCACGACCGACGTGATAGACCTCGCGGAGATCGACACCAGTTTCGACATCGGCGCCCTAGACAGTGGCACGATCCTGAACCATGGCGTAAGGCCCGACGGGAATCTCAGCGTGGACGAGGGTACCTATCGAGCCGACGGCGAGGAACTTCGAGTCCGGCGGTCGCAACTCGCCTACCTGACGCCCGCGGGGCACTCCATGCTGTCGATCCTCACGGCCACCACCGCCGACGGCGATTGGAACAGCATGGAATTCGAGATCAGAGAGATGGAGGAGCGTTGGATCAGGACCACAACCCCACCGAGTGGCGTCGCGTGAAAACGTACTTCACCGGAAAGGTGTCCATGCTCGTCACCTACCCGATCCTGGGCTTCGGTGCCGGCATGCTCATCGGCTACTTCACCGGCTGAGTTCGCCCGATGTCGGATGACTCCGTCGCCGGTGCAGTCCAAGTCGATCCGCGGGTCGTGGTAGTGCCACCGCAGCGAGCTGGACTGAGAGGAGGGGCTCGGGTATTGAGGTTTCGTGTTACCAGGAGGTGCAGTCACAAGCCCCGCCATCTTGCCGGCTCGTTTCCCCGAGGGCTTTCGTACTTCACGTCAAGCGTCACTGACTACCTCGCCAACAACTTGGTCGTGCTGCCGACGGGGCTAGCCTTCGTCCTGGGGCTCTACTGCGGCGATGTGCTGTTTCACTGAAAGCAGGAATCTGCATGACCCATGATTGCCGCCGCGGAATGTTCGATTATCCGGTTCCGGCGCAGTGCAGCACTGTGGGCGGCAACAGAGTCGTTGAACGTAACTCAACACTCTTCCGGTCGTTCTCCGTGGCCGCGCGATCTCGACCCCAGCGTGGCACTCCACGATATCTCGCAGGCTGATCTGATGCGCCGCAGACAAGACGCGACGCGCCCACCCGGCATCAAGCACAGCAGACGGAAGGCTCGGCACCGGGCGAAGTCGGCTTCCACGTCGTGGAGTGGAGCGGCCTCGTCAGGGCGAAGGCCGTGGACCTACTTGGGCGACGGAACTCTTTACTTCCTGGTCGCCCCTGTGATCTGCACGCCAACGATCCTTGCGTTAGTGGCCGGTCTGCTCGCCGCCGATGCGCTGTTCCACTGAGCACGAAATTCTCGACATAACCGCTCCAGTATCCTCGATCAGTGCACGTAATCGCCGACTGGCTCGTCGAGCTGGTGGAATCGGTGCCGTCGTGGGCGGTCTACCTGGTGGCGTGCGGAGTCGTCTACGCGGAGACCTCCACCCTCATTCTCGGGCTGATCCTGCCGAGCGAAGCCGTGCTGCTGGCCGCGGGTGTCGCCGCGGCCGTCGGCCCGACCGCGGTCGGCGCCCTCGTGGTGGCGGTCTGCGTGGCCGCGATCGCTGGCGACGCGACCGGGTACTGGATCGGACACAGCTCGGGACATCGGGTGAAGGCATCGCGGGCGGGACGACGGTTCGGCGAGGAGCGGTGGAAGAGTGCCGAGGCGCGGATCGACCGGGACGGCATGGTCGCGGTTGCCACCGGACGATGGATCGGATACGTGCGCACCCTCGTGCCACCGGTGGCCGGGATGACCCGGATGCGCCCGCTGCGATTCGGCATCGCCGATGTCATCGGTGCCACCACCTGGGCGACCACCGTGCTGCTGGTCGGCTACTTCGCCGGCGCCGCGTTCGGCGCGACACTGCTGCTCTACGCCACCGCTGCGCTGGTCGTCGTCGCGGTCAGCTGGTACGTCTGGCGGAAGTGGCAGGCCCGACGGCCGGCCTGAAACACGGAGTACTCCCACAAACACGGAAAGCATCGCGTGTTTGTGGGAGTTCTGCGTGTTGTTGGCGTCAGGCGCCGCGGGTGGTCGCGGTCAGGTGCGGATACCCCTTGCGCCGGTTGAGAATCGAGAGGTCGAAGTTGCCGCTCACATGCGGCCCGCTCGCTGCGCTCCCGGCGCCGGCACCGTCGATCCGCCGGGTGTAGAGATTCACCTTGGCGGGCAACAGGATCGGCTTGCCGAAGCGCACCGTGTAGGTGACGTCGTCGGGTAGCTGGGCCTCGACGTTGGCGATTGCCGCTGCAGCACTCCACATCCCGTGCGCGATGGCCTTCGGGAAGCCGAAGGCCTTGGCCGTCAGATTGCCCATGTGGATGGGATTGCGGTCACCGGATGCCTCGGCATACTGGCGGATGCGCCCCAGATCGACCGACAGCACCGCGTCCGGGGGCGGCGGCGCGATCTCCTTGGGTGCCGGCCCGCGCGGTTCGTCCGACAGGCTGGTCCGCTGCTGCTTGAGGAACGTCGCCACCTGGGTGGTCACGAGTTCCGAACCGACGCTGACCCGCGAGATCATGTCGACCAGCAGACCCTTGCGGTGCTCGCGCAGGTTCTCCGCATGCGTGTCGATGGTCAGCGGCTCGCCGACGCCGATCGGCCGAATCCGGTGGATGCTGTTCTCGACATGCACCGAGCCGACCGCGCCGAACGGAAAGTCGTTGTCGGTCATGACCTTCATCGCCAGCGGGAACTGCAGCACGAACGGATACGTGACCGGGAGCGTCGAGCCGAACCGCTGCCCGGTGACACGCGTGTAGGCATGCAGTCGCTCGGGCTCCACCCGGACGTTCTCCAGGCGATAGTGCCGCTCGGGGATGGTGGCGTCGGCCCGCACGGTGGCCGGCTTGCCGATGACCGGCAGCATGGCGCCGACGGCCTTGGAGTACACCTCCGCGGTGCCCGGCGCGCTCGGGAGCGTGATCGTCTTGGCCATCACGCGCCCAGGAATCCCTGGCCGCACACGCGGACCACGTTGCCGGTGATGGCGCTCGACGCCGGGCTCGCGAAGTACGCCACGGTCTCCGCGACGTCGACCGTCTGACCGCCCTGCTGCAACGAGCTCATCAGCCGACCGGCCTCCCGCGTCGCCACCGGGATGGCCGCGGTCATCTTGGTCTCGATGAAGCCCGGCGCCACCGCGTTGATGGTGATGCCCTTCTCCGCCAGGATCGGCGCATACGTGTCGACCAAGCCGATCACGCCCGCCTTGGACGCGCCGTAGTTGGTCTGGCCGCGGTTGCCGGCGATGCCCGCGATGGACGAGACGTCGACCACGGAACCGCCCGCACGCAGCGCGCCTTTCTCCAGCAGGTCGTTGACCAGCCGCTGCGGTGCGATCAGGTTGACCCCGATGACGGCGTCCCAGCGCGATGCGTCCATGTTGGCGAGCAGCTTGTCGCGGGTGATGCCCGCGTTGTTGACGATGATGTCGACGCCGCCGTGCCGCTCGAGGGCGTGCTCGGCGAGCTTGGTGCCGGCATCCTCGGCGGTGACGTCGAGCGGGAACGCGGTGCCCTTGATCTTGTTCGCGGTCTCCGACAGGGCCTCGCCGGCCTGCGGGACGTCGGCGGCGATCACGTGGGCGCCGTCACGGGCCAGCACCTCGGCGATGGTGGCGCCGATGCCGCGGGCGGCACCGGTCACCACGGCGACCTTGCCGGCCAGCGGCTTGTCCCAGTCGGCGGGGGCCTTCGCGTCGTCGGCGCCGACCCTGATGACCTGCGCGTCCACGAACGCCGACTTCGCGGAGAGTACGAAGCGGACTGTCGACTCCAGTCCGGTCAGTCCGGTCTTGGCATCGGGGGAGACGTAGACCAGCTGGACCGTCGCGCCCTTCTGCAGTTCTTTGCCCACGGAGCGGGTGAAGCCTTCCAGGGCGCGCTGCGCGATGTGCTCGTTCGGATCGCTCACCAGCTCGGGTGTGGTGCCGATGACCAGGAAACGCGCCGACGGTGCGAGTGAGCGCATGTTCGGCTGGAAGAACTCGAACAGTTCACGCAGCTCGGCCGGCGAGGTGATGCCGGTCGCGTCGAAGACGAGAGCGCCGTACTTGTCGGCGCTGCGGCCGGTGGTGGCGTTCTGGATCACGTCGTAGTCGGGCGAGGTGAGGATCTCGCGCAGCGGCTCGACCACGCGGCCGGCGCCGCCGAGCAGCACCGGGCCCGGCAGGGCGGGTTCGGACGGCTTGTACCGGCGCAGGGTCGGCGGGACCGGCAGGCCCGCCTGCTTGGCGATGAACGAACCGGGGGCGGAGTGGACGAAATTCGAGTACAGGCCAGTGGCTGCCACGGGAGATCTCCTCAGGTTTTCTTCGGCAGGTCGGTCAGACGGTGCGGTATGTGCGACGACGCCCATGGGAGCATCGTTCGACAACTAACTTACTCATGAGTAAGAATAGCTCATAGACACCGAACTACACCCCCTGGGAGATCGAAGTGGCTCAAGCACCCAAGACCCGCAGCATGCGTCCGGTCGCGATCCTCGGCGGCAACCGGATTCCGTTCGCCCGCCAGGACAAGGCCTATGCAAAGGTCAGCAATCAAGAGATGTTCACCACCGCCCTCGACGGGCTGGTGAGCCGCTTCAACCTGCAGGGCGAGCGGCTCGGCATGGTCGCCGGTGGCGCGGTGCTCAAGCATTCGCGTGACTTCAACCTCATCCGTGAGTGCGTGCTCGGCTCGGCGCTCTCCCCGTACACCCCGGCCTTCGACATCCAGCAGGCGTGCGGCACCGGTCTGCAGGCCATCGTCGCCGTCGGCGACGGCATCGCGTCCGGCCGCTACGACGTCGCGGTCGGCGGTGGTGTGGACACCACCTCGGATGCGCCGATCGGTGTCTCGGAGTCGATGCGTCGTCAGATGCTCGAGGTCAACCGGGCCCGCAGCGTCAAGGACCAGGCCCTCGCCGCCCTGAAGCTGCTCCCGAAACTGGGCATCGAGATCCCCCGCAACGGTGAGCCGCGCACCGGGATGTCGATGGGTGAGCACGCCGCGATCACCGCCAAGGAATTCGGCATCAAGCGCGCCGATCAGGATGCGCTGGCTGCCGCCAGCCACCAGAACATGGCCGCCGCCTACGACAGCGGCTTCTTCGACGACCTGATCACGCCGTTCCTGGGTCTCACCCGGGACCAGAACCTGCGCGGCGACTCCACCGCGGAAAAGCTCGCCAAGCTCAAGCCGGTGTTCGGTGTGTCCCTGGGCGACGCGACGATGACCGCGGGCAACTCCACCCCGCTCACCGACGGCGCCTCGACGGTGCTGTTGTCGAGCGACGAGTGGGCCGACGCCAAGGGCCTGCCGGTGCAGGCCTATCTGGTGGACAGCGAGAGCGCGGCCGTCGACTACGTCAACGGTCCCGACGGTCTGCTGATGGCGCCGACCTACGCGGTGCCGCGTCTGCTCGAGCGCAACGGACTCACGCTGCAGGACTTCGACTTCTACGAGATCCACGAAGCATTCGCCTCGGTGGTGCTCGCCACCCTGGCCGCCTGGGAATCCGACGAGTACTGCAAGGAGCGCCTCGGCCTCGACAACGCGCTCGGTGCTATCGACCGCACCAAGCTCAACGTGCACGGATCGTCGCTCGCGGCGGGACACCCGTTCGCGGCCACCGGCGGCCGGATCATCGCCCAGGCGGCCAAGACGATCAAGGAGAACGGTGGCGGTCGCGCACTGATCTCGATCTGCGCGGCCGGCGGTCAGGGCGTCACGGCGATCGTCGAAGGGTAGGCCCGACCAGCCCGGACATCGATCCGGTGACACCGGCCGAAAAAAATTCGCGGATGGATGTAACGCCGCGGAAAGTAGCGTAGATATACGAGTAGCCCCGGCTGAGCTGCCAGACCCCCGACCCGGCAGCTCGGCCGGGGCGCCTACTTTTTTCGGCGCCTCTCCCCACCACCCTTTTGCAGTTCTCCACATATGGTGTTTTCGTGAGCAAGTTTCCGACAACGCGTACCGCGGTGCGCATCATCGTCGGTGCGCTCGCCGTCGCGAGCGTGGTGCTCGCCACGGATCTCCTGCTGACCAAGGACACCACCGCACGCGGTGCGGTCGTGGCGGGTGTGCCCGCGGGGCATCTCCACCGCGACGAGGCCCAGGGCGTCATCGACGAATTGTCCGCCCGCACCACCGAACCGGTCTGGCTCCGCACGGCGGCGGGCACCGCGATGGTCGACGCCGCCTCTCTGGGGCTGACCTTTGACCCGGACGCGACGCTGGAGCGGCTCATGCAACAGCCGAAGAACCCGGTCACGCGGCTGGCGGGCATGGCCGGCGTGCCGCAGACGATCGACCCCGTCGTGCACATCGATCGGGTGGCCTTCGACAGCACGCTCGACGAGCAACAACCGACGCTCGAGCAGGCGGCCGTGGAGGGCGGGGTCCGCTATGACGGCACCACTCCGGTCGAGGTCATGCCGGTCGCAGGCGAACGGGTCGCCCACGATGCCGCTGCCGCGACGCTCGCCGAGAGATGGCTCGACGGGCGGCCGATCGATCTGCCGGTCGAGGATTTCGACCCTACGGTCTCGACCGACGTGGTCCGCGAAACCGCTGCCGGCCCCGCCGTCCGCGCCGTCGCCGGCCCGCTCACGCTCACGGGCTCCGACAACGAGACCGTGCGCGTGGAGCCTGCGCAGCTCGGATCGATCCTGTCGTTCGGCCCCGACGGCCAGGGCGGTCTGAAACCGGTCGTCGATCCCAAGAAGGGCGCGGCCCTGCTCGGTCCCCGGTTGGCGGCCACCGAACGCAAGCCCGTCGACGCCACATTCTCGGTGCGGACGGGCAGCCCCACCGTCGTCCCGTCCCGTGCCGGCGCCCGCGTCGACTGGACGAAGACCTTCGCCTCGATCGCGGCGGTGGCGACCGGTGCCGATGCCTCGGACGAACGTGTCGTCGAGGTGGCCTACAAGCCGCTCCCAGCGCGCCTGACGACCGAAGACGCCCGCAAACTCGGCGTGCGCGAAGTGGTCGGCGAGTTCACGACGTCGGGATTCACCAGCGCGTCGGGCGAGAACATCCGCCTGGTGGCCGACGAGGTCGACGGTGCGCTGATCCTGCCGGGCAAGACGTTCTCGCTCAACACCCACACCGGCCCCCGCGGGACGGCGCAGGGCTACGTGACGTCGACGATCATCGACCACGGTCACGCCGCCAAGGCGGTCGGCGGCGGCATCTCGCAGTTCGCGACGACGCTCTACAACGCGTCGTACTTCGCCGGTCTCGAGGACGTCGACCACACCGAGCACTCCTACTACATCTCCCGCTATCCGGAAGCCCGCGAGGCGACCGTCTTCGAGGGGGCGATCGACCTCGTGTTCCGCAACAACACACCACACGGCGTCTACATCGAGACGAACTGGACGCCGTCGGACGTCACGGTCCGGATGTGGAGCACCACCACCATGGACGTCGAGTCGATCACCGGCGACCGTCACTCGTACACCGAGCCGCCGCTGGTGAAGCTGCCCAAGGGCGACGACTGCATGGCCTCGAGCGGCAGCCGCGGATTCACCACGTCCAACACCCGGGTGATCTCCGACGCCGAGAGCGGCGCGGAGGTTCGCCGGCACACCCGCACCGTCAAATACGATCCGGAACCGAAGGTCGCCTGCGTCTGACGCCGGCCGGTGAAGACCACCGAGCAATCGCTCGGTGGTGGGTGTCGGCGATGCCATCCTGCGATGTAATCTCCACCTCGTGGATATCAATGGAGCAAGTGCAATTGTCACGGGCGGCGCATCCGGTATCGGTGCGGCGGCGGTTCGCCAGCTGGCGGCCAAGGGGGCCAAGGTCGTCGTCGCCGATCTGCAGGCCGACAAGGGGGAGGAGCTGGCCAAGGAGGTCGGCGGCACCTTCGTGCGCGTCGACGTGACCGACACCGCGCAGATCGAGGCGGCCGTCACCAAGGCCACCGAACTCGGCCCGCTGCGGGCCCTGGTGAACTCGGCAGGCATCGGCTGGGCCCAGCGCACCATCGGCAAGGACGGCGAGTTCTCGTCGGCCCACGATCTGGATGCCTACAAGAAGGTCATCGCGATCAATCTGATCGGCACCTTCGACTGCATCCGGCTCGCCGCGACCGCGATGAGCCGCAACGAGCCGCTCGAGTCGGGCGAGCGCGGTGCGGTCGTCTCGATGGCCAGCGTTGCGGCCTTCGACGGTCAGATCGGCCAGGCCTCGTACTCGTCGTCGAAGGGCGGCGTCGTCGGCATGACCCTGCCGGTCGCGCGTGACCTCGCCGCGGTGGGCGTGCGTGTCAACACCATCGCCCCCGGCCTGATCGACACCCCGATCTACGGCGAGGGCGAGGCCTCGGAGGCCTTCAAGGCGAAGCTCGGCGAGTCCGTGCTGTTCCCGCATCGTCTCGGCAAGCCGGACGAACTGGCGTCGATGGTCGTCGAGCTGGTCACCAACTCGTACATGAACGCCGAGGTCATCCGCGTCGACGGCGGCATCCGGATGCCACCGAAGTAGTCGGTCCCCGTACGTCGAACTGCCCCTGGCCCGCCACGTCGAGCCAGGGGCAGTTTGCTGCCGTGCCCGGCACGCCGTCGTCGGCGCAGGCCGATGCCATTCGAATGGTAGTTTCGATGCCATGAAGACCACCATCGATCGGTCGGGACGGATCGTCGTTCCCAAAGAGCTACGCGACCGCGTGGGGCTCGTGCCCGGCGAGGTGGAGATCACCGTCGCGGGGAGCGGTCTCGTCCTCGAACCCGTGGCGACCGACGAGTTACTGGCCGGCGACGACGGTCTGCTGATCCTGCCTGCCGGTGGTGCCGAACTGTCGAGCGACGACATCCGCGAGTTGCGCCTTGGCGACCAACGCTGACACGATCCTGCTCGACACGAGCGCGGCGATCGCACTCGTTCGTCCGGAACAGTCCGGTCACCGGGCTGTTCGCGCAGCGGTACAAGGACTCGTGTTGGGCCTCAGTGGGCATGCCGCCTTCGAGACCTACTCCGTGCTCACGCGATTGCCACCGCCGCAGCGACTGACAGCGTCGGCCGCCGCCCGACTCATCGCGACCAACTTTCCCCACGAGTGCCACCTGTCGCCGAGAACTGCGGCAGACCTGATCGAATCATTCGCCGCGGCAGGCATATCCGGGGGCGCGGTGTACGACGGTCTGGTCGCCTCCGCGGCGGTGGCGGCGGAGCTCCCGTTGGTCAGCGTGGACCGTCGAGCCGAACCCATCTATCGATCACTCGGAGTGCAGCTCCGCCTGCTGTGACACCCGGTCCGTGCCCGTGGCCCGTGCCCCGAAAACAGTTCTTCCCCCGGTTCTGCGTTCTTTCCCCACATGCATGCGGAGGACGAGAACGGAACCGGGGGAAGAACTTCGATCAGGTGAGGTGACGGCCGATCAGAAGACCGACTCGTCGACCTCCATGATGTCGGCGTCGATGTTCTCGACGGTGGCGCGAACGGCCGTCAGCAGCGGGAGCATGGACTTCGCGAAGAAGCTCGCGACCGCGACCTTGCCCTCGTAGAACGCCTTGTCCTCATCCGAGCTGCCGGCGTCGAGCGCGGCGAGCGCCACCTCGGCCTGACGCAGCAGCAGCCAGCCGATGAGGAGGTCGCCCACCGACAGCAGGAAACGCACCGAGCCGAGGCCCACCTTGTAGAGCTCCTGCGGGTTCTCCTGGGCGTTCATCAGGTAGCCGGTGAGGCTCGCGGCCATGGCCTGCACGTCGTCGACGGCGGTCTTCAGCAGGGCTCGTTCGGACTTCAGGCGACCGTTGCCGCCCTCGGCGTCGAGGAACTTCTGGATCTCTCCCGAGACATGCGCGAGGGCCTGGCCCTTGTCGCGGATGATCTTGCGGAAGAAGAAGTCCTGCGCCTGGATGGCCGTGGTGCCCTCGTAGAGCGAGTCGATCTTCGAGTCACGGATGTACTGCTCGATCGGGTAGTCCTGCAGGAAGCCGGAACCGCCGAGGGTCTGCAACGACTCGTGGCCGAGGGTGCCGTAGGCGCGCTCGGAGCCGACGCCCTTGACGATCGGCAGCAGCAGATCGTTGACCTTGTGCGCCATCTCGGCATCCGCACCCGAGACGATCTGAGCGGCAACGGGATCCTGATGCGACGCGGTGTAGAGATAGATCGCGCGCAGACCCTCGGCGTAGGCCTTCTGGGTCATCAGCGAGCGACGCACGTCCGGGTGGTGCGTGATGGTGACGCGCGGCGCGCTCTTGTCGGTCATCTGGGTCAGATCGGCACCCTGCACACGCTCCTTGGCGTAGTCCAGAGCATTGAGGTACCCGGTCGACAGGGTGGAGATGGCCTTGGTGCCCACCATCATCCGCGCGTGCTCGATGACGTCGAACATCTGCGCGATGCCGTCGTGCACCTCGCCGACGAGCCAGCCGACGGCCGGGGTGCCGTGCTGGCCGAAGCTCAGCTCACAGGTGGCCGAGGCCTTGATGCCCATCTTGTGCTCGACGTTGGTGACGAAGGCGCCGTTGCGCTCGCCCAGTTCGCCGGTCTCGTGGTCGAAGTGGAACTTCGGCACGAAGAAGAGCGAGAGTCCCTTGGTACCCGGCTTCGCGCCCTCGGGGCGGGCGAGCACCAGGTGGAAGATGTTCTCGGTCATGTCCTGGTCGGCAGAGGTGATGAATCGCTTCACACCGTCGATGTGCCAGGTGCCGTCCTCCTGCTTGACGGCCTTGGTGCGGGCCGCGCCCACGTCGGAGCCTGCGTCGGGCTCGGTGAGCACCATCGTTGCGCCCCAACCACGTTCGGAGCAGATGGCGGCCCACTTCTTCTGCTCGTCGGTGCCGTTGTCGAAGAAGATGTTGGCGAAGCCCGAGCCCGCGGCGTACATGAAGACCGGCGGGTTGGCGCCGAGGATCATCTCGCCGATGGCCCAGTAGAGCGACCGCGGTGCGGGCAGGCCGCCGAGCTCCTCGTCGATGCCGATCTTGTCCCAGCCGCCCTCGACGAGGGCGTTGTAGGACTTCGTGAATCCCTCGGGGATCGCGACGCTGTGCGTCTCCGGGTCGAAGACCGGCGGGTTCCGGTCGGCCTCGGTGAACGACTCGGCGATCGGCCCCTCGGCCAGTGTCCTGACCTCGCGAAGCATGTCGACGGCCGTCTCGTGGTCGAGATCGCCGAAGTCACCCTCTTCGAGCACCTTGTCGAGGTCGAACATCTCGAACAGGTTGAAGTGGAGGTCGCGCATGTTGCTCTTGTAATGGCCCATGAAAGTTTCCTTCTCTGACAAGTCTGGGTGGGCTACGAGTCGTTCGGCGATCGCATAAGTTACTCGCCGGTAACCTAAGGATACCTCCGATTCCGTGCACGGACCAACTCGATCCGGGTGTGATCAGCACTGACGGCTGCCAGCAGGGACTTCGGCGGTGAGATCCGGATGAAACGGACGCCGTTCGCGTCGTCGGCCGGGGCGGACGACGGCGATCGTGGCACCGAGGGCGACCGTGAGTCCGATGATCGTCGTCGGGGTGAGTGGTTCGCCGAACATCGCGGCGCCCCAGAGTGTGGTGACCGGTGGCATGAGGAACATCAGCGCGTTGACCGAGGTGACGCCGAGTCGGTCCACGAGGACCCAGTAGAGGCCGTATCCGCCGAGCGTCGACATCCCGATGAGCCACGCGATCGCGACCCAGAATCCCGCGGCCGCCGGCGGCGTCGCCGTGCCGGTGACCAGGCAGATCGCGGTGAAGATGATCGCCGAGGTGGTGCAGTGGACCGCGAGCGACTCGGTGCGCGACAAGGTGCTGGTCGCGCGTCGGTCCAGGAACGTGGCCGCGACCAGGCTCGCCATCCCGGCGAGGGGGACCAGGTAGGCCCACCAGGGCGCGGCCGTGGCCGATGTGGTGGCATCCGTCCACGTCACGATCACCACCCCGGTGGCGCCGAGTAGGAGTCCGATCCACTGCCGGCCGCTCACCGCGGCGCCGAGGAGTGGTCCGGCCAGCACGGCCACTGCCAGCGGTTGCACGCCGTCGATCAGCGCCGTGGTCCCGGTGCTGACGCCCAGTCCGATCGCCCAGTACACGGTCAGGGTGTACCCGCACTGGGACAGCGCCCCGACCGCGACCTGCGTCGCCCAGCCATGCCGCGCCCGGTGCGGGCCGAGGGAGCGGCGTGCGAGGACTGCCGCGACGACGGCGAGGGCCAGGGCTACGGGCACGAAGCGCCACATCAGCAGTGTGGTCGCCGGCGCATCCGACGCTCCGAGTTTGGCCCCGATGAACCCCGACGACCAGGACGCGACGAACAGGATCGAGAGGCCGGCGCTCGCCCACGCGGTCGATCTGCCGGCAGGTATACCGATCGGTGAAGTCCGCATGGGATCGACTTTACCGATCGGTGTAGTCTGTGTCATGTGACCACCGCGATCGACTGGACGCCGAAGGCGAGGGCGATTCTGAACGCCGCGTCGGACCTCTTCTATGCGCAGGGGATCCACGCCGTCGGCGTGGAGGCCATCGCCGAGCGGGCGGGCGTCACCAAGAGGACTCTGTACGACCGTTTCGGGTCGAAGGAGCGACTCGTGGTGGAGTACCTGCTGGCCCGGGACGCGTCATGGCGGGCGTTCCTGGCCGATCGGTCGGCGGCCGCCGCTGACGGCGCCGTCGCGCAGGTGTCGGCCGTCTTCGATGCGAGCCGCGACTGGGCCGCCGAGCGAGGCCCCAAGGGCTGCAGCATGATCAACGCCCACGCCGAGATCAGCGACCCGGCGCATCCCGCCTATCCCGTCATCGTCGGACAGAAACGATGGATGCTCGACCTCTTCTCCCGGATCGTCGACACCGCGGGGACGCGGCCGTCCGAGGCGATCGCGACGCGCCTGATGCTGCTGCACGAAGGGGCGCTCGTCGCCGCGGGGATGGGCGTCGTCGAGGACGCCTTCGGTGCGGCGAGATCTCTCGCCGTCGAGCTGCTGCGGTCAGAGCGCGTCGCGTAGATACTTCAGGTCGTCGGGAATGCCGTCGGCGGGGGTCTCCAGGATCACCGGCGCGCCCGCGGCCTTGGCGACCGCGGCCAGGACGGCGGGTTCGATGTGGCCGTCGCCGAGATTCGCGTGCCGGTCCCGCCCGGAGTCGAACTCGTCGCGCGAATTGTTCAAGTGCACCAGGTCGATACGTCCGGTGATGCCCTTGACCCGTTCCACGAGTCCGACGAGGTCCTCACCGCCGGCCCAGGCGTGGCAGGTGTCGAGGCAGAAGCCGGCCTGGTCGAAATCGCCCACCGACTCCCAGAGCCGGTCGATCGACTCCAGCGTGCGAGCCATCGCATGGTCGCCACCCGCGGTGTTCTCGATCAGGATCGGCACGCCGAATCCGCCCTTGTCGACCTGACGGTCGAAGAGCTTGCGCCAGTTGGCGAATCCTTCTTTTGCGTCTTCGCCGTCGCGGAGATGACCGCCGTGCACCACAAGTCCGAACGCGCCGAGCTCGGCGGCGGACGTGGCCTGCTGCTCGACCGCCTTGCGTGACGGCATCCGCAGCCGGTTGTTCAGGCTCGCGACGTTGATCTGATAGCTCGAATGCACGACGACGTCGATGGCCGAATCGCGGATCGCCTCGGCGTCCGGTCGAGGTGTGGGCTTCTTCCAGCCCTGCGGATCGGTGACGAACATCTGGAAGACGTCGATGCCGAGTTCGTTCGCGGTGGACAGCGGGTCGGTGTCCTCACGCAGATGTGCTCCGATGCGCATGGGTCAACGATAGTGTGCGCCGGCCCGTCACTCGCCGACGGCCGGCTCGGTCTCGATGGTGATCGGGACGCCGGTCGCGATGAGGAGTCGGCACGGGGCCTCGGAGCCGTGGTAGAGGCTGAGCCATTCGTGGCCGCGGCCGCCCTCGGCGTATACCGAGTCGAGGGCGCGATCGAGTCTCGCCTCGGTCTCCTTGGTGATGATGTAGCGCTGGTCGCCGTAGCGCAGGTAGCGGTCGGGCACGGCACTCCTCCCAGGTCCGGTTGGTGTGATACCGATCACGATCCTAGGGGAAAACGGCGGCAACGACGGTCGCGCGGCGGTTTGCTGGTCACCAAACGCCCGATGATCACTAGGCTGACGGAAAGTGAATACGCAGGGTGCCCCGAGCGGGGGCTTGGGTGGGCAGGAATCTCGGGTGAGCATTGACGACGCGGTCGACGTCCAGGACTCGGACGATGATGCGGGATCGCGATCTCGCCGTGCCGCGGGCAAGAAGTCGAGGTCGACGTCGGCGGAGAACGAGTCCGATACTTCTGAGTCTGATACTTCTGCGTCCGATACTTCTGCGTCCGATACTTCCGCGTCCGGGGCCGAGCCGTCCGGCGTCGAACCGGTGCTCGACGACATCGCGGCCGCCGCGGCGACCGATTCCGAACCCGGGAGTCGTCGAGACCTCACCATGGTCCGACGTGTCGCGATCGCTGCCTGGGTCGTGTTCATGGTGGTCGAGATCGCTCTCAACGGTCTGGCCTTCGACCGTACGCAGCTGATCGTCCTCCTCTGTCTGGGCATGTTGGCCGCCACCATCGGGCGGCGCAAGGCGATCAGCGTGATCATCGACTGGCTGCCGTTCGCGCTGATCCTCGTGCTCTACGACTGGACCCGCGACGTCGCGCGCATCGTCAACATGCCCACCCAGTGGCATCTCGCCCCCGACGTCGACCATGCACTGTTCGGCGTCAATCCGACGGTGTGGTTGCAGGAGCACCTGAAAGGCGCGACCCCACCCTGGTGGGAGGTCATCACCAGCGTCGTCTACATGTCGTATTTCATCGTTCCCTATGCCGCCGCGGCCGTGCTCTGGCTGCGCGACCGGTCGGCGTGGCGACGCTACGCGGCGTGCTTTGTGGCGACGACATTCCTCGCGCTCATCGGCTACACGCTGGTCCCGGCCGCACCGCCGTGGGCGGCCGCCCGGTGTACCGCCGAGCAGGTGGTCGACCATCCGCGCGAGCCACTGTGCATGACGAACGAGACAGGCGCCCCGGGCGGCGGCGTCCTCGGCGACGTCACGCCCACGCAGTCCGGCGCGGAGCCGTACGTGGAGCGGATCTCCGCCCGCGGCTGGAACGTCCTGAACATCCACGCGGCCTCGACGCTGGTCGAGGTCGGGCAGGGCAAGGCCAACCTCGTCGCGGCGATCCCGTCGCTGCACGCCGGTCTCACGATGTTGCTGGCCTTGTTCATGTGGCCGCGAGTCAAGGCCTTGGGCAAGACATTGTTCATGGGTTACGCGCTCGCGATGGCCTTCACGCTGGTCTACACCGCCGAGCACTACGTCTTCGACATCCTGCTGGGCTGGGCGTTGGCGGCGTTCGTCATCGTCGTCGCGAACCTGGTCGACAAGTACTGGCTGATCCCGCGAAAACAGCGACGCGAGGCGGCCGAGGCCCAGACCGAGGTCGGGGCCGGGACCGAGGTGTCCGCGCTTCGGTAGGCTCGTCGGCGTGTCGATCGCCGGTCTCCGTGAGCTGCCCCGCAGCGCGCGCGGCGCCGGTCTGTTGCTCACCATCGCGATGGCGATCCTGATCATGCACACCGTGGTCGCGCAGTGCGCGTCCGGTGGCGGTCATCATGAGGCGTCGGCCGCCGACCGTCCGCAGCCCTCGACGGTGATGCAATCGGCGCAGCACGAGGTGCTCGACGAGACGTCGATGAGCGGTACCGACTGCGGGCTGCATCAGCACGCGTGCGTCTTCATCCGGGCCGCCGATCCGGACGTCATCGTCCTGGCAGTCCTGGTGCTGGCCTGGGGGTTCCCCATCCCGCCGTTGCTGCGGTCGGTGCGCGGACGACGGCGTCCCAGGCCGGGCCGACCACCTCCGTGGGCCATGCCGACGCATCTGCAATTGCAGGTGATCCGCTGCTGATGGGCGACTGCCGGACCGTGTGTCCGGTCGCCGATCAGTACCGCCTACGCACGTCCGCTCCGGACGTCGCGGGACGGATCCACCACTCTTGCAGAGGATTCCTTCGATGAGACGACAGACAACCGCGTGCTCGCTCCTGATCGCCACCGCACTTCTCGGGGCGTGTTCCACCGGCACGGACGACCCGGCGACGAGTTCGCCGGCACCCACCTCGGCAGCTGATTCCGCCGCCTCCGGGTCGGAGTCGGTGTCGCACAACGACGCCGACATCGCCTTCAACCAGATGATGATCCCGCATCATCGTCAGGCGGTCGCGATGGCCGAACTCGTGGACGAACGCACCACGACACCGGCCGTGCGTGCGCTCGCCGACCAGATCGAGAACGCCCAGCAACCCGAGATCGACCAGATGACCGCCCGCCTCACCGACTGGGGCGTGCCGGCCGAGCCGGTCGAGCCGGGTGAACACGGCGGCCATGGCGGCCACTCGATGTCGGGCATGATGACCGACGACGAGATGGCTGCGCTGACCGACGCCCGCGGAACGGAATTCGACCGGTTGTGGCTCGACGGGATGATCCGCCATCACCAGGGCGCGGTCGCGATGGCCGACGACGAACTCACGCGCGGGATCGACGGTCCCTCCCGGGCCCTCGCGCAGCAGATCAAGGCCTCTCAGCAGGCGGAGATCGGCGAGATGAAGCAGCTGCTCGGGCAGTGACCCGCAGGCCGGGTGCCCTGCCACGCAGGGTGCCCGGCCGTGGCGGTCCGAGGGCAGCCCGCGTCAGGGCTTGTTCAGCGGAAGCCGCATCAGATAGACCTGATACCCGGTGTAGATCGAGTACGTGAAGTACAGCGAGCTGCCCTTCGACCACGGGTGGATGAAGGGGGCGTACCCCGAGTACGGGTCGTTGGCCGGCACCACGACCTCGCCCGAAGTCCACGGCCCCCACGGATTGTCGGCGGTCCGCAGCACCACACCGTTGTCCTTGGTGCCGAGCGAGATGTACTTGCCGAGATAGTCGTTCCAGGCGACCGACAACTCGCCGGTCGGCGCGCCCATCACCGGGGTGGCCGACTCCGGGTTGTTCTTGACCCAGTGACCCCATGAGAAGTACTCGTACTTGCCGAGATGCTCGATGTCCTTCTCGTTCACCCGCGCCAGATAGACCGAGCCCCAGCGGCCGTCGGGGGTGCCGTAGGTGTAGACGGTGTTGCCGACCTTCAGATAGGCCGCCATCTGGAACTTGTGGTTGCCGCCGCTGTTCGGCCGGAATGCGTTCACCGCATTCCAGTTCTGGCCGTTGTCGGTGGACGCCGCGAGTCCGGACCAGTTGGTGAACCAGATCCCGGCCGGTCCCCAGTGCTTGACCGACATCACGTTCATGTACTGCTTGCCGTTCGCCGCGACGCCCGCGGTCGGGATGATCGTGACCTCGCGGCGCAGATTCGGCTTCAGCAGGCGCTTGGCGTTGCCCGGACTGCCGGCATGGCCGGTGAACGTCATGCCGTCGGAGAGATTGTGGTCGGTGCTGCGCAGCAGGACGTTGGAGCGCCAGTACCAGAGCTGGCCGTAGAGCAGCGACCATCCGTTGAACGATTGGGTGTCGCCGAAGGCGGTCATGATCTCGCCGTGACCGTTGTCCCACATGACACCGAGGTCGGTGCCGACGATGTTGTATCTGCCGACCGTGTCGTTGATCGAACCCGGCCCGGTGAGGCGTGCGACGACCTTGCCGTTACCGGCCGCGACGGGAAAAGCCTCGGCGGATGGCGTGGTCGCCAAGCTCACCGTCAGAGTGGTCGCGAGGGCGGAAACCGCGAATGCCGTTCTCCATCGTCCTAGACGCCGCATCATGAGCGAGACCCTATCAAGACCTGATAGTCATCGGAGCGCGACATAAGGACTGTCAGCCTTCGGCATACCTTTCGCCGGGTTTCACCGACGTGAAATCGATGGTCGCGGCCGCGTTCTCCACGCCGGTGACCATGCCGACCCCGAATTGTCCGTCGTCGTCGTAGAGGTTGGCGGTACTCGTCGAGATCCCATCGGTCTCCAGGTGGGTGGCCGCCTCGACACCGATCCGGGTCCCGACCGGTAGTCGGGACAGCGCGACGGTGAGATCGCAGTTGATGTAGGCGATGCCCGCCGTGCCCCAATTGCAGACCAGACTGGTCGATTCCCCGCTGATCACCGCGCGCTGGAATGGTGTCGGGTCCTCCCCGACGACGGTGGAGACCGCCCGGGTCCACAGCCATTTCCGCTGCCCGTGCTGGTGGGCGGCCATGTCCTGACTCCAGACGATCTCGCCGCCGTGCGCCGAGGTGGTCCCGTACCAGGGGAAGTGGTCGTCGGGCGCGGTCTCGGGAGGTCGGAATCGGGTCGCGTCGGCCGGCCGGCGCCAGCGTTCCCCTGGCGGATCGGTGCTCTCGCTGACGAACACGGTGGTGCTCCGCGCGACGATCACCTCGGCACCGTCCACGGACTGGATAACGTCCACCTCGGCGACCTTGATCCGTCTGCCGTCGCGGACGAGTCGGCCCCGGGTGACGGTGACGGTGTCCCGGGCGACCTTGAACAGTTCGATGGTGAACCGTGCGGTGCGGAATCCCGCCGTCGCGAACTCGTCCTCGGCGGCGCGGGCGGCGAGTGCGCACACCGCGGGCCCGTTCAACGTCGACGGCGCCCAGAGGCTGGCCGCGTAGCGGGTGGGGATGAATCCGCGAGACTCTTCCGCAGCGGAATCGGCCGTCCCGGAATCGTGCGAGAAGAATGCGATCAGCGACACTGATTTTCCCTTCTGTTCGGCGGGTGAATGTGGTGTCGCACCCTCCGAGACGTACTAACCTGCCTCCATGACAATTGCAGATTACGCAAAGCAGATTCCGAACGAATTGGTGAATGCCGTTCGCTCGATGATGATCGCGACGTCCATCGTGGGAATCGTCCTGGGAATCATCGCGCTGATATGGCCGGGCGCCACCCTGCTCGTGATCGGTGTGCTCTTCGGGATCTCGTTGATCGTGGCCGGGCTGTTCCGTATCTACACGGCGTTCGCGGCCAACCTGTTGTCCGGCGGATGGCGGTCCGTCCTCGGCCTCGTCGGCGTGCTGATCCTGGCGGCCGGCATCATCGCATTGTTCAATCCCGAGGAGTCGCTGGTGTTCCTGGCGATCTTCATCGGCATCGGCTGGATCTTCCAGGGAGTCGCCGATCTGGCGCACGCGGTGGCCGGCTCGGTGCACACGCCGCGGTGGCTGTTGGTGCTCTCCGGTGTGGTCGCGATCATCGCGGGCATCGTGATGATGGCGATCCCCGGTCTCGCACTGGCCACCTTCTTGTGGGTGGCGGCGATCATGCTGATCGTGGTCAGCGTGGTCACGCTGGTGACACTGCCCAAGAAGATCGAGGACCCGACGATCTGAGAGGGATGATCTGAGCGGGCCGGCTCGCCGTCGTCGATGACTCTCAGGCGATGGCGAGCCCATCGAACGTGACCGACGCCCGCGCCGACGCCGCGTTGGGCGGGAGTCGGTCGACGAGTCGGTTGATCATCACCAGCACGTCGTGGCTGTGGGTCAGCCGGGCACTGTCGATGAGTGCGGTGTCGGCGGAGATCATCGCCAGCGGGTCGGCCTCGCCGCGGTGCGCGACCGCCGCCGCGAGCAGCCGGCGGGCCTGATCCGGATCGGCATCCCACAGCGCGTCGGCAGTGGTCAGGTAGAGGCGGACCGCGGGTGGATAGTCGTGCAGGTGGAGCAGCGCCCATGCCCAGTGTTTGGCCACGTCGACGGTGTCGGTCTGGCCGGGTCCATGGGTCCGCACGTACTTCCCGTGGAGTTCACGGCACAACGGCGTCGAGTCGGCCCAGAGGTGCAGCTGTGACATGCACCGGACGCAGTCGTGCAGATTCGACAGGTACTTGATCGAGTACGGACCCTCACGACGGGACCGAATCTCACGCAGTACCGAGAATTCGGCGAGGGCATGGGTGTATTCGCCCGCCGAGAGCAGGCCCTCCGCCTCGTCCTGCATCTCTTCGATCATTCCTCGATTGTCCCGGTTACCGGCCGGTCGCGAGTGATTTCGTCCGATAAGGCGCAAAAGGGCTGTGACCGCCCGACATCACACGCACCGTTGCTAATCTCGCGCCATGACATCAGGAGATCCCACGAATCCGAACGATCCGAACGGTCCCGGGTACACCCCGCCCGGCGGGCATACCCCGCCGCCCGGCTACGGGTCCCAGCCGCCCGGAGGTGGCTATGGGACACAGCCGACCGGTGGCTACGGGCCGCCGGCGGGTGGGGGCTATGGCGCCCAGCCGGCCGGTGGGTTCGGTGGCTATCCGGCCGCGCCGCCGCCCGGCCCCGGCCAGGCATCGTCGAAAGGGTTCTTCTCGGCCCTGTTCGACTTCGGTTTCAACTCGTTCGTGACACCGGCGCTCGTGAAGGTCGTGTACATCCTCGGCACGATTGTTCTCGCCATCGGTGTCATCTTCTTCATCATCGCCGGGTTTGTGGAGAGCATCGGTGCCGGTATCGCGGCCCTGATCCTGGCCCCGATCATCGGGTTGATCTACCTCGCGTTCCTGCGGGTGACCCTGGAGCTCTACTACGCGGTGGTCCGACTGTCCGAAGACGTCCACCATCGTGGCAACGGGCGGCTGTAACAGGCACCGCTGAAACAGGCACCGCAGAACAGGCACCGCAGATGCGAACAGGCCGCCGGCCCGATGGGGCGGCGGCCTGTTCGTCTGACGAGATCTTTACTGCGAGATCTCTACTGCGAGATCAGTACTGCTGATTCGGCGGGTATGGCGGCGGCGTCGCAGCGGCCATACCCGCGGCCGCGATCTGCCCACCGGTGAAGAACCGATAGGCGTAGGTGCTCGCGATCATGGTGACCGGGATCGACACCAGGAGCCCGACGAGGCAGAGGATGGCGCCGACGATGTTGAGTCCGATGCTGGCCAGGGCCAGCAGGAACAGCGGACCGGCGTTCTTGCTGATCACCGAGAAGCTCGCCTTGATGCCCGAGATCGCGTCCTGGTCGCGATCAACCACGAAGGTGAGGGACCAGTAGGTGAGGAAGGCGAAGATGATGCCCGGGATGATCAGCAGGATGAGGCCGATGTAGGTGCCGATCGCGACGAGCAGCGCCGTGATGATCACCGGTCCGAAGTTGAGCCGGAAGAAGTTCCCGATCGCCGGCTTGCCGCCGTCGAGCTCATCCAGTGCGCCGCGGACGAACGCACCCTGGAACACATAGCCGACGATCGCGCTGATGATGCCGAAGAGCAGATTGATCCACAGGACCCGGCCGTAGTCGGACGACACATTGCCGATCCAGCCGATCACGCCCGAGACGACGAGCGCGATCAGGATCATCAGGATCCAGGGAAGTGCGTTGTCCTTGTAACGATTCCAGCCGTAGCTGATCGCATCGCCGACCGAGAACTGTGATGTCGCGGGTGCGCCGTAGCCCGAAGCCCCGGGTACCGCCCCGTACGCACCACCCGGCGGCGGACCGTAACCACCCGGCGGGGGCCCGTATCCGCCCGGCTGTCCACCGGGGGGTGGCGGAGGCGGATAGCTGCCTCCGGGTGGCGGATAGTTGCCCCCGGGCGGTGGGTAACCGCCTCCCGGCGATGGGTATCCCGATCCGGGCGGGGGAGATCCCGGCGGTGGGTATCCCGATCCCGGCGGGGGCGACCCGGGTGGCGGGTACGACCCGGGCGGTGGGTAACCGCCTTCGGGCGGCGGCGGGTTTGATCCGGGTGGTGGGCCCGATCCCGGCGGAGGGGTCGATCCCGGGGGAGGGGTCGATCCCGGGGGAGGGGTCGATCCAGGCGGCGGGTTTGATCCGGGTGGTGGGTAGGAGGGCGGCGGATTTCCCGCGGCGGGTTCCGGGGCCTGCCCCGGGTATCCGGCGCCGTCGTCGGGCTCGGGGTTGCCGGGATTGCGTGGATCGGGCGGTGTGGTCATGGGTCGCAGGATACGGAACTGCGTCCGCGGACCACGGTGTTTCCGGGTCTCCGCGGCGTGTCAGTGGCGAGAATGCTTCGGACGCTCGACGACACCCCGCGGCTCCCGTGTCGACCGTGCGACGATTCGCTGTCGTGGTGGATTCCACCCGTCGGTACTGGCATCGTGAAGGTCGTGAGTGACATCGGCAGCACCCCGGAAGGGTCCGACGGCGAATACAGCCTCGACGACGACGACCAGCTCCAGCCCGAGGACACCCTCGACGATCGCGGTGTCGACGATGTTCTCGACGAGGGCTACTCGCCGCCGGATCATCGCCCGAGCGGCGCCCGACGGGGGCTCACCTCGCAGGAGCAGCGCGACGGCGAGACCCTCGACGAGCGGCTCTCCGAGGAGGAACCCGACATCGGTGCGAGCGATCCGCTCGACGACATCAAAAAAGACTGGCGCTCACACGCTTCCGACCGTGACGACGCGTACGACGACAGCGATCAGGCCGGCGGTGGCCGGGCCGGTCGGCTGATCGCGCCCGACGAGGGCACCGGCGTCGACGACGAGCAGGAGTCCTTCGCCGCCGACGCCGGCATCGACGGGGCGGGCGCCTCGGCCGAGGAGGCCGCGGTGCACTACATCGACGACGACACCGTCGAGGAATCCGAAGAAGCCGACGGAGATGGCGACTGACCTCGGATCACTTCGTGAACTGGGCGAGGGTCTCCCGGATGAACGTCCGCGCCGGATCGACCTCCACGCCCAGTGACTCCAGGACGGCCGCCACCGGCGGGTCCGTGAACAGCGCCAGCAGAAGATGCTCGGTGCCGACATAGTTGTGGCCCATCTCCAGCGCGGTGCTCACCGTCGTCTCGAGTACCGCCTTGGACCGATCGTCGAACGGGACGAGTGACTTCTTGTCGCCGCGGGTCTCCTCGGCGGCGCGGGCCTCCGGTGTGCAGGCCGCGGCCAGCGTCGTCAGTTCGACGCCCTGCGCACGCAGCGTCAGGTCGGCCACCGACTCGGGCGCGACGGCGAGGCCGCGGGCGAGATGTTCCGGGGTGACGGACTCGCTGTACTCGCCGATGGCGAGGTTGTTGGCCTCGGCCACCACGTTCCGGGCCCGAGGGGTGAAGCGCCCGAACGGGTTCGACTCCTCGGAGAGCGGCGTATCCGGGGTGCGCGGGACGAACCGCTTCTGCGCGGCCTGCTTGCTGACGCCCATGCTCGACCCGATCTCGGTCCACGACGCCCCCGCACGGCGGGCCTGGTCGACGAAGTGTCCGATGAGGTGATCGGCGACCTCGCCGAGGTGTTCGGCGGTGACGACGGCGTTGGAGAGTTGATCGAGCGGATCGTCGTGCACGGTCCGGATGGCCGCGATGAGGTCGTCGAGGCGGACGTTCTTCATGATGACTGGTTCGGACATACGTCAACACTAGGTTGACGGCCATGCACCGTCAACCCGTAGTTGACGACACCTGGCGACGGCGCGATACGGGATGCGCAAAATTGTCGGTGGCATGTGATGCGATGGCGCGTGGCCTCGGGGCGATTCGTTGACAGCGGTACCGACCGTGGGAACGATGGAGGTTCGAGGGTTGCCCGTCCGTCCCGACCACGTGCCAGGTCACACAGAAAACGGGAGGTACCAGTGAGCATCACCAACCGGCCCGCGCCGGCGTCCGCCATGCCCTCGAGCTTGGCGAACGACCCGAGTCCACGCAGATTCCTCGATGTCCGTGCCCTGACCGACGTCTTGACCGCGAACTTGTCCGCCGAGGACCAGACGCCGCAGTCGATGACCGACGCCAGCCCGGCCAAATGGCATCGTGCCCACGTCACGTGGTTCTTCGAGGAGTTCATCCTCCGTAGCGACCCGTCGTATGCGGTGTACGACGAGACCTACCGCTACCTGTTCAACAGCTATTACGAGGCGGTCGGTGCCCGGCATCCACGACCGGAGCGCGGGCTGGTGACGCGTCCCGGGATCGCCGACATCGCCCACTATCGCGAATACGTCGACAGTGCGATGGTCGATGCGCTCGAGCGCGGTGCCATCGATGACGACCTGCTGGCGCTGGTCGAGCTCGGGTGCAACCACGAGCAGCAGCACCAGGAATTGTTGCTGATGGACATCAAGCACCTCTTCTCCACACATGCCTTCGCCCCGGTCTATGTCGATCGCGAGGCCGACGACGCCGACGTCCGGGAACCCCTCACGTGGCGGTCGCTGACCGGTGGGATCACCGAGATCGGCGCCCACCGAGGACCCGACGCAGCGTTCGCCTACGACAACGAGGGACCGCGCCACCGCGTCTTCCTCGAGGACTTCGAGATCGCCGAACGAGCGGTGACCAACGCCGAATGGCTCGAGTTCATGGCCGACGACGGTTATCGCCGACCGGAGCTGTGGCTGTCCGACGGCTGGGCTCACATCCACGAAACCGGTTGGCAAGCACCGGAATATTGGCAGTTCAGCGATGGTGAGTGGACCACCTTCACGCTGTCCGGTCGTCGTCGCGTGGCACTCGACGAGCCGGTCGTGCACGTCTCGTTCTACGAGGCCGACGCATATGCCCGGTGGGCAGGTGCCCGTCTGCCCACCGAATTCGAGTGGGAGGCCGCCGCGGCCACTGCCGGAGACGCACGCGGACAACTGCTCGATCCGGCGCGGTGCCATCCGGGCCGGGCCGGGACCTCGATGGTCGGGGATGTCTGGGAATGGACCGCCAGTGCCTACCTGCCGTATCCGGGGTTCGTCCCGGCCAACGGTGCGGTCGGCGAGTACAACGGGAAGTTCATGTGCGATCAGCATGTGCTGCGGGGCGCCAGCGCGGTGACGCCACCGGGCCACGAGCGGGTGACCTACCGGAACTTCTTTCCGGCCCATGCCAGGTGGGCATTCTCCGGCCTGCGGCTGGCCCGATGACAGTCAGCATCGACGACGCGCTTGCCGTCGACGCCGTGGCGGGCCTGTGGGCCGATCCGCCGACCCTCCCGACGAAGTGGCTCTACGACGAGCGTGGGAGCCTGCTGTTCGACGAGATCACGCGAGTACCCGAGTACTACCCGACCCGTCGGGAGACCGCGATCCTGCGCGCGAGCAGTGCCGATATCGCGGCGGTGACGGACGCGGCCATGATGGTCGAGTTCGGTTCCGGCACCTCGACCAAGACCCGACTGCTGTTGCGCGCCTTCGCCGAGCGGGCCGCCGCCGCGGGGCGGTCGTTCACGTACGTGCCGCTCGACGTCAGCACCGAGATCCTCGAGTCGTCGTCGGCGGAGCTGTCCCTGGACTATCCGGACATCGGCGTCGAACCCATGGTCGCGGACTTCACGAGCCCCGATCTCACGCTGCCCGCCGCCGGCGGACCGCGAATCGCCGTCTTCCTCGGCGGAACCATCGGCAACTTCGATGTACCCGAGCGCGGGGCATTCCTCCGCACGCTCGCAGATGCGCTCGCGCCCGGTGACTATTTCCTGCTCGGGGCGGATCTCATCAAGGACACCGGCCGACTGGTCGCGGCGTACAACGACAAGGCCGGGGTGACCGCGGATTTCAATCGAAACATGATCGAGGTGCTGCGTACCGGACTCGACGCGCAGGGTCTCTACGTCGACGACTTCGACCACATCGCGCGATGGAATCCCGTCCGCCACCGGATCGAGATGTGGCTTCGGGCGCGCCGCGACATCGATGTGTACTTCGCTGCGCTGGACCGACGGTGGCGACTGACGCGGGGCGCCGAGGTCCTCACCGAGATCAGCACGAAGTTCGACCCGGCGGATCTCGCCGACGAACTCGCCGTCGCGGGCCTCGACGTCGTGAAGACGTGGACCGACGACGCGGGAGATTTCCTGCTGACCCTCAGCCGTCGGTGAGGTCGCCGGGCGGCGCATCGCGGCACCGTCGATCGACGCCGGCAAGCGACTCCGGGTGAGCGAATCGTCGCCAAGCCGTGCCTCTGAGTACGGGCTGTGAGAAGCTTTTGACGGCCCGGCGATCCCCGTCGGGGCCGACATTGACATGCAAGGAGCATTTCCCATGTGGGACTCGTTCTGGGACTTCATCTGGTACACGATCGTCATTTTCGCGTTCGTGGCATACCTGATGGTCCTCTGGTTCATCATCACCGACCTGTTCCGCGACAAGAAGGCGTCCGGCTGGCTGAAAGCCGTGTGGGTGATCTTCCTGGTCATCCTCCCGTACATCACCGCGATCGTGTATCTGCTCGTGAAGGGCCGCGGCATGTCCGAGCGGCAGAGCGAGGCGGCACAGCAGGCCAAGCAGGCCACCGACAGTTACATCCAGTCGGTCGCCGGCAAGAGCCCGGCCGAGCACATCGCCGATGCCAAGGGTCTGCTGGACGCCGGGACCATCACGCAGGAGGAGTTCGACGCCCTGAAGGCCAAGGCACTCTCCTGATCTGACGAGGGTCTGATCTGACGAGGGTCTGATCTGACGAGGGCCTGATCCGCTGACGGGTTTCTCGAGTTCACGCCGAGAGAACCCCGATGCTCATCGACAGCACCCGCACTCCTGTCGGAGTCGGGTGCTGTCGGCGTCTTCGGGGTTGCTGTCGGCGAAGTCGCGTCGCGGTCAGCTGCGGAACGGATCCTGGGTGCGCCCCACCAGGTCGGCCACCGAGCCGATCACCTCGGTCGGGCGGTAGGGATACAGCTCCACCGACGCCGGCGTGGAGATGCCGGACAGCACCAGCAGTGTCTGGAGGCCGGCCTCCATCCCGGCGATCACGTCGGTGTCCATCCGGTCGCCGATCATCAAGGTGTGCTCGGAATGTGCGCCCATCTGCCGGAGCGCCGACCGCATCATCAGCGGATTGGGTTTGCCGACGTAGTAGGGGTCGCGTCCGGTGGCCCTGCTGATCAGGGCGGCCACCGCGCCGGTCGCCGGCAACGACCCGCTCGTGGACGGACCGGTGGCGTCCGGGTTGGTGGCGATGAATCGCGCGCCCCGCTCGACGAGCCGGATCGCGGTCGTGATGGCCTCGAACGAATACGTACGCGTCTCGCCGAGGACCACATAGTCGGGGTCCGAATCGGTGATCACGTAGCCGATCTCGTGGAGCGCGGTGGTGAGGCCGGATTCGCCGACGACGTAGGCCGATCCGCCCGGACGCTGCGAATCGAGGAAACGCGCGGTGGCCAGCGCCGACGTCCAGATGGCCGATTCCGGGATGTCGAGACCGATCCGCAGCAGGCGGGCCCGCAGATCCCGTGGCGTGCGGATGGAGTTGTTGGTGAGCACGCTGAACGGCGTGCCGTTCGCGGTCAGTTCGGCGAGAAATGCGTCGGCACCGGGGATCAGGTGCTCCTCGCTGGTGAGCACGCCATCCATGTCCATGAGGTAGTTCCAGGCCATTGCCCGATTATGGTCGCGGTGACACCGTGCCGCGCGGAACCCGGCGAATCGACGGTCGCGCTGACACAATGGGTCGACTGCCGCCGGTCAGCCCCCGGCCGGGACAGCCGGAGTCAGAGGTCGTAGGTGATCGGTTACCTGTGCAAACGCATCGCCGCGTGGGCGGTCCTTGTCTTCGTCGCGACCAACCTCACGTTCTTCCTGGCGACCTGGTTTCTCGATCCGCGGTCGAACTACGCCGAACGCAAACCTCCGCTGCCTCCCGAGGTCGTCGACAACACGCTGACGAGTTACAACCTCAACGACAAGACGCCGGTGTTCGAGCGATGGTGGACCTGGCTGACCGACATCCTGCTGCACTGGGATTGGGGTTCGACGCCGGTGGGCACCAGCGTCAACGCGCAGGTGGGTTTCCGGATCTGGTCGTCGGTGCAGTTGCTCACCGCGGCGACCGTGCTGGCGACGCTGCTGGGTATCGCGCTCGGCGTCTACACGGCCCTGCGGCACTACCGATTGGCCGACCGCGCATGGCAACTGGTCTCGATCGTGATGATCAACATACCCATCGCGGTGGCCGGCCTGGCGGTGGTGCTCCTGGGCATCGCGGTCAATCAGCGGGTGGGGCACACGGTGGTGTACGTGGCCGGGTCGTCGAGCATCGACGTGCACGGGTTCTTCCCGGTACTGGCCGATCGGATCAAACACCTGATCCTGCCGACGATCACGCTGGTCGCCGTGCAATATGCGGGACTGCACCTCATGCAGCGCTCGCTGTTGCTCGACACCATCGATGCGGATTACGTCCGGACCGCCCGTGCCAAGGGGCTCAGGCGCGGGGTCGCGGTACGACGACATGCGTTGCGCACCGCGATCATCCCGGTGGCCGTCGGAGTGGCCTTCGCGATCCCGGCGGTGTTCACCGGCGCCGTCATCACGGAGACGATCTTCGGGTGGGAGGGGATGGGCCGCTACTTCGTCACGTCCATCAACACCAACGACGTGTACGGCGCGGTGGCCGTGGCCGCCTTCGGCGCCCTGGCCACCGCGGTCGGCGCGATCCTCGCCGATCTGGCGGTGGTCTACCTCGATCCACGAGTGCGGGTGACCTGACATGGTGATGATGCCTCCGGAACCGTCCCGGAACGACCGGTCCCGAGACGCCGATTCGAAGCACTTCCATGGGCGGGGCGCGCATGACCCGACGGCCACCGCGCCCATCATGGGTGAGACGGGTGGGCTGCTCGCCGACGGTGTCGGTCCGGTCGAGGGCAGCCTGCAGACCCCGATCGCCCGGCGGCGCCTGGGACGCGGCGCGCTCATCGCGCGGCGGTTCGCACGTCACCGTTCGGCGCTGGTCGGCCTGGTGATCTTCGCGATCCTGGTCTGCTTCGCGCTCTTCGGCGGTCTGTTCACCACGTACTCGTACACCGACACCGACTTCCTGGCGATCGGGTTCCCGCCGTCGTCCGGGCATTGGTTCGGCACCAACGACGCGGGCAACGACCTGTACGCGCAGGTCGTGCACGGTCTGCAACGATCACTCATCATCGCGTTGTCGGTCTCGTTGGGCACCACGGTGATCGCCGCTTTCGTCGGTGCCCTCGCCGCCTATTTCGGCGGATGGGTGCAGCGGCTGATCCTCGGTGTCATCTATCTTCTTCTCGTGGTGCCGACCTTCCTGATCCTGGCGCTGATCTCCAACAAGACCGGCGGTGACTGGCGCTGGCTCATTGTGGTCCTCACCCTGACCGGCTGGATGATGTTGGCGCGCATCATCCACTCCATGGCCCAGTCGATCCGGGAGCGTGACTATGTATCGGCCGCACGCTATCTGGGGGAGCCGCCCATCACGATCGTCGCCCGCCACATCCTGCCCAACCTCGCCTCGTTGCTGGTGATCAACTTCGCGCTCGGCGTGGTGGCAACGGTCCTCGCCGAGACCGGTCTGTCCTTCCTCGGCCTCGGCGTGAAGATCCCCGACGTCACGCTCGGCGCTCTGCTCCAGTCGGGGACCGGAGCACTGTTCGCATCGCCCTGGCTGTTCTACTTCCCCGCCGCGGTGTTGACCTTGCTGACCGTGTCGATGGCGCTGATCGCCGATGGACTTCGCGACGCACTGGACCCGACCTCCGGATCGGGGGCTCGCGCATGAGCAGCTCGACCGGCCCTGGCGCCGAACCGGTGCTGTCTGTGCGGGATCTGCGGGTGTCCTTCGGATCCGAGGCAGGTCGGGTCGACGCGGTCCGCGGCCTCTCGTTCGACGTGTCCGCGTCGTCGACGCTGGCGGTGGTCGGCGAGTCGGGCTCCGGGAAATCGGTGTCCGCGTTGGCGGTCCTGGGGCTTCTCCCGGAATCCGCGGTGGTGAGTGGATCGGTCACCCTGGACGGACGCGAACTGCTCGGGCTGGCCGACAAGGAGATGTCGACGATCCGGGGGCGGGAGATCTCGATGATCTTCCAGGACCCGCTCTCGTCGTTGACGCCCGTCTTCACCGTCGGTGCCCAGATCGTCGAGGCGCTCAAGGCGCATCAGGAGATCGGTACCAAGGCGGCGATGGCACGGGCGGTCGAGCTACTCGAGCTCGTGGGAATCCCGGACCCCGCCCGGCGGGTCAAGGCATTCCCGCACGAACTGTCCGGTGGTATGCGCCAGCGCGTGATGATCGCGATGGCCATCGCGAACGATCCTGCGGTGATCGTCGCCGACGAACCGACCACCGCCCTCGATGTCACCATCCAGGCGCAGATCATGTCGTTGCTGCGGACTGCGCAGGCCGAGACCGGTGCGGCCATCCTGCTCATCACCCACGATCTCGCGGTGGTGGCGGGCGCCGCCGACGACGTGGTGGTGATGTACGGGGGCCGGGCCGTCGAACGCGCCGCCGCGCAACCACTGTTCGACACACCACGGATGCCCTACACGATCGGGCTGCTCGGGGCGGTGCCGCGAGTGGACCGGATCGCCGAATCGCTCACGCCGATCCCCGGTACACCGCCGGTGCTCATCGATCCGCCGTCGGCCTGCCAGTTCGCACCACGCTGTCCGATCGCGATCGACGAATGTCTCCGGTACGAACCGGAATTGACACCCGTCGTCGGCGGGGACGGGGCCGTTGACTCTGCGGGAGCCGGGGCCGAGGCGGGTGGGCATGCGGCTGCGTGTGTCCGTGCGCCGGAGATCGGCGACGACGCCACCATCGACGGACAGCCCGTCTACGGCGAACCCGCCGTCGGGACCCGCGAGCCGGTCGCGCCGGGCGGCAACGACCGGCCGGTGATTCTCGAAGTCGCCGGCCTGCGTAAGGAGTTCCCGCTCACCAGTGGGATGATGAAGCGCCGGGTCGGGACGGTTCGGGCG
This sequence comes from Gordonia sp. DT218, assembly GCF_049847105.1. Lineage (NCBI taxonomy): Bacteria > Bacillati > Actinomycetota > Actinomycetes > Mycobacteriales > Gordoniaceae > Gordonia > Gordonia sp. DT218. The sequence goes on along the minus strand of NZ_JBNCNS010000001.1, from coordinate 1,430,858 downwards.
GTCGACGGGGTCTCCTTCGACATCCGCCGCGGTGAGACGATGGCGATCGTCGGCGAGTCGGGCAGCGGGAAATCCACCACCCTGCTCGAGGTGATGGATTTCGGGCAGCCGGCAGGCGTCGTCCGACTGTCCGGGATCGACCCGGCCGAACTGTCCCGACGACGGGCCAGGGTCCTGCGGCGCGAGATGGCGATCGTCTTCCAGGACCCGTCGGAAGCGCTCGATCCGCGGTTCACCGCCTTCGACGTCGTCGGAGAACCGTTGCGCGCACTGGGTTTGTCCAAGCACGACACCGAAGAACGCGTCGGCGGACTACTGCGGCGGGTCGGACTCGATCCGGCGCACGCCGACCGCTATCCGTCGGCCTTCTCGGGCGGACAGCGCCAGCGCCTCGCCATTGCGCGAGCGCTGGCGACCGATCCCAAACTGATCATCCTCGACGAGCCGCTCTCGGCGCTCGACGTCTCGGTACAGGCCGACGTCGTCAATCTCATCCGTCGGTTGCAGGCCGACGGTGACGTCGCGTATCTCGTGGTGGCACATGATCTCTCGGTGGTTCGGCACATGGCCGACCGGGTTGCGGTGATGTACCTCGGCAGGTTCGTCGAGGTGGGTCCGACCGCCACGGTGTTCGACGAGCCGAGGCATCCGTACACCCAGGCCCTGCTGTCGGCCGTCCCGATTCCGGACCCACGTGCCGAGCGTGCCCGCACACCGATCGTGCTGCGCGGCGAGCAGCCGAGTCCCACCGACGAGATCGCCGGGTGTGCGTTCGTGGGCCGGTGTCCACTACATCTCACTCTCGCCGAGACCGAGCGGGCCCGGTGCCGGGATGAGGAACCTGTCCTGGCGGGCGCGGCCGCCGACCACAGTGCGGCGTGCCACTTCACGGACCGGATGCCGATGTCACAGGAGGCGTCGTGAAGCGATTCGTCGTGTTGATCCTCGTGTTCTCCCTGGCGATCATGGGATGTGCAGGCTGTGGCGTGCGATTGGACGACTCGGTGATCTCGACGACCGGTGCCGACCTCAACCCGCAACCGCGGGCGAACGTCCGGGACGGCGGGAGCCTGACCACGGCGATCACCGAGGTGAGTCCGCAGTGGAACACCTTCCAGGCCGACGGCTCCGCGTACACCCTCCTGCTCTGGCGCTGGTACAACCCGACCCTGGCCTACTTCGCGCCCGACGGCACCTACTCGTTCAACCGCGATTACCTCACCGACGTCCGCAAAGAACTGGTGGACGGCAAGACGGTGGTCACGTACACCATCAACCCGAAGGCCCATTACAACGACGGCGCGCCGATCGACTATCGCTCCTTCGTGAACACCTGGCGGTCGAGCAGCGGTGCCGACCCGAACTACATCGTGAGTTCGACCGACGGCTATGACCAGATCGAATCCGTCGCCAGGGGAGTCGACGATCGACAGGCGGTGGTCCGGTTCAAGGGTGTGTGGGCCTGGCCGGACGGGCTCTTCAACTACCTGCTGAACCCGAAGGTCAGCACCGCAGATCTCTACAACCGCGCGTACCTGCAGAACCCGCACGCGGAATGGGGTGCCGGGCCGTACACCATCGGCTCCTACGATCAGAACACCGGCGTCGTCGTGTTCAAGCGCAACCCGCAATGGTGGGGCAACCCCGGCAAACTCGATCGGCGGGCGTTCCGGCAGATGGAGGACCAGGCCGCGATCAATGCGTTCCGCAATGGGGAGCTCGATGCGATCGGGGTCGGCAGCAAGGACTCACGGGCCCAGGTGATCACGATGGGGGGCGTCACGATCCGGACCGCGGCCTCGCCGCAACAGTCCCTCCTGGTGGTGAATCTGGACACGCCGATCCTGAACGATCGGCGGGTGCGCGAGGCAGTGCTTCGCGGCGTCGACCGGAACACGCTGGCACGCATCCGATTCACCGGGCTCAACTACACCGAGCCGCTGCCCGGATCGCTGCAGATGTACTCGTTCCAGCCCGGCTACGAGGACAACGTCAAGGGCGTGGTCGACTACGACCCCGACCGTGCGCGCAGGCTCCTCGACGACGCCGGCTGGCGGGTCGGAGATGACGACGACGGCATCCGGATGAAAGACGGCCGGCGGCTGTCGTTGTCGCTGCCGATCTTGTCCGATTCGCCGGCGATCCAGAACCTGGGTCGCGCCTTTCAGGCCATCCTCAAGCAGATCGGCGTGGACGTGGTGATCGCCCAGCGACCGTCCTCGGATTTCTCGAAGGTCGTCGTGAACAAGGAATTCGACCTGTTCCTGATGGGATTCTCGTCCAGTGATCCGTTCGGGATGGCCTACCTCTGCCAGACGTGGTGCGAGGGATCGCAGCTGAACAAGGCCGGCGCCGGATCACCGGAGCTCGATGCCGAGATCGCCCGGGTGGCACAGATCCCGGAGCCGATGGCCCAGATCTCCGCCGGCAACAAGGTGGAACGGCAGGCGTTCGCGCAGTACTCCGATCTACCGCTGTTCAACGGTCCGGCGATGATCGCGGTCAAGGAGAACCTCGCCAATTACGGTGCGGGGCAGTTCTACATCGGCCCGGTGGAGGACGTGGGCTGGCAAAAGTAGCCCGCCCTGCCGACCCCCACCCCCGCCAACCCCCACCCGAATCCCGCCGACAGCAACCAGTTTCTCGCCGACAGCAACCCATATCCCGTCGACAGCAACGCGAATCTCGTCGAGAGCAACACCCCAGGGCGCCGACGACGATACTCAGACCGCGTGGGCGCGCTTCGGGCCGCGCCGGGGGAAGCCGGGGAACGTTGCTCTCGACGAGATTCGCGTTGCCGTCGGCAGGATCGAGGTTGCTGTCGGCGGAATTGAGGTTGCTGTCGGCGGGATATGGGTTGCTGTCGACGGGACGGGACGGGACGGGACGGGGTGCGGGTATCAGGGGGCGGTGACCCGCCACAGCGGGTTCACCGGACCGTGCCCGGCGCCGAGTGGGTAGGCGGATTCGAGCCCGCGGGTGACCCATCGCTTGGCGAACGACACGGCGTCGGGGACCGAATAGCCGTGGGCGAGCGCGCTCGCGATGGCGGCGGCCAGGGTGTCGCCCGCCCCGTGGTCGTGGGTCGTGGCGATCCTCGGGTGGACGAACTCGTGGAACTCGTCGCCGTCGAACAGAAGGTCGGGACTGTGGTCGGACGATCGCAGATGTCCGCCCTTCACCAGAGCCCAGAGCGCGCCGAGATCATGCAGGGCGTGGGCCGCCGCGCGCTGGGACGTCGCGTCGACCACGTCGATCCCGGTGATCAGGCGGACCTCGTCGAGGTTCGGGGTGACCACCGTCGCCAGGGGAATCAGCCTGGTGCGCAACGTGTCCAGGGCCTCGGTGGCCAGCAGTGCGTCGCCGTGCATCGACGCACACACCGGATCGACGACGAGGGGAACTCCGCGGTCGCGTCCGATGCCGAGGTCGATGCACGCGTCGGCCACCGCCTCGATGATCGGCGCCGACGCGAGCATGCCCGTCTTGGCCGCCCCGACCCCGATGTCGGTGACCACGCTGTGTATCTGCGCGGCGACCGTCTCCGGTTCGATCTCCTGAAATCCCTGGACGCCCAACGAATTCTGCACAGTCACCGCGGTCACCGCCACGCACGCGTGCAGGCCGAGCAGCGCGAAGGTGCGCATGTCGGCCTGGATGCCGGCACCGCCGCCCGAGTCCGACCCCGCGATCGTCAGGACGCGGGCCGGCGTGACACCCGGTGCGGCGGTCGGCAGTCCGAGGTCGTCGCTCATCTGGCGGGGGAACCGCCGGTCGTCGCCTCAAGCGGGAGGTAGACGTGCTTTCCCGCCTCGACGAATTCCGCCGACTTCGCGGCCATCTCCTCGGCGATCTTGCGGTCGATGTCCTCGGCCGTCACGAGCCCGTTCTCCTCGGCATAGGTGCGGACGTCCGCGGAGATCCGCATCGAGCAGAATTTCGGTCCGCACATGGAGCAGAAATGAGCCGTCTTGGCCGGCTCGGCGGGCATCGTCTCGTCGTGGTACTCGCGGGCGGTGTCCGGGTCGAGCGCGAGGTTGAACTGATCTGTCCAACGGAACTCGAAGCGCGCCTTGGACAATGCATCGTCACGTTCCTGCGCGCCGGGGTGGCCCTTGGCGAGGTCGGCGGAGTGGGCGGCGATCTTGTAGGTGATCACTCCGACCTTGACGTCGTCGCGGTTCGGCAGTCCCAGATGCTCCTTCGGCGTGACGTAACACAGCATCGCGGTACCCGCCTGGGCGATGAGTGCTGCGCCGATCGCCGAGGTGATGTGGTCGTAGGCGGGCGCGATGTCGGTCGCCAGCGGTCCGAGGGTGTAGAACGGCGCCTCCTCGCAGAGTTCCTCCTCGAGCCGGACGTTCTCCGCGATCTTGTGCATCGGGACATGGCCCGGGCCTTCGATCATCACCTGCACACCATGCGATTTCGCGATCTTCGTCAGTTCGCCGAGCGTCCGGAGTTCGGCGAACTGCGCCTCGTCGTTCGCGTCGGCGATCGATCCCGGCCGCAGACCGTCGCCCAGTGAGAACGTGATGTCGTAGCGGCGGAAGATCTCGCACAGCTCGTCGTAGTGGGTGTACAGGAACGATTCCTCGTGGTGCGCGAGACACCAGGCCGCCATGATCGATCCGCCGCGCGAGACGATGCCGGTGACGCGGCGAGCCGTCAGCGGCACATAGCGCAGCAGGACACCCGCGTGCACCGTCATGTAGTCGACGCCCTGTTCGGCTTGCTCGATCACGGTGTCGCGGTAGATCTCCCACGTCAGCTTGGTGGGGTCGCCGTTGACCTTCTCGAGGGCCTGATAGATCGGTACGGTGCCCACCGGGACCGGTGAGTTCCGCAGGATCCACTCGCGGGTGATGTGGATGTCCTTGCCGGTGGACAGGTCCATGATCGTGTCGGCGCCCCAGCGTGAGGCCCACACCATCTTCTCGACCTCCTCGGCGATCGAGCTGGTGACCGCGGAGTTGCCGATGTTGGCGTTCACCTTCACCGCGAACGCCTTGCCGATGATCATCGGCTCGGACTCCGGGTGACGATGGTTGGCCGGGATGACGGCCCGTCCGACGGCGACCTCGCTGCGGACGAGTTCCTCGTCGACGCCCTCGCGAGCGGCGATGTAGCGCATCTCGTCGGTGACGATGCCGGCACGTGCCCACGCGAGCTGGGTCGACGCGCCGTCGATCGCGTCCGGACGGTGCCAGGAATCCCTGGTGGGCGCCAGACCGCGCTCGACGTCGATCGTCGCGGTCGCGTCCGTGTATGGGCCGGACGTGTCGTAGACGTCGAGGTGTTCACCGTTGGTGAGTTCGATGCGTCGTTGGGGAATCCGCAGGTGATCGAGTTCGTGGTAGTGCTTGTGGCTGCCCTCGATCGGACCGGTGGTCACGACGGATTCAGATACGGGTGTTCCCATGATGGCTCCCTACGCCGGCATTATCCGGACAGGTTCGGGCGGTCGGCGACCGCCTGTCGCCATCTCAGCCCCCGGTGATCGTGGGAGCCCCCGCGTTGTGCAATTGTGCGGCCGATCGGCCTATCCGACACCCTACGTGCCGAACGACCTCGGCGACCAGTGCACCCGTACCGCGCGATACTTACCCACGCGAAAGCCTGTGCCGGTTTCCTGATACCTACGGGATCGTAGGGTATGGTTTGTGACCGGGATCACAGATGGTCCCAGGTCCGCTGGTGGGAAGGGGAGTCCTGTCATCGGGTCATCTCCCGATGCGCCGGAGGGCTCATGCAACGGAAACATCGATCTCGGCCACCGCAATCTGCGCAGGCGATCCTGCAGCAGATTTCGCAGGTCGTGCACAACCCGGTCCGCGAGCGGTTCGAGCTGTGGGTGGCCGGCGACCTCGTCGGCGTCCTCGGGTACAGCACCGACTGCGTGGACGGCAAGCGGACGATCACCATCCTGCACACCGTTCTCTACGACGAATACACCGGTCACGGACTCGGCACACGTCTGATGCGCGGTGCCGTCGACTACGTCCGCGGCCAAGGCGCCCGACTTCGGCCGGTGTGCTCGTTCACCAAGAGCTATCTCGACGCACATCCCGGGCTGGTGCCGCTCGCGCCGGCATGATCCTCCGCGGGAAGGAAGTTGGACAGTTAGCGTAGGCTACCCTGAGAGCGAATGCCTGTTCTCCGAGGAGGGGTCGTCCAGATGGCGGAAATGACGAAGTCGAAATCGCGCGGCTGGCAGGGGGCCGTCCTCAAACTGTTCGGTGCCGACGACTACGAGCTCACGGTCACGAGCAACGAGAGGATCACCGACGAGTACATCCGACTGGGGTTCACCGGCGGCGGCCTGCTCACCGACCGTCCGGTCCATCCGACCATGTGGGTCCGGATCTGGTTCGAGAACAAGCACGGCAAGCTGCATCAGCGCGCCTATACCCTGGTCGACCCGGAGCCGGCGACCGATTCGTTCTACCTCGAGTTCGCGATGCACGACGGCGCGGCGACCCGGTGGGCCGAGGCCGCGGAGCCCGGGGAGACGATCTCGTCGACCTTCATGGGGTCCAAGTTCGCCATCCCGGAGCCCGCGCCGGCCGGCTGGCTGATCGCCGGGGACACGGCCGCGCTGCCCGCGATCAACTCGCTGCTCGACGCGATCTCGGTGTCGGCGAATCCGTCGACCCCGGCCACCGTCTGGTTCGAGTACGCGCACGAGTCCGACAAGTCGCTGCCGTTGCGGCTTCGCGACCAGGACACCGTCAACTGGATCAAACGGGACCGCGGTGGAGACGCCCTCATCGAGGCCGTTCGCGATGCGGCGTTCGACGCGACAGGCCATTTCGGCTGGGTCGCCCTGGACATGAAGGCCACCCGGGCGGTGTCGGCCTCGTTCAAGAACGACTACAAACTCGGCAAGGCGGGTGTGAAGGCGCAGGCGTACTGGCGAGCGGGCGCGCCCGAATCCTGAGCGAATGAACGGTCGTCGGGCCGCTACCAACCGAATGTGCTCGGGCGCTCCACAAACCGGGCCACAAATCGGGCCATCAGTGGTGTCGCCTCACCGTTGTCGAGTTACGAGACGCGGTGGTTGTCTGACGTCGTGGGGGTCATCGGTGAGTCCTCATGTCGGTTGAGATTGTCTGCGGTGGATGTTCGGCCGGACCGGAATGGTCATCGTGGCCCGGGCGCTGCGCATGGAAGGTGTCCCACAGCCGCGTCAATTCGCCTCCCGCACGGATGAGTGTGTCCGGAGGGCCGTGTTCGGTGATGACGCCTTCGGAGATGATCGCGACGGAATCCGCGGTGAGCGCCTGGGAGAGTCGATGTGCGATCACCAATGTCGTGCGTCCCGCGGTTGCCGCCAACGCCGCCCGATCGAGGTCGGCGGCCTGGTCGCTGTCGGCCTCTGCCGTCGCCTCGTCCAGGATCGCGATCTCGGGGTCGGCGAGCACCAGACGGGCCAGCGCGACCTGTTGCGCTCGAGCCTCGCCGAGGCGGAACCCGCCCTCGCCGACCACGGTGTCGATCCCCGATGGCAATGACCGCACCCACCCGTCGGCACCGACGATGGCCAACGCCTCGAAGGCTTCCGCGCGGGTGGCGGCCGGCGCTGCCAGACGGAGATCGTCGATGAGCGGTCCGGCAAACACGTGTACCTCTTGGCTGATGGTGAAGACCTGTGCGGCAGCCGGTTTGAGTATCTCTCCGTGGTCGCACGCGAGGGTGCCGTCGATCAGGCCGCCGACCGTCGACTTGCCGGCGCCGCTGGCGCCGACCAGCGCGAGTCGATGGCCCCGGGGAATGTCGAGGTCGAGACCACGGAGAATCGCATGATCCGGTGTATAGCCGAAGTGGATGTCGCGCAGTGTCAATCCCGCCTGGCTGACCGGTGAGACCGGTGTGTCGACGTCGGAATCCTCATCGGGTGCCGACGACTTCGTCTCGACGACACCGACCAGTCGGGTGAGACCGGCGCCTGCCAGCTGCAACTCCGCGGAACTGTAGAGGATCATCCCGATCGGGTTGAACAGGCGATGGAAGAGCAGAGCGGCGGCGGTCGTCGCACCGACCGTGACGGCGTCCGTCGACACGAGCCAGAAGCCGATCGAGAGAATCGCTGCCAGACCGACGAACTCGGCTCTGTTCACCCGGCCGACCAGGCGGGTGAACAGGGTGAACACCGAGACCGCGAGGTCCCGGGTGCGCAGCGAGGCCTCCTCGATACGGTCGAGCTCACGGTCCTGCAGGCCGTAGGCAAGGACGGTGTCGCGACTGGTCGCCGACTCGACGACGGCTTGTGCGCGTTCGGCCGCGGCGGCGCGTTCCGCGGCGTAAACGGGTGCCGAACGGGGGACGTACCACCGCAGGGCCGCGACGTAGAACGGGATGGCGCTGAAACCGGCGAGGCCCAGCCGCCAATCGAGTCCGGCCATCGCGATCACGCTGACCACGGTGAGAGCTGCCGCGGTCACGACCGTCGGCACTACCGTGGTGACCGCGCGATTGATGACGGTCACGTCGTTGTTCACCCGCGAGAGCACATCGCCGCGGCCGGCCACCTCGATGGTCGCGCGCGGAAGGTGAAGGGCCGCATCCACTGCCTCGGCGCGTAGATCGGCGATCACGTCGGCCCCGAGGCGTGCCACCGCATACATGGTCGCACCGGCGGCCAGCCCACCGACGACGGCTGCGCACGCGGCGAGCAGTGCGACCGGGATCAACGATCCCGCGGTCGCTTGGCTGCTCACCCGATCCACCAGAATCCCGAGTGCGAGTACGGGAATCACTGCACAGATGGCGGTCACCGCGCAGAGCATCGCGACGGTCGCGGTCAGCATTGGCCTGGCCCGCACGGCCTTGAGCAGCCAGCGCGACGTCTCCGCTCGATCGGCGACCCGCAACGCCGTCATGAAGCGGGCTCCGTGGCACCCGAGGGGAGCGTGACCACACGATCGGCCACCCTGAGCCATGCGGGACTGTTGGTGATCACGGTCGTCGTCCGGGTCGCCCCGCGACCGTGTCGACGCCGGTACACCGCTTCGGCGATGACGCGCTCGGTCATGGCGTCGACCGCGGTCGTCGGATCGTGGAGGACGAGAGTGCGCGGGTCCCGGATGAGGGCGCGCACCAGCGCGAGTCGCTGTCGCTGCCCTCCGGACAGTGACAGTCCGCGATCCGAGACGGGGGTGTCGAGAGCCTCGACGCCGCCGCCGCCCAGGATGTCCAGGCTTCCGAGGGCCTCCAGGAGTTCGACGACCGCGGCCCGGGGCGGCGCACTGCGTCGGTCGACGACCAGATTCGACCAGATCGTTCCGGTGAACAGATCGACCGAGTGTGGTTCGACCAGCAGATCGGGTCGGGCGACGGAACCGATCTGGCTCGCGTATGCCCGAGCGGTCGCGGAATCCGGGGCCCGGACGGCCACGAACTCTCCCTGGTGGGGCGGAGCGGTTGTCGAGTCGCGGTCGGTACGGACGATGGTGTCGTCGGCGGATCGGTGTCGGGCGGTCAGCGTCGAGATGCGTTCGGCCGAGGCGCGAGCCGTCGCGACGCGGCCCGGCAGCATCGCGGCGATCGCCAGCGGCTCGGTCAGGAACTGGGCCAGGCCGAGGACGGTGATGAGTGCGCCGACGGTGATCTGGTCGGTCAACGCGAACCACCCCGCCAATGCAGCGACCCCGACCGCGATCAGACCGGTCACGCCGGTGGCGGCACCGAAGAACGCGCCGTGACCGATGGCCGCGCGCCGCATCGCGAGTCGGGTGCGGCCGTCGGCCTCCCGATAACGGTCGGACGCGATGTCGAGCGCGCCGATGCCGCGCAGCGTGCGCATCCCGGTCACGAGATCGGCCGCGAGTGCGGTGGAACGGCCGATGTGATGCTGCTGCGCGCCGATGAGGCGGGTTGTGAACGGGGACAGGAGCTGTACCAGAGAGAGGATGAGAGGTACCGCGATCAGGACGGTGATGCCGAGAGTGCTGTCGATGCCGATGAGCACTGCGGCGCAGGCGATCAGCGCCACGACGGCCGATCCCGCCTGGGGGACGTAGCGGAGCAGGTTGCCGGTCTCGTCGGCGTCGGAGTTGGAGATGCTCAACATCTCGCCGTCGCGTAGATCCGGTGACGTGACCGGGGTGTCCTCGATGATGGTTGCCGCACATCGCATCCGGAGTCGGTGTGCCTCGCCCTGTGCCGCGGTCATGGCGATCCGGGCCCCATACCGGTACGCGACGGTCAGGACGAGGAAGACCAGGGCCAGCACCGCCAACCACCGCACGAGGGATGCCGCGTCGGCATGGCCGAGCGCCCGATCGACCGCCACCCCGATGAGGACGGGGACCGACACCTCACAGAGCTGATGCAGCGACAGGAGTGCGGTCGAGGCGATCAGTGAGCGCCTGTTGTCCCGCATCGAACCACGCAACACGCGGGCGCCGTCGGGTATCCGGCCGCGGCGGTCCATGGAGACCAGTTCGACGTCGCTCATGGCGTCGCACGACCGTTCCCGCGCGCCGGCCGGGGACGCTGTAGATACGCTTCGACCGCAGGTCCGATGGCGTGCATCGCGGCGTGGGAGCACATCTCCCAGTGCGTGCACCGGACCCGGAGGTCGTCGACGTGCCCGGTGATGGGGCCCATCCAGCTCGACTTCGCGGTCGAGTCGGCGGTGCCGTCCGGATCGGCCGCCACGAACAACGCATCCCCGTCGTACACGGGCGGCACATGCCTGCGGAGAAGCCTGTCCGTGTGCGCGGCCGCATCGATCAGGTAGTACACGACCTCGGGTTGCAGACCTGGCGGCATGTCCTCCACCTCCGCCAGCAGATCATCCACCGATGCCCGTGTCACGGGTGCGTGGTGGTCCCTGATCGCCGCGATCGGGTGATCTTCGAGGCCGAGTGCACTGACCAGGTCTGTCAGTCGCATCGCGTCGTCCCGGTCGGGCAGAGCCGCCGGCAGGACGCTGTCCAACAAGGTCAGCGACCCGACGACGCCCCCGGCGGCCGCGATCCGGGCGGCGATCGAATGAGCGATCACACCGCCCAGTGACCAGCCCAGCAAGTGGACGGGACCGTGCGGCGCCACGTTTCGGATCTCCCGGAGATAGCGGTCCGCCAGGTCGTCGGTCGTGTCGTACGAGAGCACCGAGTCGTCATCGACCACTCCCGGGATCTGTAGGCCGTACACGGGTCGGTCGGCGTCCAGGTGGCGGAGCAATCCGGCGTAACCCCACGACAATCCGATGGCGGGATGAACACAGAACAGCGGGGCGCCGGAGCCGAACGGTCGGATCGGTAGCAGGACGCCCAGCGCAGCATCGTCCGCCACGGGATCTGGATCGTCGAGGCTGCGGGCGAGTGCGCGGGGAGTCGGTTCGTCGAGCACCGCAGCGATCGGCAACAGAGAACCTGTCCGGTCACGAAGTCGGGCAACCATGGCGAATGCGGATATCGATGTGCCGCCCAGCAGGAAGAAGTCGTCGTCGACACCGACGCGTTCGATGCCCAGCTGGTGCGCGAACTCCTCGGTGACCACGTGCTCGGTCGGCGTCGACGGCGGGGCATACGCGGTCGTGGAGGCGAACTCCGGATCGGGTAGGGCCCGCTCGTCGACCTTGCCCGACGGTGTCGTGGGGATCGCGTCGAGGACCACGATCGTCGACGGCACCAGGTGCCGCGGCAGGGTCCGCGCGACCTCGTCGAGGATCTCCCGGGATTGTGGCGCCACGACGTCGGGGTGCGAGGAGTCGTGTCCGACAATGTATCCGACAAGCACGGTATGGCCTTGCGGGCCAGGCTTGCCGACCGCCACGGCCTGCCGAACCGCCGGACTCCGGAGCAGCGCCGCCTCGATCTCGCCCAGTTCGATCCGATGACCACGGATCTTGACCTGTCGGTCGGCGCGGCCGAGATAGCGGATCGAGTCGTCGTCGGCGAGCGACACCAGGTCGCCGGTTCGATACATCCGATCACCGGGTGTACCGAACGGGTTCGCGACGAACCGGTCGGCGGTCAGCGCCGGCCGGGCGTGATAGCCCCGGGCGATGGCCGGGCCGGCGACGTAGAGCTCGCCCACCACCCCGCGCGCGACCGGTCGGAGCGCCGGATCGAGGACGACCATCTCGAAGCCCCGGACCGGACGGCCGATCGGGACCGCGCCGGTCGGCGTGACCGTTTCGGGTTCCAGCGAGGCCACGGTCGCGATGTCGGTGGCCTCGGTGGGGCCGTACCCGTTGCGCATCGCCCGACCGGGTGCCCAGCGGGACACCAGCTCGCGTCCGATCGCCTCGCCGCCGACCCCGAGCACGCGAAGTCCTTCGAGCGCGTCGGGTTCGATCGTCGCGAGGGCCGTCGGCGTCAGCAGGGCGTGGGTCACGCGCTCGTGTCCGACCAGATCGGGCAGCGTCATCGGGCTCGCCTCGGAATCGCTGATCACGAGGGTCGCGGACGCCGACAGGGCCGCGAGCTGCTCACCTACGGACATGTCGAAGCTCGGTGAGGTGTTGTGCAGGAACCGCGAGTCCTCTTCGACGAGGTACGTGTGCCGTCGCTCGCCGGCCAGATTGGCGAGGCCCCGGTGCGACACCACCACGCCCTTGGGGGTACCGGTGGAACCTGACGTGTAGATCAGGTAGGCGGGGTGATCGACGTTGTCGGCGAGCTCGATTCGTGGTTTCCCGGTGTGTGCGGGCACGTCCTCCGGCCGCGTCTGGTGATGCTCGGTCCGGTGATCGTCGAGAACCAGCCACTCGATCGAATCCGGGAGATGCGCACGCGTGCGGCGATCTGTCACACCCAGGCGCGCACCGGAGTCCTCGAGGAGCAGCGCGATGCGGTCGGCCGGATAGGTGGGGTCGACGGGCAGGAATGCGGCACCGGTCTTGGCGACGGCCCATACGCTGCGGACCGAATCGGCCGACCGGCGAAGGGCGATCGCGACATAGTCCTCGGACCGCGCGCCGGCCGCGGACAGGTGAGAGGCCACCTCGTCGGACCACCGGTCGGCCTCGGCATAGGTGATCGATCGACCGTTCCAGCGGATGGCGACACCGTCCGGCCGGCGATCCACCGCCGCCCGGATGATCTGCCGCAAGGTCATCGGCCGCTCCGCTGGCCGACCTCGGAGCGGAACTGTTTGCTGCTCTTCGGATTCGGTCAGGAACGGAAGGGCGTCCACGGCGACCGACGGGTCCGCGCACACGGTCCGCAGGATGCGATCGAAACGCTCGACCACAGCAGCGAGTGCGGTGTCGTCGACCGCCCCCGTCCGGGCGCTGAAGACGAGTCGTGGTCGTGGCTGCGCCTCGACGGTCAGGGTGAGGGGATAGTGGGTCGCCTCGTCCATCGCGACGTCGACGACCCGCACCCCGTCGATACCGTTGGCGGTCACCAGCCCTTCGGTGTCGACCGGGTAGGACTCGAAGACGACGAGGGTGTCGAATCCCGCACCCGGACCTGCTGCCTGCGTGATGTCGGCGAGTCCCAGGTGGTGGTGGTCGATCAAGCAGGCCTGGTCGTCGTGGAGGCGCTGCCAGATCGCCGTGACGGGTTCGCCTGCGTCGGCGCGGACCCGGACCGGCACCGTGTTGATGAACAATCCGACCGTCTCGTCGACCTGGTCGAGCTCTGCGGGCCGGCCCGAGACGGTCGCGCCGAAGGTGACGTCCAGACCGCCGCGCGTGGAGTCGTCGCCGGGTGCGAGGCGTTCCAGGATAATCGCCCAGAGCGATTGGACGACGGTGTTCGCCGTGACGCCGGCATCGTTGGCGCACTGCGCGAGTCGCGCCCATCGTTCGGGGCCGAGGTCCAGGGTCGCGCGTCGAGGAGACCCGGGATCGGAGGAGGTCGCATCCGGTGCGAGCAAGGTGCCCTGTGTCCGACCGGCGAAGGCCTGCGACCAGGCGGTTCGTGCCGCACCCCGGTCCCGGTCCGCGAGCCACAGCAAGAAGTTGCGGTAGCTCGGTGCGTCCGGGAGTGCCGCCTCCAGACCGCGCGTCGCGTAGAGGACGAGGAGGTCGCGGAGCAGGATCGGCATGGACCAGCCGTCGACGACGATGTGGTGGACGGTGACGATCAGCGCGAACGATTCGGGTGCCGTGCGGACGAGACCGAAGCGCAGGAGCGGGGCGCTGTCGAGTGAAAAGGGTTGTGCACGCTGGCGGTATCGGATTCCGTCCAGGAGGTCGGGCACCCGAACGGGGTCGAGATCGGTGAGATCGTCGACCTGCCAGCCGGGTTCGGCGCCTCCCTGCAGCAGGGTGACGAGTTCACCGTTGTCGGAGGTCGTGAAGGCACTGCGCAGCGCCGGATGTCGTGCCACCACCGCGCGCGCGGCGGTGTGGAGACGATCGGCATCGACCGGGCCGTCCAGGCTGATGGTCGCCTGCGAGACGTAGATGTCCGACGGTCCGAAGCCTGCCGTGACCCCGGAGGTCAGAGCTGAGTGGAATGCGAACCCCTGTTGCAGAGGCGAACTCGGCCAGACGTCGACCAGGTCGGGATACCGGGCGATCCACCGGTCCAGGTCTCGCTGGGTGACACGGGCCGGCGCGACGTCGGACGGTGTCCATCCGTGTGCGCCGTGGCGAACCGTGTCGGCCAGTAGCGTCAGTATCTGTTCCCATCGTGCGACAACGCCGCTGACCGTGCCCTCGTCGACGATTCGTGCCACATGGTCGACGGTGGCCGTCAGGGTCAGATCGGCAGGCGTCGCACCGGTCACGATGACGTTGACGTCGAGCGGGGCCACGGCCGGCATGCCCACGTCCGGCGTGACGGCGATCCGGCCGACCTCGTCGGTGGGCAGCCACCCGAGTCCGGCGAACTCGGCCGGAATGGCGTCTGCCGAGACCCGACCGAGATAGTTGAGGCTCACCGCGGGCGAGTCCGCGCCGGGCCCCGCCATCGTGTGTCCGGGTGGTGATGCCAGATACCGGATGACCCCGTAACCCGCTCCACGCGAAGGCAGACCGCGGATCAGTTCCTTGACATACTTGACTGCTTCGATCGCCGCGGTGGCATCGGGAGGGTCAGCGGGAGCGCCGCCGGGACCCACGCCCAGGCGGCCACGATCGATCGGCAGCGGGAAGGCGGTGGTGAACCACCCCACGGTCCGCGAGAGATCTGCTCCGGGTAGCAGCGAATCCTCTCGGCCGTGTCCTTCGAGCTGGACGACCAGCGTGTCGGATGTCGCGGGCGAGGAGGTGGCCACGGCCGCGGCGAGGGTCGCGACGAGGACGTCCTCGGTGGTCGCCCGGAACGCGGTCGGGATCGACTCGACCACGGCACGAGTGAGATCGGCCCCGAGACACATCTCCGTCCGGGCGAGATCGGCCACGGTGTCCCTGGTGGGATCGACCTGCAAGTTGCTGTCGGGCGTGACGGCGTCGAACGCGGATCTCCAATAACCGATCTCGCCGTCGGTGAGCTCGGCCGTACGTTCGGTGAGGCCGTGTGCCCACCGCCGTAGTGAGGTGCCGACCGGTTCGAGTGCCGGGTGCTCTCCCGCACTCACCGCCGACCACGCGGTCATCATGTCGGGTACCAGGATGCGCCACGAGACCCCATCGACCGCAAGATGGTGAATGGCCGCGATGAGCAGGTCGTCGCCGGATTCTTTATGTAGCCAGAGGAATTGGCTCATGATGCCGTCGCGGGGCGCCAGGCGGCCCAGGGCCGCCTCGAGAGCCGTCCGCGCCACCTCGGCGAGGTCGGCGTCGGAGTCCACATCGATACGCCGGACGAGGAGGTCCACCGGGACGGCGCTCTCGGGGTCGATACTCAGCGCGGTGTCCTCGTCGACGAGTCGCCCGCGCAGCGCATCGTGATGGGCGATGACGGCCGAGAGCGTCTCGACGATACCGTCCCGTCCGATTCCGGTGGGCAACCGGAGGACGAGATACTGTGCGTAGCGGTCGATTCCACCCGGCCGGCCGACCAGCCAGCGCATGATCGGGGTGAGCGGCAGCCTGCCCACGCCACCGCCGGGAAGTTCGTCGAGCCGTGGCCGGGGGTCCTGGGTGGTCGCGACGCGCGCCAGCGCTGCGACGGTCTTGCGTTCGAACACGTCGCGCGGGGTGAAATGCAGCCCGTTCGCGCGGGCGCGGGACACCAGGCCGATGGCCCCGATGCTGTCACCGCCGAGGGTGAAGAACGAGTCGTCGGCCCCGACCCGGCCACCCCCCAGTACCTGGCCGAAGAGGTCGGCCAGTGCCTGCTCCGTGGGTGTTCGTGGTGCGCGGTAGGGCTTCTCGGCGGCAAAGGTCGGCTCGGGGAGTCCGGAGGTGTCGAGCTTGCCGTTCGGAGTGACCGGCAGGTGCGCGAGGACCATGACGCTGTCGGGTACGAGACCCACGGGTAGACGTTGTTCGCACCACGATCGAACCACGTCCACGTCCACCGGTGTGCCAGGCACACCGACGACATGGGCAACCAGACGGGCGCCCGCGGCGGTGCCGCGAACCGTGACCACCGCGTGCCGGACCTCGGCGAGTTGCACGAGGGCGGCCTCGATCTCGCCGAGTTCGATCCGGCGGCCCCTGATCTTGACCTGGTTGTCGGATCTTCCGTGGTACTCGAGGTACGGCGTGTGGAGGTCGCCGGGCACCCACGACACCACGTCGCCGGTCCGGTACATCCGGGCGCCGGACACGAGGGGGCAGGCCACGAAGCGCGTCGCCGTGAGCGCGGTCAGGCCGTGGTAGCCCCGCGCCAGTCCCGGGCCGGCGAGATAGAGCTCGCCCCGGACGCCGGGAGGTACCGGGCGCAGCCATGAGTCGAGGACCATGACCTGGAAATCGTGGACCGGGCCACCGATGGTCACGGCGCTGTCCGCGGTGAGCGCGGCGACCGTGGCGATGTCGGTGGCCTCCGTCGGGCCGTACCCGTTTCGCATCTCGCGTCCGGGCGCCCACCGGCGCACGAGATCCGCGGTGACGGCTTCGCCGCCGACGCCCAGCATCCTGAGCCCGGTGAGGCGCTCCGGTGCGAGGGTCGAGAGGACGGTCGGCGTCAGCAGTGCGTGGGTGACGCCGGCGCGTGTGATGACGTCGGCGAGCTCGTCGGGGGTCAGACCGGGTGTGGCGACGACCAAGGTTGCCGACGCCGACAACGCCGAGATCTGTTCGCCGACAGCCATGTCGAAACTCGGTGAGGTGTTGTGCAGGAATCGGGAATCGGGGGCGACGCGATAACTGTGGCGCCGTTCGGCGGCGAGCGCCGACAGGCCCCGGTGGGTCACGACCACGCCCTTCGGGGTCCCGGTCGACCCGGAGGTGTAGATCATGTACGCGGGATCGTCCACGCGGGCGGTCTGCGTTGCCGCACCGGCGGATTCGCCCTCACCGGGCTCGCCGCAGGCGGTGTCGGAGTCGTCGAGATCATCGAGGACCAGCCAGTCGACGTCGTCGGGCAGGCGGTCGCGAAGCGCCCGGGTGGTGATACCGACCGTCGAACCGCTGTCGGTGAGGATGTGACGAATCCGCTCGGTCGGGTAATCGGGGTCGACCGGAACGAACGCGGCGCCCGAACGGGCCACGGCCCAGACGGAGCGGACCGAGTCCAGGGAGCGCTCGATCGCGATCGCGACGAATGTGCCCGGCCGTGCACCCCGATCGGCCAGGTGCCTGCCGACCGCCGCCGCCCAGTGCCCGGCCTCTCGGTAGGTGGCGCTACCGTGCTCAGCGCCGCGATCGTGATGGGTGAACGCGATGGCATCCGGGGCCCGGACGATCGC
Organism: Gordonia sp. DT218; assembly: GCF_049847105.1. NCBI lineage: Bacteria > Bacillati > Actinomycetota > Actinomycetes > Mycobacteriales > Gordoniaceae > Gordonia > Gordonia sp. DT218. The sequence goes on along the minus strand of NZ_JBNCNS010000001.1, from coordinate 1,413,152 downwards.
CTCGTCGATGATGGCCCCCAGGGTGCGCGGGGGCGGGGCGATCGGGCCGGGTGCGGGCACCAGGGTGTCGCGTTCGGCATCACTCAGCGTGTCGATCGACAGCACGCGGCGTGCCGGGTCGCCCTCGGCGAAGGCCTCCAGCACCGCCATCATGCGCTCGTGATGGCGGTCGAGTGTGTCGCGATCGTAGAGGTGATGGTTCGCCAGGATGTCGACCCGGGTGCCCTCGGCGGCCGGGTAGAGGTTGACCATCATGTCGGCGATCGGCCCGGAGGTCAGTACGTTGAAGTGGCCTGCGACAGAACCCAACTCGAGATCGGTCGGGAAGTTCATCACGTTGATGGTCGGGCCGTACAGCCCGCCGAGTTCGGCGCCGTTGGTGGCGCGTGCCGGATCGGCGGCGACCAGGTCGGCGCGGAGGTCCTCGCTGCGATACCGCTGATGGCGGAGGGCACCGGTGAGTTCCAGTCCGGTGGCCTTCACCAGCTCGCCGACGGTGGTGGCCGCGTCCACCTGCATCCGGATCGGCACGACGTTGGACACCATGCCCGCGGCCTTGCGCAGCACCGCGTTGGTGCGTCCGGTCACCGGCAGGCTGAGCACCACGTCGGAGGTGTCGGTCGCGATGGCGAAATAGGCGGCGACGGCGGCGATGGTGACGGCTGCGTCGATGCTCTGGTACCGCTCGGCCGCGGCGGCGAGGCGACCCGACAGGCCGGGCGAGAGCAGTCCGCCACCACGCAGCGGGGTGATGTCGGGAGGGCCCGCCACGCCGGCCGGAGACAGCGGGGCCGGCAGGTCACGTGCCTTCGCCATCCAGTGGTCGCGGTCGGTCCGAAACCGCTTCGAGTCCCGGTACGCGGCATCGGCGGCCACGAGGTCCTCGAGCGGGGATGCGGCATAGCTGTCATCGGACGCGCCGGTCCCGGCGAGTTCTGCGGTGTACAACTCGGCGGCGCGATTCATGAACCGGATCGCGCCGTATCCGTCGACGACGACGTGGTGGATGCACGAGTACCAGTAGTGGTGACCGTCGGCGAGGCGGAGTACGGCGCCGCGGATGAGCCGGTCTTCGAGCAGGTCGAAGCCCGCGGTGTAGTCGGCGACCATCCACTGGTGTGCGGCAGCGGCCGGATCGTCGTGATCACGCACGTCGACGATCGGGAAGTGGTCCTCGCCCGAACGGTCGACGACCTGGTAGGGCACCCCGTCGACCTCGCCGATCCGGATCAGGCACTCGACCTCGGTCAGGCCGCGGCGGCAGACCCGATCGAGGACATCGATGTCGAGATCGCCGTGGAGTTCCACATAGGTCGCGATGACGATCGGGGTGTCCGGGATCAGCTGTTGGGCGAACCACAGTCCCCGCTGAGCTGCGGTGAGCGGCAGGCGAGGCGACGCGACATCGTCAGTCCGACGTGATTCGGGCAGCCGTTCAGCGGCACCGATCTGATCATCGATCGTTCGTGGGTTCAACGAAGGTTCCTCGCGGCCATGTCGAGGCTCGTTTTCACGGAGCCAGGTAATGAGGTTACGCTAACCTCACTCATTGAAGTGAACCATGCGCACGCTGTCAAAGCCCGGCGACCTACCGAACGGGTCACCACCACGCGGATTGCGTTGCGCCACAAGGAGGATGAACCGAATGCGGATCGTGACCTTCGGCTACCAGACCTGGGGCCACCGGACGCTCGAGGCGCTCATCGAATCGCCGCACGAGGTCGTGTTGTCGGTGACGCACCCGCCGAGTGAGCACGCGTACGAGACCATCTGGTCGGATTCGGTCGAGGACCTCGCCCGTGAGCACGGCATACCGGTTCACCTCGCACAACGCCCCGACGACGAGTTGATCGAGCGGGTCAAGCACCTCGAACCCGACATCATCGTCGCGAACAACTGGCGCACGTGGCTGCCGCGGGAACTGTTCGACCTGCCGCCCCACGGAACGCTCAATCTGCACGACTCGCTGTTGCCGAAGTTCACCGGCTTCTCGCCGGTGATCTGGGCGCTGATCAGCGGTGAGTCCGAGGTCGGCCTCACCGCGCACCGGATGGACGACGGTCTCGACACCGGCGACGTCGTCCTCCAGCGGGCGGTTCCGATCACGTCGACGTCCACGGCGACCGAACTCGTCGCGGCCACCATCGACCTCATCCCGGGCGTTCTCGGTGATGCGCTCGAGCAGATCGAATCCGGCACAGCCGTGTGGACCCCGCAGCGGCTCGAGGACCGGACCTTCTTCCACAAGCGATCCGAGATCGATTCGGCGATCAACTGGAACTGGCCCGCCGACCAGATCGATCGACTGGTGCGGGCCCAGTCCGATCCATATCCGAACGCGTACACCCACTTTCGTGGTCAGCGGTTGAGGGTCACCAAAGCATCTGTGTCCCGTTGCGTCTACGGTGGCACGCCGGGACGGGTGTTCATCCACGAAGGCGACGGCATGGTGATCGTCGCCGGCTCGGATGCGCACCTGGGGCGTAACAAGGGTCTCGTGATCGAACGGCTGCGCACCGACGACGGAGTCGAGCATGCCGCCAAGGACTTCTTCCCGCACGGGGGCGGATACCTCGGGTGACCGGGTCGATGCCGCTCCGGTCCGGGTCAGGCGCCCGGCGACGGCTCCCGTAGTGCCGCCTTGTCGATCTTCCCGACGGCGGTGAGCGGGAGCGCCGGGACGACCCGCAGCGCGTCCGGGAGTTTGAACGCAGCCAAACCGCGTTCGGTCAAGAAGGCCCGGACGTCGCGCAGTTCCAGCGGCTCGGCGCGCGGGTGCTCGTGTGACAGCACGACGACGGCACAGATCTTCTCACCCAGCGCGTCGTCGGGGAGTCCGATCACGGCGGCCTGCCGAATCGACCTGTGTGCCAAGAGATTCTCCTCGACGTCGTCGGCGGCCACGTTCTCGCCGGCGCGCACGACGGTGTCCTTGATACGCCCGGTCACGGCGAGATGCCCGGAAGGCAGGCGGCGTACCTTGTCGCCGGACCGGAAGTACCCGTCCGACGTGAACGACCGCAGGTTGTGCTCGTCGGCGCGGTAGTAGCCCCGGATCGTGTACGGACCGCGGACCAGGAGTTCGCCCTCGGTTCCGTCGGGGACGTCGCGGCCGTCCTCGTGGACGACGCGGATCTCGTCGTACTCCGACATCGGTGCGCCCTGGGTGGTGTGCACGAGTTCCCGAGGGTCGTCGAGACGGGTGTAACAGATCAGTCCCTCGGCCATGCCGAACACCTGCTGGACCACGTCGCCGAGTGCGTCATCGAGGGCCATCGCATCCGGTGCCGCGAGTTTTGCGCCACCGACCTGGAGCAGACGCAACGAGCCGATGTCGGCGGGCTCCCATTCGGTGGCCGCGCACCACACCTGCGCGAGCGCCGGCACCAGCGCGGTGACGGTCACGCGATGGCTCTCGATGAGATCGAAAGTGTTGTCGGGACTGGGATTGTCGGTGAACACGACGTGCCCGCCGACCGTCACCATGCCGAGTATCCCGGGGCAGCAGAGCGGGAAGTTGTGGGCGGCGGGCAGCGCCACCAGGTACGTGTCGTCGGCGTTCAGCCCGGCGATCTCGCCTGACCGCCGCGCGTTGTAGGCGTAGTCGTTGTGAGTACGCGCGATGAGCTTGGGCAGCCCGGTGGTGCCGCCCGAGATGAGGAACAGGGCAGGCGCGTCCGGGTCGATGTCGCCCTCGTCCGGGAGCGGTACATGGGCGGGATCGGCATCGGGCAGAGCCGAGAACGAGCCGGGGTCACCGTCGACGAAGACCTTCCGTACAGACGGCACCGTGTCCTGTACCGCGACGGCGAGTTCCCGGTGGTCGAATCCGCGGCGATCGTCTTCGGTGATGTAGGCGACGGCTCCGGAGCCCGCGGCGAGGTGCACGATCTCGGCGCTCCGATGGGCGGGCAGGGTCATCACCGGGACGACGCCTGCGCGGAGCAGACCGAAGAGATTGATCGCGAACTGTGCGGAATTGTGCTGCTGCAGGATCACCCGGTCACCGAGGCGCAATCCGGCCCTGGTGAAACCGGCGGCGCGTCGGGTCGCGGCCGACTCGAGTTCTGCGTACGTCAGGGTGACCGGACCGTCGACAGATGCATCGGTCACCGCAGGCGCGGTGGGCCGTTTGGAGGCTGCGTCGATGAGTACGTGCCACAGGGGCCGTCCGGGAAACACCCCGGACTCCCGATAGCGGATCGCGGCGGACGCGGGGTGCGGTGCGAAGCCGACGGTGAGGTCGGATGCGTCGGCTGTCGGGTTCTGCACGCTGGAGCCTTTCGGTGGCGTCGAGGACAGTGAATTAGGTTACCCTTATCCGCTCGCGGCTACCGCAGGGCCATAGTTTAGGCTGTCCTAAGGTTATTGCCCAAGATTGTTGCCCTGGATCTCGACACACGAAGGAAGTCCGCATGTCGTTGACTGTCGACTCGCACGCCGCCGGCGCGCCTCGTCGCCCTCGGTTGTCCCCGGAGGTCGCTGCCCGGATCTGTGCGACGTGGGCTGCGTCCGGTGAGTTCGGCGAACACGTCGTGTACGAGCGAGATCGTCGGTGGACGTTCGCTGCCGGGGTGGCGGCCAGGATCGTGGTCACCACGACCGAGGTGATCGTCACCGAGGCCGGCCACCGGGTGTCCACCCCGTGGCATGGGGACCCGTCGACGACCGTGGCCGAAGCGCTGGATGCGCTGGCGGGCGACGAGTGGCGGGTCTACGGCTGGATCGGGTTCGACTACTGCGCGCCGTTCCACGGGCTCGTCGACAGAGTCACCGACGGCGTCGTCCTCGCGCACCTGATGGTGCCGGAGTTCGAGGCGTTCGTGGACGGCTCCGGTATCGACACGGGCACCGCCGACGACGTGCGGGCGGAGCGCCTACGGGAGCTCGCGGCGACCGCCACGTCACCGCCGGAGCCGACGCATGTCGACGTCGGTGTGGATCACGACGACTACCGGGGGCGCGTGGCCCAGGCCATCGACGAGATCACCAGGGGCGACTATCAAAAGGTCATCATGTCCCGTCGTGTCGATGTCCCGTTCGACGTCGACATCCCGGCGACCTACGCGCGGGGCCGGGCCGGCAACAATCCGGCTCGGTCGTACCTCCTCGATCTCGGGTCGTTGTCCGCGGCGGGGTTCAGCCCGGAACTGGTGCTGGCGACCGAACCCGACGGCACGGTGATCACCGAGCCGCTGGCCGGGACACGAGCGTTCGGGCGGTCGACGGAGCTCGACGCCGCCGCGCGTGCCGACCTCCTCGCCGACGCGAAGGAGATCGCGGAGCACGCGATGTCGGTCCAGGCGTGCTTCGAGGAGATCGCCTCGGTGTCACTGCCCGGTACCACGGTGGTCAGCGAGTTCATGGTGGTGCGCGAACGCGGCAGCGTCCAGCATCTGGCCTCCACCGTCCGCGGCGAGCTGTCGCCGGAGGCCGGGCCGTGGCGTGCGCTGGCCGTCCTGTTTCCGTCCATCACGGCGTCAGGAATTCCGAAATCCGATGCGCTGGAGGCTATCTACCGGCTGGAACCCGATCGCCGCGGGCTCTACTCCGGTGCCGTGGTGGTGGCGTCCTCGGCGGGTGACCTCGAGGCAACCCTGACCCTGCGGAGTATCTTCGCGGTCGGGAACCACGCGTGGTTGCGTGCCGGTGCCGGCATCGTCGGCCAGTCGAACCCCGACCGCGAGTTCGAGGAGACGTGCGAAAAGCTCGGGAGCGTGGCTCCTTACGTGGTCCGGCGGCATGCAGAGGGGAGATGCAGGTCATGAGCAGCCATCGTCACGAGGTCACGAGTGCGATCGCCGAAGCGCTCGACATCGCACCGGAGGACATCCGGTCCGACACCGATCTGATCGAACTCGGGCTGGATTCGATCCGGATGATGAAAATCGCAGGGCGGTGGCGCAAGCGTGGTCATCGACTGAATTTCGCGCAGCTGGCGGCCGAACCGACCGTGGATTCGTGGGCGGCGATGCTCGCGGCGACCGCCCCGGCGACCGAATCTCCGGGAATTGCTTCGGAAAGTGACCCCGATATCGTTGTGGGCCCGGACCTCTCGACATCCGATGGCACCACACAGTTGGAGCCGTTCGCCCTGGCCCCGATGCAGCACGCCTATTGGATCGGGCGCACCGAGGTGGCGGATCTCGGCGGCGTGGCCGCGCACCTCTACGTCGAATTCGACGGTGCGGGGCTGGATGCCGACCGACTGCGCTCCGCGATGGGGGCGCTGGTGGCGCTCCATCCGATGCTCCGTGCGGAATTCCGGCCGGACGGAACCCAGCGGGTCGTCCCCTCGTTGTCGCGAGACCTGCTGCAGGTCAACGACCTCCGGACCTCCGACATCGGCGGGATCGACGCCGTGCTGGCGGCGGAGCGCCGGACCAAGAGCCACCAGATGCTCGACGTCGCGGCCGGGCAGGTGGTCGATCTCACCCTCACGCTCCTGCCGGACGGCCGGCACCGCGTTCATCTCGACATCGACATGCTGGCCGCCGACGCGATGAGTTACCGTGTGCTGCTGGCCGATCTGGTCACCCTCTACGACGGGGGGACCCCACGGGTGCCGGACTACACGTACCGCGACTATCTGCAGCACCGCGCGGCGCATCCCGATCCTGCCCGCGCTCGCGACCAGTTGTGGTGGGCCGAGCGGATGGCCGATCTGCCTTCGGGTCCCGCACTACCCACGAGGAGTGAGGGTTTCGGCGAGCCCGCCGATGCTCATCGGGTGGTCAGGCACCACCACTGGGTCGATCCGGAGGCGAAGGACACGCTGCTCGCCGCGGCGCACCAACGTGGTGTGACACCGGCGATCGCGTTGGCCGCGGTCTTCGCGGCCACCATCGGGGCGTGGTCGAGTGACGACCGGTTCCTCCTGAATGTCCCACTGTTCCATCGCGAGCCGGTCCACCCAGACATCGATCGGGTGTCGGGTGATTTCAGTTCCTCGGTCCTGATCGACGTCGATGTGCGCCACGCCCAGTCCGTACTCGACCTCACGCGTGCGATGCAGAAGACGATGCACGCCAACGGATCGTACGCGAGTTATGGTGCGCTCGAGGTACTTCGAGACCTGGGCCGTACGCGTGGCGAACAGGTGATCGCGCCGGTCGTGTATACGAGTGCACTGGGCCTCGGCGAACTGTTCTCCGATGCCGTCCTCGAGCGATTGGGGGAACCCGCCTGGATCGTGTCGCAGGGGCCCCAGGTCACCCTCGACGCGCAGGTGACAGAACTGCGCGGAGGGCTGCTGCTCAACTGGGACGTAAGGGAATCGGCGTTTCCGCCCGGCGTCGTCGAGGCGATGTTCGCGCAGTACACCGCAGCCATCGAGCTGCTCGGTGACGGCGACGCCGGATGGATGGCCACGTCGGCCCCGCAACTGCCTGCCGAACAGCGGGCAATCCGGGCACGGGTCAACGGGACCGCCGGTGCGACGAGCGGCCGGGTGCTCCATGAGGAGTTCTTCTCGCGATCGATCCATGAGCCGGAACGAACCGCCCTGGTCTGGCGTGACGGGTCCCTCTCGTACGGGGAACTCGCCAGGGAGGCGCTTGCGGTGGCCGGTGCCCTGCGCGGCGCGGGTGTGCTGACCGGAGACGCGGTCGGTGTGCAACTCCCGAAGGGGCCGGAGCAGGTGGTCGCCACGCTCGGCGTCTTCGCGGCGGGGGCGGTCTGGGTTCCCATCGGACACGACCAGCCCACGGCCCGCCGGACGACGATCCTCGAGACGGGTGAGATCCGCGCTCTCGTCGGCAGCGCTGTGGCACTCGAGGACGTACCGGACGGGGTGGCCGGCATCGACCTGGACCAGGCGCGCCGCCACGGCACGCCGTTTGCCGAGGCCGTCCGGCCCGATCCGGAGTCGGTGGCCTACATCCTGTTCACCTCGGGGTCCACCGGCACGCCGAAGGGCGTCGAGGTGCCGCACCGAGCCGCCATGAACACGATCGATGACATCAACGACCGGTTCTCGGTGGGTCCGGACGACCGGTCTCTCACCGTCGCCGCCCTCGAGTTCGACATCTCGGTATACGACATCTTCGGACTCTTCAGCGCAGGCGGCGCTGTGGTCGTCGTGGATGCCGATGCCGCGCGGGACCCGGCGGCCTGGCTGGAACTCCTCCGTGTGCATCGGGCGTCGATCCTCACCTGCGTCCCCAGTGCACTGGACATGTTGCTGACCGTGGCCGAGACGGAGGTGGACGGACTCGGGGATTCCGTGCGTGCAACGCTTCTGGGTGGCGACTGGGTGGGCGTCGATCTGCCGCGTCGGCTGCATGCGCTGGCGCCCGAGGCGCGATTCGCCGGACTCGGCGGGGCGACCGAGATCGCCATCCACGGCACCGTGTGCGAGGTGACCGATCCGCCGGCGCACTGGACATCGGTTCCGTTCGGGACTCCGCTGCGCAACGTCGAGTGCCGCGTGGTCGATTCGTCGGATCGCGACTGCCCGGACTGGGTCACCGGCGAACTCTGGGTCGGTGGCGCGGGTGTGGCCCGCGGCTACCGGAACGATCCGGGACGCACCGCCGACCGCTTCATCGAGCGTGATGGGCAGCGGTGGTATCGCACCGGTGACCTCGCCCGGTACTGGCCGGACGGCACACTCGAATTCCTCGGACGCGCCGACCATCAGGTGAAGGTCCGTGGCTTCCGGGTGGAACTCGGTGAGGTCGAGGGCGCGCTGCGATCGGTGGACGGTGTCCGCCACGCCGTCGCGACGGTCGTCAACGGCTCGGGCGGCCTGCGCAACCTCGTTGCCGCGATCGTCGTCGACGATGCTGCGGCGACACCATCGACGATCGAGTCGGAACTGCACAAACTGCTGCCGACATACATGATCCCGTCGCGAATCGAGATCGTCGACGCGCTTCCCCTCACCGAGAACGGGAAACTCGACCGCAAGGTGATCGGCGCCCTGCTCGACAGTGGCGATGTCGTGTCCGAAAGCATCTCTCCCGCAGATGATCTGGAGAAGGCGCTGCTCGGCATCGTGGCCGAGACGCTGTCGGTCGACCGGGAGCGGGTCGGCGTCACGGATGACTTCTTCGCGATCGGTGGTGATTCGGTGCTGGCCACGACGGTCGTCGCCCGCGTGCGGGAATGGCTGGATGCGCCGCACGTCGGGGTCGTCGACATCTTCACGGCCCGGTCGGTCCGCGAACTCGCTCGCCGCATCGACGAATCCGACGAACGGCCTGGGCGACTCGAACAGGTCGCCGCCCTGTACCTGGAAGTGGTCGAGATGGACGACGACGCCGTCGACGCGGCGACACTCGCCGACGAACTGACGGAGACCCGCCGATGAGCGTCCGGCAACCGGAGACGATGATCATCATCGGCGCGGGTCCCAAGGCGCTGGCGGTCGCGGCCAAGGCGAAGGTGATGCGTGACCTGGGCCTGCCGGCACCGCGTGTGCATGTGGTCGAAGCCCATGCCGTCGGTGCCAACTGGCAGTCCATCGGGGGATGGACCGACGGGCGGCACCGGCTCGGTACCAGCCCGGAGAAGGACATCGGTTTCCCGTATCGCTCCGCGGTGGCCGGTCGCGGAGATGGCGCGATGAATGCCGAGATCAGCAGGCGGATGCTGGATTACAGCTGGATGTCGTTCCTGGTGGAACATCAGACCTACGCCGAGTGGGTGGACCGTGGACGTCCGAACCCTCACCACAACGTATGGGCCCGCTACCTGCAATGGGTGGCCACCCGCATCGAACTGGAAGTCACCATCGGAACCGTGCGGTCGATCTCGGCCGACGAGGACCAGTGGAGTCTCGATGTCGTCGGGGCCGACGGCCACCCGATCGAGATCGTCGGGGACGGTCTGATGGTGACCGGTCCCGGATCGAGCGGTAGCGCGATGATCGACGACGAGCGGGTGCTCTCGGTGTCGGCGTTCTGGGATCTGGTGTCGCGTAGAGGATTGCCGGTCGCGTCACGTGCGGCGGTGATCGGCGGCGGTGAGACCGCAGGCTCCGCACTCGACGAACTCGTGCGCCATGAGGTGATGACCGTCTCGGTGATCTCGCCGGGTGCGACGATCTACACGCGCGGCGAGAGCTATTTCGAGAACGCCATGTTCAGCGATCCGACCGGGTGGGCGAGTCTGTCGCCGGAGGAGCGACGTGACGTGATCCGGCGCACGGACCGAGGGGTCTTCTCGGTCACGGTGCAGGAGAATCTGCTCGGGGACAACAGGGTTCACCACCTCCAGGGTCGCGTGGTAGGGGCGCGGCGCGCTGACGACCTGATCGCGGTGACACTGCACAATCCCGGGCGGCCGGCGCAGACCCACTCCTTCGATCTCGTGGTGGACGCGACCGGTGGTCAGCCGCTCTGGTTCCTCGACCTCTTCACCGAGGATGCCGCCGACATCCTGGAGCTGACACTGGGCTGGCCTCCGACGCTGGAACGCATCGAGTCGTCGATCGGACACGACCTGGCGGTGACCGGGCTGACACCCAAGCTCTATCTGCCGAACCTCGCCGGCTTCGCCCAGGGGCCGGGATTCCCGAATCTCAGCTGCCTCGGTGAGGTGTCGAATCGCATTCTTCGCCTTGCTGTCCGGCAGGGGCGCGGTGTGCGCGAATCTCGTGTCGACGAGGCCCGCTGATGGGTGGCGGGCAGCTCCGTGCGGGCGGCGGGGCGAGATCAGATCTTCGGCACGTCGGCCGCGGTGCGCCCGAGCACGTGCAGCGCGATCCTTCGGTCCGGCCGCACATCGAACTCGCCGAGGTCGGTCCAGCCATGCTTGGTCAACGCGCGCCGCATCCGCTCGTTTCGCGCATCCGGTTCGAGAACGACTCGGCGGCAACGAATATCGGCGCGGAACAGGGCGCCCGCCAGCTCGGCCATCCACGCCGACATCACGCCGCGTCCGGTGAGCCCGGGTTCCGCGGTGGCGACGTGGAGGCCCATGTCATGCGGATCGGCCGGGTACAGGGTGGCGATCTCGTCGCGCGCCGGTCGGTAGAGTTCGATGTATCCGATCTCGGTGCCGTCGAGCGACACGATCAGCGGTCGCGAGTAATCGCCGGCCAGTCGATACGCGGAGTCGGCGCGCCAGCGCTCCGCCGACCATTCCTGTTCCCAGGTCTCGACGAGATGCGGACGGGCGAACCACGAGACGAGGAGTGCCGGGTCGCCGCCGTCGGGATCGACCGGCCGCAGTGTGAATCGACCTGTCGGATCCGGGACCACCGGAGGGCCCGCGGCGTCGACTTCCGCAGTGACATCGGTGATCTCACGCCCGATCGTGTACGGGGCACCGGATCGGGTGTCGGCGGTGTTCGTCATCGGTGCTCCATTCGACCTCGTGCAGACTTTCGAGCACAGGCTAGCCTACGCTCAGTACCCCAGTGGAAATGATGAGATGACAGTCAATCAGAACACCCGGTCCCGACCCGCCCTCGGCGCGCTGCGCCAGTTTCATCAACCGTTGCGCCCCGGATCGCCGCCGTTGCTCGTGTTCCCGCACGCGGGAAGTGGCGCATCGGCGTACCGACCGCTGTCCGAGCTGTTCAGCCGGGAGTTCACGGTGCTGATCATGCAGTACCCCGGTCGGCAGGACCGGATGCGTGAGCCGGCCGCGACCGCGCTGCACGATCTGGCGGCCGAGGCCTATGCCGAGTACTCGGATCGCGCCGACCTGCCCGACGTGCCGCTGACGGTGTTCGGCCACAGCATGGGTGCGCTGGTGGGCTTCGAGTTCGTCCGTTTCGCCGAAGGGGGCTCGACGCCGATCGGGCGACTGGTGGTGTCCGCGGCAACCGCACCGAGCCGGGTCGCCGACTTGCCTCCGCATCCGACCGATGACGAGGGTCTGATGGCACACCTCTCGGTGCTGGAGGGCACCGGCGACGGCGTGATGGGCAGCGACGCCGTGATGCGGATGGCCCTGCCGGTGCTGCGTGCCGACTACCAGGCGTTCGACGCGTATCGGGCGAGCGCGGAGGACCGGATCGCCGCGCCGATCGGTGTGATCGGTGGAGCCGACGATCCGGTGATCAAACCGCACGATCTGCACACGTGGTCGGCCCATGCTGATGACGTCGAGGTCAGCGTGTTCGACGGCGGACACTTCTATCTGCATGAGAACGGTCCGGGAATCCTCGACGTACTGACCGAGCCCGCGGTGAGCGGACGCCGATGATGTCGTCGCCGGAGCCCATCGTCATCGCCGGAATGGCGGTCGAGGCCCCCGGGGGGATCGAGACAACCGCGGACTATTTCGCCGCGCTCGCCGACGGTGTCGAGCTCATCGAACCGTTCCCCCGGGACCGGGACTGGCCGGTCGATCAAGTCCTGGCCCTCGGATCGATCGACGGGTGGGGCGACGTCGCCGATGCGGGTGGATTCCTCCGTGGCGCCGCCGAATTCGACCCGATGTTCTTCGGGATCAGCCCCCGCGAGTCGATCGCGATGGACCCGCAGCAGCGCGTGGCGATGCGGGTGGCCTGGCGTGCCGTCGAGAATGCCGGCATCAACCCGACCGCTCTCGAGGACGAGGAGGTCGGCGTGTACATGGGGGCCTCGATGGCCGAGTACGGCCCGCGAGCCGCCGCCGTCAACGAGTTCTCCGGGCACCGGATAGCGGGCACCGCGCTGGGGGCGGTTGCCGGCCGCATCTCGCACGCACTCGGCGTGGTGGGTCCGTCGATGACCGTGGACACCGCGTGCGCGTCGTCGCTCACCGCGCTGCACCTGGCCGCGAACGCCATCCGGAACGGTGAGTGTTCCTGGGCGATCGCCGGTGGGGTCTGCGTGATGGGCTCGCCCGCCGCCTTCTTCGAGTTCGCCAAGAACAACGGCCTCGCCGCCGACGGCCACTGCCGCTCGTACAGCGCCTCGGCCACCGGCACCCTCTGGGGCGAGGGTGCGGGAGCCGTCGTGGTCGAGACGGAGGGCCGTGCGCGCCGGCTGGGTCACCGGATCCTGGGAACGGTGCTGGCGACGCGGGTCAATCACAACGGGCGGGGTGCCCCGATCGTGGTGCCCAGTGCCGAGGCCCAGCAGCGACTCGTTGAACGCACGATCGCGGCCGCGGGTGTGTGCCCGGCCGACATCGATGTGGTGGAAGGGCATGGGACGGGTACGCCGCTCGGCGACCCGATGGAGTTGCAGGCCTTGCAGAACACCTATGGCGCGGCGCGGTCGGAGCAGGAACCTGTCCTGCTCGGTTCGGTGAAATCGAATGCCGGACATGCCCAGGCGGCTGCCGGGATGATGGGTCTGATCAAGGTGTTGCTCTGCGGTCGCCATGGGATGACCGTGCCGAGTCTGTTCGCCGACGATCCCACCGACAAGGTCGACTGGGACCGTGGTGGCCTGCGGTTGTCGGCCGAATGCGCGGAGTGGCCGGCGCGCGCGGGCAGGAGGCTGGCGGCCGTGTCCAGCTTCGGGGTGGCCGGCACCAACGCGCACGCCATCGTCGCGATGCCCGCGACCGACAGAGAGATCGATCATGTCTGACAACCGCACCCCGTCACCTGAGCCGGCTGGGCCTCGGCTCCCGGACGGCCGCGTTCCGGTTCTCGTCTCGTCGGACGTCGCGGATCTGGTCTCCGACGAGGCGGCCGCCCTGCTCGCCTTCGTGCGGGGCCACCCATCGGTCTCCGTCGGCGCCGTCGGCTCCCACCTGATGCGGACGCGGCCGGCGCGGCGTCACCGGGCGCTCGTCCTCGCCGACGACCGAGCCGGCCTCGTCGACGCGCTCGAGGCCTTGGTCGACGGTCGCGCCCACCCCGCGGTGGTCCGCGGTAGCGGACCGGCGACGGCGCGCCGGGTCGCCTACACCTTTCCCGGACAGGGCAGCCAGCGCCCAGGGATGGGACGGGACCCGTACGACCTGTCGGCCCCGTTCCGACAGGCCGTCGACGCGTGTCATGAGCAGTCGATGCGGCTGTTCGGATCGTCCCCCAGGGACTACGTTCTGGGCGTCATCGATCCCGGCGATCCGTCGGCAAGCGACGTCCGGGTCATTCAGCCGGCCTTGTTCATGCAGATGGTCGGGCTGACCGCGATGTGGGATGCGGCGGGCGCCACACCGTCTCTGACGGTCGGGCACAGTCAGGGAGAGATAGCCGCCGCGGTGCGGAGCGGCGTGATGACCTTGTCGGATGCCCTGACCATCGTGACCATTCGCGCTCGCCTGGTGCACGATGTCGCACCGCGCGGGCACACGATGGCGGTGGTCGGGATCGACATCGACGAATGTGAGGACATGCTCGCCCGGCACTCGGGGTGGGCGCAACTGTCGGTGGTCAACTCCGCGCACATCCTGTGCGTCTCGGGCAAGCGCGACACCGTCCTCGAGATGGTGGATTCGCTGAGTGCGCAAGGCAAGTTCGCGAAAGAGATCCGCGTCGGATATCCCGCCCACACCAGCATCGTGAGCGAGTATCAGCCGGCCTTCCTGGACGCCCTCGGTACGTACCTGGAGAACTCCGCGATGCTCCCCGGCGATCTGCCGTGCATCGGAGCGACCCTCGGCGCCGCGGTCGACGAGTCGATGGCGCTGGGGGACTACTGGTTCTGGAATCTGCGCAACCGTGTCCGATTCGACAAGGCCGTTGCCGGCGCCGTTGTCGAACACCGGGCCGACTTCTTCATCGAGATGTCCGAACATCCGACCCTGCTGCTGGCGATGGGTGAGACCCTGTCGGACGTCGACGACGGCGGTCTCGCGGCACGGCCGGTGATCGGGACCTCGCGACGCGATGCCGACGGTCTCGCGGAGTTCAGCCGGAATGTCGCGGCGCTCGCCGTCGCCGACACCGGATTCCGTTGGGATGCACTGGCGGCGGGGTCGCGGGGCGCAGTCCCGTGCCCGCCGCTCGAGGACTTCCCCAATACGGTCATGCGTCGCAGCCACCTCTGGGCGGATCGGGAGTCCGGGCTGGGGGATCCGATCAACGCACCGGAGTGGGCGGCGCGTCGTGCAGGTCGATCGGTACACCGGCTGGTCAGCGGCTGGTCTCCACTTTCCCGACGAAAGATGCTGTCACCCAGGAAGATCGCCGTCCTCGACCCGACGGGTCGAGGTCCCGGGCTGGCGGTCGCGATCAGGGCGGCGGCGCCCGGGCACGGAGCGGTGGTGACCGTGGTCGGCCCTGACGACGATCCGATACCGGCCGGCGACGTCGACACCGCGGTGCTGCTGATCGGAAGCGCCGGGAGTTCGCCGGACGCCGCGCCGGAGCTGCTGGCGGACGTGCTGGCCGACGCGCGGTGGCGGGCCGGACTCGAGACGTTGCCCGAACAATTCTGGTGGGTCACCGTGGGTGGTGAACAGGTCACCGAATCCGATCCCGCCCCCGACCACGTGCACGGATCGATCACGGCGGCGCTGCGGTGTGCAGCGGCGGAGCATCCCTCGACGCGGTTCCGCCACCTCGACCTGGAGTCGTCTGACGGTGCGGCGGCCGCCGACGAGGTCGTCGCCGCGCTCCACGTCGCCGGCGAACCGGAGGTGGCCATGAGAGGTGGCTCGGTCCATGTGAAGCGTTGGGCCGTTGCGGATTCCGAGGAGACGGTGTCCGACCCGAAGCTCGACCACGTGTTGATCACCGGTGGTACGGGAAAACTCGGCCTCGAGTTCTGCGAACACTACGCGACCGCCGGGGCAGGCCGGATCACGCTGGTGAGCCGAATGGGCGGATCTGCCGAGGCCGCACGGCGAATCGCGGCTCTGCGACGACGAGTCGACACGGTGATCGACGTCGTCTCCTGTGATGTCACCGACGAGGCAGATGTGGATCTTCTGGCCGCGACGCTCGCCGAGCCGGTGACGCTTCTGCTCCACGCTGCGCTCAATTACGTCGCGACGTCGATCGACGAGATCACCCGGACCGCCATCACGCACTCGATCGGCGCGAAGGTGACCGGGCTGCGGAACGTGGTCCGGGCACTTCCGGTCGCGGATGGAGTGTCGGTGGTGGTGTGCTCGTCGCTGGCGGCCTCGCTCGGCGGCCGCGATCAGGCCCTGTACGCCCTGGCGAACCGCATGCTCGGGATCGCGGCAGGGCATCTGCGCGCCGAGGGGGTCGCTGCCGGGTCGATCGAATGGGGGCTCTGGCGCGTGCAGGGCCCGCTCGACGAGGACGGGGTCGCCGCGGTGGAGGGTGCCGGCGTGGTGCCGATGGCGCCCGCCGCGGCGATGGCGGTCGGATTGGCCGACCCGACCGCCGACAGCATCGTGTTGTCGGCCGACTGGGCCGAACTGGGCGACCTGCTCAGTCTGTTCGGGTATCAGGCGGTGCTCGCCGATCTGCCCGATCTGTCCGCCGACGTCGTGGTTCCGGACACGACCGAGCGTCCGCCGGTCGAGGCGACCGTCGTCGATGAGCCGAGCGATTCGAAGCCCTCGCGAGGAGTGGATGCCGCCGAACCGGTGTCGCACGTGGCAGGCGGAGAATCGGTTGCCGATCTACTCCGAGCCGAACTCGCCGTCACGATGGGTCTGCGGGCCCAGGACGCCGACGTCGATCCGGACGTGCCTCTTGTCGCGCTCGGGCTCGATTCGCTGCAGGCTCTCGACTTCCGTAAACGTGTGAAGACCGCACTCGACCAGGACCTGCCTGTGGAGGCAATTCTCGGTGGTGCGTCGTTGCACGAGGTTGTCGATCTCATCGGATGAGTGCATCGCACCGTCTGTCAAGTAAGGTCAGGCTAATCAGCCTAATAAGGGGAAGTGGTCTCATGGCGACCGACTACGAATCAACGGGAACGCACACGCAGATGCCGACAGGTTATGACAACACCGATACCGGGCCCATCGGCCCGCAGGCATATTCGGCAGCTGACGGCGCCGATCTCGACGACACCGCAGGTGCCGCCGCCGACAGCGGCAATGGTGACGGCAGCGGCGGCAGCGGGGTCAACTGGCCGACCGTGATGATGGCCGGTGGCATCTCCGCGATCATCTCCGCCGTGGTCGTGACGATCGGCGTGGTGGGGCTGCTGGTATCGGACATCGGCCGCAACGGCGACGCGGCCGGTGGCGCCCAGCCGACAGTCGTCAACCTCGGCTCGGCGCAGAGTGCTGCTCCGCAGGCAGCGGCACCGCAGGGGTCCGCCGCGAATCCTCCGGCCGCGGTGCCGGGAGCCGCCCCGGGTGCGGCAGGGGCTCCCGCAGGCGAGGGCAGCAGCGCCGATCTCCCGGCCGGGGGAGGTGCGTCAGGAGGCGGGATGGTGCCGGGCACGGCACCGCAGGCCGTTCCGCAGGCGCCCGCTGCCCAGGCCCCGGCCCAGCAGCAGTCTGCACATCCGGCGAAGAGCCCGGCGCAGTTGCAGAACGATCTCGACACCCTGATCGGCACCGGCTCGACGGCTCGTAAGGCCCAAGGCCTCGAGGGGGGCTCCAAGGCGGTCCGCCAGGCGCAGCCCATCGTGGCGCTCCTGCAGCGGTTCCGTCCGTTGGGCATGACCTACCGCATCACCGGCCCCGTGTCGGTCACCGGCAACACCATGAAAGCGACTCTCGAACTCCGTTCTCCCGGTTGGCAACCCGCGCGTATGCCGCTCTACTGGGTATGGCAGGGCGGGCAATGGAAGCTGTCCAATCGCTCCATCTGTGACCTGGGCGCCTACGGCGGCATTCCCTGCTCCCTGTGACACGGTGGGCGCCTTGGCCGGAGTGCATGGCCGAGGCACCCTGGTTAGGGAAGCCTATGTAAACTAACGGGCATGGCTGACGACCTCTTGCAGCGAAAGAAAGAGTTGCTGCGACAGCGACTCGCGGCCGACGGACTCGTGCGCGACTCCCGTGGGGGGCCGGTCACTCTTCCGGCCCGGCCGGCGGGGGCGACCTCCCCGCTGGCGTCCGCGCAGCGGCGACTCTGGTTCGTGTCCCACCGCGATCCGTCCGACACCTCACTGAACGTCGGTGTCGCGTACCGCCTGGACGGTCCGCTGGATGCCGGGCGTCTGCGCGCAGCCTTCGACGGCGTGGTGGCCCGGCACGAAACTCTGCGCTCCACTTACGAACTGGGGCCAGACGGTGAACCCGTGGTGCGCCACCACGCGCCCGGTTCTGTGCCGTGGCAGGAGGTCGACCTCGCAGAACTGACCGGGCGGGCCCGCGACCGACGATTGCAGGTCCTCTCGCGGCGCGAGTTCGGTACGGCCTTCGACCTCACGTCGCAGTTCCCCATCAGGTTGCTGCTGGCCCGCCTCGCGGACGACGAACACATCGTGATGCTCACCGTGCATCACATCTGCTGGGACGACGAATCCTGGTCGGTCCTGTTCGACGAGGTGAACTCGGTCTACAACGCAGGCGCCGGGTCGACGCCACGACCGGCGCTCGCGCGACAGTATGCGGACCTGCCATCCACCGACCCTGAGCTGGTGTCCGACGATCTGCGCTATTGGCGCAACCAGCTGAACCCGCTGCCGGAGCCCCTCGCGCTCCCGGTCGGCGCACATCCGACCGGTGTGGAGCGGACGAGCGGGCGTGTGACCCGGGCGCTGCCTGCCGACCTGAGCCGCCGGGTGGATGATTTCGCCCGAGCATCGTCGGTGAGCCCGTTCACGGTGCACGCCGCCGTCACCGACGCGCTGGTCCACCGGATCACCGGGGCGGTCGATTTCACCGTCGCGGTGCCCGTGACCCATCGTCCCGGCGACGCCACGGACCTGATCGGGTACTTCGGCAACACCCTCCTGACCCGGACACGCCTCGCACCGACCGACTCGCTGGTCGTGCTGACGGCGGCCTCGGCGCAGCGTCTGATCACCGGCTTTGCGCACCAGAACGCGCCGGTGGATGCGGTGGTCGGGGCGATCAACCCGGAGCGCGGGGCTGCTGGCGACGGTCTGGCGCAACTCGTGTCGGTGAGCCTCAGTACCCGGCGCCAGGCGAGCGGCCTCGCCCTCGACGGCATCACCGCGAGTCACCTCGACGAGCTCGGCTCACCGAACGCCCAGCTGCCGCTCGAGTTCGCCGTCATCAGCGGTGACCAGGCGCAGATCGAGCTCCAATACGATGCGGCCCGGTTCACCGAGAACCTCGCCGCGGGGATCGCGGACGCGTACGTCCACCTGCTGGACCAGGCCCTTGCGGCACCGACCCGGCCGATTCGTGACCTCGAGATCCTCGACCCCGCCGCGTTCGCCCGCGTGTTGGAGGGATCGACCGGGCATCGCGCCGCGGTCGCGGACACCACGGTCGTGGAGCTGTTCGCCGCTGCGGTGCGGGCGCGTGCCGACCACGAGGCGCTGGTCTCCGATGACGTGGTGCTGACCTATCGGCAGCTCGATGAACGTTCGAATCGATTGGCGCACTGGATGCTCCGATCGGGTGTCGAGACCGAGGACCTGGTGGGTCTGCGTCTGGGCGGATCGGTGGGATTCGTGGTGGCCGCCCTGGCGGTGCTCAAGGCGGGTGCCGCGTATCTCCCGATCGACCCGGACTACCCGGACGATCGCACGCAGTTCCTCATCGACGACGCAGCTCCACGTCTTGTTCTCGACGCCGACGCCCTGGCCACCGCCGAGACGGAGGCCGCCGATTGCCCCGCCGACGTACCGGATGACCGGGTTCGGCGGACCCCGCTGCGGCCGGACAATCTCGCGTACGTCATCTACACCTCCGGGTCCACGGGTACCCCCAAGGGGGTTCCGGTGGCACACAAGGCGATCGCCGATCATCTGATCGGATTCGGAGCAGGCGAGGTGCTCTCACCGGATGACCGGCTGGTACAGACCTCGTCGGTGAGTTTCGATGCGTCGATGTTCGAGGTGTTCTGCACCCTCGCGGTCGGGGCAACCTTGGTGGTACCCAAACCACATGCAGTGCACGATATCTCGTACATGGCCGATCTGCTGGTGCGGCAGCGCGTGACCGTGATGCATATGGTGCCGACCCTGTTGTCGACTCTGCTGATGGTGCCCGAGGTGAAGCAGTGGACGATGTTGCGAACGGTCCCGGTCGGTGGTGAGGCCTTCTCCGGCGAGGTCGCCGACGCCTTCACCACCACATTCGACGCGGCACTGTCCAACAACTACGGGCCGACCGAGGCGGTGGTCGCCGCGACGCACTACCCGGTGGACGGGCCCCAAGGCAGCTCGATCGTGCCGATCGGCACCCCGAACACGAATGTCACGAGCTATCTGCTCGATGCCGGTCTGCGCCTCGTGCCCGACGGTGTGGTGGGCGAGATCTACCTGGGCGGGTCACAGCTCGCGCGTGGATACCTCGGACGGCCCGCGCTGACCTCGGCCCGATTCGTCGCCGATCCATTCGGCCGGGGCGGCCGGCTCTATCGCACCGGAGACCTCGCCCGTCGAAATGGCAACGGAGACCTGGAATTCGAAGGTCGTGCCGATGAGCAGGTGAAAGTCCGCGGATACCGGGTCGAACTCGGCGAGGTCGAGGCGGCGCTCGTGGACCATCCAGACGTCGCGCACGCGGTCGCGATGGTCGATGCCGCGGACTCCGGTGCGCGCCTGCTCGGCTACGTGATCGCGGAGCCGCACGCCGGCGCCGCGGTCGACCTCGAGGATGTGCTCCGCCACGCGCGCACGGTCGTGCCGGACTACCTGGTGCCCGCAGCTCTCGCGGTCATCGACGAGGTCCCGCTGACCGCGCACGGCAAGCTCGATCGTGATGCGCTGCCCGACATCTCCGCCGTCGCCCGGTCGGAGCGGGCGCCTCGCACACCGACCGAACAACGCGTGGCAGCGGTGTACGCCGAACTGTTCGGCCGGGATGACATCACCGCCGGTTCGTCGTTCTTCGACCTCGGCGGCCATTCGCTGCTGGCGGCGCGGTTGGTGACCACCCTGGTCACCGAATTCGGCATCGACGTGGATGTCCGTCTTCCGTTGGACAATCCGACGGTGGAGGGGCTGGCCGCAGCGGTGAACACCGCCGTCCGTGACGAGTTCGGCATCGACCTCGACGAGCTCGGCGAATTCGAGGATGCCGAGGTCGAATCGGCGCCGACGGATGTCGGCCGGCCCGCGAGTGCAACCGGACGGCCGCCGTGGGTGCACGTCGAGCGCCCCGATCCCATTCCGCTGTCGTTCTCGCAGTTGGCCATGTGGTTCCAGCACCGCTTCGAGGGACCGGGTGCCGCGGGGAACATCCCACTGGCGCTTCGTCTGGACGGGCCGGTCGACGTCGCTGCCCTCGCAGCGGCTGTCGAGGACGTAGTCGGCCGACACGAGTCGTTGCGGACGACCTTCGTGGAGCAGGACGGGCTGCCGACGGCGCGGGTGGGCGAGCGGCCGGAGATCGATCTGCCGGTCGTCGCGGTCGGCGACGCCGGTGAACGCGACGCGGCCCTCGCGGTCGCGCGTGAGCACGTGTTCGATCTCTCGGTAGGGCCCCTGCTGAAGCCGATGCTGTTGCGGGAGAACGAGACGACGCACGTCCTGTCGCTGGTGATCCACCACATGGTCATCGACCACTGGTCGACGGATGTGCTGATCTCGGATCTCGTCGACGCATACCGCGCACGCACCGCGGGCACGGAACCGGGCCTCCCGGCGCCGGCGCTGACCTACACCGACTACGCCTTGTGGCAGCACCAGGTGTTCCCGGTCGGGACCGATAGCGCGCAGGGGTCGGACGACGACCCGGCCGCTGGTTTCGGCCGCCGGCAGATCGAGCACTGGCGGACCGCTCTGGCCGGTCAGCCGGACGAGATCACCGTCACGCCCGACCGGCCACGTCCGCAGGCCCTCACCAAAGCCGGGGTACTGGCCGACCTCGCTGTGACACCGGAGGCCCGCAGGCGTCTGCGCCGGGTCGCCGACAGCAGCGGCGCGACGGAGTTCATGACCGTGGCCGCGGCGCTCACCGGACTGTTGAGCCGACTCGGCGGTGGCGACGACATCGCAGTGGGAACACCTGTCGCAGGCCGGATCGACACGGGCACCGACGATCTGGTCGGCCTCTACGCGAACATGGTGGTGCTGCGGACCAGCACTGGCGGTGCCCCGACCGTGAGGGAACTGATCGGGCGTAGCCGGGATGCGGTTCTGGGCGCCTTCGCGAATCAGGACGTACCGATCGAGCGGCTGGTCGAGGCGATCAATCCACGACGGACACGATCGCGTAATCCCCTGTTCCAGAGCATGATCCACTTCCGTGATCGGGATCAGAACGCCTGGGGCCGTCCGCTGGACGCCGACGGCCAGACCACCCTGACGTTGTTGCCGGTCGAGCAGGACACGTCGTTTCTCGACCTCAACGCGATCCTGACGGTCACCGAGGGCGGTGGACTCGAAGGACGCGTGGTCGGCAGCGCGGATCTCTACGACCAGGAGACGATCGAGGGGATCGCGGCGGCCTTCGCAGCGATGCTCGAATCCTTTGGGACCGGCCCGGACACCGCCCTGACGGCGATCCCGCTGCCCGCCCTTCCGGGGGTACTCACGGCCGAACGGCACGTCGACGACCCGGCCGCACTCGCCCGGCTGATCGTCGCCGAACGCCCGCGCCGGGTGCACGCGACGCCGCGGACGCTTGCTGCGTTGCAGCACACGGGGTCCACCGACCTCGGGTCGGTCCGCGAATGGGTCGTCACCGAGTCGGGTGCCGGATCGTCGCTCGCCGAATCCCTGGCGGCACTGTCACCGGGCTCGCGTCTCACCGATCCGTACGGTCATGTCGCCCCCGCCGTGGTGGCGATGGCGCAGACGGCCGGGGGTGGTGCGGAGACCCCGACCGAGGAACGACTGATCGGCATCCTCGCTGATCTGCTCGGTGTCGACGGTCTGGGTCGGGACGACAACTTCTTCGCCGTCGGCGGCGACAGCGTCATCTCGATCCAATGGTCCGCCCGCGCGGCGGCCGAGGGATTGCCGCTGGCACCCCAGCAGATCTTCGACCACTACACGATCGCCGAACTGGCGGCGGCGGTCGATGCCGCCGAGACCCACGAGACCCGAGGCGGCGGCGGAGCCGACGAAGCAGAGGCGGCGCCGATGAGCGCATCCGGTCTGAGTGACGACATGTTGCAATCGCTCGGGGCGGCATGGAAGTCCCAGCGGTGAGCGCCGCACCGGAGATCGAGGACGTTCTGGCACTCAGCCCGCTGCAGGAAGGGCTGTTCGTCCTGTCCGAGATGTCGGGCGACGGGATCGATCTGTACTCGATGCAATTCGTCGTGGAGATCACCGGCCCGCTGGATCGGCAGATCTTGCACCGCAGTGTCGATGTGATCATGGAGCGGCATCCCAACCTGCGGGTCTCGCTGTGGGACAAGGATCTCCCGAAACCGGTGCAGATCGTGCCGTCCCGCGTCGAGGTGCCGTGGGAGGAGCTCTCGGCCACCGCCGCGGATTTCGACGACATCGCGGCGGCCGAGCGCGCCGACCGTTTCGACCTTCGGCGCGGACCGTCGTTGCGGGTCAAGCTGATCGACCTGCCCGAGGGACGTTCGCGGCTGCTGGTGACCGCGCACCACATCCTCATGGACGGCTGGGCGATCGCGCTGTTCTTCCAGGAACTGCTGGCCATCTATGCGGCGGGTGGATCGGCGCAGGGCCTGCCGGCGGTTCGGCCCTATCGCAATTACATCGCCTGGCTGGCGGCGCAGGACGGGGCGGCCGCGCGTGCGGAATGGGCACGATATCTGGACGGTGTGGAGCCGCTGATGCTCGCCGCGCCGGGAGCCGCCGCAACAGAGCCGGTCCGCACCCGTCACGAGCTGTCCGCCCCGGCCACGGAACGCCTTGTCGCGTGGTCGCGCTCGGCCGGGCTCACGGTGAACACCGCGGTCCAGTTCGCCTGGGCCACCGTGCTGGGCCGCCTGACCGACCGTGACGACGTGGTGTTCGGGACCACCATCTCGGGGCGCCCGCAGGGGCTTGCGGGTGCCGACGAGATGATCGGACTCTTCATCAACACCGTGCCGTCCCGCGTCCGCCTCGCCGAAGCGGGGGGCGCCGATACCGTGACGGCCAAGTGCATTGCCCTGCAGCGTGAATCGAGTCGGATGCGCGACCAGGGCTACCTGGGCCTCTCCGAGATCCAGCGGTGCGCGGGGCTCTCGTCGCTCTTCGACACGTTGTTCGTGTTCGAGAACGCGCCGATAGGGGCGGCGACCGAGCCGATCAGCGCACCCGACGGTACGCGGTTCCTCCCGCTGGCGATGGAAAGTCTCGCGCACTACCCCCTCACCGTGGTCGCCTACCTGCTCGACGGTGAACTCGTGGTGATGACCGAGGCCATCGAGGACGCACTCGGCGGCATCGTCCCCGGTGACGTGGCGCAACGTGTGGTCCGGGTGCTCGAGCAGTTGCCGGATGCGGCCGACCGGCATCCCGACCGACTCGACGTCACGTTGCCCGGGGAACGTGCGCTGGCATCGTCGGCGGCCGCGGAGCGGAAGCTCAACGATGCCGTCGAACTCGCACCGACGGTGGTCGAGGCCTTTCTGTCGCAGTGTGATCGCACCCCCGAGGCGACCGCGCTCGTCGCCGGTGCCCGGTCGTACACCTACCGAGAGCTGGCAGACCATGCCACCCGCTTGGCCGGCGAGCTCACCGAAGACGGCATGGTCGCGGAATCGGCAGTGGCCGTAGCGATTCCGCGGTCGGCAGAGTCGGTTGTCGCCATCCTCGGGGTACTGATCGCGGGCGGCGCATATGTCCCGATCGATGTTTCCCTGCCGGATCAGCGGGTGGCCAACATCGTCGGTCAGGCGGGGATCGAGCTGGTGATCACCGATCTCGCACACCGCGACCGGTTCGCCCCGCTCGCCAAGCCGTTGGCCCTCGACGACCCCGAGACCGCAGGTCGCATCGAGGCGCGGCCCGTTCACATCGCACCGACGGGGCTCCGTCCGTCGAGCGCGGCATACATCATCTTCACCTCGGGCTCGACCGGTGAACCGAAGGGCGTCATCGGAACCCACCGCGCGCTGGTGAGTTACTGCCGCGATCATCGTGACCAGATGCTCGCGCCGGCCCGGGATCGGCTCGGCCGCCCGCTGCGCATCGCGCATGCGTGGACGTTCAGCTTCGACGCCTCCTGGCAGCCGCTGGCCGGTCTGCTCGACGGCCACGCGATACATCTCTTCGACGACGACGAGATGCGTGATGCCGGTCGCCTGGTGGCGGGTCTCTCGGAGCGGGAGATCGACATGATCGACACCACGCCCTCGATGTTCGGCCAGCTGGCCGCCGCCGGCTTGTTGGGGGAGTCCGGAGGCGGGCATGCACATCTCACCGTGCTGGCACTGGGCGGTGAGGCGATCGGGCCCGCGTTGTGGAAACAGCTGTCCGGGCTGCCGGATACGTCGGCGTACAACTGCTATGGACCGACGGAGACAACGGTTGAGGCGGTCGTAGCACGGATCGCGGATTCACCGTCGCCGATCATCGGCACCGCCACGGATCGAATGAGCGCACACGTTCTCGACTCCCGGCTGCGTCCGGTACCGACCGGTGTGCCCGGCGAACTCTACCTGTCCGGCGCCCAGGTCACCCGTGGTTACCAGGGCAAGGCCGCGCTGACGGCGACGAGCTTCGTCGCCGATCCCGACGGCATCGGCGAGCGAATGTACCGAACCGGAGATCTGGTACGCCGCAACGCCCGTGGGGAACTCATCTTCGTCGGCCGCAGCGACGACCAGGTCAAGATCCGCGGCTACCGGATCGAGACGGGCGAGATCGAAGCCGCGATGCGGCGACTGGCCGGGGTGTCGAACGCGGCCGTCGTCGTGGTCGACCGGGCAGCGGGTCCGGCGCTCGTCGGTTTCGCCGCCGGCACGGACCTCGAGGCCCGTGGGCTCCGCGGCGCGCTGGCCGAAGCGATTCCGGCCCACATGGTGCCCTCCCGGATTCTCTGTCTCCCAGTGCTGCCGATGAACAGCAACGGAAAACTCGACAGCAGGGTGCTGGCCGAGTCGGCCGCCGAATCTCTCCGAGCCCGAAGCGGAACCGCCGTGGCAGACCTGTCCGCCACGGCGACCGTCGTACGATCGGTGATCACCGACGTGCTCGGGTCCACACCCGGCGTCGACGAGGACTTCTTCGACCTGGGCCTGGACAGCATCGTGGCGATGGCCATGGTGAACGCCCTGCGCGATTGTGATCTCGTGGTGACGCCGCGAATGGTGTTGTCGCATCCGACCATCCAGGATCTCGGCGACGCCATCGACCGGGCTGGCGATGCCGTGATCGCCTCCGCATCCGGTTACGGCCCGGTGCCGGCGTTGCCGGTGGTCGAGTGGATGTACGAGTTCGGCAACTACCGCCGCTTCACCCAGACCGTGCTGTTCGCCTTGCCGCAGGGACTCTCGGACGCCGGACTCGTCGACATCCTCCGGTCGTTGATCGACGGTCACGACATGCTGCGGTCCCAGATCTCTGCGAACGGTCTGCTCACCCGCGAACCGGGAACGGTCGATGCGGCCGCGGTACTGATGACGCTGTCGGTCGATGAACCAGGAGACGGGATCACCGCGGCGGCCCGTCGGGCAAACGATGCGATCGATCCGGTCGCGGGACGGATGATCTCGGCGGTCCGGTTACGCTGCAACGCAACCGACGATCTGTTACTGCTCGCGATCCACCATCTCGCCGTGGATGCGGTGAGCTGGCAGGTGATCTTTGGTGAGCTCGCGACCGCCGGCCGCGCCATCGATGCGGGCGACACCCCGGTCCTGCAGACCGAGTACAGCGACTATCGACGGTGGTGTGAGTACGTGTCCGGCAGGAGCAGCCGCCAGGATGTGCTTGCCCAGCAGTCCTATTGGGTGAGCGAGGTGTCGGGACCCGATCCGGCGATCGGGTCCCGCAGGCCGGCGCCCGACACGGATACCTGGTCGTCGCTGCGTTCGGCGGTCACCCATACCGGGGTCGGGACCACTGCACAGGTCCTGCGGGCGATCGACAAGAGCATCGGTATGCGCGAATTCCTGCTGACCGCGCTGACGCTGACGCTCGCCACGTGGCGCCACCGGCGGGGTGAGGACGCGACCGGCGGGGCGTATATCGCACTCGAGGGACATGGTCGGGAAGATGCGCTGGCCGGGCCCGATGTCGACACCACGCGGACGCTGGGGTGGTTCACCACGGTGTTCCCCGTCCGGCTCGGGGCAGGTCGCGACCTCGACATCGACGCGGCGACATCCGATCCGCAGGCCGGCGCCGATCTGCTGGACGAAGTCGCCGCCCACGTCGGGCGGATCCCGTCGATGGGGCTCGATTTCGGTGTGCTGAAATACCTGTCCCGGGTGCCGGAACTGCTCGAAGCGCCGGAGCCGCAGGTGGAGTTCAACTACCTCGGCCGATTCGATCTCCACACGCCGGGCGCGCAGGGCGCCGCCGGATGGGAACCATGGTCGCCGATCACCGACCTGGAGATCAACGAGCATCTCCCGACCGATCCCGAACCCGACCTGCCCCTGCGTTACACGCTGGACGTCGTCGCGGTGGTCCGGGCCACCGACGCCGGTCCGCAGTTGGTGACCAACTGGCGCTACGGGGCGGATCTGCTCACTGCGGCGGAGGTCGACGTGCTGACCGGGCTGTGGGAGGACTCGGTGACTGCGCTGGCGACCGCGCTGGGCGGCCGGATGACCTGACCAGCAGCCCCGGGCCGGGCGCCACGCGAGAACCGGCAGGCTCAGCGCGGTGTGCCGACCACGAAACTCCCGACGTTGCACTCGGTGAGCTCGTCGGCCCCGGTGGCCTCGGCGAATGCCGCCGTGTCGCCGTATCCCTGTGCCACACCCCCCAAACCCATTGCGGTGGAGGTGAGGTAGAGCGTCTGCGTCAGTACTCCGACGTGTTTGAGGATCACCGCGTACGGCATCTGTTCGTAGGTCCACATGATCCGGCCCGGTCGGGCGGCGAGGACGAGCAGCACCTGCGGGAGCTGCCCGTCGGCCAGCGTGAGGGAGGCGGGTGCGACGAGCCTGCGGACGGCGGGACTGTCGTACGGCGCCACCGGGCGTAACACGTGGTCGAAGGAATCGTAGTGGTACATCCCGGCCGGGATGCCGTCGGCGATGCGCACCACCGCATACACCTCGAGTTCGTAGAGTGACCCACCCGAGGGAAACGGGCGCGACGGAAGTTCCTCGGGTACTGCGCGATTCGCGTTCGTGGTGCGTACGCTGCGGGTTCGGGCGCACCGGTGGAGGAGCTCGCCGAGTTGTGCGGCGGTCACTGGATGACGATCGTCGAAGTCGCGCACCGACTTCCGGTCCTCGACGACCGCAGTGAGTGGCTGGTCGTCCTGGCGCAATGCCGCGAGGTCGGGGGTGGGCAGGGAGACGGGCTCGCCGTCGTAGCGCTCGCGCCGCGCCGGCAGTGGCTCGAACTCGCCGTCCGCCCACCGGGTCGGCCCGAAGTGTGCCCAGCTGGTGCCGCGGTCGCCGACGGTGCTGCGCCGGTGGAACCACAGCTCGTGCGGACTCCAACTGCGCGTGGCGAAGTCGTGTGACTCGGTTCCCGGCCCGACCGCGTGACCCGACCATGCCAGGTCGGCGGCGAGCCGGTCGCGGATCTGTGCCGGCAGCGCGGAACCCAGCCCCACGAGCGTCGCGAGAGTTTCCGCGTCGTGGATGGCGACGTCGCACCATGATCGAGGGTGCTCGGCGACCACGTCGGTGCCGTTGCGCCGCACCACGGTGAACCGTGACAGCTCGAACGCGTCCGAGCATGGGACCGGGCGTGGCTGCGATGGCCGGCGAAAGGGGCGTAGCGAGTACAGGTCCCGCTGTCCAGCGGATACGATCAGCGACACCACACCGGCGCCGACCAGGCGGTTTAACAGGTCGACGGTGTCCTCGTCGGCGTCGTCGGCGATCCGTAGTGGTCCGCCGTTGAGCGTTCGCAACGTCGCGATCTGACCCGGTGACAATCCGTCGAGCCGCTGTTTGGCCGGTAGCAGGACGGCGACGCCGCCTCCTCCGAGCAGGCATCGCGCGCCGTCGGTGAGCGTATAGACGGTCTGTGGCGCAGTCGCCGGTGTAGTCGCCGGTGTTGTCGAGTTCGTCATCGGGTCGTCAGCCGGCAGCCTTTTCCATCGCCGGATGCATCTTGTCGAGCAGGTACGGGATGGACAGCGGCGTCGGCTCGTTCAGTCCGCCGATCTCGGCGACCGTCAGACGGCTCACGGCGCCGCTGCGCACCGATCGCAGATTGCGATAGCCGGGCAGCTTCTGCAGCGACGACATCAACTGATCGGTGTTGGCGGTGATGACCAACAGGTCGGAATTCAGGAGTGGCACGTTCTCGGTCGAGATGGGATATCGCGGCTGTCCGCTGCGTCGATAGCCGGCCACCAGCGCGGGGGCGATGCTCATGCCGAGTGAACTGAACAGGGAGGTTGCGCCGTCGTCGGGATCGCCGAGGACCTGGATCTGATCGTTCGAGTACATGTAGGCCATCGTGTACGTCTTGCCGTTGAGTCCGGGGAGCTCGTTCTTGGTCGCATCGACCTTCGAGTCGACGCCACTGGTGATCTCCTTGGCCTTGTCGGGCTGCCGCAACACGGTTCCCAAGAACGTGACCATGTCCTGCCAGGGGTCGATCTGCTTGCCGGTGATGCCGGGGATGGTCGGCGCGAGTTTGGAGATCTGGTTGTACATCTCGGGCTGGCCGTCGGCCATGTACGAGGTCGCCAGAATCAGATCCGGCTTCGCCTTGGCGACCTGTGCGACGACGTCGTCGGTGCTGATCGGCGTCGAATCCTTGAGCTTGTCGCTCGACCACGGCGCCGGCTTGCCGGTCAGGATCTGGATGTTGTCGAGGTATGCCACCGGTGTGACCCCGAACGAGAGTGCGACATCGATCCATTGCGCCCCGAGGGCGACGATGCGCTTGGGCACGCCGTTGATGGTGACCGAACCCTTGGACGTGTTGACCTGGATGGGTGCACCGCCCCCATCGGATTCGTCGGGCGCACTACAGGCGCTGACTGCCAGCATCGTCGTCACCAGCACGGTGATCATCACGAAGAAAACACGCAACGGACGAGTCATGGGAGCAGCTTAGCCTAAGCTCATTCTGGTGCTACGCCGCTGGCCTGTCGCGTCCGTCTGGTTCAGACCTCCAGGACGACCGGGGCATGATCGCTGGCACCCTTGCCCTTTCGGGCGCTGCGGTCGACAAAGGCGCCGCGGACCCGGTCGTCGAACGCGGGCGAGCAGAGCAGGTAGTCGATCCGCATGCCCTCGTCGCGCGGGAACCGGAGCTGGGTGTAATCCCAGAAGGTGTACGCATCGTCGTAGGGGTGCGCCGAGTCGTGGAATCCGGCGTCCCGGATCGCCTGCAGGGCGGCCCGTTCGGGTTCGGACACGTGGGTCCTGTCCTCGAACTGCGCGGGATCCCAGACGTCGGCATCGGTTGGGATGATGTTCCAGTCACCGGCCAGGACGATCTGCGCCGCGGGGTCGTGGGCCAGCCAGAGTGACCCGATGTCGCGGAGTCTGGCCAGCCAGTCGAGCTTGTACCGGTAGTGCGGGTCGTCGAGGGCACGGCCGTTGGGCACATAGAGGCTCCACACCCGTACGGCGCCGCACCGCGCGGAGATCGCGCGAGCCTCCCGCGCCGGCGCGGTGTGCTCGGTTCCGAAATTCGGCTGACCCTCGAAGCCGATCTCCACCTCGTCGAGCCCGATCCGGGAGGCGATGGCGACCCCGTTGAACCCGCCAGTGCCCGCATGAGTGACGTCGTAGCCGCCGGCCAGGAAGCTCATCAGCGGGAACTCGTCGTCGCGGCATTTCGTCTCCTGCATCGCGAGCACGTCGATGTCGTTGCGTTCCATCCAGCCGACGACGGCCTCCGAGCGCGCACGGATGGAGTTCACGTTCCAGGTGGCGATGCGCATGTCAGCTCTCTATCAGGGCGACCGGCGAGCCGGCGTCGTGCCAGCGTGTCTCGACCCGTCGACGGAGGGTGGGTGGACTCAGCAGTGCGACGGCGAAGGCGGCCGCCGGATCGGCGACGTCGCGGTAGTGATCGCGGTAGAACTCGAGAGATCCGGCGAACCAGCGCAGATCGTCGGGTTCGTGACTCAGCAGCCGCGGCGCGTTCTCGATCACGGTGAGGTAGGCGGACGGCGGGCGCACGTCCGGCGGCGTGTCGTCGAGGTCGCGCATGCACTCGTCGAAGGCGTCCTTGTTTCGGCCGAAGTGGTCGGGAAACGACCAGGCCCGGGCGAATTCGTCGAACAGGG
Source organism: Gordonia sp. DT218 (assembly GCF_049847105.1). Classification (NCBI taxonomy): domain Bacteria; kingdom Bacillati; phylum Actinomycetota; class Actinomycetes; order Mycobacteriales; family Gordoniaceae; genus Gordonia; species Gordonia sp. DT218. Next base: position 1,381,997 of record NZ_JBNCNS010000001.1, on the reverse strand, counting down.
CAGCGACTGTCGGCATCCGGTCGGCGTCGACGGACCGCACTGTGAGGTTGTGGGGGACCGTCGACAGCCGGGACCCGGTCAACACGCCGGCCACCGGACCGAAACGCCCGGCGGCGGAGATGAACTGTGCCAGCGGGATCGGGGAGTGCTCGGAGGTGGTCACAGGTCGGGCCCCCGGATCTTGACGAAGGTGCGGTAGTGGTCGGCGGTGTACCAGGCGCTGCCGTCGTTGCCGGTGACGATCCGCTCGGCGTCGCGGCTCTGCCCGGGTTCTTTGGGGTTGACGTCCCATTCGCGGTACGTGATGCGGCGGCCGCGGTCGTCGGTCGCCGGCAGGTTGCCCTCGGAATTCCGGAAGACGTCCCCGCCCCGGGTACCGGGCGCGTTGGCGGCCTCGGGCCAGGTGCCCGCGTCGATCAGAGCGAGGGTGTGCAGGACGTGTGCGGGTACGGCCCCCGGCGCACCGGACGTCGATTGCCCCGATGCGGTGGAGTTCTTCGTCGTCGACGAGTCGGCGGTCGCCGACCCGTGGTCGTCGCCTCCGCCGCTTAGTGCCCAGGTCAGCGCCGCCACGACGGCGATGGCGACCACGGTGGCCACCGACAGGATCGCCTGCCGCCGCTTGCTCGCGCTCGCCGCCACCACGCATTTACCCTACGAGAACATCAGATCTCGACGTACCGGTACGTGTGATGCAGGCCGAAACCGAGGGTGCGATACCAGTTCCCGGCGATCCGGTTGTCCTCCTCGACCTGCACGTAGGTGCGCTGCGCGCCGTGCTCGACTCCCCATGTGACGAGACCCGACAGCACTGCTCCGGCGAGCCCTTCGCGGCGCCGGGCCGACGAGGTCCACAGCGCGGTGAGACCGAGCCACCTGGTGCCGTCGGTCGACTCGGTGACCGTGGCGCGACCGATGGACACCGGATCGTCGTGGTCGCCGATCGATGCGAAGGCGACCGGTCCGCGCGATGCGGACACCACCGCCGCGGCGACCTCGACGTCGACCTCGACGCCGCGGTACGCGCGCAGCCACGGGGTCGTCGGGGCGTCGGTCTGCCGGACGGGCACCTTCGAGGTGGCCGTCGGGAGGCCGGCGACATCGCGGACCAGCATCTGCACCTCACCGCTCGCCGGCCGGCCGTCGATGTGCCCGGCGGGGATGAGTCGCTCGGGCAGCGCGATCATCGTCGGCAGACCGCGGGTCGAGTACCAGCCACGCATTGCAGCGATCGCGTCGGAGTCGGTGTCGGCACCGAACTCCAGCGGCACCGCCGAATTGGCGCGCCGGGTGAACCCGCCGCCCGCCCGCAACAGCCAGCCGGACACCATGGCCGATTCGGTGCCCGGCCAGGCGGCCGCGGCCGCCGCCTCGACGGCCCGTATCTCGGAATTGCGGACCGTCACCCGGGACAGGACCCGGACGGAGGTGATGGCCACCCGTGGAATGGATTCGGGTGTGCCGTCCCGGTCGATGACCAGTGGGTCCCCGTCCTCGCGCAGGATGCCGGTCACGTCCGACTGCGCGGCCGCCCGGTCGCCGCGCCAGTCCGCGGGGGTGGCGTCGCCGAGGCGATAGCGCACGACGATCCGGTCGCCGACGAAGGGTGCGCTCACCGGTGACAGCGCCCGGTCACGGCATCCATGCCTCAGTCCTCGTCGTCGTGCCCGAACGGGTCGTCGACGGCCCCGGGGAGCCACGACAACCCCGGCACACCCCAGCCTTGACGCTTGATTGCCTTCTTCGCGGCCCGGGCGTTGCGGCCGATCAGCACGTCGACATAGAGGAAACCGTCGAGATGGCCGACCTCGTGCTGCAGCATGCGGGCGAAGAATCCGGTGCCCTCGACGACGACCTCGTCACCGTTGCGATCGACTCCGGTCACGCGAGCCCAGTCGGCCCGCCCGGTGGGGAACTGCTCACCCGGCACGGACAGACAACCCTCGTCATCGTCGTCGGGATCGGGCATGGTCTCCGGGATCTCCGATGTCTCGAGCACGGGGTTGATCACCTCACCGCGCCGCCGCCGCGCCTCGTACCGTTCGCCGTCCGGGCAGTCGTAGACGAACATCCGTTTGCCGACCCCGACCTGATTGGCGGCCAGGCCGACACCGTTGGCGGCGTCCATGGTCGCGAACATGTCGTCGAGAAGCGTCACGAGCTCCGCCGCGGGACGACGCTGCGCATCGAGCTCGACGAGTTCGGTGGGGTCATGCAACACCGGCTCGCCGACGATGCAGATCGGGAGGATTGCCATGCCGGACAGATTACCGAGCGACCTCACACGGCTCGTCCGCGTGTCGCCATGGCGGCGGGAGTGGAAGTGAGCGTGCCACATCCGGTGAACGAAGGGTCATGGCGAGTCACACCACGAACCGGCCCGCCGATCGTGGTTAGATGATCACCGAACCACATTGCTGTGATTTGTTCGGCGACCTGAATATCCGGTTCGGTGGAGTTTTGTTCGGGCTGGTGGGTCGGGGGACCATATCCAGCGATGTGATGTGCACGAGGCGATCTTGAGGGAGCGAGATGGACGGCGCAGCTGCGCGAAGCCAGAAGCAGGGCGATCAACCCACACCCACAGACCCCACCCACACAGACGCTGCCACCGAACCGACCAATCCCGCCGACCCGCACGAGGTCGGTCCGGATGGGCTGTCCCGTCGTGAGCACGACATCCTCGCGTTCGAACGGCAGTGGTGGAAGTACGCGGGAGCCAAGGAAGAAGCCATCAAAGAGCTCTTCGGGTTGTCGGCCACCCGCTATTACCAGGTGCTCAACGCCCTCGTCGATCGGCCGGAGTCACTGGCCGCCGATCCGATGCTGGTCAAGCGTCTGCGACGGTTGCGGGCGTCGCGTCAGAAGGCTCGCGCGGCCCGTCGTCTCGGCTTCGAGATCACCTGATCGCACCGGCCTCACGACAGCGGCGACCGCACCCGGCACACCATCGGATGTGAAGTAAGGTTCTCGGTGATGAATCCTGATCGTGAACCGAGCCGGCTGCCGCTCCGCGCCGGTGCCATGCTGTTGCTGGCATTGGCCATCGTCTGCATTGGACTGGGTTGGCATTCCGCTGCGACCAGTGGCGACAATCCCGAGCAGGATCTGCAGAACGCCCAGCGCCAGGTGACGTCGGCGGCGGCACCGAGCGCTGCGTCCGCCTCCGCGTCGTCGTCGGCGAGCGCGTCGGCCGACACGCCGGAGCTGTGCGTCTTCAACGCGGGAGCGGTCTCCGGCCTGGCCGGCGAGGTCGCCGACAATCTGAAGGCCAAGGGTTTCCAGACCGCGTCGCCCGGCAACATCACCACATCGTCGATCACGGAGAACACGATCTTCTACGACGACGGCCAGAAGTCGGCCGCCGACGAGGTGGCCGCCGCACTCGGCGGCGACGCGAGCGTGGAGTCCCGCCCGTCGTCGTTCACGCAGTGTGCGGACGGTATCCCGGTCATCGTGGTCACCCGATGACGACGCCGGCTCGACCTGTACCCCGATGACAGTCCGCCAGACCAGGGTCCGTTCAGATCACAAGGAGTGACATGACCGTCAGATCGCAAACCGGCAATTCGACCCGTCGCACGTTGGCCGTGCTGGCCGCAGCCGGCATCGTCGGCGCGGCGTTGGCCGCATGTACTCCCGACGAGTCGGCGACCGACACACCCGGCACCACCCCGTCGGTGGTGACCGGAAACCAGGCGCCTCCCGGTGAGGTCGACGACGCCGACGGCGCGGGCGAGTCGCCCAAGGAGGACGCAACCGCGAACCTGATCGACGACAGCGGCAAATCGATCGGCGAGGCGACGTTCGCGCCGAGCGGGTCGTCGGTCAAGGTCACGGTGCGGCTGAACGCCGAGAGCGGGATCCCGGCCGGCTTCCACGGCATGCACATCCACCAGAACGGCGTCTGCCAGACCGGCGGCGGCGAGGCGTTCTCGAGCGCCGGCAGCCACCTGCAGGTCGACGGGCACACCGGTCATCCGTCCAGCGGAGACCTGGTGTCCATCAACGTCCTGAAGGACGGCACCGGCGAGACGGTCACCACCACCGACGCGGTGAATCTGGGGCAGATCGTCGGCAAGGCGATCGTCATCCACGAGAAGGCGGACAACTTCGCCAACATCCCCACCCGGTATGCACCGGCGCCGGACGAGCAGACGATGAAGACCGGCGATGCGGGTAGTCGGCTGGCGTGTGGGGTCATCGAGGCTCACGAGTGACCCGATGCGGTTCTGATCCGCGGCCATGATCACCCCGATCGAGTTCGACGGCTCGCCGACCCCGTCCCTGGGGGTCGAATGGGAATTCGCCCTGACCGACAAGGCGTCCGGCGATCTGTCGAACTCGGCCGCGGACCTGTTCGCGCTGGTGTCCGAGCGGGTGCCGGACCGTCGCGGCAAGGTACACAAGGAACTGCTGCGCAACACCGTGGAGATCGTCACCGGTGTCTGCCGTGACACGCCCGAGGCGATTGCGGATCTGTCCGCCACGCTCGACGGCATCCGCGGCCTCACCGAGGAACTCGGTGTCGATCTATACGGTGCAGGCACCCACCCGTTCGCCGAGTGGTCGACGCAGCTGCTCACCGAGGGGCACCGATACGCGGAGCTGATCGAGCGCACCCAGTGGTGGGGGCGTCAGATGCTGATCTGGGGAGTGCACGTGCACGTCGGGATCAGTCACCGCGACAAGGTGTTACCGATCCTGGGCGCCCTGCTGAACTACTATCCGCACCTGCTGGCACTGTCGGCGTCGTCGCCGATGTGGGCGGGTCAGGACACCGGTTACGCCAGCAACCGCGCGATGATGTTCCAGCAGCTGCCGACGGCGGGTCTGCCGTTCCAGTTCGGCACGTGGACCGAGTTCGAGGGCTTCGTCACCGACCAGATGACCACCGGCATCATCGATCACCTCAACGAGATCCGGTGGGACATCAGGCCTTCGCCGCACCTGGGCACCATCGAGGTCCGGGTCTGCGACGGGATGACCAACCTCGGCGAGCTGTCGGCGCTGGTCGCGCTGATCCACTGTCTCGTCGTCGATCTCGATCGGCGACTCGAGGCAGGCGAGAACCTGCCACAGATGGCGCCCTGGCTGGTGCAGGAGAACAAGTGGCGCGCAGCGAGATACGGGCTGGACGCCATCGTCATCCTGGACTCGGACTGCACCGAGCGTCTGGTGACCGACGATCTCGCCGACGTACTCGCCCGGCTCGCGCCGGTGGCTCACGACCTCAACTGCGTCGACGAACTCTCTCGCGTCGCCGACATCGCCGCTCGCGGTACCAGTTACCAGCGCCAGCGCGAGGTCTATCGGCGCACCGGTGACCTGCGCGCCGTGGTGAACTCAGTGGTCGGCGAGCTGGAGTGACAGTGCCATGCGCCGACCGTGCGCACATCGTCGCCGATCGTGCGCGGAACCTCGCCGAGCGGGTACAGAACCTCGCCGAGCGTGCGCAGTTTTTCGCCGACTGTGCGCACGCGTCTTTGTGAGCGCACGATCGGCGGGAAAGTGCGCACGATCGGCGAGGAGGTGCGCACGGTGGTCGGCGGGTGGGACTAGTCCCGGGTGCCGGACTCCATGTCCTCGCGTGCGATCAGACCGTCGCGTGCCCGTTGCTCCTGATAGACCAGCCGGCCGATGCGGTGCGCGATCACCGGCGCGGTGATGAGGGCGAACAGGCAGGCCAGGACCAGCATGCCGACGTCCACGTTGCGGCCGAGGCGGATCATCGCGCCGATCAGGACCAGCAGCAGGCCGAAGGTCTGCGGCTTCGTCGACGCGTGCATCCGGCTCAGCGTGTCCGGGAAGCGCAGCATGCCGATGGAGGTGGTCAGCGCCATCGCCGACCCGAGGATCAACAACACCGACGAGATGATGTCACCGATCATGTCTCGTCATCCCTCACTCGGAAACGGGCGATGGCCACCGACCCGACGAAACTCACCAGCGACAGCGCGACGATGGCGGGCACCACGGTCGAATCGCGGCTGTACGCGGCCCACGCACCGAGTCCGCACATGCAGAGTGCGATGACGGTGTCCAGGGCGACCAGCCGGTCGAGCGTGGTGGGACCGCGCAGGATTCGAATGGTCGTCAGTACCGCGGCGATCATCAGCATCGCACTCACGATCACCCAGACGTAGGTCATCGCTCACCCCCGTTCGCGCGTGCGACGCGGTGGTAGTCCTCGTCGATCCCGTGGTACGGACTCGGATGCCACTCGCTGTCGCGCTCGAATGCTCGGATGAACGCCCGCTCGACGAACTCGACCTGCTTGCGGAACGCCGCGAGGCGCTTCTCGTTGCGGACGTCGAAGACGTGGATGTAGAGCATGCGCCTGCGGTGGTCGATCTCGAGCACCATGGTGCCGGGCACCAGGTTGAGATAGTCGACGGCCAGGGTGAGGACCAGATCGGACTTGATCGCCAGACGGACCCGCACAACCGCGCCGAGTGGTGGTTTCCCCGGCCGGATCGCCGCCCACGCCACCTGGGCGCTCGAGATGAAGAAGTCGACGATCAGCCGTCCGATCAGGACGAGCAACCCGATCGGGTGGATGCGCCCCTCGACCGGCACCCGCGGCAGCGGCAACAGGGTGACGATGGCGGTCGCCAGCACCAGGCCGCCGATGATGTTGGCCCACGAGATGGTGCCCCACAGCAACACCCAGACGAAGGTGAGCCAGGCCAGGCTCCAGAGCCGGACAGCGACCTCGCGGCCATCGCTGCCGAGCCAGCGCGGGATGCGGACCCGATCACGCACCCAGACGTAGCCGCTCACCAGGTTCCAGAAGATGAACAGCAGCGACACACGCCAGGCGGTGATGATGCGCGCACGTAACGGACGCGCCGCGGCGCGGTTCTTCATCGGCCGTCACCTCCGAGTACTGCCTGCATGTAGATGCCACGGTCGGCGATGTCGGCCGCCGCGCGGTCGGTGAAACCGATGATCGGACCGGCCCACAGGGTCAGCACGAGTCCGGCGGCGACCATCACCGCGGTCGGGATGACCATGCCGATCGGCATCCGGCCGACGTCGGCCCGGTCGTCGAAGGCGATGTCGGTGCTCTCGTCGATCAGGGCCGACGGGCCCTGATCGGCCAGGTCGCCCTCCGGTGCGTCCGCGCGGGCGCGCCAGAAACCCTTGGTCCACACACGGGCCATGACGTAGAGCGTGAGCAGGCTCGTCACCACCGAGCCTGCGACCAGGACCCACGCCAGCACAGAGCCGTCCTGGGCGCCGGCCTCGAGGAGCGCGACCTTGCCGATGAACCCGGAGAACGGCGGGATGCCACCGAGATTCAGGGCCGGAATCAGGAACAGCGCGGCGAGTACCGGGGTCGCGATGAGCCCGCCCAGCCGGCGCAGCGACGACGACCCGGCCTGACGTTCGATGAGGCCCACCACCAGGAACAGTGTGGTCTGCACCAGGATGTGGTGGGCGACGTAGTAGATGGCTGCCGACAACCCGAACCGCGACGACAACGCGATGCCGAACACCATGTAACCGATGTGACTCACGAGGGTGAACGACAGCAGTCGTTTGATGTCGGACTGTGCGATCGCGCCGAAGATGCCGATCAGCATGGTCAACAGCCCCGCGATCAGGAGCACGTTGTCCATCGACCCGCCCGGGAACAGCAGGGTGTGGGCCCGGATGATCGCGTACACGCCGACCTTGGTGAGCAACCCGGCGAACACCGCGGTGACCGGCGCGGGTGCCGTCGGGTACGAGTCGGGCAGCCAGGTGGACAGCGGGAACACCGCGGCCTTGATGCCGAAGGCCACGAGCAACACCGCATACAGCGCGTTGCGCGTGCCGTCGGGGACGTGATCGAGTCGGGCGGCCATCTCGGCGAGGTTGAGGGTCCCGGTGGTCGCGTAGGCGAAGGCGATGCCGGACAGGAAGATCAGCGACGAGACCATCGAGACCATCACGTACGAGGCGCCCGCGCGGACCCGTTCGGGACTCGCGCCCAGCGTGAGCAGCACGAAGCTCGCGGCCAGCAGCACCTCGAACGACACGTACAGGTTGAACAGGTCGCCGGAGAGGAACGCGTTGCACACACCGGCGGTCAGGATGAGATAGGTCGGTAGGAAGATCGACACCGGCTGCTGCGACGTCCCGTCGCGAAGACCCTGGCCGACCGCGTACACGACGACGCACAGCAGCACGATCGTCGAGACCACCAGCATCAGCGCGGCGAGCTGATCGACGACGAGGGTGATGCCCAGCGGACCGTTCGGGAAGCCCTTGTCGCCCCAGCCGCCGATCGTGACGGCGAACGTGCCGCGCGCGTTGGTCAGGTAGAGCAACATGCACGACGCGATGAACGCCACGGAGATCGCGCCGACCGCGATCGCCCGCTGGAAACGCGGGCTGCGGCCACCCAGCAGGGTGAGGGCTGCCGCCACGATGGGTACCAGAGTGGGCAGGGTGATGAGCACCGGGACCCACGACGGCTGCGGGATCATCGGTGGGCTCCATCGGTCGGGTCGGCGGGACTGCTCGCGGATTCGCTCTCGTCGACGTTCTCGTCGACCACGTCGGCGTCCTCGGGCATGAGGTCGGTCTCGATCATCTCCGCGTGCCGTGCCGCGAACTCCTCCGGCGTGAGCGGATTGCCCTCGTCGTCGTACAGATCGCCCGCCGCGGTGTCGGCCAGGGTGACCGGGTCGTCGGTGCGGTCACGGTCGGGGGCGGTGTTCAGCGAGCCGCTGAGGATCTTCACGTCCTCGGTGTCGTCCTCGAGGTCGTCGTCGTCGCGGTTGATCACGAAGAGGCGGTAGACCAGCGACAGCACGAAGGCGGCGACGCCCATGGTGATGACGATGGCGGTCAGGATCATCGCCTGCGCCAGCGGATCGGCATCGGCGGCGCGGCTCTCCGACGACCGGCCCAGGATCGGCGGGTTCCCCATGCCGCCGGACACCACGAGAATCAGCAGATTGATCGCATTGCCGCACAACAGGAGTCCCAACAGCATGCGGATCAGGCTGCGTTCCATCAACAGGTAGGCGCCGCAGGCCGCCAGCACGCCGATGACGATCAGCAGTCCGAGGTTGATGCTCACTGGGGCACCTCCCCCGCGGTCGCGCGCACGGGTGCGTGGGTGTTGTCGACGGCGGTGGACTCGACGTCGAGGCGGGCACCGAGGCTGCGCAGGACGTCGAGGACCAGACCGACCACAATGAGGTAGATGCCGAGGTCGAAGAAGATCGCGGTCACGAGCTTCACGTGGCCCAGTACCGGTAGCGTCATCTCGAAGACCGCCGACGACAGGGCGGGGGCACCGAGCAGCAGCGAGGCCACCGCGGTGCCCGCGGAGATCGCCAGACCGGCACCGAGGATGCGACCCGGCTCGATGGGCAGCGCCTCGCCGAGTTCGTATCGTCCGCCGGCGAGATACCGCAGCACCAGCGCCAGGCCCATGGTGAGGCCCCCGGCGAAGCCGCCGCCGGGGGCGTTGTGACCCGCGTAGAAGAAGTAGACCGACAGCACCACCATGGTCGGGAAGATCAGTCGGGTGGTCGCCTCGAGCACCATCGACCGGTGCCGCGGGTCGCGGAAGTCGCTGCCCAGCAGCCATCGGGTCCGGTCCGGCGGGATCGGGTCGTCCACATCCTCGCCGTTGATCCCGGCCTGCAGGCGAGCCGCATCGGCGACGCGAGGAGCCGCACCGAACCGCCGGTTGCGGAACACCATCGACGCCACGCCGGTCGCCGCGACGATCAGGACGCAGATCTCGCCGAGGGTGTCCCAGGCCCGGACGTCGACCAGCAGCACGTTGACCGCGTTGGCGCCGTGGCCGAACTCGTAGGCAGCTGCCGGGATGTCGACGTGCAGCGGCTGCTCGGAGCGTGCCGCCGCCGCGAACAGTCCGATGATCACCAATGACGCGCCGAACGCGACGCCGATGAGGGCACGCAGCGGTTTGAATCCGGTGGCGTGACGGGGTTCGGGCTCGGCAGGGAGCTTGCGCAGTACCAGCACGAAGATCACCAGGGTGAGCGTCTCCACCAGGAACTGGGTGAGCGCGAGGTCGGGTGCGCCATAGAGGGCGAAGAGCATGCCGGCGCCGTAGCCGGTGAGACCGACGACGAGGGTGGCGGCGAGGCGATTGCGCAGCACGACCGCGGCCACCGCGGCGACCGCGATGATGGCGCCGATCACGAACTGCACCGCGGTGTCGAACCCGGCGATCTCCAGGCGTGTCCGGGAACCCCAGGCGAGCGCCGCGACGGGCACCACGATCGCCGTCGACAGGATCACGCCCTGGGTGATGGGCAGCGAGCCGCGCTGCGTGTTGCGGGTCAGCAGGAGCGAGAGGGTGTCGGCGGCCCGGAGGGTCGCGTCGTACATGCGGTCGGCGTTGAGGATCGGGCGGTACCGGAACAGCTGTTCGCGCAGCCGCCGGGTCAACAGGAACAGCAGCGCGCCGCCGATGATCACGATGATCGAGAACACGACCGGCAGACCGAAGCCGTGCCACATCGCGAGGTGCTCGAGCTCGTGGCCGTAGCTCGGGAGGGTTTCCGCGTACGGCTCGAACAGGTCACCGACCAGCGGGCTGAAGATGCCCGCCACCACGCCGCCGATCGCCAGCACGATCGGCGCAGCGAGGAACATCGGCGTCGGCGGATGCATCTTGGCGACCGCCGGGCTCGGTGTGGAGCGGACCTTACGGCCGAACGCACCCCAGAGGAACCGGCACGTGTAGGCGAAGGTGATGACCGAACCGACCAGCAGGACGATGTCGATCGTCTCGGACTGCCAAGGGACATAGGCGCCGGTGTCCCATACCGACCCGAAGGCCGTCTCCTTGCCGACGAAGCCGATGGTGAGCGGCAACCCGGCCATGCTGGCCCCGGCCACCGCCGCGGTCAGCGCGAGCACCGGGAGCCGGTGGCCGAGGCGGGCCAGCTTGCGGATGTCGCGGGTACCGGTCGAGTGGTCGATGATGCCCACGACCATGAAGAGCGCGGCCTTGAACAATGCGTGCGCGACGAGCATGGTGATGCCGGCCACGGCGACGTTCGCATCACCGATGCCGACCAGCACCGCCATGAAGCCGAGCTGGGAGACCGTTCCGAATGCGAGCACGAGTTTGAGGTCGAGTTCGCGAAGGGACCGCCAACCGCCGAGGACCATCGTCACCATGCCGAGCACGACGACGGCGATGTGCCAGCTCGGCGTCGTCGAGAAGGCCGGGGCGAGGCGCGCGATCAGATAGATGCCGGCCTTGACCATGGCCGCCGCGTGCAGATAGGCGCTCACCGGGGTCGGGGCGGCCATCGCGCCCGGGAGCCAGAAGTGGAACGGCACGATCGCGGATTTGCTCAGCGCGCCGATGAGCAACAGGACGACCGCACAGTCGACGTAGGTGCCACTGGCGGGCGGATCGGCCAGGATGTCCGACAGCAGGTAACTGCCGGCGCGTTCGCCCAGCATGATGATGCCGACGAGCATGGCCAGGCCGCCTGCGGTGGTGACCAGCAGCGCCTGGGTCGCGGCGCGGCGCGCGGTGGCGCGGATGCCGTAGAAGCCGACCAGCATGAACGACAACACCGTGGTCAGTTCCCAGAACACGTAGAGAACGAGCATGTTGTCGCTGATGACCAGCCCGAACATGGCCGCGGCGAAGGCGATCATCTCGCCGCCGAACACGGCGACGCGTGGCCGGGCGTCGTCGAAGTAGTGGGCGCAATAACACAGCACGAGCGCGCCGACACCGAGGATGAGGACCGACAGGATCGCGCTCAGGGTGTCGAACCTGGTGACGATGTCCATGTGCAGGACGGGCACCCATTTCACCGTCTCGACAATGGGCGGTTGCCCCTCCTGCGGCCAGTTCACGATGACCCAGACGAGCGCCCCGGCCGGAGCGAGCGCGAGGACGTAGAAACCGCGGGTTCCCAGCCACTTGATCACCGGCGGCGCGAGCAGCGCGCAGAGCGCGAGCGCAGCCAACACGGAGATCAAGTGGGCACACCGTCTTTCGCAGATTCGGGCGGGGTGTCACGGGCAACGCCCGCCCGCTCTACCTTACCGTTGCTGGCATGATGCGCTTCGACAGGCTGTCAATGCTGCTCGCACTTGTTGTCGCGGCCGCCGTGCTGCTGACCGGCTGCGGGGCCGACGGGGGCGATGCACCCGACGGCGCGGCATTGCCGAAAGACTTCCCCACCGAGCAGGTCCCGTTGGTGGAGGGCACCGTGCTGACCGCCGACGGAACTCGTGCGGACGGATGGTCGGCGACCGTGCAGGGCGGTCGTGACTCGGGAAATGTGCTCGAGAACGCCGTGACGACGCTCACCGATGCCGGCTTCACCGAATCCCAGCGCAGCTCCGACGGCGGGCAGAAGGTGGTGATCCTGTCGGCCGAGAAGGCGGGCGCCACCTATTGGGTGCAGGTGGGCACAACTGCGGGGGCGGCCGGTGGTGGGGGGTCGGTGTTCTATCAGATCAGTGTCGACTGACAGGTTCGCTGTCCGATTGGTCCGATCGCACAGCCAACTGGCAGGTGCGGGGCAGCCTGCGGCCAGCCGGCGACCGCAGGGTGGATGTCTCTTTTACTTTTCGTAGAAAGTGAGACCAACACCGATGTCCACACCACAGGGGGCGACGATCGCCTCTACCGAGCAGCCCGCCGAGCACGCCGTGGCACCGGGACCCGACGCCACGCCGACCGACGTGTTCGGGCCGGCCGGACAGCCGGCGGACCGTCCGGCCGCGACCACCGTGGTCACCGACAAGCTGCGCAACGCGGTCATCGCCGGCGGTATCGGGATCGCCGTCGTGTTCGCATTGATCGGGTTCGGTGCCGGCTACTTCGCCGGCAACTCGTCGTCGTCGAACCAGGGACCCGGCATGAACATGCAGGGCGGCAACATGCCAGGCGGTGGCATGCCAGGCGGTGGCATGCCGGGCGGCATGGGATCCGGCGGCCAGGGCGGTATGGGTCAGATGCCTGGCGGTTCGAGTGGTCAGGGTGGCATGGGTCAGATGCCCGGTGGTTCGACCGGCCAGGGTGGCCAGACCGGTCAGGGTGGCATGGGTCAGATGCCCGGTGGTTCGACCGGCCAGGGTGGCCAGACCGGCCAGGGCGGCATGGGTCAGATGCCCGGCCAGCCGGGCCAGACCGCCCCCACCCAGGGGTCGACCACGTCCTGACGCGCCCGAGGCCCGAGGCGATAGCACCGAGGTAGCGTGAGCCGCATGGCCTCGAACCTCGTGTGCGCCACCGTCAGCACCTGCGACCCCGAGGACCCGGCCGGTTTCTGGTACGAGGTCCTCGGGGTCGACGGCACCGCCGGCGCCGGCCATCGTGCACCGCCGCACCCGGCCCGGCCCGTCGACGACTCGGCCGGGTCATGAGGAACCAGACGGGCGCGGCCTGGCTGTTGCTCGTCGGAGCGATCCTGCTCGAAGTGACCGCGACGTTGTCGATGAAGGGTGCGCTCGAGCATCCGGCGCTGTACGCGGTGATGGTGATCGGCTATCTGGGTTCGTTCGTGTGCCTCACACTCGTGCTCCGGGCCCGGATGCCGCTCGGCGTCGCGTACGGAATCTGGGGAGCGTCAGGCGTCGCGCTCACCGCGGTGATGTCGAAGGTCCTCTTCGACGAACCGCTCACCGCTGTGATGAGCATCGGGATCGTGCTCGTCATCGGCGGGGTGCTGTGTGTCGAGATCGGCGCACAGACCGCACGGCCCAAGGGCGCTCCGGAGGCGCACGAGAAGCAGACGGTGCCCTGATGGCCTGGCTGTTCCTGATCGGTGCGATCGTCTCCGAGGTCGCGGGCACACTCGCGCTCCGGATGGCCTCGACCGGGCAGAAGATCTGGTTCGTCGCGGTCGGTGTCGGATACGTGGCGGCCTTCACGATGCTCGTCGTCAGTCTCGACCACGGCATGCCGGTCGGTGTCGCCTACGGGATCTGGGCGGCCGCCGGCGTGGCGCTCACCGCGACTCTCAGCAGGTTCCTGTTCGATGAACCGCTGACCTTTCTGATGGGATTCGGCATCGTCCTCATCGTCGGCGGCGTCCTTCTCATCGAGGTCGGGGCGACGCACTGACGGCGCCCGCACGGTGCGGAGCTCTCGTCGGTGGCCGTTGCGGTGTGGCCCGGGTTGAATGAGGTCGATGGTGCAGCGATGGCGACCCCTGGACACGGCGACCACACGCCGACTCCGAGACGTTCCGTTCACCTATCCCGAGGTCGCGGCCACTGCCGGCGAGTTGCCCGCCGGATACCACCACCTCTCCGATTCCGTTCAGATCGGTTCCGGCGCTGCGTCTTTCATGGCTGCCCGGGATGCCGTGCTGACCTGGCAGGTCCAGCTCCGATCCGGAGTGGCGATCTCGGCCTCGGAGCCGACAGTGATCGGCGGGGGCGTCGCGGTGCTCTCACTCGGCGTGGGACCCGCACGGATTCACGCGCCGGTCCGCGTCGTCGACGTCGTCGACGAGGGGCGGCGGGCAGGATTTGCGTACGGAACCCTGCCCGGTCATCCCGAATCCGGTGAGGAACTCTTCGTCGTGGAGATCCGGGACGACGGCAGCGTCACGTTCACCGTCACCGCGTTCTCGCGGCCGCACAGTCGACTGGCGCGGATGGGCGGCCCGCTGGGCAGACTGGCCCAGACGCTCATCACAAAGCGCTATCTCCGCGCGCTCGGGTGATCGCGCTACTCCACGCGTCGTTCGGCGTACGCGCGCAGGTTCTCCACCTGCGCCGCGTCGAGCGACGGACGGACCCGGGCCCGGGCCTCCGACACATCCTCCGGGCCGACGGTCGCGGCGTCGATGTCGCGCCGCATCGCAGACAGCGCGGCCTCCCGCAACAACGCCGAACAGTCGGCGGCCGAGTAGCCGTCGAGGTCCTCGGCCAACGCCTGCAGATCCACACCGTCGGCCAGCGGCACGTTGCGGCCCGCGGCGCGCAGTATTTCGGCGCGAGCGGCCGAATCCGGCGGCGGCACAAAGACCAGACGTTCGAGACGACCAGGGCGCAACAGGGCCGGATCGATCAGGTCCGGCCGGTTGGTCGCCCCGAGCACGACCACATCCTGCAGCGGCTCCACGCCGTCGAGCTCGGTCAACAGTGCGGCGACCACGCGGTCGCCGACCCCCGAATCGGAGGACTGACCGCGCCGCGGTGCCAGGGCGTCGATCTCGTCGAGGAAGATGAGCGAGGGCGCCGACTCACGTGCCCGGTCGAACAGGTCACGCACCGCCTTCTCCGACGACCCGACCCATTTGTCCATCAGCTCCGCACCCTTGACCGTGTGCACCGACAACCGACCCGATGCCGCCAGGGCCCGCACCACGAACGTCTTACCGCAGCCCGGTGGGCCGAACAGCAGGACACCACGCGGCGGTTCCACACCGAGCCGGGTGAAGGTGTCCGGATGCTGCAGCGGCCACAGCACGGCCTCGGTCAGTGCCTGCTTGGTCTCCACCATGTCGCCGACCTCGTCCAGGGTGAGCGACCCCAGCGCCACCTCTGGTGAATCCATCCGCGAGACCGGGCGGATCACCTCGAGCGCCCCGACCAAGTCGTCGGTGCACATCGCGATCCGTGGTCTGTCGTCGTCGGAGGTGGTGTGATTCGGCCCGCTCGCTGCGCTCCCGGCGCCGGTGTGATTCGGCCCGCTCGCTCCGCTCCCGGCGCCGGTGTGATTCGGCCCGCTCGCTGCGCTCCCGGCGCCGGTCACCCGAGCGGCGGCCCGCAGCGCGGCCTCCCGGGCCAGGGCGGCCAGATCGCCGGCGACGAAACCTGGTGTGCGCGAGGCGATCACATCGAGATCGAGATGTCCTTCGCTGGGCACGTCGGTGAGGATGACGCCCAGTAGCCGGGCGCGCGTGGCCATGTCGGGCAGACCGATGATCAGCTCCCGATCACACAACGCCGGATCGCGAAGCCGACTGTCGAGGCGCACGGCCTCGGCCGTCGTCGCGATCAATGCGATCGTGCCCCCGGGCATGCCTTGACCGTTCTCGCCGCGGTCGGCGATGGCGGCACGCAACTCGTCGAGGATCAGCGTGGAAACCGGTTCGGCAGGTGCGGGCTCCTGCGGCGCGGGCAACAGGGCATCGACGTCGGTGATCAGCAGGACACCGCCGCCGTCGCGAAGATCCGCGATCGCCGACCGCACCGCCTCGAGTCGGGCGCCGGCCTCCAGCGCACCGACAGTGGGTCCGTCGATCGTCGTCAGCCGGCGATCCGCACACACCGAGCGGGCCATCGTGGCCTTGCCGCCGCCGGCCGGACCGGTGACCAGGACACCCAGACGAGGCGCGGCCCCCAGCGTCCTCAGCACCTCCGGTTCGTCGAGGGTGATCGTCAACCATTCGGTGAGTTTGGCGACCTGGCCGTCGAGACCGACCAGGGTGGAGACCGGGCGGACGGCGGTGGTCGACGACGATCCGGGTGACGTGACACCGGGAGTGGTCGTGCTCCCAGTGGTCCGTCGTGCCGGTGACGACGGCTGTGACGCCGCGAATCCCAGCGCCGTCGACGGGGGCGGCGACGACGGTTCCCCGGCATCGTCCCCCGCCCACAGCACGGCGGTGTTGGTCTGCACACTGACCGGTCCGGCCGGATCGGTGGCGGTCACCGTCAACAGTTCGTTGGTCCAGGTGATGCCGACCGACACCGCGAGCGCCCGGGTGGCCGCACCGGCGGTGAACTCCGGACCGAGATCCCGCGGTAGCAACGAGACCGCGTCGCCGACCGAGACGACCTTGCCGAGGAGCGCGCGGCGCAGCGTCGTCTCGTCGACCGACCGCGTGGCGAGTGCCGAACCGGAGACCGTGACTCGAGTGGCGCCGTGCACGCGGACCGGTGCCACCACCACCGACGCGTTCTCCCGGACGCCGGCATTGGAGAACGTGATGTCGTCGAGCAGGGCGGTCCCCGTCGGTGTCCCGGACCCGGCGTCCGCGACGACCGCGGCGGTCACCCGGGCCCCGGTGATCGAGACCGCATCCCATTCACGCAGGCCCAACGCGGTGAGCACCTCGGAGTGCACACGCACGATCCCGCGGCGGGCATCGGCGGCCGACGGGTTCACCCGTGCGGTCAGGGTGAGCTGGACGCTGCCCGGCATCAGGGGTTCTCCTCGCTCGATGGGTCGGACACGGACTCGGGCGGCGCGACGTCGGGCACGGGAGAGCCGGGCGCGGGGGAGTCGGGCGCGGGGGAGTCGGGCGCGGGGGAGTCGGGCGCGGCGACCACACCGGTCGGGCGACGGAGCCCGAGCCTGGCCTGCGATTTGCCGCCGGTGGTCAGCCGTCGCCTACGCCCCGGCTGCGCGCGGGCGATGGCCCGACGCTGCGCGCGTCGTTCGGAGGGGTGATCCTCCCAGTGCTCGGGGCGCTCGGCGACCCAGCGCCGATTGCGCCATGCGAACGGGATGTGCAGCAGGTAGCCGACGATGGCGATGATCATCAGGACATATGGGAACGTCAGCAACAGCGCCGCACCGATGGCGACCACGATGAGCAGACCGGCCAGCGCACGCGGCGGCACCGACGCCGCCTTGAGAGATGCCGTCGGCACCCGGCTGACGGCCAGCAGCGCCACGAACACCAGCCATCCACCCACCACCGGCACCGAGGTCCACCACCCCGAACCGAATTGCTGCGACAACCCGATCGGCAGCAGCGCGATGATCGCGGCCGCCGGTGCCGGCACGCCGATGAAGAAGTCGCGGGTGAAGCCGGGCGCCTCGTCGTCGTCGAGCAGGGTGTTGAACCGTGCGAGACGAAGCACAATCGCGCAGCAGTAGATCAGGGTGAACGCCCAGCCGATGTCCTCGTCGGGCATCAGGTGGAGGTACACGATCAGTGCCGGTACGACCCCGAAATTGATGGCGTCGGCGAGCGAGTCGATCTCGGCGCCCATCCTGGTGGTCGCGCCCATCATCCGCGCGACCCGGCCGTCGAGGCCGTCGAGCAGGGCGGCGGCCACCACGAGGCCCATGGCCGCATTGATGTCGCCGGTGCCCGCCACCCGGATGGCCGTCAGTCCGGCACAGATCGCGAGGATCGTGAGCGCCGACGGGACGAACATGCGCCCGACGGCGGCCTGTTTGGCGAAGCGGGCACGCTCGGCCTGCATCCGGGCGGGCGGCGGCGTGGTCGCGGTGGTGCTGCGGGCGCGTCGCGTCGCGTGGGTGGTCGGGGTGCGATGCGACGTCGAGCGCTCGGATCTGCGGGCGTTCGGCATGGGTCAGTCCAGGGCCGCGAAGACGGTTTCGGCGCCCACCGCACGTTGTCCGACCCGCACCAGAGGTACCGACCCGGCGGGTAGATAGACGTCGACGCGCGACCCGAACCGGATCAGCCCGTACGTGTCCCCGACGGTGAGGCCCTCCCCGACGACGGGGTCGCAGACGATCCGTCGGGCGAGCAGCCCGGCGATCTGCACGACGGCGATGTCGCGGGTGGTCTGGGGTCCGACCGGGCAGCTCAGTGTCATCGTCGTGCGCTCGTTGATGCTGCTGGCCTCCGGGAGATCGGCCGACACGAACGATCCGGGCGTGTGCGTCACCGAGGTGACGGTGCCCGTGACCGGCACCCGCTGGACGTGCACGTCGAAGATGGACAGGAACGTGGAGACCCGGGGTAGCGGCTCGTCGCCCAGACCCGACTCGGGTGGCGGCACGGCCTCGTCCACCAGCGCGATGGTGCCGTCGGCCGGCGCCACGACCGCACCGGTGGCGGTCGGTGGCACCCGGGAGGGATGGCGGAAGAATGCGGCGCAGGCCGCGGCGGTGAGCGCGGCCGGCCGGGCGATCCACGGGTGGTGGCGCCCGACAATCGCGATCGCGGCGGGTCCCGCGACGAAAGGCAGTCCGGCACGGTGAACCGGGGGAATGGTCTCGCGTGCGAGGTCGATGAGATGACCTGCTCCGCTGCGCGTTCCGTCCGGACGCGGGCGCCTGGCCAAAATCAACCTCCTGTTGCGACAAAACGGGTGTGCGTTCGGCACGTGCGGGCCCGCTCGCCCCAGCTTAGAGCGTGCCCGGCGGAGCCTCCGGCCTCATCGCGCTTCGGCGACATCGGTCACAGAGCGGGTAGACCCCGGTGCAGGTGGCAGCTCAGAGAACGATGACGTCGACCGCGGACCCGGCGGCCACCGACTCGGTCTCGGCGGGGATGTCGATCAATGCGTCTGCCCTGGCCAGGTAGCGCAGGTGATGCGATGCCGGCGGGCCGATCGGGTCCACGACGGGCGTGCCGTCGTCGCCGTCGCCGAGCACTCCGCGCAGGAACTGCCGTTTCCCTCTGGGGGAGCGGATGTCGGTGGTGAGCTGCGCGATGACCCGCGGCCGCTCGGACGGCAGTCCCATCGCCGCGCGCAACGGTGGACGGATGAACACCTCGAACGACACGAGTGAACTCACCGGATTGCCCGGCAGCGTGATGATCGGGACCCGACGACCGCCGGGGGCAGCGTAATGACCACACCCCTGTGGCATTCCCGGCTGCATCGCGACCTTGGAGAACTCGACGCCGGTGCCGGTCAGGGCATCCTTCACCACCTCGAAGGCGCCCGCACTCACCCCACCCGATGTGATGATGACGTCCGCGTCGTCGCTGATCTCGTCGAGTCGTGCGCGGAAGGCGTCCACGTCGTCGGTGACGTAGTGCAGGTGCGTGGCGTCGGCGCCGGCCTCGAGTGCCGACGCGGTCAGCATCGGTCCGTTGGACTCGTAGATCTGTCCGTAGCGCAGCGGCTCGCCGGGAGTCACCAGCTCAGAGCCGGTCGACAGCACGACGACCCGCAATCGTGGCCGCACGGACACCTCGGTGACGCCGAGGGCGGCGAGCAGGCCGACCTGCGGAGGCCCGAGACGGGTGCCCGCGGGTATCGCCGCCTCACCGGCCTCGATGTCGGAGCCGGCCCGGCGGATGTGTCTCCCGGACGGCACCGATGCTCGGATCGCGACACGGTCGACCGCGCCGTCCGTCGCCTCCACCGGGACCACCGCATCGGCGCCCACAGGCATCGGTGCGCCGGTCATGATCCGGTGAGCGGTACCCGGGGCCAGTGTCAGCCGGTCGGTGCGTCCCGCCGGGATGTCCTGGTCCACCGGCAGGCTGACCGGGGATTCGTCTGTGGCCGAAGCGATCTCATCGGCGATCACCGCGTAGCCGTCCATCGCCGAATTGTCGAATCCGGGGAGTCCCATCGGTGCGACGACCTCGGCCGCCGTCACACAGCCGAGTGCATCGGCGACACGCGCAGTCGCGGCATCGGGGATACCGAACAGCGCCGCGACAATGGCCTGGTGATCCGACACCGATCGCATCCGCCCAGCATGCCATCCGGGCCCGGCGACCGTGCAGGGTGCCGCTGACGGGTCTAGATTTTTGGGCATGACTCTCGGGTTGCTGCTGGACATCGACGGGGTGATGGTCACCTCGTGGAAAGCGCTGCCGGGAGCTGTGGAGGCGGTCGCCGAACTTGTTGAGCAGGGCTATCCGCGAATGTTCCTGACCAACACCACCTCGCGCTCTCGTGGCGAGATCGCTCAGGCACTCAACGACTGCGGTTTCGACGTCGCCGCCGACGAGATCCTGACCGCGGCCAAACTGACCGCTGAGTATCTCACCGCGAATCACCCCGGCAAGCGGGCCTGGGTGCTCAACGAGGGCCCCATCGCCGAGGACATGACCGGGGTCGAGCTCATCGACCAACCGGACCGGGCGCAGGTGGTGGTCCTCGGCGGTGCGGGTCCGGTGTTCGACCACCGTGCCCTGTCACAGGTCCTCGAGCTGATGGTCGCCGGGGTGCCGGTGGTCGCGATGCACCGGTCCATGACCTGGTCCACAGCGGACGGGCTCAGCATCGACACCGGCGTCTATCTCGAAGGGCTGGAGAAGGCGGCCGGACGGAAGATCAAAGCGATCGGGAAGCCGTCACCGCTCGGTTTCCGTGCCGCGGTCGAACTGATGCAACTCGAGCCCACCCAGGTGGTGATGGTGGGCGACGACATGCACAACGATGTGCTCGGTGCCCAGGCCGCCGCCCTCATCGGGGTGCTCGTGCGAACGGGGAAGTTCCGCGAGGACGCGCTGCGGGCGCTGCAACGCGACGAGTTCGGCCCGGTCCCGGATCACATCGTGGACTCGATCGCGGATCTGCCGGCCCTGATGCAGAAGCTCTCCGACCGCTGAGCCGACGGCCCCTTCCGTCGGTCGAACAGCCGCGCGAGCGTAGCGAGCCGGCGTATCGAGACCCCCGCGTCAGGCAGCGCGCGTCGTCGACGACTCCGCGGTCCGCTTGATCTTCTCGAGCGTCTCGGCCATGCCCAGCTTGAGCTCCGCCTCGAAGTTGGTGGTCCCGCCCATCATCTTGTCGACCAGGAACGACGACACCTTGGTGGTGCCGTTGCCGACCTCACGCTTCTCGGTCAACCGCACGCCCGCACCGGACGGCTCGATGCTGTAGCTCCACACCGTGCGGTTCTCGGCCACGCGGAACGCCAGTTCCTTGGCAGGGGCGAAGCGGACGACCTTCGCGGTCGTCGGCCACACCAGCGGGCCACGCCGATTGATGTTGATCGACTTCGTGCCCAGGCCGATCGTTCCGCCCCGGATGATCATCTTCTTGCACTGCGGGCTCCACTCGCCCATGCGCTTGAGGTCGGAGATCACCGCCCAGACGTCCTCTGCGGAGGCGTTGATGTCGATGGATTCCTCGATCAGCGGCGCGGCCATGGTGTTCCCCTCGGTGTCGTCGATCAGTCAGCGATGACCATAAGAGCTTATTGAGCAACCGTCAATAGCTGTCGACCGCCGCCGACCGGGCGCAGATTCCCTCCGATCGGGCGCACCGGAGCACGCTCGGCGAGGATCTGCGCCCGCTCGGCGCGGTCGGAACCCGACCCTGCGCTCATCTCGGACGCGCCCGCATCAGCCCGTCAAGAACTCAACGCCGCGCCGATCACGGCGCCCACCCCGATGAACACGGCACCGCAGATCCAGCCGGCCGGGTGCTCGTCGTCGTCGAGCAGCAGGGTGCCCAGCTTGCCGGGGGTCAGCCAGTCGATCAGCACGAACGACCACATCATCACGGCGATGGCCAGCACCGTGTACGCGACGGTGTAGAGGACGCCGCGCCACAGATCGAGCGTCACCGAGTCGCGGACCCCGGCGACCATGACGATGGACAGCCCGATCACCTGGGCGGTCGCCAGCATCACCGCGTTGCGGTTGTGGTCGAGCCAGATGAGGTTGCGCAATCGACCGGGCGTGACGAGATCGAGGGCCACGAATCCGAGGACCAGCAACACGATCCCCATGAGGCTGTAGGCGGCCGCGTCACCCAGGTTGTCGCGCAGCTGGTTCATGAGAGAGACAGTAGCGATCCGAGATCGGCACGTCGCCCGGAAACGCCAAGGCCCCCGCCACCGTTTCGGGATGATTCCGAAACGTCGACAGGGGCCTTGGTGGCCGGTTCGAACCGACTCAGCCGATCATCACCATCTCGTGGTCGCCGACCGAGCGTGCCAGCACCGACACGTGATCGGCGGCGTCGCCGAGGGTGTGCGAGATCGCGGTCAGTCGGCTCAGGTAGTGGCCGACCGGGTACTCGGCGGTCATGCCGATACCGCCGTGCATCTGCACCGCCTCCTGTCCGATGACCCGGCCGGAGCGGCAGATCTGCAGCTTCGCACGCGACGCGATGGCCGGGTCACAGATGCCGTCGGACAATGCGGTTGTCGCATACAGGCTCATGCTGCGTGCCAGCTCCAGCTGGGCGTACATGTCGGCGGCGCGCTGGGTCAGGGTCTGGAATTGTGACAGCGTGACACCGAACTGCTTGCGGTTCTTCAGGTATTCGACGGTGAGGTCGAGGGCGCGCTCCATGGCACCCACGGCCTCGGCGCACAACGCGGTCTGGATGCCGACCTCGGCGTCGGCGATGACCTGGGTCGCGTCGCCGCTGCCCAGGCGAACCGCGGCGGCGTCGGTGAACTCGACCTGAGCGCCCCGACGACGGTCGTGCGTGCGGTACGGAGTCCGCGAGACACCGTCGGCGTCCGCGTCCACCAGGAACAGGGCGACACCATCGTCGGCGCGCGCCGAAACGACCAGCTTGTCCGCGCAGTCACCATGTCCGACAAGAACCTTGGTGCCGTTGAGCTTGCCTCCGGTGGCCGTGGTGGCGACCTTCGCGCCCGGCCAGCGGTCGCCCGGCTCGAGGTGGGCGAACGCCATCAGCAGCTCACCCGAAGCCAGCCCGCCGAGGATTTCGGCGCGGGTGTCGTCGTCGGCGGTCGCGGCGACGAGCGACCCCGGGACGAGGACCGCGTCGAGGTACGGCTCGGGTGCCAGCGCGCGCCCGAGCTCTGTCATGACGCTCGTGAACTCCACCGGGCCGGCGCCCATGCCGCCGTCGTCCTCGGGGAAGGTGAGGCCGAGGATGCCGATGTCGGCCAACGACTTCCACACCCCCTTGTCCCAGCCGAGTTCGGTGTCGGTGACCGCGCGGACCGTCTCGATGTCGTACTTGCGGGTCAGTACTTCGCGCACGGTGTCGCGCAGCATCGTCTGTTCGTCGGATAGTGCGAAATCCATGAAAGGTTCCAGGTTCTCTTGTGTGGTGAAAGATTCTGTGCGGTGGCCTTTTACAGGCCCAGCACGGCCTTGTCGATGATCTGACGCTGAACTTCCGACGATCCGCCGTAGATACTGACCTTGCGATAGTTGAGGTAGGTCGGTACGGACAGCTGCGCCCACTCCGGCGACGCGATGTCGGCGGTGCCGTTGGCGGCGGACGCATCCAGGCCGGCAACGGGCAGTGAGTCGGCGCCGGCGATGTCGGCAAGGAGCTCCATGGCCTCCTGCTGCAACTGGCTGCCACGCAGCTTCAGCAGCGATGACGCCGGGTTCGGCTTACCGTCCGCCGACGACGCGGCCACGCGGAGCTGAGTCACCTCGAGGGCGAGGAGGTCGTTCTCCAGCTCGGCCAGACGGGCTGCGAGCAGCGGATCCTCCAGGAGAGTGCCACCGGACGCGGTCGTGGTCTGGCGCGCGAGTTCTTTCGCCTTGGCCAGCTTGGTCTTGGTGTAGCCGATGCGGGCGATGCCGCTGCGCTCGTTGCCGAGCAGGAACTTGGCCTGGGTCCAGCCCTCGTTCTCCTTGCCGACGAGGTTCTCGACCGGCACGCGGACGTCGCTGAAGAAGACCTCGTTGACCTCGAAACCACCGTCGATCAGCTGGATCGGTCGCATTTCCACGCCGGGGGTGTCCACCGGGAACAGCAGCATGCTGATGCCGGCCTGCTTCTTGACGTCCGGATCGGTGCGCACGAGGCAGAAGATCCAATCGGCGAACTGGCCGAGCGTGGTCCACGTCTTCTGGCCGTTGACGATGTAGTGGTCACCGTCGCGGACCGCGCGGGTCTTGAGTGATGCGAGGTCCGAACCGGCCTCGGGCTCGGAGAAGCCCTGGCACCACCAGATGTCGAGGTTGGCGGTCTTGGCCAGGAAGCGTTCCTTCATCTCCGGTGAACCGAACTGCGCGATGACCGGACCGATCATGCCGACGTTGAACGGCAGCATGTCCGGGACGTGCATCAGGCTCATCTCCTCGCGGTAGATGTGGCTCTGGATGGGGGTCCAGTCGCGGCCGCCCGACTCGACCGGCCAACCCGGCGTCGCGACGCCGTGCTCGTTCAGGATGCGGGTGGTGGTGACGAGGTCGTCCGGGTAATTCAGCTTGCCCGCCTCTGACCGGCGCCGGAGGTCTTCGGGGACTTTCGCGAAGATCGCCCGCAACTCATCGCGGAACGCCTCTTCTTCGGGACTGAATTTCAGCTGCATGAGTTCTGTCTTACTCCTGGTCGGCGGGCGTGGGATGCAGACGTGAAAACGTACGGTGACGGTTGTATGCGTCTGCTGACTAAGCGCTTGCTTAGTGATACTCTGCACTATGCCGCGACCAGCGGCTCATGTCAATGTCAGCGGATCATCGGAAACGGAGGCCGGCGACATGTCAGTCGTGGAACCGCCGCCCCGTGCCGTCGCGGCGCGCTCACGGTTGCTGCGAGCCGCGGTGGAGGCGTTCGCGGCACAGGGATTCGACGCGACGACCACCCGTGACATCGCGACCGGGGCGCAGATGAGTCCGGCAGCTGTGTACGTGCACTTCCGGTCCAAGGAGGAGGTGCTCTACGAGCTCTCCGGTGCCGGGCACCGCTCGTTCCTCGAGCTGATCGATGCCGCCGACGATCCCGCGCGCCCGCCTGCCGCGCGGCTGCGGGCCGTGATCGGTGCGCTGGCAGCTCACCACGCCCGTGATCATGTGTGGTCGAGGGTCGTCAACTACGAGTTGGACTCGCTCTCGGTGGAGCATCGGGGCGCCATCGGAGTGATGCGCAAGGAGGTCGCCCGACGTGTCGGCGCGATCGTCGATGCGGGCATCGCCGCCGGAGTGTTCGACGTCGACGACCCACAAGCCACCACGACGCTGCTGCTGTCGATGGGTGTCGACGTCGCGCGCTGGTATCGGGAGTCCGGCGCGATGACGCCGGAGCAGATCGGTGAGTTCCAGGCGGAGATGGCTGCTCGGATCGTCGGCGCCCGGCCGGACGGCGCACCGACGTGACGCCTCGATTCGGGCGACGCGGGCGAGCGTGTCAGCGCCGCACTGAAATCGAGTGGTCAGGGGTCGTGCGGTCAGGGATCGTGCGCTCGGGCTCCGCCGCGCCGCTCGCCGGCCTGCTTCTCGCCGACCGCCGGCGGATACCGGCGGTCACGAGCGCACCGACCACCGCCAGCAACAGCACGTAGGCCACATAGCCGACGACGGTCTCCTGCAGGCCGATGTGGGAGACCACGAGTCCGGCCACCACCGCGGGCAGGCTGAAGGCGAGGTAGCTCGCCACGAATACCGACGAGAAGACCTGTCCGCGTTGCTGTGCGGGCGTTTCCGCGATGATGCTGTCCAGCGCGCCGAGGAAAGTGGCGGCGAAGCCTGCGCCCGCCACGATCGAGCCGACGATGTAGAGCGGCAGCGCCTCCATGAGCACACCCGACAGCGAGATGACGGCGCCACCGGCGAGGGCGGGGTAGCCGAAGGCGAGCTTGGTGCCTGCGTCGCGTCCGGTGATGAACAGCGAGGTCACCGCGGCGGACGCGAAGAAGACGAACAGCAGCAGGCCGGCCTCGGCGTGGTTGCTGACCCCGAAGACGCGGGCGACGACCGACGAGCCGAGGGACAGGTAGAGCCCGCCGAGTGACCAGGTCGCGACGAGTGCCGGAACGGCCGCCAAGAACGCGCCGCGGACCTCGGCCGGGACGCGGGCCTGCGGTACGAGTGTGGTGAAGAGGTGCCGACGCGACGTGAAGCCGATCTTCTCGGAGGTCTCGGGCACCAAGAGCAATGCGATCAGCAGAGCGGCGAACAGCGCCAGGATCACCTCGTAGACGAGGAAGCGGGGTGCCGGTGCGTACTCGACGAAGAGTCCGGCGACCGCGACTCCGCCGGCCAGGCCGATGGTGGGCGCCGCACCGGTGATCGCGGAGCCGATGCGGGGAGTGGGCTGCAGGTCGACGACGGTGGCGGTCAACGTGCCCATCGCGGCGCCCGTGGCCAGGCCTTGCAGTGCGCGGGCCGCCATCAGGACGCCGACGCTGTCGGCCTCGACGAACAGGACCATGCTCACGATCAGAAGGACCAGCGCCACCGCAAGTACGGGTCGGCGGCCGATGTGATCGGAGAGTGACCCGACGGTGAGCAGGCTCACCAGCATGAACGCGACGTAGATCGCGAAGACGGCGGTGAGGGTGAATGCCGAGAAACCCCAGAGTTGCTGATAGACGGGATACAGGGGCGATGGCGCAGCAGAGGAGAAGAGGACCATCACGAAAGTGGCCGTGACCACCCAGAATGCGCGATGCGGGTGCAGTCGAGTCATCTCATCTCCCTAAAGCAAAGAAATTTGCGTTAAATTCAAAGTAGCCACACCCACCCACTAAAGCAACTTGATTTGCAATAATGGCTGACATGAGTGGTTCCAGTGCAGCGGCGAATGCCCATCCCGGCAGTTCCAGGCGCCCGGGTGGTCGGAGTGCGCGGGTTCAGTCGGCGGTGTACGCGGCGGTCGGGCAGCTCGTCGGTGCGGGCCGGCGTGACACCATGACGATCCCCGAGGTGGCGGAGCTCGCCGAGGTGAACCCCACCAGCATCTACCGACGATGGGGGTCGATCGAGACGCTGCTCGGTGAGGTGGCCGTCGCCGCACTCACCCAGGGCGAGCCGTTGCCCGACACCGGTGTGCTCGACGTCGACCTCGCCGAGTGGTCGAAGATCATCGCCGCCGACATCGGGCGCCCGAAGCGGCGGGCGTATCTGCGTGCCATGGTGTTCGCCCGCAACGATGTCGTCGAGGAGTGTCCCTGCTGGGAGATCCGCCGGGAGCAGGCCGAAGAGATGGTCGGTCGGTCGGTCGCTCGTGGCGAGACGACGCCGTCGGTACGCCAGATCCTCGACCACGTCGTCGCGCCCCTCTATCACCACGCCGTCTTCGGCCTGGCCCTCGACGAGCGCTACGCGGAGGATCTGGTCGCGGACGTGATGGCCATGAGCGCGCGCAGGCGCTGAGGGCACACCCCTCGCTGATCGAGTAGGCACCGCCACCCCCGCTGATCGAGTAGGCACCGCCACCCCCGCTGATCGAGTAGGCAACGCCACCCCGCTGATCGAGTAGGCACCGAGCGTAGCGAGGCGCCATATCGAGATCACCCGCCCCGACATCCTCAAGCGATGGCCGATCGACGTCGCCGGACGCTAGGCTCCCCGCATGAAGAACGTCCACGCATTCGGGGACGACGCGCTCGGCGACCTCGACGGTGTGGGGGTCGCGGACGCGATCGGATCGGGCGAGATCTCCGCCGCCGAAGCACTCGATGCCGCGCTCGCCCGGATCGACGCGGTCAACCCGAGGCTGAACGCGATCGCCGTCGACGATCGTGATCGTGCGCGCAAACGGGCCGCGGAAGACGATTTCCCGGCCGGCTCGTTCGCTCGGGTGCCGTCGATCATCAAGAACAACACCCTGTTCGAGGGTCTGCCGGTGGGCAATGGTTCGGCTGCGATGCCCGACCTGCCCGCCAAGGGCAACGAACCCTTCACCGAGCAGTTCCTCTCGACCGGCGTCAACATCGTCGGGGCATCCACGCTGCCGGCCTTCGGACTCACCGCGACAACGGAATTCGTCGACCGCGACCCCACCCGCAATCCGTGGGACACCGACTACTCGTCCGGCGCGTCGTCGGGCGGGTCGGCCGCGCTGGTGGCCGCCGGTGCGCTGCCCCTCGCCCACGGCAACGACGGCGGCGGTTCGATCCGGATCCCCGCCGCGGCGTGCGGGCTGGTCGGACTCAAGCCATCGCGCGGGCGAGTGGCCCCGTCTCCGACCGGACAGATCCTTCCGGTGGACATCATCTCCAACGGAGTCCTGAGCCGAACTGTCCGCGACACAGCGCATTTCATCGATGATGCCGAGAAGTTCCGGACACCGTCAGAGCTCCCGACGGTGGGCCTCGTGGAGGGGCCGGGCAATCGGCGGCTGCGGATCGGGTTGATCAACGACACCGTGACCGGAACCCCGATAGACGCCGACACCGTGGCCGCGCTCTCCTCGGCCGTGGACCTGCTCACCTCGCTGGGGCATGAGGTCGAGGTGACCCCGGTCCCGTTGGACGAGACCTTCGTCCGGCAGTTCACCGACTACTGGTCGATGCTCGCATGCGCGATGCACCGGCTCGGAAAGTTGCTGGTGGGCAAGGATTTCGATACCGAAGCACTCGATCCGTTCACCGTGGGTCTCTCGCAGCGGTATCTGCGCGCGTTCTGGCGAACACCGTCGACGATCGTGGGACTCAAACGTGCCACCGCGCGGTTCCGCACCGTGTTCGACCGGTTCGATCTCATCGTGTCGCCGACCCTGTCGCACACCACCCCGAGGATCGGCTACCTCGATCCCGGCGGCGATTTCGACGAGATCTTCGAGCGGCTCGTGCACTACGTCGCCTTCACGCCCGCCAACAACACCACCGGCACCCCGGCCATCAGTCTCCCGCTGAGCCGGAGTTCCGAAGGGCTGCCGGTGGGTATCCACTTCTGCGCGGATCTGGGGCGCGAACGCCTGCTGCTGGAATTGGCCTTCGAGATCGAGGCGGCCCGGCCGTTCGCGCGCATCCAGGACTGATACGAACAGAGGTTGCATTCTGATCCGGTATCCGGACCAGAATGCAACCTCTGTCGTCGGCCGAGCGCGAGAGCTAGTGCGAAACAGCCTTTTCCGCACCGACACCGGTGAGTGAACGCACCTCCATCTCGGCCTTGCGTTCCGGCGTGCCCACGTCGGACGGCGACGTGAACGTTCCGACGATGCCGAGGATGAAACCGATCGGGATCGACACGATGCCCGGATTGGCCAGCGGGAACCACGCGAAGTCGGCGCCCGGGATCATCGCCGTCGCCGATCCGGAGACCGCCGGGGAGAAGATGATCAGCACGATCGTCGAGATCAGGCCACCGTAGATGCTCCAGAGGGCGCCGCGGGTGTTGAATCGCTTCCAGTACAACGAGTACAGGATCGTCGGGAGGTTTGCCGCCGCGGCGATCGCGAACGCCAGGGCCACCAGGAAGGCGATGTTCTGTCCGTTGGCGAGGATGCCCAGGATGATGCCCATGATGCCGAGCACGACGACGGTGTAGCGGGACACCCGGACCTGCTCTGCCTCACTTGCCTTGCCGCGCTTGATCACACTGCCGTAGATATCGTGCGCAAAGGAGGCCGACGCGGTGATGGCGAGCCCGGCGACGACGGCGAGGATGGTCGCGAACGCCACCGCGGAGATGATTCCGAGGAGTACCACGCCGCCGAGTTCGAATGCGAGCAGCGGAGCCGCGGAGTTCTGTTTGCCGGCGGCCGCCATGATCTTGTCCGGACCGACCAGAGCCGCGGCCCCGTAGCCCAGCACGAGTGTGAACAGGTAGAACGCGCCGATCAGCCCGATCGCCCAGACCACCGATTTCCGTGCCTCTTTCGCGGTCGGCACAGTGTAGAAGCGCATCAGCACGTGCGGCAGACCCGCGGTACCGAGCACCAGCGCGATGGCCAGCGACACGAAGTTGATCTGCGACTCGAACGAGCCGCCGTACTGCGCACCGGGCGCGAGAACGTCACGGGCGGCGATTTTCTCGTCGGTCGATCCGGAGATCGCGTCCTGGGCTGAGCCGAGGAGGCTGGACAGGTTCATGCCGAACTTGGCCAGCACGATGAACGTCATGATCGCGGCCCCGGCGATCAGCAGGACCGCCTTGATGATCTGCACCCAGGTGGTGCCCTTCATCCCGCCGATGAGGACGTAGACGATCATCAGCGCGCCGACGACGGCGATGACGATCGACTGGCCGACGCGGCCTTCGATGTCGAGGAGCAGGGCGACCAGGCCACCTGCGCCTGCCATCTGGGCGAGCATGTAGAACAGCGTGACGGCAAGCGTCGAGATGGCCGCGGCCAGTCGGACCGGACGCTGCCGGAGCCGGAAGCTCAACACGTCGGCCATGGTGAATTTGCCGGTGTTCCGGAGCAATTCGGCCACCAGCAGCAGGGCCACGAGCCACGCCACCAGGAAGCCGATCGAGTAGAGGAAGCCGTCATACCCGTAGACGGCGATCGCGCCGGCGATGCCGAGGAAGCTGGCTGCCGAGAGATAGTCGCCCGCGATGGCGATACCGTTCTGCGGTCCGGAGAAGCCGCGGCCGCCGGTGAAGAAGTCGGCAGCCGACTTGTTGTTCTTGCTCGCGCGGATCACCACGTACATGGTGACGGCCACGAAGGCCACGAAGATCGATATGTTGGCCACCGGGTTACCGACCGCGGCGGCCACCACCTGGGTGTGTGTGGAGCTCATGCGTTGACCGGCCCTTCCATCTCGTCACGGATCGCTTCGGCACGGGGATCGAGGTCGCGGTTCGCGAAGCGCACGTACAGCCCGGTGATGACGAAGGTGGACACGAACTGCAGCAGGCCCAGGATCAGACCGACGTTGATGTTGCCCCAGACCTCGGTCGCCATGAAGTCGTGGGCGAATGCTCCGAGCAACACGTAGAGCGCGTACCAGAGCAGGAAGAACGCCGTCATCGGAAAGACGAATCGGCGAAGGCGGCTGCGGAGATCCTGGAACTGCGGACTGGCCTGCACCTCCAGGAACTGTTCGCCGGTCGGCGGGTGCGGTACCGCGCCGGGTGGCTGTTCGATGGTGGACACGTCTGCCTCCTACAGGGACTGTGATGACACTCTGAACTGGAGAATATTGAGGGTCAGGTCACAGCAGAATGGGGTGGCATGGGTCACACGCCGAAGTCGGGTGACTGTGCGCCGGGCGGTCGATGTCCGGCGACGAACGGTTGGGTGGTTCCCGAGACAGATAACCCGCATCCCGCGGGTCGAGTGGTTCATATTCCGCCGGTCGAGTAGCCCGCTTCCCGCGGGTCGAGTGGTTCATATTCCGCCGGTCGAGTAGCCCGCGAGGAACGAGCGGGCGTATCGAGACCACCCCCGCTCGCCCCGAACAATTCTGTCGGTGCTCCGCGATAGTCTGTGTGCAGTTGATCTACACGCGGGCTTTACGCATTCGATGACGGGCAGATGTTGTTGGTGTCCTGTCGGTTTCGTCCAGTGAGGTCTGCTCGTGTTCGTGTTCACCGATCCTGTCGCGGATGATGCGGCGCTGTCCCGCGCGCCGTCGTCCGAGTTGGCGGGTACGGCACGTGATGCGTTGCGGTTGAGTCGGCAGGCCGAGGCACGTTCGCTGCTGGCGGCCCATCGGCTGGGACAGTCGGTCTACGACGAGATGTTGATGTCGCTGAGTCCCGAACGGCAGATGATGGTGCGCAACCCCGCCGACAAGGCGGCCATCGGCGAGATCTCGTTGCAGCTGGGCATCTCCCGGAAGAAGGCGGGTACCTGGTTCAATCTCGGCGATGCCTTGCAGCATCTGTCGAAGATCCGGATGGCATATCTGGCAGGTGATTTCAGCACACATCGGATGTCGGTGATGGTCTACGCGGCACGGTCGGCGCCCGAGGCGCCGCATGTCGGGGATGCGCGGGGATCGGAGCCCACGGGTGGTGCCGAAGATGTGGATCCGGCAAACGCCGACGTCACGTCTGACGGCCCAGAAGAGAACGGCGCAGAAGAGAACGGCGCAGAAGAGAACGGCCCAGAAGAGACCGGCGCAGAAGAGACCGGCGCAGAAGAGGACGCCGCCACCCCGGAACCCGATTTCGAGGACATCGCACTGGACTTGGCGTCGCGCCCCTCGACTGACAAGGTGCTGCGTGACGAACTCGAAGAGGCGGTCATCAGTCTCGATCCGGAGGCTGCGGCCGAGGCGCGTGACGGATTCGCCGATGCGTGGGAGAACGTCAGCATCACCGACGACTCATCCGGTCACGCCAACATCGACGCGTGTGTGCCGGCCGAGGACGCGGTGTTCCTGCGTGACCGGATCGGTGCGTTGATCGCCGTGCGGGTGTGTCGCCGCGATCCTCGAACGATCGGCCGCCGCCGCGTGCTCGCGTTGGCGGAGCTGCTCGGGGTGCCTGGCAAGAAGCTGACCTGTGCGTGTGGTCTGGACGACTGCCCGATGCGCGGGCCGGCGGCCGAGGCGAACGAACCGGCGGCCGAGGTCGATGTCCCGGCCGACGAGGTGGCCGGCGCTCGTGCACAGAGCCTTTCCGGAACCGAACCTGCACCGGAAGCGTCTCCCGGCCAGGCAGTTCC
Source organism: Gordonia sp. DT218 (assembly GCF_049847105.1). Classification (NCBI taxonomy): domain Bacteria; kingdom Bacillati; phylum Actinomycetota; class Actinomycetes; order Mycobacteriales; family Gordoniaceae; genus Gordonia; species Gordonia sp. DT218. The sequence continues at coordinate 1,349,171 of NZ_JBNCNS010000001.1, read as the reverse complement.
GGCCCCGTGGACCCTCGTCGTCGATCCGGCCGGTGTCGAGGTGCCTCGACTGCGCGGCTTCGGGGCCATCGACCCGTCATTGGCGGCCACCTTGTCCCCGCGAGCCTCGCTGATCACGCTGCCTCCACACCTGACCCGCCACGGCTCCGGCCTCATTGTCATCGGTGACCGTGGCCCGGCCCCGCCGGTGGATCCGACCGGCCACGGCGGGTTCGAGCATCCACCGCCCGGTGCCTTGACCCACACACCGTCGGAACGGCTACGTCGCGAGATCCTGTTGTCGGATCTCATCTGTCGATACCCGTTCTGCGGGATGCCCTCTCACGAGTGCGAGCTCGACCACATCGTGAAGTTCGACCATGCCGACCCGCGCGCCGGCGGGTGGACGGTTGCGTTCAACCTGGCTCCGCTGTGTCCGCCCGACCATCACCGCAAACACCTCGGCCGATGGCGACCCACCATGAACACCGACCGCACCATCACGTGGCGGAACGCCACCACGGGACAGGAGATCACCACATACCCGCGCTGACCAACGCCCATGTAAGCCCGACGATCCCGTAGGCCCGGCGATCCCGTAAGCCCTGCGATCCCGCAAGCCCGGCGACTTTGCAAGCCCGGTGATCCCGCGTACCCGGCGCCCACGCCGTCGCGACTACTCCTTCGGCAACCGTTCGATCCCCATCCCGAGGCGTTCCGGAACATGCATCCGCGCGAACGTGCGGGCGAGGTCGACGGGCAGGTGCGCTCGGGTGGCGAGACTGACCAGGATCATGGTGGCGAACGCGAGGGGCACGGTCACCGCGGCCGGGTATCCGATGATCATCGCCGGCCAGCCGCCGAGCGCATCGTTGTCGACCACACCCGCGATCGCCAGGCTGGTCGCCGCCCCCGACGAGAACCCGCCGACCACCAGGCCGGCGACGGCGCCGGGTGCCGTCAGGCCTCGCCACCAGATCCCCAGCACCAGAAGGGGACACAGCGTGGAGGCGGCGACCGCGAACACCAGGCCGACGGTCCGCGACAGTTCGAGCGAGGTGGCGGCGAGCGACAGCCCGATCGGGATCAGACCGCCGATCACGGCCGCCAGCCGGAAGTCGCGGACGCGCCCGCGCAGGACGTCGGTGGCGAGGGCGCCCGCGACACTGACCAGCAGGCCCGACGACGTCGCGAGAAAGGCGGCGATGGCGCCCGCGGCGACCAGGGCTGCGAGGAACTGCCCGGCCACCCCGCCGACCGCCGCGCTGGGCAACAGGAGGACCGCGGCGTCGGCGGTGCCGGTGATCAACAGCTGCGGTACGTACAGCCTGGCGAAGACTCCGAGCAGCGTGGGGAACAGATAGAACAGTGCCAGCAACGCGATCACCGCGAGCGCGGTCCGGCGCGCCGACCGACCGTCCGGATTGGTGTAGAAGCGCACCAGTACGTGTGGGAGTCCCATGGTGCCGAGGAAGGTCGCGACGATGAGGGACAGCACTTCGAACAGTGGTTGTCGCCCACCGAGTCCGCCGCCCGAGGCGATCCAGTCGGCCCCGGTGGTCGGGGCGCCCTCCACCACCGGGGTGGCCGCGCCCGCATCGAGGTGGATCACCGTACCGGCAGCCAGGTCGTGTGTTCCCGTGGTGGGGATCGGCACGGCCTCGACGTGCTCACCGTCGAGTGTTCCCGTCACGGTCAGGCCCGCTGTCTCGGTGACCGTCACCGTCACATCGGTGGTGATGTCGACCGTGGTGGCCTGCGCCACGCGTGGTGGTGCGGGCGCGCCGAGTTCTGCCCGGTCGGAGAAGAAGACGGCGAGCAAGGCGAGCGCCGGCACCGCGATCGCGGTGAGCTTGAGCCAGTACTGGAATGCCTGGACGAAGGTGATCGATCGCATGCCGCCTCCGACGACGTTGACGATCACGATCGCGCCCACCGCCACCACACCGATCCACACGGGCGCACCCAGCAGGATGTTCAAGGTGAGTCCCGCACCCTGAAGCTGGGGGATCAGGTACAGCACACACACCACCACCACGACCATCATCGAGGCGAGCCGGGCGGTCGAGGAGCTCAGCCGGAACTCGGCGAAGTCGGGCACCGTATACGCGCCGGACCGACGCAGCGGGGCCGCCACGAACAACAGGAGCCCCAGATACCCGGCGGTGAATCCGACCGGATACCAGAGCGCATCGGCGCCGTACTTGGCCACCAGGCCGGCGACGCCGAGAAAGGAGGCGGCCGAGAGATATTCGCCGGAGATCGCTGCGGCGTTCCAGCGAGAGCCGACGCTGCGCGAGGCGACGAGGAAGTCGGAGGTGGTCCGGGCCAGTCGGCCGCCGTACGCGCCGACGGCAACGGTGGCGACGGCCGCGAGCCCCAGCGCCACCGCGGTGAGCGCATCCACGTCGGTGCTCACCGCTGGTCGCGTTCGTCGTCGACGAGTCCGATGAAGTCGCGTTCGGCCTGTTCGGCGAACCGCACGTAGACCCGGCCGGTGACGTAGAGCAGGGGGTAGAGCAACAGCGCCAGGATCAGCCAGTTGAGCCGGATCCCGAGCACGCTGACGGTGGTGAGCCACGGAAAGATGGTGCCCACCACCGGGATCGCGACGATGATGGCGACCACACTCATCGCCAGGCGCAGGGCGAGTCCCAGTTGCGCACGCATCAGCCCGCGCACCAGGGCGTCGCCGACCTCGGTCTGCTCCTGCACCTCGACCCGGGTGCGTACCATCCGCGCGCCGCGCCGCCGCGACAAGACCACCCGTTCCCGCTGTGGCTGTTGACCGGTCATCGCTGCGCCGGGTCGTCCGAGATCGACTTGAGCTCACGCATCGGATCGCGGATCAGCAGATCCTTGAGCTCACGGAGCTGACGGCGACTGACCGGCAGCTCGACGGCGGCCGACGCCCCGTTCGCACGGATGGCCACGACGGTCGTGGAACCGCTCGTGCGCAGTCCGGTCACCATCGGCAGCGCCACCAGATAGGATCGATGGACGCGCTGGAACCCGTGATCCTGCCAGCGGGATGCCAGGGTGGACAACGGGATTCGCACGAGATGAGCGCCCGACTTCGAATGCAGCCGGGCATAGTCGCCCACCGCCTCCACCCAGGAGATGCTGTCGCGGCGGACCAGCGAGGTGACGCCGGACAACTCCACCGGGATCACCTCGTCGGTGCCGGTCACCCCCGGCGGAACCGGTCCGGGTTGGCCGGAGCTCTCGCGGACCGTCAGGACGCGGGAGATCGCCTGCGTGAGTCGTTCTTCGCGCAACGGCTTGAGGAGGTAGTCGACCGCGCCGACCTCGAAGGCGTCGACCGCCTTGTCGTCGTGGGCGGTCACGAACACGACGGCGGGCGGATCGGCGTACTTGGTCAGCACACCGGCGAGCTCGAGGCCGGAGAGCCCGGGCATGTTGATGTCCAGGAAGATCGCGTCGATGCGATGCTCGTTGAGCTGCCGCAGCGCGTGGGTGGCGTCGCCGGCGCTGAGCACATCGTCGACCTCGGGCTGGTGCCGGAGCAGATAGGTCAGTTCGTCGAGCGCCGGGGGCTCGTCGTCGACGGCGAGGACCACCAACGGCATTCGAGGACCTCCCTTCACGGACATGCTAGGCACGGATACCGGCGCGGAACTTGGGGACCCGCATGCCGACTCGGGTGCCCGCATCGATCCCCGTGTCGACCACTAGACCGTAATCGTTGCCGAACGCGGCCCGCAGCCGATGATCCACATTCGTGAGCCCCACGTGGGCGCCGTCGGACTCGCTGCGGGCGGCGTTCTCGGCGGGCGTCAGGGCATCGATGTCGCCGGACCGCAGGAGTTCGGGATCCATGCCGGCGCCGTCGTCCTCCACGGTGATCACACAGTCGGCGCCTTCGTCGCGGGCGATGATCGTGATGGTGCCGCCGCCCTTGCCCGCCAGTCCGTGCCGAACGGCGTTCTCCACGAGCGGTTGCAACGCGAGGAACGGCACGACGACGTTCAGCACCTCCGGCGCCACCTGGAGCTTCACGTTCAGGGCCGGTCCGAACCGGGCGCGTTCGAGCGTCAGGTACCGGTCGATGTTGCGCAGCTCGTCCGCCAGCAGGGTGTATTCGCCTGCGGCCCGGAAGGAGTACCGGGTGAAGTCCGCGAAGTCGAGGATCAGTTCCCGGGCCCGGTCGGGGTCGGTCCGCACGAACGACGCGATGGTGTTGAGGGCGTTGTAGATGAAGTGCGGACTGATCTGTGCGCGCAGCGCGAGGACCTCCGCGCGATCGAGGCGCGCCCTCGACGTCTCGAGGTCGGCCAATTCGATCTGGCTCGACACGTACCGCGCGACCTCGCCGACCGCGCCGAGCATGCCCGGTCCGGGACGCTGGGTGGTGGCCACCACGAGCACTCCGACGCTGCTGCCGTCGGCGATCAGCGGTTCGGCGATGAGTGCGCGGACCGGCGATTCCGGACCACACGGATCGTTCACCAGTACTCGTCGCCGATCGGGCTCCGCCGTCCGCGCCGCCTCTGCCGCGGCAGCGGTCAGCGCGTCATCCCACAGCGGATCGTCGGCGGGCTCGTGGGCCAGCACCTCGCCGACCGGATCGTAGAGCGCCAGGGCATCGGCCGCGGTGAGCGCTCGCAGGTGCGGGAGGGCGTCGCGCGCCGAGGACGCCGAGAGGCCCGTGCGTAGCGAACGCGCCGCCTGCGATGCCGTTTGCAGCGCGAAATGGACGGCACGCTCGGTCGGCGTGGTGACCACGCGGCGGGTGCGGATGAGCACCACCGCCGCGACGACGACGAGCACGGCCGCCACGGCGAGGGCGATCGCCAGCTGTCCGGACATGGTCTCCACGATCCCACCGCCCGGGCCCGGTGATCACCTTGACCGCCAAACCGGGACGGCCGAGCTCAGTACACCGACCACTCGCCCTGCGCGTACCGCAGGATGCGTGGGTCCATCAGTGTCGAGGGCGGAACATCGATCGGAGGGCGGTCGGCGGGGAAGACCGCCGCCGCGGCCAACTCGGCCCGGCTGAGGAAGCGCAACGGTTTCGGGGAGTCCACCCGCAGAGCGGGTTTCGACGTCCCGGCCAACAGGTAGCCCCAGTCGCCGAACGACGGCACGTCGACGTGGTAGGGCGTGGTCGCCAAGCCGGCCGCGCGGAGCGTCGCATCGATACACCAGAACGAGTGTGGTGCGAAGTAGGGCGAACCTGCCTGCACCACGGCGCGGCCGCCGTCGGCCAGATGCGCCCGGACGAGTGAATAGAACTCGGTGGAATACAGCTTGGCGGTGGCGGACTCGTCGGGATCCGGCATGTCGACGATGATGACGTCGAAGCGGTCCCGGTTGTCCCGCAACCACGAGAACGCGTCAGCGCTCACCACGGTGCTGCGCGGATCGTCCATCGAACCACGGTTCAGATCGCGCAGGCGGTGGTCGGAACGGGCCAGCCGGATCATCTCCTGGTCGAGCTCCACCAGGGTTGCCGCCTCGACGTCGGGATAGGTCAACACCTCCCGCAGCGCGAGGCCGTCGCCGCCGCCGAGGATCAGGACCTTGCCGTGCCGCCCGGACAGGGCCGGATGGACCAGCGACTCGTGATATCGGTACTCGTCGATCGACGAGAACTGCAGATCCCCGTTGAGGTAGAGCCGTGTGTCGGGCCCGACCGGCGTGCGGCGCTGGGTGATCACGATGTCCTGATACGGCGTGCGTTCGGCTGCGACGATCGGATCGCGGAAGAGGGCCTGGCGGGCGGTCACCTCGAATCGGTCGGCCCACACCAGTCCCGCGATCAACGTGGCGACGACGCCGACGCCCACGACGCCCAGCACCAGCCCCCGGGTACGGCCCAGGTCATGCCGGAACACCACGAACACGAGGAAACAGCCGGCCGCGGCATTGACCAGCCCGACGACGAGGGCGCCTCGCAATTGCCCGAACAGCGGGAGCAGCAGAAACGGGAAACAGAGGCCGCCGACGAGCGCGCCGATGTAGTCCACCGCGAACATGTCCGCGACCGCGGACCCCGCGTCCTGGCGACGAATTCGCTGCAGCAGCACCATCAGCAGCGGGATCTCGGCGCCGATCAACAGGCCGAGGACGAACGCCACGGCCACCAGTGCGGGTGTGTACAGCGAGAGATAGGAGAACGCGGCGTACAACGCCATCACCGACAACCCGCCGATCAGGGCGAGCGCCAGCTCGATGGCCGCGAACGTGGTGACGGCATGCGATTGCAGGGGTTTGGCCGCCAGCGACCCGATGCCCATTGCGAAGACCATCACCGCGAGCACGATGGAGGCCTGGGTGGCGGTGTTGCCGATCAGGAACGAGCCGAGGGACACCAGGGCGAGTTCGTAGACCAGACCGCATGCGGCGCAGACGAACACGACCGCGAGGAGCGCGGTGCGGGACCATCGGCCCCGTGTGTCCTCGACGGGCTGTGCCCCGTCGACAGGCCGTGCCGTGTCGACGGGCCGTGCCGCGTCGTCGTCGTTCGATGCGCCCGTTGCGGATTCCTCGGTGGTGGTCATGATTCTGCTGGTGCCGGCGTGAGGTCAGAGGATCGAGGCGGCCACGATCAGCGCGATGCCGACGTGGGTGACACCGTGGACCCAGACCGCCGGGTGGCTTTCGGGATGGACGACGAGTTCACCGAGCTTGCCCGGGGTGAACAGGTCGATGATCAGGAAGCTCGCCGTCATGATCACGATGCCGATGATCGTGTACACGACGGTGTAGGTGAGGCCCTCCAGCAGCCTGCCCTGGCTCGCGACGATCGCCGCGGTGACGATGATGGCGACCGCCGCCAGATTGGAGCCGACCAGGATGCCCGCGTTGCGGTTGCGATCCGCCCACAGCTGGTGACGGAGGTTACCGGGTGTCAGCACGTCGACGACGGCGAAGGCCAGCAGCATGAGGACCATGCCGGTCGCGCCGTACGCCGCTGCCGCGTAGGCATTCTCGATGAGTCTGGTGAGCACGGTGTCCTCCGGTTCAGGTGATGCTGGACGGTCGGGTGGGCAGATGGGGACTGATCGGTGGGCTCGGTGCGATGGTGTCGGTCACTTGCCGCCACCGCCGGATCCGCCGCCTCGGTAACTGCTGCCGGAGCCGCCGAAATTCGGTGTCGGCACCCAGAAGGCGCCGATGAACGGGAGGTAGTGGTTGTATCCCGATCGGTAGTCGCGGCTGAGCATGACGCGGGTCGTGTTGGCGGTCAAGGGAAACAGCCCGATCAGATAGTCCGGGTACTGCAGGAACTGGCTGCCCGCGACATTGGACGGATTCGCCGTGTCGCCGCTGCGCTGATCGTTGGGGCGCTCCACATCGCTCAACTCCGCGGCCACGGTATCGGGCGTCCCGTCGGCCACGTAGGCGTCGACGTCACCTTCGTCGAGGCTGGTGTCGCGCTGGTAGTGCGACGTGATGTAGCTGCGCGCGTTGGCGTCGTCGCCGGCGAGGCCGCGGAACGCTTTCACCGAGCACGATCCGACGATGGCGAGGACGGCGATCAGGACGATCGCGGCGACCGCGAGGTTTCGGGTTCGGCGCAGACCGCGACGAGGATCGTCGTCGCGGCCGGAACCGGGGTCGGGACCGAATCCGCCCGACGGTGGGGGAGGAGGTGGCGGTCGGGTCATCCGCCGGTCTCCGGAGTCCGGCGCAGCTCACTCGAGGTCACCACGAGCTCGGAGCATTGCGGATAGGTGTGCCAGGTCTGCCAGGCGAGTGCGTCGGCGTGTGCCGTCGCGATCACCGCGGTGACCGCGAGCGGCAGCCCGGGAAAGTGGCCCATCACCGCGGGGCCGCCGGCGGCGACGTGGCGGTCGATGCGGTGGCCGAGATCGGCGACGATCGACTGCATCCGGTCGGCATCGCACGACTCGATGCGCGCGGTGAACGTATATCCGTCCTCGACGACGGATTCCGGCAGTGGTTCGTCCATGCCGGGCAGGCAGGCCACCGTCTCGCACAGGCGGTCGATGCCGTCGTCGACCACCACCTGATGGCTTGCGCCGAGGAGGCGTAGCGACACCGTGCGGTCACCGATTCGCCGGTCGCAGCGTGCCAACGGTTCCTGGAGTTCGGCGGTCAGCGAGAAGGCGAGTCGGCGGGCGCTGGTGTCGGCATAGCGGACCTGCAGTCGCGTCGCGCCCTTCACGATTCAGGAGTGGGGTCGGACGGATAGATGCGGTACTCGCTGCGCTCGATCACCTCGCCGCGGGCGCATTCCCACCCGGATCCGAAATCCTCGAACGACAGGCGTTCGTCGCCTGCCTCGTAGTCGTGATAGCGCATCGAGCCGCGGGCGGCGAGACCGGTGGTTCCGATCGAGGTGAACTCCGCCGACCCCGACTCGTCGGAGTGATAGCGGCGACCGTCCAACTCCAGGCTGTCCGGTCCGGGGGTGAGCGTCACGCCCGTCAGCTCGTGCCACAGCACCACCTCGAGGTCCGGGTCGTCCTCGACCGAGATCCACGCCTTGCGGCCGGTGCCGGTGTCCAGGAAGTTCTCGGTCCAGAGGTAGCCGCTCTGGGACAATCGGAGGGTCCCGCGTACCGCGAACGTGTCGCCGCGGAGGTCGACCAGGTCGCTGGGTTTCAGCTGCCGGGGATCACCGCGCACCGCGTCGTCGTCGGCGGTCGAGAACGGGTCGCCGGGCCGGTACGCCCGGTCACGCAGCGCGTCGGACTCGGCCTGCCGCAACTTGCGGTTCCCCAGGAAGTTGAACACGACCACGACCGCGATGATCAGCAGCAGTGCCACGATGATGATCAGCAGGATCTCCACGCGCCCGACCCTATCGGTAACCGGTCGAATCAGACATCCCGGCCATGTGCGCGAATGACGGAACCCCCGTGGGCGAACGTCGTCAGAGCAGTCCGCGTCGGCGAGCCTCGGCGACCACCCGCGTCCGGCTGTCCACGCCGAGCTTGTCGAAGATGTGCACCAGGTGGGACTTGACGGTGGCCTCGGAGATGGTGAATGCACGTGCGATGTCGCGGTTGGAATCCCCGTCCGACAGCCGGCCGACGATCTCGAGTTCGCGTTGTGTGAGGGCGGTCTCCGGCGACTGCATCCTCCCGAGGAGCCGGGCCGCCACCGGTGGCGCCAGGACCGTCTCCCCGGCGGCCGCCGATCCGATCGCGCGGACGAGATCGTCGGGGTCGGCGTCCTTCAACAGATAGCCGGTGGCACCGGCCCGGACCGCGCGCAGGATGTCGCCATCCGTCTCGTACGTCGTGAGGATCAGCACCCGCGGCGGATTCGGAAGCGCCCGAATGGATTCGGTTGCGTCTACCCCGTCACCGCCGCTTCCGAGCCGCAAGTCCATCAGGACCACGTCGATGTCCCCGCGCTGCACCGCGGCCAGCGCATCCGCTGCGGTACCGGCCTCCGCGGCGATCTCGATACCGTCGACAGGTGCCAGCACGGCGCGCAGGCCGGCCCGCACCACCGGGTGGTCGTCCACGAGGAGTAGTCGGATCACGTGCCGGCCTCCGCGTCGGTCCCGACGTCGACCGGGATCGTGGCGCGGACCGCGGTTCCGGCGCCGGCCTCGGACTCGACGGTCACATCACCGCCCCGCTCGGCCAGTCGGCCGCGCATCGCGGTGAGTCCGTAGCCGGTCCCGTCGGCGCGCGGGCCGTCGAGGGCTGCCGGGTCGAACCCGACACCGTCGTCGACGACGTCGATGCTCACCTCGTCGTCCAGATAGGTCAGGGTGATGGTCGCCGAGTCGGCCCCGGCGTGCCGGCGCGCGTTGGACAAGGCCTCCTGCGCCGCGCGGAGCAGCGCGACCTGGACGCCGGTGGGCAGAGGTCGCGGGTTCCCGTGTTGTTCGAAGACGGTCCGCAACCCGAATGCGGAGCTGTCGTCGGCGAGTGATCGGAGTGCCTGGGTGAGACCGTCTCTCTCGAGCGCCGCCGGGTTCAGCCCGAGGACGAAACGTCTCGTCTCGCCGAGCGCTCCGGTCGCGGTGTCGAGTGCCGTGTGCAATTGCTGCGCGCGATGTGCCGGAGTGGACGGCCCGAGTGCCGCGCGCAGCAACATGATCACGCTCGCCAGACTCTGCCCCACGGTGTCGTGGATCTCCCCGGCGAGACGCTCGCGCTCGGCCAGCCGACCGGCCTCGCGTTCGCGGATCGCGAGTGCTTGCTGGGTACGCATCAGCTCGTCGAGGAGGCGCCGGCGTTCCTCCGACTGGGCTCGCAGCCGCTGATAGATCTCGGTCATCACCGCGGCGCAGGCCACCCCGATGACCGGGCCGAAGATCGCTCCCGCCACCCACCGGTCCTGATGTGCGGCGAACCCGATCGCCGCCGCGAGCGCGATCGTCACCTCGATGGGTATCGCGGCCCGGACGGGAAACAGATGCCAGACCAGCAATGCGAGCAGGAACGCCAGCCACACGAACTCGCCGGACAGCACGACGAGGCCCAGCCAGATCAGGATCAGTCCGGCCAACCACAGTCGGGCGATCCGCCCGCGTCGCCGCGAGACCCACACCGCTCCGGCGTAGTACCAGCCGGCGGCCGCCAGCGCGGCCAGGATCGGCACCGCCGGGGTCGACGAAGCCACTGTGGCCCGCACCGCTCCGAGCCCGAGCAGGACGGCGAACAACACGTGTCCGGCCAGCAGCACGTGCCGATCGACCTCGGGCGCTGCGCCATCACCCGACGAGATGCCGGGGGGATCGATCTGGCGAGGGGGCGAGGTCACATCCACAAGTATCCCCATCGGGCACCGGTCGCCGCCTCCAACTTTTGATGGACTTCCGGGTCGACCGAACGAGTTCCCGGAACCCATCGGTGCGCCGATGCCCAGCGAGTCCACGCCGCCGAGGCTGGAGACATCGACATCGACATCGGCAACGACGAAGGGAGTGCGGTGTTCATCGGCATCCGCGACATCAGATTCGCCACGGGGCGATTCGCCTTGATCTGTGCGGTCATCGCGATGATGACGTTCCTGGTGGTGGCCCTCTCGGCGCTGACCAATGGCTTGCAGAACCAGTCGATCTCGGCGATCAGCAGGTTGCCGGGGCAGACCCTGGTGCTCCAGGACACCGCCGGGTCGGAGGGTCCGTCACTGTCGCAGAGCGAGCTCGACGAATCGACAGTCCGTCGGATCGTCGACGAGAACGGCGGTGGCGCATCCGAACTCGGTGTGACGACCACCCGGATCACGCACGGCGACGTCACCTCGACGGCAGCCGTCTTCGGTGCCGGGACCGATCTGATGCCGACGCCCGACGTCGGCGGGTTGCCGCGCTCCGGCGGCATCCTGCTCACCCGGGAGCAGGCCGATGCATTGGGCGTCGGGATCGGTGACCCGGTCACGGTCGGCCCGACACGCCTACGGGTCGACGCCATCGGCCCCGCAGGCGACTACGCCCACACGCCGGTCGCGTACACGTCCATGGACACCTGGCGCGAGCTCTCGCACGGCCAGAACGCGAGCGCGGTGGTGCTGTCCGGCGGCTCGACCGACGCCCCTGGAACGGTGAGCGTGTCGATGCCGAAAGCCGTCGACACCGTTCCCGGTTACCGTTCGGAGCGCGGGTCGCTGCTGGCGATCCAGGCGATGCTGCTGGCGATCTCCGCACTCGTCGTCGGTGCCTTCTTCGCCGTGTGGACGGTGCAGCGCCTGCGTGATCTCGCCGTGGTGCGTGCTCTGGGCGCCAACCGGTGGTACCTGCTGCGAGACGGTTTCGGGCAGGCGGCGCTCGTCCTGTTCGTCGGCGAGCTGGTCGGCGCGCTGCTCGGGATCGGTTTGGCGGCCGCCGCGTCGGCAGCGGTACCGGTCGCCCTGACCGTCGGCGGCATCGCCCTGCCCCTGGTCGCGATGACACTGCTCGGCAGCGCCGGCGCGCTGCTGGCGGTTCGCCGCGTCACCGTTGTCGATCCGGTCGTCGCGATGTCGCGGTGATCCGGTTCTCGTCGCACCCACCACGAAATCTCCACACCCACGACCTCCGAACGCACGATCCGATAGGAGCCCACCATGAGTCTGTCGCTGTCGAATGTCACGCTCACCTTTGCCGACGGCCGCGGCCGGCTGACGGCCCTCGACGACGTCGATCTCGATGTCGCGAACGGCAGTTTCGTGGCGGTGACCGGACCGTCCGGATCCGGCAAATCGAGTCTCCTGTCCGTCGCGGGCACGCTCCTGACCCCGGACTCGGGGACCGTCGAGATCGACGGCACACCGACGACGGGCCTCTCCGACGAGGAGCGGGCACGGATTCGGCGAGACCGCATCGGGTTCGTGTTCCAGCAGGACAATCTGCTGCCATCGCTGACTGCCCTCGACCAACTGCTGCTGACCGTCGATCTGCGCGGACAGAAGCCGGCGCGGCATCGGGACGAGGCGATGGCACTGCTCGACGACGTCGGTGTGGTCGCGGCTGCCGGCCGCCGGCCGCACGAGCTCTCCGGGGGGATGCGGCAGCGCGTGAACATCGCCCGGGCGCTGATGGGATCGCCGTCATTGCTGCTCGTCGACGAGCCGACCTCGGCACTGGACACCGAGCGGGGCAGGGCGATCATCGAGTTGATCGGCACCCTCGTGCGGGACCGGGATGTCGCCGCTGTGCTCGTGAGTCACGACCTGGATTCGATGTCGGTGGCGCCGGGACGCGGCGTGGACCTCACGCTGCACATGCGCGACGGTCGTCTCGACTCGCCGGCGCGGACTTCTCCTGCCCTCGCCTGACCAGACCGCGCCGCCAAGGCCCATGCGGCCGGGGTGCTGGTGCGGCTGCTGCGGAAGTGATCGCCACCTTGCACTCGCCCCGGTCGAGTGCTAAAAACGAGTTTGGCACTCGCAAGCTGTGAGTGCCAGGTCGGGACGGTGAGACCGGTACCGAATGACACACCGGTCGTCCGTCGCGGGCACCGAGTTCCGGCCATAGATACCTGGTGTCACCCCCTATCGGAGGATCACTTACCCATGGCCAAGCAAATCGCGTTCGACGAAGAGGCCCGTCGCGGCCTCGAGCGGGGCCTGAACAGCCTCGCCGACGCAGTCAAGGTGACGTTGGGACCCAAGGGTCGCAACGTCGTCCTGGAGAAGAAGTGGGGCGCCCCCACGATCACCAACGATGGTGTGTCCATCGCCAAGGAGATCGAGCTGGAGGACCCGTACGAGAAGATCGGTGCCGAGCTCGTCAAAGAGGTCGCCAAGAAGACCGACGACGTCGCGGGCGACGGCACCACCACCGCCACCGTCCTGGCACAGGCCCTCGTTCGTGAGGGACTGCGCAACGTCGCTGCCGGCGCCAACCCGCTGGGTCTGAAGCGCGGCATCGAGAAGGCCGTCGAGGCTGTCACCGAGTCCCTCCTGAAGAGCGCCAAGGAGGTCGAGACCAAGGAGCAGATCGCTGCCACCGCGGGCATCTCGGCCGGCGACTCCTCGATCGGCGAGCTCATCGCCGAGGCAATGGACAAGGTCGGCAAGGAAGGCGTCATCACCGTCGAAGAGGCTCAGACCTTCGGGCTCCAGCTGGAGCTCACCGAGGGCATGCGCTTCGACAAGGGCTACGTCTCGGGCTACTTCGTGACCGACGCCGATCGTCAGGAAGCCGTCCTCGAGGATCCGTACATCCTGCTCGTCTCGGGCAAGGTCTCGACCGTGAAGGACCTGCTGCCGCTGCTGGAGAAGGTCATCCAGGCCGGCAAGCCGCTGCTGATCATCGCCGAGGACGTCGAGGGCGAAGCCCTGTCGACCCTGGTCGTCAACAAGATCCGCGGCACGTTCAAGTCCGTCGCCGTCAAGGCTCCGGGCTTCGGTGACCGTCGTAAGGCCATGCTGGCCGACATCGCCATCCTCAGCGGTGGCGAGGTCATCAGCGAAGAGGTCGGCCTCTCGCTCGAGGGTGCAGGCGTCGAGCTGCTCGGTACCGCCCGCAAGGTCGTCGTGACCAAGGACGAGACCACCATCGTCGACGGCGCCGGCGATGCCGACGCGATCGCCGGTCGCGTGGCACAGATCCGCAGCGAGATCGAGAACAGCGACTCCGACTACGACCGTGAGAAGCTGCAGGAGCGTCTGGCCAAGCTGGCCGGCGGTGTTGCGGTCATCAAGGCCGGCGCGGCCACCGAGGTCGAGCTCAAGGAGCGCAAGCACCGCATCGAGGACGCCGTCCGCAATGCGAAGGCTGCCGTCGAAGAGGGCATCGTCGCCGGTGGTGGCGTGGCCCTGCTGCAGTCCGAGGCTGCGATCTCCGGTCTGTCGCTGACCGGTGACGAGGCCACCGGCGCCAACATCGTGCGCGTCGCGCTCGAGGCTCCGGCCAAGCAGATCGCCATCAACGCCGGGCTCGAGCCGGGCGTCGTGGCGGACAAGGTTCGCAACTCCCCGCTGGGCACCGGCCTCAACGCCGCGACCGGCGAGTACGAGGACCTGCTGGCCCGTGGCATCAACGACCCGGTGAAGGTCACCCGCTCGGCGCTGCAGAACGCTGCGTCGATCGCGGCTCTGTTCCTCACCACCGAGGCCGTCGTCGCCGACAAGCCGGAGAAGAACCCGGCCCCGGCAATGCCGGGTGGCGACGAGATGGGTGGCATGGGCTTCTGATCTCCTGATCAGAGTCCGCGTCACTCAGTACGCACTCAGACCGAAGGCCGGACACCCCACGTGGGTGGCCGGCCTTCGGCGTGTGCAGCCACAGATGCGGTCCGTGGCGGGCCTCACGCCGATAATTGACGCCGCCTGGCGCGGACGCTGCAGGCATATCCGCGCCGACGTGCATCGGGCCCGTCTGCCAGGATGGATCCCATGACCGACTCGACAACCGAGCGTTTTGAACTCACCACCGTCGCGAACTTCCGTGACATCGGGGGAGCGGAGACGACGGATGGGCGACGGGTCGTCACTGGCCGGGTCTTCCGGTCCGCGGCCCTCGCCAAGGCGTCCGAGACCGACCGGGCGTACCTCTCCGGACTCGGGCTCCGCGCGATCTACGACCTGCGTTCGGTCGCCGAGACCGACGCCGAGCCCGATCCGGTGATCGACGGCGCCGTCGGTGTCCATCTCGATGTCCTCGCCGACGCACAGTCGGTCAGCGCTCCGGCCAACCTCGACAAGATCCTGTCCGATCCGGAGACCGTCGCGTCCGCCAACGAGAAGCTCGCCGACGGCAGCGGGGTCGAGCGCATGGTCGGGGCCTACCGCGAACTGGTCAATCTGCCGAGTGCGCTGACCTCGTACCGGGGATTCTTCCGTGGTCTCCTCGACGGCACGCCCGCGCTGTTCCACTGCACCGCCGGGAAGGACCGGACCGGCTGGGCGGCAGCGTCATTCCTCACCTTGATGGGTGTCGACCGGGACGGTGTCTATGCGGACTACCTGCTGACGAACGAGATGTTCCTCCCGGCCATCGCGTCGGTCTTCGACGGCTTCGAGGCGGCCGGCGGGAATCCCGACCTCCTCCGACCGCTGCTCGGGGTGCAGGAGGCCTACCTCGACGCGGCGTTCGCCGAAGTCGATCAACGCTTCGGGACCATCGAGAACTACTTCGCCGAGGGACTCGGCATCGATGCCGGCGCACAGCAGGAGCTGCGCGACCGGCATCTCGTCGATCGCTGACGCGCGGATGGCCCGAGCTGTTCCGATCGGTTGACTCCCGGCGGGACCCAGGCGCCGCTTCAGGACCCGATGGTCGGATTCAGCAGGATCTTCGCGTCGTGTGGATTGTCCTTCAGCCGGTCGAACGCGTCGGCGACACCGTCGAGGCCGACGGTCCCGGTGATCAGCGCTTCGACGTCGAAGTCACCCGCGGCCAGGTGGGCGAAGGTCTCCGCGAACTGCTCGGGTGAGTAGTACAGCGAGAACCGGATGGAGAGTTCCTTGAGGATGCCGTGTCCCGGAACAAAACTGTCCTCGCCCATGGCGATCCCGGCCACGACGATCCGTGCCCCAGGGGCTGCGCCGGCGATGCACTGCTGGATGAGTCCGGGTACACCGACACACTCGAAGATGACGGTGGGTCGCAGCGGCAGCTGGCCCATCACCGCTGTGGGTGGTGCCATCTCGGCCGGATCGTCGGTCGCCGCGGCGGCCATCAGCTGCTCGAACGGCGAGCCCTCGGCCGGGTCGACGACGATGTCGGCACCGAGGCGCTCGGCCAGCTTGCGACGTTCGGGGGAGAAGTCCGACGCCACTATGGGGCCGATGCCCTTCGCCTTCAGGACGGCGATGACCGCGAGGCCGATCGGTCCGCAGCCGACGACCAGAGCGACGTCGCCCGGCGTGGTGTCTCCGCGGGCTACCGATCGGTAGGCGACGGCCAACGGCTCGGTGAGAGCGGCGATCTCGGTCGAGACATGATCCGGTACCTCGATGAGCAGCGGCTCGGAGAGGACCATGCGCTCGGCGTAGGCGCCCGGCGCGTCGGTGCCCGCGAACCCGAGCATGACCGGCTGTTCACGCAGCAGGATCGGCATCGCGACGACACGCGCCCCGACGGCGACGTTCTGCTGTGTGTCGGGCCCGTAGGAGACGACGCGTCCGACGAACTCATGGCCGAACACGACCGGTTGTCCGAGGTCCATCAACTCGACGCCGGCCGCGCCGCGCGTCGCCTCGTTGAACTCGGGGCCGTGGGCGCAGCAGTGCAGATCCGTGCCGCAGATACCGCAGGCGAGCACGTCGACGAGGACCTCGCCGGGGCCGGGGACCGGCTCGGCGATCTCGTCGACTCGCAGCTGCGAGTCCTGCATGACGACCGCGCGCATCAGGCGCTCTCAGTGGTGGTGCGGGCGGCGGCAGCGCCACTGATGTAGGGGATCGGACCGAGGCCCTGCGCGTCGCCGAGGGTGTCGGTCAGGTGGCAGACCAGCGCGGCGTCGAGGATGGAATGGAACTGTCCGTCGTCGGTGAAGTTGATGTTGGCGCCGCTGATGCGGAACAGGACGACGGTGTCCTCGGTGTTGGACGCGGGGCAGGTCAGGGTGTGTACCGACGAACCGGGCTCGTACAGGTAGGAGCCGGCGGTCTGTGGCTGGTCGGCGTACTCCTCGTAGTTCCAGGAGCCGCTGGTGGTCCACGCGTCGACCGTGCCCGTGTGGTAGTGCAGGGGAATCCGGGAGCCGGGTGCGAAGGTGGCCAGCACCACCCACTCGCCGATCTCGATGTCGACGCGCAGCGGACGGAAGTGCACGCCCTCGCCGAGGGCATCGCGGATCAGCGGGATCTCGTCGACGTGGACGGTGAGTAGTTCGCCCTGCGGCAAGGCGACGAGTGGCAGGGGAGCGCCGGTCAGGGTGGTGGCGGGTCCGGGTGCCGGCAATGTGGCGGTCATGGATGGTCCTTTCGTACTGCTTGGGCTGTGGTAGCTATCACAATGCCCGTCGGACATGGCCGGCGTCTTGACAGTGCAGGACATTTGTTTGACTCTGGGGGACATGTCTGTGATCCGGGGCACAGGTCTGACCGGGTATCCCGAACTCGTGAGAGACCTGGGCGCTGATCCGGAACCGCTCCTGCTCGGTGCCGGGGTCTCGCCGAGAGATGTCGCGAGGTTCGACACGTTCATCCCGTATCTCGCACTGATCCAGGCCGTGGAGTCGGCCGCGGCCGTCACGCGAACCCCGGACTTCGGCCGTCGCCTGGCCGCCGAGTGGCAGGGCATCGAGATCCTCGGCCCGGTCGGTGTCGCGGCTCGGACCACCGGGACGGTGGCCGACGCGCTGGCGACGTTCGAGCAGTACCTCTACGCCTACAGTCCGGCGATCTCGGTGGTGATCAGAGACGAGGGTGAGATCTCGGTGGTCGAGTTCTCGATCGTGATCCCCCATCACCCGCCCGCTCCACAGACGATCGAGATGTCGTTGGGCGTCGCATTGCGAATCGTCCGTTTTCTGCTCGGTTCCAGGTACTCGCCGACCGCCGTGTACCTGCCGCACCCGGCACAGTCCCCGCCCGTCGAGTACGCGAAGTACTTCTCCTGCGCACCGCACTTCGGGGACACGCGGGCCGGGATCGCGGTTCGGTCGGCGGACCTGGCCCGGCCGATCCTGCAGGATGCGATGGCACACCAGATCGTTCTGGAGTATCTGGACACCGTCGTCGATCGTCAGCGACCAGGTACGGCGTCGTCGATCCGTGAGCTGGTCCGCCAGTTGCTGCCGACCGGTGGTGCCACGATCACCGTTGTCGCCGAGCAATTCCGATTGCACCCCAAGACATTACAGCGACGATTGGCCGTCGAGGGGGTGAACTTCAACGCCGTGGTCGCCGACGTCCGCCGCGAGTTGGCGCAGCGCTATCTGCGGGACACCGACATGACGCTGAGTCATCTCGCCAGGGAGTTGGGTTATGCCGAGCAGAGTGTGCTCACGCGGTCGTGTCGACGGTGGTTCGGAGCGAGTCCCGCGACGTTGCGGAAGGTATGGCGTTCGGCGGAGTCCGGGATCGCTTCACCGTCACCCTGAGTCGCTGGGCGAGGTGCAAGCCGAGCGGCTTCCCGCTGCCCGACGGTGGACGCGGCGTCTGCTTGCCGATCTACATCGACAACTTCGTGACGGGATGACGCTGGCGGGGGCTCCGACGATGCGATCGGGCAGGTCTACTTCATCAGCGACGGCGTCGGGGTTCCGTGCCGTGAGTTCGTCGGACATCTCGCCAAGATGAGTGGCGGGACGATCCGTACCCTGCCGATGAGTGTCGCGGCGCCGCTGGCCGGGGTCCTCGGGAACGTCCTGCGCCGGGTCGGGCAGAAGAGCGACCTCTGTGAGGGCACGATGCTGCTGCTCAATCGCCCCGGCACCTACTCGATCGAGAAGGCAGGCAAGATCCTCGGTTACCAGCCGCTGGTGTCCATCCCCGAGGGCATGGCCCGGGTCGAGGAGTGGGCTCGTGCCGAGGGGATCATCGGGTAACAGGAGTCCGTCAGCGGAACACGATGCACGTCGTGGTCCCGTGCGCGACGAGTTTGCCGTCGTCGGCGAACACTTTTCCCTCGGCGGTCGCCGTGCGCCCGCCGACGTGGATCACCGTGCCGACCGCGGTCAGTTCGCCTGCGTCGACGGCCACCGATCGGATGTAGTTGATCTTGAGTTCCAGGGTTGTGTAGCCGACCCCGGCCGGCAGCGTGGTGTGGACGGCGCAGCCCATCACCGAATCCAACAGCGTCGCGCAGATGCCGCCGTGCACGGTGCCCAGCGGGTTGGCGAAGTCGGCCTGCGGTGTGACGGTGAACGACACCCGCCCTTCGTCGATCTCCTTGGCGCTCATGCCGAGGAGTCGCCAGATGCCCGGACGGTCGGGATCGGGGTTGCTCATCGCGGCCCGCAGCAGTTGCAGCCCGGTCATGGCGGACGGGTCCAGAATCTCGGTGTCGGGGCTCATGACTATGTAGGATGGCATAGAACACGCCGATTATGAAGACCTGCATAGGGAGTGTGATGAGTTCGGTGGACGGGCACCCCGCGGAGACGAGGCCTCCGGAGGAGTTGCGGCCCCGTGCGGCCGAACGCGGTCCGCGCGAGCGCATGGTCGTGCACGCCGCAGACCTGATCGGTCGGGACGGGGTGGCGGCGACATCGATCGGCGACGTGATCGCCGCGAGTTCGGCGCCCCGCGGGTCCATCTACCACCACTTCCCCGGCGGCAAGACCCAGCTGATGACCGAGGCCGTGCGACACGCAGGCGACTACATGGCCGGCCGGATCAGCAGCGAGAGCTCGGCCACCCCGGCCGAGGCCGTCGCCGAGATCGGTGACGTGTGGCGCAGGATGCTGGTGACCACCGATTTCGAGTTCGGCTGTCCCATTCTGGCGGGTGGTCTCGCCCGCCGGTCCGAGCCGGAGGTGGCCGATGAGGCCGAACAGATCTTCGCCCGCTGGACGCGGCTGATCTCCACGCGACTGGTCCACGAGGGTGTGGAGCCGCAACGAGCAGATTCGTTGGCGCATCTGGTCATCGCCGCGATCGAGGGTGCCGTCGGGTTGTGCCAGACCCAACGAACCGTCGAACCGCTCGACCGGGTGATCGACGAATTGGCACGTCTGTGCGAGGCCGCGGCTGCCTGACCGCACGCCCGGCGTCAAGTTGCCTGGTCGGGTCGCGTAGGTTCTACTCTCAGGACACGAGTCCGTCCACGTGGTTTACATCACGTCGGCGCCCGAGTGAGATGGGGAGGGTAGACGTCATGACGCCGGTGTACCGGCAGATCCTCGGTTCGGATTTTGATCGGCTCCACCCCAATGTGGCGTGGCGCTACGGCATCGATTCGACGTCGGGTGTCGCTCAGATCGCCACTGGGATGTACGAGTCCGTCTACATCTCCTCTGCTCTGCCGCCCCCGTTCTGGTGGCACTATGCCAAGCGGAACGCGTTGCCGGCCAAGTCGAGCCGGATGGTCCCGTTCACGCAGGGCCACTATTGTTATGCCGACGAGATCGGCCGCGAGTCGCTCGCCGTCCTGCGCGCCTTCAATTACACAACCGGAACCCGCAATCTCAATTCCCTGTTGGTGTCCGGTCGCGGTGGGCTCGTCGACTATTTCGGCGACGGACCGGAGCTCCTCTACCCGATCGAGCCGTCGGTGACCAAGGCGGGTGAACTGCTGCTGGAGAGCGGGCCGATGCGATGGCTCGGACGCGGGCCGAAGGTCGGTATGAAGGGGTTGTTCTCCGCGCAGTTCAAATACATCGAGGGCTGGGATGACCAGCGGCAGCGATTCCGGTGCGACGCGACCGTCCGTAATCCGGTCGTCGGGGAGATCCTCCATTTTCGCGGCTGGTTCACCGCCGTCGATCAGGCCTGCACGCTGCGCGACATCCCGGACGAGGCGTGGCCGCTCAACCTCATCGACCGCGAGGCCTGATCGTGGTGGTTCACCGCGTCGGCACTCGCGCCGCACGGTAGGTTCTCTGCCATGGCTGTCTCCGCGAAGATCGAGTTCGAAGTCGCCGCCCCGCCGTCTGTCGTGATGGAGGTGCTGATGGACGTGGAATCCCTTCCGGATTGGTCGGGGCCCCACAAGGAGGCCGAAGTCCTCAGCAAGAACGAGGACGGCACGCCCGACAAGGTTCGGGTGGTGGTGACCGCGGCGGGTATCTCCGACGAGCAGACGCTGACCTATACCTGGACCGACAACTCCTGCACCTGGGATCTGATCGAGGCGAATCAGCTGAGCGAGCAGCACGGGGTCTACGTCGTGACCCCTGACGGCGACGGCTCGCATGTGGAGTTCACCCTCGACGTCGAGCTGAAGATCAAGCTGCCGGGAATGATCGTCAAGCGTGCACAGAAGATGGCGGTCGACACGGCCCGCAAGGGATTGACGGCCGAGGTCCAACGCCGCGCGGCGGGCTGACGGAAGACATCCCGCGCGACCCCGACCCCGACCCCGGCTTCGGCCGGGGTCGTTTTGCCAACCCGGGCCCCACGTTTCGGCGGTCACTGGGTACGCTTGCGGGCAGTGCTGCTGCACTCTGCGATCCGTGGCGAATGAGGAGGCCAATCTCTATGCGTATCAATAACTTCGGTGCTCGAGCCGCGGCGCTGGTGATCGGTGGTACCTCGTTGGCGTGGATGATCGGTCTGGCGGGCGGTGCCACCGCAGGTGCCGCGACGACATGCGCCGCCACCGACGGACATCAGATCCAGCGGATCGTCGGCAACGGCGGGTGCGGCGCGAAGGCCGGACCGGGCAGCAGCGCCCAGTCCGAGGACACGAGCAATCAGGGCACGGCCATCGCGGTCGCCGACAAGGGCGGAAACGCGAACGCGCGCAACCTGCAACCCGGATCGTCGGCACTCGCGGGCGCCACCACGCGGGGCAATTCCTACTCGGTGACGACCGGACCGAAGGCATTCTCGCTCGCCCAGGCCCGCGAGGGCGGCACCACCATCGCGATCGGCGGATGGGGTGGACAGGCCATCTCCGGTTCCGCGGGCACGGTGTGTCAGGGCGGGTTCGCCACCGCATACGACAGCACCACGGGCAAGGCCTGCCTCCACTCGGGATCGATCGACTTCCGTAACTGAGCCGGATCACGCGCCGGTTCACCTTTTGGCAACACGCTGTTTCGTCGATGCGCATATCGTTGAGCGGTGACTGAGCTACATGACGCGGAACTGTACGGATCGGCGGAGATCGGGCCGGATTTCAGTGTTCTCAACGGCCGCGAGGCACTCCAGCAGCTCGTCGATCTGCATGACACGACGCAATTCGCCGTCAACGACGACGATGACGACGACCCGGTGCTGCTGACGTTGCCCGAACGCAACGTGGTCGACACGTGGCGGCAGGACTACCCGTACGACGAGCGGATGAGCCGCCGCGAGTACGAGGTGACCAAGCGCCGCCTGCAGATCGAGTTGTTGAAGCTGCAGAAGTGGTCCAAGCAGACCGGTCAGCGACACCTGATGGTGTTCGAGGGGCGTGACGCCGCCGGAAAGGGCGGGACGATCAAGCGGTTCAACGAACATCTGAATCCTCGTGGCTCGCGTGTCGTCGCACTGGAGAAGCCCAGCGAGCGTGAATCGACCGAGTGGTACTTCCAGCGCTACGCCCAGCACCTGCCGGCCGGCGGGGAGATGGTCTTCTTCGACCGCTCCTGGTACAACCGTGCGGGCGTGGAGAGGGTCATGGGCTTCTGCACGTCCGAGCAGTACGACCAGTTCGTCGAGCAGGTGCCGGCCTTCGAGAAGATGCTGGTCGACGACGGCATCAACCTGGTGAAGTTCTGGTTCTCGGTGACCCCCTTGGAACAGCGCACGCGGTTCGCGATCCGCCAGATCGACCCGGTCCGGCAGTGGAAGCTGTCGCCGATGGATCTGGCGTCGCTGGACAAGTGGGATGCCTACACCGAGGCCAAGGAGGCCATGTTCGCGGCGACCGACACCGAGTACGCGCCGTGGACCGTGGTGAAGAGCAACGACAAGAAGCGCGCCCGCATCAACGCGATGCGCCACGTCCTGAGTCTCTTCGAGTACAAGGGCAAGAATGCCGATTTCGTCGGTGAACCCGACCCGTTGATCGTGGGACGCGCACGCGATCTGGTCGGGGAGTAGCCACTACGCCCGAACCCCGGGGGCCTCGGTAGCCTCGTGGCTGTGCGGACATTCCTCAGCGGGCTCCTGACACTGGTGGCGATGGCGGCGATCGTGTTGGCCTTCCCGTCGCTCTGGGTGAAAGAACGTCTGGTGGACCCCGAGGGCTTCGTCACCACGGTGACGCCGATGGCCCAGGACGACAAGGTCCAGGACTATCTGGCGAGCCAGATCTCGTCGTCGGTGACCGAGCAGGCGAACATCCCTGCGGCGTCGGACGCGGTGGAACCGGCGGCGCGTGCGTACACGCACAGTGACGCGTTCGAGGCCGATTTCGTCGACGTCATGTCCCAGCAGCACGCCTGGTTGTTCGATCCGCCCCCGGCGACCGGGGACACCACGGTCATGCAGCTCGACATCACGGACATGGTGAACCGCGTGATCGCCCAGACGAACGTCGATGCTCGCGTGACGGGTCCGATCCTCGTGCCCCTCAACCGTGACGGGTCGGGATTGGAGGCCGGGCGCTATCACGACGTGGGACAGCAGATCACCGAGATGGCCTACTGGTCCCTCGTGGTCGCGGTGGCGGGTAGCGTGCTGGCGTTGCTCATCGCGCGGCGCCGCGGAACCGTACTCGCGTGGCTCGGTGTCGGATTGATCGGTTCCGCGGCATTCGCGTGGGCCGTCGGGATCTTCTTCGCCGAGCGTGCCAAACAGGAGGTCGACGGCACCGAGGACGCCGGCCGCGAGGTCGCCAGGGTGATCATCGACGGTACGGTCGCCGACCTGCACCATCTGGCCCTGATCGTGGGGGCGGTCGGCGCCGGCGTCGTGGTGGTCGGATTCGTCGCCCGCCTCGCCTTCGGCCGGTCGCCCGCGCGCAGATGACCGACCCCGGATCGCGGGCAGACCCGGTCATCGAGGAGATCCGTCTCCCGGACGGCACCATGACTCCGCTGCGAGTGTTCGTCACCGCACCCGATCGTCCGGTCATCGTGCTGTGGCCCGGTCTCGGTGTGCCCGCGACGTATTTCGACCTGTTCGCCGGCCGTTGCGGGCAGGCGGGTGTGAACGTCGTGGTCGGTGAATTGCGTGGTCAGGGGCGCAGCAGACCACGGCCGTCGCGGGCGAGTCGTTTCGGTCAGCAGGCGCTGACCACCGAGGACATCCCGGCGGCCGTCGCCGTCGCGCGCAAGCACTGTCCGACGGCCCCACTGTTCGTCGCCGGCCACTCGATGGGTGGGCACATCGCCTCGATGTTCGCTGCCCGCAATGCCATTCGGGGTGACTCCGAGATCGCGGGCCTGATTCTCGTCGCGTCGGGCGTGCCGTATTGGAAGCTCTATCGTGGCGGCCAGGGGCTGCTGGCGACCGTCGGGCCGCCCGCGATGCACCGCGTGTCGAAGACGCTCGGATACTGGCCGGGCTCGGCCATCGAGGGGTACGGCAGGCAATCACGGGTGCTGATCCGCGACTGGACCTACCTCAATCGGAACGGGACCTTCGCGCCACGCGATGCCGATGTCGACTACGAGGCGGCGATGCGGCAGTTGCGGCTCCCGGTCTGCGCCATCACGGTCGGCGCAGACACCGATGCGCCGCCGCGGGTGATGCGCGCGCTCACCGCCAAGCTGGCCGGCTGCGTCGTCGACACACATCATGTCGCGGCGCCACTCGGTCACAATCGGTGGGCGCGGGATGCACGGGTACCGGCGCTCATCGCGGACTGGGTGGGTGGTGTCGCCGCGGACGTCGGCGCAAACCGCACCTGAGCGCGACGCCGAGACGATAATCGACAAGGTGTCCCGCTCACGTGCGATCTGTGTACGACTGTGGCGCATCGTTCGCGGTGCGCCACTCACGTGTGCGTGGTTGGTGGTGCTGCTGATCACCACCATCATCCAGCGCTCGATGACCCCGGAAGAACTGAACCGGCTGCTCGGCGAACGGTCGACCAACCTGCACCACCTGTCGACCGATCCGGTCCAGGTCCTGGTCACCAGCCTGTTCTGGATCGACGGGTCGTTCTGGCTCCCGTACCTGATCTTGTTCTGTGTCTTCCACCTCCCTGCCGAGCGGTGGCTGGGATCGCTGCGCTGGCTGGTGGTCGGTCTGAGCGCACACGTGATCGCCACCTACGTCAGCGAGGGCCTCCTCGGCCTGGCGATCAGAAACGGGATGGCCGGCTCGTCACTGGTCGACGTGACCGACGTCGGCGTGAGTTACTTCCTGGCCGCCGTGATCGGGGTGCTCACCTACCGGATCGCCTACCCGTGGCGCTGGGTCTACCTGGCCGGAATCCTCGCGGTGTACGGCCTGCCCCCGGTGCTCGATCTGACCTTCACCGGGATCGGGCATTTCTCGTCGCTGCTGATCGGGCTCGCCTGGTACCCGATCGCACAGGCGCGGCACGCGCCACCGTGGAATCCTCTGGACACCGTTCGCCGGTGGGGTCATTCCCCGGCCAGAGTCCTCCACAGGAACTCATAGGCCAGTGCCGCCTTGAACGCGGCCTGCTTGTTGTCCGCCGCACCGCCATGGCCGCCTTCGATGTTCTCGTAGTAGGCCACGTCGTGGCCGAGTTCTTCCAGGCGCGCAACCAGTTTGCGCGCGTGGCCGGGGTGGACGCGGTCGTCGCGGGTGGAGGTGGTGACCAGGATCTGCGGATAGTCGGCACCCGACTGTAGGTTCTGATACGGCGAGAACGGTTCCATGAACGACCACTGGTCCGGATCGTCCGGATCGCCGTATTCCGCCATCCACGACGCGCCGGCCAGCAACAGGTGATAGCGGCGCATGTCGATCAGTGGAACCTGACAGACCAAGGCGCCGAACAGTTCCGGATATCGTGTCAACATCACGCCCATCAGGAGGCCGCCGTTGGATCCGCCCTGGGCGCCCAACTGGCCCGGCGTGGTGAGTCCATCGGCGACCAACGCCCGTGCGACAGCGGCGAAGTCCTCGTAGACGAGGTGACGCCCGGCCTTCTGTGCCTGCGTGTGCCACGACGGCCCGTATTCGCCCCCGCCGCGGATGTTCGCGATGACATAGATGCCGCCGCGGGCGATCCAGCTGCGTCCACTGACGGCCAGATACCCAGGGGTCAGCGAATTCTCGAAACCGCCGTACCCGTACAGCAGGGTGGGACCGGAGGTGACGCCGCTGCGTCGGACGACGAAGTAGGGGACCGGGGTGCCGTCGTCAGAGGTCGCGAAGTGCTGTTCGGCGACCACGTCGTCGGCATCGAAGAACGACGGCGACTGCTTGATCACCTCGGGACCGACTCCGGACTCCCCGTAGAGGAGGCTGGGCGGAGTGGTGAACGAGCTTGCCGACCAGAAGATCTCGTCGCTCTCGTCGGCATCGGTGTCGAGCACCGAGATCGTGGCCAGCGAGGGCAGGCCGGACATCTCGACGGGCGCCCAGGTGCCCAGTTCGCGCACGGAGACCTCGGTGTGTACGTCGTGCAGTGTTACCAGGACCAGATGAGAGCGGGTGAAGGTGTAGTCGCTGAGACTGGTGTGGGCGTCCGGGGCGAACAGCACCGTCCCATCCCGGCCACCGGCGAGATAGTCGTCGTAGACGAACACCAGCAGTGTCCCGGCCGCGTGGGTGGCACCGCCGACCTCCCAGTCCGACCGCGGCATCACGAACAACCAGTCGTGCCGCACCCCGGAGTGCGCATCGGTCGGGACATCGACGAGAACCTTTTCGTCACCGCGGATCTCGTACCGCAGCGCGTTGAAGAAGTCGGTGGCACGGCTGGCGAAATGCCGCTCATACCCGGGGGTGCTGTCGAAGGTGACCCCGACCGAGACATCGTCGACCTCACCCGCGAACACGGTCACCGCGTCCTCAAGAGGGGTACCCCGTTCCCACCGTTTGACCACTCGCGGGTAGCCCGACGTGGTCAGCGACCCTCGACCATCCGGCTGCGCGCCGAAATCCGTTCCGACATAGACGGTGTCACGGTCGATCCAGCCGATGCTGGACTTGTTCTCCGGGAGCACGAAACCGTCGACGACCCACTCACGCGTGTCGAGGTCGAACTCGCGCACCACGCTCGCGTCCGCGCCGCCCCGCGACAACGACACCAGCGCATGCCGGTATTCGGGCCGGAGCACCGTGGCGCCCGCCCACACCCAGTTCTCGTCCTCGGCTGCCGCCAGCGCGTCGACGTCGATCAGGACATCCCATTCAGGAGAGTCCGTTCGATACGACTCCAGCGTGGTCCGCCGCCAGAGTCCCTTCGGGTTCGCCGCGTCGCGCCAGAAGTTGTACAGATGACTCCCACGCCGCCGTACGTACGGGATCCGGTCGTCGGTGTCGAGGATCTCCAGGGCCTCGGACTCGAGCACCGAGAACCGCTCATCCGACGTCAGATCGTCGACGGTGGGTTGATTGTGGGCGCGCACCCAGTCCAGCGCCCGATCCCCGCCGACCTCCTCCAGCCATAGGTAGGGGTCGTCGGTGCGGGTCATGTCGTCGGTTGCGCGCTCAGTGCTCATCGATGTCCTCCGGCTCTGCTGCGGTCACGCCAAGCTCTCGTCCCGCCAACCTAGCGCGGTGATGAGATCCGGCGCCGGTCGAGGTCCACCCCTGGTGACCGTGTTCACCTGCAGACGAGGGGGAACAAGGTGTGACACTCGGTCGCCGCCCTGCAAATTCCAGGAGCCCGAAGATCAGGTGCGCAGACTCCGCCCAACTGCGCCCAACTCCGTCCAACCGCGCCCGAGAAGTTCCGATTGCGGATATTCTGTGGTCGATCCAACGGGCGTCGCGCCTGGTCGGGGCCAGTGGGCACCTCGAGGAAGCGGGTATGGACTCATGGGCGTTCGAACCTCGTC
This sequence comes from Gordonia sp. DT218, assembly GCF_049847105.1. Taxonomy (NCBI): domain Bacteria; kingdom Bacillati; phylum Actinomycetota; class Actinomycetes; order Mycobacteriales; family Gordoniaceae; genus Gordonia; species Gordonia sp. DT218. The sequence continues at coordinate 1,321,338 of NZ_JBNCNS010000001.1, read as the reverse complement.
GCGCGCGCGAACCCGACGATCGACCGCCGTCGTGGCCGTCGCGATGGTTGCCGCCACCGCCGTCGCCGCGTGCGATACATCGTCATCTGGGTCGTCGTCGGTGTCCGGTACCTCGTCGTCCGCGGTTTCTGCGGCGGAGGAACCAGGTGACCCGAACACGGCCGTCGCGCAGGATCTCCCGGACAACGCCGTCGACACCGCCGTCGGCAAGCTCGACGGGCTCGTCGATTCCCTGATGGAGTCCACCAAGATCCCGGGGATGGCGGTCGCCGTGGTTCATGGCGGCAAGTCGGTGTATGCAAAGGGTTTCGGCGTTTCGGAGGTGGGCACCGACCGAAAAGTCGATGCGGATACGGTGTTCCCGCTGGCGTCGATGTCCAAGTCGATCGGCTCCACCGTGATCGCGAAGTTGATCACCGACAAGGTGGTGGGATGGGACACCCCGGTCGCGGAGAATCTTCCGGGCTTCGCGCTCTCTGATCTGTATGTGAGCCAGAACGTCAGCATCGGGGACATGTATGCGCATCGTTCCGGCCTGCCCGATCACGCGGGGGACAAGCTCGAAGAGCTCGGATACGACCGGGATCAGATCCTCGCCCGGCTACGCTATATGCCACTGGATCCGTTCCGCATCACGTACAACTACACCAACTTCGGGGTGACCGCGGCGGCCGAGTCGGCCGCTCGGAAGGCGGGGTCGGACTGGGAGACGCTCTCGGGGCAGGCACTATACGGTCCACTCGGCATGACCCACACCAGTTCCCGGTTTCGCGACTTCGAAGCCGAGCCCGACCGGGTCGTCGGACACGTGCAGGACGGTGACAACTGGGTCAAGACTCCGCAGCAACGTGACCCCGATGCGCAGTCCCCGGCGGGTGGTATCTCGTCGTCGGTGAACGACCTGACGCACTGGATGGCGATGCTGCTCGGCAACGGGATGTACGACGGCAAGCAGATCGTCGGTGCGGACGCGCTGCTGCCGGCGGTGACACCGGAGATGGTCTCGTCGCCCGCTGGTTCACCGGACGCGCGGGCCGGCTATTACGGCTACGGATTCAACGTCTCGGTCACCGAAGGAGCCCGCACGCAGTACAGCCACTCCGGGGCCTTCTCGATGGGGGCCGGGACGAACTTCCTGGTCATGCCGTCGGCCGATGTCGCGATCGTCGCGCTGTCCAACGCCGCTCCCATCGGGGCCGTCGACGCGTTGACCGGTGAGTTCGCCGACATCGTCGCGTTCGGCGAGGTCCGCCACGATTGGCGCACCCTGTACGCCCACGGCTACGCCGAGATGAACAAGCCCTCCGGCAGTCTCGTGGGTCAGCAGCCGCCGGCGAATCCGGCACCGGCGCAGCCGCTCTCGACGTATACGGGCACCTATCAGAACGATGTGTACGGACCCGCCGTTGTCCGCGAGCAGAACGGCAAGCTCGTCCTCGCCCTGGGGCCCGACGGAAAAACGACCCACGAGCTGACGCACTGGGACGGCAACACCTACACGTTCACGCTGCGCACCGAGAACGCCGAACCCGGATCGATCTCCAAGGTCTCCTTCGCCGGCGCGGCAGGCTCACGGATGACCGTGGAGTACTACGACGACGGGACCTCGAACGGCGAGTTCACCCGCTGACGCGACAACCGACCCGGCCCGACATGGTTCTGGCCGCACTTTCGGGTTCCGGCCGCAGGAACCGCTCGAAGCCAGAACATGAACGTGCGGCCGGAACCGACGTTTACTGCGCGGTGACCTCGACGGCGAGCGGATCGGGGACCTCGCCCGCCCGGATCGGGCAACGGGTGTGGCTGTAGATGGTCGGCATGCACAGATTGCAGTGCACGCAGCGCGACGTCGTGGTCGGGTCGGCCTGGATGCGCAGCGGCAGGTCCGGTTCGCGTAACAGGGCACGCCCCATCGCCACGAAGTCGAAGCCTTCCGTGAGAGCCAACTCCATCGAGGCGCGATCGGTGATGCCGCCCAACAGGATCAGCGGCATGCGCACGGCAGCGCGGAGCTGTCGCGCGAGGGGAAGCAGATACGCATCGTGATACTCGTAGTGCTTGAGGAAGACCGGACCCATCGCTTTCAGTCCGGCGCGCATCGCGCCGCGGAACGCGTCGGCGAACTCGTCGCGCGGCGGCTCGCCGTGGAACAGGTACATCGGGTTGAGCAGTGAGCTGCCTGCGGTGGGCTCGATCGCATCGAGGTGGCCGTCGGACTCGAGGAGCTGCGCCACGGCACACGCCTCGTCGGTGTTGAAACCGCTGAATCGACTGCGGTGGCCGGTGCCGGGTGTGCCGACGCCGTCGTACATGTTGAGCTTGGCCCAGACCGCGGCCTCGTCGCCCACCTCGTCGCGCACCGCCTCGACGACCTCGCGGGCGAACCGGGCACGGTTGACCAGGGAGCCGCCGTAGCCGTCGTGGCGGTGATTGAGCAGCGGGGACAGGAAGCTGCTGATCAGGTAATTGTGGCCGCAGTGGATCTCGAGACCGTCGAACCCCGAGTCGACCGCGATCCGAGCCGCTCGACGAAAGGTTGCCAGCATCGCGGTGATCCCGTCGGCGTCGAGCTTCTGCGTGACGGACATGCCCATCGGTGCCGGGATGTGGGAGGGGCCGAGGGCCTTCTTGCGGTTGGACACGGAGTTCGCCACCGGACCCGCGTGCCCGAGCTGCGCGGCGGCCAGTGCGCCTTCGGAGTGGATGGCGTCGGTGAGCCGTCGGAGGCCTGGCATCGCCTCGTCACGCAGCCAGATCTGGTGTCGGTCGGTGCGGCCCTCGGGGGCCACGGCACAGTAGGCCACCGTGCTCATCGCGACACCGCCGGCGGCGACCTCGCGGTGGAACTCGATGAGGTCGTCGGTCACCAGGGCGTCGGGGGTGGCGCCCTCGAAGGTCGCGCACTTGATCAGCCGATTGCGCAACGTGAGCGGTCCGAGACGTGCGGGAGTGAAGGGGTCGGGCGCGGTCATGAGTTCTCCTCGGGTGTGGTGGGCGGTGCGGGGGAGGTGAGGCCGGCGACCACGAAATCGCGGAGGGTGATGACCGCGGTGCGCGACTGGGCGCGGTCGCCGCCGAACTGCGACAGGATCAGGCCGAACGCGAGTCCCCACCGGCGTCGCGCCTCGGTGTCGGACATTCCTTCGACGAGGCGGCCCAGCATGTCTGACCACCGGTCGAGCTGGAACCACGGCTGCGTCCAGGTCGCCTGGGGATGTGTGCGGACAAAACGATCAAGCAGTTGTAGGTGCAGCCGTCCCACCGGCTGCTCTCCGATGTCGACGAAGGGGCGCAGGATCTCATCGACCAGGTCGGTGACATCCGATCGGTCCGGATCAAATCGGTCCAGCGGATCGGTCCAGTGCGGAGCCATGCGGTCTTCGAGCAGTTCGACGGCGAGGCGGTCCTTGGATCCGAAGTGGTAGTGGACGGCAGCGGGATTGGCCTGTGCGTGCGCACAGATGGCGCGCACCGAGACCTGCTCGTACCCGTCGGTCAGGAACAGCGATTCCGCGGAGACAAGCAGCGCGGTCCGGGTCGTCGCGCTGCGTGACGGGGTCCTGGGGGCCATGATTCGATGCAAGCACAGTTCCATCATTGATTCAATCAGTGATGGAAGATCATGCCGTCGGCGGCGTTCGCGCGGGTCTTCGCCGATTGCGCGGGTCGCGACGGGTGGCGCTGGTCGTCGACGATTCGCGTGACCCAGATCGACACGCGTTGCCGGAATCGACCCGCGGCCGGACGAAGTTACCGATTGGTATGGGGACGCCCTGCGGCCGCGACATGGTGCGACGTAGGCTGGCAGACGTGTCTGAACACTTCCAAACAGTTGTCCTGGGTGCTGGTCCAGGTGGGTACGTGGCCGCGATCCGGTCTGCCCAGCTGGGCATGAAAACCGCCGTCATCGAAGAGAAGTACTGGGGCGGGGTCTGCCTCAACGTCGGATGTATCCCGTCCAAGGCGCTGCTGCGCAATGCCGAGTTGGCCCACATCTTCAACCATCAGGCGAAGACCTTCGGCATGAGCGGCGACGTCTCGTTCGACTTCGGCGCGGCCTTCGACCGGAGCCGCAAGGTGTCGGACGGGATCGTCAAGGGCGTCCACTTCCTGATGAAGAAGAACAAGATCACCGAGATCGACGGGTACGGGAAGTTCAAGGACGCGAAGACGATCGTGGTGGGAGATCGCGAGATCACCTTTGACAACGTCATCATCAACACCGGTTCCACGGTGAAGTTGCTGCCCGGCGTCGAGCTGTCCGACAACGTCGTCACCTACGAGACCCAGATCCTCACCCGTGAGCTGCCCTCCTCGATCGTCATCGTCGGGGCCGGCGCGATCGGCATGGAGTTCGGTTACGTGCTCGCCAACTACGGCGTCGACGTCACCATCGTCGAGTTCCTCGACCGCGTGCTGCCGAACGAGGACGTCGACGCGTCCAAGGCCATCGCGAAGGAATACAAGAAGCTCGGCGTCAAGGTGCTCACCTCCACCAAGGTGCAGACCGTCAAGGACAACGGCGACAGCGTCACCGTGAGCTACAAGGACGCCAAGGACAACGACGGCGAGATCACCGTCGACAAGGTCCTCATGTCCGTCGGGTTCGCCCCGCGCGTCGAGGGCTTCGGCCTCGAGAACGCCGGTGTGGAGCTGACCGACCGCGGCGCCATCGCGATCGACGACTTCATGCGCACCAACGTCGACAACATCTACGCCATCGGCGACGTCACCGCGAAGCTGATGCTGGCCCATGTCGCCGAGGCGCAGGGTGTGGTGGCCGCCGAGGTGATGGCCGGCGCCGAGACGATGGCGTTGGGCGACTACCGGTTCATGCCGCGCGCCACCTTCTGTCAGCCGCAGGTCGCGTCGTTCGGGCTGACCGAGGCCCAGGCCAAGGACGAGGGCTACAACGTGAAGGCGACCACCTTCCCGTTCAGCGCCAACGGCAAGGCACAGGGCCTCGGTGAGACGGCTGGCTTCGTCAAGCTGCTGACCAACACCGACACCGACGAACTACTCGGTGGCCACCTGGTCGGCGACAACGTCTCCGAGATGCTCCCGGAGATGACCTTGGCCCACAAATGGGATCTGACCGCCAAGGAACTCGCGCGCAACGTGCACACCCACCCGACGTTGAGTGAGGCGATGCAGGAAACCTTCCACGGCGCGATCGGCCACATGATCAACCTGTAAATCCCGATGCGTAGCAATAATCCGCGCCTGGCGCGGATTATTGCTACGCATCTGCGGACGTCCCTCGGAACAAGTAACAGACAAGAAGCCAGAACAACACGAAGATGACGGTGAACACGATCATCGTGAGCCGATAGGCGTCGACGTAGGTGTCCCGCGCGACAGCGGTGACCTGGTCGAAAAGGTCGTTGTTCCTGGCCCATTCGGGCACATCGCCGTCCGCGAACCAACCGATGACCGTCGATTGCTGCGATGGTGTCACGCCGAGTTCCGCGAGCCGATCCGGCAGGCCGTGCCCGATCCGCCCGTAGAGCAGGCTCGAGCTGAGCGCGAGGCCCAGGGCGAAGGATGCCTGCCCGACCGCCGGTTTGCTCGCCGCTGTTGCGCCGACCAGGTCGGCAGGCGGTACGTCGATGAAGAATTGTCCTGCCGTCGTCTCGGTGAGCATCCGGGAGAAGCCGCCGACGACAAGTCCGATCGCAAACACCCAGTAGGGCGTGTCGCCACCGCCGAGTGCGAGGATGGCCGACGCCACCGCGACACCGGCCAGTCCCAACTGGATCAGCCGCTGCGGCGGCTGGCCGCGAGTCGCGAGGCGCCCGGCGGCAAAGGCACCCACCGTCATCGCGATCGTCGCCGGAAGCTGCCCGACGGTGACCTCGATCGGCGTATAGCCGTACAGGTACTGCCACAGCAGCGAGAGCTGCAGGGTCATCACGGCCTGGAACATATTGAACGAGGCGTCGGCGACGACGGCGCCGGACAGGTTGCGGTCCGCGAAGATCCGCACCGGAAGGGCCGGCTCGGGGTGTCGGCTCTCCCAGAGCAGAAACCCGGCCAACGCTCCCACGCCGAGGCCGAGGCGGGTGAGCACAGTCGGCGATGCCCAGCCTTCGCTGGCGTCACTGACTCCGCTGATGATGCCGATCAGCGCCACTGCGATCAGGATCAGCCCGACCGGGTCCGAGCGTCGGCGATGGACCGCCTTTGAGCGCGGGACGTAGATCTTGTTGAGGACGAACGCGATTGCGCCGACCACGGGGACGACCAGGTAACCCAGCCTCCAGGAGACGCCGATCAGGGCGCCGCCGATCACGCTCAGCGGGAGTGCGAATGCGACCTGTCCGGTGAAGTAGAGCGACATCGCGCGGGGCACCCGGTCCGGTGCGACGGTCCTGATCAGGGCGATCGACAGGGCCAGGGTCCCAGCGAGTCCGGCTCCGGTGATCACGCGACCGAGCACATAGGTCGCGAACCCGGTGGACAGGGCAGTCACGATGCCGCCCAGGATGAGGGCGAAACAGCACCACATCAACGTCAGACGTCGCCCGTATCGATCACCGATGGTGCCGATGGTGAGGATGAGCGCGGCCATCGCAAGCGTTCCCGCGGAGGCCGCAAAGGACCGCTGCGACGCCGACAATCCGAAATCGGCAGCAGCGGAGGCGATCGCGGTGTTGTTCAGTGATACGTCGACGGCTTGGGCCACACCCGCGACGGTGAGCGCGAGAATCGCCGCGCCCGGCCGCCTGGCGACACCATCGGCGACCGGTATCGACGCGGTCATCGTCAGTTGCCGTCGTACACCACGACGCCGCGTTTGTAAGTCCGCAGCACCTCGATGTCCTTGATCGCGTCGGCCTCCACGTCGAGCGGATTGGCATCGAGGACGGCCAGATCCGCCATCTTCCCGACCTCGATCGAACCTCGGTCGGCCTCGGTCCGGTGCTCATAGGCCGCGTTGATCGTCAGTGCGCGCAGGCCTTCCATGGGCGTCACCCGCTCGTTCTCGCCGAGGACGACGCCCCCCGTGGAAGTCCGGGAGACCGACGACCACAGCAGCAGGAGCGGGTTGATGGGCGTCACCGGATAGTCGGAGTGATTCGTGGGTCGAAGACCCTTGTCGATGGCCGATCGCATCGGCGAGATCCCGAACGCACGCTCCTCGCCGAAGTTCGCGATGTGGGTGTCGCCGAAAAGATAGGTGTGCACGGTGAACATCGACGGTTCGAAGCCGGTGGCGATGTAATCGTCGAGTTGCTCGTGTCGCATCACCTGTGAATGGATCGGGATCGTGGGTGCCGTCGCGTGTGCGCCGAATTCCGTTGCCGCCCGATGGGCGTCGAGCAACCGGTCCACGGCTCCGTCTCCGTTGCAGTGGGCAAATACCTGCACACCATGACGGTAAGCGTTCTCGACCACCTCGTCGACCACCGGCTGACCCATGTTCGCCAACCCGTGCCAATGGGTTTCGCCGCCGGGGCCGCCCGTGACATATTCCTCCGTCACAAACGCCGTCTTACCTTGCGGAGATCCGTCGATGATGAGCTTGACACCCTGCAAGGTGTGTCCGCCGACGGTGCTGTCGAACATGCCGGAGTCGATTGCCTTGTCGAGGTCGGAAAAGATGACCAGTGAACGAATGTCGATCGGTAGCGGGCTGTCGGTCGCGTAGCCGCGCAACTTCTCCACTTGCGACCACTCCGCCGCGCCGTCCTGAACAGTCGTCATACCCCAGCGTGCGTACTCGGCCAGCATCGCGTGCAACTCGTCCTTGCCGTAGTCGAGCAGGCCGAACATCAGCTGCATCCAGGCTTGCTCCCACAGCACGCCGTTGGGCTGTTTGGTGCCTTCTTTGCGCACGATCGTTCCGCCCTCGGGATTCTCTACACCGTCGGTGTACCCGAGATCGTCCAGGACCCTCGAGTTCACGACACCGCCATGTGCGGAGACATGGACGAGGGCGACTCTGTGATCGGGGAACTCGCTGTCCAGCAATTCGGCCGTGACCACGCCGTCGTCATCCATCGCGTCGGGGTAGTAGCCCCAGCCGATGACGTATTCGCCGGGCGCCGGATTGTTGCGGTCCTTGGCCGCATGGAGTTTGGCGATGATGTCCTTCACGGTTCGGGTGTCGCCGACCGGGGGTGTCAGCAGCGCAGCGTGTTTCACATATGGTGCGCCCATCGAGACGTGGCTGTGGGCGTCGACGAATCCCGGTATGAGGGTGTGCCCCCCGAGGTCGGTCACCACAGTGTCAGGCCCGGCCAGTGCGGTGATGTCGGCGGTGGATCCCACTGCGCTGATCAGCCCGTCGGTGACGGCAACGGCCTCGGCGACCGTGTCAGCGCCGTCGACAGTCAGTACCGTCGCGTCAGTCAGTATCAGGTCGGGGGTGCTCATCGGAATCCGTCCTTTCGTGGGGAGCCGTCGCCGGCGGGGAAGAGGTGCCTGATGACTGCGGGGATGTGGAAGCGAGCGCTGCCGGCGTGCCGTCGAGAAGCAACGGCCCGTCGACGAGGCGTCCGTCCTTGCGCATCCGATCGGCGCGCCAGAAGAACGCCGTACTGATCACGGCGAAAATGGTGAGGAAGCCGGCAATGATGAACATGGTGTTCGAGAACGAGTCGACGAACACGTTCGACGCTTCGGCAACAACCTTGTTGACGGTGGCGTCGTCGTAACCGGACATGTCGCCACCGGCCACATAGGTCTGGATCATCCCCTGGAAATTGCCCTGCTGGGCCGGCTCGACATTCGCGTCGGAGAACGCCTCAGCGATGCCCCGGCCATACTGACCGAACAGAAAGGTCGAGCTGAGTGCGGTCCCCAGCGCAAAGCTGGTCTGGCCGATGGCGGTCTTCGACGAGGCCATTGCACCGGTCAATGCGGGTGGTGGCTTCGACACGAAATACTGGCCCATCGTGGTCTCGTTGATCATTCGGGCGAAGCCACCGATGATCATCGGGACGGCGAAGAAGATGTAGGGCGAGGTCGTGGTGGAGAACCCGAACATCACCATCGTCCCGATCAACAGCACGTGACCGACGATGAGGTTCAGCGAAGCCGGAATTCCCTTCGACAACAGCCATCCGGCAGCACTCGCACCGGCAACCATTGCCAAGCTCATCGGGAGCTGACCCAGACTGACCTCGATCGGTTGGTAGCGGTAGATGTACTGCCAGAGCATGGACAGCTGGATCATCACCACGGCCTGCCACATGTTGAACGAGAACCCGACCGCGATGGACCCGGAGAGCTCCGGATCCTTGAAGAGCTTGACGGGGAAGGCCGGTGCCTCGATCCGTGCTTCCCACCAGATGAAGAAGGCCAGGGCACCGAGACCGATGAGTACCGGAACCAGGACCTGCGTGGAACCCCAGCCGTAGGTGGCGGCATTGCTCAGTCCGTAGATGAGACCCACCAGGGCAACCGCGACGGTCCCCAGCCCGACGTAGTCGAACGGTCCGGTGTCCGACGCCTTTGCCTCGGGCAGTCCTCGCATGCACATCAGGAAGGCCACGACCGCCACGATGGGCACCGCCAGATAGCCGTAGCGCCAGCCGAAGCCGGCCAGCCACCCAGCCACCACTCCCAATACCAGGGCCGCCGCCGTTTGCCCGGCGAGCCAGAAGGCCACCGCCTTGGGGATCTGGCCGGGCAGTACCTGACGCAGCAGGGCGAAGCTGAGTCCGAAGGAAGCCGCGATACCGATACCGGTGATGGTGCGTCCGGCGATGAAAACCGCTGTTGTCGGCGCGATCGCGGTGATCACGCCGCCGAGAATCGCTACGAGCAGCCCGGACAACATCACCTTGCGTCGTCCGAGCCGGTCACCGAGCGAACCGGTGGTCAAGATGGAGGCGGCCAGCGCAAGCGTGCCGACGCTGGCGGCGAACGCACGCGCGGCGCCTGACATGTCCAGGTCGACGCTCGCACCGACCACCGCGATGTTGTTCGCGGTAGGGTCCACCACCTGCAGGCAGGATGCGGCGGTCAATGCAATCAACGCGCCGGTCGTGCTCTTGGTGAACCCGCGATCCACGGACGTCACTGAGGTCCTCCTCGATGTCTCGGCTTCGCGCTTTGCAGGGCAAACGCTAGTACACTCTCGCACAGCGAGGCTTCGTTTGAGTGAAAGCGATCGTGAAATGATGGGGTCGCATTGGTGACCGATGATGGACAGGTCAGAAGGTGGGAGACCCCGTGGCCGTTGGACATCCGCGCCACCGTCGGGCATCTGCGCCGCGGCAGCGGAGATCCCGCGTTCGTCTACGGCCGCGACGGTTCGGTGTGGCGCGCGGTCCACACGCCGGACGGTGCCGGCACTCTGACCGTCCGCTTCGACGGCACGACGGTCACCGGTCGCGCGTGGGGCCCGGGGGCCGGCTGGCTGCTCGATCAGATGCCCGACTTCCTCGGCGCACAGGACGATCCGAGCGCACTGGAGCCGCGCGACCCGGTCGTCGAACGGCTGGTGCAGCGATCCGACGGTCTCCGCATCGGTCGCACCGACCGGGTGTGGGAGGCGCTGGTGCCGGCCATCCTCGAACAGAAGGTCGTCGGCACCGAGGCGTGGCGAGCCTGGCGATACCTGTTGCGGCGCTACGGGGAACGGGCTCCGGGCCCGGTGCCGGACACCATGCGGGTGCCGCCACCGCAACCGACGTGGGCGCAGATTCCCAGTTGGGAATGGCATCGCAGCGGCATCGAGCCGGTACGCATGCGCACCATCCGCGGCGCGACCTCGATGGACGTGGAACGCCATCCCGATCACCTTCGACTACTCCGCGGCGTGGGCCGGTGGACCGAGGCAGAGACGCGCGCACGCGCAGTCGGCGACGCCGACGTCGTCAACGTGGGTGATTACCACATTCCGAAGCTGGTGGGCCTCACGCTGATCGGCGAACCCGTCGACGACGACGGCATGCTCGAACTGCTCGAACCCTACGCGGGGCAACGTCAGCGGATCATCCGGATGGTCGAACTCCATGGCGCCCGGCCCGAGCGGCGCGGTCACCGGATGTCGGTCCGGGACTACCGGGACATCTGAACCGCGACATCTGGCCTCACCCGCTGGAACTCGTGTCGCCGCTGCACCATTGCGTTCCCGCGGATTCGATCGATGCAGCGCGAGCCGAATGGTGTAGCGAGATGTCAGTGGCCTTTGGCGGCCAGGACGTATTGTCCCTGGCCTGTCATGGTCTGCTCGACGTGCTCTGCACCGGCCGCATGGAGCCGCTCGACGATCTCGTGTCTGCCGAAGATCCGATAGCCCGACATCCCCGCGATCTCCCGGACGCCGGGCACCGACGTGAGATCGGTGCGTACGGACGTGAAGATCACCACCTCGCCACCGGGGCGGGTGACCCGGAGCAATTCGTCGACGACGGGCAGCGGATCGGGGATGAGATAGAGCGCCGCCAGGCACGTGACGGTGTCGAAGGTGTTGTCCGCAAAGGGGATCGAGTGCGCATCGGCACGGATGTAGCTGGTGCGGGCGGTGGTGTTGGTTTCGGTGGCCTTGGCGAGCATCGACGGGGAGAAGTCGATGCCGACGCATCGGCCGTCATCGGTCAGGCCGTCGGCGAATCGGCGCGTGTAATTGCCGGGGCCGCAGGCGACATCGAGCATCAGTCGATTGCCGGGCCGCGACAGGTAAGCGGACAACGCCGAGTCGAAATCGGCGGTTCCGGATCCGCCGAGGCTGAACAACCGGGTGAAGACAGGTCGCCAGAGTTGTTCGTACACATGGGAGAACAGTTGATTGCGCATCAATCGCTGCGCGATCGAATCCATGTCGTTCCCCCCGGAATGGTGTGGATCAGGATGGTGTGGATCAGACCCGGGTGTCGCGCTGGACCCGCAGGGTGCCGATGGTCGTCGCCAGTGTGTCGTATTGCCCGACGAGCAGGACGAACGCGATCAGTCGGCCGTCGTCGAGATGGCGGCGTAGGGCCGCCCACGTGTCGTCGCTGATGTCCTTGGCGGTGACGAGTTCATCGGTGGCCTGCAACAACGCACGCTCGCGGTCACCCCAGCCGGCATCCGGGCCTTCCAGTACCCGGTCGAAGATGTCTCCCTTGACGCCCGCCCGAGCCCCCAGCCGCCGATGATGGTCGAGTTCGTAGTCGCAGTCGCGGAGGTGCGCGACCCGGATGATGATCATCTCGGATTCCTTGCGCGACAGGGCCCCGAACGGCATCAGTCGCCCGCTGAAATGCAGCCAGGCGCGGAACAGCCCCTTCGCCCGGCCCAGTGTGGAGAAGATGCGCGCGTTGTCGACCCCGATCACCCGGGCGGCCCCGCGGGCGAACACCCAATTGATCGGGCCGAGTTCGCGGAGACCGCCGGGGGCGACGCGAGGCGTGCCGGTGTCGTCCGGCGCGACGTGCGGAGTGCTCATGACGCCCACGGTAGACTACCGAAACTATGACGAGCACCACACAACGAACGTTCACCAGTGTCGAGGAAATGAAGGCCGCGATCGGCGAGGATCTGGGTTCCGGCGAGTGGCTGGAGATCACTCAGGATCGCGTCGACGCCTTCGCGGAGGCGACCGGCGACCATCAGTGGATCCACGTCGATCCCGAACGCGCGAAGGACGGCCCGTTCGGTACGACGATCGCGCATGGCTACCTGACGCTCTCCCTGCTCCCGGTGTTGGCCGGCGGCATCTTCACCGTCGAGGGTCCGAAACTGGTCATCAATTACGGTGCGAACAAGGTGCGTTTCCCCAACCCGGTGAAGGTGGGCTCGCGAATCCGTTCGAATGCCGTGATCACCTCGATCGACGAGACACCGGCCGGCGTCAACATGGTCGTCAAGAACACGATCGAGATCGAGGGCGTAGAGAAGCCGGCATGCGTCGCGGAGAACGTCCGCGTCATGGTCTTCTGACAGACCCTTTCGTGGCTCGCTGCGCTCTCACCTCAGGGAGCGGGGACGCTGTCGACCTTCACCGCGCCGGGCATCCGCTCTTCGCCGGGTGTCCGGCGAGGCGGTTTTCGAGCCAGGCCATCGCGTCGGGGAAGGCGACGAACACGGTCGTCATGTGTTCGCCCGGGTACTCGCGGTAGGTGGCATCGGTGCCGAGGCGGCACTGCTCATCGAACAGCGCGCGGGCCTGGCGGGCGGGAATCCACCACTCCTCGGCGCCGTGATAGATGAACTCCGGCATGGCCGACTTCATCCCGGCCATCTTGGTGACCTCGAAGATCTTCTCCGCGACCGGTGAGTGGAAGGGGTCGGGGTCGTTGGAGAGTGCCTGCGTCGGCGCGAACGTGGCGCCGAGGTCGCCCATGGTCCCCGTGCACAGATTCTTGAAGAAGTCGTTCGACGCCAGCCAGCGCGCGACATTGTTGGCCATCGGGAGCAGTTCGGGCCGCTCACGGGCGATGCCCAGGATCGCCGCGTGGTAGACGCCGGTGGCGAGATTGGCGTTCATACTCGCCGCGAGGACCCGGTAGTCGGCGGGGACGCCGCCGATCGCGGCGCCGACGAACCGGCCGGCCACGTCGGGCGCATACGAACTTGCGAGCTTGGCGGTCGCGTTCGTGGCGATCGCGCCGCCGGAGTAGCCGAGCATTCCGATCGGGCCGCTGCCGAAGTTGCGCTTGTCGTAGGTGGCCGCAGCGCGGACGGCATCGAGCACGACATGTGCCGCGACATACGGCTCGGCGTAGGCCATGCGTGGGCCGGTGTGGTCCGGAACGATCACCGCATAACCCTTTTTCAGCGAGTCCTGGGTGGTCGGCGGGTTCAGGTCGGTGTTGTTCGTGTCCCCGCTCTTGCCGTGCGAGAGCGTGTATCCGGTGGTGCAGCGTGTGCCCAGCGCGACGATCGGCGGATTGTTCACCATGACCGGGCGGGCACCGGCCCCCTTCCACGGTGTCGGGGGTACGAACAGGGTGGCCGTGCCGAAGATGGGCCGATCCGCTGCGTCGCGGGAAGTGAACTTGATCTGGCGTGCGTAGCCGACCTTCGCCTCCAGCAGAGGTGCGGCGACCGGGGCGACATCACGGGTCCTCAGGATCTCGCCGGGCCGGTGCTGCGCCAGGTCGGCGGGCCAGAAATCGAAGAAGGAGTCACCGGTCGGGGACGGCATGACCGCTTCCCGGAATTCCTGGAGCTCGCGCGACGCCCCTGGGGTGACGGCCCGCGCCGGTATCGACTTGAGCTGGGGAACCGGGGGTGGCGGCACCATGGAATCGACCCGGCCGGGGAACTGTGCCGGGGCCGGCATCAGACTGGGCGGGTCGGCGAGGGCGGTTGCCGAACCCGTCGCCAGAGCGGTCATCGTGACACCGACGATCATCGCCGTGCGCAGCACTGTTCTCATGGACCCCGACGATCGCCCAGGCATCACTCACTCCTCATGGTCGCGATCCCCGTATCCCCGGCCGCCGGTTGCGGCTGGATGACCGAGTTTTCGCTTCTCAAACAATCTTCGAAGGATTCTAAGCGCGGGTACCGACAAACGCCCTACCGGAGTCGACTGGGTCATCTGCATTGGTACGTTTGGGCGACCGGGCGGCCGATCTCACCGGCATTCGTTGGGCGCCGGTATGCCGCGTAGCCGCTGGTCAAGCCAATCCAGCGCGCCCGGGAAGCCGAGCACTGCCGCAGAGACGTGTTCGCCGAACACCTCGCGATACGCGGCAGTCCCGCCGAGTTGGCACTGCCGGTGGTACAGATCCCGCGCCCCGGCGGCAGGAATCCACCACTCGTAGGTGCCCTGATAGATGTACAGGGGAACAGCCGATTTTCGGTCGGCCATCTTGGTCACCCGGTAGATGTGTTCGGCGACCGGTGAGTGGAACGGGTCCGGGTTGTTCGACAGCAGCTGCATCGGCCAGAACGTCTGGCCCGCGAGCGCGGCGGGGATCGTGCACACGTTCTTCAGTGGTGAGGTGGCCAGCCACTGCGCGAAATCATTTGCCATCGGGAGGATCTCGGTCCGCTCACGCGCGATGCCGAAGGTGGCGGCATGGAAGAGACCGGTGGCGAGATTCGCGTTCATGCTGCCGACGAGCATGCGGAAATCGGCGGGTACCCCACCGAGTGCGGCACCGACGACGCGGCCGATCAGCTCAGGGGCGTAGTCGGCGAGCAGCTTCGTCGCGCCGTTGGTGGCGATCGCCCCACCCGAGTAGCCCGTCATGGCGATCCGCGATGCCCCGAAGGAACGGCGGTCGAGGTTGCCCGCGGCTCGGATGGCGTCGAGCACGACATGTCCCGCGACGACGGGTTCCGCATATGCCATCCGTGGGCCCTGGTGGTCGGGGATGAGTACCGAATATCCGTGGGAGAGGGCCAGCTGGGTGGTCGGGGGGATGAGGTCGGTGACGTTGGTTGCTATCGAAAATCCATGTGCCAGAGTATATCCCGGATCGCATGCGGTGCCGAGCGAATCGATCGGGAGATTGTTGACGAGAATCGGACGTGACGCGGTGGCGCGCGGGGTCCGCGGTGCCAGGATCGTTGCGGTGCCGAACGACGGAGCGCCGGTGGCGTCGGTACTGCGGAACTTGATCAACCGCGCGAACCGGATGGGAGACGTCACCACCGGCGCCGCGGTCGCCGTCACGTCCCGGGTGGCGATGATCTGGCCCGGTGCCAACGCCGCGAGGTTCGTCGGCCAACGGTCGAACAACGGGTCCCCCGTCGGCGACGGCAGGGCGGCCTCGCGCAATTCCAGTGTGCGATGGTCGAACCCCTTGGCCTGTGCGCGCAGTGGAATCCTCCCGAGTCGCGGGAAGGGTGGGGGCGGCAACGCCCCGTTGATGGCGTGTGGCACCTGCGACGGTACCGGCAGCATGTTCGGCGGTTCGGCCACGGCCGTGGCGGCGGAGGTCACGGTGGTGGCGGTGAGGACGGCGACCGCACCGAGGGTGGCGACGCCACCCCGGAATCGAAGGGCCGCAAGGTATGAGCGCTTCCGCTTCATGGCGTACTCCCTCTCGGGTGTGAGGGGAATCCCCGGTGATCTCCTCACTGGCCGAAGCGTACGACTGCGTCCAAGTCGATTGACTGGGACACGCGACCTACATGTGCAACCGTAATTGAACTGTGATCGGTATCACATCAATTGGTCTTGTTTGAAGGTCAATTCGTCATATAGGGAGACACCGTGCTGCGGTGCTCGTCGATGTGCAGGTTTGCGCCTAGCGCCGGAAACGCGCGCTGTGCACAGTTCAGGCGCTCGCAGACCCGGCAGCCCGCGCCGATCGGTGTGATCTGCGCCTGCGGACCTATCTCGAGTCCGTCGGAGTAGATGACCCGCCCCGCGTGGCGGAGTTCGCAACCGAGTCCGATGGCGAATGTCTTGCCGGGTTGTCCGTATCGGGCGGCGCGGCGCTCCACGGTCCGGGCAACCCAGAGATAGTCACGGCCGTCGGGCATCTCGGCGATCTGGGTGAGGATCTTGCCCGGCGATCCAAAGGTCTCGTAGACATTCCACAGGGGACATGTTCCGCCGCTGGAGGAAAAGTGGAATCCGGTGGCGGACTGGCGTTTCGACATGTTCCCCGCTCGGTCGACACGGACGAACGACCAGGGTATGCCGCGCAGATTGGGCCGCTGCAGCGTCGAGAGTCGGTGGCAGATCGTCTCGTAGGACACCGAGTAGAACGCCGACAGCCTCTCGATGTCGTATCGGAAATCCTCGGCCGCGCCGTGGAACTGGCTGTACGGAAGAACCGCTGCCGCGGCGAAGTAGTTGGCCAGCCCGAGCAGTGCGAGTGACCGGGCCTCGTCGCTGGTGAAATTGCCGTCGTCGACGAGCCGGTCGAGCAGTTCCCCGTATTCGAGGTAGCCCAGTTCGGCGGCGAGCTTCATCGTGCGCTGTCCCGCGGACAATGCGGCGGAGAACTCCAGTCGGCGTGTCTCCGGGTCGAATCGGTGCAGGGTGTAGTCGCCGAGATCGACTCGGCGGATGATGCTGACGCCGTGCACGTTCTCGAGCCGGTTGGCGATCTCCCGGCGGATGTCGGCCGAGTGCATCCGCATCCGTACCGTCATCTCCTCGGCGGCCACGTCGAGCTCGTGAATGTAGTTGCGGCGCTGGTAGAAGTAGTCGCGGACTTCTTCGTGAGGAGCCGTGATGGAGCCTCGCATGCTCCGGTCGCCCCGTTCGTCGGTGGCGGCAGCCAGTTGGTCGGTGGCGATCCGGTAGCGCTGATGGAGGTTCACCATCGCCTGCGCGATCTCGGGGTGTGTGGCGACCAGGGAACTGATGGTGTGCGCCTCGGTCGCCGCAGGCGCGGCCTCGAGGTCGTCGTCGAGGAGGACCTCGCGCAATTCGGCGACCAGCCGGACGCTGTCCTGGGAGTCGAAGAACTCCTCGTCGATGCCGAACACCTCGGTGATCTTCGACAGCACCGGCACGGTGAGCGGGCGGGCGTCGTGTTCGATCTGGTTGAGGTACGACGGTGAGATGGCCAGTGATTGCGCAAGCGCGACCTGGGAGAGGCCCCGCTCCGACCGGAGCTGGCGCAGTCGCGAGCCGACGTAGGTCTTGGTCATGGCAACCTCCTGTCGGGGCCGAGCGGGTGCGTGGGTGCGGGTCGTCGGAACGTGATCCCGTCACTCTGCTCGCCTGCATGTTCAGGGTACGGTGACCGCGTGCGTGTCCTGGTCCAGCGCCGGTGGCCGGTCTCGGCGATCATCACGGCGGCCGCGGTGGTGATTGTGGTCGCCGGGTGTGGTTCCGGTCCGGCGGCCGGTCCGGCACCCTCCGAGGTCCCGGCCGACCTGCTCATGTCACCAGACCAGCTACCTGCCGGCTTCACCCCTGCGCAGTTGTCGGTGGCCGACCTGGTGGCGGCGAATCGGGGACCGATCGAGTCGGCGAGATCGGCTGCGTTCGCACCGCCCGAATGTCGTCCGACCGCTGATGCCGATCTGAATCCACAACTGACCGCCGCGAACTCGGCAGTCCTGGCGGCACGCAGCGACGCGGGCTCGTTGGTCGAGCTCGTCTCGACCGTTCGTCGCGACATCGACGCCGACATCCGCGTCACGACCGGACGATGCGCGACCACCACCACGGTGATCGGCAGCGGAAACCTGCGTGGTGCGCGGATCGTCACCAGATACACCGAGGTGCCGAATCCGGATTCGGGCGACAGCGAGTCGTCGGTGCAGCAGTCGTCGGCGATGCGATCGACGGTCACGACCACCCTGACCGACGGTGCGGTGAGCACCCAGATCGGCTTCGCCGGGTACGCGATCGTCGCAGTTCCCGGCGCGGCCCCGGTCACCGTCCAGCTCACGGTGGGCGGCGAGGCGACCCCGGCCACGAAGCCGCCGTCCGGGGCGACCCAGCCCATGACCGATGCGGAGTTCGCAGCGGCATTGGGCGAGGCCATCTCGGCCGCCGCGCGCTGACCAGACACCGCCGAAGGTGTGAACGCCCTCACAGATCGGGTTCCGGTCGGATGCCTCGCCGGTCGACTGACGACGACGTGTGTGCGGTGCAGGGCGTCAGCGCACGTCGGTAAATACGCAGTACGCGCGTACTTTTTGGCGCCGGATGGTGAAAGATTCACATGACCAGGTTTGCAAACTTTGCAAAAGCTCGCCAGATCCTTGCCTGATTTTGCACATGAAAGGGATTGGACCTGCACATTTGTTCTGTGGCACCCTTGTCACAGGCACCACCGGACAGCGTCGGTTTGTTCGCACAATTTGCGGCCAACCTACGCGACTCGGGCACTGTCTGTCAGCACACCGGCCCGGGCGCCACCGGGTCGCAGCAGGACAACGAAAGCGAAGTAGGCATGAGCAACGTCGGAAAGCCACGCACCGCCGCGGAGATCCAGCAGGACTGGGACACCAACCCGCGTTGGAAGGGCGTCAAGCGCGATTACACCGCCGAGCAGGTGGCTGAGCTCCAGGGCTCGGTCGTCGAGGAGCAGACCCTCGCCCGCCGCGGCGCCGAGATCCTCTGGGAGGGCGTCAACGCCGGAGACGGCAGCTACATCAACGCGCTCGGCGCGTTGACCGGTAACCAGGCGGTCCAGCAGGTCCGCGCCGGCCTCAAGGCCGTGTACCTGTCGGGTTGGCAGGTCGCGGGTGACGCGAACCTGTCCGGCCACACCTACCCCGATCAGTCGCTGTACCCGGCGAACTCGGTGCCGTCGGTGGTCCGACGCATCAACAACGCGCTCATGCGCGCCGATGAGATCGCCCGCGTCGAGGGTGACGACTCGGTGGACAACTGGGTCGTGCCGATCGTGGCCGACGGTGAGGCCGGCTTCGGTGGGGCCCTCAACGTCTACGAGCTCCAGAAGGCCATGATCGCCGCGGGTGCCGCCGGTACCCACTGGGAAGACCAGTTGGCGTCGGAGAAGAAGTGCGGCCACCTCGGTGGCAAGGTGCTGATCCCCACCCAGCAGCACGTCCGCACGCTGAACTCGGCCCGCCTCGCCGCGGACGTCGCAGGCACCCCGACCGTCGTCATCGCGCGTACCGACGCCGAGGCCGCGACGCTCATCACCTCGGACGTCGACGACCGCGACAAGCAGTTCGTCACCGGTGAGCGCACCGCCGAGGGCTACTACCACGTGAAGAACGGCATCGAGCCGTGCATCGCACGTGCGAAGTCCTACGCTCCGTACGCCGACATGATCTGGATGGAGACCGGTACCCCGGACCTCGAGCTCGCGCGCAAGTTCGCCGAGTCGGTCAAGTCGGAGTTCCCGGACCAGCTGCTGTCCTACAACTGCAGCCCGTCGTTCAACTGGAGCAAGCACCTCGACGACAGCACCATCGCCAAGTTCCAGAACGAGCTGGGCGCCATGGGCTTCACCTTCCAGTTCATCACGCTGGCCGGCTTCCACTCGCTGAACTACGGCATGTTCGACCTTGCCTACGGTTACGCCCGCGAGCAGATGACCGCCTTCGTCGATCTGCAGAACCGTGAGTTCAAGGCTGCCGACGAGCGTGGCTTCACCGCTGTCAAGCACCAGCGCGAGGTCGGCGCCGGCTACTTCGACAGCATCGCCACCACCGTGGACCCGACCAGCTCCACCACCTCGCTGAAGGGTTCGACCGAAGAGGGACAGTTCCACTGAGTCGAGGTGCGGCCTGATAGTCGTTGCCTGACATGACATCCGGGGTGGGCGGGGTGATCCTCTGCCCACCCCGGGTTCGTCGGTATCCGGGGCCGTTATCCGGGGCCGGATCGACGAAGACCACCACCGAACTTTTCTGATTCGAGGAGCCGACCATGGCAACCGAAAAGATCTCCCGCGTCGGCGTCATCGGCGCCGGTCAGATGGGTGCCGGCATCGCCGAAGTGTGCGCCCGCGCGCACGCGGACGTCCTTGTCTACGAGTCCACACGCGAACTCGCTGCGGCCGGTCGTGCCCGAATCCTGCGCTCGCTGGATCGTGGGGTCTCCAGCGGGAAGCTGACCGAGCGTGAGCGCGAGCAGGCTGCCTGGCGACTCCGCTTCACCTCCGATCTGGGCGACTTCGCCGATCGTCAGCTCGTCTGCGAGGCGGTCGTCGAGGACGAGGCGGTCAAGACCGAGATCTTCAAGGAACTCGACAAGGTCGTCACCGACCCGAACGCGGTGCTGGCGTCCAACACCTCGTCGATCCCGATCATGAAGCTGGGCATGGCCACCGCCAATGCCCACCGTGTGATCGGCTTGCACTTCTTCAACCCGGTGCCGGTGCTCCCGCTGGTCGAGCTCGTCACCACGCTGATGACCACGCCGGAGGTCACCGAGCGCGCCGAGGCCTTCGCCCACGACATCCTGGGCAAGCAGGTCGTCCGCTCGGCCGATCGCTCCGGGTTCGTCGTCAACGCACTCCTCGTGCCATACCTGCTCTCGGCCATCCGCATGGTGGAGAGCGGCTTTGCCACCGTCGAGGACATCGACAAGGCGATGGTGCTCGGATGTGCCCACCCCATGGGCCCGCTGAAGCTGACCGACCTCGTGGGCCTCGACACCGTGAAGGCCATCGCGGACAAGATGTACGAGGAATTCAAGGAGCCGCTCTACTCGCCGCCGCCCCTGCTGCTGCGCATGGTGGAGGCCGGCCGCCTCGGCAAGAAGGCCGGGCACGGCTTCTACCAATACAGCGAGAACGGCGCGAACAAGTAACCCGCGCAAGCGCCTTCATGGTGATCCGGGGAACGCACCGAGGTCACCCATCGGGTCGGGAACTGCCGATAGGGTCTACCAATGACTAGCTCGTTGCAGGAGATCGAATACGGCTCGTCGATCCTGGGTTATCCCCGCATCGGCGCTCGCCGCGAGCTGAAGAAGGCCCTCGAGGATTACTGGCATCAAGGCAGTTCGCTCGACCAGCTGCTCGCAGCCGGTCGGGAGATCGGCGACGGGATGTGGCGTGAACTGGCCGCCACCGGACTCGAACAGGTACCCGGCAACATCTTCTCGTTCTACGACCACGTGCTCGACAACGCGCTGTTGTTCGGTGCCGTACCCGCCCGGTTCGAACCGCTGCGTGCCGACCTCGAGCCGCTCGACCACTACTTCGCGATGGCCCGGGGCAAACCCGACTTCCCGCCCTTGGAGTTGGTGAAGTTCTTCAACACCAACTACCACTACCGGCAGCCGGAGATCGGTGTGGACACCGAGTTCTCGCTGACCGCGGCTCCGGAGTTCGCGCAACGACTGCTCGACGAACACCGGCGTGCGAGCGCCGACGGCATCGAGTTGCGCCCGGTGACCCTCGGGCCGGTCAGCCTGCTGCTGCTGTCGAAGCCGGCGCCGGATGCGCCGGACGGGTTCCGTCCGCTCGATCGCCTCGATGATCTGCTGCCCGCCTACGTCGATCTGTTGGAACGCCTTGCCAAGCAGAACTGCAAGTGTGTCCAGCTCGATGAGCCGGCGTTCACCAGCGATCGGTCCGATGCCGAGCTCGAATCGCTTGACCGCGCCTACACCCAGCTGTCCCATGCGGGGTTGCGCCCGCGGTTGCTGGTGACGGGCCAGTACGGCGATCTCGGTGCGGCACTGCCGATCCTGGCGCAGACGCAGGTCGACGCGATCGGCGTCGATCTGGTCAGTGAGCCGATGTCGGCGGCGGCACTGGCAAAGATCCCCGGGCTGAAACGCAAGCGGCTGTACGCCGGTGTCATCGACGGGCGCAATGTGTGGAAGGCCGCCAAGGGCGGAAAGCTCGACTATCTGCTGGAGATCAAGAAGCACATCCCCGACATCGTCGTGTCCACGTCCTGCACATTGATGCATGTTCCGGTCGACAAGTTGATCGAGCCCGACCTCCCCGGTCACGTCGCCGATCGGCTGTCATTCGCGAAGCAGAAGGTCGGCGAGGTGGTGGCACTCGCGAAGGCCATTGCCGACGGTGCGCCCGCGCATTGGTACACGCGACCCACGAAGGTCGACTTCAAGCTGAAACATGATGTGCGGCAGCGGGTTGCCCACATCCGTCCCGACCAGCGCGAGCGTGCCCCGTACGCCGAACGCAAGAAGGCGCAGGACAAGACCCTCGGTCTGCCGACGGTGCCCACCTGCACCCTGGGCTCGTTTCCGCAGACCAGGGATGTCCAACTGGCCCGCTACTACTACGGCCAGGGCCGGCTCGGCTGGGACGAGTACGTCGACCGCCTCAAGCAGGAGATCAGACGGATCATCGAGTTGCAGGAGGACATCGGGCTCGACGTGCTGGTGCACGGCGAGCCCGAGCGCAACGACATGATCCAGTACTTCGCCGAGCTCATGGACGGATACGCGTTCACCCACATGGGTTGGGTCCAGGTGTACGGCTCGAGATGTGTCCGGCCGCCGATCCTTTACGGGGACATCAAACGTCGCGGCCCGATGACGGTCGAGTGGATCACTTTCGCGCAGTCGTTGACCGACAAACCCGTCAAGGCGATCCTGACCGGTCCGGTCACCATGCTCGCGCGTTCCTTCGTACGCCAGGACCAGCCGCTCCACGAGACCGTCGAGCAGTTGGCGCTGGCGGTGCGCGACGAGGTGACAGACCTGGAGAGAGCGGGGATCCGGATCATCCAGGTCGATGAGCCGTCGATCCGCGAGCTCCTCCCGTTGCGCGAGCGAGGGCGGGACGGCTACCTCGACTGGGCGGTGGCGGCGTTCAAGCTCGCCGTCGGTGGCGCCGGGCCGGCCACCCAGATCCACACGCACCTCGGCTATTCGTCCATCGCGCAGGTCGTCGAGGCCTTCGATGCCCTGGATGCCGACGTCACCTCGATCGTCGCGACCCGGTCGATCGATTGGGTGCTCGACGAATTGGCCAAACGCGGCACGGCGATCCAGCGAGATGTGGGTCCGGGCGTGTACGAGAGCCGCAGTGCGGCGATCCCCGACATCGACGAGATCGATGCGCGTATCCGACGCGCGACGAGCGCGATCGATCCGAAACGACTGTGGGTCAATCCCGATGGCGGTCTGAAGACGCGGCACTATTGGCAGCTCGAACCGTCGCTGCGCAACATGGTTGCCGCCGCCCGGCGCGAGCGCCGGCGTATCGCCGCGACGCAGGCTGTCTCCGGCTGATCATCCGTATTGACAGCAGATCAACTGGTGGTGACATCCACCACCAGTGCTAGCAGTGTGCTTGCATTTGCTAGCAGAACGTGGATACTGGGTGATGGAACCAAGGAAATGGCCCGATGCGCCATCGACAGCAACGGCGTTGTCGAGTGATCCGAGACCGCTGACCATTCGACAGTATTTGTGCCACGGCGTATTTGGTGACCACACAATCTCAAATCACAACTCATGAGGAGTTCGCTGTGAGTGAATCGACACGCACGCTGGCCAATCCGATCTACGCGGCCGTGGGAGCAGGCGACTATGTCGTCACCCAGTTCAACGACATCATCTCGCAACTGCGCGAGCGCACCGAGTCTGCATCGGAGAGCGCCCAGGCGCGCTTCGAGGAGACCCGCGGCACCGCTGCGGCGCGCTACGAGGAGACCAAGACTCGGATCGGGTCGCTGCCCGAGGACGTGCCCGCCGGCATCGAGGAACTGCGCGGCAAGATCAGCTCTGATGAGCTACGCAAGGCCGCCGAGGGTTACCTCGAGTCCGCCACCGAGTTCTACAACTCGCTCGCCGAGCGCGGCGAGGAGACCGTCGAGCGTCTGCGTCAGCAGCCGGTCGTCCAGGAGAACATCGACCGTGCGGGCAAGGTCTACAGCGACGCCGTCGACCTGACCGAGGACACCCTCGGTGTCGTGTCGTCGCAGACGCGCGTCGTCGGTGAGCGCGCGGCGAAATTGGCCGGTCGGGTGAGCAATCGCGTCGAGGACGTGGCCGTCGACATCGAAGAGGCGGGTCAGACCATCAAGTCCGGCACCGCCGACGCCGCCGATGAGATCGGTGGCGCCGCAGGGACTGTCGAGGCCAAGGGCCGTACCGCCAATGCGTCGCCGGCGAAGAAGATCGCCGCTGCAAAGAAGGCGCCGGCGAAGAAGGCACCCGCCAAGAAGGCGCCTGCCAAGAAGGCCGCCAACTAGTCAATCGCAAAGCGGGGGTGACACGTTCACCTCGTCTGCCGGAATCCACCTTCGCGTATTCGAAGGTGGATTCCGGCGTTTGAGGTGGAACCGTCGGGCGACTGTGCATTCACTGCGGCGGGGAGTGGATGGTGAGCACCGCGGTGGCACCTGTCCGGCTCCGATAGGTGTGCTCGACGTCGCTGATCCACTGCAGTGTTTCGCCTGGTTCGGCGTGCCGTTCGGTACCTGCGCGGCCGGCCTCGAGCGCACCGGTCACCACGTGGACGTTCTCGGTGACCCCTGCGCCGTGTGCGGGGGAGGTGCGGACGCCGCCCGGCAGGATGCGGAGCCAGAAGACCTCGGTGGTCGCGCCATCCGGATGATGCTCGACGTGCAGGATCTGGGCGTGCAGGAACTCGCCGCTCCCCTCGGTCCCGGCGTCCTCGCCGAGGAGTGCGGTCAGCGGGACGCCGAGTGGTCCGGCAACTGCGTAGAGCGTATCGAGAGTCGGATTGCGTTGCCCGGCTTCGATCTCCGACAGCGAACCCTTGCCGATCGCGGCGCGGCGGGCGAGTTCGGACAGGGAGAGTCCGCGGTCGGCGCGCAGGGCCGCGATTCGGCTGCCGACGGCTTGCCTGCGGTGTTCGACGGTCACAGGCTGGATTCTCCCACTCGATCGAGGCTGCGTTCTGTTTACGGAACGTTTGAGGTAGCCTCACTCCGGTGACAATCACAGCACAACCCGGTCTGCAGCAGCCGATTGTCGCGGGCATCGTCACTGCGCTGGTCGGGTTCACTTCGTCGTTCGCGGTGGTCACGGCCGGTTTGCGTGCGGTCGGTGCGACGGCCGAGCAGGCGGCGTCGGGACTGCTGGCGCTGACGGTGGTGTTCGGCCTGGGGATCATCGTTCTCAGCGTGCGGACTCGTGCGCCGATTACGCTCGCCTGGTCGACTCCCGGGGCCGCGATGCTGGTCAGTATGGGGGCGTCGTACGACGCCGGGTGGCGGGCCGCGGTCGGTGCGTTCCTGGTGGTCGGGGTGTTGATCCTGGTCACCGGCCTGGTGCCGGCGTTGGGAGATCTGATCTCGCGGATCCCGACACCGATTGCGCAGGCCATGCTCGCCGGCGTGCTGCTGACGCTGTGTCTCGCGCCGATGCATTCGCTGGTGGCCGCCCCCGCGCCGGCAATTCCGGTGCTGGCGGTCTGGCTGCTCGCGACACGGTGGTTGACCCGGTGGGCGCTGCCGCTGGCGTTGGCGACCGCGCTGGTGGTCATCGGTATCCACCTCGCCGTCGACGGCGGGGACGGCCTCGGCTCGGCAACCTGGTTTCCGGCATTGTCGGTCACGGCCCCGTCCTTCGACGCGGCCGCGATCATCGGCATCGCGGTGCCCCTGTTCATCGTGACGATGGCGTCGCAGAACATCCCGGGTGTGGCGGTGCTGAGCTCGTTCGGATATGTGACGCCGTGGCGTGCCGCCATGTCCGTCACCGGGGTCGGCACGCTGGTGGCCGCGCCGTTCGGAGGCCACGCCATCAATCTCGCCGCGCTGTCGGCGGCGTTGGCCGCGGGGGATGAGGCCGGACCGGATCGGGGGCGGCGCTGGGTGGCCGGCGTCTCCGCCGGAATCACCTACCTGGCGCTGGCCGGGTTGTCAGGGGTGCTGGTCACGATTGCGGCCGTCGCGCCCGGTGGACTCGTGGAAGCCGTTGCCGGCCTTGCACTTCTGGGGACATTCGCCAGCGCTATCGTCGGTGCGTTCACCGCCGTCGAGACGCGCGTGCCCGCCGCCCTGACGTTCGTCGCGGCCGCGTCCGGGGTCACCTTCTTCGGGATCGGGGGAGCGTTCTGGGGGCTGGTGATCGGGTTGGTGGCGTACGGGGTGCTGCGGGCGGGGAATCGGCGTTCGACCGTCACGTAGAGACGATGGCCTGTCCCGTCTCGTCGATCAGAGATTCAGGGTCGATTCGCCCGGTTGGGCGGTCACCGTCTCGATTCGTCCGGCGGATGAGTCGTCGGTGGTGGTGTAGTGCACCGCAGAGGTCCGAAAGTGGGTCGAATGATCGCCCATCCGGGTGGTCAATGTCTCTGCGGCAGCTCGCATCGACTCCACCCGAGAGCTCATAGCGGCGGCCGACGCTCCGACCCATCCCGACGCCACCGCACTCTCGATCTCGGCGTGCGCGCCCGAATACACATCGTCGGATTCCGATTGCCAGCCCGCGAGGCGATATCCGTCGTGGTGGAGGTCGTCGGGCGACACAGTCACCTCACCGGATTGCGGGGATGTCGCGTCGCCCATCCTGATCCTCCCTCGCTGTGCACAGCCGTTCGACTGCCAAGATACATTCACCCCAGCGCAGGGCCTGCGAAACGATCGGGGAGACACCGGAAAAGGGTGCATCTCGGACATGGTCGAGGTGGTTGAGTCCGTCGCCTGAATGACCAGGTGGCGAGTGTGCCCATCGCCCGTGGCACGATATGTGCTCGGTGAAGTGTGCCGTCGGGGTGAAAATGGGCAAACTGACCGCCTTCGAGACGTGGAACAGTTCCGCTGGCGATGCCGCTCGAGAGTCCGTCAGCAAGACCCGCAAGGACCTCGATCGTCACGGTGAGGTCGCGACGAGAGTTGCCGACGCCGCCCGCAGAGCTGAGGGCGAGATAGACCAGGTCAAAGAATCGCTCAAACGGCTTCGCGCGGACGTCGCAAAGTACGGTTTCGTTCTCGACGCGAACTCGGACACGATCTTCGACCCGCATCCGCCGAACATGGATGACTGGCCCGCCGAGAAGGTCAAGGCCTATCACGATGCACTGGAGAGGCTTCAGTTCGAGCTGCTGGCCGTTCTGACGGCGGCTGTCGTGGCCGATCACGACCTCGCGAAGGCGATCGACGCCGCGGATGGTGACGTGAAGGGAGACGTCGATTGGGCCCCTTCCACCGGTGACGTGGTCCTGGGGAGTACGGCGGGATTGACCGGTGCAAAGGCCGACATCATCCGCGACATCTGGCTCAAGTCGATCGGCGAGAATCCGACCGGTGTGAACGCAAAGATCCTGCCATGGTTGGAGGACATAGGCCGAATGAAGGGGATCTCCAAGATCGGCGGAGTCGTGGGCGTGCTGACAGCAGTGCCATCGGTATTTGCTGATCATGATGAGGGAAACTCGTGGAGTGAGGCGATTACCCGAGAAACTGCAAGTACAGCGGTCGGCGTGGGCACGGGAACTGTGGCGGCGGCCGGTGCGAGTGCGGCAATGGCCTCGATCATCGCAGGCACCGAGGTCGGCGCGACGATCGGTTCGGTTGTACCTGGCGCCGGAACCATCGTCGGTGCGATCGCTGGCGCTGCCATCGGAGGGACGGCGGCATTCTTCACGTCGAAGGGGATCGATGCACTATGGGACTGACCTCTGAAAGTCTGACTTATCAGTGGAAGCGACACACCACTTACGAAGTCCCACGGGCGCTGGGGCATATGTTGGCCCTGGTCCTGATCGGGATTGTGGGGATTGCCGTGGCAATCGCGCTGGGCGGCAACGTGTTGGCGTTGGTGTTTGTCGCAACGGCATTGATCCCCGTTCCGGTCGTGTTGCGGAAGAGGACCAAGTTGCGACGTGCGCCCCAACATCTCGTGCTCTACCGACAGCCGTTTTACACCAATGGATGGCTGTGGATGACAATGGTGTTCGCAATGATGACTGTTGGCGTCGTCGGACAAGTGGCAGTCGGGGCGACACAGGCATGGCGTATTGCGCTCCTTGCCGTTCCGACGCTTCTAGGTGCGGCGCTCACGGCTGTGTTGGCCTACAAGTACAGGGGTCCCTTGACGCTGACGGCGACCGCAGTGCGCTCCGGCAGCGGTAGGTCTGTGGACATCGGTACTGCACGAATTGATTTCGTGAGCGTGGAACAGGGTGCCCCATCGATCAAACTGACTCCTGCGTCAGGGCGTCCCCTTGTCGTGTCGCCCGTGCCCTACAACGTGGACTTCGACTCTCTGCTGTCGACGATCGAACAGCTTCGGACCTGGAATGAGCAGGGAAGAAACACTTCTCCGGCCGAGATCGAAGCCATGGTCTCGGCGACACCACCCGACGGACTCGAGGTCGGTGAATCGATAGCGCTGACTGTGTCTGTGGTGATGGATCATGAATCTCATTGAGGAATTGAACCGATTTCCCGGAGCGCGGGTCGAACCGGTGGTCGATCTGAGCGCCCATGAACTTCGTCCACGGGGGCTACCACCGGAGTGGCGTCGGATCCGTGCCGGCTACGCAGGTGGGCAACCGGCTGTGACGTGGCTCGATTCCGCCGCAGTGGACGAGATCGCCTCGTCGATCGGCAATGACGGTGATGCAATCGAGCCCGCGTTTGTTTCTTCAGCGATCCTGATGGGATGGACCATCAGCGGGCTGCACGACTCAACTGCCCGCGTCGGTGCACTCGCCAGTGAGATCACAGAGGATGTGCATGGCTGGACCGCGAGAGATCAACTGAGCGTTCGGCTGGGCGACGGGGCATTCTCCATCCGTTTGTTGGGAACGATGGAATCGCCATTCGGTCCGTTGGTCTCGAACATTCACAACATCGTGTTCTCGAGCGGCGATTTCGACACGACGCTCATACAACTCGCAGTCACCGCAACACAAGACTGGTCGTCCGTCGCGGATGACATCGTGCTGGACGCTCGGCCAGGGTGGGATTGAACTCGAGCCCCGTGTTCCGTGGCAGGTCGTACACAACTGCAACGTGAGCGAGCGTCGACGACAATAATTGTCGCGGAAACCCGCTCAGGGTGCATCTGTGTACGGAGTCAGTCCTCCAGCGCGGCCACGCGCTTCTTTTCCGCCTCGACGTCGAAGTCCGCCTTCGGCCATTCGAGGTCGAGACGCTCGAGAGCGTTGATCAACAGCTCGCAGATGGCCAGTCGCGCAAACCATTTGCGGTCGGCGGGGATCAGGAACCAGGGTGCATGGCTGCTGTCGCAGCGGTCGAAGATCGCTTGGTAGGCCTCGAGATAGTCGTCCCAGAAGCCGCGTTCGTCGATGTCGCCGGGGTCGTATTTCCAGTACTTGTCCGGACGCTCGAGGCGCTCGGTCAGGCGTGCCTTCTGTTCGGACTTGGACACGACCATCGCGCATTTGATGATCGTGGTCCCCGACGCCACGAGGTCGCGCTCGAACTGGTTGATCACCTCGTAGCGCTTCTCCCACTCCGACTTCGGTACGAGATCGTGCACCCGCACGGGCAACACGTCCTCGTAATGGGAACGGTCGAAGATGCCGATCCGGCCGCCGGGTGGCAGCGCACGATGAACACGCCATAAGAAGTCGTGCGAGAGCTCCACCGGTGTCGGCTTGCCGAACCCCTGAATGGTCAGGCCCTGCGGATCGACCAGTCCTCCGACGTGCCGGACGATCCCGCCCTTGCCGGCCGTGTCCATGCCCTGTAGGACGAGTAGCACCGATCGCCGGTCGCCGGCTCTTCCGTTGGCGTAGAGCAACTCCTGGAGATCGGCGAGGACGGCACCACGCTCGGTGAGAAGGGCTGCGCCACTGTCCTTGCCACCCTCGAAACCCGGTGTCGACGATGGCTCGAATCCGGCGATCGGCCCGGTCGCCGTGACGCGCAGTGACTCGACAGCGGGTGTGGTCCAGCCGGCCGTCTTCGCGTGCTTCCCCATTGAGCCGTGCCCTCCCGATCGTTGCAGTGTCAGCCGAGCGATTCGGCCGCCGCGGCGGTGGGCGGGAACAGCGGTCCGCCACCGAAGGCCTCACGATGTGAATCGGGCGCGGTCCCATCGTTGTTGGTGAGGCCGTATCGAGCGCCGAGTTCAGCAGTGACCAGGGTATGGCCGTTGTGGTCGTCCAGGTCGGGATCGCCTGCCAGGGCATCGATCACCCGCCCCACGAACTCCGGGTCCTCCGCGCGTTGCAGTGAGAACCCGGCGAACTCGTCGATCCCGAGGGACAGCAGCAGTTCGGTCCGGATGAGACCCAGCCACAACGACACCGCGGTGACGCCGGTACCGGAGAGCTCGTGACCCATGTCGAACGACATCTTGTCGAGCCCCGACTTGCTCATGCCGTACAGGACCGAATGCAGATGACCACGGGAACCGAAGGACGAGATCGAGGTGATCAGCCCGCTGCCGCGCGCGACCATCATCCGGGCGGCGTGAACGGAGGCGACGTAGTGGGCGCGCAACCCGACGTCGATGAGGGTGTCCCAGTCGTCGACCGGACGTTCCCAGAACCGGTCGGAGAAGCCGCCGAAGCCACGCGGGGCGGCCCAGGCGTTGTTGACGAGAAGGTCGAGTCCGTCGGTGTCGCGCTCGACCCGGGCAAACACCTCGGCGACCGCATCGTCGTCGGTGTGGTCGCAGGCCACCGCGATGGTTCCGTCCGGTCCGGTCCCCTGACGTGACGTGACGTAGACGGTCCAGCCGGCGACGGCGAGCGCCGTGGCCACCCCCTGTCCGACTCCGCGACTGCCTCCGGTGACCAGTGCGGTACGGCTCATTCGGTGTCCTCGATTCCGTTGTCGGTGATAGGTGGTTCCGGTTCCGGAAGTGGTGGCGGCGCGGCGACGAACGCCTCCCGGGAACCGTTGAATGCCGCGATGCCGACGATGGAGCTCCACGACAGCATCGTCAGGTAGTCGATCAGATCGCCGACCGGGATGGAACGTTCGGTCATCCACCAGTCGACCGCGCGCTGGATCGCGCCCACCAATGCGTTGGACCACACCTCGGCACCCGAGATGTCGGCGTCGCGCTCGGTCATCCGCAGGACGAGAGCGGCGGTCATCAACTGTGCGACCAGCTTCTCCGAGTCGGCGGTGGCCGCCGACGACGGGGGGCTGGTCAGCGCGAACTTGTACAGGTTCGGTTCGTCGGCGACCGCGTTCACGTAGACACCGATGGCAGTGCGGGTCAGCGTGTACTCGTCGACGTCGTCGGTGATTGCCTCGGTCAGGCGCGGCAGCAGCATCGTCTCGAAGAAGCGCACCGCGGTCGCCACACCGAGATCACTCTTGTCGGTGAAGTACCGGTAGAGAACGGTTTTGGACACACCGATGTGTGCGGCGATCTCGTCCATCCCGACGTCGGCGCCGAGTGTGCGCACCGCGTCGATGGTGCCGTCGGTCAGTTCGGTCCGTCGTGCCGCCTTGTGCTTCTCCCAGCGTTGCCGCCGGCCGTCGGGTTTGGCGACGCCCTCGGTGACGGTACTGATCAATGCCTGCTCGAGGCCCCGGGTCACGTTCGTGGCGGCGGCCACGGCGGCTCGGGCTGCCGCGGCTGGGCTCGGGCGATTGGCCATCACCTGGCTAGCGTAGTGGGTGGCGGGTAAAACTGGTCCAATGCCGCCAACAGTCATTTCGGACGTATCCGGTGGGCCGGACCGTCCACCTGCGCAGGAGCCGCCGCAGTCATCTCTCGGCTTCGGTTCCGACGGTGCCGGCGACGCCGCCCGCCGTCGCGACCTGCGCAAGATGAAGGTGGTTGCCACCGGATTCCTGGTCTTCGCGGCAGTCGTGTATCTCTTCACCCGCTATCTCGAACACCGTGACGGCGTCGACGTCGCCGCGTGGGTCGGCTATGTCCGCGCCGCTTCCGAGGCCGGCATGGTGGGTGCGCTCGCCGACTGGTTCGCGGTCACCGCGCTGTTCCGGCATCCGCTGGGATTGCCGATCCCGCACACCGCGCTGATCCGCAAGAAGAAGGACGACATCGGCGATCAGCTCGGGGGATTCATCGAAGAGAACTTCATGACCCCGGACGTGATCGAAGATCGTGCGACGAGCCTGGAACTGCCCCGCCGCCTGTCCACCTGGCTCGCCGACCCGGCCAACGTCCCGCGGGTGTCCGATGAGGCCGCGCGGATGATCTCGCTCGCCGCGGAGATGCTGCGCGACGAGGACATCGAGCAGCTGATCGAGCACGCGATCAAATGGGCGGGGGAGCCGGAATGGGCGCAGCCGCTGGGCCGGATTCTCGAGCAGCTCATCGCCGAGGACCGGCTCGAGCCGGTGTTCCAGCTGGCGTGCGACCGTGCCCACGAGTGGGCCCTGGGTAGCCAGGATCTGATCGACCGTGTCGTCGACCAGGATGTCGGCCCGTCGTGGAAACCCAAGTTCGTCAACGCCATGCTCGGCGACAAGATCTACCGCGAGCTGGTCGACTTCACCTACAAGGTGCGTACCGAGCCGGACCACCAGTTCCGCCGTTCGATGCATCAGTTCGTCGAACAGTTCGCCGACGACCTGCAGCACGATCCGGAGATGATCGCCCGGTTCGAGGCGATCAAGCAGGAGCTGATCGGCCGCGACGAGGTCTCGGATGCTGCTTCGACGGCCTGGAAGACCGGCAAGGCCGTCATCGAGCAGATGCTCACCGACCCCAACAGCACGTTGCGGAACTCGTTGTCGGACGCGGTGATCCAGTTGGCCACGCGAATCCGGGACGACCGTCCGCTGCAGGAGAAGATGAACGGCTGGGTGGCGCGGGCGGCCCGTCACGTCGCGGTCAACTACTCGCAGGAGATCATCTCGGTGATCACCGAGACGGTCCGCGGATGGGACGCCGACGAGACCAGCCGAAAGATCGAACTCCAGGTCGGCCGCGATCTCCAGTTCATCCGCATCAACGGCACGGTCGTCGGCGCGCTCGCCGGGCTCGCGATCTACACGGTCTCGGTGTTGATCTTCGGCTAGGCGGCGGGCGGGTGGGATCTGGCCCGCTCGCGCCGGCGGTTAGCACTCTGCTTGCACTAGCTAGCACACCCGCAGATACTGGTGGCAGGAACCGACCGGGGCGAGCGGAGCGACGGGGAATGTGACGGGAGTGTGATGAAGCCGCACGAGAACGATCT
Organism: Gordonia sp. DT218; assembly: GCF_049847105.1. NCBI lineage: Bacteria > Bacillati > Actinomycetota > Actinomycetes > Mycobacteriales > Gordoniaceae > Gordonia > Gordonia sp. DT218. The sequence goes on along the minus strand of NZ_JBNCNS010000001.1, from coordinate 1,288,012 downwards.
GCCCGAGCCGGCCGGAGGCGAAGTGCCATCTGCCGACGACGACAGTTCGACGGGCCCGGTGGAAGCGGTCGAGGCAGTGGCGACCGCCGCCCAGGATGCGGTGACGAATGCCGCCCAGGACATCGGCGGTTTCATCCGTGCACAACGGGTCGCGGCCGAGGTGTCGCTCCGGCAACTGGCCGAGCGCGCCGGCGTCAGCAATCCGTACCTGAGCCAGATCGAACGGGGACTCCGCAAGCCGTCTGCCGACGTCCTCGCCCAGATCGCCAAGGGCCTGCGACTGTCCGCCGAGGTTCTCTATGTGCGCGCCGGAATCCTCGAGGAGCGTCCGGCCGGGCCGGTTCGCGACGCACTGCTCGCCGACGACTCGATCAGCGAACGCCAGAAACAGATGCTGCTCGAGATCTATGAGTCGTTCCGAAGAGAGAACACCGACGCCAAGGAGTGAAGCCATGCCGGAGAACCCGATGAACACCGTGATCGAGCAGGTGGCCGTCCTGCTCACCGATCTCCGCGAGCGCAGCGAGGCCGCCGGTGACGAAGCGCAGAAACGATTCGGCGATGCGCAGAGCAAGGCGCAGGCACGGGTCGACGAGACGCGGGACTCGGCTCTGGCACTGTTCGAGGAGGCGCGGACCAAACTGTCCTCGCTCCCGGTGGAACTCCCCACCGAGATCGAGGACCTGCGTGCCCGGTTCACCCCCGAGGAACTCCGCAAGGTGGCCGAGGCCTATCTGGCCGTCGCGGCGGGCCTGCTCACCGCGCTGTCCGAACGCGGCGAAGAGGTGGTGGAGCGGCTCAAGGCCCAACCCCTCGTCGAAGAGAATCTGCCCAAGTTGGAAAAGGTCTACAACGACGCCGTCGGCCTCACCGAGGATGCGCTCGGCAGCATCTCGGGCCAGACGCGCGCGGTCGGAGAACGGGCCGCCGCGCTCGCCGGCCTGACCGGCGGGAAAGCGGATGAGGTGGTGCTCGAGCCGTCGAAGAGGTCGCCGGCAAAGAAGGCGCCCGCCAAGAAGGCCCCCGCGAAGGAGGCGCCGGCGAAGAAGACCGCTGCCAAGAAGACTGCTGCCAAGAAGGCCCCGGCCAAGAAGGCCCCGGCAGCCAAGAAGGCCCCAGCGAAGAAGACAGCAGCGACGAAGGCCCCGGCAGCCAAGAAGGCCCCCGCGAAGAAGGCCGCAGCGAAGAAAGCCCCGGCCAAGAAGGCCCCGGCGAAGACAGCCCCGGCGAAGAAGGCCGCCGCGAAGAAGGCCTGACGGGTTCGTCCGAATCGCGAACCGTGGGACATGTCTAAGGTGGGGGCGTGGACCTTCTTAGCGTGATGGCCTACGGGCAAAACCTGATCCTGCTGGCCCTGACCGTGATCGCCGGTGTCGCGTCGGCGGTGGCGCTGGTGCATGCGGCTCTCCAACGGTCCGATGCGTTTCCCGCCGTCGACCGGCAGAGCAAGGTCATCTGGGTGGCGATTCTGGCGGCGGCGACCTTGTTCATCTGGCTGTTCGGTGCGGTGAACTTCCTCGGTCTGATCGGTGTGGTGGCCATGCTCGTCTACCTCGTCGACGTGCGGCCGCGCGTCGACGACATCCAGGGCAAGCGGTGGTTCAGCAAGAAAGCGTGACGGATCCCTCCGGACAACTCGCGCCCGGTGGTTAGGGTCATCGGTCGGGACTGAATACACTGGCGAAATGGCCGAGTATCGGATCAACGACCTGGCTCAGGCGTCCGGGGTCAGCGTGCGCAACATCCGCGTCTACCAAGACCGCGGATTGCTGCCCGCGCCGGCCATCCGGGGACGCACCGGGTGGTACTCCGATGAGCACCTCGTCCGGCTGAACCTCATCTCCCGCATGCTCGAACGCGGGTATACCTTCGCCACCATCAGCGAACTCCTGCATGCGGCCCACTACGGGATGCGCGTCGAACAGATATTGCGGGGTACCCCGAAGAGTGGCCGGTTCCGCAACTTCAAACGCGCGGCGACGATCACCATCACCGAACTCCGCAAGACCCTGAACGCCACCGACCGGTCGATCGCATTGAGTCAGAAGCTCGGACTGCTGGCCAAGGACGGCGCGCACTATGCGATCCGCAATCCCGAGCTCCTCGAAGGCGCGGAGACCCTGGTCAAGGCGGGTGTGGACATCGACGTCCTGCTCGACCGCTGGGTCCGCGTACAGGACGATCTCGAAGACGTGGCGAAGAGCTTCGTCTCGATCATCACCGACAAGTACTTCGACGAGAACCTGCCCGACCTGGGCGAGGAGCAGGTCAGCAAGATGGCCGAGCTGATCCAGACCGTGCGGCCGATGGCCCACGAGATCGTGGAGTCGACCTTCCGACAGGCACTCGACAAGCAGATCTCCGTGGCGATCGGCGAGGCCAGCACCTATTTCGACGCCTCGACGGAGGGGGAACCGGCAGATCTGGAGACCGGGGCCGGAGCCCTCGAGCACGGCGAGGATGCTGACACCGTGGACGTCGGTGAACCCACCGACGGGGCGCGAACCGTGGCCGACCGCACGGACTGAATGCGGCGGCCCTAAGGGGAGATGATGAACAGACGAGCACTGGCGATCACGACGGGAGCGGTGGTGGCTGCGGGGGCCGGCGCGATCGCGGTGGGCACCGGAACGATCTTCGCGGGCCTGGCCCGGGACGCGTTCCGTGCCGAACGAGCCGTCGACGACGGTCCCGACGATCTGCTGGCCGTGCCCACCGTCGAGCCGGAGCGCATCCCGGTCGACGCGGTCGGCGGTGCTCGCCTGAACGTCGAGCGTTACGCGCCGGCGGAGGCGGGCGACGGAGACATCGTCGTGATGGTGCATGGCTGGACCTGCAACATCGCGTACTGGTACCCGCAGATCAATCACCTGGCCCGCACGCATGACGTGGTCGCCTACGACCAGCGCGGGCACGGCGCGAGCCAACTCGGTCGCACCCGGCCGACCATCGCGATGCTCGGGCAGGACCTCGACGCCGTGTTGTCGGCGGTGGTCCCGAAGGGTCGCCGTGCGATCCTCGTCGGACACAGCATGGGCGGCATGACCATCTTGTCGTGGGCGGCGCAATACCCGGAGAAGGTGGGCTCGCTGGTCTCGGGCGTCGCGCTCACCTCCACCGCGGCGAAGGGCGTGATGCAGAACCATTTGCTGATCCCGGTCGACCTCCCGCGGTACACCAAGCCTTTCGAGAGCGCCGTCAGCAAGCTGTTCACCTCGACACCGATGCCGATCCCGCGTACACCCTACGGTTCGCGGTTCTCCCACTACATCGCGCTGGGTCCCAATGCGCGGAAGGCCCACGTCGACTTCGTCGACGAGATGATCGCCGGCTGCCCGCCCCGGTCGCGGGCCGGCTGGGGTTCGGCGATGGGCAAGCTCGACGTGACCGCGGGACTCGACGCGCTCACCGTGCCGACCACCGTCGTCGTCGGCACGGACGATCGGTTGACCCCGCCGGTACACGCCGAGCAGATGGCCGACGTGTTGCGGCGCAACGGAAATCTCCGCGAACTGATCGTCCTCGACGGCGTCGGGCACATGTCGAGCATCGAGGCCGATGTGCGCTTCAACGAGATCCTCGACGACATCGTCGCGGAGTCGGCGCGGGCATCGAGTTCGGTGGGCTGACCGCCCGTCAGATCGAACAGTTCACCAGGACGGGCTCGGGATGCAGGGTCACGCCGAACGCCTCCTTTACGCCGGTCTGGACGTCGCGGGCGAGGTCGAGCAACTCATCGGTGGTCGCGTCGCCGCGATTGGTCAGCGCGAGAGTGTGTTTCGTGGACAGCCGGACCGGGGATGAAGGGCCGGGATACCCGCGCGCGTAGCCGGCACGTTCGATGAGCCACCCGGCCGACAGCTTCACGCCGTCGTCGGCCGGATAGGTTGGGACGGTGATGTCGCGGCCGACGCGGTGGTGGATCTGTTCCAGGATGTCGACAGCGCCCGATGCGAGGATCGGGTTGGTGAAAAACGATCCGGCACTCCAGGTGTCGTGGTCATCCGGGTCGAGGACCATGCCCTTGCCGCGTCGCAGGGCGAGGACCTGTTCGCGGACGTCGCCGGCATCCGCACGTTCCCCGGCCTCGACGCCGAGCGCCGCCGAGAGCTCGCGATAGCGCAGTGGCTGGCTGACACGATCGTCGTTGAGCCAGAAGGAGACCGCCACGACGACGTGGTCGTCGCGGTGCTTGAGACTGCTGGTTCGGTAACCCAATCCGAGTTCCGTCGGCGCCACCCACCGCAGTTTGGCCGCCCGCCGATCGAGCACCTGCACGCTGCGCAACAGATCGGCGACCTCGACGCCATACGCACCGACGTTCTGCACCGGGGTGGCGCCCGCGGCACCCGGAATGCCCGAAAGGCATTCCAGCCCACCGAAACCCTCACCGATCGTGGTGGCGACGAGGGTGTCCCAGTCGACGCCGGCATCGGCGGTGACATGCACCCGGCCCGATTCCCGGCCGGAGCCGAACTCGATGCGAGAACTCTGGATGAGGATGGCCGTGCCGTCGAAACCGTCATCGGAGATCACCAGATTCGAGCCGCCGCCGATGAGTAAGGTGCGTTCGGCCCGGCCATCGAGGGCGGTGATCTCGTCGACCAGGCTGCGGGTGTCGGGGCATCGCACCACGGCGCGGGCGGGACCGCCGAGGCGCAGGGTGGTGAGCTCGGCAAGACGGGCGCCCTGAGCTGCGGGCGCGGGTCGGTTCACCCCTGAATCGGTCACCCGAGTAACCGTAGCGGCAATTCGGTGGTCCGGTACTCTCCCCCTCATGGCCAGCAAGATGGAGCACGTGGTGTCCTACCCGTTCGGAGTACGGCGGCTCTGGGAGGTCCTCTCGACCGAACAGTACTGGCGCGATCTGCTCGAGGCGATCAACTCGAGCCACGGCAAGCTCGAGTCGTTCGAGTTCGCCGACGACACCATCACCGTCACCATGCAGCAAGGTGTGCCCGAGGAGAAGTTGCCGTCCATCGTCACCAAGGTCCGCCCCGGCGATCTGGAGATCCCGCGTCGTAGCACCTTCACGCTGGCCGGCGATCAGATCACCGGCGAGATCACCGCCACGGTTGCCGGCGCGCCGGCCAAGGTCGACGGAACCCTGGTGGCCAGTGGCGACCCGGCGTCGGCGACATATCAGGCCGACGTCGAGGTCAGTGTCCCGTTCGTCGGCGGCAAGATCGAGAAGGCCATCATCGACCAGCTCATCGAACTCCTGGACTCCGAGCGCGAGCAGACCGTGACTTGGGAAGCAGCGAATCGGTAGCGGTGCCCCGGTCCCTGAGGGGCGCAGTGGTGGCCATGCCCGATCCCTGAGGAGCGCAGCGTCGGCCATGCCCGATCCCTGAGGAGCGCAGCGTCGGCCATGCCCGATCCCTGAGGAGCGCAGCGTCTCGAAGGGCGGCGACTTGGGAAGCAACGAATCGGTAACGTAGCCTGGTCGCCATGGCACGACGGCTCAGCTACTCGGCGCGCTTCACCCACCCCGCGCAGACGCTCTACCAGGCGCAGAACACCCGGCAGTACTGGGATGACATGATGGCGGGGTTCCAGATGATCTCGCCACACTGCGAGGTCGAGTCCTTCACCTCCGACGAGACCGGAATGAAGGTCGTCCTCAAGCAGACGATCGGTCGCGACCAACTTCCGGCGCTCGCGCAGACCGTCCTGATGAAGGACATGGTGATCACCCGCGAGGAGTCGTTCGGTGTGTTCGATCCGGACAACACCAAGGGCAATTACAACGCCTCCATCCCGGCCGGCCCGGGCAGCCTCAACGGCTGGCAGGAACTGTTCCCCACCGAGACCGGCTGCACCATCCGCAAGACCAGCGAGGTCAAGGTCTACCTCCCGTTCGTCAACGGCAAGCTCGAGCAGCTGATGCTGGTCAACCTTGTCGACCTCTTCCGGGCCGAGGCCGAGTACGCGGCCGACTGGGTCACGAAGAACCTCTGAGATCCCCGTCCGGGCGCGGCGGATGAAACGGGTCGGTCGGGTCACGCGGGGGACCACGAACATCAATCGCCTGCGGCGCGTGGACCGGTGGATGGTCCACGACGACGTGGTCGTCCGTGCGCTGAGTGATGTGCCGCAGCCGATCGTCGTCGACCTGGGTTACGGCGCCCGCCCCGACACCGCTGTCGAGATGGCACTGCGTCTGCGGAAGGTCGCTCCCGGACTCCAGATGGTCGGTCTCGAGATCGATCCCGAACGCGTGGTGGAACCTCGTGCCGGAGTGCGGTTCGCGCTCGGCGGTTTCGAATTGGCGGGTCTCACCCCGCATCTCGTCCGGGCATTCAACGTCTTGCGGCAGTACGACGAGGACGAGGTCGCGGCGGCCTGGGCGCAGATGCAGGCTGCACTCGCGCCGGGTGGGCTCATCGTCGAGGGCACCTGCGACGAGATCGGCCGTCGCTGCTGCTGGGTGCTCCTGGATGCCGACGGGCCGCGGACGTTGACGTTGTGCTGGTCGCCCGAGCACACCGAACGCCCGTCCGAACTCGCCGAGCGGTTGCCCAAGGTGCTGATCCACCGCAACGTTCCCGGCGAACCCGTCCACCGCCTCCTGCGGCTCGCGGATCGGTGCTGGGATGTGGCTGCGACGCACGCCGCCTACGGTCCGCGGATTCGCTGGCGGCAGGCGCTCACCCTGCTCCGCGCGCAGGGGACAGATGTCGTGATTCCCCGGGGCCGAAGCGTCGACAACATTCTGACGGTGCCGTGGTCGGAGGTCGCACCCAGGTAGGTCGGCCGCGGTGGAGCCGTTCGTTCGGATGCCGCGGCGGAGCCGTTCGTTCAGATGCCGCGGCGGAGCCGTTCGTTCAGATGCCGCGGCGGAGCCGTTCGTTCAGATGGTTGTCAGCTGTTCGCCGGTGGCTACCCTGGTGCCCATGCGAATTGCGATGGCGCAGATCACGTCGGGCACCGACCCGGCCGCCAACCTCGAGTTGGTCGCGTCCGCCGCGCACACGGCGTCCGACGGCGGGGCCGATCTGGTGGTGCTGCCGGAGGCCACGATGTGCCGTTTCGGGGTGCCGCTGGGCCCGGTGGCCGAACCCGTGGACGGTCCGTGGGCGACGGCGGTGTCGGAGATCGCCGCGCGTCACGAGATCACCGTGGTCGCGGGGATGTTCACCCCCGACGATGATCGGGTGCGCAACACCCTGGTGATCGCCCGCCCTGACGGCACCCGGCTGTCCTACGACAAGATCCACCTCTATGACGCCTTCGGTTTCGCCGAGTCGCGCACGGTCGCGCCCGGGGAGGACCCGTTGACCTTCGCGATCGGTGACGTCGTCGTCGGCGTCGCGACCTGCTACGACATCCGGTTCCCGGCGCTGTTCACCGAACTGGCGTCACGCGGGGCGCAGCTCATCGTGGTGCCGGCGTCGTGGGGCGCGGGTCCGGGCAAGGTGCATCAGTGGGAGGTGCTGGCAACCGCCCGAGCGTTGGATTCGACGACGTTTGTCGCAGCGGTCGGACAAGCCCTGCCTGCGGATTCAGCGGTTCGAGAGTCGTCGGCACCCACCGGCACAGGACACAGCCAACTCACAGATCCCTTCGGTAGCGTGGTCGCAGCGTACGACGAAGGCGTGCATATCGGCGTCCACGACATCGATACTCGCGCAGTGGAGAAGGCCCGCAGCACCCTGGCCGTTCTCAACAATCAACGGCCTATCCGACCGGCCTCGGCACCTATGACAACTGAGGACCTCACGACATGACCGACAGCGAGAACAGCGACAGCGCGAAGCCCGGCAGCGACCCCACCGGCAGCGACCCCACCGGCAGCGACCCCACCGGCAGCGACCCCACCGACGGCGACCCCACCGACGGCGGCCGGACGGACAGCGGCCCCACCGACAGTGGCACCGGAGAAGATCAGACCGGACAGGGCCATGCCCCTGGCGAGCAGCCCCGGAGCGAGCAGGCCGCAGGCGAGCAAGCCGAAGTTGGTCAGCCTGCAAGCGTTCCCCACCCGGCGGACCCCGGAGAGCACACGACCCAATTCGATCCTCCGTCGACCGAAGAATCCCCGCGCGCCTACTCGCAGGTCGGCCGCACCGAGACCACCCGATTCGAGGACCAGGGTCAGACGACGGGGTTCGGACCGTCCGACGGATTCGCCCCCATCCCGCCGAACTCGGATCCCGGCGTCGTGACGACGGCGCCCGCACGGCGTAAACGCAGCACCGGCAAGATCATCGCGGCGTCGTCGGCGGCTCTCGTGATCCTGCTCGTCATCGCCGCGGTCGGTAGCGAACTCTACCTGCGCAACAAAGCCACCGACTGCATGAAGAGTGCGTTCGCCGACCTCACGGGCACCGAGACGTCTGTGTCGTTGAGCCGAAAGCCGATGCTGCTGCAAGGTTTTGGCAACGACATTCCGTTCGTGCAGGTCGACACCGCCGACAAACCCGGTGAGATGCGACTGCACGCACGAGCAGAAGGCATCAAGGGCGACGGCGACAGCTCCACCATCCACTCACTGGTCGGCACCGGCTTCGTTCCTTTCGACCGGGTGGTCGCCATGAGCAAATCGATGACCTCCGGCGCCGACTCATCGGCGTCCGGTGCCGGTCAGTCGGGAGCGGCGGGACTGATGCAGGGCGCCACCATCGACTCGATGACCGGGAACGCGGCCGACGGCACCATCCAGGTGGACTCGTCGGTGCAACTCGCGTTCCTGCCGATCCCGGTGTCGACGACGATCAAACCGACGGTGCAGGACGGCCACGTGCACTTCGAGGTCGTCAAGGCCAACGCGTTCATCTTCGGCATCCCCGCGGACTTCGCCCAGCAGGTCGTCGACAGCGTCTCGGGTTCGCTGTTCGGCCAGCTGAACCAGGTCACCGTGAAGAACTTGAAGGTGACCGACCAGGGTGTCGACTTCGCCGTGGACGGCAACGACGTGAAACTCAGCGGACAGGTCGCGGGCGGCTCGGGAGACTGCAAGGCCGCGTGACGCGTAACGCTCCGTTCTGAGCACGGACGCCGGACCTGCGGCGACGCGCGCGTCCTCGGATCGCCGGTACGCTGGGAGATGTCCGATTTTACCGGTCTGGTGGGATGCCCACGGCTCCCGAGCTGACGGGTGAGGTGTACCCAGACGGAGGAGAAAATGAGCGCACTGATCCTGATCGTTCTCGTGGTCCTGGTGGTCGTGGGCATCGTCGTGATGTCCCAGCAGCGGTCGGGTGCCAATGCCGCCCGTTCGCTCGATGATGCCAAGGCCGATGCCCGGCAGGCCATCGAACGTCTCGGCGGCCAGGTCTTCATGTTGGTCGGCGACGGCCCGGCGTCGAAGCAGGCACTAGCCGATGCCGGAGAGCGCTACAACGCCGCCGGATCGCAGATCGAGCAGGCCAACAGTGTCGCCCAGGCGCGACTGGCCAAGCAGACCGCGATCGAAGGCCTGTATTACGCCCGCGCCGCGCGGACCGCGATGAATCTCGATCCCGGCCCCCCGGTTCCGGAACTGGAAGGCCAGAAGAGTGCCGGTGCGGTCACCGAGGACCGCACGGTCGACTTCGAAGGACGACAGGTCGAGGCGTCACCCGGCCCGTCGTCGCGGACCCCCAACTACTACCCCGGCGGTCGCGTCGCAGGTCGGCCGGTGCCTGCGGGCTGGTACTCCGAGCCGTGGTGGAAGCCTGCGCTGGTCGCCGGCGCATGGGGCATCGGTTCGATGTTCCTGTTCTCCGCGATGTTCTCGGGCATGGCCGGCGTCAACTACGACGCCAATGCGTTCGAGAACGGCGCCGGTGACGGTTCCGATGGCGGCGCCCTCGACGGCGGGGACGGCGGCGGAGATGGTGGCGACGGTGGCGGTGATTTCGGCGGCGGGGACGGCGGCGATGGTGGCGGCGGATTCTTCGACGGTGGCGGCGACGGCGGCGGTTTCTTCGATGGTGGCGGCGACTTCGGTGGGTTCGACTTCTGATCGGCGAACGCTAGCTGAAGACGACCGTCTTCCGGCCGTGCACGAGGACCCGGTCCTCGAGGTGCCACCGCAGTCCGCGCGAGAGCACGAGCGTCTCGATGTCGCGTCCCTGGCGCACCATGTCGGCCACGGTGTCGCTGTGGTCGACCCGGATGACGTCCTGCTCGACGATCGGACCCGCGTCGAGGTCGGCGGTGACGTAGTGGCAGGTGGCGCCGATCAGCTTGACGCCCCGCGCGAACGCCTGGTGATAGGGCCGCGCCCCGATGAAGCTGGGCAGGAAGCTGTGATGGATGTTGATCGCCCGACCCCTCCAGGCGTCACACAGTTGGGGCGGCAGGATCTGCATGAAGCGCGCCAGCACGACCGCATCGGGTGAATAACCGTCGACGACGCGGCCCAATTCCTCGAAGGCGGCATCCTTGTTGTCCGGCGCGAACGGCACGTGATGAAACGGCACGTCGAACCGAGTGACCAGGTCCTCGAGGTCGCGGTGATTGCCGATCACCGCGGACACGTCGGCCGGTAGCTCGCCACGGTGGGCGCGGCCCAACAGATCGACGAGGCAGTGGGTTTCCTTGCTGACCAGCAGCACCACTGACTTCGGAGTCCCGGAGTCGGTGAGCCGCCACTCGGTTCCCGGTCCCAACTCGGCCGCCACCTCGTCGGCGAACCGAGCCCGCATCTCGTCGACACTCATCGCCACCGATCCGGCGCGCACCGTCTGGCGAGTGAAGAACCAGCCGGTCTCGGCATCGGAGTGATATCCGGCCTCGGTGATCCAGCCGCCGATCTCGGCGAGGAAACCGGAGATCCGCGCGACGATGCCGGTGCGATCCGGGCACCCGAGGGTCAGCACGTACCGATGTTCGGGGTCGGTTCGGTCGGTGGTGGTCGCTGCGGGGGATATCTCGGGTACTGCCACATCTGTCAGTGTGCCAAGCTCGTCTGTGTGACCACCAGCGACCTGACCCGCCGCGACGTCGCGGCCATCATCGACCACACCCTGCTCAAGCCCGAGGCGACCCGCGCCGCGGCCGAGGCGGCGGTCGCGGAGGCCGCCGAGCTGGGCGTCTACGCGGTCTGCCTGTCACCGTCGATGCTGCCGATCGACACCGGGAACCAGAAGACCTGTGTGGTGGCCGGGTTCCCGTCGGGCAAGCATCACTCACTGGTGAAGGCGTCCGAGGCGCGGCTGGCCGTGGACACCGGGGCCGACGAGGTCGACATGGTGATCGATGTGGGCGCGGCCGTGGACGGGAGATTCGACGAGGTGTTCGTCGATGTCCTGACCGTGCGGGAGGCCATCGGGGAGGGCGTCGTGCTGAAGGTCATCATCGAGTCCGCGGCGCTGCTCGAGCTGACCGGCCCCGACACCGTCACGGAGGTGTGCCGTCGCGCGGTGCAGGCCGGAGCGGCGATGGTCAAGACCTCCACCGGGTTTCACCCGGCCGGCGGCGCGAGCGTCGAGGCGGTGCGGCTCATGCGCGCGGCCGTCGGCGATCGCGTCGGCGTCAAGGCGAGCGGCGGGATCCGCACCGCCGAGTTCGCCGCCGAACTCATTGCGGCCGGCGCGACGCGGCTGGGACTGTCGTCGTCGCGGACGGTGCTGGACGGTTTTCCGGCGTAACCATTTCCGGCGGCCAACCGCTCCGACGGCCAGCTGCTCACCAGCGCGGGCACGCGACGCCGACGGCCTAGGTCTCGCTCTCAGGCGAAGGCGAACTCATGTCCCGCATGATATTTGGCGAGTGATTCGGACACCGACCGTCGTGACGGGGGATGGAAGGCGAACGCGTGAACAGCCGCGGCGAGATATCCGATGTCGGACGACTTGATGAACGCGATACCGCCCAGTGACTCGATCGCGGCCGACGATGCCCGGACGAGTGCATCACGAATAGCTATGCGGCACAGGAGCAGACGCACCGATATGTCTTGGCCACGCTCACCTTCGTCGAGGGACCGCGCAATGCTCTCCACCGCTGCCATGCCGTTCTCGATGTCGGCAGCTGCACGCACATATCCTTCGTGGTCGTTCTTGCCTGCGGCGAGCAACCTCTCGAGTAGTGAGCTCGCGGCGCCGAGGTAGTTGGCAGTGATGAGGAGACCGAACCACAGGTAGCCCGTCATCTCGTGTTGTCCGTTCGGGTCATCTGCGTCGTTGAGGAGCACGAGATCGGCCGGGACCTCGACGTCGTCGAGTTGCACCTCGTCACTCTCGGCGCCGGCAAGTATCTGGGTCTCCCAGAATCGGTGCACCGAGATCCCGGGTGTATCCGCAGGTATGAGTGCGATGGCACGTTCGCCGGTGTCGACTTCCACGCTGGCGGTCAAAAGGTTCATCGAGCTCGACAGACTGCATGGCTTCTTGCTGCCGTTGATGACATAGCTCGAACCCTTCTTCCGTGCGGACATGGTGGGGATGAAGACGCTGCCCCCGGTGACGCCCTCGGAGAACCCCGATGCGATGACGGCCCGCTGCTCCACGAGTCCTTGGATCAGGGCACGGTCCTCCTCCGTCGCAGCCTGCGCGAACTCGTTGAGTGTGGCCAAGGACAGATGGTGCATCGTGGTGCCCGCGCCGAGCGAAGGCGATCGACTACCGATGGCACGTTGTACCCGCACCGCATCGAGCGCGGATGCACCAAGACCTCCGGACTCCTTCGGGATGGTGAGCGCGGTGCCCCCGGCGTCGCGGAATCGCGCAATGGCGCCGCTGTCTCTGGCCTCCAGTGCGAGCAGCGGTGTCTCATCGAGGTAATCGGCGAGATCGGGCAGGTATGCCTTCAGTGCTTGGCGTTCACGGGTCATCAGTGCGGTCATGACGCTCCTCAGTCGTTCGTGGATGCCCCCGGATATCCCCGGGATCTCGAACCGTGGTTCGTGGCGCGGAGTCACGCGGATTGGCCGTGCAACCAATCTGATGTTCGCGCCGGTCCGAACCACCCGGGAAATCCGCTCACACATCCGCAATTGCGAGGGAGATCTTCACTGATGGCTGTGAACAGATTGATCCAAAGGCTCGAAGGTGACGACCGCGTGAAGCTGCTACGTGCAGGTCGTGGCACCGAGGGAAATCCCTATTTCCGCGTCATGGAATCCGCCACCTCACCTGTTGTCCAGGTCGAAGGTGAAGATCGGATCATGCTCGGTTCCAACAACTACCTGGGGCTGGCAGATCACCCCGCGATCCTCAAAGGTGCGCAAGCCGCGCTCGACAGGTTCGGTGGCGCCGTAACCGGAAGTCGCCTGCTCAACGGCACCATGGACCTCCATCTCGAACTCGAGTCGGAGATTGCACAATGGCACGGCACCGAGGACGCCATGGTGTTCACCACCGGTTATCAGACCAACCTCGGCACGATCAGCGCCTTGGTCGGACCTGGCGACACCGTGGTGGTGGATTCTGCTGCACACGCGTCGATTCGCGACGGGTGCGCACTCTCCGGTGCCACCACCCGGAAGTTTCGACACAATGACGTAGCCGACCTGGAAAGCATCCTCGCCGAGGCCTCTGAGTCGTCGGAGGCCGTCTTGGTGATAGTCGACGGCCTGTACTCGATGGAAGGCGACCTTGCGCCGCTGGCGCAGATCTCCGCGGTGTGCAACGGTTTCGGCGCCGCATTGATGGTCGACGAAGCTCACAGTCTGGGATTGTTCGGCGCGCAGAGAACCGGGGCGGCGGAACTCTTCGGCACCGACAGCGATACAGATGTCCGGATGGCATCCCTGTCCAAGAGTCCCAGTTCCACTGGAGGTTTCATCGCGGGATCCGGTGACCTGCTCGACTCACTCCGGGTCAACGCCAAAGCGTTCCTGTTCACCACCTCTGGCGTTCCGGCCGCGGTGGGCGGGTCATTGGCGGCCGTGCGACTCATCCGCAGCGAAGAGGGCGCGCAGCGTGCCCGACGCGCATTGGACAACGCGGCGGTTCTCCGTTCCGGACTGCTGGAGAATGGGCTCGACGTCAGCGCGTTGTCACCGTTGCCCGATGGAAACACCACGGTGACACCCATCGTCGCGGTTCACGTCGGTGATGACGTGCAGGCGATGGACCTGTGGCGGAAGATCTTCGCCAAAGGTGTGTTCACAAGTGCCGCACTGTATCCGGCGGTTCCGCGGGACGGTGCCATGCTTCGCCTCTGTGTCATGGCCACGCACACCGATGCTCAACTCCGCCGAGCAGTCGAGGTGATTTCCGAGACCTTGAACGAGGATGCCGCATGAGAGTTGCCGTCACCGGAGCGACGAGTGACTTCGGCGCCGCGATCCTCCCCGCGTTGTTGGCCGATCCCGAGATCGACAGCGTCATCGGGTTGAGCCGGCGGCCGCTCGAGTTGCAGCATCCGAAACTCGACTCCGTGCACATGGACATTCGCGACCCGCAGATCGAAGACGTCTTCCGCGGCTGCGAGGCGGTGGTACACCTGGCCTTCGTGGTGGAAGAGCTTCGCGACAAGCAGGCCACACACGACATCAACGTGCGAGGCTCACGCAATGTGATCGACGGCGCCGCACGCGCCGGTGTGCGTCGTTTGGTGATCGCATCGAGCATCAACGCCTACGGTCCGGAGATCTATGCCGAGCCCGTCGACGAAGATGTCTATCCTGCAGGCGATCCGGTGCGATACTACTTCTACGACAAGGCCGAGGTGGAACACTACGCCGAATGGTGGTTACGCCGACACCCGCGTGAGATGGCAATTTCGATGCTCCGGCCGACCTACATCATCGGTCCGAACTTCGCCAACGACGGCATCGACCAGCTCACCGGCCCCATCGGCGCCTTCCCTCGAGCCGACGACGCGTCGTATCAGTTTCTGCACCAACGAGACATGGCCGACGCGTTCCATCGTGCGACGAAGCAAGATCTGATCGGCCCCTTCAACCTCGCGCCACGTGAGTGGGTAGGTGTCCGCGAGCTGGCGGCAATGCAGGGCCAGCGCATGTTCTCCGTGCCCGAACGACCCGCCATCGTGGCCGCCAACATCGCTTTTCGGCTCCGCCTCACGGCGTTCTCCGGACATTGGGTGACGGCGGGTGAGACGGTGGTCGATTCGACACGGCTGACCGAGGCCACCGGCTGGCAGCCCACCTTGACCGCACGTGAGTCGGCGGCGATCATGATTCTCTTGCAGGGCAAGGCATTACTACGCAGAGAAGATGCGTTGGACCGGCATCTGGCCTGCGAGTGGGCACTCGAGCCTGCCTCGGAGTACGCCGGGGTCGACGGGCGGGGGGTCGAACACACGCAGCTTGCGGTTTCGGTTGGCAGCGTGCATGCCGAAGTGCACGTCGCGACGAGTGGCGAAGCGACCGTTGTCCTTCCGGCCCCGCTCGGACTCCACGCCCGGTATCTCACGGAAAAGGCCGTCGAACTTGCGGAGAGCGGCATCAACGTTGTTGTCGTCGACCTTCCAGGGCACGGATTGAGTACCGGGAAACGCGGTCACGTACTCGAACCGTCAGTCACCGAAGCGCTCGCCGCCGCGGTGACATACGCGAGCGACAGGTTCGGCGGTTTGCCGAAGGTCATCCGCTTCGGCGGACCCGAACCCACATCACCTGGGCGGTTTCGCGTGCTGCCGTGCCGAAACACCTGTGCCAACCCCGACGACGGACTCCTGCCCCGCAGGGTTCGTCACGATGGCTCGCTGGCTCGGCTGACCTCCGCGGGCTCCGTCCGTGAAGTCAGAGAACTCGTTCGCGGAGGATGACCACCATCGGCCGGTGCACGATACGCCCGTGCGGCCGGGTGTCTAGGCCCGAACCCGCCGAGACTCGACTGCCGCGCGGGTGTCTTCGGCGATCAGATCCGCGTTGACCGCTGCGCCCGCGTTCACTCCGGCCCCCATCGAGACGGCCACCGTGGCGGCGAGATCGGCGACGTTGCCGGCCGCCCACACGCCCGGGACATCGGTCATGCCCATCGGGCCGGTTGCGACGTACTGACCGCCCATCGGGTGGTCGGCGAGTGTACCGCCGAGTCGGGTGAACAGCGCCGAGCGGACGACGAACCGTGGCGCGACCACCACAGCCTCGCGTTCCACCTCGGTGCCGTCGCCCAGGACCACGGCCCGCACCGCGCCGTCTTCGATCGCCAGATGGTCGACGAGTCCGTCGACGACCCTCACGCCCAGGGCCGAGAGCTGTTCCGCCTCTTCGGCTCCGATCTCCGGGATGGTGTGTGTGAACAAGGTGACATCGTCGCTGAGCTGGCGGAACATCAGCGTCTGGTGCACCGACATAGGGCTGGTGCCGAGCACGCCGATCCGCCGACCGCGCACCTCGTATCCGTGGCAGTACGGGCAGTGCAGGACCGACGATCCCCAGAGTTTTTGCACGCCTGGTACTTCCGGTAGCTCGTCGACGAGGCCGGATGCGAGGACGACGCGTCGTGCGGTGATCGCGCTGTCGTCGCCGAGAGTGAGATCGAAACGGCCGGAGTCGCTGCGCGTTCCGTCGACGACCTCCGCGGTGCGGATCTCGACGCCGTAGCCGCGGGCTTCGGCTCGCCCTTTCTCGAGCAGTTCGAGGGGAGGTGTGCCCTCCTGGCCGAGGACGTTGTGGGCGTGTCCGGCCGGGGCGTTGCGCGGTTGGCCGGCGTCGAGGACGACGACCGAGCGCAGGGATCGCGCCAAGGTGGTCGCCGCGCTCAGGCCCGCGGGACCGCCACCGACGATGGCGACGTCGAAGGTGTTGCTGCTCATGGTTTCTCTCGCTTTCGGCAGGGGGATCTAGGAGTTCTCGGGTCGTCGCGCGATCCAGGCGATGCGACTGCTGCGCACGACCAGGTCGTTGCGGCGACGAAGGGAGGTCGGGTTGTCGTCGTGGAGGAGTTGGTCGACGGCGGCCAGATCTTCTGCTGAGGCGTCGTCATCGGTGAGGCCGGACCGCACCCGCGTCAGCCATTCGACCGCGTAGTCGGCCGCCGCGGCGGGCGGATTGTCGAGGTCGGTCGGGATGTCGCGGGTCTCGACGATCTCGAAGTCGGCCGCGGTGATGCTCGGTGCCCAGTCGGGCCGCCCGTTCCATCCGCCGTTCCAGCCTTTCCCGAGGATCGCCTCACGCAGGCGCTGCTCCACCTCACCGTCGGCGGAGTCCGGGGGCAGGAAGGTCGGCGGCTCGGCGATCTCGACGATGGCGAGCACGCCGCCGGGCCGCAGGGCCCGGAACGTCGAACGGAGCAGAGCTTCCGCATCGGCGAAATGGTGCAGCGTCGACGACGCCCATGCGACGTCGACGTCGGAGATGTGGTCGGGGAGTGCGCTGTCGAGATCGGCGGTCACGGTGCGGACCTGCCCGTCGAGTCCGGCCTCCTGCGCGGCCCGGGCGACGCGCTCGAGCAGTTCGGCCGAGTTGTCGAGCGCGACCACCTGCGACGACCCGAATCGCCGGGCCAGTGCGAGCGTCCCGGTGCCGGTCCCGGAGCCCAGGTCGAGCATGGTCCGGGGCTCGGGTACGAGCACCGCGATCCGGTCGCAGACCTCGCCGAGGTAGTGACCGTTCACGGTGGCGTCGAGGTCGAGGACCGTCGCCATCGTGTCGGCATCGGGATGATCCCCGTGTCCGTGCGCGTGGTGATGGGTGTTGTGGGAGTGCGCCATGACATCGAGGGTAGCGACGCTATGCGTCATGCGCATATAGTCTTGCGCATGGAGCAAGAAATCGATGCCGTCGTCCGCCAGCGCATCCGGGGTCTGCGCATTGCGAAGGGGTGGACCCTCGACTCGATGGCGGCACGCTGTTTCCTCAGCCCGTCGACTCTGAGTCGGATCGAGACAGGCCACCGCAGGGTCGCGTTGGATCAGCTGGTGCCGATCGCCCGCGCGCTCGGCACCTCGCTCGATCAGCTCGTCGAACCGGTCGGCGACGACGACGTCGTGATCCGGCCCGAGCCGCACACATCAGCCGGCATGACCGTCTGGAAGCTCTCCCGCGACGGCGCGCCCGGCGGGGTGACGGTGGCCAAGATGCGGGTGACGACCGAGCATCGCGTCGACCCTGATCACCTCGGGGTTCACCCTGGTCGGGAGTGGTTCACCGTGATCTCCGGGACCATCCGTCTCCACTTGGGCGAACGTGTGATCCTGGTGCCGCCGGGTCAGGCAGCGGAGTTCTCGACGATGATTCCGCACGGCATGACGGCCGTCGAAGGGCCCGCCGAGATCGTGTCGATCTTCGATCACGACGGTGAGCGGGCGCATATCCCCGGGTGAGAACACCTGCCGTCGAGCGGGCAGTGCGGACTCCGAACGTGAATTCGGCGACATCACAGCAGGCAGGCCGGGTTTTCTCGAGTTTCATCGGTACGCTGGACACGTTATGAGCGCGCACCTTCCCCTCTCCCGTCGAGCCGTCCTCGCAGCCGCCGGTATCGGCGCCGTCGGCGTGGCCGCGGCGGCCTGTTCCACCGGCAAGTCCGGCAGCACCGACGACGCGAAGCCCGATGCACCCACGGTCAACGTCGTCTACACGCCTGCGCTGGATTCCGGCGACGCCCCCAATCCGACCGCAGCAGTCTCCGTGAAAGCCGAGAACGGCCTGCTCAACCCAGACGTCAAGCTCCTCAACCCCAGCGGCAAGGTCGTCGCAGGCACCATGTCGGAGGATCGGAAGACCTTCACCGTCAGCGAGCCCCTGGGCTACGGCTCGCAGTACACCTGGCACGGCAGCGCGGTCGGCTACGACCGGGTCAGCACGCAGGTCACCGGCTCCTTCACCACGCTGTCGCCCCAATCGCAGATGAACGTGGTGGTCAACATCGGTGACGGGCAGGAAGTCGGGATCGCGGCGCCGATCATCCTGAAGTTCGACGACACGGTCGAGGACAAGGAAGCGGTCGAGAAGGCTCTCACGGTCACCACCGAACCGCCCATCGAAGGAGCCTGGGCGTGGCTCGGCGAGGACAACGGTTCGCGAGCGCACTGGCGGACCAAGGAGTACTACGCACCGGGCACCAAGGTGCACATGTCGGCCAAGCTGTACGGCGTCGATCACGGCGGCGGCGCCTACGGTGCAGCCGATGTGACGAGCGATTTCGTGATCGGCCGGTCGCAGGTGGTGAAGGCCGCGGCGCCATCCCATCAGATCGTCGTGGTGCGCGACGGAGGCGTGTTGATGACCTTGCCGTGCAGTTACGGCGGGGGCGACCTCGACCGTAACGTCACGCGCTCGGGCATCCACGTGGTCACGGAGAAGTACGAGGATTTCTTCATGAGCAACCCTGCCGCGGGGTACTTCAACATCCGAGAGCGTTTCGCCGTGCGGATCTCCAACAACGGTGAGTTCATCCACGCGAATCCGGAAACCATTGGCGTGCAAGGATCGTCGAACGTTACCAACGGCTGCATCAATCTCTCGCTGGAGAACGCGCAGCGCTACTTCGAGTCCGCGATCTACGGCGATCCCGTCGAGGTGACGGGCACCCGCATCCCACTCTCCGAGGCCGACGGTGACATCTTCGACTGGATCTACGACTGGGACTCGTGGACCGGGATGTCGGCGATCAAGGGTGATCCGTCACAGGTCACCGCGCCTGCCACCCCGTCCGGTGCGCCGACCTCCAACGCGCCCGCACCGGCGCCGCCCGGCTGATCACCGGAACCGACTGTCGCTCAGCCGGTCTTGACGTTGCGTCGGGCCGATGCCTGATCGCGCGGCTTGATGACGATCTGGTCGAGATCGACGTGAGGCGGACGGGACGCGACAAAGGCGATCACCTCGGCGACGTCGTCCGCGCTCAGCGGCGTGAGACCCTCGTACACCGCATCGGCTCGCTCCTTGTCACCCTCGAAACGGACGAGGGAGAAGTCCGTCTCCACCATGCCGGGCGCGATCTCGGTGAGGCGCACGGGCTTTCCGAGCAGCTCGAAACGCAGGGTCCGGTGCATCACCGCCTGCGCGTGCTTGGCCGACGTGTACCCGGACCCGTTGTCGTAGGCCTCGATCGCGGCGATCGAGGTTATCGTCACGATGAGCCCATCCCCGGAGGCGATGAGTGCCGGGATCAGCGCCTTGGTCATCCGCAGGGTGCCGAGGACGTTCGTCTCCCACATCCATCGCCAGTCGTCGAGGTCGGCGGTCGCCACCGGGTCGAGTCCTTTGGCGCCGCCCGCGTTGTTCACCAACACATGAACCTTCTCGAGGCCTGCGACAAAGGCATTCACAGAGGTCTCGTCGGTCACGTCGAGTTGTCGACCGGTGCCACCGATCTCGTTCGCGAGCTCGTCGATCAGCTCGGTTCGTCGCGCTCCGAGCACCACGTGGTAGCCCTGCGCGGCCAGCTGTCGGGCCGTCGCCGCGCCGATGCCCGAGCTGGCGCCGGTCACCACCGCGACCTTCTGCTCGGAGTCCGACGAACCTGATTGTGCCGTGCTGCTACTCATGCGTTCAGCTTAGCGACGCCCGCGGATTGCTAGATTCAGTGCATGTTGCCCACCGGAGTCGTACCCGCGGCGCTGCAGGTGGGCTCGATCCCCGCGGCCGCGGTGCTGCAGGCGGTTCGGGTCAACGCGCCGGTCACGCGTGATCATCTGTCGGCGGCCACGTCACTCTCACCGGCGACGATCAACCGGCAGGTCACGATTCTCTCGCGTCTGGGACTCGTCGTCGAACGGCCCGATCTGGTCGACCCCGGCGGTATCGGCCGGCCGAAGAATCCGCTGACCCTGGATCGAGACAAGCTGTGTGTCGCCGGAATGCACATCGGGGCGCGCCGGACGTTGCTGGCGATCGCCGACCTCGGTGGCCGCACGCTTTACAGTCACGCCGTGCGCACCCCGCGCGACGAGTCCGCGGTCGGCGACCTCTGCCGGCAGTTGCGTGAGCTCGCCGCGCGCTTCGGTGGCCGACGGTTGCTGTGGGCGGGTGTCGCATCCGGCGGTCTGGTGGATGCCGCGACCGGGGTCATCGACCACCCGGTGCTCGGCTGGCGCCGGGTGCCGATCGGGACGATGCTGTCCGAAGAACTCGGGGTCCCGGTCTCGGTGTGCGAACACGTGCAGGCGATGGCGGCCGCCGAACTCTTGTTGACCTACCCGCGAGAGTTCGACGGCACGGCGCTGTTCTTCTACGCGCGGGAGACTGTCGGCATGGCGATGACGATCGAGGGCAAGGTCCACATGCCGTTGCGGGGGGCCGGGACCATCGGGCACCTGCCGGTGCACGCATCGGTCCTCGCGTCCCCCGGCGCAGCCACGTTGCAACAGGTGATCGGCAGCACGCCGGCGCGCCGGGCGGCGAAACGGCTGGGGATCGCCGACGATGCCGCGCCCATCGCCGACGATCGTGCGGAGGTTCTCGGCGTCGCCGTGGCGATGTTGCGCGACGTCATCAATCCGGACGCGATCGTGGTGTCCGGCGACGCGTTCGCCGCACATCCCGACGGCCTGGCACCGGTGCAGGCCGCCTTCGACAAGGCATCGACCACTCGCCGGCCGATCGAGATCGCACCGTCCCGCTTCGGGATTCGCGTGCAGGAGAGTGCGGCGGTGGTGGTGGCGCTCAGCGTCATCTATGCCGATCCGGTCGGGGCGACCGCCACCGACTGAGCGAGTCGGACAATGCCCGCGGTACCGGCGGGCCGCCGATGACTTACCGTGGTGCCATGACCACATCCCCACGTGACGTCGCGGCGTCCCTCGAGGTATATGTCTCCGCCGCCACCGAGCTGGAGATGCAGATAGCGGTCGCCCGGCTCCCCGGACTGTCGATGACCGAATCGTTGACGGTCACGATCGACGGAAATCCGGTCCAGCCCGAAGAGATCGTCGGGGAGCACGGCAGCCGCATCCACCGCCTGCAGATCGAATCCGGCCTGGTGGCCATCGAGTACTCGGCGTCGGTCACGACTCCGGCCGACCCGATCCCGGTCGGCGTGACGGACCGTTCGATCTATCTGCGGCCCAGTCGATATGCGGAGTGCGACAAGTTCTTCGGATTCGCCGCCGGACAGTTCGACACGAGCCTGCCACCCGATGAGCTCCTCAACCAGGTGACCCAGTTCGTCCAGAATCGGTTGAACTACATACCCGGTGCGAGCGACCCGATCGACGGCGCCGCGGACACACTGCTCGCCGGTGCGGGCGTCTGCCGCGACTATGCGCACCTCGTCGTCGCGCTGCTTCGGGCGCTCAACATCCCGGCGCGTCTGGTCGCCGTCTACGCGCCGGGTTGTGACCCGATGGACTTCCACGCGGTGGCCGAGGCCATCATCGACGACGAATGGGTCGTCGTGGATGCCACCCGTCTCGCGCCCCGGCAGAGCCTGGTGCGGATCTCCACCGGCCGTGACGCCGCCGACACCGCCTTTCTCGACAATCACCGCGGGACGATCAACCTCAACTACTACAAGGTCACCGCGACGGTGCGGGGGGATCTGCCGGTGGACACCGGAGAGCAGCGTATCCGCATAGGCTGACGCCATGCATGCACTCACGTGCCCGATCTGCAACGCGCTCTCGGGTTTCGTCAACCAGGAATGCCCGGGATGCGGTACCACGGTGGGGCTCCACCTGCCCTCGCGTTCCCTGGTGGTGGCTTCCGAAGACGGTGTCGAGATCGACGGCAAGCGGTGGGTCCGTTGTTCGAACTGGTCCGGCACCGGCTGCAACTGGATGACCCTGGCCGAGGTCGACGAGACCTCGATCGGACTGCGGGGCCGCTGCTTTCCCGGTTCACTGGTGCGTCGCCACCCCGAGACCGACGACACGATCGCGCTCGAGAAGCTGAACCCGACCGCTCGGGACATGCGGATGCTGATCTATCAACTCGTCGACCTCGGGCTGCCGGTGGAACCGTTCTGGCGCTCCGACGGCGGCCTGGCCTTCGACCTGCTGTCGAGTCTGACCACGGGACGCCAGGTGATGATCGGCCACGCCAACGGGGTGATCACCATCGACCTCGCGGAGTCGATGGATGCCTACCGCGAACGGCTGCGGGTGGACCTCGGTGAGCAGTATCGGACCATGCTCGGTCACTTCCGGCACGAGGTCGGGCACTACTACGAGCACATCCTGGTCGAAACCGGTGACGGTGCAACCGAATACCTCGACAAGGCGCGTGAGATCTTCGGTGACGAACGAACCAGTTACGCCGACGCGATCACCCGCCACTACACGTCCGGCCCACCGCGCAACTGGCAGGATTCGTTCATCTCCGAGTACGCCACAATGCATCCGTGGGAAGACTTCGCCGAGTGCTTCGCCCATTACCTGCACATCACCGGAACCATCGACACCGCACGGGAATCCGGGCTCATGCTGGAGAGTGATCAGGTCCGCTTCACCATGGACCACGACATCGTCCCGCTTGCCTCGTACGCCGACGAACCCATCGAGCGCCTGCTCTACGACTGGAAGTGGTTGTCTACGATGTTCAATCGGGTCAACGCCGCGATGGGCCGTCGGCCGCTCTACCCGTTCGACATCCCGCAGCCGGTGGTCCGCAAACTCGGCTTTGTGCACCGGGTGATCCGTGAGACCGCCGAGCGGCAACATGCGCACGACCCGCTCGTCGACGCCCCGGTGGCATCCTTCTGACCGGCGTCTCGCCGATCGGGCGCAGAATCCCGTCGATCGGGCGCACTCCTGCGTCGATCGGGCGCGGCTCAGGGCTGACTGTGCGCAGAATCTCGCCGACTGTGCGCTGACATATTCTCCTGCGCACACTCGCCGCGAATCTGCGCCCGGTCGGCGAGATTCTGCGCCCGATCGGCGCTGGACTGTGCCCGATCGGCGCTGGTCTGCGCCCGGTGGGCGTTCCGCGGATCGTCAGGCCTTGTCGGTCAACCATTCCCGGCGACGGCCGGTGATGAACTCGAGCACAGTCGCCACGTCGTCGGTGTCCTCGATCCGATGGGAGGCCGCGGTCTCGCCTGCGCCGACCTTGATGCTCACATCGCCGTCGGCGGTGCGCAGATGTGCGAATGCCTTCTCGTCGGTGACGTCGTCTCCGAGGTAGATCACCACATCGGCGTCGAAGCGATCGCGCAGAACGTCGAGGGCGTGGCCCTTGCTGGTCTCGATGACGGCGAGTTCGACGACGGCCTTGCCCTCGGTGACCTCGACGCCGGGCCACGTGGCAGGGGCCGAGAGGGTGCGCCGCAGCGCGGTCTCGGCGTCGGCAGGGGTCGCGTTGCGTACGTGGATGACCGCGCTCGCAGGCTTGGTCTCCACCATCGCTCCGGGGTAATCGCCCGCGATGGAACGTAATTCGTCGATGATGCGGGCGAGGAGAGCGCGATGCTCGTCGGTGATCTCCGACGCGAATCCGGACTCGAACTCGCTGCCGTGGCTACCCACCAGGATCACCGGCGCCGTGAGCCCCGACAACTCCGCGAGCACCGACAGCGCACGCCCGGAGATGACGGCCGCCGCGGTGTCCGGCAGACTGCCCGCCGCCTCGATCGCCGCGACGGACGCCGGATCGGGGACGGCGTCCTCGGGCCGGGAGACCAGCGGTGAGACGCACCCGTCGTAGTCGGATGCCACCAGCAGACGACGCGACTGCGCGGCACTCAGCAACGCCTCACGTAGGTCGGCCGGGATTCCGGTCGCGCTCATTCGTCCCGGCCGGACGATTCGGCACCGCCGTCGACGAGGTGGACGCCGCGGTTGGCGTCGGCGGCCGTCTCCGACAATGAGGACAGGGTGCCCAGGAAGCTCTCCGCCCACTTCGTCACGTTGTGGGTGAGGACCTGACGACGAAGTGCGCGCATCCGCCGTCTGCCCTCGTTCTGGGTCTGCTCGACAGCGGCGACGATCGCGTCCTTGACGCCGTCGAGATCGTACGGGTTCGCTTGATATGCGCTCCGCAATTCGGATGCGGCGCCGGTGAATTCGCTGAGCACCAGCGCGCCTCCGAGATCACTGCGGCAGGCCACGTACTCCTTGGCGACCAGGTTCATACCGTCGCGGAGCGGGGTCACCAACATGACGTCGGCGGCGACGAAGAAGGCGATCAGTTCGTCGCGGGGGACCGGACGGTGCAGGTACTGGACCACCGGACGGCCGACGTTGCCGTACACGCCGTTGATGTTTCCGACGAGCTGCTCGATGCCTGCGCGCATCCGGACGTAGCTGTCGACGCGTTCTCGGCTCGGCGTGGCCAGCTGCACCATGACGGTCTGCTCGGGATCGATCCGCTTCTCCGCCAGGAGTTCCGACAGGGCCTTGAGCCGCACATCGATGCCCTTGGTGTAGTCGAGCCGGTCGACGCCGAGCATGATCGTCTTCGGATTGCCGAGTTCCTCGCGGATCTCCACCGCCCGCTTACGGATCTGCTTGGAGCGGGAATTGGCGTCGAGCTCGCCCGAGTCGATGGAGATGGGGAAGGCGCCCACCCGCACCGTGCGGAATCCGACCTGGACCACGCCGAAGCGGGATCGCACGCCCACCGAGCCCTTGCTGGTGGCCTGTCCGGCCAGCCGGCGGGCGAGGAAGAGGAAGTTCTGTGCGCCGCCGGGCAGATGGAACCCGATGAGATCCGCGCCGAGCAGGCCTTCCACGATCTCGGTCCGCCACGGGAGTTGCATGAACAGTTCGACCGGCGGAAACGGGATGTGGAGGAAGAATCCGATCTTGAGATCGGGCCGCAGCATCCGCAGCATCTTGGGGACCAGCTGCAGCTGGTAGTCCTGGATCCACACGATCGCGCCCTCGGCGGCCGCGGCGGCGGTCTTCTCGGCGAACCGGCGATTCACCTCGACATAGGTGTTCCACCATTCGCGGTGGTACTCGGGCTTGACGATCACGTCGTGATAGAGCGGCCACAGGGTCGCGTTGGAGAATCCCTCGTAGTACTCGGCGATCTCGTGTGTCGACAACGGGACCGCATGGATCTCGACGCCCTCGATGTCCGGGTTGTCGTCGGAGTCGGCGATGCCGGACCAGCCCACCCACGCCCCGGTCTGCGCACGCAGGATCGGCTCCAGCGCGGTGACCAGGCCGCCGGGGCTGCGTTTCCAGTTGGCGGTGCCGTCGGGCAGCACTTCTTTGTCGACCGGGAGACGGTTCGCGACGACGACGAACTCTGCGTCTCCCTTGGGTTGTTCGGCGGTGGTCCCGCCGTTCGAAACGCGCCCGGACTCCGCCATCCCGCTAGGCGTTCTCGCCCGGCGCGATCCCCAACATGGACAGGAGCATCCGGCATTCGTCGGCGTCGGTCGCGTAGGCGGCGACGACGCGGCGCGCCGAGGTGGCGGTCTCGTCGGCCACCGGCTCCAACTCGTCGTCGGGGATGTCGGTTGTCTTCGCAGGCATGTGTTCCTCTTGCTTCGCAATCGTGTGTCCAGCGGTGGCTGGCGGCGCCGCGCCTGGTGTGGTGGGCGCGACACCCGATTCTACCTGCTCGGTCGTGGTCGCTGGGCGATGACCTGGCGACGTCGGTCACCCACCGGGAAGCGTCCGTGCACCCGGTTGCGTCGGAGCATCGCCATCCAGGCCGGCCGGACCGCCAGTTGGGGTCGGCGCAGCGAACGTGCGATGAACTCGCCGAGGGTGACGCCCGCGGCCAGAGCACAACCGATCGCGAGTGCACTGGTGATCCATGTGAATCCGTCGACGGTCTGTTCGTTGAGGATGCCGTACAGACCGCGATAGACCGCCAGACCCGGCAGCAGCGGCGTGATACCCGCCACCGCGACGACCAGCGGCGGGGTGAGGGCCCGGCGGGCCATCAGGCCACCGAGGAAGCCGACGAGTGCGGCCGCGATGCCGTTCGCGACGACGTCGCCGATCGAGGTGAACGTCGCCACCGCGACCACGGCCGCGCCGATGGCGCCACCCACGAACGCCACGGGCAGGGCTCGCTTCTCGGCGTAGCTGGCCAGCGCGTACGCCAGTGCGGCGACGGCCCCGGCGAAGATGCGGGACGGGAGCTCGACGGCGGGGAACGTGGTGCCCGGGGTGATCGTCGGGAGGTAGATGCCCACATGCTCGAACAACTGGATCGCGATACCGACGCCTGCGATCAGTCCCCCGGTCATGAGGAGGAGTTCGAAGAATCGGGCGACACCGGTGATCGGCGCGCCGGTGATCGCGTCCTGCACGGAACCGACGAGCGACAGACCGGAGAGCAGCACCACGATGCCGGCCGCGATGACGAACGACGGACTCAAGTCGAAATTGAAGCGCTCGGAGAGACCGAAGGTGATCGCAGCCGGCACCACCGCGATCACACCTCCGGTGAACTGCTGGAAGAACACCGGGGTACCGATCCGGTTGAGCCGGCGATTCACGAGGATCACCGCGACGGTGCTGACGAAGGCGAGGAGGGCGCCCAGCATTCCGCCACCCAGCAACACGGAGATGCCGCCGGCCATCACGCCCCACGCCGAGGTGGCGACCCAGTGCGGATAGGGGTGCGGCGCGGTGATGATCTCGTCGACCATCCGGTGCGCCGTCGACGGCGTGAGGGCCATGTCGCGGATGCGTCGCACGAGCCGGTCGATCTCGGCGAGTCGGGTGAAGTCCATCGAGCGGTAGTAGACCTGCTCCATCGTCGTGATGGGCGGCAGGGTGGCTCCGCGCCGCGCACTCACCACGATGGTGTTGTAGGTGACGTCCACGTCGACGTCCTCGAGGCCGTAGACGCCTGCGACGAATTCGATCTGGTGCTGCGTGTCCGTCGCGGCGGTGCCCGAATCCAGCAGTACCGCCCCGATCTTCGTCGCCAGATCGAGAACCTCGGTGATGGCGGCGACGTCGAAGCGGTCGATCGGCTTGCGCGGCGACACCATGATGCTGCCGGGCTCGATGGTGTCGATGGTGGCCTGACGGTCACCGACGAGGTGGATGGGGTTCAGGTACCCCAACGCGCGGCCGATATACTCGCGCACGCAGGCCTCCTTAGCTCAGTGGTAGAGCACTCGCCTTGTAAGCGAGCGGTCGTCAGTTCAATCCTGACAGGGGGCTCCATCGGATTTCCCGGCGCCGAGCCCGAAGGAAAACGCTTCCCGCGAGCGGTCTCGTTCCCGGTTGTGACGAGACTCATGTATCGCGGATCGCAGATATCAGATCACGCACCGAAACCCCATGTGCGAGGGCGCGGAATCGTCGGATTGGGCCGACCTCGCGGTCGGCCGATACGGCCGCCGGTCGCCCAGGTCCACCGGGACCGTCGTCGGGGTGAAGGCCGGTGATCCGGGTACCGGTTCGGCCGGATCGGCTCCCGGGAAGTCGGCGGGATCGATGGGCTTCTCGGGGTGGTCGTGGTCCGAGCCCATCCAGAACGTACCGCCGGGCAGCGGGATCAGATCGGTGAGCGGCACACCCCGACAATAGGACGTGTCTCGGACGTCCGGCGGTCTCGTGGGCGAAGTTCCGTGCGGTCCCGGGAGCAGCGTGCCCCGAATGGGGACACCATGGACGGATGCCGACAGCGGAAAGACCAGTCGTCCCCACCGGCCACGGGCCTGTCCGCGGGACCGCGGGCCCTGCGGTCGATGTCTGGAAGGGCATCCGGTACGCAGCACCGCCGGTCGGTGATCTCCGATGGCGTCGTGCGCGTCCGCCGGAGCCCCACGACGGCGTCGTCGATGCGGATGCGTTCGGCGCCGTCTGTCCGCAGGAACGGAATCCGGCGATCCTGCTCCGCAAGGACGTCCGGATGGACGAGGACTGTCTGTTCCTCGACGTCTGGTCGCCGAGCGGCGCAGCAGCCGACGCGGCCCGGTTCCCGGTGATGGTCTGGCTGCACGGCGGTGCGTATGTGTTCGGGAGTGGCAGTCAAGCGCTCTACGACGCAACCGACCTCGTATCGGGAGGTGACGTTGTGGTGGTCACCCTCAACTACCGGATCGGTGCGCTCGGCTTCGCCGATCTCACCTCGCTCAACCATCCCGACGCCGACCCGCGCTTCGAGTCGAACGCCGCGCTCAGCGACGTCCTGCTCGCGATGAGCTGGGTCCGCGACAACATCGCAGGCTTCGGCGGTGATCCCGACAACGTCACCGTGTTCGGGGAGTCGGCCGGCGCCGGTCTGGTCACCACGCTGCTGACGATGCCGGCCGCCGACGGCCTGTTCCACAAGGCGATCGCGGAGAGCTCGCCGGCCACCTCGATGTACGACCACGAGCGTTCGGCCGGCATCGCACAGCGATTCCTCGACGCGATCGGTATCGGGTCGGATGACGCCACCGAGTTGGACACCGTCGGCGTCGACCGCATCACGTCGGCCACCATGGCGGCTTTCACGGCCGTTCCCCTCGACAGCCCCGGCACCATCGCGTTCGCGCCGGTCATCGACGGCGATCTGGTACCTCGTCACCCGATGGACGTGTTCCGGGCGGGTGAGTCCTTGTCGGTTCCCCTGCTGATCGGCACCAACAAGGACGAGGCGTCCGCGTTCAAGTGGATGAAATCGCCGTTGATGCCGATCACGCCCGCCGACATCGAGCGCATGTTCGCGGCGATGATGACCGAGTACCCGGAGGTCGCGTTGCCGGAACGTGCACAGATCACCTCGGCCTACTCCGGGATGCGTCCCAAGGTCGCCGGCCTCGGGGTCGCGCGCGACATCGCCTTCCGGATGCCGACCCTCTGGCTCGCCGAGTCGCACAGCCGCCACGCGCCGGTCTTCCTGTATCGATTCGACTGGGCCACGCGGATGCTCCGGGCACTCCGGGTGGGGGCGACGCACGCAACCGAACTGCCCTATGTGTGGGGCAACCTGGTGTTGGGTCCGGCCGACATCACGTTCAAACTCGGCGGCCGCAAGACCGGGGAGGAGATCTCGGCGCGCATGCAGAGCCGATGGACGTCGTTCGCCCATCACGGCGATCCGGGTACCGGTGCGGCGCCGGCCTGGCCCGCGTTCGACGAACACACCAGGTCGACACTCGTCATCGACGAGACCGACCGCGTCGTCGACGACCTCGACGCCGAGATCCGCCGCGCCTGGGGCGACGAGGTGCTCAGCTTTCGCTAGGGCGGTCGGCGGTCAGACTGCCGTTCGCCCGCCGTCAACGGGTACCACGGCGCCATGGATGAGAGCCGCCGCCGGACCGGCCAGGTAGCAGATGGTCTCGGCGATGTCGTCGGGTGCGGCCACCCGACGGGCCGGTGCGGTGCGCGCGAGTTTCTCGAGTCCGGCCTCGCCCCAGACCTCGACGGTTCCCTCGGTGAGGGTGGGACCGGGTGCCACCGCGTTGACCCGTACGCCTCGGGGGCCGAATTCGGCCGCCCACGACTTGGTCAACAGGTTGAGGGCGGCCTTGCTGGACCCGTAGACCGCGCTGCCGGCGCTGCCGAACGACGCGACCATGGTGCTCACGTTGACGATGACGCCGTCGCCGCGTTCGGCCATCGCCGGCGCGAGGGCGCCGACGAGGTAGAACGGGGCCTTGACGTTGGTGGCGAAGCACGCGTCGAACACGTCCTCGGTGATGGACGTCGTCGGTCCCAGTGGTCCGACGGCGGCATTGTTGATCAGGATGTCCACCCGGCCCGCGGTCGCGATCGCCTGCTCGGCGAGGGCCTGACAACCAGCCGCATCCGAGAGGTCGGCAGCCGCGAAGTCGGCCGTTCCGCCATCGTCGCGGATCGCGTCGACCACCGACCGGCCCCGCCGGACGTCTCGACCGGTCACCACGACCCGGGCCCCGCGCGCCGCGAGCAGCATCGCCGTCGCCCGCCCGATGCCGCTCGTCGCTCCGGTGACCAGCGTCACCTGGCCCTGAAATGTCATGTGTCTCACCGTATAGCTGGACGCGGGCGCTGGGAACTGACCATGCGCATCGCAGCTGTCGAATCGGAGATGTGCGTTCGTGACGACGATTAGGTGCGTCGTGGCGACGGATGTTGTGAATTGACCCATGTCGACGCGTGCCGACCGTCGCCGACCGCATACATTGGAGCACTGCAGACATTCATCACGACTTCCGCGTGGTGCGGGGGAAAGGCGGTCGACGACATGGACCGGAATATCAACAAGGGGTCACGGCGGCGTTCGGCTCGGGTCACACGGCGGGTGATCGGCGCGAGCATCGCCGGAGCGGCGATGGCGGGTGCGCTCGCGTTTGCCGCGGCACCCGCGAACGCGGCACCGCTGCCGAAGGTCGAGCCGACGGTCGAGAATGCCGCGCCGACCCTCGACAACATCAAGCTGGGGATCGACCGCGCGGTCGCCACCAATCCGAAGCTGGCCCCGGCAGGCGAACTGGCGCTGTCCTTCTTCCCCAAGTACTGACCACCGACCTCCAGACGGTCGACGACTTCGAGCCCTGCCGGACAGATCCGGCGGGGCTCGACGTCTCTCGGGGCCGTCGGATCGCCGACGTAGGATCGGCCCATGTCGCGAGTTCGCCTGAACGGTTCGTCCGCTCTGCACGACGGGGGTTTCGCCTACAGCGCGACCGTCGCGCCCGGTCCGCTGCTGTTCACCGCCGGGATCAGTCCACTCACCACCGACGGTGCCGTGGACGCCCCGGGTGACGTCGTCGGTCAGACACGGAAGTGCCTGCAGAACCTGGCGGTGGTCCTCACCGAGCAGGGCGCATCGATGTCGGACGTCGCCAAGCTGACCATCTACGTCGCGGAGCAGTTGCAGGCTGATCTCATGGTCGCCTGGGACGCGGTCGTCGAGCAGTTCGGCGACGCGGTCCCACCGGCGATGATGTTGGGCGCCACCGTCCTGCCCTACGACGAACAGGTGGTCGAGATCGAGGCGATCGCCGCACTGCCAGCCTGATGGGCGCTCGTCCCGCGATCAGTGACGTGCAACGGCGCGCCCGGCTGGTCCACCGGCATCGTCTCGCCGCCGGAGACCACGCCTCATCGGTGGCCGAACTCGCGGACTCCCTTGTCGGCTATCACGCGACCACTCCCTCGACCGTCTATCTCTCGGCCTGGGCCCGTATCGCGGGATTCCGGCCGGACCAGATGGACGCCGCCCTGTATCGGGACCGCAGCCTGATCAAGCAGCTCGCGATGCGCCGCACCCTGTTCGTGTTCACCCGACCGGTCCTCGCCGACGCCGTCGGGGCGGTGGGTCCGCGAGTCACGGCCTCGGAGCGCACCAACATGCTGCGCGATCTCCGGCGCAGTCCCGGCTTCGACGATCCGGACCGATGGATCGACACCGCACGCGCCGCCGTTCGCGACGATCTCGCCGACGGCTCGCTGCGCACCTCCACGCAGCTCCGCGAACGTCTGCCGGCCCTCGACGGTTACGTGGTCCACGGCGTCGGCACCAAGTGGGAGGCGCGAGCCCCGATGGGACCGAGGGTGCTCAACATGATGAGCGCGGCCGGCGACATCGTGCGCGGGCCCAATTCCGCCGGCTGGCATCTTTCGAGGCCGTCGTGGTCGTCGATGAGCACGTGGCTCGGTGAGCCGTTGCCGGGCGTGACGGTCGAGGACGGGCACCGCGCGATGATCGAACGCTGGCTGCGTTCGTTCGGGCCGGGCACCGAGACCGACCTCGTCTGGTGGCTGGGCTCGACGAAGCGCGCGGTGCGTACGGCCCTTGCCGCGCTCGCCGTCGTCGAGGTCGACCTCGACGACGGGAACGTCGGCTACGTCCTCGCCGACGACGTGCCCGGCGACGGATCCGTCGACGACCCGGCCGAACCGGCGGCATTTCTCCTCCCCGAACTCGACCCGACGACGATGGGCTGGAAGCAGCGCGACTTCTATCTGGGACCGCATGTCGGGCACGTCTTCGACAGCAACGGCAACGGCGGTCAGACCGCGTGGTGGGACGGCCGGATCGTGGGCGGTTGGCGACAACACAAGGACGACGGCCGGATCGAGATCCACCCGCTCGAGAAATTGCCGCGGGCCGCGACACGCGCCCTGGCGGAACGGGCGGCGCAATTGGAGGCGTGGCTCGGCGAGGTACGCCCCTCACCCGGATATCCCGCCCCGTTCATGCGCGCCTGACCGCCGACAGCAACCCGTTTCTCGCTGACGGCAACCGGTTTTCCGCCGACAGCAACCGATTTTTCGCCGGCAGCAACCATCGCCGCAGGTCGGCACTCACAGAAATCTCCCAGCAATGATCCAGACTCATGGCAGCCTGGTGGGAGAAGGTGATGCCATGAGCGAAGCTGTGAAGGGTCAGGGCGCCGGTCAGGGCGCCAAGGTGCTCGTCGTCGACGACGAGGAGAACATCCGCGAGCTGCTTTCGGTCTCCCTCAAATTCCAGGGCTACGAGGTCTCGACCGCAGAGAACGGCCCCGCGGCGATCGACCGCTGCCGCACCTTCAAGCCCGATGTGCTGATCCTCGACGTCATGATGCCCGGCATGGACGGCTTCGGTCTGCTCCGCCGTCTGCGCGCCGACGGTGTCGCCGCCCCGGCGCTGTTCCTCTCGGCGCGCGACTCGATCGAGGACAAGATCAACGGACTGACCATCGGCGGCGACGACTACGTCACCAAGCCGTTCTCCCTCGAAGAGGTGGTCGCGCGTCTGCAGGTGCTGTTGCGACGCAGCGGATTCGACGAGCAGGCCAAAGAGTCGGCGCGGATCACCTTCGCCGACATCGAGCTCGACGACGAGACCCACGAGGTGTGGAAGGCAGGCGAACTCGTGTCGCTCTCGCCGACCGAATTCACGTTGCTGCGGTATTTCATGGTGAACGCGGGCACCGTCCTGTCCAAGCCACGCATTCTCGACCACGTGTGGAACTACGACTTCGGCGGCGAGGTCAATGTGGTCGAATCGTATGTGTCCTACCTGCGGCGCAAGCTCGACACCGGCGACAAGCGGCTCATCCACACCCTGCGGGGTGTGGGCTACGTGATGCGCGAGCCCCGCGGGTGACCAGCCCACCCACCACCGCACCTTCCGACCGACGGCCTGCGCCGCCGGCGCCGGACACAGGTCACACGCCCAAGAGGGGCATACCACTGCGGTTGTCCCTGGTCGGGCTGACTCTCGTGCTGGTCGTGCTGGGGCTGCTCGCGTCGGGCCTCGCCGTGACCTCGGCGATGAAGCAGGATCTGCTCTCCCGCACCGACGACGGGCTCACGAACGCCGTCCAGACCTGGGCGCGCCCACGCGACCCGGCGAGCGCCCCAACGCAGGGGATGCCGCCCGGTCCCCGGCGCCCACCGTCGCAGTACTACTCGATGATCACCATCGGTAGCGGCGACACGATCGTCAACAACGACTTCTCGGACGAGCCGGACATCGACGGTCTCCCGCCGGGGAACACCGGGCCGACCACCGTCGGGTCGGCCGACGGTGACGGCCCCGACTGGCGAGTGGTCAAGGCCTCGACCCCGTTCGGCGAATCCGTCGTCGCGACCCCGCTCGGAGACGTGCACGCCACGTTGTCGCGCCTGATGTGGTTGCAACTCGCGATCGGGGCCATCGTCGTGGTGGCCATCGGGGTGCTGAGCTATCTGCTGGTGCGGTCGAGTCTGCGGCCGCTGCGTCGCGTCGAGGAGACCGCTCACGCGATTGCGGCCGGCAATCTGAACATGCGGGTGCCGCCCGCGCCGCCCAACACCGAGGTCGGGAGTCTGTCCGGTTCGCTGAACGCGATGCTCGGTCAGATCCAGCGGGCCTTCGCGCGGACCGCGGCGTCCGAGCAGCAGGCACGCGCCTCCGAGGAGAAGATGCGGCGGTTCATCGCCGACGCCAGCCATGAGCTGCGTACGCCGCTCACCTCGATCAAGGGTTTCGCCGAGCTGTACAAGCAGGGAGGTGTCCCCGATGCGACCGACGCGATGGGACGCATCGACGCGGAGGCAGGCCGGATGGGCCTGCTCGTCGAGGACCTGCTGATGCTCGCCCGTCTCGATGCACACCGGCCGATCTCTCATCAGCCGGTCGACCTGCTGACCCTGGCCGCCGATGCGGTCCACAGCGCGAAAGCGGCTGCGCCGCAACGAGCGATCCGCATCGAGGTCGGGGACGCGGCGGAACCGCCGGTGGTCTCGGGTGACTCGCCGCGTCTGCTGCAGGTGCTGCGGAATCTGATCAACAATGCGATCGCCCACACGCCTGCCGAGGCGTCGATCACCATCGGCGTCGGGGTCGACCAGACCAACGGCCGTGACGACGTGCTGCTCACCGTCACCGACACGGGGCAGGGGCTCACTCCCGAGGAGGCCTCACACGTCTTCGAGCGCTTCTACCGCGGCGACACGTCTCGTCACCGAGGGGACGGCGGCGGCGGTAGCGGCCTGGGGCTCTCGATCGTGGCGGCGCTGGTCGACGCTCATCAGGGCACGGTCGGGGTGGACTCGACACCAGGGGAGGGCTCGACGTTCTGGGTGCGGCTCCCGCGACTGGCCGGCTGAGCCGGAACGCAGCGGGAACCCGCCGGGAACCCAGCCGAACCGATGATTACCCGGCGCCGGGGCGGTCAGTATGGGGAGAGGACGAAAGGAACTCCCCATGTCTGATGCCCTGCCACCCGTGGTCGATGACCAAACCTGGCGCGATGCGCTGTCCGACCTGCGAGTCCGGGAGAAGGCCGCCACCCGCGAACTCGACGCCATCGCCGCTCAGCGCCGACGACTGCCCATGGTCGAGATGCCGGACTACACGCTGACCGGGCCGGAGGGGCAGACCCGGCTGGTCGACATCTTCGCCGGCCGGTCCCAGCTCATCGTCTACAACCACATGTGGTCGAACGGCGCCGAGTTCCAATGCGGCGGTTGCACGAGCTTCACCGCGCAGTTCACCCGGCTCGACTTCCTCGACAACTACGACGCCCGGTTCGTGATCGTCACCAACGGGCCGATCGACGAGGCGTTGGCGTACAAGGCGAGAGTCGGCAACGCGATGGAGTGGTACTCGTCGGCCGAGAGCGCGTTCGGCACCGACGTCGACGCCGCTCCCGGTGAGGGATTCGGTCTCAATGTCTTTTTGCGCCAGGGTGATACCGTCTACCGCACCTGGCACACGTCGGGCCGCGGAGTGGAACAGCTTTCGCATACGTTCCCGTTGATCGACACCCTGCCGCGAGGTCGTCGCGAGGAATGGCAGGACATGCCCGACGGATGGCCGACCACACCGACATACGCGGGCTGGCTCGATTCACCGGACGTCGCGCGGCTCTACGGGGAGTGACCTGACCTGGCAGCCGCGACGGTTCCCGACATCCGCGACCCCGAAAACCCGTCGCGGATGTCGGGAACCGTCGCGGCTGCGTCAGATCAGGCGCCGCAGAGCCGCGAACTCGCGGACGTCGTCGCGGAAGCGGTCGAGGCTGACCAGTGTGTACATCCCGTCGATCTGACGATCCGCCCACAGTTGATGAATACGGCGGAGATCGGATTGGCGTGACTTCCAGCCGATGCCGTCGATCACCGCGAGCACCAGTTGTTTCGGCAGACGCACCTCGGCCATCTCCTCGATCTCACGGACGGCATCGGTGAGTTTGCTGCCCGTCGAATCGAAACCCTTTGCCGCGACGACGATGTCGGCTGTCTCGGGGTCGCCGATGATCAGATCCGCCGGCGCGGTGCGACCATTGCGCCCGGTGAAGCGGGATCGCGTCACGTAGTCGAGAC
Source organism: Gordonia sp. DT218 (assembly GCF_049847105.1). Classification (NCBI taxonomy): domain Bacteria; kingdom Bacillati; phylum Actinomycetota; class Actinomycetes; order Mycobacteriales; family Gordoniaceae; genus Gordonia; species Gordonia sp. DT218. The sequence continues at coordinate 1,251,589 of NZ_JBNCNS010000001.1, read as the reverse complement.
CGAGATCGTGTGCGATGGCCTCGATCTCGTCTTCGATGTGGCGCCCCGACGCCCCCGCCCTGGTGGCGGTCACCCGACTACCGGCGCGTGCCACCAGGATGTCGGCGAAGGTGTAGGTGCGTTCCAGCTGGGTCCGGAGCATCCGCACCAGATCGAATTCGGTGTCCAGCCAGGTGATCAGATCGACCGGCTGGGAGCGCGCGACGCCGTGCCAGCCGGTGGTGCCGAAGCGGTCGCGCAGCACGTTCTTCAACTTCTCCTGCGAGAGCCCGACGGCCAGGCCGAGCACCGGGACGTCCGCGGGGTGGTCACGTACCCAGGCCGCCAGCCCCGCGACATCGGTGTCGAGCATGTCGCCCAGAGTGCCGGTGGCCTGGATGATGCGTTCCGCCTCCGGTGTCGACGCGGTCGGGTCGACATGAGAGGTCAACCGGCCCAGCGTCTTCAGATATTCGTCGAATGATCCGGCGTCACTCATCGTGCTGAGCACATCTGTCGTTCAGTCCCGCCCGATGAACAGGTACTCGCTCACGTCGCGCCGAGTCGCGGCGACGTGCGTGCCGAAGCTGTACTTGTGATCGATGGCCACCACCTCCACCGACGGTTTGACCTTGCCGAGCAGGTCGACGATCCGATCGGCGCCGGGCAGCGCGTTGGACGAGTACGACAACACGATCGCGCCCGACGCCTCGAAGTGCTCGAAGGTCCGGACCAGCGCGTCCTCGATGGTGTGCTTGTAGGCGAACGGCGTGTAGCGCTTGGTCAGCTTCTTGGTCTTGGTGTGTTCCATGATCGTCATACCGCGCCAGTATGCGCTGAGCCCCTCGAGGAAGTGATAGCGCTTGATGTAGTCGTTGTCGTCGGTGGGCGGCGCGTAGGGCGGGTCGAGGTAGACGAGATCGGGAGCAGTACCCAGGCCGCTGATGTCGAGATCGAAGATGTCGCCGCTGACGCTGCGGTTCGACTGCCCGTTGCTGAACACGGTGGAGTTGTACTCGTCCACCGCGCGCAGCCGGAAGTGGTCGCGCAGCGACATCCGTAGGTCACGGCGTCCATCGGCGTACCGGGACGAATCGGTGAAGGTGAACACCCCGCGCGGCTGCTTGCGTGCGGCCGACAACACGAGTGCGGAGATGGCGAGGTCGCGCCGATATCCGCGCAGCCGGTCGATGTGCGACCACGCCGAGTCCAGGAAGGCGCGGTCCTCGGCGGTGAAGTACAGACCGTCGAAGGTGGTCTGGATGAAGTCCCGGTCGTCGGCGGGCGGCCCGCAGATCTCCTCGACGAGGTCGGGTTCGAGGTGCACGCTCGAGTTGGCGACCGTCGCCCTGGTGATGATGTGCGGGAAGTTCAGGAAATCGTTGCTGATGACCTGGAAACCCTGTCGCTTGAGCAGATACGACACCACGCCGGACCCGGAGAACGCATCGACCGCCGTGGTACCGCCGATCTCGGCGAAGGTCCGTTCGAGGTGGGGGAGGAGCCGGTACTTGGAACCCATGTACCGCAACCGCGGAAATCGCTGGGCCATCGCGACGACGTCCGTCGACACGACGGTCCTGGTGAACTCTGGGCGACTCACACGAAAAGAATGTCATGGACCCCCGACAGCCACCGCGACAACACGTCGGGCGGTGTCATGTCAGCACCTACACTGACTGCCATGGCATCGGTCTTCAGCATGATCATCAACGGAGAACTGCCCGGACGGTTCGTGTGGCAGGACGGTCAGGCCGTCGCATTCCTCACCATCAACCCGGTGACCCCGGGGCACGTGCTCGTCGTGCCCCGCAAGGAGGTCGATCACTGGGAGCAGATGGACACCGCGTCCTACGCCCACCTCGCCGACGTCTCGCAGAAGATCGGTCGCGCGGTCAAGCAGGCGTTCGGGGTGTCGAGGGTCGGCACGATGATCGCCGGGCTCGAGGTCCCGCATGTGCACCTCCACGTCTTCCCGCTCGAGAGCATGGACGCCTTTGACCTCGGCAACGCGGAGAAGGATCCCGACCCGGCCGAACTCGATGCCGTCGCCGAGAAGATCCGCACCGCCCTGCGTGACACCGGCTACGGCGAGTACGTCGCCGACGCCTGACCTCCCCGATTTGTAGCAACAATCCGCGCCCACCGCGGATTGTTGCTACGTCCTCGGGCTACACCGTGCGATGGATGAGCAGCGGGAGGACGGTGTCGGCGCCTGCCTCGCGCAGCGCCGCGGCCGCGAGGGTGATCGGCCACCCCGACGACGTCTCGTCGACGACCAGCAATACGTTCTGACCTGTGACGTCGGGCATCTCGCCGAGATGATCACGCCAGTACACCGCTTCGGTGGCTCCGGTCGCGTCGCGGCCCGGGCCGTGCCTATCCGGCCCGCTCGCTGCACTCCCGGCGCCGTGTTGATTCGGCCCGCTCGCTCCGCTCCCGGCGCCGTCGCCTGACCTCACCGGGACGGTCAGCCGAGGTCGTCGACCGACCTCGCAGAGGTGATCGGCGACCTTGTCGGCGAGCACGGTCCCGGTCAGCCGCAGGGACGCGATGACGTCCGGCCGGATACCGCTCTCGCGCACCCACGACGACAACGTGGCCACGGCGGCATCACCGAGATCTGCCAGCGCCTGCCCATCACCGCGCCGAGCGGCGGCGAGCAGATCGGTCCATTCCGGGGCGTCGGCGTGCGCCAGGACGCGTCCAGGCTCGGCGGCAAGGCCGGCGGGAATGCGGCCGCGGGTCCCGAATGCGCCGCCCGGCCACATCTTTCGCGGTTCCAGGGTCAGCGCGGATCGGCGGAGCGACCCGGTGATCGTGCGGACGAGTTCCGGTGACACCTCCGACGACAACGGCTCGGTGAGCTTGCCGCGACACACCGAGCAGCGACCACACGGTTCTGCGGCCGGATCGTCGAGCGACGACGTCAACAGCTGCATGAGGCATTCGCGGCCCGCCACGTAGGCGCGCATGATGTCGGCCTCGCGGCGCCGGACGGCCAACACCCCGTCGTAGTGCTCCTGGTCGTAGGTCCAGGGCCTGCCGGTCGACTCCCAGCCGTCGGGACCGCGTTCGGTCGCACCGTCGACGGCGAGCTGCTTCAACATCAATTCGACTCGGCCCCTGCGGAATCCGGTCGAAGATTCCAGCTGCGGCACCGACATCGGGCCGTCGGCGGCACCCAGTGTGTCGAGCAGAACCTGCATCCGATCCGGGTCCGGGATGGTCGCGGTGGCGAAATGCTCCCAGATCGCGTCGTCGGCCCGCGAGGCCAGCAGCATCACCACCGCGTCGTCGAGCGCACGGCCGGCGCGACCGACCTGCTGGTAGTAAGAGACCGGTGACGGCGGAGAACCGACGTGCACCACGAACCCGAGATCCGGTTTGTCGTAGCCCATGCCCAGTGCCGACGTCGCCACCAGGGCCTTGACCTCGTTGCGCAGCAAGGCATCCTCGAGTCGATGACGACTGTCGCCGTCCAGTTGCCCGGTGTAGGCGGCGATCGGGTAGTCGGCGCCGTGTACCGCACGAATCGCATCCACCAGCCGGTCGGCATCCGCGACCGTGAGCACGTAGACGATGCCCGACCCGGGCAGGCTCGGCAGATACTGTGCCACCCAGCCGTATCGTTCGATCGGCGACAGGTCGTCGATCACGTTGAGGTGCAGTGATTTCCGCGCCAACGAACCGCGTAGCACGAGGGTATCGTCCCCCAGCTGCGCCGCCACGTCCTCGGTCACCCGCGCATTCGCGGTCGCGGTGGTCGCGAGCACCGGCGTCTGCGGATTCAGCGTCTGCAACACATCCGATACCCGGCGATAGTCGGGCCGGAAGTCGTGACCCCAGTCCGAGATCGCATGCGCCTCGTCGATCACCAGTAGGCCCAGCTGACCGGCCAGCGCGTCCAGCACACGCCGTCCGAACCCGGGATTGGCCAGCCGTTCCGGCGAGACGAGCAAGACGTCGAGCTCACCCGACCGAAGCTCACCCTCGACCGCCGACCACTCGTCGAAGTTCGACGAGTTCAACGTCGCGGCCCGCAGCCCGGCCCGTTCGGCCGCGCTGACCTGATCGCGCATCAACGAGAGCAGCGGAGACACGATCAGGGTCGGCCCGCCGCCACCTTCTCGGCGGATCGCGGTCGCAGACCAGTAGACCGCCGACTTCCCCCAGCCGGTCGCCTGCACCACCAGGACTCGTGCGGCGGGAGTCACCAGCGCCGACACCGCCGTCAGCTGGTCGTCGCGCAGGTGCGCGCCGGGCCCGGCGAGACTCTCGATCACCCGGTCGGCGGCCTCCCGCTGCTCGGTGGACAGGGCGGCCGATGTGGATGAAGAGGACATGACGCCAACCTATCGGGCCGCGGTGACACCGGCACGTCGTCGTCCACAGGCTCGAAATCGCTCACAGGAACCTGACAGCGTCGACGCAGAGTGGGTGAAGTTTGACACCCGATTCTTGGATCATGACAACAGACGCCCTCCCGATGGCCGCCTCGCCGTCGACGATCGTCGCCGACAGTTCGACGCCGGCGCCCGTCCTCGACATCGTCGTGCCGGTCTACAACGAACAGGCCGACATCGCCGGTTCGGTCCGTCGCCTGCGCGACCATCTCCGCACCCATGTGCCCTACCCGTCGCGCATCACCGTCGCCGACAACGCCAGCACCGACTCCACGCTGGCGATCGCCGCTCAGCTCGCCGGCGAGATCGACGGAGTGCGCGTGGTGCATCTCGATCAGAAGGGTCGCGGGCGTGCCCTCAACGCGGTGTGGCGGGCCAGCGATGCCGAGATCGTCGCCTACTGCGACGTCGACCTCTCCACCGACCTCAATGCGTTGATGCCCCTGATCGCGCCGCTCATCTCCGGGCACTCCGACATCGCCATCGGCACGAGGCTCTCGCGGGCGTCGCGGGTGGTCCGGGGTCCGAAGCGCGAGTTCATCTCCCGTTCCTACAACCTGATCCTGCGGACCACGATGCGTGCGAAGTTCTCCGACGCGCAGTGCGGATTCAAGGCGATGCGCACCGAGATCGCCCGGCAGGTGCTGCCGTACGTCGAGGACACCGGCTGGTTCTTCGACACCGAGCTCCTGGTGCTCGCCGAGCGGATCGGGCTGCGGATCGCCGAGGTCCCGGTCGACTGGGTCGACGATCCGAACAGCACGGTCGACATCGTGTCGACCGCCGTCGCAGACCTGAAGGGCTGCGCCCGCGTCGGGTATGCGCTGACCACCGGACGGTTGCCCATCGCCGAACTGCGCGACACGATCGGACGGGACCGGGCTCCCGGTCCGCAGCTCGAGGGTGTGCCGTTCGGCCTGGTCGGCCAGTTGGCCCGGTTCTGCGTCATCGGCGTCGCGTCCACCATCGCCTACGCGGTGCTCTACCTGTTGCTGCACTCGTTCCTGGGAGCGCAGGTGTCGAACTTCGTCGCGTTGGCCGTCACCGCGGTGCTCAACACCGCGGCCAACCGTCGCTTCAGCTTCGGCATAGAGGGTCGGGAGGGCGCCGTCCGGCACCAGTTGTTCGGGCTCGGGGTCTTCGTGTTCGGCTGGCTGGTCACCTCGGGAGCCCTGGTCGCGCTCCACGCCTTCGCCCCCGAATCCACGAAGCATGTGGAACTGGTGGTGCTCGTGGTCGCCAACCTGGTCGCCACGATGACCCGCTTCGTCGGGCTACGGTGGGTCTTCCGCGGACACCTGGCCGCAGCCAACCCCAAACCCATCGCCGAAGGGGCAGCCGAATGAGCACTGTCGTCGACAGTCCCGCATCCGCCTCCGTTCCGCCCGACGCTCCAGCGTCCGGGCGGAACGCCCATGTGTGGCAGCGTGTCTCGCTCGCGCTGCTGCTCGTCGGCACCGGGGTGCTCTACATCGTGAACCTGTCGGCCAACGGCTGGGCGAACTCGTTCTACTCGGCGGCCATCCAGGCCGGATCCGAATCCTGGAAGGCCTGGTTCTTCGGGTCGTCGGACATGGCCAACTCCATCACCGTCGACAAACCCCCCGCCGCACTGTGGATTCCGGGGATCTCGGTGCGGATCTTCGGGCTCAACTCGTGGTCGATCCTGATCCCCGAGGCCCTGATGGGTGTCGCGTCGGTCGCGCTTCTCTACGTCATCACCAAGAAGTACTTCGGGCATTGGGCCGGCATCCTGGCCGGTGCGACGCTGGCGATCACACCTGTCGCGGCGCTCATGTTCCGCTTCGACAACCCGGAGGCATTGCTGATCCTGCTGATGGTCGCGGCCGTCTGGGCGACTCTCAAGGCCGTCGAGGACGGCCGGCTCCGGTGGATGATCCTGACCGGTGTGTTCATCGGGTTCGGCTTCCTCACCAAGCAACTACAGGTGATGCTGATCGTGCCGCCGCTGGCGATCACGTATCTCGCGTTCGGACAACACTCCTGGGTGAAGCGCCTCGGGCATCTCTTCGCGGCGCTGGGCGCGATGATCGTCAGTGCCGGGTGGTGGATTCTCACCGTCGAACTGTGGCCGGCGTCGTCGCGCCCGTGGATCGGTGGCTCGCAGAACAATTCGATTCTCGAACTCACCTTCGGTTACAACGGTTTCGGGCGACTCAGCGGCAACGAGACCGGCAGTGTCGTCCCCGGCGGCGGGCGCGGAGACGGCGCCGGTGCCGGCCTGAACGCCTACGCGGGCGCGATGGGCGGGCCGCCCGGCGGCGGCCCGGGTGGTGGTCCCGGCGGAGGCGGCGGCATGTGGGGTGAGACGGGGTGGCTCCGGATGTTCGAGCCGGCCCAGGGCGGTCAGATCGCGTGGCTGATCCCGACCGGCCTGGTGCTGGCCATCGCCGCGCTGTTCGTGATCGGCAAGGCCCGCCGCACCGACCTGCGGCGCGCCTATCTCGTCGTGTGGGGACTGTGGCTGCTGGTCACCATGATGGTGTTCAGCTTCATGGCGGGTATCTTCCACAGCTACTACACCGCTGCGCTGGCACCGGCGGTCGCGGCGGTGGTGGCCGGCGGCGCCGCGGTGTGCTGGTCGGCCCGTGATCGGCTCTGGGTGCGCGTCGTGCTCGCCGCCGCGGTGTGGATCGGGGCGATCTGGGGCTTCGCGCTGCTCGCTCGGTCGCCCGAATTCGTGCCGTGGTTGCGCTGGATGGTGCTGATCGTGGGCATCGTCGGCGGTGCCGCGATGCTGGTCGCGCATCGGCCGTACCTGTCGGCACTGGCGGTGATCACCGCGCTCGCCGCGGCACTCGCCGGCCCCGTCGCCTACACGATCGACACGGTGTCGACACCCAAAGAGGGGTCGATCATCTCGGCCGGCCCGCGCGTCAGCGGTGAATTCGGTCCCGGTGGCGGTGGACCGGGCGGTCACCATCGGTGGGGTGCGATGCGCGGCGGCATGCAGGCCGGCGGCGGGGGTGCGCCGGGCATGATGCCCGGTGGCGCGGCGAACAGGCCCGGCGGGATGCCAGGAGGCGGCGGCATGGGCATGCCGGGCGCTATGGCGGGCCCCGGCGGCATGGGCGCCGAGGGCGGACCCGGCGGCATGGGCGGACCCGGCGGCCTGCTGAACGGCTCGAAGCCGAGCGAAGAACTCGTCGCGATGCTGCGGACCGACGCCGACCAGTTCACCTGGGTGGCCGCGGCGGTCGGCTCGAACGAGGCGTCGGGTTATCAGCTCGAGTCCGGTCACTCTGTGATGCCGATCGGCGGGTTCAACGGCACGGATCCGTCGCCGACCCTCGAGCAGTTCCAGAAGCTGGTGGCAGAGAAGAAGATCCACTACTTCATCGGGGGTGGGCGCGGTTTCGGCAGCTCGGACACGACGCAACCGTCCGCCCAGATCGCCGCGTGGGTGCAGGAGAACTACACCGCGACGACGGTCGATGGCACCACGGTGTACGACCTGACGGCGGCGCCGGACTGACCCTGACCCGACAGCGCCGCTGATGGACCTCACCCGTCGTCGGAGACCTCTGTCCCGCAGAAGGTCTCCGACGGTGGGTGAGGTCTCTGCGTCCACGCGGTGCGCACGTCGCCCGATGCGCCCCCAAATGTCGTTAGAGTTCCGATCGTGAGCTTCACGATCGGACACCCCATACGGCGGATGACCGGACGCGACCCCCATGAGGAGGGCCGCGCCGCCACCAGTCTCGAGCTGTTCTACGACCTGGTCTTCGTGGTCGCCTTCTCCACAGCGGGGACGCAGGTCGCCCATCAGCTCGCCGAGGGGCACTATCAGGTCGCCATCTTCGGCTACCTGCTGTGCACGTTCGCGGCGATCTGGGCGTGGATCAACTTCGCCTGGTTCGCTTCGGCATTCGACACCGACGACTGGTTCTTTCGTCTGGTGACCCTGGTCCAGATGATCGGCGTCGCCATCATCGCGCTCGGCATCCCGCCGATCTTCGAGTCACTCGGCCATCACGAGCACGTCGACAACCGGGTCCTGGTCATCGGATACATCGTGATGCGCGTCGGGATGGTCGCGCAGTGGCTGCGTGTCGCGGTGCAGAGCGAGCAGCATCGGCGCGTAGCTCTGATCTACGCCGCGATGACCCTGCTCGCACAGATCGGGTGGGTCGGCGTGCTGATCGCCGACATGCGGCCGCTGGCGACCCTGTTCGCGATGATCGGCTGCATCCTGGTCGAACTCCTCGGGCCCTACCTCGGCGAGCGCAAAGGCGGTGGAACACCCTGGCATCCCCATCACATCGCCGAGCGCTACTCGTTGCTGACGATCATCACCCTCGGCGAGGGTGTGGTCGGCACGGTTGCGGTCCTCGGGGCGCTCATCGAGGTCGAGGGTTGGTCCGTGGAGACGGCGGTTCTCGGCCTGGCCGCCATGGGTGTCACCTTCGCGATGTGGTGGATGTACTTCATCATCCCGGTCGGCGATGCGCTACATGCGCATCGGGAGAAGAGCTTCGTCTGGGGGTACGGGCACATCGTGATCTTCATGGCTGCCGCCGCGGTCGGAGCCGGTCTGCATGTCGCGGCCCTCTACATCGAGCACGAGGCCCACATCGGCCCGGGTGCGGTGGTCGCCACGCTCGCCGTGCCGCTGGGGATCTACTGTGTCGGTCTGCTCGCGCTGTACGACTACCTGCTTCCGTTCGACCCGCTGAGCGTGATCCTCGCCCTGGGCGCGGGCATCTGCCTCGTCGCCGGTGTCTGGCTCGCCGCCGCCGGAGTGTCGGTGGTGGTCGCGGTGGTCGTGACGACCCTGGCGCCCGTGCTGATCGTCGTCATCGACGAGGTCATGGGTGTGCCGAGACGTGCCGAGGTGTTGGCGTCGATGGGGGTCGAGGTCGCCGACCACTCCTGATCGGTCCGTGCACGATTCACCGCGCCAAGCCGCCCGCCGACACCGCCCACTAGAGTCGACACCGTGCGCGTACTCGTGATCGGCTCGGGCGGCCGCGAACATGCCCTGCTCATCGGACTGTCGGCGGACCCGTCGGTGACCGCCCTGCACGTCGCGCCCGGCAATGCCGGGACCTCCGCGATCGCCACCAATCACGACGTCGACGTCGCGGCCGCAGAGGCGGTGGTGGCGCTGGCGACGAGCATCGCTGCCGACCTCGTGGTCATCGGCCCGGAGGTGCCACTGGTCCTCGGAATCGCGGATGCGTTGCGCGACGCCGGTTTCGCCACCTTCGGCCCGGGTGCGGAGGCGGCTCAGATCGAGGGATCGAAGGCTTTCGCCAAGGACGTCATGGCGGCCGCGGGGGTGCGGACCGCGCACAGCGAGATCGTCGACAACCCGGCCAAGCTCGATGCGGCCCTCAACCGATTCGGCCCGACCTGGGTGGTCAAGGACGACGGACTGGCGGCCGGCAAAGGCGTGGTGGTAACCACCGATCGGCTGACCGCGCGCGACCATGCGGCCGAACTACTGGAGAACGGCCATCCGGTCCTGTTGGAGAGCTTCCTCGACGGCCCCGAGGTGTCGCTCTTCTCCCTGGTGGATGGCGACACGGTGGTGCCACTCATCCCCGCGCAAGACCACAAGCGGGTCGGCGACGACGACGCCGGGCCCAACACCGGCGGGATGGGCGCGTACACGCCGCTGCCGTGGCTGCCCGACGAGGTGACCCAGCAGATCGTCGACGACGTGGTGAAGCCCGTCGCCGCGGAACTCGCCAAGCGTGGGACCCCGTTCTCCGGTCTGCTCTATGCCGGCCTGGCGATCGGCAAGGATGGCCCGTCCGTCGTCGAGTTCAACTGCCGGTTCGGTGATCCCGAGACCCAAGCCGTCCTCGCATTGCTGAAATCCCCACTGGGGCAGGCGCTCAACGCGACCGCCACCGGAGCGCTGGACAAGTTGCCGCCGCTGGAATGGGCCGATGGTGCCGCCGTGACGGTGGTCGTCGCGGCCGAGAACTACCCGGGTAAGCCGCGCACCGGCGACGTGATCGCCGGCGCCGAGGGCGACGGGGTGCTGCACGCGGGTACCGCGCGCAACGATGACGGCGCGGTGGTCTCCGCCGGCGGGCGGGTACTCGCCGTCGTCGGGACGGGTGCCGACCTCGCCGAGGCCCGCGCTCAGGCCTACGACCGGATCGCGAACATCAAACTTCCCGGCTCGCACTACCGCACCGACATCGGGAAAGCCGCCCTCGACGGCCGCATCACCCTCTGACCCACCCAACTCTCCCTCCCACCCCAGCCCCCTTCCCGCCAGCCGCGACGGTTCCCGTCATCCGCGCCCCCTGAATGCCGTCGCGGATGACGGGAACCGTCGCGGCTGGCGGGGTGGGGTTGGCGGGGTGGGGTTGGCAGGGTGGGGTTGGCGGGGTGGGGTTGGCGGGGAGGGTGCGGGAGGGGGAGTGGGGGTGTGCGGTTACCGGGCGAGGTTGCGGCCGAGGAACTCGACCTGTTCGGGGAGCGCGCTGCGCCAGTAGCGATTGGTATGCCCGCCCGCAGACGTGCCGAACGCCGCCGGCGGATGGAGTCCGGCCGCCCATTGACGCGTGTAGGTGAAGAACTGGTCGGACGAACCGATATCGATCAGCAGGGGGATCCTGGCGAAGGCGGCCTGCTGGCCGAAGAGAGAATTGGCCTGGTAGTCCTCGAGCGAGTCGAAGGCGCGGGGCGGATAGTTGCGCGGGTCTGCCCACAACGCCGGAGAACACACGGCGACGGCGGCCACGCGTGGAGCTCCCAGGAGCGCGGCCAGCCGCAACGCGCCGTATCCGCCCATGGACCAGCCGAACAGTCCGATTCGCTCGGTCGACAGATCGAGTTGCGGGTTCGACGCCAGCATCGGCAGGAATTCGTCGAGGATCATCGCCGCAGCATCGGTGCCGTCGGCGCGGGGGTGATAGTAGTTGCGCGCGGCGTCGGCAGCGGCCAGCGCGAACGGTGCATTGCCGGCGTCCACGTACTTCTGCAGCACGTTCTGCATCTCGAGCTTCGAGGAGAAAATGGACTTCTCGTTCGTGTTCAGCGCGTGCAGCACGACGACGACGGGGAGTCGGCCCGAGACACCGCTCGGCCGGGCGACGGCCCATCGGGTCTGCCGTCCGCCCATCTTCGCCGAGACGAAACTGCCGGTGACCAGCGGGGGGCCGCTCGCAATATTTTGTGGGCTGGTCTCCGACGGCAGCTCGTCGTCGGCGGCGCGAGTCTCCAGCTTGCGGGGCTGGACCTTGGGGGGTTGCTCACCTGAGCACGCCGCGAGGCCGCCGATCAGGGCGGCACCGAAGCCCCCGGCCAGCACCGAACGCCGAGTGACCCGGCCGAGACGGAGCTCGGTCGGGTCAGTCGGACGTCTCGGTGAGTCGCGTTGGGGCTTCATCGACTCCACAGATTACTGGTGCGGGGCGACCGGATCGAAACACGCCGGATCCGCCACGCCGAGGTGTGTGACGGATGTGGCGCAACAAGACTCGGTGATGCGTACTGCCCCGGGTGATGCGCATCACCCGGGGCAGTTGCGTCGCATCCGGATCAGGCGACGCGACGACGGTCGTAGGTCCGGAGAGCGGCAACGCAGCAGACGGCGGCGATCCCGAAGCTCCACGCCAGCGCGGCGACGGCGGTGCCGGTTCCGATCGCGGTGCCGGTGAGCAGGCCGCGCAGGGTCTCCGCGACCGGCGTGAACGGCTGATACGCCGCGAACTGACGCAGACCGGGTGGCATCGACTCGGTCGGCACGAAGCCGCTACCCAGGAATGGCAGCAGGGTAAGGAACATCGGGGTGTTGCTGGCGGTCTCCACACTCTTCGCCGAGAGCCCGAGATACACCGCGAGCCAGATCAACGCCACCGAGAAGAGGGTCAGCAGGCCGAATGCTGCCAGCCACTCGACCACTGTCCCCGACGGGCGGAAGCCCAGCGCGAGGGCGACGGCGAGTACCACGACCAGACTGGCCAGGGTCTGGAGCAGGCTCCCGATCACGTGCCCGGTGAGCACCGACGACCGACTGATGGCCATCGTCCGGAACCGGGCGATGATCCCGGAGGTCATGTCCATGGCAACGGAGATCGATGTGCCCTGCACCGCCGCTGCGACCGTGATCAGCAGGACGCCGGGTACCACGTAATCGAGGTAGGCGGCGCGTCCGGTGTTGCCCGATGGCGTGACCATGTCGGCGCCCAACTGCCCGCCGAACACATAGACGAACAGCAACAGGAACACGACCGGCATGCCGATGAGCAGCACCGTCATCGACGGGTAGCGGATGATGCGACGCAGACTACGGCGCAACATCGTCGTCGAGTCCTCGACGGCGTAGGTGAGCGTGGACATCAGGCGGCTCCTTCGTGCGGGGTGGGTGCGTCATCGGCTCGCGGTTCGGCGCGGCCCGTCAAGGCGAAGAAGACGTCGTCGAGGCTGGCGGTGTGCACCGAGACGTCGATGAGGTCGAGCTGCTCGGATTCGATGCGCCCCAGTGCTTCTCGTAGGGAACGGACGGTGTCGTCGGTGGACAGGTCCAGTCGGCGTGCGGTGGGAACGGCGGCGGCGTCGGCAAACACTGCCTGAGCGCGGTGGAAGGTCTCGTCGTCGGCGAAGACCAGGTGGATCGACGATCCGGGGACCAGGCCCTTCAGCTCGGACGGCGTCCCCTGGGCGACGATCGAGCCCTGGTCGAGGACGGCGACGCGGTCGGCGAGACGATCGGCCTCTTCGAGGTATTGCGTCGTCAAGAAGACCGTCACCCCGTCGCGCGCCAACCCGCTGATGGTGTCCCACAAGGTCCGCCGGCTGCGCGGGTCGAGTCCGGTGGTCGGCTCGTCGAGGAAGATCACCTCCGGTGTCGACACCAGGGTCATGGCGAGATCGAGGCGTCGGCGCATGCCGCCGGAGTAGGTGGACACCGCGCGGTCGGCGGCGTCCACCAGGTCGAATTCGGCGAGCAGTTCATCGACGCGGGCACGGCCGGGGCCGCGGCCGAGATGATTCAGATCGGCCATCAGCTGCAGGTTCTCGCGTCCGGTCAGCAGGTCGTCGAGGGCGGCGAACTGCCCGGTGACGCCGATGACGGATCGGATGCCATTGGGGTTGTCGGCCAGGTCGTGGCCGCCGACGACGACACGTCCGGCATCGGCGTCTATCAGGGTCGACAGAATGTTCACCGTCGTCGTCTTGCCCGACCCGTTGGGCCCCAGCAGCGCGAAGACCTCGCCCCGCGGGATCGTCAGGTCGAGCCCGTCGAGGACGACCTTGTCGTCGTAGCGTTTCACGAGTCCCCGGGCCTCGATCGCCGTGTCGTGCACACTTCGTGGATTCATTTCCGGTCTCCGTCCTCGTCGGATGTGCTGTCGGCGTTCGGGTCGTAGAGGTCACCCGACATGACCAGAGCTGCCCGGTGTTTCTTCCATTCCTCGTAGAGCGCAGGAATCCGGTCGACGAGGAAGTCGGCGAGCGCCGCTGTCTCGGACAGCGCTGCTCGACGTTCTGCGGGCGCGTCCCCGACGATCTCGAGGCCTTCGCGGGCGAGGTCGGCCAACTCCTCGTACTCGGTCATGTCGAAACCCAGCGATCGCGGTGTGGACAGGTCGATGGCGATGCGGTCCATACGTTCGCCTGCCGTCCGGGTGCGTTTGACGACGCCGAGGTTCTCGAGGTTCTCGATGGCGCCGGTGATCGCGCTGCGGCTGGCGAGCAGTGCCTCGCTCAGTTCGGCGATGCTCTGTCCCGGCGCGTCGCATACGGACAGATAGCCGATGACCCGTCCGACCATGGGCGGAAAGCTGAATCGTCGTGCGTAGTAGCGGGCCATGTGGTCGGCGAAGGTGAGCTGTGCGTCATCGGGCATGAACCAACTATGCACCGATGACTGAGATAACACAAATTTATGTCATTTCAGTCATCGGTGCACTCGTCAGGCGGACCTGCGCGGAAGTCGGGTCTCGGTCAGCTGGTCAGTGCCGCGATGGCGGCCTGCAATTTCTCCGCTGCGGCGGCGGCGACGTCCCCCAGGCCCGGTGCATCGGTGACCTGGACCATGATGTCGGGGTTCATCGCCTCGACGATTACGGTGCCCGCGTTGTCGGTGTCGTCGCGGACGACGACGTTGCACGGCAGGAGCAGCCCGATCTGCCGGTCGACGTCGAGGGCACCATGGGCCAGGGACGGGTTGCATGCGCCGAGGATGAGGTACTTCTCCATGTCGGCGTCGAGCTTCTGCTTGAGGGTGGCCGTCACGTCGATCTCGGTGAGAACGCCGAATCCCTGTTCGGCCAGTGCATCTCGTGTTCGGGAGACTGCGTCGTCGAAGGTGGTGGTGAGGGTTGTCGAGTATCCGAGCTGCATGAGCATTCCTTTTCGATGGCGGTTGTCAGGCGAGTGCGAGAAACAGCTTCTCGAGCTGCTCCTCGGTCATCGGTTCGCTGTTCCCGGCGTCCTCGCCGGTCAGGCACTCCCGCAGGCCGGTCGCCACGATCTTGAAGCCGGCGCGATCGAGCGCACGAGACACGGCAGCGAGTTGGGTGACCACATCCTTGCAGTCGCGGCCCTGTTCGATCATCGAGATCACGCCGGCCAACTGGCCGTGTGCGCGGCGTAAACGGTTGAGTACCACCGTGATCGATTCCTCATCGCCGACCATGCGTCCGCCCCTTCAGCTGATGTGCGCGATACCCGCAGGGGTATCCTCATTCGAGGATACCCCTGGGGGTATAGGTCGGCAAGCAAGCGTCCGGACCGCAGGGTGTCGACCTGGCGGTGGTGAGGGGGTCAGTGTGCTGCGACGTCTCGCATCTCGTCGAGGCAGGTGCGGATCAGATCTGCCAGCGAGAGGTCGTTGGCTGGGTCGATCCAGCTGCCGAAGGCCACCTTGAATGCGGCGACGGCCATCTCGGCCGCGAGTCGGGCCGCGATATCGGGGGTGTCCCGGGATTCCAGAGAGTCACGGATGGCATCGACGAGCGACGCCATCTTGAGCAGCTCGCGCTCCTGGAGTTCTGGGTTCGCGTCGATCACGGATTGTCGCTGTCTGGCGAAAGGTAGTCTGTCGGAGAAGAATTCGGTGGCGGCGTGCACAAGGGCGTGCTCGGCGGCCTCAAGTGGCCGCTCCTCGGCGGGTGATGTGGAAAGGTGCTCGGTGATGGCGAGCTCCAGTGACTTCCCGCCATCGAAGAGCACTTCGCGCTTCTCGCCGAACTGACGGTAGAAGGTTCGTTCGGTCACGCCGGCCCGTGACGAGATGTCGGCGACCGAGGTCTGATCGAAGCCCTTCTCCACGAACAGGGTCAACGCCGCCCGCTGCAGCCGCTCGCGTGAGCCCGTCGGCCATCGTCCCATGCGTCCGAGGATACGTGATGACACAACCTGACATCAGGCGTAGAGTCATTGATGTCAGAACATGACATCACGGCACGTGGGTCACGAACTCACGAAACGAGGGCCTAGGAGGGTCTCATGCGGGTATTCATCACCGGCGCGTCCGGGCACATCGGATCTGCGGTCATCCCGGAGTTGTTGCAGGCCGGGCACCAGGTCGTCGGCCTCGCGCGCTCGGATGCCGCTGCCGCCGCGGTGGCCGAACAGGGCGCCGTCGTTCGTCGCGGCGACCTCGACGACCTCGAGGGTCTGGCCGACGCCGCACGCGACGCCGACGGGGTCATTCACCTGGCGTTCAAGCACGACGCGATGGCAGCGGGGGACCTGGCGTCGGCGGCGGCCGCGGACCTGGCGGCTCTCGACGCACTGGGGAACGCGCTGATCGGAACGGGCAAGCCGCTGGTCGGGACATCGGGAACCGCGATGATCCCGATGATGGGCGTCACCGGCCGGCCGGGAACGGAGTCGGATGCGTTCGACGGCGGCTATCGCATCGACGCCGAGAATGCACTCGTCGGCTTGGCGGAACGCGGCGTCAGGTCGTCGGTTCTCCGGCTGCCGCCATCGGTGCACAGCGATCTCGACCACCACGGTTTCGTGCCGTCGCTGATCGGATTCGCGCGCGAGAACGGGTTTTCCGGATATCCAGGTACCGGGGACAACCGCTGGCCGGCCGTCCACACCCGCGATGCCGCACGTCTCTATCGGCTCGCGCTGGAGGGTGCCCCGGCGGGGACTCGGTTGCACGCGGTGGGCGATGAGGGTGTCCCGATCCGGGAGATCGCCGAAGCCATCGGTCGCGGTGCCGGAATTCCTACGCGCACAGTGAGATCCGAGGACAACGAAGAGGTGTTCCGGTTCCTGGCCGCCTTCGTCTCGGTGGACAACCCGACATCGGCGGCGATCACCCGCGAACTGATGGACTGGAAGCCGGAACTGCCCGGCCTGATCGAGGACCTCGATGCGGGGCACTACTTCGCCTAGAGCGTGTCTCCTAGGATTCGGAGCTGCCTCACATCACGATGCTCGCCAGAATCCCGCATGGACCTCACGTGCGGCCGGGATGTCGAACGGGCCGCGTACCGAGGTCGGGCGGGCGCCGCGTGCGAACACCTCCCGGCACGGCAGGTCCAGCGACGGGTTCTTGGGGTCGTCGCCGGTCATCGACCGTAGATCGGCCTCACTCAGCGCGAACACGACTGTCGGGATCGAGGCCCAATAGATCGCGCCGGCACACATCGCACATGGTTCGGTACTGGTGTACAGGGTCATCGAGCGCCGCTCGTCGGAGGTGAATCGGCGGCCGGCGGCACGCACCAGGTTCGTCTCGGCGTGGGCCGTCGGATCGTCGTCGGTCTCGATACTGTTCTGTGCGGTCAGGATCACCTCGCCGGTGGTGTCGGTGAGCAACGCCCCGAACGGGTGGTCGCCGCGGGCGCGGGCGGCGGCGGCGAGATCGATCGCGTGGTGGAGGAGTGCATCGTCGTCCATCAGGCCATCGTCCCAGGAAGCGGTGCGGGCGGCGCATGTTCAAGCCTCCGGCAGCGTCCACCCGTTCGTCCGGCGTTCTCGAATTCGTTGACCGCGTTACGGCTTTTGCCAAAGCAACCCGTGGCAGGTTACGCCTTTGGCAGCATGATTCCATGACGTCGGCGGCAACCCCGAAGGGACTGCGACGGCGGTCCCGACTGATCGAGGCCGCCGGCGAGTTGCTGCTCGACGGCGGATTCGATGCGGTCCGTCATCGGGCCGTCGCCGACCGTGCGAAGTTGCCGCTCGCCTCGACCACCTACTACTTCGGGTCGCTGGAGGATCTGATGGCGGAGGCGGCCGCCTATGTGTGCCGCAACGACGAAGAGTGCATCGCCGCGCGCCGCGATGCCCTACCGCGACGACGACGCGGTGGGCAGGCAACCGCCGACGCGCTCGCCGAGGTCTTCATCGGGCCCGACACGACCATCCAGACACTCGCCGCGCGGTACGAGACCATCGCCCTGGCGGCACGGTATCCGCGGTTGCGTGAGGTGGTGATCGACCGCCGGGTCCTACTGGCAGAGATGCATTCGGACGTTCTGCAGAAATCATTCCGGCTGGCCGAGCCGATGCACGTCCGTCAACTGATCGCCGTGGAGGATGGCGCCGTCGTCGGTGCGCTCGGTCAGCGGCAGGTCAGCCCGTATGCCGCCGCACGGGAAGCGCTGCACGAGGTCATCGACGTCCTCGCGCCGCGGGAATGACGATCGAAGCCACCAGTGGAGAGGGAGCCGTGTCGACGCAGCACACAGTGAGGCGACGCAGGAAGACTGTGCTGTCCGGGGCTCTCGCAACGGGTCTCGCGACAATCGGGTTGACGATGGTGTCACCGGGGTCGGCCGGGGCCGTCCCGGTCGGCAAGATCGACGCGGGCGTACCGTTCTCGTCGGTGGTGTACGGCACCGGATGTCTCTACGACCTGACCGTCGACGTCAACGCCTCGGGGCCGGTCACCTTCTGGGAACGCAAGCAGGGATACCCGGAGCGGTTCATCGGCGCCGCGCAGGCCGACGGGGCCATCGCGACGATCCGATGGGTGCCCCGACGGATCGGCGATCGCTTGCTGTACGCCAAACAGGCCGGGGTTCAGGGGCCGGTCGCGGTGATGCGTGTGCACCAGGGATACGGCTCCGGATGGGCGTGTTTCGCGCTCTGACCTGCGGCATTCACCAGGCGGGGGCGGCGTTGTCGGTCGCGCCCGCGAGCTCGATCCCTTCCGCGAGATTCGAGAGCCGTTCGTCGAGCGTGTCGCCTGCCGGATAGAGCCTCACAGTGGTGACGCCTGTCGCAGCCCAGTCGCGTAACCGCTCGGCCACCATGGGGCGTGTTCCGATCAGCGTTGTCGCCAGGACCATCTCGTCGGAGACGAGTTTCACCGCACCCTCGCGATCGCCGCCCTGCCAACGACTCTGGATCTCACCGGTCACCTCGGACCATCCCTGCCGTGCGTAGGCGGCGTTGTAGAAGTTGGTGTCGGCGTTACCCATGCCGCCGATGCTGAATGCAAGTTCTTTTTTCCGACCGTTGACGTGCTCCGCCAGGCGGTCGGCATCGTCGAAGATGGCAATCTCGGCGCCCTGACACACATCGATGTCGGCTCTGGTCCGTCCGGCTGTACGTAATCCTGCGTCGAGATGGTCGAAGTAGGCGGCGGACCCTTCGGGCACGAAGCTCGTGCCGAGCCAGCCGTCGGCGATCTGGCCGGTGAGTTCGAGCATCTTCGGCGACATCGATGCCAGGTAGATGGGTATGTCATCGCGGCCCGGGATCGACAGTCTCATCGGTTTGGAGTCCTCTGTGCGCGGTATGCGCACCGTCTCGCCGGCATAGGAGATCCGTGCCCCGGAGAACGCCTCCCGGATGACGTCGACGGTCTCCCGCATCCGGGTCATCGGGCGCCGGAACTCGACTCCGTGCAGGCCCTCCATGACCTGTGGTCCCGACGGTCCGAGACCGAGCAGGAAGCGACCCTCCGACAGTTCGGCGACCGTCAGCGCCGCCTGTGCAATCGACACCGGAGTGCGCGTGCCGATCTGAATGATCCCGGAGCCCAGCAGGATTCGGTTGGTTCGAGCAGCCAGGTAGCCGAGGTAGGAGGGCGCGTCGGAGCCCCACGCCTCGGCGACCCAACAGATGTCGAGTCCGAGGCGCTCGGCCTCCAGCACGAAAGTGGTCGTCTCGGCGGCGTCCCGGGAGACCTCGACGGTTGTCGCCGTCCTCATGGCCGCGCCTCCGGCGTCGTCGTCGCGCCGGCGGCGTCCTGTGCGAGACGTTCGGCGCGGTCCTTGATCTGGTCGAGGGTCGCGGTCATGTTCGTCTCGAACTCACGCATCCGTACGAAGACGATCTTCTGCTCCTTGTCCGGCATGGCGTCGATGGCGGCGGAGAGCCCGGACCTGCCGGGTCCCATCTGCACCCACTGGGTCAGCACCGTTTCGTCACCGTCGGGATCGAGGGTGAACCGCCAGGTGGCAGACGGGGAGTCCACATCCTCGACGGCCCACGCGAATGACGTGGGGGGATTCCATTCGACGACGTGGGAGGTGGTCGACCATTCGCCCATCGCCGGATGCCGGCTCGCGCCGATGAAGGTGACCCCGACCCCCGGCTCGGCAGCCGGGTCGGTCCAGCGGACCGACTGCAACTCCGAACTCATCTCGGCCATCGACTCGACATCG
Organism: Gordonia sp. DT218; assembly: GCF_049847105.1. Classification (NCBI taxonomy): domain Bacteria; kingdom Bacillati; phylum Actinomycetota; class Actinomycetes; order Mycobacteriales; family Gordoniaceae; genus Gordonia; species Gordonia sp. DT218. Next base: position 1,231,632 of record NZ_JBNCNS010000001.1, on the reverse strand, counting down.
GTGACGACCTGCCACACAACGGCGGGCGGCGCCGCCACCCTGATGTGCACCTCTGCGGTCGGCCCGTCGGCGTACCGGGTTCCTGTCCACTCCATGTTGCCGGTCCCATCTCTCGCGATCACTTCTAACACAACAGATGGTTGCATGATGAGACCGTGGAGTTCAAGACGTTGAGAGTGCGGATCCCTCGAGAGCATGGATCCAAGTGTCAGTCGCGGGACATGCGGTCGAATCGGGCCTTGACGTCGGGACGCTCCCGCAGCCGCACCGGGTAGCCGGGGCCGAAGGACATCCGGGTCTCCTCGATCGGCATCGCCTCGCCGCAGTGTTCGCAGACCACCCGCGCTCGGGTCTCGTGCCCGCAGGCGGTGTGACGCATTGTCACCGGCGGGCCGGCGTCGTCGGCCAGCCAGCGGTCACCCCACGCGGACATGGCCAGCAGGACGTTCCAGAAGTCGGCGCCTTTGTCGGTCAGGACGTACTCGTGGCGGATCGGTTCGTTTGCATAGAGGTGGCGCTCCAGCATGCCCTCGTCGACCAGGCGTCGGAGGCGGTCCGTCAGGGTGTTGCGGGCGATGCCGAGCTCACGGCGGAACTCGTCGAACCGTCGGGTTCCGTAGAAGGCCTCACGGAGAACCAGTGAGGTCCAGGGATCGCCGACGAGGTCGGCGGTCCGAGCCATTGAGCACGGCCAGTGCGAGAAAGACGCGCGACGCATTGCGCGATTCTACGTCTCATCACGAGACCGAGCCGATCAGCCGCCGTTCCGGTGACCGCGATTCCAGGGGCCCACGCACTCGCGACTACACTGTGCACGTGTCGAAGCCTGCCATCTCCAACGTTCTGGCCAGTCGTTATGCCTCCGCTGACCTCGCGGAGCTCTGGTCCTCGCGCCACAAGATCGCTCTCGAGCGCCAGCTGTGGATCGCCGTCCTCAAGGCCCAGCGCGACCTGGGCATCGACGTCCCCGACGGTGCGATCGCCGACTACGAGAAGGTCGTCGGTCAGATCGATCTCGAGTCCATCGCCGACCGCGAACGGATCACCCGCCACGACGTGAAGGCGCGGATCGAGGAGTTCAACGCGCTCGCCGGCCATGAGCAGATCCACAAGGGGATGACCAGCCGCGACCTCACCGAGAACGTCGAGCAGCTGCAGATCTTGCGGTCGCTGGAGTACGTGCATGGACATGGGGTCGCGGTGCTCGCCCGGATCGTCGACCGGGCCGCCCAATACGCGTCGCTGGTGATGGCCGGACGCAGCCACAACGTCGCGGCGCAGGCCACCACGCTGGGCAAACGCTTCGCCAGCGCCGCCGACGAACTGATGATCGCGCTCACCCGACTCCGCGAGCTGATCGACCGTTACCCGCTGCGCGGCATCAAGGGGCCGATGGGAACCTCGCAGGACATGCTCGACCTTCTCGGCGGCGACGCCACGAAGCTCGCCGATCTCGAGGCCCGTGTCGCTGGTCATCTCGGTTTCGCGCGTTCCCTGACCTCGGTGGGCCAGATCTACCCGCGCTCGCTCGACCACGACGTGGTGTCGGCCCTGGTGCAGGTTGCCGCCGGGCCGTCGTCGCTGGCCCACACCATCCGCCTGATGGCCGGCCATGAATTGGTGACCGAGGGCTTCCAGCCGGGTCAGGTCGGCAGCTCGGCGATGCCCCACAAGATGAACACGCGCAGCTGCGAACGGGTCAACGGACTGCAGGTGATCCTCCGTGGCTACGGTTCGATGGCCGCGGAACTCGCCGGCGCGCAGTGGAACGAGGGCGACGTCTTCTGTTCGGTCGTGCGTCGGGTCGCGTTACCGGATGCCTTCTTCGCGATCGACGGCCTCATGGAGACCTTCCTGACCGTGCTCGCCGAGTTCGGCGCCTACCCGGCCGTGATCGCCAACGAGCTCGATCGCTACCTGCCGTTCCTGGCCACCACCAAGGTGTTGATGGCGTCGGTGCGGGCGGGCGTCGGCCGCGAGACCGCGCACGAGGCGATCAAGGAGAACGCCGTCGCGGTCGCCCTCGCCATGCGTGAGCAGGGTCGGGAGCCCGATCTGCTCGACCGGTTGGCGGGCGATGACCGCATCCCGCTCGATCGTGCACAGCTCGACGAGCTCCTCGCCGACAAGACGGTGTTCGTCGGTGCCGCGGAGCAGCAGGTGGCCGACGTTGTCGCCGCCGCCGAGAAGATCATCGCCGATTACCCGGACGCCGCCGGTTACGCGCCTGCGCCGATTCTCTGACGGTTCGCCGCGCTGCGTTCCTCAGGGACCGCGATGCGAGCGCTGCGCCCTGAGGAGCGAGCTTGCGAGCGTCTCGAAGGGTCTCGAACGGTCACGATGGGCCCGCCGACCGATCCGCGTGCCCCAGATTCCAGTCCGGTAGCGCGCTGTCGCGGACGAGGCGCTTGAGCGTCACCACATCGGGGAACCCGCCATCGCGTTTGCGTTCCCAGACCTGCTGTCCGTCGACGTCGATGTGGAACACACCCCCGGTGCCCGGAACCAGCGTCACCGAGCCCAACTCGGTGCCGAACGTGTTGAGCAACTCGCTGGCCATCCACGACGCCCGCAGCAGCCAGTTGCATTGCGTGCAGTAGGTGATGGAGATCAACGGACCGGACATGCGATGCAGGATGTCATACCTCTAGGGTCGAAGCCATGCGTCCTGAACTGCAGTCGTACACGCACCTGGCGTCAGGGAAGGTCCGTGAGATCTACGAGATCGACGCGAACACTCTTCTCCTCGTCGCCTCCGACCGGATCTCGGCGTACGACCACATCCTCAGTCCGGCGATACCGGACAAGGGCCGCATCCTGACCGCGATGAGCTTCTACTGGTTCGACGTGCTCGGGGTCCCGAACCATCTCGCCGGCGGACCGACCGACGAGCGGATCCCGGCCGAGTGCGTCGGGCGTTCGATGGTGGTCCGCAAGCTGCCGATGGTGCAGGTCGAGTGCGTGGCGCGCGGATACCTCACCGGCTCCGGTCTGCTCGACTACCGTGCGACCGGCGCCGTGTGCGGGGTCGAATTGCCGACGGGGCTCGATGAGGCGAGCGAGCTGCCCGAGCCGATCTTCACCCCGGCCACCAAGGCTGCGCAGGGCGACCACGACGAGAACATCAGCTTCGGGCGGGTGGTGGAACAAGAAGGTGCCGAACGCGCGGAGCGATTGCGTGCGACGACGCTCGACATCTACGGACGCGGCGCCGGCATTGCTGCCGAGCGTGGAATCATCTTGGCCGACACCAAGTTCGAATTCGGTCTCGGCGGCAGCGGTGAGCTCGTGCTGGCCGACGAGGTGCTGACCCCGGATTCGTCACGGTACTGGGAGGCGGCATCGTATCGGCCCGGTGAGGTGCAGCCGAGTTTCGACAAGCAGATCGTCCGGAATTGGCTGACGGGACCGGAATCCGGCTGGGATCGGGTGGCCGATCAGCCGCCACCGTCGTTGCCGGATTCCGTGGTGGATCGAACCCGAGAACGCTATATCGAGGCCTACGAGTGGATTTCGCAGAAGTCCTTCGCCGACTGGCCGGATCACGAGTAGGAGATGATTGTGAAGTCCGACGTCGCCGCCCCGGTGGCCAAGAAAGTGCCGAGCGAACGTGTGCACCATGGTGACACCTTCGTCGACGAGTATGAATGGCTGCGGGACAAGGAAGATCCCGAGGTCGTGGCCTACCTCGAGGCGCAGAACGTGTTCACCGAGTCGCACACCGCGCAACTCGACGGCTTGCGCAAGCAGATTTTCGGCGAGATCAAGAGTCGCACACAGGAAACCGACATGTCGGTGCCGAGTCGCCGTGGTCGGTATTGGTATTACGCCCGGACCGAAGAGGGCAAGCAGTACGCGATCCGGTGTCGCTGCCCGATAGCCGCCGACGACGACTGGACTCCGCCGGAGATCGTCGCGGATGCGACGCTCACCGGTGAAGAGGTACTTCTCGACGCCAATGTCGAGGCTGAGGGTCACGACTTCTTCAGCCTCGGTGGACTCTCCGTCAGCGACGACGGCGACTGGCTGGCCTACAGCACCGACACCGTCGGTGACGAGCGGTATCTGTTGCGGTTCAAGAACCTTCGCACCGGCGAACTCCTCGACGACCAGATCGCCGATACCGCGGGCGGCGCGGTGTGGTCGTCGGATGCCCAGCACGTCTTCTATCAGACGGTCGACGCGGCTTGGCGTCCGGATACCGTGTGGCGCCACGATATCGGCGCGGGCACCGACGACGTCAAGGTCTTCCACGAACCCGACGAGCGGTACTGGGTCGGAATGGGATCCACCCGCAGCGACAAGTACCTGATGATCGGGGTCGGCTCGAAGATCACTTCCGAGTGTTACGTCCTGGCCGCCGACGACCCGACCGGCGAATTCCGCAGCGTCGCGCCGCGTGTCGAAGGTGTCGAATACAACGTCGAACACGCGGTGATCGGTGGTGACGACTATTTCGTCATCGTGCACAACGACATTCGCGACGGGGTGAAGGCGGAGAACTTCGCCATCGACATCGCTCCGGTCGACGACCCGTCGGACCGACGCGAGTTCATCGCGCACGATCCGGAACGCCGGATCGAGGATCTCGACGCGTTTCGTGACTACCTCGTGCTGTCGTACCGGTATGCGGCACTTCCGAAGCTCGCCATTGCCGATCTGCGCGGCCTCGACGGAATCCCCGCGCCTGCAGACTTTCACGAGGTCGAGTTCGACCAGGAACTGTCGTCGTCAGGGCTCGGCGGCAATCCTGAGTGGGTCACGCCGAAACTGCGCATCGGATACGCCAGTTTCATCGAGCCCACCGAATTGCTCGATCTCGATGTCGCCACCGGCGACCGCACCCTGCTGAAGCGGCAACCGGTTCTCGGCGGGTATGACCCGGCCGATTACGTGCAATCACGCGAGTGGGCGACCGCGGCAGATGGCACCAAGATCCCGTTGTCGATCGTGCGGCGCAAGGGTGTCGACGACAACCGTCCCGCCCCCCTCCTGTTGTACGGCTACGGGTCGTACGAGACGAGCATCGATCCCGGGTTCTCGGTGTCGAGGCTGTCGATGCTCGACCGCGGGGTGGTGTTCGTTCTCGCCCACATCCGTGGTGGCGGCGAGATGGGTCGATACTGGTACGACAACGGAAAGACCCTGACCAAGAAGAACACCTTCACCGACTTCGTCGATGCGGCCGGGTACCTGGTCGATACCGGCTGGACCACGCCGAAACAGATGGTGGCCGAGGGTGGTTCGGCAGGTGGCCTGCTGATGGGTGCGGTCGCGAACCTGGCGCCGGAGCTCTTCAACGGCATCCTCGCCTCGGTGCCGTTCGTCGACGCTCTGACGTCGATCCTCGACCCGTCGTTGCCGCTCACGGTGATCGAATGGGACGAGTGGGGAGATCCCCTGCACGACCCGGACGTCTACGCCTACATGAAGACGTACTCACCGTACGAGAACGTCGGTGCCAAGCCGTATCCGCCGATCCTGGCCCTCACCTCGCTGAACGACACCCGCGTGCTGTTCACCGAGGCGGCGAAATGGGTGGCACGTCTTCAGGAACTGAGCACCTCCGACAACCTGGTGCTGCTCAAGACGGAGATGTCGGCAGGCCATGGCGGTGTCAGCGGCCGCTACAAGCAGTGGGAAGAGGTCGCCTTCGAGTTGGCATGGATTCTCCAGCAGACAGGCGCCTACGTCCCCGACTGACTCAGCACCACACGCAGAACTCCCACAAACACCGGATGCATTCCGGGTTTGTGGGAGTTCTGCGTGTGGGAGTGACGAGCTAGTGCATGACGATCGGCGCGCGATCCATGTCTTCTTCGGTCAGCGACGATGCGATCTTCTTGCGGGGCAGGAAGAACGCGGGGATCAGCGTGAGCGCGATCAGGACCGCGCCGACGACGAACGTCGAACCGAAGGCGTTCGCTGCGGACTCGAAGAACGAAGTCGGGACCGGTGCGCCCTGCATGTTCGCGGGGAGCTTGTCCGGTGCCGTGTTGGACACGATGGCGAGCATTCCCTCTGGTGCGTTCTTGAGATTCGTCGCCAGGATCACTGCGATGACGGCCGAACCGATCGAGGAGGCGGTCTGCTGGACCACGTTCACCAGCGTGGAGCCGTCGGGCACCTGCGAATTGGTCAGGGTCGCCAGGGCGGCGGTCATGATCGGCATCATCGTCATGCCCATACCCAGGCCCTGGACGAACAGCGCGCCGCACAGGATCAGGTAGGAGGTCTCCGCACCGACGAACACGAATGTACCCATGCCGAGGAACATCAGGACGATTCCGGACAGCACGAACTTTCCGGGACCGATCTTGTCGGTCATCCGCCCGGCGATCGGCATGGTCAGCATCGCACCGATACCCTGCGGGGCCAGCAGCAGACCGGCGGAGAGTGTCGTCTCACCGCGGACGCCGATGAAGTACTGCGGGAACAAGAGTGACGCGCCGAAGAACGCGATCATGAACAGCGTCATCGAGATCACCGCGACGGTGAGCGTGCGGTTGCGGAACAGACGCAGGTCCAGGAGCGGGTTCTTGGCACGCAGTGCGTGAAAGACGAACGCGACGATCAGGACCGCGCCGACGATCGCGGGGATCAGCACCTTGGCCGTGATGAATGTGCCTGCCTCGTTGCTCGACGAGATGCCGTAGAGGAACAACGCCAGTCCTGGTGACAGCAAGAGCAGACCGATGAAGTCGAATGATGGACGCGAGGTCGTCTCGTTGTCGCCACGCAGGGCGAACCACGAGTAGATGATCGCGACGACGCCGATCGGCACGTTGATCAGGAACACCCAATGCCAGGAGGCCTTCTCGATGAGCAGGCCGCCCAGGATCGGGCCGGCGATCGGGCCCAGCAGCATCGGGATACCGAGAACGGCCATCACCGAACCGACACGTTCCGGTCCGGCGGCCTTCGTCAGGATCATCATGCCGATCGGCATGAGCATTCCGCCGCCGAGGCCTTGGATGACGCGGAACGCCACCAGCGAACCGATGTTCCAGGCCAGCGCGCACAGTGCCGAACCGACCACGAACAGCACCAGTGAGGTGAGATAGACCTTCTTGGTGCCGAAACGGGCTGCAGCCCAGCTGGACAGCGGTATGACTGCGGCGAGCGCCAGCGTGTAGCCGGTCATCGTCCAGGCGGCGCCGGCCGCGTCCGTGCCGAACTCCTGCTGGAAGGTGTTCTGCGCCACCGACACAACGGTGACGTCGAGGATGGACATGATCGCACCGAGCACGACGACGCCGGCGACGATCAGGACGTGTCGGTCGAGCTTGGTGTCCGGCGGGCCCGCGTGGGCGTGCGCCGGCGTTGACGAGGAGGTCATGAATTGGCTTTCTGTGAACTGTCCGATGAGGGGGCGGGATCGGAGGCCGGGGGCGGATCGCCGATACCGGAGAAGTAGTCGACCTCGTTGTCGACGATGGGGTTCAGGGCGCCGCACAGGCCCCGTCGTAGCGGCTCGGGGAGTCGACCGATGAAACCGCGGATCAGATCCTGTTTGATGCTCAGCTGGGAGTCGACGATCTGCCGGCCCTCGGTGGTCAGTGACACCCGCTTGACCCGACGGTCGGTCGCGTCCTCGCGACGATCGACGAGCCCGGTACCGACGAGTTTGTCGACCGTCCGGCCGGCTGCCGCGAGCGAGAGATTGACCTGATCGGCGATCTCGTGGACCGACATGCTCTCGACACCGACACCGTGCGCTCCGAGCGCGAACAGAACGCGTAGTTGGGAGAACGTCAGCTCGGTGGCGGCGAGGGTGTCCATGGTGTGCGCCTTGCCCATGCAGGCTAGCCGGTCGAGGAAGCCCGTGAGCATGTCGCAGGCGACGTCGACGGACCCCGCGGGAGCGGGGGACGAGTCGTGGTTCTGCGTCTGGGTTTCGGCCACGGTATAAAAGTAACGCCTACGCAACTATTTCGGAAACGCAAGTAATGGTGAGATCCGGCATAACGGGTGCCGCACAGTGACGGCGGTCATACCGGGGGTGATCTCCGCCTCCGATCTCCGGGCTGCGATAGCGTCGAAGGGGTGAGCAACGTCAAAGACATCCCAGTCAAGGCGCTCGATGGCAGCGCGCTCGATCTCTCCGCCCTCCCCGGACCGATGCTGGTCGTCAACGTGGCGAGCAAATGCGGCCTGACCCCGCAGTACACGGGGCTCGAGGAGATCGCGAAGAGCTACGGTGACCGCGGTCTGACCGTCGTCGGCATGCCGTGCAACCAGTTCATGGGCCAGGAGCCGGGCACCGCCGAGGAGATCGCCACCTTCTGCTCGACCAGCTATGGCGTCACCTTTCCCCTCCTGGAGAAGGCCGACGTCAAGGGCGACGGCCAGCACCCGCTGTATGCGGAGCTGACCAAGACGGCCGACGCGGACGGCGAGGCGGGCGACGTGCAGTGGAACTTCGAGAAGTTCCTCGTCGGCGCCGACGGCACGGTGATCAACCGTTTCCGTCCCCGCACCGAGCCGAATGACCCCGCGGTTATCTCCGCCATCGAAGCGGCGCTCTGACGCAACACCAGGCAGGGTCACCGACCTCGCCGACCGGGTGCAACTTCCCGCCGAGCGGGCGCAGTTCCTCGTCGACCGTGCACATGAGTGCACGGTCGACGAATTTCTGTGCCCGCTCGACGCGGTCGAGGGCCCGATCGATGAATCCGTGCGCCCGGTCGGTGCAGTACGGGGTGGAGTGATCCGGACACCGTGTGGGCGGCGACCACCCGGTAAGGTGATCGCTGAACAGCGCACCAGCGAGAACGGAGCAAGTGCCCATGGCGCGAGTGGTGGTCGACGTGATGCCGAAGGCCGAGATCCTCGACCCGCAAGGGCAGGCGATCGTGGGAGCTCTGGGTCGGCTGGGATTCTCCGGGGTTGCCGACGTCCGACAGGGCAAGCGTTTCGAACTCGAGGTCGACGACTCGGTCGACGACGTGGCGCTCGAACGTATCGCGGAGGAATTGCTCACCAACACGGTGATCGAGAACTTCAACGTCTCGCGCGTCGCGGACTGAGGGCCGACTCATGACTGCTCGTATCGGGGTCATCACCTTCCCCGGGACGCTCGATGACATCGACGCCGCCCGCGCTGCGCGACTGGCCGGTGCCGAGCCGGTGGAACTGTGGCACGGCGACGCCGACCTCAAGAATGTCGACGCGGTGATCGTGCCGGGAGGCTTCTCCTACGGCGACTACCTGCGTGCCGGCGCCATCGCCCGATTCGCGCCGGTGATGGGTTCGGTTCTTGAGGCGGCCACCAAGGGGTTGCCGGTCCTCGGGATCTGCAACGGTTTCCAGGTGCTGTGCGAGGCGGGCCTGCTGCCGGGCGCGCTGACCCGCAACGAGGGCTTGCATTTCGTCTGCCGCGACGAGTGGCTGAAGGTCGAATCGAACACCACGACGTGGACGAGCCGCTTCGAGCGGGGCGCCGAGATCCTCATCCCGCTCAAGTCCGGCGAAGGCCGCTATGTCGCCCCGCAGGCCAAACTCGAGGAGCTCGGGGGCGAGGGCCGCATCGTGTTCACCTATTCCGGTGGCAACCCGAACGGCTCGGCACTCGACATCGCCGGGATCTCCAGCGCCGACGGCCGCATCGTCGGCCTGATGCCGCACCCCGAGCATGCGACCGAAGCGCTGACCGGACCCAGCGACGACGGTCTGGGACTCTTCTATTCGGTGATCGATTCCGTGCTCGCCGCCGCCTGATGACCTCTCTGATCATGGTGGCCACCGGGGTCGCCATGCTCGGGTTGTGCAACGTCTCGCTCCGTCCGCGAGCGCGGGTCGGCGGGATCGCGGTGTCCGTCGCGATCGGTGTGGTCGAGGAGATCGTCCGGGGCAGGCTGCCGCTGACATCCGCAACTGTAGGAGGTGCCCGTTGATCACGACCACTGCCACCGCCGAGGGGCTCGGCGAATTCATCGACGCTTCACCGTCGCCGTTCCACGTGTGCGCCACCGTCGCAGCGGAATTGGAGGCGGCGGGTTACGTTCGACTGCACGAGCACGAGGAGTGGTCGACCGCCTCGAGCCGGAACTACGTCATCAGGGGTGGTTCGCTGGTCGCGTGGGATACCGGCGACGGCAACGCTTTTCGTATCATCGGCGGACACACCGACAGCCCGAACCTGCGGGTCAAGCAGCATCCGGACCGGACGTCGGCCGGCGTGGGGATGGTGGCACTCGAGCCGTATGGCGGGGCGTGGCTGAATTCGTGGCTGGACCGCGACCTCGGGCTGTCCGGTCGGTTGGCCCATCGCGTCGGTTCCGCCGTCGAACATGTGCTGGTCCACGTGACCGAGCCGGTGGTCCGGGTGCCGCAGTTGGCAATTCATTTGTCCGAGGATCGCAAAGGGGTCACCCTCGACCCGCAGCGGCACGTGGACGGGCTCTGGTCGGCGAGCCCGGAGGAGCCCGGTGTCCTCGAGTGGGTGGCTTCCTACGCAGGCATCGAGCAGTCGTCATTGCTGGGCTGGGAGTTGATGACCCACGACGTCACGCCGTCTCGACTCATCGGTCCACGCGACGATCTGCTCAGCGCTCCGCGCCTCGACAATCAGGGGACGTGCTACGCCGGGTTGCGCGCGCTGCTCGATTCGGAGCCCTCGATCGAGACCCGGATGGTGGCGCTGTTCGATCATGAGGAGGTGGGCAGCGGATCCGAACGCGGCGCCGCCTCCGACTTACTGGCGACCATCTGTGAGCGGATCGTGTTGGCCCGCGGTGGTTCTCGATCCGAATACCTACAGGCGATGGCGGCAAGTGTCTGTGTGTCCGGTGACATGGCGCACGCCACCCATCCCAACTACCCGGACCGGCACGAGCCTTCGCACCGGATCGACATCAACGGCGGCCCGGTACTGAAGGTCAACCAGAACCTGCGGTACGCCTCGGATGCGGTGGGCGAGGCCGTGTTCGCGATCGCGTGCGATTCGGCGGGCGTGCCGATGCAGCGCTACACCCACCGCGCCGACCTGCCGTGCGGGTCGACCATCGGCCCCATCACGGCCGCGCGGACGGGTCTGACGACCATTGATGTCGGGGCGCCGCAGTTGGCCATGCACAGCGCACGCGAACTCATGGGCGCCGACGACGTACCGATGTATTCAGCTGCGCTGCAGGCGTTCCTGAGCGGATCGTGACGGCCCGGCGTTGGTGATGGCGTCGCAGTCGGGTCAGTAGCTCCGAGCGAAGCCCAGCACGTTGTCGACGTAGGTCATCGAGTTGTTGTATCGGAGGATCGCGGATACCTGTTCGGCGGTACTGCGAAGGTTTTTGTGCCCGTCGCAGAGATAGCGACCGGTGGTGAGCGCGGCGTCGTAGATGTTCTGCGGGTCGCTCTTGCCGTCGCCGTTGCCGTCGGCGCCGTAGTGCTCCCAGGTCGAGGGCAGGAACTGCATCGGGCCAACAGCACGGTCATAGGTGGAGTCGCCGTCTAGACGCCCGCCGTCGGTGTCGGTGATGACCTCATTGGCTGCCAGGCTGCCGTCCAGTGTCGGACCGTAGATAGGAGTGCGTAGCTCGCCCGTGGCGGGGTCGACGTCGCCGTTGTTGGCGTGATGGGACTCGACCTTGCCGATACCCGCGATGACCGACCAGGGAATCCCGCAGCTGGGGTTGGTCTTGGCCAGGATGTCGGCGGCCCTCTGGTAGGCGTCGTAATTCGGAGCGGGCACCTCGCCGTCGGCCACCACGGCCGGTGGGCGAGGCGGGGGTGGCGGCGGGAGTGGAGCCGGCAAGCGGAAGGTTGCTGCGGCCCGTCGGACCGTGGCCTCCGCGTCTCCGGTGAGCGGCTGCGCGGAGACCTCCGACGACGAGGCGGTCGCCTTCGGGGTGGTGGAGTGCCCGGCACCGGTGGCGCTCGCGGCGATGACGCCGATGGGGACGATGGCGGCCGCCAGGATGGGGGCGCGCACCTTCCAGACCTCCCGACGCGCGTGCCTGGTCGGAACTCTCGGTGTCTTCGGTGTCTTGGGGCCGGTGAGTGTGATCGGTTCGCTGGGCCAGAGCGGATTGGTCTGCTCGAACGGATTCCACTCGATCGACGGCCTGACAGGGTCCCAGTCGACCGGCGGTGGGGGCGGGGGAGCCAAGGTGAACGACGTTGCACCCAGCGTGGATGCGGAATGCTTCCCCAAGACGAATCAACCTCGCGAACAACACATCGGTGGACTGCTTACCCGGTGTGGTCCCCCCCCAGAGCGACCATCGACCGTCGCCGACCGTACACCAATTCTTGGGTGCACCGTTATCTTGCTGTTATCAAATCTGAGATATTCCTGAAGGCGTTCGGAGTGGCGCAGTTCAGCGCTCTGGAACCGGATTCGGTGTGACGCCACGCACAGTCGCGGCCGACGATTCAGTGGGGCCGCAGGACCGTGATCGAGGTGCCTTCGTGAAGGACGAGGTAGCCGTCCACGGCCTCGGTGGTGCCGATCACCGACCGCGTCCAGGAGATCTGTCCGGTCGTGGTGTCGATGGCCGTGACCTGGTCGGAGTCGGCGAAGATCATGGTCGTGCCCGACGAGCCGACGCACGACAGGTGGTCGATGTTGCTCTCCGGTCTGTCGAACGCGGGAGGGTCCATCCGGCCGATCCGCTTGCCGTCCGCGAGGGTGTAGAAGAGCCGGGTCCGATCCTTGAGGGCGAACGCCACCTCGGTGCCGCAGGGCTTGGTGTTCGCCTTCGACAGTTCCGGGTCGGTGATCTGCCAGAGCGCATCCTCTCGCGCCGGGTCGCGGATCTCGTATCGGCCTTGGGTGGCCTGGACCTGACCGTCACCGGTGCCGGTCAGGACGGGCAGCGTCGACTTACCTCCGAGAACCCGGAGTCCGTCGGAGACGGCGACCGGGGGAGTCTGTACGTCACCCTCGGTGACCGCGTACGTGGCAACCCGCTCGCGGCCGAACTCGTTGTACTGCACGGTGATACCGGTGTCGAACGAGGTGATGTCGCACTGGCTGCACGAGAGGCGGTCGGCCCCGGTGGCCGGGTCGAGGACGAATCGTGTGCCGTCCGCGGTGCTGACGATCAGAACGCCGTCGGGTCGGGTCCTCGCCTGAGCCGAGGCGGCGAAGGTGCGCGACCAGATCTCGCGGCCCGTCGGGTCGCGGAGGGTCGCGCGATATCCGGCCTGGTCGATGCGGAGATAGTCCGTGCCCACGCCGACGACGTGCTCGGTGTCGTCGAGGTCGGTACCCGAAGTGGGAGTGCCGGTGTCGTCGATCAGATAGAAGCCGTCGGGGACCCCGCCGAGCTTGATGGCGCAGCCGACCTGCCCGAGATCGTTGAGTCCGCAGCCGCCGAGTCCGGCGACCACGGGATCTTTCCACAGCGGTGAGCCGGCCCTCGCGTTCACCAGGACGAAGGCGCGGCCGAGTCCGGACGGATACGCGAGGAGCCATTCGTCGCGCCACGTGTCGACCACCTCGACGCCGGAGTCGGCGCGATAGCCGGGCAACGTGTCGCTCGACTGTGTCCACGCGACGTCGGGCTCGGTGGCGTAGCCGCGCAGGTGGCCGTCGCGGTACTCGGTCGAGTTGTCCGCCGGTGTACCGATGGCGAGGATCGCCGCGACCGACGCGACCATCGCAGCGACGAGAAGCATCGTCACCGTGCCGATGCCGAAGGGCATGCGCCGCACGAGACCGGCGAGCGACGAGCGGATGGACATGGCCATCAGTGAACCATGAGCCCCGCTGCTGTCGCGTCGTCGCCGTCGGTCATCTGTGCACGGTAGGCGGCCGGGCTCACCCCGCGCCGACGTTTGAAGGCGGCGCTGAACGCGAACGGGCTGCCGTAGCCGACGTGGCGGGCAATCGAACTCAGGGATGTGGTGCGGTCTGCCAGGAGATCTGCGGCCAACGACAGCCGCCACTCCGTGAGGTAGGTCATCGGCGGCTCGCCGACGAGGTCGGTGAATCGCCGGGCCAGCACCGCGCGCGACACCCCGGTTGCCGAGGCCAGGGAGGCGACCGTCCACTGTTGGTCGATGTTGTTGTGGAGCAACCGAAGTGCATGTCCAATCACTGGATCTGTGTGCGCGCGGTACCACTGCGCGGCCCGAACCCGACCCGATTCCATCGATTGACGCAGGCCGGTGATCAGCACCAGATCGAGGAGGCGGTTCAACACGGCTTCCTGTGCGGGGGAATCGCGGACGATCTCGGTTTCCATCATCGACACCAACGGGTGATCGTGCATGGGAATCACCGTGAACCTGTCGAGGGCGGCGAGCAGGCGCTGGCTGACCTCCCCGCTCGCGTAGGTGCCGATGAGCATGATGGCGTCGGCAGCCGAGTCGTCGGCGCAGTTGCCCCACGACCGGACGCCGAAGCACATGTCCTCGGCGACGCTGTGCGTGCCGGTGGGATCGAAACAGTCGCCGTTGGCGTCGATCCGGGCGACCCAATGGTGCGCAGGGTCGTGGGCGATCGTGTACGGGTGGGTGCCGCGGATGAGCGCGACGTCGCCGGCCGCGACGGGGTGTTCGGTGCCGTCGTCATAGGTGAGCGTCGAGGTTCCGCGGGTGACCGCGACGACGGTCAGTGGGGCGGTGTCCTCGATGCGCACCGACCATGGCGCCCTCATCGCCATCCGCAACAGCATCGGGCTCTGGGCGCGAGGTCCGTTGAGGAGACTGCCGAGTGCATCCATGGCCTCGAGCATACGACCCGACGAGACGATCTCGTATGTATCTGAGCCAATCAGCTATGGAACGTCTCGATCCGACGCTGTGAACTGAACGCATGAACCACCACACGACCCAACCCGAATCAGTACCCGTTCTCGTCATCGGGGCGACCGGCAAGACCGGCCGCCACGTCGCCGACCAACTCGAGAGGCGGGGCCGGCTCGTGCGCAGGGCCGGCCGGTCCAGCGCGACGAGATTCGATTGGTCCGAACGCTCCACGTGGGCACCGGCGCTCGCCGGAGCCGGGGCCGTCTACATCGCGTATCAACCCGACCTCATCGTGCCCGGCGCCACCGACGACATCGCGGAGCTGGTCCGTCTCGCCGATGCCGCCGGGGTGGGGCGGCTGGTTCTGCTCGCCGGACGGGGTGAGGGGGAAGCGCAGGAGGCCGGACGCATCGTGCACGCCGCTCGCGCGGAGTCGACAGTCCTCTCATGCGCCTGGTTCGATCAGAATTTCTCGGAGGGCGGCTTTGCGCCGGAGATCGCCGAGGGCTCACTGACTCTGCCGGTCGGCGAGGTGAGTGAGCCGTTCGTGGACACCCGTGACATCGCCGAGGTGGCGGTGGCCGCCCTGCTCGACGAGACGTCGCAGGGTGTCAGTCCTCACGCCGGGCAGACCTATGAGCTGACCGGACCGCGCCTGCTGACCTTCGCCGAGGCGGCCGCCGAGATCGGTGCCGCGCGTGGCCGGGCCGTCTCGTTCAATCATGTCGGTGCACAGGATTATCGCGATCTGCTCCGCGACGTCGGCGTGGCGGACGATGAGGTCGATCTGTTGTCGTCGTTGTTCGGCACGTTGTTCGACGGGCGCAACGCGCGCTTGTCGGGCGACGTCGCCCGCGTCCTCGGTCGCCCGCCGACGGACTTCGCCGACTACGTGAGTTCCCTTGTCGATGAGGCGGTGTCGCGATGAACCAGCTCCGTGACGGAATTCTCGTCCTGACGGTCACGACCATGGGCCTGAGCGCGGGCCTGTTGTCGGCGTTCGCGTACGCGGTGATGCCCGGGCTGAATCGTGCCGGCGCACAGGTCGCGGTGGTCGCGATGGCGCGCATCAATGCCGCGATCCTCAATCCTGTGTTCGCGCTGATCTTCTTCGGCGGGTTGGTGTTCGGTGCGCTCGGTATCGCGCTGTGGTGGCAGGAGACGCTGCGGTGGTGGCTGATCGTCGCGGTTGTCCTCTACCTCGTGGCCCTTCTCATCACCATGGGCGTCAACGTTCCGCTCAACACCCGGCTGGACGGCGCAGGCTCGGTGTCGTCGGCCGACGCACCCACGGTCTGGGAGGATTTCGTGCGACCGTGGGTGCGGTGGAACATCGTCCGGGCGTTCGCGGCGGTGGCCGGATTCGTGGTCATGCTCGTGGGTCTGGTGCAGACCCGTGGCTGATCGGTCCTCAGACGTGGAGGGCCAGCCCGGCCTTCAGGACGTCGGCGAGCGACACCAACGGTCGTCCGAGCAGGTCGGCAAGGTCGGTCGAGTCGGAATCCAGTGCGCCGACGGCGATACCCGCATCGGAGTTCGCCAGGATGCCGGCGAACGGCGCCGGAACGCCGTTCCCCTCGAGCGCGGCGGCGTACGCCTGCTCGGGCAGGTTCTCGTAACGGATCGGTGTGCCCGAGACCTCCGCGATCGTCGCGGCGATCTCGGTGTAATCGAGCCGCTGGGAACCGGCGAGTTCATAGATCGGGCGCGGGTCGTCGCTCAGGAGTACGGCAGCGGCTGCCGCGGCGTAGTCGTCGCGGGCGGCTCCGGCCACCTTGCCGTCGCCGGCCGCACCGTAGAGGATGCCGGATTCGATGGCAGCGCCGGCACCGGCGACGTAATTGTCCCAGTACCAGTTGTTGCGTAGGAATGAGTACCGCAGTCCACTGTCGGCGATCAGCTTCTCCGTCTCCAGATGCTCGGCCGCCAACGCCAACGGGTTGGTGTCCGCGTCGAGGATGCTGCTGTATGCGACGAAGCCGACTCCGGCCGTTTTCGCTGCGGCGATCACGTTGGTGTGCTGCGGAGTTCGCTGTCCCACCTCGGAGCCGGATACGAAGAAGAGCCGGTCCACGCCGGTGAGGGCACTGGTCAGCGCATCGACGTCACCGTAGTCGGCGACGCGGACGGTGACGCCGGCGTCGCGCAGGGCCTCCGCCTTCTCGGGCGAACGCACGATCGCCACGACGTCAGCTGGGGCAGCGCCCCGCTCGAGCAGGGAGCGGACGGCGCTTCCGCCGAGTCCGCCGGTCGCGCCGGTTACCGCGTATGTGGTCATCGAGTTTCCTCCTGGGATCGTGGTGGTTCCGTGACAGCATGCACTTACTATTCGTATGGTGCAAGCGTGAGAAGAAGCACACGCTCTCACGTGGCCTACACTGGCGGTATGGCTGCCACCGAACCCGCGTCTTCGATCAAGGAGGTCGCGGGCGATCCGACCCTCGAGGCGGATGTGTTCGCCCGCGATTGTCAGTCCCGCGACGTCTTGCAGAACGTGACGAGCCGATGGGGGTTGCTCGCGCTGGCGGCGCTCAACGAGGGCGACCTGCGTTTCAACGCACTACGACGCCGGGTCGACGGGGTCAGTGAGCGGATGCTGTCGGTCACCCTGCAGACGCTGGAGCGCGATGGATTCGTGAACCGTGCTGTGCTGCAGACGATCCCGCCGAAAGTGGAGTACTCGCTCACCGACCTCGGGGCCGACGTCGCGGCCCGCCTGATGGGCATCATCGAACTCGTCGAGTCACGCGTTCCCGACGTTGCCGTCTCCCGGACCGCCTACGACGCCGCCCGAGATCAGAACAGCTGACCCAGGTAGAACTCGGTGCCCTGATCATCGGCACACAGGGCCATCAGGCCGTACGCCTGGCCAGCGGGTTCGGTGATGACCCGGCCGCCTGCCGCGACGACCCGCTCGACCGCCGCATCCATGTCGGCGACGTTCCACATCGGTACGGCCACCGCCTTGTCGGACCCGCCGGCGATACCGACCTGCGGGCGGACGTCGTCGACCTCCCATCCGTCGTCGATGCGACCGCCATGGAAGGTCCAGCCGAGCACGGCGCCGTAGAAGGCGCGATAGCGCGAGCTGTCGGCGGTGTGCACGGTCAGATACGACATCTCTCCGATTCCGCGGGGATGTTGGTCTGGCCGCTGCTCGCCGGGGGCGGCGACGTGGACCGAGAAGGCGACTCCCGAATCGTCGGTGGCGTCGAGGACCTGTGTGCCGTCGCGAGAAACCTCGGTGACCACGGTCGCCTGGCCACCTGCCGCAACGATCGCGTCCCGCGCGGCGTCGAAGTCGTCGACCGCGTAGACGCAGTAGAGCGTGCCCGAGCCGTATCCGCCGGCGTCCGAGATGCCCAGACGGTGACCGAGGTTGGTGACCTGCCGGGATTCCGGATCGTAGTTCCAGCCGAGCACGGCGCCGTAGAAGCGCGCCGCGCGTCCGGCGTCGGGGGTCTGCAGCGACATGTAGACAATGTCGCCCGTGTGGATGCCGTTGTCGATCGGTGCGCCCGCCGTCGACGGCCCGGCCAGCATCCACCGATGGCCGAATGGGTCGACGATCGTCCCGCTTCGCATGCCGTAGCCGTCACGTGGTTCCAGGGTGACCGCCGCGCCACCGCGCTCCGCTGTGGCGACCGCGGCATCGGCGTCGTCGACCGGCAGCATCAGACTGACCGACACCTTGCCGGCCTGTGGTCGGGTGAGTCCCATCTCGGCGAACTCGTCCGCGAGGTAGATGGCACCACCGCCGATCTCGAGCTCGGCGTGCCCGACGCGTCCGTCGTCCATGATGATCGGTTCACCGCGCAGACGGGCGCCGAGATGTGCGACGTACCAGTCGATCGCGGCTCGCGCGTCGGCGACATTCAGGTAGGGGAGGGCGCCCGGCCGTTCGACGGCGGGCGGGGTCGGCGACGCTGCGTTCGACAATGCTGCGTCTGTCTCCATGGTCGATGTACTCATGACAACTCCTGTCGGAAGGGTGGCCCCACGCTCGAGTCGGTCCCGCAGCGTGCGGGCGAAGTCGGCGTCAGGCGCGACGGGTTCGGTCCAGCCGGGGGTATCGGAGGCCCGCAGGACGACGAGCGGATCGGACGGCGTTGCGCGGCCGCGATTCTCGGTGCTGTTGTGCTCGCTCATGCGTGACCTCCTCCCCGGGTGTGGTGGGGTTGGCCGGGCCGGGAATCGGTGTCCGGATAGGCCGCGCGAAAGGCCCGCTTGGCCCGGGTGAGCAGCGCTTCGGTCGCACCGACGGTGCGACCGAGGACCGCGGCACAGTCGCCGACCGTCAGGTCGTCGACATACCGCAGGGTCAGCACCGCCCGGTGCGTCGGCGACAGAGTGCCCAGCGTGTAGTGCGCCACCATCCGGTCGAGGTGGATCTCCCAGTCGTCGTCGACCGATTCCGGGAGTTGCTCGACGGGTTCGGGTGTCCGCTGCATGGCGCGCCAATGGTCGGCGAGTTTGTGTCGCGCCACCCCGATCAGCCATGGGGTGGTCGGACGGGCCTCGTCGTCGCGGCGCACGGTGTCCATCGCGGCCAGGAAGGTCTCCGAGGTGAGATCCTCGGCCACCCGGCGATCCGAACACCGGCGCAGCAAGTAGCCGTACACGGCCGGCAGTGCATCGTCGTACACCGCCAGCAGTGCCGGCGCTCCGCCCTGGGGCGGACCATCTTGTTCGCCGCTCACATCTTCATCGTCGTTCGTCGGAGGCGTTTTCCGACGCCTGATCCGAAAAGAATTCTTCGCAGCGACGTGCGAGGCGTCAGATTCTCGCGGTGGTCGAGGCGATCGCGTCGGCGACCGCACGCGGCTGGTCGAGTGGCACAAAGGTGCGCGCATTCGGGACGTCGATGAAGCGCGAGTTCGGGAAGACCGCCGCGAAGCGCCGACCGTGCGCTGGGGTGAAGCACCGATCGTCGGCGCCCCACACCATGGTCACCGGCCGGTCGGTGCGTGCAAGTCGCGGTGTCACCGCGGCGAGTTCGGCCGGGTCGATCTCCTTGAGGAAGGCGATGAAGTCGTCTCGGATGCGGGCGTCGGTACGCATCGGCTCGAAGACCGAGAGCGTGAAGTCGGGATCGGGATCGGCGAGCAGCAGACCGACGCCCAGCGACGAGTGTCGTAACGCCTTGACGCGCATGCTCTCGACCATCGGCTTGAGCAGAGGACGCTGACGCATCAGGGCGAAGACGAAACCGAACGGTTGTGGCGGGAACAGTTCGAAGGCATCGCAATTGGTGAAGACCAGAGCGCGGACGAAGTCCGGGTCGGCATCGAGGGCGAACTGGGTCACCGCGCCCCCGGTGTCGTTCGCGACCAATGTCGCGTCGGAGAGGCCGAGTTGCGCGACGAGCTCACGGACGAGTCGCGCGGCTCCCTGCGGACTGCGGTCGGCCGCCGGCCCCCACGGTATGTGGTGGGATCCCAACGGAAGGGTCGGGGCATGGCACCGGTAGCCGGCCTGCGCGAGGAGTTCGGCGACCGGTCGCCACAGTCGATGGTCGACGACCGCGCCATGGACGAAGACGATCGGCGGGTACGGCGAGTCCTCGGGACCGTAGGTCGTGTGCTCGATGGTTCCGGAAGGCAATTCGATGGTGGTCGTCGTGCCGGTCATGAGCTCTCACCCTCTCGACTAGGCTTGTCGTGAACTTACGAACACTCTGTATGAAAGTTACGTGCAACCTGTATGAAAGTCAATCGTCGAACACAGGCCGAGCGCACCGCCGCCACCCGATCCGCGCTGGTCTCGGCCGGCCGCGCGCTGTTCGGTGAGCTCGGATATGCCGATGTCGGCACGCAGGCGATCGTCGACAAGGCCGGTGTCACCCGCGGTGCGCTGTACCACCAGTTCAAGGACAAGCAGGGCTTGTTCGCGGCGGTGTACGACGACGTCGAACAGGACATCACCGCCGAGGTCGCCGTGCGTGTCGGCGACCTTGCGATCACTGATCCGCTCGCTGCGCTGAAGGCCGGTGTCCGCGTGTTCCTCGAGCGGGTGACGGACCCGGCGATCCACATGATCTCGTTGGTGGATGCCCCGTCGGTGCTCGGCTGGAGCGAGTGGCGGGCGCGTGGCGAAGAGTTCGGGTTCGCGCTGATCGAGGGCATTCTGCAGGCGGCGATCGCCGCGGGGCAGATCGACGACCAACCCACGCGACCCCTCGCGCATGTCGCCATCGGGGCCCTCGACGAGTCGGCGCTGTATGTCGCGAGTGCAGCGGACCGGGACGCCGCCACAGGAGAGGTGCTCGTCGTCCTCGACCGAATCGTCGATTCGTTCGGGGGACGGTCAGAGCAGCGGTGAATCCGAGACGCGGTGGCCTGCGATTTCGGCCGTACCGATGAATTCCGCGTGGACCCGTCGTCGATACCTCTGGACCGACCGACTGACAGGGGCCCGGACATGACGAAGCCGTTTCGATTCGGGGTGGTTGCCCCGCTCAGAACCGACCTGCCGACGTGGCGCGATCGCGTGCGCCGCGTCGCCGACAGCGGCTACTCGACGCTGCTGGTACCCGACTTCCCGCAGATGCAACCGGCTCCCGGTCCGATGCTGGCCACGGTCGCGGCCCTGACCGACCTGCGCGTGGGCACGTGGGTCTACGCCTCGCCGCTACGCCCGGCCTGGCTGACCGCGTGGGAGGCGCACTCGTTGTCGCTGGTGACCGAGGGCCGCTTCGAGATGGGCATCGGCACCGGCAGGCCGGGAATCGAGGATGAGCTCCGCGACAAGAGAATGCCTCCGGTGCCGCCGCCGAGCGGGCGGCTGGCCGGGGTACGTGAAACCGTCAGGGCGCTGCGGGAACTCGACGGTCCCGACCACCACACGCCTGTGGCGATGGCCGTATACGGTTCTAAGGCGCGGGCGTTGGCGGCCGAGGTTGCGGACACGGTCACGTTCGCACTGGGCGATCAGCCTCGAGGCGACGTCGAGCGGTTGGCGCGTGACTTCCGCGCCGCTGGGAAGATAGAGCTCGCGCTCGCCGTGCCGGTTGTCGGTGACCACGTCGCACCGCACATGGCGTCGCCCGACACCGACCCGGCTGTGCTTCGCGCCGCGGACGCGATGACCGTGCTCCCGGATGATCCGGCGGCGGCCGTCGAGGAGATCCAGCGGCGACGGGAGGAGATCGGCTTCTCGTACTTCATCTTCGGCGCCGACGTGGCCGACAGGTTTTCTCCGGTCGTCGCCGAGCTCGCCGGACGTTAGCCGGCCGTGTGGGGGGCTGCCCCCACTTCGGTTGACTCGTGGGGCGTGGTTCACGCCACGCTGTGCGGTCTGATTGATTGTCTCAGATTCGATCGGGGTGAGCTGGCCGAGACGTCGATGTCGATGCTTGCGGTGGTAGGACGTCTCCATCCAGATCACGATCGTCAGACGCAAACTCGACGCCCTATGGCCTCGTTCGGTCTGAGAGGGTAGACCCGTGAGCAGAGAACAGCGTGAAGTCATAGACAAGGTGTTGCGCAGCGTCCCGTCGGGATTTTCACCCCAGCCGGTGGAAGTCATGCGAGAGAACTTCGCGAAGCTCATGGCGCGCTTCCCCGTGCCCTCGGGCGTGCGGACCTCGGAGACGACCCTCGCAGGACGATCAGCGGTCCGGGTCGATCCGGAGGGCGAGATTCGTCCGGGCACGATCCTGTACTTCCACGGCGGCTCGTTCGCGCTGGGCTCGCCTCAGACGGCGATGGGTCTGACCGCCAGCCTCGTCGTGCGCACCGGCATGACCTCGATGTCCCTCGACTACCGGCTCGCACCGGAGCATCCGTTCCCCGCAGGACTCGATGACTGCCTGGCCGCCTACAAGGAGTTACTCGACCACGGCGCAGACCCGGCCACTATCGCCTTCGCGGGAGACTCCGCCGGCGGTGGCCTCTCGGTGACGACCACCTTGGCAACCCGCAAAGCCGGGTTGCCGCTGCCCGGCGCGGTCGTGGCGTTCTCCCCGGGGCTCGATCACACGAGGTCGGGTCGCACCATGGAGAGCAAGAAGGGCGTCGATCCCTTCTTCACGCGCGAGGGCATGGCCTACACCGGCGGCATGTACCTCGACGGGCAGGACCCGAACCAGGAACTCATCGCCCCCGCCGTCCTCGCCGATATGACCGGATTCCCCCCACTCCTGCTTCAGGTCGGAACGAACGAGCTGCTGCTGGACGACTCCGTCCGCCTCGCCGAGCGTGCCCGGGACGCCGACGTCGACGTTATCCTCGACGTCACCGCTAGAGTCCCCCATGTCTTCCAGTCGTTCATCGGCCAGCTCGACGAGGCCGACCACGCCCTCGACCGGGCGGCTCTCTTCCTAACTCAACATCTCACCGTTCAGTAGCAGCGTCTGTTGCCGGCCGGGCAAAACTGCACTCTCATCCCGCGACCAGGGGGCGACCGATGACGGATCGTCTGCCGGAGCCGTCAATGGTCGCGGCGGTAAGCCGCGGCGCCGGCGCATCGGGCGGTTAGTCCGGTTGGCCATGTTGTGCTGCCGTGATGTTCATCAAATGGTGCACCGCACAACATTATTCTTCGTCCCGAACTGGATTTCCCGCCAAGCCCGGTCCACCCCAGTCGCCGGCGACGACGAGCGCACGACCAGCTCGCGCGAATTCTTGGCCACCGCGAGAGAGCACCTGGATACAGGCCGCGACCGTTTGGGACTGCCCACTTCAGTTGACTCGTGGGGTTGAGCGGATCAGGCCGCGTGTGCGGCCTGGTTGATTGTCTCAAACTCGATCGCCGTGAGCTTGCCGAGGCGCCGTTGTCGACGCTTGCGGTGGTAGGTCTTCTCGATCCAGACAACGATCGCCAGACGTAGCTCCTCGCGGGTCGACCACCGCTGGCGGTCGAGCACGTTTTTCTGCAGCAGGGCGAAGAATGACTCCATTGCGGCGTTGTTTCCGCACGCACCCACTCGTCCTATCGATCCGCGTAACCCGTTGTGTGACAGCGCATGAACAAACTTGCAGGACCGGAATTGGGCGGGTTCAATCGGTCGGAGTGAACAACGGTCTGGTCCGGGTTGCGTTGAGCAACTGCATTGTTCAATGCCCGCACCCGAGCGAGGCCTTCATCCGGGAGTCGATCGAGTAGCCGACGACCTTGTTGGAGTACACGTCCTTGATCGCGCACAGGTAGATTTTGCCCTCGTCGGTCCGGTGTTCGGTAATGTCGGTCAGCCATACCTGGTCGGGTCGCTGTGCAGTGAAGTGGCGGTCGACGAGGTCGTCGTGGACCGGTGGGCCGGACTTGGTGGTCAGGCCCCGCTTCTTGGAGAACGCCGACGACAGACGCTCCTGTGAACACAATCGGGCAACGCGGTTTTCGCCGGCGGTGATGCCGTGGTCGGGAAGCTCGGCGGCGATGAAGCGGTATCCGAACGCCGGGTCGTCATCGTGGATCTCGCGGGCGGCATTGATCAGATGCGCGTTGTCCCAGTCGCGTTGTGTGACTGGAATTTTCTTCATCTGCAGAAGCCTTGGGTGGAGAATCCAAGCACCCGGCAGGTCACCGTGACGGGCACACCGTCAGCGGCAAGGTCGAGGACCAGCGGGTACATCATTTTGGGTTGACCCCCCGCGAGAGATAGCCCACGGCGCGCCGCATGACCTCGGCTTCCTGCTCGAGGAGTTTGATCCGTTTGTGGGCTTCACGCAGCTCTGCCGCCCGATCACCACAGTCGTGTTTGCCGGTGGACTCGACGCGGTCGTCGCGGTCGGCGGTCTTGAGCCAGCGATGCAAGCAGGCCTCGGAGATTCCGAAGTCTTTCGCGATCTGACGTAGCGGCGGCTCGCCCTTGCGGGCGACCTCGATCACGTCGCGACGAAACTCCTCGGGAACGCTTTGGGCATGGAAAACATCCTTCCACCGTGAGGGAAATCCTCACAGATCAGATGTCAACCAAACCGGGGGCAGTCCCGGGCATGGGGCATGGGAGGGGCAGGGCGGCGCGTTCGGCCTCAGCGGTCACCTTCGGTCGCCGCGGCAGCGACCAGCTCCGCGCACCGCTCGCCGACCAGCATCACGGTGATGTTCGGGTTGACCGTCGTGTGTGCGGGGAACACCGAGGCATCGGCAACCCGCAGTCCCGACACGCCTTTCACGCGCAGGTCCGGGTCCAGTGGTGACGTCGGGTCGTCGGCGGGCCCCATCCGGACTGTCCCGACCGGATGGTAGACGGTGTTGTGCGTCCGGCTGATGTAGTCGGCCAGCTCGGTGTCCGTCGTGGCATCCGCGCCCGGATACAGTTCGCGTGCAATCCAATCCGACAGCGGCGCGGCCGCCGCTATCTCGCGCGCCTTACGGATGCCGGCGATCATCACCCGCATGTCATGGCCGTCGGGGTCGGTGAAATAACGAGGATCCACCCGCGGTTTGTCGCGGAAGTCGAGGGAGCGCAGACGCACGGTGCCGCGCGACCGCGCGTGTGTGACATTCGGCGTGAGGCAGAAGGTGTTCTCGCTGGTGGGATATCCCTGGCGCAGTGTGTGCATGTCGAACGGCACACTGCCGTAATGCATCATCAGGTCGGGGCGGTCGAGGCCGTCGACGGTGGTGGTGAAGATGCCCGCTTCCCACCACTGGGTGGACTCGGTCGGCATAGGCCGTGTCGTCTCGAAGCCGATCACACCCTCCGGGTGGTCCTGCAGATTCGCGCCGACCCCCGGCGAGTCGACCAGCACATCGATCCCGTGCTCGCGCAGGTGGACGGTCGGCCCGATTCCCGACAGCATCAGCAGTTTCGGCGTGTCGATGGCGCCCGCCGATACGATCACCTCGCGTGTGGCGTGCACCGTGGTGGTGCGACCGAAGGCGTTGTCGGTGATGTCGACACCGCTCGCACGCAGACCGCCGCCGGATTGCTCGACGACGATCCGCTTGGCCCATGAGCCGGTGCGGACCGTGAGGTTCGGGCGGTCCAGATTCGGGTGGAGGTAGCTGACCGACGAGGATGCTCGTACGCCGTCCGGACGTCGGTTGATCTGGAAAAAGCTGGCGCCGTTGATCACCGTGGTGCCGCTGTTGAACTCGACGCGCGGGATGCCGACGGCCTCGCAGGCGTCGAGTACCGCCACGCCACACGGGTCGTTCGGCGGCACGGTCATGATGTGCACCGGACCCCTACGACCGTGGTGATCGCCAGGCGCGTCGTTGGTCTCGATCTGGGGATAGAGTCGATACACCGATTCGGACCCCCAACCGGTGCAACCGAAGTCGCGCTCCCAGGAGTCGAGGTCCTCGCGCGGTGCCCAGAACGCGATACAGCTGTTGTGGGAACTGCATCCGCCGAGCACCTTCGCCCGGGCATGGCGCATGAAGTCGTTACCGTTCTCCTGCGGCTCGATCGGATAGTCCCAGTCGTATCCGGACTCGAGTAGTTCCATCCACCGGTCCAACCGCAGGATGGCGTCGTCGCCGATATCCGACGGCCCGGCCTCGATGAGACAGACGGTGACGGCGGGATTCTCGGACAGCCGTGATGCGACGGCTGCGCCTGCCGAGCCACCCCCGACGACGACGTGGTCGAAGGTGTCGGTCATCGGTTTCTCCCTCGGTCGGCGAACCAGCCGGTCACGCCCGGCCGGAGATTCTCGTAGACGTGTTTGGCCTCTCGATACTCGGCGAGGCCCGATGGTCCGAGCTCGCGGCCGACGCCCGAGTGTCCGAATCCGCCCCATTCTGCCTGCGGCAGATACGGTCCGAACTCGTTGACCCACACGGTGCCGTGCCGCAATCGAGCCGCGATGCGACGGGCACGTGCGGAATCGGCGGACCAGACCGCGCCCGCCAGTCCGTATTCGGTGTCATTGGCGATGGCGACGGCTTCGTCCTCGTCGGTGAAGGTCTCGACGGTCACCGTCGGCCCGAAGGCCTCATCGTGTACGCACGCCATCTCCCTGGTTGCTCCGTCGATGATCGTGGGCAGGTAGAACCAGCCGTCGTCGAGACTTCCGGAGCCGTGGTCGCCGGTGCCGAATGCCCCGCCGGTTCGGATCACCGCGCCGTCGGCGCGGGCCTGCTCGACATACGCGTGCACCTTGTCGCGGTGCGCCGACGAGATCAGCGGGCCGGTCTCGGTGCCGTCGGCGAACGGGAGGCCGAGCCGGATCTGCTCTGCCCGACGGACGAGTTCGTCGACGAATCGGTTGTGCGCGGAATCCTCGATGACGAGACGTGCTCCCGCCGAACACACTTGACCCGAGTGCAGGAATGCGGCGTTGAGTGCGTTGTCGACCGCGGCGCCGAGCCGGTCGTCGGTGTCGCAGGCGTCGGCGAACACGACGTTCGGGTTCTTGCCGCCGAGCTCGAGCGCCACCTTCTTCACCGTCGCGGCCGCCTGCCGTGCGATCACCTTGCCGGTGACGAGACCGCCGGTGAAAGAGACGAGATCGACATCGGGGTGGGCCGACAGCGGCGCCCCGGCATCGGCTCCGGCGCCCAGGACAAGGTTCGCCACGCCAGGAGGCACCCCCAGGTGTTCGAGCACCCGCATGATGAGGATCGAGGTGTGCGGGGTGAGTTCGGCGGGCTTGAGTACGAAGGTGTTGCCCGCGGCGAGGGCAGGTGCGATCTTCCACGCCGCCTGCAGAAGCGGATAATTCCACGGTGTGATCAGGCCGCAGACGCCGACCGGCTCGTAGACGATCCGGGAGTCCACGTCCGCGGAGCCGGCGTCGACCACCCGACCGGCATCCTCGGCGGCGAGCTTGCCGAAATAACGGAAGCAGTTGGCGATGTCGGTCATGTCGAGGTCCGACTCGTACGGTCGCTTGCCGGTGTCGAGCGTCTCGGCGCGCACGAACTCGTCGCGGCGTGTGTCGATCTCGGCCGCGACACGCAGCAGGAGATCACCTCGCTCGGCCGCACCGGTCTGCCGCCAGGGACCGTCGTCGAAGGCGTGTCGTGCCGCGGCGATGGCGGACTCGGTGTCGACGGACCCCGCCTCCGCGACCACGCCGACGAGTGAACCGTCTGCAGGACAGCGGATCTCACGTGTCTGACCGGAGGCCGCGGGGCGCCACCGGCCGTCGATGAAAAGCGTGTCGCTCATGGTTCCGGGATTCCTTGGGGTTCGGCATCGGGTCTGTCGACCACAGGGATGGCGTGGCTGTCGGTGGCCGATCGTCGCAGATGAAGGTAGCCGAGGTGACGCTCGTACTGGTCCAGGATGTCGCCGATGACCTGTTCGCGATTGTAGGCATTGAGTGAATAGCCTTGTGACCCTTCGGTCAGGTACACCTCGCACCGGAAGTAGCGATCGTCGGACCGCTGCGACAGCACGGCGTAAGTCGGGGTCGGCGCCGACACCGGCCATACGCAGTATTCGAACCGCGGCTCTTGCGCGAGTTCGACGATCAGCCGGGGTGACGGCAGACCCTCGTTGCTCGCCGATTCGTCGACCCGGGCTGCGATGCCGCCCTTCGTGAACTCGTCGGCGACCTCACGCATCGCGGGGACGACGGATTTGGTGATGAACTTGCGCGTCGTCGACGGCCCCGGATAGCGCAGGGTGCCCACGAGGCGTTGCCGCCAACTCCCGTGTTCCGACGAGCCGCGGCCCGCGGCGATCACCTTGGGCAGTGTCGTCCGGAAACTGTCCAGCTTGTACGACTCGTTCCGGACCGCTCTCAGCAGCGAGATGCAGATGAGGCCGAGCACGAACGAGAACGGCAGTCCCATGATCACCGTCGCGGCCTGCAACGTGAGGATCGATCCGTCACCGCCGCCGGCGAACAGCATCGACAGCGTGAGCAGTCCGATGGCCACGGACCAGAAGATGCGCACGGATCGCGCGCAGTCGGCCATCGGATCCGGCAGCCGCGAGGTGAAATTGCCCATCACGAGTGAACCGGAGTCGGCGCTGGTGACGTAGAACAGCAGACCGGTGATCGTGGCGATCCCGATGAGCAGCGTGGACCCGGGATACTGCTCGAGCAGCGAGTAGAACCCGGCTTCGGGGGTGGAGGCAGTGGTCTCGGCGAAGCCCTGGTCGCCGCGCGCGACCTCGAGCGCGCTGTTCCCGAAGATGGAGATCCACAACAGGATGAAGCTGAACGGCACGACGAGGACGCCGAACACGAACTGGCGCATGGTGCGTCCGCGGGAGATTCGCGCCAGGAACAGGCCGACGAACGGCGCCCACGCCACCCACCACGCCCAGAAGAACAGCGTCCAGCCGTCGACGAACCCGCGGGCGTCGTTGCCCGGCGTCGGATTGACCTGATCCCAGGCGAACGTGTCGAGCGTGCGGTCGGCGAAGGTGGACACGTAGTCCCCGGCGTTCTGTGTGAGGCCGTTGAGCAGGAAGTCGGTCTTGCCCGCCACGAGGATGTAGACGAGCAGGACGATCGCGAGGATGACATTCAGCTCGGAGAGTCGGCGGATGCCCTTGTCGACACCCGAGGTGGCCGAGGCGGTCGCGATGACCACCGACAGCACGATCAGACCGATCTGGGCGGCCTTGCCCTGCGATATCCCGAAGATCTCGTTGAGACCGTAGTTGAGTTGCACCACACCGATACCCAGTGACGTCGCGATCCCGAAGATGGTCCCGAGGACCGCGGCGACGTCGATGGCGTCGCCCCAGCGCCCCTCGACCCGTTTCCCGAAGATCGGGTACAGCGCGGCACGGATGGTCAGCGGCAGGTTGTGGCGGAACGCGAAGTAGGCCAGGGCGCCGCCCATCAGTGCGTACATCGCCCATCCGGTGACGCCGTAGTGGAACACCGTCCAGGTGACCGCCTCGCGGGCGGCGGCATTGGTCTCGCCCGGTCCGGTGGGGGGATTGAGGAAGTGGGTGACCGGTTCGGCGACCGAGAAGAACATGAGGTCGATGCCGATCCCGGCCGCGAAGAGCATGGCGGTCCAGGTGAACAGGCTGTACTCGGGTCGGGATTCCTCGGGGCCGAGGCGATACCGGCCGTATTTGCTTGCCCCCAGGAAGACGACGACCCCGAGGATCGCCGTCGCGAGGATGAAATACCACCAGCCGAACCATCGGGAGATGAACTCGCGGACGTCGTTGATCACACTCGCGGCCGTGTCCGGTGAGACCAGGGCCCAGATCGCGAACGCGAGCACGATCGTCGCACTCGTGATGAAGACCGCGAGATTGACCGAGCTGCGGCCTGCCTCGGGATGTGGCGGATCGCTCGGGGAGGGGTCGATGATGTCGCCGGTGCTGTCGTGGTGAGGCCGAGCGTCATCACTCATGTGACGGAGGCTACCCGGCGATGTCCGAATTTTCGCCGGATGCTGTGGGCGACGATGACCTCGCCGTCCGCCCGTTGGTGGACGATGACTCTGCCGTCCGCCCGTCGCTACCCTTTGGCCATGTCGCTCGCGTTCTGGATCTGTGCCGCAGTTACTGCGATCAGTGCCGCCGTCAGCCTCGGCTACTCGGTCGCCGGTCTGACTTCGTCCGAGGCGGCTGAGCGCGCACCCTCGATGTATGCGTGCGCGCGGAGCTTGGCGCTGGCTGCCGTGGCGTTGGCTGCGCTCTTTGCCGGCTCAACGCCGTTCTTGGTGGCGGTCGCCGTCGCGATGGTGACCGTCCAGGCTGTGGACGCCGTGATCGGCGGCGTGATCCACGACCGCTTCAAGACCATCGGCCCGGCCGTCACGGCGGCCGCCAACCTGGCAGCCTTGGTCTGGCTCTGGATGGCGGCCTGAAGATTCATCGCCTGATCGGCAAACGGGCGGAGTTGCTGCAGCTCGGCGCCTTCGAGCAGGCCGCGCGCGGCATCGCGCGAGGTGGCGGCAACGGCCCGGAAATCGCGTCGTTCGCTGATCCGTCCGGAAACGTCATCGCGGTGCGCCGGAAACGAGCCGTTCGCTCTCGGCGTAGCGTCGATGGAACAGAGCGCCTACGTGCACGGTTGTAGTGCGCAGACCCCCGGCATGACCATCACGGATATCGTTGACGACCGACGTTAACGGTAGCTGCACTCCAAGCGACCACTAGAGTGGAGGCAGGCTGGTCGTCATGTATACGGACACCGCTGCAGTTGTCGACGCTGTGGTTGTCACCGACGGCCGGGGCGCTAGCTAACGAGGGAGAACAATGTTCGAACGGTTCACCGACCGCGCACGTCGTGTCGTCGTCCTGGCGCAAGAAGAAGCGCGGATGCTCAACCACAACTACATCGGCACCGAGCACATCCTCCTGGGTCTCATCCACGAGGGTGAAGGTGTCGCCGCCAAGGCACTCGAATCTCTCGGGATCTCTCTCGAAGGTGTTCGCAGCCAGGTCGAGGAGATCATCGGCCAGGGGCAGCAGGCACCCTCGGGGCATATCCCGTTCACGCCGCGTGCCAAGAAGGTCCTGGAGCTCTCGCTGCGCGAGGCGCTGCAGCTCGGCCACAATTACATCGGCACCGAGCACATCCTCCTCGGCCTCATCCGCGAGGGCGAGGGTGTGGCCGCCCAGGTGCTGGTCAAGCTGGGTGCAGACCTCAACCGGGTCCGCCAGCAGGTCATCCAGCTGCTCTCGGGCTACCAGGGCAAGGAGCCGCAGGAGGCCGGCACCGGCGGACGCAGCAGCGAGGCGGGCACACCGTCGACGTCGCTGGTCCTCGATCAGTTCGGTAGAAACCTGACCGCCGCGGCCGCCGAGGCCAAACTCGACCCGGTCATCGGGCGTGAGAAAGAGATCGAGCGGGTCATGCAGGTGCTGTCCCGCCGCACCAAGAACAACCCGGTGCTCATCGGTGAGCCCGGCGTCGGCAAGACCGCCGTCGTCGAGGGGCTCGCGCAGGCCATCGTCAACGGCCAGGTGCCGGAGACGCTCAAGGACAAGCAGCTCTACACCCTCGACCTCGGGTCGTTGGTGGCCGGCAGCCGCTACCGCGGTGACTTCGAGGAACGCCTGAAGAAGGTGCTCAAAGAGATCAACACCCGCGGCGACATCATCCTGTTCATCGACGAGCTGCACACGCTGGTCGGTGCGGGTGCCGCCGAGGGCGCGATCGACGCCGCGTCGATCCTGAAGCCGAAGCTGGCCCGCGGTGAGCTCCAGACCATCGGTGCCACCACCCTCGACGAGTACCGCAAGTACATCGAGAAGGACGCCGCCCTCGAGCGCCGGTTCCAGCCGGTGCAGGTCGGCGAACCGTCGGTCGAGCACACGATCGAGATCCTGAAGGGTCTGCGTGACCGCTACGAGAGCCACCACCGGGTGTCCATCACCGACGGTGCGCTCGTCGCGGCGGCGACGCTGGCCGACCGCTACATCAACGACAGGTTCCTGCCGGACAAGGCGATCGACCTCATCGACGAGGCGGGCGCGCGCATGCGCATCCGCCGGATGACCGCGCCGCCAGATCTCCGCGAGTTCGACGAGCGCATCGCCGACGCCCGCAAGGAGAAGGAATCCGCGATCGACGCGCAGGACTTCGAGAAGGCCGCCAACCTCCGCGACAAGGAGAAGCAGCTGGTCGGCGAGCGGGCCGAGCGTGAGAAGCAATGGCGCAGCGGCGACATGGACGTCGTGGCGGAGGTCGACGACGAGCAGATCGCCGAGGTCCTGGGCAACTGGACCGGCATCCCGGTGTTCAAGCTCACCGAGGAGGAGACCACCCGTCTGCTCCGCATGGAGGACGAGCTGCACAAGCGGATCATCGGCCAGGAGGACGCGGTCAAGGCCGTCTCCAAGGCGATCCGCCGCACCCGCGCCGGTCTGAAGGATCCGAAGCGTCCGTCCGGCTCCTTCATCTTCGCCGGCCCGTCCGGTGTCGGTAAGACCGAGCTGTCCAAGGCGCTGGCGAACTTCCTGTTCGGCGAGGACGATGCTCTCATCCAGATCGACATGGGCGAGTTCCACGACCGGTTCACCGCGTCGCGCCTGTTCGGTGCCCCTCCCGGCTACGTCGGATACGAAGAGGGCGGCCAGCTCACCGAGAAGGTGCGCCGCAAGCCGTTCTCGGTGGTGTTGTTCGACGAGATCGAGAAGGCGCACTCGGAGATCTACAACACGCTGCTGCAGGTGTTGGAGGACGGGCGTCTGACCGACGGTCAGGGACGCACGGTCGACTTCAAGAACACCGTGCTGATCTTCACCTCGAACCTCGGTACCAGCGACATCTCCAAGGCGGTCGGCCTCGGCTTCACGCAGGGCAACAGCGACGGCTCGCAGTACGAGCGGATGAAGCAGAAGGTCAATGACGAGCTGAAGAAACACTTCCGCCCCGAGTTCCTCAACCGTATCGACGACGTCATCGTCTTCCACCAGTTGACGCGCGACGAGATCATCCAGATGGTCGATCTGATGATCAACCGTGTGGAGACACAGTTGAAGGCCAAGGACATGGCGATCGAGCTGACCGACCAGGCAAAGGCGCTGTTGGCCAAGCGTGGCTTCGATCCGGTGCTCGGTGCCCGGCCGCTGCGTCGGACCATCCAGCGTGAGATCGAGGACCAGCTCTCGGAGAAGATCCTGTTCAACGAGATCGGCGCAGGCCAGATCATCCTGGTCGACGTCGAGGGCTGGGACGGCGAAGACGACGGCGAGGACGCCAAGTTCGTGTTCTCCGGCTCCGAGAAGCCGCGCGAGGTGCCCGACGCACCTGCCGAGCTGACCAAGGCCGGCGACAGCAACGGCGAGTCGAGCTAGTCGCTCACACAACCGAACACAGACGGGCCGCCGCGACAGTCATTGTCGCGGCGGCCCGTTCGTCATTCCCTGCTACTGGGACCTCTGAGGTGCGCTGCGCGGTTTTTGTTCCCTGAGGTGCGAGTCGTGGTTCTTGTTCCCTGAGGTGCGAGGCGCCAGCCGAGGGTCGTAGCGTGCCCTTCGAGACGCTCGCAAGCTCGCTCCTCAGGGGTCGGGGGCCGTTCGCAAGCTCGCTCCTCGGGGGCTGGGCGCGTCAGGCCCATCACCGGTCCCTGAGGAGCCTCGCGAGGTACGAGCGATGCGTCACGAAGGGCCGGCGCCGAAGGTCGCTCACAACGCCGCGATCTTCTCCTCGAGTACCCGACGTTGAGCACCGTTGGCGGTGAGGTCACGGGCACGTTCGAGCTCGGTCCGCGCCTCGTCGGTTCGGCCGAGCAGCGTGAGCAGTTCGCCGCGGACACTCGGCAGGAGGTGCGATCCGGCAAGTGCCCTCTCGTCGACCTCTGCGTCGAGTAGCTCCAGCGCCGCGCCGGCGCCCGAGGCCATGGAGATCGCGACGATCTTGTTGAGGGTGACCACGGGGTTCCGGGTCAGTTGCTCCAGCGCCTCGTAGAGCACGACGATCTGGGGCCAATCGGTTGCGTCGACGTCCGGCGCACCTGCGTGGCAGGCGGCGATTGCCGCCTGCAGGGCATACGGTCCGCGACCGCGCCCGAGCGCGTCGGACCGCTCGAGTGCGGTGAGTCCGCGGGCGATCTGCCCCCGATCCCACCGACGCCGGTCCTGGGCGGCGAGCAGTACCGGTCGCCCGTCGGCGGCGACACGAGCCGCGAAACGGGAAGCCTGCAGTTCCATCAGCGCGAGCAGTCCGTGGACCTCGGGCTCGCGGGGCACCAGGGCGGCGAGAACACGCCCGAGACGTACCGCTTCCTGCGCCAGATCGCGACGCATCCAGGTGTCACCCGCAGTCGCGGCATACCCCTCCGTGAAGATCAGATAGATCACCCCGAGCACACCGGAGAGGCGTTCTCGCCACTTCGGTGGCTCCGGGACCTCGTAGGGCACCCGGGCCGCCGAGAGTGTCTTCTTGGCACGGACGATCCGCTGCTGCATCGTCGGCACCGACGTCAGGAACAACCGAGCGAGTTCCTCGGTGCTGAGCCCGCCGACGACCCGTAGCGTCAAGGCCACCTGCGCCTCTCGTCCCAGTACGGGGTGGCATGCGGTGAACACCAGCTTGAGCACGTCATCGCGGACCGGTTCCCATTCCTCCTCGGTGACCGTCCCGAGATCGCGTGCGATGACCTCGTATCGCTGATCGAGACGTTCTTGTCGCCGCCACCCGTCGATCGCGCGCCGTTTCGCGACGGCCGTCAGCCAAGCGCCCGCATTCCGCGGGACACCCGACTGCGGCCACTGCTCCAGCGCCTCGGCGACCGCTTCTTGCGCCACGTCTTCGGCAAGTCCGACATCACCGACGACGCGGGCGAGTGTCGCGACGATCCGGGTGCCCTCGATACGCCAGACCGCGTCGACCCTCCGCCGTATCTCGACGTCGCTCACTCCGAAGCGAGCTGTTCCCGCCAGCCCTTCTCCTTCTGGACGTACTCGTTGTCGGCGAACTCCGCGAAGTCGGTCTCGTCGTTGATGCGCCGGACCTCCAGTTTGGAACCGGTCCCGAGCGGGGCCTTCTTCGCCCACTCGAGCGCCTCTTCGCGGCTGGAGACCTGCAGAATCCAGAATCCGTTGAACAGTTCGTGGACCTCGCCGTACGGGCCGTCGGTGACCAGCGGTTCGTCGTCGTCGGAAAAAGCCACGACGAAGCCTTCGGATGCGTCGCTCAGACCCTCGCCGGCCGCGAGGACTCCGGCGTTGATCATCTCCTCGTTGTACCGGCCCATCGCGTTGATGATCTCGGTGAAATCGACCTCTGCAGAGGCGGCGATCGCTTCTTCTGTTGCTCGCATGATCAGCATGTACTTCATCGTCGTGCCTTTCGTCGCGGGGCCGCGGGGTCGAGGCCCTCTATCCATGCGTCGAACGGGCTCGCGACAGATCGACACAGTTCTGAGAGTAGGTTTCCGTCAGGGTTAGTATCGCGAACGTGACTTCAGATCAGACCTCTTCCGGCTTGTCCGCTGCCGAGTCGGAGGCTGTCATCTCCGTGGAGCTCGACGACGAGATCGCAGTGATCCGTCTCAACCGTCCCGACCGGCTCAACGCCTTCACCTACCAGATGGGGGAGGAGATCAAAGCCGCGCTGGACAGGTGCGACGCCGACGACTCGATCCGGGCAGTCGTGATCACCGGGAACGGCCGGGCGTTCTGCGCGGGCGCAGACCTCGGTGGAGGAGCCACGACGTTCGAACTCGAGGAGCCCGCTCCCGGCGAGATCCCACCGGATTCGGGCGGACAATTGACCCTCCGGATCTTCGAGTCGTTGAAACCCGTCGTGATGGCGATCAACGGCGCGGCCGCGGGCGTCGGCGTGACGATGACGCTGGCCGCCGACGTCCGGATTGCATCGGAGGATGCCAAGTTCGGATTCGTGTTCGCCCAGCGAGGGTTGGTCCCGGAGGCGTGCTCGACCTGGTTCCTGCCACGACTCGTGGGACTGCCCACCGCGCTGCAATGGACGATGGGCGCACAGATGGTGCCGGTGGCCGAAGCACACGAACGGGGGCTGGTGCAGCAGGTGGTGCCCAAGGCGGACGTGCTCGCCACCGCGATCGGGGTGGCGAGGAAGATGACGTCCGGCACCGCGCCGGTGTCGGTCGCGCTGACGCGCCAATTGCTGTGGCGGATGGCCGGTGCGCCGAGCCCCCGGGTGGCCCACGAGGCCGATTCGAAGGCCATCTACTTCCGCGGCACCATGCCTGACGTCGCCGAGGGGGTCACGTCCTTCCTGGAGAAGCGACCCGCCACCTTCACCGATCGGGTGTCGACGGATCTGCCGCAGATCTTCTGATCGCCTAGCGCGCACAACAGCCTTCGGCATGCTCGGCGGGGTCTGTGCGCCAAGTGAGCGGCCCTGTGTGAGACTGTCCGTCATGAGGCGTGAACTCGTGACCCGCGCGGCGACCATCGCCGCGTCTGCGGCCGCTGTGGCCGCCGTCGTCGTCCCCGGCACCGCGATCACCGAGACGGTCAGCCCGCCGGTGAAGGCGAGTGCGGCCGGCTCCGGGCACATTCCCAAGACGTATGTGGCACTGGGAAGTTCCTATGCCGCCGGTCCGGAACTGTCGTCGGCGCCGCGAACGCCCTGTATGCGGTCGGCCGACGACTACCCGAACCAGGTGGCATCGGCGCGTGGGATGCGACTGATCGACGTGACCTGTTCCGGCGCCAAGACAGTCGACATCGTGGACCGCGCGCAGCGGGGCAAGACGAGCGAGCCGCAGGTCGCCGCGGTCACCCCGAAAACGGCCCTGGTGACCATCACGACCGGCGGGAACGATCTCGACTACATCGGCCGATTGACCTCACTCAGCTGCGGCAACGCCGTGCAACCCGCGGTTGCCGGGGTGGCCCGACGAGTCTGCGGCGCAGGGCGCCTCCCCGCGCCCGAGCCGGGCCCGGCCGCCTACCGCAAGGTCGAGCGGACGATCGCCCGAACCGTCGATGCCGTCCGTGCGCGGGCCCCGCATGCCAAGGTCGTCCTGGTCGACTACCCGCCGGTGATCGGGACGACCTCGACATCGTGTTCCGAGCTGCCGCTCACCTACTCCGAACGCGCGGAGACCAAGCGTGTTTTCGACGGGCTGGCCGAGGCCACCGCCCGCGCCGCGCGGTCGACCGGAGCTGTGCTGGTCACCGCATCGAAATCGGGTGCTGCCCACGCTGTCTGTTCACAGCGCCCCTGGGTGGACGGGTTCGAACGCGGGGTCTTCTATCACCCGAATCGCACGGGCAAGAGGGCTGTCACGCAGCTGATTCTCAGAGCGCTGCAGTAGCGGCGCGGCGCTGACGCCAGAACGCGAGACCGGCGGAGACGAGCAGCAGAGCACCCGTGGCGACGATGAGATCGCCCACGAGAGCAGCGAACACGACGCGCAGGAGCACGCCCAGAGCGATGGCAATGGTCGCCACGGCCATCGATCTGCCGGCATTCTGGGTTCGCCAATCGATGGTGCTGCGGCCGGTCGTGATCAGACTGATCGGGCTGCGGCGCAACACCTCCACGATGAAGATCGTCAACGCGACGGTGCCCACGTAGGCGACCAGGATCAGCGGCCAGGTCGGTAGATTCCGATGCTCGGAGATGATGGGCATCAATTCGCTGAGTGCGAGCGCGTGCGCC
This sequence comes from Gordonia sp. DT218, assembly GCF_049847105.1. Lineage (NCBI taxonomy): Bacteria > Bacillati > Actinomycetota > Actinomycetes > Mycobacteriales > Gordoniaceae > Gordonia > Gordonia sp. DT218. Next base: position 1,194,016 of record NZ_JBNCNS010000001.1, on the reverse strand, counting down.
AAGTAGATGCCGAACGACCGGTCGGCGGCGGTCCGCATGAAGTTGTCGGGTACGGAGCCCTTGGTGCGACGGCTCTGCCAGACCGTGCCCAGGCAGTAGAGGATCGTGATGATCGCGATGTAGGCGAATGTGTTGTGCACCATGAACACGTTGGTGGCCCGGAAGATGGTCTCGCCCATGTGCGTCTCGTGCAGGTAATAGAGCAGCGTCAGGACGATCACCACGGCCGCGCCGGCGATCAACTGCCGGCGCCACCGGATCATGAAACCTTGGAACGCCGGGTAGTGCATCGCTGCAACACATCCGGCGAGCACGAAGAACTGATAGGGCAGGATCGTCGCGACGAGGTGCGACCACAGCATGTGCTGCGGGCCATGGGTGAAGAAGTCGAGCGGAGGCCGGACCATGAAGTACAGCAATGTGGTCTGCGCCGCGAAGCTCGCGAGCAGTAGGTACCGGTGATATCCCCAGGTCTTCCGGAGCACGATCAGGATGAGGGGGAAGACCGCGTAGATCTGCATGCTCACCGACAGGAAGTACAGGTGATACCACGCGTTGCCGGTGATGAGGTCGTAGCAGATGCTCTTGAGTGACACCGCGATCGAGTGGGGCGAATCGACCAGATCGCCCAGAGCGGACATACCGCCCGCGCGGTAGCGTCCGTACACCCAGTAGAAGAGGCTCCACACCACGAACGGCAGGCCGATCAGCTTGTATCGACGTCGCCAGAAGGTGAGGGGTTTCAGCTCACGGTCGCGGTACTGGTACGTCAGGACGAAGCCGGTCAACGCGAAGAACGAATACCGGGTGTAACGCAACAGGAGGCCGAGCGCCCCGGCGCCCACATCGGTGCCCGTCGCGATGCCGAGGAGGACATGGTCGAGGATGACCGCCGCGAACGTCACCAGCCGGACGAAATCGATCTGGTAGAGGTGCCGATCCGGCTTCTTGGTCACCGGCGTGGTCACCGGCTCCGCAGTGGCTGCGAGTTGGACTGTGGCACTGTCCGATTCGTCCGGATTCGGCGGAGGCTCGGGCGGTTGTATCTGTTGTTCCTGCGTAACGATGCCCCGGCCTCCCGCTTCACTTCGGCCGCCTCGGACACCAGATGTCCGAGGGACCCGCGCAGAGGCTACTCCTCGAACCTGAGAGTTCTCGGCTCGACCCGCGGTGCGGCGGGTCGAGCGGATCGGTGAACCGCCCCGAACACGTCCGATGCTGGGCTAGCGTGATTCGCGAATACCACCGACGACGGGGTCGGGACCTGTAGAGGAGCGCACCATGGCCGAAACCTTCACCGTGACCGCAGGCGACGGAAGCCCGCTGCTCGCCCGGCGGTGGGTGCCGGCCGCCGACGCCCGCGCGGCAGTGGTGCTGGTGCATGGCATGGGAGAACACTCACAGCGGTATGCGGAGACGGCCGAGTCGCTCGTCGATGAGGGGTTCGTGGTGTACGCCTACGATCACCGCGGCCACGGCGGGTCGGTGCTGCGGGGACGCGAGCCCGGTGACCTCGGGCCCGACGGCTGGCAGCGACTGGTCGCCGACATCGGCGTCGTCGTGGGTGGCGTGCACGCCGAATACCCCGGATTGCCGGTGGCGATGATCGCCCACAGCATGGGCTCGTTCGCCGCGCAGCAGTTCCTCCTCGATCACAGCGACACCGTCGACGCGGTGGTCTTGAGCGGGACTGCTGCGCTCGACGGCCTCGAACCCGCACTAGACCTCGACACCGAAATCGATCTGTCGGGATTCAATGCTCCGTTCGAGCCGGCCCGTACCGAGTACGACTGGCTGAGTCGCGACGACGCGATCGTCGACGCCTACGTCGCCGATCCCCTGTGTGGCTTCGGTCTCGATGCCGAGTCGGGGAAGGACATGTTCGTGCAGGCCCGGGCGATCGCCGATCCCGAACGCGTGGGCGGCATGGTCTCGTCGTTGCCGATCCTCATCGCGGTCGGCGATCTGGATCCCGTCAACGGAGGACTCGCCCTGTCGACTCTGCTCGCCGATCACTATCGGGCGGGTGGCCTGACCGACGTCACCGTGAAGGTGTATCCCGGTGCGCGGCACGAGATCCTCAACGAGACCAATCGTGACGAGGTGCGGCGCGACCTCGCCGACTGGATCGAACGCACGGTGATCGACCGGGATTGATCGTGGTCGGCCGACTGCTCAGGTGGGCAGTGGCAACGCATCCCGGGCGCGGAGCAGCAAGGTCATCTGCCCGATCTCGTCCCCCTCGTCACTGATCATCGTCAGGGCGAGCTGCTTCGTCACAGAGCTCGCCCGGGCATCGTTGTGCGCTGCCGCGGCCATGTCGATCCCACCGCGGTGGTGGCGGATCATCAACTGCAGGAAGAGGATTTCGGCGGCACGGCCGTGGGCGGCCGACAGCCGGGTGATCTCGTCGATGCTCGCCATCCCGGGCATCGGCGGACCATCGCCCGAGGGCGCGTCGTGATGATGGCTCCGCGGGTGGTCCATCCACGACATCGGATGATCCGAGGTGACCGGGAGACCGAACCACGTCAGCCACCCGCGCATCGTCGACGTCTCCGCGGTCTGCGCCACGACGATCCGGTCCGCCAGCCCGCGGATCTCGGGTGCCGTGTCGGCAGAGAGGCTCTGCGCCATGAGGATCGCCTGGTCGTGATGGGTCGACATGTCCTGGGCGAACCCGATGTCGGTGACGCTCGGGCGGTGCGAGGTGTCGTTGCCGTCGCGGGTGCTCTGCCATGCCACGCCGGCCACCACCCCGATCGAGATGAGCAGGACCGCGACACCTGCGGTCGCGACCGCGCGGATGGTGGTGATCATCCGATCGTCGACTGCTGGTCGGCGGGCGGCGTGTAGACCTTCGGACTCAGGGCGAGTGCGTAGAACCCGCCGTCGGCGCAGGTCGTCCAGAGCTCGTTGCCGTGGAACTCGGGTGGCGAGAGGCACCAGTCGGTGGACATGTCGCCGCCGACCACCATGCCGGAACGTGGGCCGATGATGTCGCCCAGCTTCACCTTCCCATGGGCCATCGACATCCCGAGACTCAGGAAATCGACGGCCGGGACTCCGATGACGGAGCCGAGGACGTGCGGCGAGTTGGGTGCATCGGCGAGGGTGGCGCCCTTGCGGGCGGGCGGATTGAAGTAGGCGAGCTCTCGGATTCTCGTGAAGTCGCGGATGTCGAAGACCCGGATTCCGGACGACTCCCATCCACACGCCAGGGTGGTTGGATCGGTGGGGCGGTCGACGGCGCAGTAGTGCGGATTGCTGCTGAACAGCGAGCCGCCCATCGACGAGCGCAGATTGCGGTCGAGATTGTCGGGGAGATTGATCTCGAGTTTGATCTGTGCGGCATATCTCGGCCGGTCGACCGAGCTGACGTCGAAGATCTTCACGCCGCCGGAACCGCCCTCGTCGGCGGTGATGATGTACGGACGGGATCGGTGGGTGACCGGGATCGAATGTTGATTGAGCTGGCCGTCCGGCCACAGATACGCGGCGAGATGTGGGACCTGCGGATAGGGGGCGCGCCGTTGCACGTCGCTGATGTCGAGGACGGTGATCCCCGCCATGTTGGAGAGGTACATGCGGTTGCCGTCGGGGGAGATGCCGAAACCGTGCCCGAGCAGACTGTGCAGCCCCTGCCAGATCACCCTGGGCCTGCTCGGATTCGAGACGTCGATCGCCGACAGGTGCCCTGGCGACAGACCGGAGGCCCAGTAAGTGCGGCCGTCCGGGGAGAACCCACCTTCGTGCGAGGTGAACGGCAACGGCGTGGTGATGCCCGGTCCACCGGCGTTGAGCAGTTTGGGGTGTGCGCAATCGGAGATGTCGTAGATGGCGAAGAGGCCTCCGCCCCAGAGCAATGGGACAGCGGTCGCCGCCAAGAGTTTGCGTTTCCGGTTGACCTTCAGCGTTTCCCAGGTGCCACCACGCATGGCGGGATCGGTGAGCGAGCCGACGACCCGTGGGCGCTCGGGATTCGAGGCGTCGACCACCTGGACGCCGGGCTGCTTCACGAAGTTGTCGCCCGGGAACAGACTGCCGGTATAGCTGCAGTGATCGTAGGTGGCGGAGACGATCCCGCCGCCGGCGCCGCGCACGTTGCCGAGCTGCGTCAGATTGCATCGATAGCCGCGTGTACTGCGACCCGAGTTGCGGTCCTCAGCGCTGACCTCACCCTGCAGGCCACGTTCGGGGAGTGACCCCGGGCCGCATTCGGCCTTCGGTACCGACTTCTCCGAGATATCGGGGAAGTAGTGCGTCCCGGCAGTGGCCGGGGCGGTGCCGAGGATCGAGATCAGCACCACGCCCATTGTGAGAACGGCTGACGCGGTGATGAGTGGGCGGACGCCCGACCGACATGAGAACAACGCACGGCCCGACATGTAGCCCCCCAGGTTCGACCGACTTCCGTGTGGCGATCACCCTAGACCGTTTGACGAACTCGACTCAGTGATTTCCGGTATCCGGTGCGGTAAGGGTGTCGGTGGGAGTCAGGCGTGCCTTTGGTACACGGCGACGGCGCCACACCAGCACGCCCAGCCCGGCGGCCACGAAACACGCGGCGGCACCGACCGCCAGGCCCACACGCGCACCTGCCGATTCGCTGATCGCCCCGATGATCGGCCCGCCGATCGGGGTCGATCCCATGAAGGCCACCGACCACAGCGACATCACCCGTCCCCTCATCCGGGGATCGGCGTTGAGCTGCAGTGTCGCATTGCCGGTGGACATGAACGTCACGCTCAGCCACCCGACGAAGAACAGGGCCGCTATCGCGACCGGCAGGGTGGGCGCCACGGCGGTGATCGCGATCGTCACCCCGAAACCTGCCGCCGCGATCGTCAGCGGCCGCAGACCGGTGGTTCCGCGGGCGGCCACCAGAAGACCGCCGACCACCGCGCCGATTCCCATCGCGGACGTCATGAACCCGAAGGCCTGCGGCCCGCCGTCGAACGTCTCCTTGGCTGCCGCGGGCAACGACACCTGGAACTCGTAGGCGAGGGTGCCGACCAGCGCCATCATCACCAGGGGAATCCACAGCGTCGGCAACCCGGCGACGTAGCGCAGTCCTTCGCGCAGCTGTCCGCGGGCGCGGGCGATCGGTTCCTCGTGTTCGATCGACGCGGTGTTCATCGCGATGAGGGATACGACGACCGCGACGAAACTCCCGGCATTGATGGCGAAGCACCAGCCCGCGCCGACGGCGGCGAGGAGCACGCCGGCGACCCCGGGACCGACGGCGCGTGCGGCATTGACCATCACTGAGTTCAGCGTGACCGCATTGCGGATCAAGGACGCACCGACGATCTGGTGGATGAAGGCCTGGCGAGCCGGATTCTCGAAGGCGTTGTTGAGCCCGAGTAGCAGGGCCAGGACTGCCACGTGCCAGATCTGCACCCGGCCGGCGAGGGTCAGCGCGGCGAGGACCGCGGCGAGCACGCCCATGACGGACTGCAGGATGATCATCAGCCGGCGGCGATCGACGCGATCGGCGATCACGCCCGCGTAGGGCCCGAGGAGTAGCACCGGCAGCGCCTGAAGCGCGACGATGACCCCGAGGATCGATGCCGACCCGCTGAGGGTGAGGACGAGCCAGGCCTGCGCGGTGGCCTGCATCCAGGTGCCGACCAGAGACAGTGCCTGTCCGAAGAAATAGAGCCGGTAATTCGGGTTGGACAAGGAGGCGAAAGCGCCTCTGGATGCCGGCCGCGAGTCCTCGGGTTGCGGAGTACCCGATTCGTAAACGTCGGGCATCCGGTCTTCGGTCATCGACGTCCATCGTATGCCGCCCGATTCGCGCCACCGTGGCCCTACCCGTCGGTCGACTGAGAGCAGCGAGGTCTGATATGGGTTGCGCGGCCAGGACAAGGCACCTTGATCGAACTCGACGCCCTCATGTTCGATGTTGTCAGCGATCGTCGAATCGACTGGTTTCAGGTCATTCTGCGTGCTCGGCCGCGCGCCGGTTGGCGTGAATCGTATCGATCTCATGCATGTGTGATTCTGCCCAGTTCCGAAGCGCCGCCAGAGGTGCTGACAACGAATCCCCCAGCGGTGTCAGGCGATAGTGGACGGCAGGCGGCACGCTGTCCTCGACGCGGCGCTCTACCAACCCGTCTGCCACGAGTTGCTTGAGAGTCTGCGACAACATCTTGTGCGTCACCCCGGGCATGTGCTGCTGGAGATGTGAGAAGCGCATCTCTGCCGACGAATCACCGAGAAGTTTGATGATCATCGAGACCCATTTGCCGCCGAGACGATCGAGCAGCCATCTCGTCGGGCACTGGGCGTCCAGAAGGTCGCCGTGTGGAGCGGTAGGCACTGTGCGGTAACCACCTTTCCGGGAAGTGCGTACTTCCACGATCGCTACAGGTTTCCTACGGTGACAGGGTATCCATTGGAAACCATAGTGGAAGGACCATCGATGGAGGTAGACGTCAGGAAGGTGGAGACGTCACGGCTCTCGATCAACGTTGCCACGGCCGGCGAAGGTCGGCCGCTTCTGCTGCTCCACGGATTCCCGCACACCTGGCGCCTGTGGGCCACCACGATGTCCGTACTCGCTCGCGATCGGCGTGTCATCGCGCCGGATTCACGCGGTCTCGGCGACAGTGAACGCTCCGCGGACGGCTACGACGCGGAGAACCTGGCGCGAGACATCGTCGCACTTCTCGACCATCTGCTGGTCCCGAGCGTCGACGTGGTCGCAATCGACGCGGGGGTCCCGCCGGCGTTCCTGTTCGCGCTCCACAATCAGGACCGGATCGGCCGCCTCGTCGTGATGGAGTCGCTGTTGGGGCAACTGGCGGGAGCCGAAACGTTCCTGTCATCGGGAGCGCCGTGGTGGTTCGGCTTTCATCAGGTGCCCGGACTGGCCGAACGCGTGGTGGTGGGCCACGAGGCCGAGTATCTCGACTTCTTCTATCGCTCTGGCACTTTCGATGGGCAAGGCATCGACCACGGCATTCGGGATGACTTCGTCAATGCGTATTCCGGGATCGAGTCACTGCGCTGCGGATTCGAGTACTACCGGGCGATGCCCTCGTCGGCAGCGCAGATCGCCACCGCGACCTCGGCGACAAGGCTGGCGACTCCGACGTTGGTCATCGGGTCCGAACCGGTCGGCGACGCACTGTTCGAACAGGTGACCGGAGTGGCCGACAACGTGATCGGCGATCGCATTGCCGAGTGCGGGCACCTGATACCACTTGACCGACCGGCAGAGCTCATCCGCCGGTTGGCATCCTTCCTGGCGTGAGCTGCGTTCACGTATCCGGTCGGCAACTGAGAACGATCAGGCTGCCGGGGATGTCACCCACCGTGCGGTGGCCACCGCGGAGGCCTCTCGCAATCAGGGCGGTATCGCCGGCGGCGATGAGGAAGATGCGTCGTCGTAAGCGTGCCGCGCCATCCCTCGCACCGGCGCCGGCAGTGCGTCGAAATCGAGACCACGCCTCGTCACGCGACCGACCGCACCCATTTCGTCGCATCCCGCCCGGTCCAGTTCGCGAGACGCTCCGTCGGCCCGGCCTCTGGCCGCGGCTCGACGACGGTCCCGAACGGGACCTCGGTGTCGCCACGGATCTCCGCCGGGATGAACTGCTGGGCGACGGCCAGCACCGGCTCGACAACGGACGCGTCGGCCTCGGCGGGTTGGCCAGTGGCCACCGCCAGGTCCCAGCCGTGCACAAAGGTCTCGCTGACGTAACCCCACAGCGCACCGGCGCCGGGCACCTCGCCCCATGGCACCCGCACCATCGCGCCGAGCTTGGCGTCGTCGGACCACAACTCGACGGCCCGGCCGACAAGGGCGGCAAAGGACTCGGCGTCGTGGGTCTCGGCAAACCGGGGCACCGCGAGCACGTCGCCGCCTTCGGCCAACACGATGGCGCGCTGTGCGGTCGCGGTCACATGTGCTGCGAGCATGCGGACGTCGAACTCCTCGCACGGGGTCGGCGCAGTGAGCTGGTCGTCGGACACCGCGGCGAGCAGGCCGGTGACCCACTCGGTGGCAGCAGCGTAGGCGGGGCGGGGGTCGGCGGGCTGGTTGCTGGTCATCGCTGTTCCTTCGGTTGTTCGGGCTGGTGATGATCAGTCAATCGCGTAAACACGACACCTTCTGTCATGTTTTCTTGAGAAGATTTCGGCATGCGTGCCGAACGTCTGCTGTCTGTGTTGATGTTGCTGCGCTCGAAAGGCCGCATGACCGCGTCCGAACTCGCGGTCGAGTTGGAAGTCTCCGAACGGACGATCCTGCGTGACATCGAGGCGTTGTCGTTGTCGGGTGTGCCCGTGTACTCGGAGCGCGGGCGCAACGGCGGATTCGCGTTGGTCAGTGGTTATCGGACGGATCTGTCGGGCCTCACGCTGCCAGAGGCGATCGCGCTGTTGTCGGGTGGCGGCCGGATCGATTCTGCGGCGGCCGTGAGTGCGAAGCGGAAGTTGGCGGCGTCGTTGCCGGAGGTGCATCGCGGTGGTGTGGCGGAGGCCAGCCAGCGGATTCTGGTGCGGCCGGAGGGTTTTGTGCGCCCACCACAGCAGATCGACGCGTTGGCGCCGGTGCAGGAAGCGGTGTTCGAGGGACGTCGTGTGCGCCTGTTGTACGAGCGGCGGGAAGGCTCGTCGGCTGAGCGGGTGCTGGACCCGATCGGGCTGATCGTGGCCGGCGACACCTGGTATCTGGTGGCGTACTCCGACGGTGTGGAGCGGATGTATCGGGTGTCACGGATGTCAGCTGTGGTGGTGCTCGACGACCCGGCGCAGCGGGAGCCGTCGGTGGATCTCGAGGCCGTGTGGGATCGGCATCGTGATGCATTCCGCTCGACGTTCGACCCGCTCGATGTGGTGATCGACTGTGCTGCAGGCGATGCGGAGAGGGTGTCGGCGTTTGCCGAGGTGCTCGGTCGCGTGGAGTCCGGGAAGGGGATTCGCGTGGGCCTCAGGTTCGCCGACAGGAATCACGCGATGCGGGTGTTGTGGATGGGTTATCTGGAGTCGACGTTCAGCGTCGTCGAACCGGAATGGATTCGGGAGGAACTGCACGATCGCGTTGGTGTGGTGTCGGAGATGACCGCGGCTGGTGACGGGTGAGTCGCCGCTTGCATCTCGACTCGAACGCTCGAGCAGTACCGCGTCGGTGAGTTCTTGGACGTCGGCCGCATGGACATCGGACTCCGATCAGGTCGACGAGATCGTGTCGTCGGTGGCTGGTGCGTCCAACATGGGAACCAGGAATTGCCGTGCGATGTCGGCGAGTTGGACATCGTCGTCGAGGTCGATGATCCGGCTTGGGACGGTCAGAAACGAAGCAGAGACGCGAACCATCATCTCGGCCGCGAGTTCGGTGTCGAGGTCGGCGGAGATCGTGCCTGCCTGCTGTTCGCTACGGAGCTGCCCGGCGACGAACCCGCGGACCGTGGCGAGGAGGCTCCCGTTGTCGCCGATCCCGATGATCGAACCGATCAGCAGAGTCGGTTCGGTCTCGAGCAGGCCGCCGATGAGCGGATTGTCGGAGATGGCGCGCAGCGAGCTGACGAAGCCGGCCACCACGCGATCCGCGACTGTGTCGGCGCCGGCGATGTCGTCGAGGAACCGGGCGAAGTACCTGCGGAACTCGCGGATGACGACTTGCTCGACGAGTGTGTCCTTTGTGTCGAACTTCCGGTAGATCGTGATGCGGGTGACGCCGGCGCGACGTGCGACTTCTTCCAGTGACGATCGCTGAATTCCCATGCGGCAGAACTGATCATGTGCGGCATCGAGAATTCGGGTCCGAGTCGGATCGTCGCGGTCGCCGTCGTCGTCCTGCGAGAACAATCCGATGTACGCGCGCTCGAGGAGTGATTTGGAGGGCGCTGTCGACGTTGGACGTGATTGCACGATTTCCCTCCTCGACGGCCGCCTTCACCGATCAGCCTATCGATTGGGATCGGCGACCCACCCCTTGTGATGCGGACCACAATCATGGTAGCAATGTTACAGAGTTACACGCATTGTTACATCGCGTCATCGAGTCGGGCGTTCGACGGGAGTGAAGAATGGAAGATCTGAACAGGCGCAGGCTGCTGAAAACCGGGGGAACGTTGGGGGCCCTCGGTGCGGCAGCGGTCGTCGCGCCGGCCACGCCGTGGACATGGTCGCCGGCGGAGTCCTTGCCGAGGGTCGGAAGCGGCGCGGATCCGAAGGGTGGGTGGGATCCGGAGGCCGATGCCGTGATCGCCGCGTTGCTGGATCGAGGCGAGGTGCCGAAGGTCAACAAGATCCTGCGGTCGTGGACCAAGAACGGCCAGCCGCTGCCCGCCGGCCTACCTGCGGATCTGCGGGACTTCATGGAACATGCCCGGCAGTTGCCGTCGTGGACCGATCGCGACAAGCTTGCGACGGCAGTGCGTTTCAACCAGAAGCGCGGTACGTATCTCGGTGTGCTGTACGGTTTTGCGAGCGGCATGATGAGCACGGTCATCCCCAAGGAGGCGCGCGCGGTCTACTACTCCAAGGGTGGCGCGGACATGAAGGACCGCATCACCAAGACCGCCAAACTCGGATACGACATAGGTTCTCTCAACGCCTATCAGCCGGATGGCGAGATGGTTGTCACCTGTGTCAAGACGCGGATGGCCCATGCGGCGGTCCGGCACCTCCTGCCGCAGTCGCCGCACTGGGTGCACGCGGCGCCGGAGAAGAAGCCGATCAGTCAGGCCGACATCATGGTCACCTGGCACAGCCTGCCGACCACGGTGTGGCGAAATCTGCAGAAGTGGAATGTGCCGATCGCGGCCGACGAGTCCGAGGGTTTCCTGCATTCGTGGCAGGTGACCGCACACATGCTCGGGGTGGAAGATCAATACATTCCGAAGTCATGGAACGCGGCCGATTCGCAGGCGAAGCAGGTGCTCGACCCCATCTTGGCACCCACGCCGGAGGGCAAGAAACTGGCCGACATCCTGCTCGGTCTCGGATACAACCTCGATCTGTCCCTGCTCTCGAGGGGTGTGCTGGGGGCGCTGACCAGGTTCATGCTCGGCGACAAGGTCGCCGACTGGCTCGACATCCCCAGGGAGCCGGTGTGGAGCCCGCTGCTGGAGACCGCGTGGGGGCCCTATGTCGCGGTCCGCGAGGGCGCGCTGAATGTCGGTGTGCCGAAAGAGGCGTACTGGCTCTTCGACGAGTTCCTGCGTCAGTTCGTGCTGCTCTACATGTCCGAGCTGCACATGCCCATCAACATCGAGATCCCGGTCATCAACAATCCGAAGTACCGCTGATGCCTACCACCAGCCGGCGAATGAATGACGAATAGTTCTGTGGTGGAAAGGAGATGGTGATGGGTGCGGTCCAGCCGTGGCATGTCGTCGTGGTGGCGATCGTCTTTCTCGTGTTGTTCGGGTCGAGCAAATTGCCGGCTGCCGCGCGCGGGCTGGGCAGCTCGTTACGCATCCTCAAGAGTGAGGTGCATGAGATGCACGACGACGGCCCCGCCGAGAACCCGCGTGACGACAGATCCGAGGGGGCCTGATTTGATGGACAGGCAGGCACTCGACGACGGTCTGTCGCTCGTCGATCTTCCCGACGACGGATTGACCGTCCGCTTCTACCAGGTCTTGTTCGACCGATATCCCGCAGTCGAGCCGATGTTCCGCCGCGACAACAAGGTTCAAGCCGCCATGCTGAGGACTGCGATCGTGGCGGTACTGGACCATCTCGACGACAATGACTGGCTCACCACCAACCTCCAGACGCTGGGGCGGCGCCATGACGACATGGGGGTCACCGCGGAAATGTATGACGCGGTGGGGGAATGCATGATCGCGACGATGGCCGAGATCGGCGGGGACAGCTGGACGACCGAGATGACCCGTGCCTGGCAGGAGGCACTCGGTGTGGTCTCCGCGCTGATGCTCGACGGCCACCGCCCCGAGGTGACTCCGGAGACGGGAGTCCGCCGCTGAACGCGACCCGCCGCACCGCGGTCGCGGATCGGCCGTGGCTACCCTGGCCACCGTGAAACATGCTCCCGATGTCACCTATGCCGACGATCTGCAGGTCGGTGCTCGGTACCCGCTGGACACTTACACCGTCACCGAGGCCGAGGTGATCGACTACGCCACGGCGTGGGATCCGTAGGGCTTCCACATCGACAAGGAGATCGCCGAGGCCGGCGCCTATGGAGGCCTCATCGCGAGTGGGATCCACACGCTGGCCGTCTACCAGCGGTTGGCGGTATCCGGTGTCTTCGGGGGCTGGAGTGTGATCGCGGGTAAGAGCCTCACCGACGTCCGATTCCTGCGGCCGGTCCGGCCTGGTGACACGCTCACCGGTGCGATCGTGATCGATGCGATCGACTTCGACAAGCGGGGCCGGGCGTTGGTGACGACGACGGCCGAGCTCGTCAACCAGGGTGGCCAGGCCGTGCTGAGCCTGCTCGTCGAGGCATTTGTGCGCGAGCGGCCGTAGCCTGACTCGCGACTCCGAGAACCGGCAGAGACCTGCTCTGTACTCCCTTACTAGGATATGCAAGTATTTGGTGGACTATCCGACGACGTTCGAGGAGTAAGCGATGGCGGACGAACCATCGGTGCTGTCCGCGCTGGACGGCCGACTGGCGACCCTGACACTGAACCGGCCCAGATCGATCAACGCGCTCGACCATCCGATGGTCACCGCGATGGACGAGTTGTTGCGAGGCTGGGCGGCCGACGGTGAGGTCGGGGCGGTGATGCTGGCCGGCGCCGGTGAGCGCGGGCTGTGTGCCGGCGGCGACATCGTGGCGATCCACCGGGACGCGTCGGCGCTCAGCGGCAACCCGGCGGCCGGCGACGCAGATGCGGCGGGGTGCGCCTCTGCGGAGTTCTGGCGCGACGAGTATCGGCTCAACGCCGACATCGCGCGCTACCCCAAGCCGTATGTGGCCATCATGGACGGGATCGTGATGGGTGGCGGTGTCGGCATCTCCGCCCATGCGAACACTCGGATCGTCACCGACCGCACCCGCCTCGCCATGCCCGAGGTGGGCATCGGGTTCGTTCCGGACGTCGGCGGGACGCATCTGCTCGCGCGGGTGCCGGATGGTCTCGGGGCCTATGCCGCGCTCACCGCCAAATCGCTGTCGGGTGCGGATGCCATCGCGCTCGGCCTTGCCGATCACTTCGTTCCCGCCGGCGACCTCGGCGCATTCCAGCGGGCTCTCCACACGGCCTCGCTCGACGACGCCCTCGCCGAATATGCGCAGCAGCCACCGGAGTCGACGCTCGCCGCACAGCGGAACTGGATCGGCACCGCGTTCGCGGCCGAGACCGTCGCAGAGATCATCGAGCGGTGTCGCTCCGTCGGTACCGAAGAGGCGGGCAAGGTCGCAGACACAATCGCCGCCAAGAGTCCGACCGCCCTGGCCGTGACCCTCAAGTCGCTGCGAGACGAAAAGCCCACGCTGGAGGAAACCTTGGCGCGCGAGTACCGCGTCTCGCTGCGCAGCCTACTCAATCCCGACATGGCCGAGGGCATTCGCGCGCAGGTGATCGACAAGGACCGCACACCGTCGTGGCGTCATGCCGACCACGCGGCGGTGACCGCAGCAGAGGTGGACGCATTCTTCGTCCCACTTCCCGACGAGCTGGAATTGACCATCGACACCGCACCACAGGAGGATTCGAGTGTCTGATCTGGAGACGATCGTCGTCGAGCGTGATGGACGAGTCGGTGTCATCACACTCAACCGGCCGAAGGCGCTGAACGCGCTCAATACCACCCTGATGAACGAGGTGGTCGGTGCGGCAACCGATCTCGATCGCGATCCGGACGTCGGGGCCATCGTGATCACCGGCTCCGACCGCGCGTTCGCGGCAGGAGCCGACATCAAGGAGATGTCGTCGAAGTCCTACAGCGACGTGGTGACGGAATCCTTCTTCGGCGCCTGGGACGAGCTGTCCCGGGTGCGCACGCCCATCGTCGCGGCCGTCACCGGCTACGCCCTCGGGGGTGGCTGCGAACTGGCGATGATCTGCGACATCCTCATCGCCGGCGACAACGCGGTCTTCGGTCAGCCCGAGATCAACCTTGGCGTGATCCCGGGAATCGGTGGCTCCCAACGACTCACGCGGGCTGTCGGCAAGGCCAAGGCGATGGACATGATCCTCACCGGCAGAAACATGAAGGTCGACGAAGCCGACCGGCTCGGCCTGGTGTCTCGGGTGGTCGCGGCCGAGGACTGCCTCAGTACCGCGAAAGAGGTGGCGGCCACGATCGCGTCGAAGTCGTTCATCGCTGCCTCGCTGGCCAAGGATGCGGTGAACCGGGCCTTCGAATCCGGTCTCGCCGAGGGGATCCGTGCCGAGCGGGCGTTGTTCTACTCGACCTTTGCCACCGACGATCAGACCGAGGGCATGGCGGCCTTCGTGGAGAAGCGCGACCCGAAGTTCACGCACAGCTGAACCTCGACCTGCCTGCCCGCTGGTCGAGTAACGGCGAGCCGCCAGGCGAGCCGTGTATCGAGACCACGGTAGACCGCGTCAGAGGCTGCCACCTGCGTCGAGCACCTGCGTCGTCCCGGTCACATAACGCCCGTCGTCGGAGACGAGATAGACGATGGCATTGGAGATGTCGACCGGGTCGAGCGCTGGGACGGGCAGCCGGTTCATCTCGCGGGCCGCGACTTCATAGTCCTCTCGCGTCGGTGCCGGGAGATCCGGTCGGAAGAGACGGTAGGTCGCATCGTTGAGGACCATCTCGGTGGCGACCGTCGTCGGGTGCACGGTGTTGACCCGAATGCTCTGCGGCCCGAGCTCTTTCGCGAGGACCCTCATCAAGCCGACCAGTCCGTGCTTGGCGGCTGTGTAGTGCGCGATGTTCTCGTTCGCCACGAGGGCGGCGAGTGAACTCGTGAGCACCACCGAACCGCCGCGTCCGCCCTCGACGATGTAGGGGACGGCCGCGCGCACCGTCTTCCACGCGCCGGTGAGGTTGATGTCGATCATCGTGTCCCACATCTCCTCGTCCATCTCGAGGGTGGGTGCCATGGTGTTGATACCGGCGTTCGCGAGGACGATGTCGATGCGCCCCAACGCGGCCATGCCATCGGCCGCTGCCTTCTGCAGTCCGGCGAGATCACGTACGTCGACCTCGGAGGCGATGATGCGACGGTCGAGCGCCTCGACCTCCTTGACGGTTTGCTCCATGTCACCGGGCCGGGCGGTGTCATACGGGACCGTCGAGACCTGCTCGGTGACATCGACCGCGATGACGTCGGCGCCTTCCTCGGCCAGCCGGATCGCGTGGCTTCGTCCCTGTCCGCGTGCCGCACCGGTGATGAAGGCGACCTGGCCTTCCAATTTGCCCATCTGACGCACTCCCTTTCGCCACGGACGTGTGATCCACGTCTCAAATCGAGGCTATGTCACACAGTGACAAAACACTAGGGTGTCAATTTCGGTGGCACCGACCCGACGGTGGGACGATGGCCTGATGGGTCACGAGGACACGCCAGGTGGCGCGGGGGTTTCCTCGGATGTCGAGATCGATCGGGGTGGACGTCCCGCGAGTACCAGTGCCCGCGAGCTAGCGGCCGCGGCGCAACGGCTGTTCCTCGGCGACGGCTTCGATCAGACGACAGTGGAGGACATCGCGGCCGCCGTCGGCGTGAGCAGGCGAACGTTCTTCCGCTACTTCGCCACCAAGGCCGACGTGGTGTGGGTCGAATCGAATGCCGAGCTTCGGCATTTCCGCGCGATGATCGCGGAGTCGGCGCCCTCCGCGAATCCGGTGGACGTCGTCGAGGATGCGTTCATAGCGGCGATCGATCACGGCCTTGCGGAGGACGAGTGGGCCCGGCATCGTGCGGAACTGATCCTGCACGCTGCGGCGGTGCAGGCGCAGGCGGGTGCCGTATATCGGCAATGGCGCACCGTGATCGCCGAATTCGTGGCGAAGCGGACCGGCGGTCGCCCCGGCGACGAGTACCCGCTGGCCGTTGCGTATGCGGTGATGGCTGCTTCGTCGGCCGGCCATGAACGCTGGCTGGCCGACCCCGGCGCCCGGCTCGCCGAATGCCTGCGGCCGATGTTCGCGCTCATGGTTCCGCGCCGCCCGGACGTCACAACTGACTAACAAGCCTGTTCCATGACTTGGGGCGGCGATCGCCCACGGCTAGCATCTGTGACAGATGTGACTTTTGTGGCTGAAGGGAATAGTGGTGGACACACGTTGGGGTCCTCGATGGGGTGCGTGGGTCAGTGCCGCGGCCACGGTCGCCGTCGCGCTCACAATGGGATCGGGGGCGGCGTCTGCCGCCCCGGAACCCGACCCGGCTGTGTCCCGGATCGACACGGTGATCCACGACAACAAGCAGCAGGCCACGGCCATCGTCTATTCGGCGTCGATGCGACGCATGGTCCCGATCACCGTCCTCCGGCCACGCGACACGAGCAAGCCGCGGCCGACCTTCTATCTGCTCAACGGAGCGGGTGGTGGTGAGGACTCGGCGACCTGGGCGGCCAAGACCGACTATGTGAAGTTCTTCGCGGACAAGAACGTCAACGTCGTGACCCCGATCGGTGGGGCATTCTCGTATTACACCGACTGGCGGCACGACGATCCGGTGTTGGGGCGAAACAAGTGGCAGACCTTTCTGACCAAGGAATTGCCCCCCTTGATCGACAAGGAATTCGGTACGACGAAGGTCAATGCGATCGCGGGGATCTCGATGGCCGGCACCTCGGTGCTGAATCTCGCGATCGCGGCTCCGCACCTCTATCGGTCGGTCGCCGCATACAGCGGGTGCGCGCGAACCAGTGATCCAGTGGGGCAGGCCTACATTCGCATGGTGGTCGCCGACCGCGGCCAGGGCAACCTCGACAACATGTGGGGGCCCGTCGGCGGACCGGGATGGCGGGAGAACGACCCGTTCGTGAATGCGGCCAAACTGCGTAGTACCAAGGTCTACATGACGTCCGGCACCGGCCTGCCCGGGCCCTACGACCGGCCCGAGGCGCGACTGGTCCAGGGCAATCCGCTGACGTTGGCCAACCAGGTCGTGCTCGGCGGTGTCATCGAGGCCGCGGTCAACTCGTGTACGCAGCAGATGGCCACGCGTCTGCGTGGTCTCCGCGTTCCGATGCAGACCATCTCGCGGCCGACCGGAACGCATTCGTGGGAGTACTGGGAGTCCGACCTGCGGCGTACCTGGCCGATGCTCTCGGCCGATCTGAACCGGAAGGCCGCGCCGGCAAAGCCCGCCGCTCGTTCAGCGCACTGACCGCTCCGCTCCTCGCCTCGCCTCGCTCCGCCTCGCCTCGCTCCGCCTCGCCGATCGTGCGCAATTCTGCGCCGACCGTGCGCAATTCTGCGCCGATCGTGCGCAGTTTGTCGCTGACTGTGCGCAGTCTGGTGTCGACAGTGCGCAGCCGCGCACGATCGAAGAACGTTCGCGCCCAGTGGGCGAGGAACTGTGCCCGATCGGCGAGGAACTGTGCCCGCTCGGCGAAGGAGGGGTCGGCCCAACTGTGCAGACGGGCGGTGGGTGACTAGTCCGCGCTATCCCTGAGGAGCAGTCGGACGGTCAGCTCGAGTCGGTTGGTGACGTCGGTGGCCGAGGCGCGACGGGTCAGCCACTGCACCAGATTCGACATCCAGACATCCGACAGCACGCGCGCGATGGCGAGGTCTTCTTCACCGGGCTCGCCGTTGCCGACCATGGCGCCCGCCAAGAGGCGATCGATGATGCCGGCCACCTGATCGACCTCGGCGGTCGCGGACGCATCGGCGAACATGAATGCGCGCGTCATGGCCTCGGTGAGCAGGGGATCGCGCTGCATCGCATAAGTGATCATGTCGAGGACATGCCGCAGACGGTCGACTGCGGTGTCGCCGCGCAGTTGTGAGCGATCGACGCGTGCCTCGACCCGCTCGAACTCCCGGGCCAGTGCGGTCACGAGCAGGTGGACCTTGGACGGAAAATACCGATAGAGGGTGCCGACGGCGACGTCGGCCTTGTCGGCGACGGTCCGCATCTGGACCGCGTCGTAGCCGCCCTTGGATGCCAGCGCCAACGTGGCGTCGAGGATGCGTCGGCGCCGCTCGCGCTGGGCCGACGATCCGGTCTCGGTTCCCCCCGACGGTGTGCCGGCCGTCGGGGCGGGGTTCGCCGCCGTGTCGACGGAGGCGCTTGCCGGTGCAGAACGTGCCATGTGGTCGAAGACATCCTCACGTGTTTCGGTTCCTGAAGGGTGCCTACCGGTTGGCAACCACCCATGGCATATTAGAACAGGTTCTAATTGCCCGTCACAACCTGACATACAGAGGAATAGCGTGACAATCGCCACGACAGCCGAACAGATCGCCGTCTGTGACGCGATCGCAACCTGGGCACATGGTGTCCAGACCACCGAACTGGTCCGCGCGGATATCGACAAACCGGCGGATCAATGGACCGGGCTGCTCGCCCAACTCGCCGAATTCGGCGTGTTCGCGGCGGCGCTGCCCGAGGAACATGGGGGTTTCGGCGCCACCTTCACCGACG
Organism: Gordonia sp. DT218; assembly: GCF_049847105.1. Lineage (NCBI taxonomy): Bacteria > Bacillati > Actinomycetota > Actinomycetes > Mycobacteriales > Gordoniaceae > Gordonia > Gordonia sp. DT218. The sequence continues at coordinate 1,175,505 of NZ_JBNCNS010000001.1, read as the reverse complement.
TCGCCGCGATGATCGAACAGTGCGGCCGCAGCCTCGTGCCGGGGCCGATCAGTCCCACCGTCGCAGCGGCTCTCGGGCTCTCCCGCAGCACTGACGACCGGGCCGACGGTCTGCTCGCTCGGCTCGCGGCAGGTGAAGTGGCCGCTGCGGCCCCGGCATCCGCCTTCGCGGGCGTCGGGGCAACGGAACTCCGCGACGGCCAGATCGATCTCGGATCGGTCCCCGGCTATGTCGACGGCTGCGTGTTGCTGATCCCGCTGCAGGTCGACGGTGATCGCGTGTGGCGCATCCTGCCGTCCGGGGTCGGCGTCGTCGACGTGACGCCGCAGGCGCCCGTGAGTGGCGGCGAGTCGATCTCGCGGGTTCGCGTCACGTCGGTCGAACCGTCGGAGCTCGTCACCCTCGACGACCCGGATCTCGTGGCGGGCGTGCTGTCCGCGACGCTCGCCGCCTATCAGAGCGGCGTCGCCCGGTGGGCCCTCGATACCGCGGTGGACTACGCGAAGGTGCGGACCCAGTTCGGTGCGCCGATCGGTTCGTTCCAGGCGATCAAACACATCTGCGCCGACATGCTCTGCCGGAGCGAAGAACTCACGGCGGTGGCCTGGGACCTCGCGCGCGCCGTCGACGACGTGCTCGTCAGCGCGGAACCCGAACGCGCGCATGCGCAACTCCGGATCAGCAGATGCGCTGCCGACACCATCGTCGCCGACGCCGCGGTCGCCAACGCCAAGGACTGTGTCCAGGTGCTCGGTGGGATCGGCTTCACCTTCGAGCACGACGCCCACCTCTATCTGCGATCGGCGATGACGGCGCGAGCCGCACTGGGGCAGGCCGTCGAGGCCCGTCGTCAGCTGGGTCGTCTCGGGCTCCAGGGCGCGCGGCGGGATTTCGAGATAGACCTGTCGGCCGTGGAAGAACGTCGCCCCGAGGTACGGGAGGCGGTCGCCGCGATCAAGGCCGCCGAGCCCGACAAGCGTCGTCAGGCGATGGCGGAATCCGGCTATCTGATGCCCCACTGGCCCACGCCGTACGGTCTGTCGGCCGAGCCGGCACTCCAACTCCTGATCGACGGCGAGTTCGAGCGGGCCGGGGTGGACCGCCCGGACCTGGTGATCGGTGCCTGGGCCATCCCGACGATCCTCGAACACGGCACCGACACGCAGCGGGACCGTTTCGTCGGGCCGACGCTCGCCGGCGACATCGTGTGGTGTCAGTTGTTCAGCGAACCCGAGGCCGGTTCGGATCTGGCCGCACTGCGGACCAGGGCCACCCGGGTCGATGGTGGCTGGCAGCTGCAGGGACAGAAGATCTGGACGTCTCAGGCGCACAACGCCACCTGGGGGGTCTGTCTTGCCCGGACCGATCCGGATGCGCCGAAGCACAAGGGCATCACCTATTTCGTCATCGACATGACCTCGGCGGGCATCGACATCCGGCCGCTGCGTGAACTGACCGGCCGGGCCAACTTCAACGAGGTATTCCTCGACGACGTGTTCGTCCCCGACGACTGTGTGGTCGGCGAGATCAACGGTGGGTGGCGGCTGGCACGTACGACGCTTGCCAATGAACGGGTGGCCATGGGCGGATCGGGACTGGGCAAGGAGATGGACGCCCTGCTGCGCCAGATCGTGGACATGCCCAGGACTCTCGAACCCGACGAGATGGCGACCCTCGGCGGACTCGTCGCCGAGGCGCACGTCGGGCAGGTGATCGACGCGCGTGCGGTGACCCAGCGGTTGGCCGGGCACGATCCGGGTGCGCTGTCGAGCGTGCGGAAACTGATCGGCGTCCGGCACCGCCAGGCGGTTCCGGAATTCGCCCTGGATCTTCTCGGTACGGACGCGGTGGTGGCCGGTGATGCCTCGGACGCGTTCCTCCAAAACCGGTGTCTCTCGATCGCCGGCGGGACGACGCAGATCTTGCGCACCGCAGCAGCGGAACGGATTCTCGGTTTGCCCCGCGGTTGATCCCGCCGAATATGCGATTTCGGCATCGAATTGGCAGATGGGGGCCGGTAGCGGACACAGGCGCAAACCCGTCTGATACAACTAGAACAGGTTCTAATTGTCGCAAGGAGGCAGTGGGGTGGACTTTGCCCTCGACGACACGGCGGTCGCGGTACGCGATGCCGCCGCGGAGGTTTTTGCCCGGCACCAGCCGGACTGGGAGACCAAGTTCGGTCAGCGGGGTTTCGGCCCGGAGGTGACGGGTGCGTTCGACGACGTTCTCTGGCGATCGATCGCCGACGCCGGGCTGATGGCGTTGCCGCTCCCGGCCGATCTCGACGGCGACGACGTCGCCGTGATCGATCTCTTGCCGCTGTTGCGGAAGATGGGTGAGTCCGCGGCGGTCACGCCCGCACTCGGAACGCTCACCTCGGCGCTCACGCTGCGCCACGCATCGGCGGCATCGCGCGCGGCGTGGGGCCCAACATTGCAGGGTGCGGCGTGGCATGCGGTGGCCATCGGCGAGCAGGGCGACACCCTGACGCCGACACCGCGCACCACGATCCGTGACGGTCGGCTGACCGGAACGAAGACCGGTGTGCTGCACGCGGACGGCGCCGCGGCTCTCGTGGTGTCGACCGACGGCGGCGTCGTGATGGTTTCCGCCGACAAGCCGGGCGTCACCATCTCGCGGACACCCACCTCGAGCGGGTGGGGCGAGTACACGGTGCGTTTCGACGATGTCGAGATCGATGAGGCCGATGTCCTCACCGCCGATGTCTCGGTGCTGCGCGATCGCTACCGGCTGGTGCTGTCGGCCTATGCCGACGGCCTGGTGGCCGGTGCGACCCGGCTCACCGCCGACCATGTGACCGGGCGCGAGCAGTTCGGCAAGCCGATCGCGCTCTTCCAGGCAGTGGGTCAGCAGCTCGCCGACATCTACGTGATCGAGCGCTCGATGGATCTCGCGACCACGGCGGCAGCGTGGCGGATGGCCGAAGGGCTCGACGCCACACAGGATCTCGGGATCGCGTCGTATTGGCTGGCGGCGGAGATCCCGGCGACCATGCGCACCATGACCCACCTGCACGGCGGGATCGGCGTCGACGTGACCTATCCTCTGCATCGCTACTTCTCCATTGCCAAGGATCTCGCCCGGCTGATCGGCGGTGCCGATGCCCGTCTGGACGAGGTCGCCGACGATTCCGATGCGCGGCTCGATTCGAAAGCGCAGGCAGCACATGTTCATTGATCTCACCCCGGAGCAGAAGGCGCTCCGTGCCGAGCTCCGCGAGTACTTCGCGAACCTGGTCAGCCCGGCCGATGCCGAGGCGATGCTCACCGAGCGCCACGGCGAGACGTACCGCAAGGTCATCCGGCAGATGGGCAAAGACGGTCGGCTCGGAGTCGGCTGGCCGAAAGAGTACGGCGGCAAGGGTTTCGGTGAGATCGAGCAGCAGATCTTCACCAATGAGGCGGTCCGCGCCGATGTGCCGTTGCCTGCGGTGACGCTGCAGACCGTCGGACCCACGTTGCAGGTTCACGGCACACCGGAACTGAAGGACAGGTTCCTGCCCGACATCCTCGCCGGTGAAGTGCATTTCGCCATCGGCTACACGGAGCCGGAGGCCGGCACCGATCTCGCCTCCTTGACCACGAGTGCCGTCCTCGACGGGGATCACTATGTTGTCAACGGGCAGAAGATCTTCACCACCGGTGCGCACGACGCCGACTACATCTGGCTGGCCGTCCGGACCGACAAGGAAGCCCCCAAACACAAGGGCATCTCGATTCTGATCGTCGACACCAAGGACCCCGGCTTCAGCTGGACCCCGATCATCACCGCCGACGGGGCACACCACGTGAACGCGACGTACTACAACAACGTCCGCGTGCCGGTGTCGATGCGTGTCGGCGACGAGGGCGGCGGCTGGAAGCTGATCACCACGCAGCTCAACCACGAACGCGTCATGCTCGGCCCGGCCGGCCGCATCGACGGCCTCGCGGCCCGTATCAGGGCGTGGTCCCAACAGCCCGGTTCCGATGGCACGGTGATCGCCAAGCACCCCGACGTCCGTCGCGCGCTCGCCGAGATCGAGGCCTACGCCCGGATCAACGAGTTGCTGAACTGGCAGGTCGCATCCACCGGAGAGGCGATCTCGATGGCCGATGCCGCCGCGACCAAGGTTTTCGCCACCGAGCGTCTCCAGACCATCGGCCGCCTCATCAACGAGATCGTCGGGCGCTACGGAGATTTCACCGATCCGGAGACCGCGGCGCTGGTCGACTGGTTGGACGTCCAGCAGAAGCGCAATGTGGTGATCACCTTCGGCGGTGGTGTCAACGAGGTCATGCGCGACATGATCGCGACCTCCGGACTGGGATTGCCGAGGGCGAAGCGATGAGCCGAACTGCCGGTCGAGTGGCCCCGAGGGACGAGGGGCGTATCGAGACCTCCGCCGACGAGATCCGTGCTGCCGCAGAAGCCATCAAGGCCGACGGCCGCAGCGCACCCGTCACCGGGCGTGACCCGATCAACCAGCCGATGATCAACAACTGGGTCGAGGCGATGGGGGACGAGAACCCCATCTATGTCGACGAATCGGTGGCGCGTGCGGCGGGCCATCCCGGTGTGGTCGCGCCGCCGGCCATGGCCCAGGTCTGGACGATGCGTGGCCTGCACGGCAAGCGCACCACGGACGATCCGCTCGGTCGCGCCAGCGAACTGTTGGACGACGCGGGCTACACCTCCGTCGTCGCGACCAACTGCGACACCGTCTATCACCGCTACACCGAACCCGGCGAAGAGGTCAGCCTGTCGGCCGAACTCGTCGACGTGGTCGGCCCCAAGAACACCGCGCTCGGTGAGGGATGGTTCTTCACCACCCGCAACGTGTGGTCCGTCGGGGACGAGGTGGTCGCCGAGATGTCGTTCCGCATCCTGAAGTTCCGCCCGCCGTCATCGGAGGCGGAGGCAGATGTGGCCACGACGGTTCCCGAGGATCTCGATCCGACTCGCATGCTCAAGCCGAGCGCTTCGCGAGACACCACGTTCTTCTGGGACGGCGTCGCGCAGCACGAGTTGCGGATTCAGAAAGTGGCCGACGGGACGCTGCGACATCCGCCGATCCCAGCCACCTGGAAGCCGCGCCAAGCGGACGGCCTTGTGCCGGAGACGGATTACGTGGTCTCCACGGGGCGTGGAACCGTCTACAGCTACGTCGTCCATCACGCGCCGAAGGTACCCGGCCGCCAACTGCCGTTCGTGGTGGCACTCGTCGAACTCGACGAAGGCGTCCGCATGCTGGGCGAGCTCCGCGGCATCACGCCAGATCAGGTGCGGGTGGGCCTGCCGGTCGAGGCGACATATCTCGATTTCCCGACCGACGCCGACACCGAAGCCGACTCGTGGACCCTGTACGCATTCACACCCGTCGAGGAGGGAAAGTCGTGACCGCCCTTGCACCCCAACCGGTTCAGGTGGCAGACACGTTGCCGCCGCTGACGATCGAGGCCACCCCGACGTTCGTCGTTGCGACCGCGCTGGCCACCCGCGACTTCCAGGACGTACACCACGACCGGGATCTCGCACAGGCCAAGGGTTCCAAGGACATCTTCGTCAACATCCTCACCGACACCGGTCTCGTCGAGCGCTTCGTCACCGACTGGGCGGGACCGACCGCGCGGATTCGATCGATCTCCCTGAAACTCGGTGTGCCCTGGTATGCCTACGACTCGGTTACCTTCGCCGGTGAGGTCACCGACGTCACCGACGGCGTGATCACCGTGTCGGTGACCGGGACCAATTCCCTGGGAAAGCATGTGATCTCGACGGTCACCCTCACCCACGGGCAGACCACGGAAAGGAAGTCGTGATGGCCGGGCTCTCCGGACAGGCTGCGATCGCCGGCATCGGCGCCACCGAGTTCTCCAAGGATTCCGGGCGCAGTGAGTTGCGATTGGCCGCCGAGGCCGTGTCGGCCGCCGTGGCAGATGCCGGGCTCACTCCGGCGGACGTCGACGGTCTGGTCTCCTTCACGATGGACACCAACGCCGAGATCGCTGTGGCGCGTGCGGTGGGCATCAAGGAGATGACCTACTTCTCCCGCATCCATTACGGCGGTGGTGCGGCTTGCGCGACCGTGCAACAGGCGGCGATGGCCGTTGCGACCGGAGTGGCCGACGTCGTCGTCGCCTACCGGGCCTTCAACGAACGATCCGGCCTCCGATTCGGTCAGGTCAACAGTGCCGTCGCCAATCAGGAGAACTCGTCGGGCACCGACAACGCATTCTCCTACCCGCACGGCCTGTCTACGCCGGCCGCGTTCGTCGCGATGGTCGCTCAGCGGTATATGCACGAATATGGTGCAACCAGTGAGGATTTCGGCCGAATCGCGGTGGTCGACCGCAAACATGCCGCGGTCAACCCCAACGCGTTCTTTCACGGCAAGCCGATCACGCTGGAAGACCACCAGTCCTCCCGCTACATCGCCGAGCCGTTGCACCTCCTCGACTGCTGCCAGGAATCCGACGGTGGCGTGGCCATCGTGGTGGTGTCGGCCGAGCGCGCCCGCGACCTGCCGCAAGTGCCCGCGGTGATCTCCGCGGCAGCGGCCGGAAGCGCCGACGACCAGTTCATCATGTCGAGCTACTACCGCGACGACCTCGCGGGCCTTCCGGAGATGGGCCTGGTGGGCCGGCAGTTGTGGAAGCAGTCGGGGCTCGGTCCGTCCGACATGGACATGGCCATCCTCTACGACCACTTCACTCCTTACACGCTGATGCAGCTCGAGGAGTTGGGGTTCTGTGGTCGAGGAGAGGCGAAAGACTTCGTCCGGCGCCCGGGCGCGCTCGAGGTCGGTGGCGAGCTGCCTCTGAACACCCATGGGGGACAACTCGGTGAGGCCTACATTCACGGGATGAACGGGATCGCGGAGGCGGTCCGACAGATACGTGGCGATTCGGTCAATCAGGTCGAGAACGCCGACAAGATCGTGGTCACCGCGGGTACGGGGGTCCCCACCAGCGGTCTGGTGCTCACGCGGTCTCAGGTCAACTAGGCGAGTTCAGCAAAAGGGAGAAAGACAATGAAGTTCAATCTGGCCGACGTGTTCGAGACGGTCGCCGATTCGGTGCCCGAGCGCATCGCGCTGAGCTACCAGGGGCGTCAGATCAGCTATGCCGAACTCGACGGGCTGGCCAACCAGGTCGCACATATGCTGTCGGGTGCCGGGATCGGCGCCCACGACAACGTCTCGCTGTTCCTGAAGAACAGTGTCGAGCACGTGACCAGCCTGCTGGGGTTGCTGAAGATCCGTGCCGTGCCGGTGAACATCAACTATCGCTACACAAATCCCGAACTGCAGTACATCTTCGATAACTCGGACTCGCGCGCGATCATCGTCGAGCTTCCCGAACACCAGCGCAGCGTGGCCGCGCTGTTGCCCGAGCTGCCCTCGGTCCGCACCGTTCTGGTGATCGGTGCGGTCGAGAACGAGCTGTCGGACGCCGCAGTCGATCTCCCGGGTGACCGATCCGTGGAGATCGTGTCGTTCGCCGATTCGGACACGAAGTCAACCGAACGTGACTTCGAGGCGCGCAACGGCGAGGAGCTGTACCTCCTCTACACCGGCGGCACCACGGGCTACCCCAAGGGCGTCATGTGGCAGCACGACGACTTCTTCCGGAAGCCGCTGTCGGGCGGGAACCCGTACGGCGAGGCTCGGAAAGACCTGGCCGAGATCGCCACTGCGGTCAAGGATTTCCCGTCGATCGCCTTCCTGCTTGCGGCTCCGCTGATGCATGGTGCCGCGTCGTACTCGCTGTTCACCTTCTTCACCCTCGGCGGGCGGCTCGTCATCGAGCGGGACTTCGACCCCGTCGCCATCGTGTCCGCGGTCGAGGCGGAGAAGGTTCAGATCATCCTCATCGTCGGTGATGCCATGGGAATGCCGCTCGTCGAGGAGTTCGAGCGTCGCACCGATGAGGTCGACCTGTCGTCGCTGTTCTCGGTGACGTCCGGTGGCGCGATCTGGTCGCAGCATGTGCGCGACCGCTTCTTGGCGGTGAAGTCGGATCTGGTGTTGCGCGACAACTTCGGTGCATCGGAGTCGGGCAACGACGGCGAGATCATGATGGACGACAACGGGAATCTCCGGGTGCCGCCGACCGATCGGATGATGGTGGTCGACGAGTCGCTCAACAAGATCGAGCCCGGTTCCGGCGATGTGGGCTACATCGCGCGCATCGGCAATGTCCCGCTCGGCTACTACAAGGACGAGGCGAAGACCGCGAAGACCTTCCCGACCCTGCCGGACGGCACCCGGATATCGATCCTGGGCGACATGGGCACGGTGGAGGCCGACGGCACAATCGTGTTCCTCGGTCGCGGGTCGCAGTGCATCAACACCGGCGGCGAGAAGGTGTACGCCGAAGAGGTCGAAGCCGAACTTCATGCGCATCCCGCGGTCGCCGACGCACTGGTCGTCCCGGTGCCCGACGAGCGTTACGGTCAGCGCGTGGCGGCCGTCATCCAGGTGGCCGATGGCGCGATCGAGCCGACGCTGGAAGAGATCCAGGACCATTGTCGAAAGACCCTCGCCCGCTACAAGGTTCCGCGCACCGTCGTGTTCGTCGACGAGGTCAAGCGAACCCCGGCGGGCAAGGCCGACTACCGGTGGGCCAAGAACGCCGCCGCCGACGCCAGCGAGACCGCAGGCGCCGCGACGTAGACGGTCGCCCGGGTCTCAACTCGTAACCCGCCGATCGGGTACAGAATCCCGCCGACCGGGCGCAATTCCACATCGAGCGTGCGCAATTCGTCGTCGATCGGGCACCGGATCGCGTCGACTGTGCGCAGCAGTGAGCAGCATCGACTGATTGCGCACGGTCGACGGATTTCTGTGCACGGTCGGCGTGGTTCTGTGCCCGATCGGCGGGGTCAGCTGAGTTGCAGACTGATCCACAGTGCGACGACGGCGGTGATCAGGGTGGGCGGCACCGACAACAACCCGAGCTGCAAGTAGCGCCGCGAGGGCGGCGGCAGGGCGTGACGGTGCATCACGTCGCGCCACAGCAACGTCGCCAGCGAGCCGAAGTAGGCGAGGTTGGGTCCGATGTTGACGCCCAGCAGTACCGCGAGTACCAGCGCGGGCTGATGAGCGACCAGTGGTACCAGCAGCAAGGTGGCCGGTAGGTTGTTCAGGACGTTGGCCAGCACGGCGGCCAGCGCCGCGACCGCAAGAAATGCCAACAGGCCTGTGTCAGAGGGGATCAGCTCGGCGACCGCGTCACCGAGCGGGCCCGCACGTACAGGCAGGATGACCACGCCGAGGGCCGCGACAAAGGCGAGGAACGGGATATTGGCCGCCCGGATCACGTGGATCGTGGCCGAGCGTGGGGTCGCGACCAGCAACGGCGCGGCCATCAACACCGCGCCTGCGGCCGCGACGGCGGCCAACGGGATGTCAAGGGGTTCGGCTACCACGAATCCGACCAGCAGCAGTCCGAGGCAGGTGAGCGTCCACCGTGGTGCCGGCGGGTCGTCGCGGATATCAACCGAGTCATTGCCGGTAGCGGTCGCGATAGTGGGGCGGGCCCTGAGATCCTTGCCGAAGAAGAACCGGAAGATGAGGAACTCCACCACGATCGCAGCGAGCCATGGTGCGGCCATCGTCGCGGTGAAGGACAGGAAGGTGAGTCCCGTCGCCGAGAAGGCGATGAGATTGGTCAGATTCGACACCGGCATCAGCGTCGAGGCGCTGTTGGCCAGGTGAGCGGTGGCCATGCTGACCGGTGTCACCCGTGCGCCGACGCGGCGGGCAGCGGCGACGGCGAGCGGTGTCAGCAGCACGATGGTCGCATCCAGGCTCAGAATGGCTGTGACCACGGCGGCCACCGCGAACACGATGCGCAACAGTCGGTTCGGCGACCCGCGGCTCCGGCGTGACATGAGCGCGCCCACCCAGGCGAACACACCGGTCCGGGCACAGACATCGGCGACGACCAACATCGCCGCGAGAAAGGCGATCGTCGGCGCCATGAACTCGAGTTCGTCCGCGGCGCTCGACCATGACGCGAGCCCTGTCGCGACCACCAGAACTGCGGCGGGCACCGCGACGACGGCCGGGGGAGCCCGACGGGCGGTCATGGTGAACGCGATGACCGCGACGAGCAGCGCGATCGACACCCCCGCGCCGAACAGGTTGTCGGCCGAGATCATGGGCGAGCCGGCGGCATTCAGCCGCCTGGCCGCGTGTCGACGGTATCGGCGTCGGAGTCAGTGTCCGCGGGGGCGGCACCGTCGGCGTCCGCGAGGCCGGGATCGTCGGTGGCGTCGGGAGATTCCTCGACGATGCGCATCGGCGTCAGCCAGAACAGCAGTAATGAACTGGCGACGATCAATGATCCGAGCACGATGTAGGCCTGGCTCAGGGGACCCATGAATGCCTCGCGGGCCCCGTCGAGGATGCGGGCGGCGAGTGGGCCCGCCTGATCGGCGAGACGGTCGGCGACGGCGCTGGCCTCGGCGAGGGACCGGCGAATGGTGTCGGCCGCGACATCGGCCTGCGCGACCAGTGCCTGCCCGCCGGCAGCGTCACCGGCAGCGATTCTTTGCTGTCCGGCCTCGACCATCTGGTCGCGGGTCGCGTCGGCCACTGGGCCGATCCGCGACGACCAGCCCGCTGCCACGATGCTTCCCGCCAACGCGATCCCGATGGCCGCGCCGACTTCGCGAGACGTGTCGTTGACCGCGGACCCGATGCCCTGGTTGTCCAGGGGAGTGTTCGACATGATCGCGGTGGTCGACGTCGCGTTCGCCAGCCCGATACCGCTGGCGAAGATCCCGAGAATCCATGCGACCGACAGATAGTCGTCGTAGTCGATGGCCCCCATGAGGATGATGCCGACCCCGGAGAGCAGCACGCCGCCGCTGATGAAGTACTTCACCATGTGAAAGCGGACAGCGGCCCAGTTGCCGACCAGCGAAAAGATGCCGACGCCCACGACGAAAGGAAGCAGGGCAAGAGCGGACTTGAGTGGCGAGTATCCGAACACCAATTGGAGTTGCTGCAACAGCAGATAGAACATGCCGAAGGAGCCGAGGAACTGTATGGCCACCGACAGGGATCCCGACCCGAAAGCGCGGTTGGTAAACAGGCGGATGTCGAGCAGCGGCGACTCCCGTCGCAACTCGATGATGCAGAACACCCCGACGAGCAGGATGCCTCCGACGAGGCAGACCAGAACGACCGGATCATCCCAACCGCGATGCGGCGCTTCGAGTAAGCCGAACACGATGGCCGTCACGGCCAGCACCGAGGACATGGTGCCGAGATAGTCGAATGCGCCGGGATTGCGGTCTCGTGAGGTGCCGATGGTGAAGCACAACGCCGCCGATATCACCGACGACGCGGCGAAGGTTATGAAGATCGAGTGCCACGAGAAGAATTCGAGCAAGACGCCGGTCACCAGGAAGCCTGCGATGGCGCCACCACCTGCGACAGCGGCCCAGATGCTGACAGCCATCGCGCGCCGCGACTCCGGCACGCCGGAGGTGATCAACGAGAGGGTGGTCGGCATGATGAGCGCGGCAGCAGCACCGGCAAGGCAGCGAGTCGCGATCAACTCGGTGGGGCTGCTCACCCAGATGGCGATCAGGGATGCGATGCCGAAGATCACGAGACCCACGATCAGCACGCCCCGGCGGCCGAATCGATCACCGACGGCGCCGGCGGGCAACAACAGTGCGGCCAGCGCAAGGGTGTATCCGTCGACGATCCAGGTCATCTGTCCGGCGTCCGCGCCGACGTCGATGGCGATGGCGGGGAGCGCGGTGTTCAGCGCGGCCATCGCCGCGACGACCATGCTCACCGCAGCGCACGCGATCAAGATCAGCCACGCAGACCGGAGGTCGTCTCGACTCATCTTCGGGCGCATCGCCTCACCTCATCAGATCCCTGGCCGCGGTGTTGCTGTTTCGTAATCGAGACACGCGGTGTCGGCGACGTCAACCTGAGCGCAACATGTGACACATTTATCACTGCAGTAACAAATCCCGGCGATGGTCGGCCGTTCGGTCGATGGTGACCCGGACAACCGAAAGTGGGAGATCATGGCGCCATCCCGTGTCGCCTCTTCACAAGGTACCGACTACTCGCCTGTGCGCGTGCACGTATGGCGTGTGCTGTCGATGGTGGCGGCGTTGGTCGCGGTGGTCGTCGGCCTGCTCGTCATCGTCACATCTGCCGCCTGACACGATAACGCGCGCCGCCGAGGAGTTCTCGGCGACGCGCGCGTGGTTGGTCGAATCAGCCTGCGTGCTTCTCGATTGCGGTGCCCACACGAGGGAGCGCTGCAAGGACATAGCCTTTGGCCTTGCCTCGCAACGAGTTGTATGCCTTGGCGAGCGACGGCTTCGCGGTCGCGGCCTGATCATCGGTGACCGTCAACAGCGCCTCGGCGGCAGCATCGCCATTGGCGACGAGATGATCGCCGAAAGCGACCCCGCCCGGCTTCGAGTCCCACAGGGGGGCAAGTGCCGACAGGAAGTCCGGGAGCATCTTGTCGGTCGCCGACGCGGTGACGCCGGGCTTGACCTTCTGGGCGGCCGCGTAGGCCGTCTTCACCGCGGCGCCGCCGAGTCCCTTCTGGTCCGACACCTCGGCGTCGATCACCTCGACAAGGTCGGCGACCACGGCGGGGCGATCGTTGTCGAGCAGGGACTGCAGCGAATCACTCATGAGTTCTCCTCGCGGATGCCCGGCGGCCGGGCAAAGTCGACGGCGGTTGTCCGCGTCGAGATTACTGCCCGGCCGACCAGGTTGGGGTCACACGCACCGCGCTGTGGCGCAGACCACTCGAACTCCTCGATCAGTACTTCTCGGACTGCCCTCCGTCGATGGGGATGACGGTCGCATTGATGAACGACGACTCGTCGGAGAGCAGGAAGGCGACCAGGTTGCCGACCTCCTCGGGGCGACCGAAACGCTTCATCGGGTTGACGCTCACGAACTGTCGGCCCGCCTCTTCCCAGTTCTCCGGGTCCAGCTGCTTGAGTGAACCCTCGACCATCGGGGTCATGATCGCTCCCGGCGCGATGGCCTTGACGGACACGCCGTACTGGCCGTATTCGATGCCAGAGTTGCGGGTCAGGCCGACCACGCCGTGCTTGGCGGCCGCGTATCCCGACTGGTTGCCGACGCCGCGGATACCGCCGACCGATGCCGTGTTCACGACACTGCCCGATCCCTGCTCCTTCATGACCGCGAGCACGTGCTTGAGCCCGAGGAACACTCCGCGCAGGTTGATCGAGAGGACCTTGTCGAACTCGTCGGTTCCGAAGTCCTGGGTGAGATCCTGCTTTCCCTCGATGCCGGCGTTGTTGAAGAAGGCATCGATGCGACCGAAGGTCTCGACGGTCCGGTCAACGTAGCCCTTGACCGCATCTTCGTCGGCGACGTCGGCGACGATCTGGATCACCTTCGCGTCGGAGGCGATGTCGGCGATGGCGTCGGCGGTCCCGGCGAGGCCCTGCTCGCTGACGTCCACCAGAGCCAGGGACGCCCCTTCGCCGGCGACCTGAGTGGCGGCGGCCCTGCCGAGCCCCGAACCTGCGCCGGTGATGAGCACTACCTTGTCGCTGAATCGAGCAGTCATGGTGCGAACCTCTTTCGTGAAAGGCCGGCCCGTCCCATTGGCGGGTCGTACACTCCTAATAACGAGACTGGTCGTTCCGTTATTCCGGAAGCGGGATGAGGAAGCATGGTGAGATGGTCGACGGCGAGGTTTTGCGAGGGCGAGGTCGACCACGCGACGAGCGGCTCGACGAGAAGATCCTGGATGCCACCCGGGGCCTCATCGACGAGGTCGGTTATCACCAGACCACGATGGACGCCATCGCCGCCCGTGCGGGCGTGGGCAAGGCATCGCTGTATCGACGTTGGCCGACGAAGGCCGCGGTCATCACCGACGCCTTCGCCGCTGACCTCGCCGCGCCGCCGGCTCCTGACACGGGTTCGGTCGCCGGGGACGCCCTGAGCCATCTCCGCGACCTCAGGCACACCCTGACGTTGTTGGGCGGGCCGTCCGTGGTCGCCGGAGCGCTCGCCGAGCGCGGCGAGGCCGGGCAGCTCGAATTGCGCGAGCTCCTTCGCGCGTGGAAGGAGCCAGGAGCGGAGATCCTGCGGCGGGGGATCACACGATCGGAATTACCTGCCGTCCTGCCGATCGACGTCATCGTCGACGGCTGGGCGGGATACCTGCTCTATCGGGTCGTATTCGTCCGCGAGGTGCCGTCCGACGACGATCTGCGTGGGCTCGTCGGGCTGTTGCCCGCGGGATGATCTCGATACGACTTCCTCGCTACGCTCGTCGTCTACTCGATCAGCGGTGAACTACCGACCGCGGGTCGGTGGTGACCTGCCGGTCAGCGGGGAGTGCCTACCGCGGGTCGGCGGTGGCCTGCCGATCAGCGGGGAGTACCCACCCCGGTCGGTGGTGGCCTGCCGGTCAGCGGGGAGTGCCCACCGCCGGTCGAGTAGCCGGCGAGCGAAGCGAGTCGGCGTATCGAGACCTCGTGTTACCGAAGGCCTCTCGTACCGTCAGCGCGCGACGGTGAGGACCACGTTCGCGAGTGCAGGCGCGCCGTCGCGGTCGGCCACGGTCGCCGTGACGAGCAGCTGTTCGCCCTCGTCCCAGACGTTCACGTCCAGCGTCTCACCGGGGAACACAACACCGGCGAAGGATGCCGAGTACTCGCGGACCGCGGTGACGTCGCCGCCGAGGACAGCATCCGTGACCGCGCGACAGACCGAGCCGTAGGTGCAGCGGCCATGCAGGATCGGGCGCGGGAAGCCGGCATTCGCGGCGAACTCCGGGTCCGAGTGCAACGGATTACGGTCACCGCACAGCCGGTAGAGCAGCGCCTGCTGCGGCAGTGTCGGCACCGACAGACGATGGTCGGGCTCGCGATCCGGGTAGGCCACCTTGGCGGACGCGCCGCGTTCGCCGCCGAAGCCGCCCTCGCCCTTGGCGAAGATCGACCACTGGGTGGTCCACAGAGGACCAGCGTCGTCGGAGGTCGCTGCCTCCAGGATGACGACGGCCGCCGAGCCCTTGTCCTGGACTTCGACGATCCGCGTTCGGCTCGTCGCCTTGCCGGTCGCCGGCACCGGTCGGTGTGCGGTGATCTTCTCGCTCCCGTGCACCACCTTCGCGAGATCGATGTCGATGCCGGGAAAGTTCACCGTCGGCGGCTCGGTCATGTGGAACGACGCGGCGACAGCGGCGAACGTCGGCAGAACCTTCGGCGCGACGTCGTCGATGTAGGCGAGCCCGGCGGTGTCCATCGGGTCGGCCGCTGCGCCGACGGCAAGGTGATACAGCGCGACGTCAGAGGCCGACCATTCGAACGAGACCTCGCCGAGATCGGCGCCGACGGCTACGGATGGATCGATGGGCACGGTGATCAGGCTCCTGTGGTGCTCGTGGACGGTGCGGCGGTCTGCGCTTTCGCCGCGGCATCGAGGGCCGCGAGATATCCGAAGACCAAGGCCGGGCCGATGGTGGCGCCGGGGCCGGCGTAGGTGTGGCCCATCACCGGTGCGCTGGTGTTGCCCGCGGCGTAGAGGCCGTCGATCACGGAGCCGTCGGCCCGCAGTGCGCGACCGGACGCGTCGGTGTCGATGCCGCCCTTGGTACCGAGGTCGCCGGGAACCATCTTGGCCGCATAGAACGGCGCCTTGGCCACGGCGCCGAGGCTCGGGTTCGGTTTGTTGGTGATGTCGCCGTAGTAGTGGTCGTAGCCGCTCTTGCCGCGTCCGAAGTCGGCGTCCACACCTGACCGTGCGAAGCCGTTGAACCGCTCGGTGGTCGCCGCGAGGGCGTCCGCCGGCAGGCCGGTCTTCTCGGCGAGTTCGGCGATGGTGTCGGCCTTGACCACCACACCCGACTCAAGCCACTTCTTCGGAAGCGGTTGGCGCGCGTTGATTCCCGCGAACAGATAGCGGTTGCGGCAGTTCTGGTCGAAGATCAGCCACGACGGCACATTGGTGCCGGGCCCCTCGCCCTGACCGAACTCGCCGCCGTACATCTGATGCACCGCCTCCACGTACGGCAACGATTCGTTCATGAATCGCTGTCCCTGCTCGTTGACGATGAAGGTGCCGGGAACGGACCGTTCCGACAGCGCGAACCACGGACCGCGGGGCAGCGGGATCGTCGGGCCCCACCAGGCGTCGTCCATCAGTGAGACCGCAGCACCGATCTTCTGTCCCGCACTGATGCCGTCACCGGTGTTGGAAGGTGCGCCGGTGGTCCAGTCCGAACCGATCGGCTCCCGCTGGTACTTGCGCCGCATCTCGGCATTGTTCTCGAAGCCGCCGCACGCCAGGATCACGCCGTGCCGAGCGTGGATGGGGAAGGTCGCGCCGTCGGACTCGGCGACCACACCGACCACGCGGCCGTCCTCGGTCAGCAGATCGGTGAGACCGGTGTTGAGACGGAGCGGAACTCCGAGCTGACGGACCCCGAGCAGGAGTTCGGCCGCGAGTGCGGCGCCCATCGCGATGAGCTTCTTGCCACGCGAGCGGGCCCAGAAGAACCGGCTGCCGACCTTGGCCATCCGGAGCGGACCCCGCCAGTGCCGGAGACCGGTGTTGAGCCAGCGGTAATCCGACTGCAGGACCACCATGTTCAGCGGCGCCTTGGTGTACTGCGGATGCAGGGTCTTGAGGTCGTCGCCGAGTTTGCGGGCGTCGAACGGGCGTGGCTCGACGGACCGACCGCCGAGGCGGCCGCCAGGGGCCTCGGGGTAGTAGTCGGAGTAGTTCTTCACCCATTCGAGGTCGAGCGGGGCGTTCTTCATGAGGAAGTCCAGCGCCTCGGGCCCACGGTCGATGTAGGCGTCGATGCGCTCGGCGGGTGCGTGTTCGCCGATGATCGCGTGCACATACTCGCGGGCCTTGTCGGTGGTGTCGTCGACACCGTCCCGCTTCAGCACCGAGTTGTTCGGGATCCAGACACCACCGCCCGAGCGTGAGGTCGAGCCACCCCAGTACGGGGACTTCTCGATGATGACGGTCTTCAGGCCGCTCGCGGCGGCCGTGATGGCCGCGCTCAAGCCGGCCGCCCCGGCACCGACGACGATGACGTCGTACGTCTCGCTCTTTGTGGATTGTGCCGTGGTGGTCTGTTCTGCAGGATCGGTCGCGCCGGCCATGGAAGTCCCTTCGTGCGCCGCGGGGTGCAACAAGTTCTTGTTCTGAATTAGAACACGTTGCAGAAATGGTACGCCAGAGGAGGCCCGTAACTCCGGGTCAGTTCGAGCTGCCGCCGTCGAGCGATCCGAACAGCGGAGGGAGCCCGCCACGGCGCAACATCTTCGCCCGGAGGGCCTTCACGGTCACCGCGTCGACGCCCAGTCCGCGATCCAGGAAGCGGTCGAACGAGCCATACGACCGGCGGATCTGGTCGAACGACGCCGCGAGGAAATCTCTCTGGACGCCGAGGACCGGGGTGAACAGCGCGGGGTCGGTCACCAGACCGCGGTCGACGAGGTATTTCATCTGCGCTTGGTTGCTCGCGGCGAGGCGAGAGTTCGATGCGAGGTAATCCTGGAAGACGGTCCGCTCGGGTACGCCGAGGGCGGTCAGCAGGACAGCCGAGATGAGACCGGTCCGGTCCTTACCCGACGTGCAGTGAAAGAGGAGCGGTGTGGAGGACGTGGCGATGTCACGCAGGGTCGAGCCGACCTGGCGGCGGGCGGCCGCGTCCGTGATCATCCAGCGGTAGTAGTCCTGCATCATCCGCGCTGCCTTGCCCCCGCCGAGGGCCTGCTGCTGGGCCGCCGGGCCACTTCCGATGATCCGGTTGACCGTCAGATAGAAATCGTTGTCGGGATCCCAGATCGGCCGCTTGGTGTATCGGACCGGCGGGAGACTGTCAGGGCTCGCGGCGACCTCGTTGGGTGACCGGACGTCGACGATGTCGGTGATGCCCAGTGCGACGAGCTTCTGCTTGTCCGCATCGGTCAACGTGTTGAGTGCATTGCTGCGATAGACGAAGCCGGTGCGGACGGTGGAACCGTCCCGAGTCGCGTAGCCGCCGACATCACGCGCATTGGCTGCCGAGATCCCGATGCTCGCGCCGGCGACCGGAGCCGCGGATGCCGACGGTGCGGACTCCGGAATCGTGGCGATCCCGACGGACGTCAGGCAGATGCTGACGGCCGCAACGGCGAGGCGGATGCCGTTCCGCCGGCGAATCGTGGTCAACACAGGATTGTTCCCTCTTTCTCGAGTGGATTGTCGATCAGAATCTGATGCGGGCGAAATCACCGTTCGGACGGGCCTGGCACGCCAGGACGTAGCCGGCTTCGAGGTCGTCCTCGTCGAGCACGCCGGTGTCGGTCATCGTCACGTCGCCGTCGACGACGACACACGCGCACGTGCCGCATTGCCCTTCGCGGCAGGAGAAGGGGACGTCGACCCCGTGGGCGAGCATCGCTTCCACCAGGTTCTGCGATCGCGGCCAGTCGATGGTGTGGGTGTCTCCGTCGGTATCGACCTGCGCGGTCGTCGTGGCGAGGGCATCGGACTCCGCGGCCGGTTCCGGTGCGTGTGGTTCCGATGCGCGCTGGGCGAAGGGGTCGCCGCGAAGAGATGCGAAGACCTCGGCGTGCACCCGTGACCGCGGTACGCCGAGACTCGCCATCGCGTCCCGCACGGTCGCCATGAATCCCGCGGGACCGCAAATGTACGAGTGTCGGTCGGCGAACGGTTCGGCCAACCGCGCGAGTTGGTCGGCGGTTGGGCGCTCCCGGACGGATTCGAGCCAATGGATCACGACCAGACGATTCGGGTGCCGGGCGGCGAGTACGCGCAGTTGTTCGTCGAAGATGATCGAGTCGGCGTCGTTGTTGGCGTAGACGAGGGCAACCTGCCCACTCCCGGTCGCGAGAGTGGACTTGAGGATCGAGAACAGCGGGGTGATGCCGCTCCCGGCCCCCCAGAGGAGGAGATCCTCGTCGGCCGACGCCGGCGTGAAGACGCCGGAGGGCGGGAGCAGGTCGACGATGTCTCCTTCGGACACGTTGTCGCACAACCAGTTGGAGCCATAACCGTCCGCAGTGCGTTTGATCGTGACCATAAGCTCGGCGTCGCTGACCGGGCAGCTGGCGAGTGAATAGCAGCGCGCCACCGACCCTGTCGTATCGCTCGGGATGCGCAAGGTCAGGAATTGCCCGGGACGATAGGTGAAGTCGTGCGTGCGGTCGGCGGGCACCTCGAACACGATGGACTTCGCGTGCCGGGTCTCGTCGATGACGCGTGAGACGCGGGCCGACGCGGGACGCGGTGGGGCCACGCGCGCGGCAACCGTCGTCATAGGAACCTCCTTCGTTGCGATGACGTCATGGTGTGCGGTGGGTCGGCCCCGCGGAGTGGCGGATTCTGTTGTCCGGGAGAGATCTCGGCGGTGGCCCGCTGAGTGGGAGACAGATGGTTCCAGCGCGATCACCTGACCTTATGGTCGCGGCCATGCACAGGTGTTTCGGGAGAACGAGATGAACCGCATGAGCGATCAGGTCGTCCTGGTCACCGGCGCGGCCAAGGGGATGGGGCGAAGCCACTGCGTGCGGCTTGCCGAGGAGGGTGCGAGTGTCATCGCGGTCGACCTAGAGGCGTCGGTCGACGATCTGGCCGGCACGCTGCGCGAGGTCGACTGGGTGGGCGGGCGCTGCGTCACCGCTTGTGCCGACATCCGTGACTTCGAGAGCCTCGCCGCTGCTGTGCGCGCAGGCGTCGACGAACTCGGTCGCCTCGATGCCGTGGTCGCCAACGCCGGTGTCTACCCGGAGGCCCGCCCATCGTGGGAGATCGACGACGACGACTGGCGACGGGTCGTCGACATCAATCTGACCGGTGCGTGGCACACGGTGAAGGCGACGGTGCCCCTGATGGAAAGGGGCGGGTCGGTGGTGATCATCGGATCGACCAACGGGCTCAAGGGGATGGCGGGAACCGCGCATTACTGCGCGAGCAAGCACGGCGTCGTCGGGCTGACCCAGACATTGGCGAACGAACTCGGCCCGAACGGTATCCGGGTGAACGCTGTCCACCCGGGATCGGTGGGTACGTCGATGATCCTCAATGAACAGGTCTTCGCGAAGCTGCGCCCCGACCTCGAAGCACCCGCCGAAGACGACGCAGCAGTCGCGCTCGCCTCCCGCAACCTGCTCGGCGTGCCGTGGGTCAGCCCCGTCGACGTCAGCAACGCCGTGCTGTTCCTGTTGTCCGCGGAGGCGCGTTACGTCACCGGGACGAATGTCGTCGTCGATGCCGGCCTCGTGGCGAAGGTCTCGTGATGGGCCGCGTGGCAGGGCGCGTGGCTCTGGTGACCGGTGCGGCACGCGGCATCGGGCGAGCGCAGGTGTTGCGCTTCGCCGAGGAGGGCGCCGACATCATCGCCCTCGACATCTGCCAGTCCGTGGAGACGACAGTGACGCCGCCATCGACCTCCGAGGACCTCGACGAGGTGACGTTGCTTGCCGAGAAGCTGGGCTCACGGGTGATCTCCGCAGTTGTCGACGTCCGTGACGGCACATTCCTCCGCGCCACCGTCGACGCTGCTGTCGCTGATCTCGGTGGTCTCGACATCGTCTGCGCCACAGCGGGTATCACATCGAAGGGTGCGGCGGTCGGACTCTCCGACGACGCGTGGAACACGATGATCGACGTCAATCTCACGGGAGTGTGGCAGACCTGCAAGGCGACCGCGCCGCATCTCATTGAACAGGGCGGTGGTGCGATGATCCTGACCAGCTCCATCGCCGGGCTGCGCGGACTGTCCGGAGTTGCCCACTACGTGTCGGCCAAACACGGCGTTGTCGGCCTGATGCGGTCGCTGGCACATGAGCTGGCGCCGCACGGCATTCGCGTGAACTCTGTACATCCAACCAACGTCGACACGCCGATGATCCAGAACCCGATGGTCCGCAAGGCGTTCCGGCCGGATCTGGAGAACCCCACCCGTGAGGAGTTCGCCGCGGCGGCCCAGACGATGAACATGCTGCCGGTCCCGTGGATCGAGCCGGTCGACATCGCGAACGCCGCACTGTTCCTCGCCTCGGACGAGGCGCGATACATCACCGCGGTCACGCTGCCCGTGGATGCGGGGTCGACGCAACGCTGACAACCGGACTCGATTCCGACCGACGACGTGGGCCCGTGTGGAGCGGGACCACGTCGTCGTGTGCGTCGGTGGCTGTGAGATCCGCAATATGGTTGCAGTGCAGAATATTTCGTGACTAGCCTTGCCGGATAATCTGTCCCGGACAGCGGGAGCCTCGGCTGGTGCAGGCAGTTCGGCGCCGGTGTGATGTGACTGGCACCACATCCTGTGGTCGTCGATCACTTCGTACCGGCCCGAGGTCTGTGGGTCGGTGTCCATGGAAGGTATGCGATGCCTGTACAACCCACTCCGAGCGAGGGCTCGAGCGTCACGCCTGGCGCGGCGACATCCGACGACCAGCGGGTCTGGACGCCCCGGCTCGTGCTCGGTCTCGTGTCCATCGTGCTGTTGCTGGAGGTCCTGGCGATCAGCTATCTGATGATCTCGACGGCACTGCCGTTCATCGTCACCCATTACCAGACAACGCAGGGGGCCTGGCTGCTCACGGCATTCCTGCTCACCGGCGCCGTCACCGCGCCCGTCATCGGCCGCCTCTCGGACATGTTCGGTAAACGTCGACTCCTGCTCGTCTGTGTCGCGTTGGCTGCGGCCGGGTGCCTGTTGTCGGCGATCGCGCCCTCGTACGGCGTGATGATCGCCGGCCGTGCACTGGCCGGGTTCCTCGTCCCGTGCCTATTCCTCGGTTATTCTCTGATCCGAGATGTGTTCCCGCCGAAGGCCGTCGCGCTGGCGGTCAGCATTGCGACAACCGGGATGGGCCTGGTGGCGGTGCCGGCGCCGTTCCTCACCGGCTGGCTGATCGACGACTTCGGATTCCGCAGTATCTTCTGGTTTCTCTTCGCCGTCGTGGTCGCGATCGGGTTCGCGATTCTCGTCACCGTCGACGAGTCGCCGCTGAGGGTGCGGACAACCGTCGATCTGGTGGGCGCGGTGCTGCTCGGGGCAGGTCTCGCCGGGGTGCTGATCGGCGTCAGTTTCGGGCCGTCCTGGGGCTGGACCGCATCATCGACTCTCACCTATCTTCTCGGCGGGGTTGCGTTGCTCATAGCGTGGCTGGTGTCGGCGAGAACGGTTGCCGCGCCTCTGGTGGATCTGGATGTGCTGCGTCGTCGTCCGGTGTATCTCACGACCATCAGCGCTGGTGTCGCGTACGGGATCTCCGGGCTGTTCGCGGTGCTGCTGCCGATGATGGTGATGGTTCCCGGCATGCTGGGCCTCGGGTACGGCTGGGGTCTGTCGGCCGAGGACTTCGCGCTGTTCCAGCTTCCGATGGTGATCGCGATCGTGACCGGCGGACTCCTCGTCGGTGTGTTGGTGAGTCGCGGTCTCGCTCCCCGGCTGCTCATGCTCGCAGGCCTCTCGCTGATGGCGCTCGGCATGCTCGTGGTGGCGTTCAACCATTCGGAGAAGTCGACGATCATCCTTGGAGCGGTGATCCTCGGTCTGGGGCAGGGTATGTCGTATGCGGCCGTGCCGAACCTGGTGATCGAGGCCGTGTCGCCCACGCTGCAGGCCAGTACGGCCAGCATCGTCGCCGTGAGCCAGAGCATCTTCCCGGCGGTGCTGTCGGTGGTCGCGTTCACCGTGCTGAACAATTCGCATGTCGCGATGGTTGCGGAAGGAGCCACGTTCTATGACTCGGACGGATTCAAGGTGGCCTTCGTGATCGGTGCGATCGTCTCGGTGGTGGGCGCGCTGACAGCGCTGGCCATGCCACGGCGAGCGAGTGATGAAATCATCGAGACCACTGGGGTTCTCGGCGCCGCCTGATCGGCGACGACGCCCATACGGTGTCGCGTATCGCGCACCACTCAGTTCGGGGTCGGAAGACCCTGATCTGGGTGGCCGTCGGGTACGCGACACCGTAAGGTGACGCCCGATTCTCACACTATTGAGTTCTCAAGGGACAGATGCGGTCCCGGCCGGGACCAGGTGCGTGGGAAGTCATGTGAATCGTCGCGTCGGATGGTGGGTTCTCGCTGCACCGTTTCGTTCCCGCTGCTTCGACCGAAGGAGCGTGTTCGGAATGGAGGAGCGACAACGGGTCAGGTGGCGGGGATCGGCCGGGTCAGGCGGCCGAAGGCAGGTTGTCGAAACTCAGTGTGCGTCGGTTGTGAGCCGGTATCGGTTGCCGTTTGGGGTCTAAGGCGGCCGGTGGTATCAGCCAGGGGTGTTTGTCGAATCCCATCACCACGTCCCAGCCGTTGTGGTGAACGTCGGCGTGACAGGACGGGCAGAGTAAACAACCGTTTTCCAGGCAGGTTTCGCCACCGTCGGCCCAGTGACGCAGATGGTGCGCATGCGCACGGGATGCCGGCGCACCGCATTTGATGCAGCACTTGTCGCGCTCATGCAGGGCTCTTCGTATCGGCGGCGGGAACAGTCGTTTCTCCCGGCTGATGTCGAGGGGCACCTTTTCCCCGTCCACGATCATGGTGGTGATGGTGCCGTCGCACGTGAGGGTGTACAGGGTGGCTTCGGTGATCGAGCCCATGAACTCCAACTGCGCCTGTGCGGGTCTCTGCGCCGGCACGGTGATCAATGTTTGAGTCCGCGGTGCGGATGCGGTGTCGGTGCCGCGGGCGGCGATGTCGAGCAGTGTCTCCAGTGCATCGGCTTGGCGGCGCTCAGTCGACCGCGCATCCGGTGACCCGTTGGGTTCCGGCCGGGGTTTGGCGAGTTCTTCGATGGCGGCATGGAACTTTTCGCCGACTTCGACGTTGAGGTCGGCACGCACTTCCAGGCGACCATCGGTATCAATGGATTTCGACAGGGTATTCAGATTACGGTCTTCGGCCGCGGGAACTCCGCCCGTGTCGTCGGCCTGCTGATTACCCAGTGCACGAGCACGTTTGGCGATCTGGGCGGGTGTGGCTCCAGAGAAGAACTGGCCGAGGAGATCTGTCACAAAGGTCAGACGCGTCGCGTCGTCGATCGGTTCCGCAGACCGCGAAGCAGTATGCGCCACCCCTTTGACGATGGCGTCGACGTGTTCACCGGAGATCGCACCGTCGATGGCATGTGCGTGCAGTGTCGGCAACGATGACGAAGCCGCGGCGACGCGTTGTAGCCGGGCGGCGAATGCGGGGGCGAGGCCCATGACTATCAGTAGTTCGGTCATCTTGCGGCCGTGGTCTTTGGCGACCCCGAGGCGGTCGAGGTGGCCGGCCACGGTCGCCATGCGGTGTTCGAGCAGGTTGCGCATCACGATGAGCGCTCTCATGGTGTCGAATGCCGACGGCTTCGTCAGATTCGAAACGTCGTCGAAGTGCAGGTCGCGCACCGAATCGACAACGGTATTGACTGTGGTCATGAGTTCCCCCGAAGTTCTCATGCCATTCAAGGTATTCGAACGTATGTTCGACGTCAAGGGGTTTCTTGAAGATAGTGCAGAAGATTTTCCGGGGTTGGGTGCGGGGATCTCGATACGAGCTCGGCTGGCGCCTCGCTCTACTCGATCGGCGGGGGATGGCGAGCTCGGCTGGCGCCTCGCTCTACTCGATCGGCGGAGGATGCGAGCTCGGCGGAGGATGCGAGCTCGGCGGGGATGGCGAGCTCGGCGAGGGGACGGCGAGCTCAGTTGGGTGACGAGTCTTGGCACGTGTCCCAGGAGTGTGGCGTTGTCAACGCCTTTCGGCCGCAGCGGCGCCGGCGCGTCGGCCGAAGAAGGTGCCGTCGCCCAGTGAGGTGCCACTGATGTAGCCCCAGGAGTGCAGGCCCGACGTCGCGCGCCCGGCCGCGAAGAGCCCTGGTATCGCCTCTCCGTCGAGATCCAGGACCGCCCCGTCGACTGTGGTGCACACGCCACCGAGGGTGAAGACCTCTGCTCCGCCGCCACCGGCGGCACCGTATTCCGGTGGGGCGATGCCCTTGCGGACGTCGATGGCGGCGAATGGAGCCTGCAATGGCCGCAACCACCGGGCGGACTTGTGGAAGTAGGGATCGATGCCCTCGCCGGCATACCGGTTGTATTCGGCCACGGTGTTCTGTAGGGCTCCGTCAGGCATGCCGATCTCGCGTTCGAGCTCCGAGACGGACTCGGCGACGAAATGAGGTACCACGCCCCATCTCTCGTCCTCCGGGACCTCCTCGTACCCCTTCTCGTCGAGAATCACCCAGACCCGTAAGCCATGCTTGAACAGAGCGGCCTGACCGACGAGGCCGGGATACACGTCCTCGTTGATGAAGCGCTGGCCCAGTTCGTTCACGATCATCCCGCGGACCATCATCCCGGGGATCAACGAAATGCCGACCTGGCCGGCCGACATGTGCTGGATCGCGGCACCGGCGGCTTGTGCCATCCGGATACCGCGACCGTCGTCGCCGCCGTCGCTGTTCACGCCCAGACCGACCAGCTGTGGAGCGTGCTGAGCGACCATCTCGGTGTTGTCGGCAAACCCGCCGGTCGTGATCACAACCCCGCCCCGCGCCCGGTAGGTGACGGCCTCGCCGAAATGGCGCGCGGATACGCCGACGACGCGGTTGTTCTCGACGATGAGCCGTTGGACCGCGGTATCGGTGTGGACGGCAACATCCGATGCCGCGATCGCGTCACCCAGCACGGCCATCAGAACCTTGCCGCCGAAGCCGTCGGACGTGACGCGGTGGCCGCGGGGTACAGGCGTCGCGAGATCGCAGAAGGGATGGGCGTTCTCTCCCATCCACATAAGGCCGTCGTCGGTCGGCGGGACCCAGGTGGGTGAGTCCCACAGCGAGGGCTTGAACGGAACACCCTGTGCGACCAGCCATTCGTAGTGCTCGACACTCCCGCGGCAGTAACGTCGGACCTTGTCGGCGTCGGCGTCCGGGCCGAGGGCCGCGAGCAGGAACTTCTCCATCTCCGCAGGCGTATCCGTGAATCCGCACGCCTGCTGGATTCCTGTGCCGCCGCCCAGATAGATCTCGCCGCCGGACAACGCGGCCGATCCACCTCCACCGCTCTGCCGCTCGAGAAGGATCGTGTCGGCGCCGGCAGCGTCCGCCTCGAGAGCGGCAGCCGCTCCGGCACAGCCGAATCCGATCACCAGCACGTCGGTTTGGTAGGTGAACTGGTCGATTTCGGACGCTGCGAGCGGTCGGACGGATCTGGGCGTGCTGGTCATGCCTGGCCTCCTGTGGGTGACTGTCGCTATCGGGTGCCGCCGACGGCGGGCACCCGCCGCAGAAACGCAGACACCGCGCTCTCGAAAGCCGACTTCTGCTCGATCATCGCCCAGTGGCCGCATTGCGGGAACACGTGCAGCTCGGCGTTCGGGATGGTCCGCATCGGAATCAACGCCATGTCCAGCGGGCTCACGCGATCGTCGCGGCCCCACGTCAGCAAAGTGGGTGCGCTGACCTTGTGCATCGTCGCCCAGGGCGGGGGAGTGTCCGAGTTCTCCATCGCCGCGATCATCGCGGCGAATGCCGTTGACCCGTACATCCGTCGCGCGCTCTCGAGCGTGCCGGGCTCGGTGGCCTGCGCCCAGCGTTCCTCGATGAGGTCGTCGGTGATCAAGGCGGGGTCGTAGACCATCGAGTGCAGCCAGCGCACGAGTCGCTCGCGGTTCGGGTCGTCGGTGAATTCTTGCAGGAGCCGGATTCCTTCACTGGGTCCCGGGCTGAAGAGGTTCTTGCCGATCCCGCCGATCGTGACGAGGCTCCGGACCTTGTCCGGGTGGGCGGCCGCATAGCTCAGGGCGACGCCGCCGCCCATCGAGTTGCCGATGATCGCGGCATCCGTCAGTTCCAGCGCGTCGACGAACTCCTCGACCGCGGCCAGCGCGGTGACCATCGGATGGCCGCCGAAGTCGTCGCTGACGCCGAAACCTGGGAATTCCAGGACGAGGCAACGGAAATGCTCCGCGAAGAACGATAGATTTCCGCTGAAGTTGCGGAGCCCGGTGACGCCGGGACCTGAGCCGTGCAGAAGCAGCAGGACCGGTCCGTCGCCGGCCTCGTGGTAGCGGAGTACGCCACGGGAGGTGGCGATCTCGCGTGTCGTCACCCCGGGGATCGTCACAGCGGGATTCGTCGCAGCGGGATTCGTCGCAGCGGGATTTGTCACGGTCATGATCACTGTCCCATCGCGTAGGCGACGGTGGGGCCCGCGGTCCATCCGCCGTCCACGGCGAGCTCGGCACCGGTCATGTATGCGGCATCGTCGGACAGGAGGAAGCTGACGGCGCCGGCGATCTCGTCCGGGAGCCCCACCCGACCAATCGGCGTGTTGGGATATTTGCCATCGCCGGTCTCGATACCGATCGACGATGTCATCGGCGTGTAGGTCATCCCGGGGTGGACCGAGTTGACGCGGATGCGATCCGTGGCGAGTTCTACCGCGGTGATCTTGGTCAGTCCGCGGACGCCCCATTTCGATGCACCGTAGCCGCTGGTGAGTGGCAATCCGGTGAGACCGGCTGCAGAAGAGATGTTGACGATCGATCCGCCGCCCGCCGCTCGCAGAGGTGCGATGGCGGCGCGGATGCCGTTGAACACGCCGACGAGGTTGATCTCGAGGACCTGTCGGAAGTTCTCCAGCGTGTCCTGCTCGACGAATGCTCCCGTCGAGATCCCGGCGTTGTTGACGATCCCTGTGAGGGAGCCGAATTCGGCTTGTGCGTGTGCGACGGCTTCCGCCCACTGGTCGGGATCGGTGACGTCGAGACGGACGTAGCGTGCGGCGTCACCGAGATCTTCGGCGGTCTGCTTGCCCACGTCGTCGAGGATGTCGCCGATCACCACCTTGCCGCCGCGCGCGACGATGCGATGCGCGAACGCCGAGCCGAGGCCGCGCGCACCGCCGCTGACGACGATCACCTTGCCGGCCAATTGTGCTGTGTCCGATGGTGTTACTGGAGTGCTCATGATCTCAATCTCCTGGGGTGTTCTGATCGCGGCGCAATCGGTGGGGCAGTCCGCGGGTCGGCTCGACCCGAATGCTGTCGGTCGCCAACCGCCCGTTGCGGGCGGCCTCTTCGATGGTTTCGCGGAGTGCGGGACAGGTCGGAATGGCGCTCACGTTCTCGCCGGCCGCGATGATGCGAGCGAATTCGGGGCACGCGTGGGCGGCATCCTCGAGCCATTGAATGCTGGTATGGCTCGGACTGAATTTCTCTGCGAGGACGGTGGTTCGGCAAGTACCGCAGGTCAACTCTTGCATCGGAGGCCTCAGCGGTCGGCAGCGGCGCGGCGTGCCGCGACGTAGCCGAAGACCATGGCGGGACCGATGGTCGCACCGGCGCCCGCGTAGTCGTTGCCCATCACCGAGGCCGACGTGTTGCCGGTCGCGAAGAGACCGTCGATGACGGTTCCGTCGTTGCGCAGGATCTGTGCGTCGGCGTTGTACACGAGACCACCCTTCGTGCCGAGGTCACCGGCACGCATGCGGAGCGCATAGAACGGGCCGCGATCGAGAACGTCGAGCGTTGGCTGATCGAGACTCGGGTCGCCGTAGTAGTTGTCGTATGCACTGTCGCCGCGACCGTGATCGAGATCCTTGCCGCCGCGCGCGAAACCGTTGTAGCGCTCCACGGTTCCGGTCAATGCGGCAGGGTCGACGTCGATGGCGGCGGCGAGCTCCCCGAGGGTGCTCGCCTTCACCAGGAGACCGTTCTGTGACCAGTCCGCAGGGAACGACTGTCCAGGCATGATGCCGCCGATCGGATACCGGTTCTTCGCGGTGCGATCGAAGATGAACCAGGCCGGTTCGTGACCGCCTGCCAGTTGGGCGTGCACGAAGGTCACATAGGGCGCCGCCTCGTTGGTGAACCGGTGGCCGCTTTGATCGACGATGATCGAACGCGGAATCGATCGCTCGGACACCAGCACCTGGTTGATGCCGTCTGGACGCTGGAAGGACGGCATCCACCAGGCGTCGTCCATGAGATCCACCGCGGCACCGACGTCGGCGCCGGCGACTATTCCGTCTCCCGTGTTGTCCTTCGACGCCGCGCTGTAGTCGTCCTGCCCGCCGGACGGGAGATGGCGTTTGCGCATCTCGTCGTTGTGTTCGAACCCTCCGGTCGCCAGCAACACTCCGGCCCGGGCCCGGATGCGGATCTGTTCGCCACGGTGATCGGCGACGACGCCGATCACCGCACCGGACGCGTCGGTGATGAGTGACTCCAAGGGCGTGTCGAGGAGCAGTGGCACGCCCGCGTCCTTCAACGCCAGTCGGAGCCGGGCGACGAGTGCTCGGCCGAGCGTGTCCATATGGCGCCGCAGGACAACCGCTTTGACTGCCCGCAGGCCCGTCATCAACGCGGTCCGCCTGCCCTTCCAGGTGCGCATCACCATGTTGAGGGCGACGAAGTCCTTGGATGTGATGAACAGACCGGGAGGCGTGGCCAGTGCGGCCGGGCGCAACCGGTTCTCGTCCTCGCCGAGTTGCTTGAGATCGACCGGCAGCGGCTCGATCGACCGGCCTTCCGGACGGCCGCCGGGCCGCTCCGGATGGTAGTCGGAGTAGCCCGGACACCACTGGAAACGCATGTGCGGACTGGTCTTCTCCAGGAACTCGACCATCCGCGGTCCCTCGTCGATGAAGGCGTCGACGTTGGCGGAGGGAACTCGGTCGCCGACGACGGCGTCGAGATAGGCGCGCACATTCTCGCGTGAGTCGACGATCCCTTCGCGGCGAAGGGTGGCGTTGTTCGGAATCCATACCCCGCCGCCCGACAGCGCCGTGCTACCGCCGAAGACCGAGGCCTTCTCGATGATGAGCGTATCGAGTCCTTCCGCGGCAGCGGCCAACGCACCGGTGAGCCCGCCCGCCCCGCTCCCGACCACGACGAAGTCGACGTCGCGATCCCACTGCAGTTCATCTGTGGTCATGTCCGGTCTCTCTATCGGTTCTTGATGGTCAGGTCGTCGGGTGCCCAGACCGCACGCATGCTGGTGATCTGGGCATCGTCGTCGAACGTCATGATGTCAATGGGTTCGACGACGATGACCTGGTCGGGGGTTCGTGTGGTGACGCGGAAGTGAAATGCTGCGGTGTGGCCGGACACGCGCAGGGTGAGGAGTTCGGCGTCGCAGTCGGCGCCGCTGAGCGGGCCGTAGAATTCCTCGATCGCCGTTCGGCCGGTTCGGATGTCGGAACCGACGGGGTCCTCGACGGTGGCGCCGTCGGCGTACAGGGCGGCGATGTCCGCGGCCGTTCCGGACCCGATCGCCGACAGATATTGCAGGACTCGGGAGCGGATCAGGTCATTCGGATTCATCGGAACTCCTCGAGATCGTGGTGTCGGGGCCGGGTTCTCCGGTACGGGAGAGCATGTCGAGGACGGCGAGGTGGCTGAACAGGACCGAGGCGCCGATAGGGTTGCCGCCGCCCGGGTAGGTGGTCCCACTCACCGCGGCCATCGTGTTGCCCGCGGCGTAGAGGCCATCGATTCGTCGGCCCGTCTTGTCGAGAGCGGCCCCGGCACTGTCGGTGTGCACTCCGCCCTTGGTTCCGAGGTCGGAGATGCCAAAGGCTGCAGCGTGATAGGGCGGCTGGTCGATCGGGACCATCGGCGGCTCGCCGCCGGAGAACGCTCGGTCATACGCCTCGTCGCCACGGCCGAAGTCCGGATCGACGCCGTCGGCCACGAACTTGTTGAAGCGCTCGATGGTCGCTACGAGTCCGGTCGGGTCGACACCGATCCGGGCGGCGAGATCCTCCAGCGTGTCGGCGGAGTGCCACAGTCCCGCGGACTCGTAATCCTCGGTGTCCACCATGGACACGTTGGATGCCTTGACCGGCGGGACCACACCTTCCTTGTCGTCGTAGACCATCCAGAACGGCAGGGCCAGTGTTTCCTGTTCGATGGCCTGGATGGCCTCGCGGCCCAATCGGTCATACGGTGCGGACTCGTTGACGAATCGCTGCCCTTCCTGGTTCACGAAGATGCCACCGGTGAACCACAGGGCAAACGCCGAGCGCCCGTCCGGATGGGTCATTCCGGGCGACCACCATGCCTGATCCATGAGGTCGAGGTCTGCGCCGGCGGTGATCGCGGCCTGATGTGCGCGGCCGAGATTTCCCCACGATCCCATCGTGTCGCGCGCCGAGCCGGGAACCCCGAACCGATCGCGCATCTCGTCGTTCTGCTCGAAGCCACCGGCGGCCAGCAGCACGCCACGGAAGGTCCGGATCGCACGGCGCGTCCCGTCGTGTTCGACGATCGCCCCGACCACCGAACCGTCCTCGACGACGAGGTCGACCAGAGGCGAATCGAGGTGTAGTGACGCATTGGGGAAGCGGCTGATGGCCTTGAGAAATCGTCCGATGAGCGCTTGTCCGCCGATGAGCAGGTCCGGCGGTGGCGCACCAAGCCGATCGGTGTCGAGCGGGCCGCGCAACGAGTCACGTAGGTCGCCGAGTTCCGACGCGGGCAAAGGTACGGGAGTGATGTGGCGCTGACCGTCGAGCCGTGCGCCAGGTGCCTTCCCGAAATAGTCGGGCCAGGGGAACATCTCGAAGGCAAACGCGGGATCGCTCTCCAGATACTCGATCACGTCGGATCCGCGACGGATGTAGGTCTGCTGGAGATCGGCCGGAGTGCGCTCGCCGACCACGGCGTGGAAGTACTCGAGCGCCGCGTCGAGGGTGTCGTCGGTGCCCGCTCGACGCAAGGCCGGGTTACACGGAAACCACATCCCGCCGCCGCCGGAGTACGCGGTGGTACCCCCGAACTTGTCGGTCGCCTCGACCACGGCCACCCGCAGTCCTTCGCGTGCCGCGGTGTAGGCGCCGGCGAGTCCGCCGCCCGATCCCGCGACGAGCACATCTACTTCGTCGTCCCAGTGCATCCTGTTCCCCTTCCGTGAACCAGTACCGACGGTAGGTGAGCAGGGTGAGGGGCGGAGGTGCGTTGTCCCGATGATCGGGAGGGTGATGTGACCGGTGCCGAGTGTGCCGATCAGCGGGAGGAGTACTGGCATTCGGCGGACTCGCGATCCTAGCGTCGACGGTCAGTGAAACGTACCGATCGGAAGGCGAATTGACGTGGACACCACCAACTCAGAAGCCGCCACACATGTGCGTACCGTCGACGTCGTCGTGGTCGGTGCGGGAATCGCGGGACTGTATGCGCTACAGCGGTTTCGACGTGACGGTCAGTCCGTCCAAGTCTATGAGGCAGGTGGCGGCGTGGGCGGCGTCTGGTACTGGAACCGCTATCCCGGCGCGCGTTGTGACGTCGAGAGCGTTGACTACTCATACTCTTTCGACGACCAGCTTCAGCAGGAGTGGGACTGGAGCGAGAAGTACGCGACGCAGCCCGAGATCCTGCGCTATCTCAACCATGTGGCGGACAGATTCGACCTCCGGCGCGACATCGCATTGAACACCCGGGTGGTCGACGTGACGCTCGACGAGTCGACACTTCGCTGGCTGGTGCGCACCGATGCCGGTGAGGAGGTATCGGCCAGGTTCTGCGTGCTCGCGCTCGGGCCGCTGTCGAGTGCGAACATCCCGCAGATCCCCGGCCTGACGTCATTCGCCGGCGATATCCACCACACATCGTCGTGGCCGCACGGCGGCGTCGATTTCGCCGGGCGACGTGTTGGGGTGATCGGGACGGGATCATCGGGCATACAGGCCATTCCGCGCATCGCCGAGACCGCGGCAGAGCTCCATGTCTTCCAGCGGACTCCGAATTACAGCATCCCGGCCGGAAACGTGCCGCTCGACGATGCGACGCGGGCGGCCCACAAGGCCGGTTACGCGGAGCGTCGTCGCCGATCGATGGAGAGCGGTGGGGGCTCACCGCATCAGCCGCACCCGAGGTCGGCGCTGGACGTGTCCGACGATGAACGCCATGAGGCATACGAAAAGCGTTGGCTTCTGGGCGGAGTCCTGTTCAGCAAGACGTTCCCCGACCAGCTGACCGATCTCGAGGCGAACCGCACTGCCCGGGAGTTCTGGGAGCAGGAGATCCGCTCCGTGATCGACGACCCGGCGGTGGCCGAGGTCCTGATCCCGCGTGACCATCCGATCGGTGCCAAGCGGATCTGCACCGACGACAACTACTTCCAGACATTCAATCGATCGAACGTGCAGATCGTCGACCTGCGATCGACGCCGATCGATCGGATCACGCCCGACGGAATCAGCGTCGGTGGTCGTACCATCAGTCTCGACTCGCTGGTACTGGCCACCGGATTCGACGCCATGACCGGCTCGGTGGAACGGATCAACATCGTCGGGCGTGGGGGTGAGACGCTCAAGCAGGCCTGGAGCGAAGGACCACGGACCTACCTCGGTCTGGGGGTCGCCGGATTCCCCAACCTCTTCAACCTGACCGGTCCCGGCAGTCCCTCGGTCCTGGCGAACATGGTGCTGCACTCCGAACTTCACGTGGATTGGGTGGCCGACGCACTCACGGCCCTCGACGCCGTCGGGGCGGAGGCCATCGAGGCCCGGCCCGACGCCGTCGACAGCTGGGTCCGGGAATGCTCGGAACGAGCTGCTCGAACATTGATGCCCGAGGCGAACTCCTGGTACCTGGGTGCGAACATCCCGGGAAAACCCAGGGTGTTCATGCCGTTCGTCGGTGGGTTCGGCGTGTATCGCGACATCATCGAGGAGGTGGCGGCGGACGGGTATCGCGGCTTCGACGTGATTCGCGACGAGTCCGTCCCGAACCGGCCCTGACGCCGTGGCCGGTTCCACGCGCTCCCCGTTCGACCACGGACGGGGAGCGCCCGGCCGTGCATCACCCGGAGAGGTCGCCGAAGGTGCCGAAGCCGCCGCGGAAGAAGAGCAACGGGCCCTTGGCCTCCTGCGCCGACAACCCGGTGATTTGCGCGACGACGATGGTGTGGTCGCCGGCGTCGTGTTCGGAGTCCAGACGGGCGTCGATATGGGCGAGCGCGTCGTCGAGGACGGGAGCGCCGGCTGGGCTGGGCTGCCAGCCGATGTCGCGGAACTTTTCTGTTCCGGTTCGGGCGAACTGCCGGCACATCTCGTGCTGATCGTCGGCGAGGATGTTGATGCAGAACTCGCCGACTTGGCGTATCCGCGGCCACGAGGTGGATGTCGCCGCCGGGCAGAACGACATCAAGGGTGGTGTCAGCGAGACGGACACGACGGATTGGCAGGTGAAGCCGATCGGTTCCATCCCGTCGTGGGCGGTGATCACCGCCACACCGGTCGCAAAGTTGCCCCACACCCGCCGAAGGCTGCCCTCATCGATATCGAGCTGCCTGGTCAACACCCTGTCGTAACTCATGATTCCTCCGAAAGTTGCCGTATTACAACAGAATCAGCCCATTGCATCGACGAATCAACGGGCTGTCCCGCTGAGTGCGCGGCCACGCCGCGAGCTTCGGGCCAACCTGTTGGTAGCATTTGGCCGTGACCTCGGAAAAAGTTCGCTTCGAGGATCTGCCCAATCTTCCTCCGACCTCATGGGCTGTCCTCTGCATGCTCGCCTACGAGGAAGAGGTCTCCGGGTACGACATCAAGAAGTGGGCGGACTGGAGCCTTCGCCACTATTACTGGAGTCCGTCGTTCAGCCAAGTCTATTCGGAGCTGAAGCGGATCGAGAACCACGGTTACGCCACCTCGCGGATGGCCACCGGCGATGGTGGCCGCAATCGAAGGGTCTACAAGATCACGGATGCCGGCCGGCGGGCGGTCCGCATCTGGGCGCTCGATGCACCGGTCGATCCTCCTATGCTCAAGCACGGCGTGTTGTTGCGGACCGCTTTCGGGCACCTCAGTACGCCGGAGACGGTCAAGGCGATGCTCCGCGAGCATGTTGAGCGAGTTGAGGCGTTGCAGCACAGGGTCGCCGTCGATGCCGCGGCAGCCGAGGCGGAACCGGCATGGGCATACGCGCGGATCGCGATGCGTTGGGCCGAGCGCTATTACGCCAACGAGCGTGAACTGGCGCTGGAGCTGATCGACGAGATCGATGCCGCCGAAGAGATTTTCACAGCAGGCAAGCATGGCGAGAGCTTCCCCCGCCCACGACCAGGACATTGGCGTGAGGTCGAGAAGCAGGTCCAGGCGACCGAACACGACGACTGATCGATCTCAGTCCTGATCCGCCAGCGCGCGAAGGTCGGTCCATGCCTGCTTGCGTGCGGCTTCACACAGGTCGAGGACGGGCATCGTCATGAATCCGTGGATGGCGCCTGCATGGTCGTGGTGGACGGTCTGGACCCCGGCCGCAGCGAGCGCACGCGCGAGGTCGGCACCTTCCGACCACAGCGGGTCATACCCGGCGGTGATCACGAGGGTCGGGGGCAGGCCGACGAGGTCCGCGCGAATGGGAGAGGCATGGGGGTGTGTGCGGTCCTCGGGTTCCGGAACGTACTGATCCCAATACCATTTCATCGCGGCCGCCGTGTTGTAGTGGCCCTCCGCGAAGCGGACATATGAGTCGCTGGTGAAGTCCGCGGCCACCACTGGGTAGATCAAGGCCTGAGCGCGAATCGGCGGTCCGCCTGCCTCGCGGGCCAGGAGCGACGCGACGGCCGCGAGATTTCCGCCTGCGCTGTCGCCGGCCACGATCACGCGCTCCGGATCTGCGCCCAGTTCGGTCGCTTCGTCGGACGCCCAGATCGTGACCGCATGGACATCATGGGCAGCCGCGGGCCACGGGTGTTCGGGAGCGCGACGATAGTCGACGGACACCACGACAGCGCCGGTCCCGTTCGCCATCGAACGACAGAGGTCGTCATGGCTGTCGAGGTCGCAGAACACGAATCCGCCACCGTGGGCGAACACGATCAGAGGCCGTGCGGTGTGGGTGGTGTCCTGGTCCACGGGCCAGTAGATCCGGATCGGGATCTCGCCGTCCGGCCCGGGGACCGTCCGATCATGGACGCGGGCCACCGGGATGGGCTCGGGATCAGGTTGCAGCCGGGCACGGATGGCTGCTCGCGCCGCAGGGGCCGACATCGTCTCCACTCGAGGAAATCCCTCATTCAGTCGAGGCAGGATGGCGGCGACTCCCGGGTCGATCATCGCGCCACCCGGGTCGGCGCGCCGCTGATCGGGGAGACCGACGCCCGACGCATCCCGAGATGCTGATGCCTGCGCTGCAGGGTGGGCACCACCCGGCCCGATCCGCCCTCGAGGTTGCGCCATATCGCCAAGGCCGTCATGCGCACGGGTGCCGCCATCCGGTGATCGAAGTTCATCCGGTCTGCGGGACCGCAGACCGAGACCGCGGCGACGGCCTCGTCGAGGTCGCCGATCGGCGCCGCGACACAACCGATGCCGGGGAGCGACTCTTCGCGCTCGTAGGCGATCCCGTGGGTGCGGATCTTGACGAGTTCGGTCTCGAGGCGGGAGCGCGTCGAGATGGAGTAGCGCGTCTTCTGGGTCAGCGGTTCGCCCGGTTCCCGGCTGCCCGCCTGGTGGTCCGAGTGCGCGAGGATCGCTTTGCCGACCGCGGTGCAGTGGGCCGGCTGCCGGCCGCCCACCCGCGTCGGGATGGCGGCCGCGAGGGTGCCGCCGATCTTCTCCAGGTACACCACATCCGGTCCGTCGAGGATCGCGAGATGGACGACGAATCCCGTGGTCCGGTGTAACTCGTGCAGGAACGGAAGGGCCGCCTCGTGCAGGCGATCCTGATGGACGGCGATCGATCCGAGTTCCATCAACCGGATGCCCAGTTCGTAGTCACGTCCCTGCCGACGTAGCCATCTCAGCGCGACCAGACGTTCCAGCATTCGATGGGCTGATGATCGTGGCAGGCCGGTGCGCCGCACGATCTGGGCGAGGGTGAGTCGGCCTGGCCCGTCGAACGCGTCGAGGACGAGGGATACACGGTCGAGTACGGCATTCGGGGTGGATGTCTCCATCTCGAGGGTCATGACACCTCCATGGGGGAGCGGCGAGGAGTGCGGGCTGCAGACTATGCCTAATAGGCATATGCCTATTAGTAACACACTATGTGGCCGCTGTCACATAAATGCTTCCTGGGGCCCGCCCATCCTCGACGAAAACGGGGGCGTCCCACCCGCAGGTGGAACGCCCCCGTTCGTCTCATGACCGCAGATCGCTGTTACATCGCAGCCAGCGGCTCGCTTCCCGACCAGTCGTGGCCCCAGTAGCTGTCGGCGGTGATCTCCTCGGCCGTGTAGTGGGCCTCGTCCACTTTCATGCCCTCGGTGCCGAATTCGATGTCCCAGCCCCCGGGTGCCCGGACGTAGAAGGACACCATCTTGTCGTTGGTGTGCCGGCCCAGCGTGGACGAGACGGAGAAGCCGTCCTTGACCACACGGTCGAGAGCCTGGCCGACCGCGTCGAGGGAGTCGACCTCGACCATCACGTGGATGAGACCCGGCGCTCCGCCGTGGGGTGCAGGGCAGAGCGCGAGGCTGTGATGGCGCTCGTTGACGCCGAGGAACCGGATACGCATCGGGCCGAACTCCGGCGGCGCCGGAAGGCGCATCGCTCCGCGGGGCAGGAACCCGAGGACATCGGTATAGAAGTCGAGGGCCCCGACCGGGTCTGTGGTCGGCAGCACGACATGCCCGAGACCCTGGCCGCCGGTGACGAAGGTCGCGCCGAACGGGGTGACGACAGGGCTGTGGTCGAGCACGGGGCCGTGGAAGATCTCCACGGCGGCCCCGGTTGGATCCGTGAACGAGACAACCTCTTCGACGCGACGGGCTTCAGCCTCTTCGACGGACAGCGGCTTCACAGCAACGCCGGCCCGCTCCAACGCGGACTGGACTCGTGTGAGTGCGGCGCCGTCGCGAACCTCCCAGCCGATCTCGACGACCTCGTCGGTGTCCCCCGGGACGACGACGATGCGTGCTGCACGTTCGTCCATCCGGAGGTACAGGGCGTCCTCGTCGGGTCCGCTGCCCTGCGCGAAGCCCAACACGTCGAACGCGAAGGTGCGCCAGCGGTCGATGTCGGTGGTCTGGATCTTGAGATAGCCCAGCCCTTTGATCTCAGTCATGTCGATTCCTTTGTCGGTCATGTTATTCGGTGATGATTCCGGTCAGATCATCTTCTGCAGCGGCTCGGGCGGCTCGATGCCGAGCGAGCTGAGCGCCGAGGCGTGATAGACCGTGCTCGGCACGTGAATTGCGTGGTTCAGCCCGGCATGCGCGTCACGCCAGAATCGCTGCAGTGGCTTGTCCATGCGCAGGGCGTTGCCTCCGGAGCGCGCGAAGATCTGATCCACGGCCATCACGGCCCGCCATGCGGCCCGCACCTGGGTCCGTCGCCCGGCAGCCCTCTGGTCGAACGACACCTCCTTGCCGGCATCGACGATGTCCCACATGGTGTCGACGGTGGCCAGCAGCTCCTGGCGGGCCGCGTTGATGTCTGCTGCGGCCTCGCCGACGGCAAACAAGACGTAGGGGTCGTCCTTGATCGCGGTCCCCTGGGCGCCGACCCGTTCGCGCTGATAGTCGAGGTGCGCGGCGAGAGCGCCCTCCGCGATTCCGATGACCGCCGAGGAGATGCCCAGCGGGAACATGTTGGACCACGGCATCTTGTAGAGGGTCTCGGTCACGCCGTACTCCCGCTGCGCTGTGCCGTCGATCACCTGGTCGCCGTTCATCACCCGGTACGCGGGGACGAAGGCATCCTTGACGATGATGTCCTTGGAACCGGTTCCCTTGAGGCCGACCACGTTCCATGAGTCATCGACGATCTGGTAGTCGCTGCGGGGCAGGATCATGTGCAACATCGTCGGGGGGTCGGCGATGGACCCGTCGGCCGTGCCGAGCAGTGCACCGAGAAAGATCCAGTCGCAGTGATCGGTGCCGGAGCTGAATTGCCAGCGGCCGTTGAAGATGTATCCGCCGTCGACCGGGACGGCGAGCCCTGTCGGGGCATACGGTGACGCCATCCAGGTGTCGTTGTCGGTACCCCAGACCTCTTCCTGGACCTTCGGATCCGCGAATGCCAACTGCCACGGGTGGACGCCGACGATGCCGCAGACCCACCCGGTCGCGCCGTCGAGCGCCGCCGCGGCCATCACGGTCTCGGCGAACTCGCGCGGATGCGCCTCGTAGCCGCCGTACTTCTTGGGCTGCAACAAACGGATCGGTCCGGCGGCCTTGAGTTTCTTGGCCGTCTCGTCGGGCAGCCGGCCGATCCGCTCGGCCTCCTCGGCCTGACCGCGGATCTCGTCCGCCAGTGCCGTGATGTTCTCGAGTGCTTCGTTCATGTTCGTCTCCTCGTGCTCGTGATGGTGTGCGGCAGAATGGTCGGTGGCCGACCGCCGTCAGGCGTGGGCTTGCAGTGTGTTGCTGTTGGCGATGTTCTCGGCGACCTCGGCCTCCCAGCTCTGCACCGCCCGCTCGGTGTCGATCTCGAACTCGAAACGGTTGGTCATATCGTCGGTGACCTGATCGACGTCGACATAGAACTGCTCGTACCAGCGGCGCAGCTGGTACACCGGTCCGTCCTCTTCGGAGAGCAGCGGGTTGTCGATGGGCGCCTTGTTCTTCCAGATCTCGATGTCCTGCTCGAAGCCCATCTCCACGCCCTGGGCGAACTGTGCGGCCATCCCCTCCGCCGCCTCGTCGGACATGCCCTCGGGCTTCTTCACCATCGCGCCGTACTGCAGCACAAAGGAATTCGATGAGACCGGATAGTGGCAATTGATCAGGACCGTCTCGATGGTCATGCCCTGAGCCTCGCTCCACAGCCAGTCGATCATGTACGAGGGACCGAAGTACGATGCATCGGAACGCAATGTGGAGTTCGGATCGTCGTAGTTCGTACCGACCTCGATGTCCTGGCGAGGGGTGGATCTCATGTACTGCGTGGCGGTGTGGCCCTCGAAGACATTCTTGAAGTAGCGCGGAAACGCGTAGTGCACGTAGAAGAAGTGCGCCATGTCCACCACATTGTCGACGATCTCGCGGCAATGCGATCCCTCGACGAGGAGTGAGTTCCACGTCCAACCGGTCCATTCCGATGTTCCGAATCCCTCGATCTCGGGGATCGTCACGTCGTCGGTGGGCTTGCTCCCCTGCGGGTCGTGCCACACGAAGAGCTGCCCGTTGCGCTCGAGCGTCGGCCACGAGCGGGTCTTCGCCACCGGGGGAACCCGCTTGGCGTAGGGGATGTCGGTGCAGCGTCCATTGCCGCCCCAGCGCCAGTCATGGAACGGGCAGGCGATCGAGTCGCCCTTGATGGTGCCGAGCGCGAGGTTTCCGCCCATGTGCCGGCAATAGGCGTCGAGGATGTGGAGCTTCCCGGTCTCCTGGGCCTGAAAGACCACCAGCGTCGTACCGAAGGCCTTCACCTGGTGAGGCCGACCGTCCTGGAAGGTGTCGAGCAGCCCGAGGCAATGCCAGCCGCGGGCGAAGCGGGCCGGTGCGGCCGCCGCTTCGATCGTTCTGAACTCCTCGGTTTCCGAGGGGGATTGACCATTCGTGTGACCCAGCATCGAGACCTCCAACTCTCCAGACGGACTGGTGTGACGGTTCGATGGTCGTCGGAACCGGTCGCGACCGAACGGCTCTCTCCCGGTCAGTGGGCGGGAATTCCGGCTTCCCGCTCAGTGGATGCCGATTGAACCCGCGACGACGGCGTCTGGTGGTATCGCTTTGGGTAATGCCGAGAGAGGGAGAACTGCGATGCAGCAAGGCAGCGGACAGCAATACAGCGGACAGCGCTTTGAGGGACGCCGGGTCCTGATCACCGGTGCGGGTTCGGGGATCGGTCAGGCGACCACATTGCGGATGCTCGAGGAAGGGGCGCAGGTTGTCGCTGCCGATGTGAGCGAGGCGGGCCTGGCCGACACCAAGGACAAGGCGGGTGCCTCGGCGACCCTGACGACTGTTGCCGTCGACGTTTCCGACGAGGCATCGGTCCGGGCGGGCGTCGCCGCGGCCGTCGAGGCGCTCGGTGGCCTGGACGTTCTGGTCAACGCCGCGGGAATTCTGCGTTCGGCGCACAGCCACGAGATGTCGGTGGAGTTGTTCGAGACCGTCATCCGGATCAATCTCACGGGCACCTTCCTGATGATCCGTGAGTCCATACCGGCACTGCGTGAGGGATCGTCGCCCGCGGTGGTGAACTTCAGCTCGACGTCGGCGGCCTTCGCGCACCCGTACATGGCCGCGTACGCCGCGAGCAAGGGCGGCATTCAGGCGATGACCCACGCCCTGGCCTCTGAATACGGGAAGGCGGGCATCCGGTTCAACGCGGTACAGCCCGGATCGATCTCGTCGGGGATGACCGACGGTAGCGGGGCCAGCGGGCAGAGTGCGGGCCCCGGCCTGCCCGAGGATGCCGACTACTCGCTGTTCCCCACGCCGCTGCTGGCCGGTGGTGGCTTCGCTCCGCCGGAGGTCGTGGCCGGTGTGGTCGCGATGCTCGCCAGCGAAGACGCGGCGTTCATCACGGGTACCGAGGTGCGGGTCGACGGCGGCTCGCACGCCTGAGCGCATCCACCGAGGTCATTCGACCGACGGCGGAGCGGCGGGGGCATGTCGCGAATCTGCAACATGTTCTAAACTAGAACACGTTCACTCGGTGGCGCCCGGAGGGCGGCGAGCGGGCCGAAGGCAACGGAGAAGGAGACGAAGTGGCGGTCGACCAGGCAATTCGTGAGCAGATCGCGGCCGATCTGTGGAACTCGGAGAAGGCCGCCGTCGCGATCGATCGGCCGACCGACACCCACCCCGACCTCGATGTCGTCGACGCCTACGAGATCCAGCTGATCAATATCCGCAAGCGGCTCGATGCCGGCGCGAAGGTTGCCGGTCACAAGGTCGGCCTCGCCTCCGAGGCCATGCAGAAGATGATGAACGTCGACGAGCCCGATTACGGCCATCTCCTCGACGAGATGCAGTACTTCGAGAAGACGCCGATCGATGCGAAGAAGCTCTGCTTTCCGCGCGTCGAGGTGGAGGTCGGCTTCATCCTCGGCGCGGACCTTCCGGGCGAGGGCTGCACCAACGTGGACGTGATCGAGGCGGTCGAATGGGTGGTGCCGTCGATCGAGCTGATCGACTCACGCATCAAGGACTGGAAGATCACCCTGTGTGACACCATCGCCGACAATGCGTCGTCGTGCGGCTGGATACTCGGCGAACAACGTGTCCCGATCAGCGAGATCGACACCGGGAACATCGACGCGGTGTTGCACCGTAATGGTGAGGTGATTGCCAAGGGCAACTCGTCGGCGGTGTTGGGTCACCCGTTGAACGCGGTCTCCTGGCTCGCCCGCAAGGTCGAGGGCTTCGGCGTACGGCTCCGCAAGGGCGACGTGATCCTGCCCGGCACCGCGACCCGCGCGATCGACATCAGCTCGGGTGACCATTTCGTCGCCGAGTTCGAGGGGCTGGGCAGCGTGACGCTGGACTTCGACTAGCTCAGCCGGCGGCGGTGCTGACTGGGCCGATGGACGAGAACTGACCAACAAGAACTTCAACACGTACGAACGAGCAAGGAGGCGCAGGTGGCAGCCAAGCTGACCGCAGCGATCATCGGGTCGGGCAACATCGGCACCGACCTGATGTACAAGCTGGAACGATCCGGGGTCATCGAACCGAGGTGGATGGTCGGCATCGACGCCGACTCCGAGGGCATGAAGCGGGCCGCCGACCACGGCCTGATCACCATGAGCGGTGGCGCCGACGAACTCCTGTCGTCGTCGGAACGTCCGGACTTCATCTTCGAGGCGACATCGGCCTATGTGCATCGCGAATACGCCCCGAAGTACGAGGCGGCCGGGATCACCGCGGTCGACCTCACCCCGGCCGCGGTCGGTCCGGCGGTGGTCCCGCCTGCGAACCTCCGCGAGCACCTGGACGCGCCGAACACCAACATGATCACCTGCGGTGGGCAGGCGACCATCCCGATGGTGCACGCGGTGTCGTCCGTGGTGCCGGTGCCCTACGCCGAGATCGTCGCGTCGGTCGCGTCCGTCTCGGCCGGCCCGGGTACGCGCGCGAACATCGACGAGTTCACCGCGACGACGTCAAAGGGTGTGGAGACCATCGGCGGGGCGACCCGCGGCAAGGCGATCATCATCCTGAACCCGGCCGATCCGCCGATGATCATGCGCGACACCATCTTCTGTGCGATCCCGGAGGATGCGGACACCGACGCGATCGCCGAGTCGATCCACAAGCGGGAGAAGGAGATCCAGGCGTACGTGCCCGGCTATCGGCTGCTCCAGGATCCGCAGTTCGATCCGCCGTCAGTGCTCAACGGTGGGCACGCGCGGGTCTCCATCTTCGTCGAGGTCGAGGGCGCCGGTGACTTCCTGCCGCCGTACGCGGGCAACCTCGACATCATGACCGCCGCTGCCACCAAGGTCGGCGAAGAGATCGCGAAGCAGAAGTTGGGAGTCTCGGCATGACCGCAGCAGCAACAGATTTGATGGCGAACGCACGCAAGTACTCCGACACCCTGGACATCCGCATCACCGACTCGTCGTTGCGTGATGGCAGCCACCACAAGCGGCATCAGTTCACCGAGCAGGAGGTGCGCGATATCGTCGCGGCACTCGATGCCTCGGGTGTGCCGGTGATCGAGGTGACCCACGGTGACGGGTTGGGCGGGTCGTCGTTCAACTATGGGTTCTCGAAAACACCTGAGCAGCAGTTGATCAAGGCTGCCGCCGAGACGGCGAAGCAGGCCAAGATCGCGTTTCTGATGCTGCCCGGTCTGGGCACCAAGGACGACATCCGGGCCGCGCAGGACAACGGCGGGCAGATCTGCCGGATCGCCACGCACTGCACCGAGGCCGACGTGTCGATCCAGCATTTCGGCTTGGCACGCGACCTCGGGCTGGAAACGGTCGGCTTCTTGATGATGAGCCACTCACAACCGCCGGAGAAGTTGGCCGAGCAGGCCCGGATCATGGCCGATGCCGGCTGCCAGTGCGTCTACGTCGTCGACTCGGCGGGCGCGTTGGTGCTCGAAGACGTCACCGTTCGAGTGCAGGCGGTGCGCGCCGAGCTGGGCGACGACGCCCAGATCGGCTTCCACGGCCACGAGAACCTCGACATCGCGGTTGCCAACTCCATCAACGCGATCCGTGCGGGAGCTCAGCAGATCGACGGTTCGATCCGACGATTCGGCGCGGGTGCGGGTAACACGCCGACCGAGGCGTTCGTGGGTGTGTGCGACAAACTGGGGATCAGCACCGGCGTGGACTTCATGAAGATCGCCGACGCCGCCCAGGACGTGGTGCGTCCGGCGATGCCGTCGGAGTGCCTGGTCGATCGTTCGGCGATGATGATGGGCTACGCCGGCTGCTACAGCTCGTTCCTCAAGCACGCCGAGGGCCATGCCGAGCGCTACAACGTGTCGGCCGCCGAGATCCTGCTCGAGGCCGGCAACCGCAAACTGGTTGGTGGCCAGGAGGATCAGCTCATCGACATCGC
Organism: Gordonia sp. DT218; assembly: GCF_049847105.1. Classification (NCBI taxonomy): domain Bacteria; kingdom Bacillati; phylum Actinomycetota; class Actinomycetes; order Mycobacteriales; family Gordoniaceae; genus Gordonia; species Gordonia sp. DT218. The sequence goes on along the minus strand of NZ_JBNCNS010000001.1, from coordinate 1,131,064 downwards.
GCTGGAACTGAAGAAGAAGCAGGACGCGAACGCCGGCGTCTGAGGTGCCGGTGCGCGAAACGCCCAGGCTTCAACCAGAGTCCCGATTTGCTTCGTGGGAACGGGTAGGGGCCTGGGCGAATGCGCCGACCGGCGTTGCGTCGTAGGACGTCAGGACCCCGTGTTCTCCGCGCCCATGCCCGAAAAGCCGATGGAGTAGCCGCCATCCACCGGCATGAGCGTGCCGGTGACGTACGAGGCCTCGTCGCTCGCCAGGAACAGTGCAGCAGCGACGACCTCCTCGGACAGGCCCCAACGGTCCAGGGGGATCCCCGCAACCCGGAAGACACCCGGTGGCGGCTCCGGCGACTCTTTCGACATCGGTACGAGACCGGTCCAGATAGTGCCCGGACAGACGGCGTTGACCCGGATGTTGTGATCGGCATAGTCGAGCGCGGCAACTTTGGTCAGCTGGTTCACGCCCGCCTTGGCCGCTCCGTAGACCCCGTGGTGTTTCCATCCGATCATGCTGGTCGCCGACGAGACGTTGACAATGGCACCCCCGCCCGTCTCGAGCATCGACCGCACACCGTACTTCATGCAGAAAAAGAGACCTCGAAGGTTGACCCCGTGCACGCGGTCCCAGGTCTCGGTGGTCTGCTCGTGCAACGGTTTCAGGCCCCCGCCGAACCCGGCATTGTTGACCAGGATGTCGATCCGGCCATAGGCGTTCTCCGCGGTGGCGATCAGGCGCCGTACGTCTCCTTCGTCGCCGACGTCTGTTCTGACTCCGATCGCCGCGTCACCGATCTCCTCGGCGACCTCCAAAGACCGAGTGCTGACGCTGGCGCAGACGACCTGAGCTCCCTCGGCGGCGAAGCGATGTGCCATCTCCTTGCCGATTCCCGAACCCGCGCCCGTGATGACCGCGGTCTTGCCTTTCAGACGCATATGTCTCCTTTCAGATCCTTCGCTCGCCAGCTGTGTGAGTTTCAGAATGCTGAGCGCGTGATCGCGCATGGTCGCCGTCGCTCGCGTCACGAGATGTCAAACTCGATCTTCCGGCGGTGAGTTAAGTTATGCCACAGTTGTTTACGTGGAATCGATCAGGAATCTCCGGACCTTGCCGACACTCGTGCGGGGGAGTTCGTCGATGAGATGCCATCGGTGGGGCCGAGCGGCCGGTGAGAGATTCCTCGCTGCCCAGGCATCCAATGTATCCGTATCCGGTGGTGTCAGCGCGTCTCGGGGCACCAGGTAGGCCACCGGGACCTGATCGCGTATCGGGTCGGTCTGCGCCACGACCGCCACTTCCAGGACTCCTGGCGCTTGCGCGAGCACGGACTCCACCTCGGTGAGGCTCACATTCTCGCCCGACACCTTGATGACGTCGTCAACACGGCCGACGAAACGATAGGCCCCGGTGTCCGGGGCGGCAACCACCAGGTCGCCGGTGTTGAACCAACTCGTCTCGTCAGGCAGATCTGTGAAAGCGCGATCCGTGGTGTGAGGGTCGTCGAGGTAACTCTGGAACAGGTCTACGCCGCGTTTCCCGCGGACGCACAGCGTTCCCGGAATGCCCGGCGCGGCGGTGCGGCCACGGCCGTCGACAAGTTTGACCTCGCGCCCATCGAGCGGCTCGCCGATGGAGTCGGGCACTGCGGCTTGGTGCGTTTGGACTGTGACGGCAGCGACGGTTTCGGTCATTCCATACAATTGTCGGGGCCGTGAACCGATGATCCTGCCGAACTGGTCGAGATGGTCAGGGCCCAGGCTCTGCGCAAACCACAGGTGTTCCAACTGGAGGGACGGTGCATCAATAGGATTGCGGGCGATGATCATTCGGATCGGCGCGGCGAACAGACTCGCATGGGTGGCTTGTAGGAACGACGCCTGGTGAACCCATTGTGATGCCGAGAAGGTATGGGTGAGTGCGACACTCGCTCCGACAGCTATCGCGGGTGCGAAGCAGTAGTACTGCGCGTTCGCGTGGAACAACGGTAGGGTGACCAGCCAACGATGCTGGGATCGCAGACCGGCCGCATCGGCCATGGACTCACCGACGGTACTGTAGTTCTCCTGCGTGAGAACGACTCCCTTTGGTTCGGACGTAGTTCCGGACGTGAACATCACCGCGAGCCGGTCTTGGGGATCGACATCCGTACTGAATGTCACCGGCTCTCCGGCGCACAATGGTCCGCCGGAGACGCAGTCGGCCGGGGCCTCGGTGACCTCGATGATCGTCGGGACCAGGCCGTCCGCTCCCTCCCGGTACGTCTGCGCTCGAACGTCGGAGCAGACTGCGACCACCGGACGCGTCCGGCGGACCTGGGTGGCGATGTCGCGGGCGGTCGAAGCAGGGTCGGTGGGTACCAACCACGCTCGCAGGCGCGCCACCGCGAGCCACAATGCCACAAACGCAGGGCTGTTGCGCAGCACCACATGGACCGACATGCCGGGTCGAACACCGTGGTGGCGCAGCATCCCTGCCGTCCGGCCAACGATCTCGTCGAACTCCCGGTAACTGTATTCAGTGATCCCGGTGCTGTCGTGGAACAGTAGGAACGGCCGATCGCCGTGCTCTGAGACCGTGGCCTCCCAATGCTCTTGGAAGGTACGGAGATGGATCGCGTCGCTCACCGTCGACTCAATCCCGGTACGAAGGATCGATACGGTCCAGTTTTCGCACGAGCGCAGGCCATTCGCGGTCTTTGGACACACCGAGATCGCGGAGCCACTGTGTAACAGTGGATTCAATCACTTCTGTCGGTGGTGTCACCAGTGACTGATTGGACGACAGTGCCAATAGCTGTGCGCGGGACGCTTTCTCGAGATAAAATCCTTCGATGACCGCGTGCGCCACGCTGCGTCCAACGGTGATGGTGCCGTGATTGCGCAAGATCAGACCGATACTCGTTCCGAGATCGGCGATCAGGCGGTGCTTCTCGTCCTCGTCCAGGGCGATTCCCTCGTAGTCGTGATATCCGAGACGACCGTGAAAGCGCATCGCATGTTGTGTCAGTGGGAGCAGCCCGTCTGCCATGATCGACAGTGCCATCCCCGCTTCGGTGTGTAGATGCATCACGCACTGTGCGTCTTCCCTGGCGCTGTGAATCGCCCCGTGGATGACGAAGCCGGCGGCGTTCGGCGAGTGGCTGGTGTCCCCGATGACGTTGCCGTCCAGGTCGATCTTGACGAGACTGGATGCAGTGATCTCATCGAATCCGAGACCGAGGGGATTGACCAGAAAATGGTGTTCCGGACCCGGCAATCGCGCCGAGATGTGGCTGTAGATGAGGTCATCCCAGCCCCAGAGGGCGCACAGGCGGTAGGCCGCCGCGAGATCGCGGCGTAGTGCGAGCTCGTCGGATGACATCGCTCCGCTGTCGGGGATTCGGTTGAGAGGCAGCTCGAAAGAAGAATGCTCGGTCTGCGTGGCACCGGTCGTCATCTGCCGTCCTTGAGTTCGTAGGTGCGAAGTTACTTCGTGGAGTTACGTTGAATCGACACCCGGATGGTCGGGGTATCTCATTCGCTGTTCGCCGGCCTCTGCGGTAGGTCCGTGCTGGGAGAGCATGCCGTATGAGTTCTGAACGTTTAGTTCAGTTTTGTGCCGAAACGCCGGCGTGTCAAGGCCTGTATTCCTGAAATAGGCTCCTGCGCAGAAATATTCGTCAGGTCGGCCGACCGGACTGCGACGTTGCCGGGAATCGAGACCTCATGAGTCTCATGCCAAGAGTCCGTCGAGTGCGAGCGTGACGTGCGCGCGTATTGCGTCATCGTTGAGCGGTTGGTGCCCGACGATCAGTCGGAAGTACAGCGGTGCGAACAGGAGGTCGAGGACCACATCAGGATCCGCCGGCTTGATCAGTCCTTCGTCGATCGCGTCGCGAACTATCTCCCTACCGCGTTCACGTCGCGCATTGATGTAGCCGTCCTGGAACGCACGCGCCGCATCCGGGTCGGTCTGACCCTCCGCGACCAGAGCACGGATGGCCTTGCCGGTGGGGCCGCGAAAGGAGTCGGCCATGTGGATCAACGAGTCGATGACGGCCTCCCGAGTCATGCTGTTGGGGTACGGGAGCGCGTGCCCTGACCTCGAGAGGAAGGCATTGGTGACCACCGCGGCCCGATTCGGCCACCACTTGTAGATGGTCACTTTGCTGACCCCGGCGCGGGCCGCGATGGCCTCGACCGTGGCTGCGGCCAGTCCCTCCTCGGTGAGTAGGTCGTAGGCCGCATCAAGGATGCGGCTCTCGGACCGTGGACCACCACCTCTGGTCGTGCCCCGAACTTGCCGGCGTCCACTGGGGATTGACATCAGAACGTGACTCCTCGGTCCGACCGTGTGGCGATCTGAACAACTGTAGATGAACGACAGCCTGATCGGACTCGTGTGGCGGCCGAATCAGCGGATCGATTGGCAAGCGAGACATGCCGAGTCAGGTCACCACCGGATGGGGAGCTGGTAGATGCCGTAGGCCTGCGAATCCTCTTTGAACTCGAGGTCCGCGAGGTCAGCGGCGAGCTGCATCGTGGGTATGCGGCGGAACAGCGTGCTGAAGACAACGATGAGCTCGATGCGCGCCAGTTGCTGTCCGACGCACTGGTGGGGCCCCCAACCGAATGCGTGGTGGTGCTTCGCCGGGCGGGTGAGGTCCAATTTCTCTGGTTGCGGGAACGCCTCAGGATCCCAGTTGGCGGCCGACAAGGGTGTGATGACTCCCTCGCCCGCCCGGATGATCTCACCGTCGAACTCGAAATCTTCGCGAACCGCTCGCCGAGCGAGTAGATGCGGAATCGTCAAGTAGCGCAGCAACTCTTCGACCGCGTTCCCGACGAATGTCTCGTCGGTGGAGTTCTTGCGGAGTAGTTCGAGCTGATCTGGATTCTGCAACAGAACAGCAGTACCGAGTGTGATCATGTTGGCGCTGGTGTCATGACCCGCGACGAGCAAGATGAACGCAAGCGGTGTGGCTTCTTCGAGCGTCAGGACACCGCTGGAAACTCGGTCCGCGAGATCGGTGACCAGGTCGTCGCCAGGATTCTTCATCTTCGCCTCGATGAGATCGGAGAGATACTGGCTCAATTCGGCAACCGACGCAGCAGCTTCTTCCGGCGTGTCGAAACGCGCATTGGTGAATCCGGCATGCTTTTGAAAGAACTTGTGATCGTCATATGACACACCGAGGAGGTCGCAGATCATCATCGATGGCAGCGGTAGGGACAGCGCCTCGTTCAGATCGGTCGGGTTGGGGCCTTCGAGTAACACGTCTATCAGGTGATCGGTGATCCGCTGGATCGCGGGACGGAGTTTCTCCATCCGCCGTCGGGTGAACGAGCTCGTGAGCATCCTGCGCCAACGTGCATGTTCGGTACCGTCGGTGTTGTTGATCGACGGTGGCATCTCCTTGGAATGCGCCTTCATCGAATCAGTGGTGTGTGGATATCCGTCTCGCCCGATCTCGGCACTGATACGCGGGTCGGTGAGTATCTGTCGCTGAGCCGCGTGGTTCGTGACCACCCACGGAGTGGTGCCATCCCAGGTCTTGACGCGGACGATCGTCTTCTCTGACTCATGTAGCCTGAGCAGCTCTGGGGGAGGAGCGAATGGGCAACCGCCTGCCCGCGGAGTCGGGTATTCCGGTAGGTGTTCAGCGGTTGTGGCGGTGGTCTCGGTCATCATCGTCCTTCTGTCGTCGTGGTGGGCATGACACGGCACCCGGTCATGGCGACGGCGGCCAGGAGTTCATCAGCACAACGACGCCGTCTTCATCACGCTGATCTCGTACATGTCGTGCAGGTCGTGCAGGTCCGCTCGCGCGACCGCCGACTGCGGACGCATCACGTCAGACGAGGTACCGTCCGCCGTTGACGCTGAGCGTCTGTCCTGTCACGTAGCCGGCTTCCTCGGAGGCCAAATACGCGACCGCGTGGGCGATATCCTGTGGTTGGCCGGCACGCTTCATCGGCATCGAGGCAGCAACCACATCAGGGTCGATGGACTCGCGAGTCAGTGGTGTGTCGATGAAACCGGGCGGGACATTGTTCACGGTGATCCCACTCGCGGCGTACTCGATGGCAAGAGCCTTGGTGAACCCGATGACCCCTCCCTTGGAGGCCGCATAGTGAGTCAGGGACGGGGCCCCGGATTGTGCGGACGATGACGAGATGTTGATGATTCGACCCCAGCCGGCGTCCAGCATGTCAGGGATGATCGCGCGTGAGACCAGAAAGGGCCCCTTGAGATTGATGTGGATCATCCGGTCCCAGAGTTCTTCGGTCATCTCGGTGAACGGAACGTACTTGGTGGTACCCGCGTTGTTGACGAGGATGGTGACCGGACCCAGCTCTGCACGGGTGCGTGCGGCCGATTCCGCCACTGCCGTTGCGTCGGCGGCATCGCCCACGATGGCCACAGCCTTGCCGCCGGCTTCGTGGATCGCGGCGATCGTCTCTTCGGCTCCGGCGGCGTTGAGATCCCATACTGCCACTGCCGCGCCGCGAGCTGCGAGTGCTGTCGCAATGGACCGCCCGATCCCGCGGCCGCCCCCCGTCACGACAGCTGTTCGTCCGTCAAGTGTCATCGTTGGGCCTCTCTTTCGTTGTACTGCACCGCGTGGTCGTCGCCTGTTTCGACGAAGAATCAATGTGCGGTCCGAGTGACTGGTGATTGGGCGGTGCGGGCGCACGCGCCCTACTGCGCCCCAGAGCGGGTCTGAGGGGCGAACTGATGTCGCAGAAAGGAGTTCGACCAGGACGGCAAGTCCTCGGGTACGTAGTAGCCCTCCTCGTCATTGATCTCCTGCCAGTTCGCGACAACCTCTTCGGGAGCGGCGAAGTCGCTGCCCCGGTGTAGGTATCCCTCGGTCGATGCGATGAACAACCGTGCGAATCGACCACCGCCGGCGGTGTAGATCTCTCCGTTGGCAGGGCAACTCTCATGTGCAAGGACCGCGACCATCGGGGCAACCGCCTCAGGCGACATGAAATCGGGCACCTCCTGCGTCTGGCCGTCGAGTGGGATGTCAACGGCCATCCGTGTCACCGCCGCCGGCGCAATGACATTGACTCTGATCCCGTGTGGTTCGCCTGCCAGCTTCGCGCTGCGGGCAAGCCCGATCACCCCGGCCTTTGCCGACGCGTACGGAAGATTGTTGTCGAGGCCGAACACTCCGCTGGACGTTGTCAAGACGACTCGGCCGTAACCCTGCTCGACGAAGTACGGCCATGCGGCACGTGTTGTGGTGAACGATCCGATCAGGTGGACATCGAGGTTACGCTCGACATTCGACAATTCGACGTTGGGCAAACCGCCGTACTTCACGATGCCGGCGTTGTTCACGACAGCATCGATCCGTCCGAAATGCCTTATGGCCGAATCGATGATCGCCGAACCGCCGTCCAGGGTGGACACGTCGTTCGTATCCGCCACGGCTTGACCGCCCGCCGCGACGATCTCCTCGACGACCGATTGGGCCGGCGCGGCATCGATACCGTCACCTTCACGGGAGCCGCCAAGGTCGTTGACGACCACGCTCGCGCCTCGTGCTGCAAGGAGGTGAGCGTAAGCCCTGCCGATGCCGCGTCCTGCACCGGTGACGACGGCGACGCGTCCATCAAATCTCAGAGCGTTCATCTCCGACTCCTCGGGTGTTGTCTTTGGAGGCCAGTCTGCACAGGATGTAAGTCATTGGCCACAAATGTTTTTCGGCACGAGTGAATGTCGTTCGCCCGGCCCGCCCTCATCGCAGGTGCGTTGCGGGGTCGCTCATGATCGACGTATTGCCTGAACGTTCAGTTCACACTATCCGACACTCGACCGTCTGGGAAGCCCTTTCCGCAACTTATCCAACTTGGTTGTCGGAGTCGCCGGAAGCGCCGGCACGAGAGGGTGGCCGAGAGGTTGTCCCGAACCGACGCATATTCAGGGCCACAACGTCTTCGGTGTGTCGTCGCGACGCATCGCCGGTCCGGATCACCCGACATCTGATGAGTGGAACGGTGCGGATCGAAGCAGTTCATGCGGGATGGGTGTTGCCAAAACCATTGAACGTGTCTAACTTGGTCGACAGCCCAGTGTGAAGCACATCATGAGCCCAGGATGATCATGGCGGTGGCAAGCACGCGCCGGGCAACAGCGCAACGCGCGAATTCGCCGGCCGCGTCGGTCAGCAGCACCCCAGTGATCGCCAGGGGCGTACTCGTCAGTTGGGCGCCCATCATCCTGTTGCCTGAATCCTCAGGCTCACAGCCCATTTTGGAGTAATGATGACACCATCGACCTCCGACACCGATGGATCGGGCATCGACGCCTCTCCAGGCGCCGACCCCGCCCCGCGGAACGAGTTGTCGTCGCCGGGTGTCGCGCTACTCACCCAGCACCGATCGCGATCGAGGGTCGATGGGCTGCTTCGATGCTGACGCCGGTCGGCGAGTAAGTGGCATCGAACCGGTCCGGGCCACCTTTCGTCGCCACTGTCAATGCAATTCACATATCTTCGCGACGCCGCAACAACATGGAGTTCGACAATTGGAGGAAGCATGATCCGAACCAACGCGACTGGTCCGATTGATGTCGACGTGGTCGTGATCGGAGCAGGAGTGACCGGCATACACCAGGCGTACTGCGCTCGCGAGGCGGGCTTCTCGGTGAAGGTCCTGGAAGCCGGAGATGGAGTCGGTGGTACTTGGTATTGGAATCGATATCCCGAAGCGCGATTCGACTCCGAGAGCTTCACCTACGGCTACCTGTTCTCGAAAGCGTTGTGGGAGGAGTGGGAATGGTCGGAACGATTTGCCGGCCAGCCAGAGGTCGAACGCTATTTCAATTATGTCGTCGATCGATTCGACCTGCGTCGACTCATCAGTTTCGGTGCGAGGGTCTCGTCGGCGCAGTATGATGAACAATCCGGCACCTGGATCACACGGAGTGCCAACGGAAACACATTGCGTAGCAGGTTTCTCGTGGCTTCGACGGGCGTTCTCTCGGTGCCATTCTATCCTGCTGTACCCGGGCGCGAGGATTTCCGGGGCGAGAGCTACCACACCGGTCTGTGGCCGTCTACGCCCGTGGACTTTCGGGGCAAGCGGGTTGCCGTCATCGGTGCCGGGTCGAGCGGGGTGCAGTTGATCCCGGTGGTGGCGCGCGAGGCGGAGACTTTGACCGTATTCCAGCGAACCGCCAATTGGTGTACACCGCTGAACAACTCGCCGATCGGCCCGCAGGAGCAGGCGGAGCTGAAAGCGAACTTCGAGAATATCAAGCAGACGCTCGATACCTCGGTCAGCGGATTCTTGCACCCGATGGAGGGCCGCATGTTCGCCGACGATGCCGAGGGCGATCGTCAACAGTTCTACGAGAAACTCTGGAATAGCCCGGGGTTCGAGAAATTGACGATGCATTACGCGGACATGACTGTGAATCCCGCGGCCAACAAGGAGTGGTCTGATTTCATCGCCGATAAGATACGTTGCATTCTCAACGATCCGGAAGTGGCTGAGAGATTGATTCCCAAGGACCATGGATACGGCGGTAGACGCCCACCGTTCGTGACAAACTACTACGAGGTCTACAACGAGCCACATGTCTCTTTGGTATCGCTGAAGGAGACCCCATTGGTTCGCGTCACCGAACGAGGTATCGCGACCAGCAACGGTCTCGAGGAGTTCGATGTCATAGTGTGGGCGACCGGATACGATTTTGGTACCGGAGCACTGAACCGGCTGGGTGTTCGCGGCCGACACGGGCTCGGGTTGGAAGAGCATTGGGCGGATGGTCCGCGCACATTTCTCGGGGTCGTGAGTGCCGGCTTCCCGAACTTCTTCTTTCCCGGTGGGCCGCATGGCTCTACCGGAAACAATCCACGATATTCGGGTGATCAGGTTGACTTCGTGATGCGCGCGCTGATCAATGCGCGGGAAAAGAACATCGATGTGATCGAGGTGACCGCGGCAGCCGAGGAAGAATGGACCGGGTTGATGGACGCATCCAATGCCTACTCGTCATTCAACGAGAGCAGCTATTTCTACGGCTCCAACATCCCGGGCAAGCCCGTAAAGCAACTCCTCAATCCAACCGGTCGTCCCACCCTCCAGCAGATGATCGGTGACGTTGTCCGCACCGATTTCGCGCAGTTCGAACTCACGCGGCGACCGGTAGCCGACCGCGTCACTGTGTGAGCGGAAGCGACCAGCCGCGACGGACGAACCGCGGCCGACCCTCACGAATTCGGCACGGCTGATCAGATCCACTGAAAGACAGATGCTCTTGTCCCAGTCTGTGGGGCCTGAACTCAAACCAAGGAGCGAGATGGCGAAACGATGGAAGCAGCGACCTGAAGGATCGAACTGGGGCGACTTCGGCGAAGACGACGAACTCGGGCGCATCAATCTACTGACACCGGACAAGGTCTTGCAGGCGGCGAATGAAATCCAAACCGGACGGACCTTCAGCCTCAGTCTGCCGTTGGACTACCCTGGCGGATCATCGCTGAACCAGCGCCGCTATCCACCGATCATCAACCCGACCGAGGACCTGGCCTACCAAGCCGGAACCTTCTACAACGTGATCGCGAAGGACAAGATCTCGCCGTCGTTCATCGACGTGTGGGGCGACGATGTCGTCACATTGTGGCCGCAGTACTCCACGCAGTGGGACGCTCTGGCTCATCAGGGTGCGTTGTTCGACGCAGACCTGGACGGTGTCGATGAACCGGTCTACTACAACGGATTCCGTGCCGGGGATGACATCGTCGGGCCGGCGACCGACGCCAAGGGTGACGACAGCGGGAGCACCGCCTTCGCTCGACATCTCGGTCTCGAGCACATGGCGGCCCACGGTGTACAGGGACGCGGGGTCCTCATCGATGTGGCCCACCACCTCGGCGACACTGCCCATGAGTGGCAGCCGATCAATCTCGTCATGCTGAAAGAGATGATGGCTGCCGACAACGTCGTCGTCGAGCCCGGTGACATGGTCATCATTCACACCGGTTATGCCACAAAGATTGTGGAGTGGGAAAAGAAGCCGGACGCGAGCCGGATACAGGCGATGTATTCGTACCTCGATGCCGAAGATGACTCGTTGCTCCAATGGATCACCGACACACAGATGTCTGCCTTGATCTCGGACAACTACGCGGTGGAGGGGTTCGTGCACGGCGACGAGACGCCCCACACGCTTCTACCCATCCACAACCTCTGCCTGTTCAAGCTCGGTATCCCCTTGGGAGAGTTGTGGTACACGCAGGAGCTGGCCGACTGGTTACGCCAGAACGGGCGCAGCCGGTTTCTACTGACTGCACCACCATTGCGACTGCCTGGAACCATGGGCAGTCCCTTGACCCCCGTGGCGACGGTCTGAGGTGGTCGGTCGTCCTCCGGGCGGTGCGCCTTCGCTTCCTTCGTGATTCTCTCTGCACACATGTGCGAGCCGAAACTTCCCGTTCGCGCACAGACCATCAAGGAGTCCTTGTGACTACGTCGGCAGATCCTTACTTCCCCGGATCGCCGATGGGGAAGGCGGCTGGACGCCCAGACTCGCACTCTCCTTGTTCTCCATCGTGCTGACTCTCGAGGTCCTCGCGGTGAGCTATGCAATGGTATCCATCGCGTTGCCTCAAGTCTCGGCGCACTATCGGACCACCCAGGGTGCGTGGATACTCACCGCGTTCCTGTTGGTCGGGGCCGAGCACGGGCGGAAGGGTGGGCGCTGTTTCGGTTGGAAGATCCCGAAGCCCGACGCGCCGGCACCGCGAACTCATTGTCGACGACCTGCAACTGCAGGCAGCCTGTACAGCCGAGTGATCAGGAGAGATCATGAAAGTAATCATCGACGAGGACAAGTGCGTCGCCGCGGGCCAGTGCGTGGCCGCAGCTCCCGATGTGTTCGATCAACGTGACGAAGACGGAATTGTTGTATTGCTGAACGACAATCCACCCGAGGATGCGGCGGAGCGTGTTCGTCAGGCGGCAGCGGTGTGTCCGGCGCTGGCGATTCGGGTCGAGGAGTGAGTCCGGCGCGCCGGCGGGTGGAGCGGACCGCGCCGCCGTAAGAGGCGATCACGACCGACGGAGCGGACGGCGCATCCACGCAACCATTGCGTGGATGCGCCACTCGAGTTCCTGGCGCCGTTGGATGTCACGTGTCTCCGAGAAGAATCGCTACGGGACAGTGAAATCAAGGCTGCCATCACGGGCACTTTGGTTGAAACCAGTGACCAGCTCTTGGTGCGGCGCACCGGGATGACGAGCTCACCGATTCTGGGTGTATGACACGAGATGCTGATGATCTGCCCAGAATCCATCCAGCGTGGCGCCGACGAATTCCTGGGCGACCACAGGCATTCTCCTCCGGACCACCCGGGCCACTCCGTTCCTCCGGAGTTCCTGTTGGAAAACAGCCGAATATCCCACTCCCGCAATCCGAGCCGAGCGACTGATGCCGCTTCAACGGTGCTCCTGTCACGACCTTGATTCCTACCGGCCGAAAGGGCTAACGTTCGAAATGACCACCGAAATATCAAATGGGAGAGCATAAATGACGTCTAACAACATTCGAGCACGCGGGCTTGATGTCATGCGCCGATCACTTCCGGGAACTTTCCCCGACGGCGATATCGATTTGCGAGATGGCGGCATCGCGGATGATCTCTACGAGATCGGACTGACCAGCGTCTGGGGGGCACTGTGGGGTCGTGAGGGGCTGAGCCCGCGCGAGCGCAGCCTGGTGACCCTCGGCATCCTGATCGCGCGCAGCGCCGAAACCGAGATGAAAGCTCATTTCGCCATCGGCCGGACCAATGGACTCACCGACGACGAGATCTCAGAACTCATCTACCACTCGGCCGGTTATGCCGGATTCCCCGCCGCCACAGCAGCTCGCAAAGCGGCCCGCGATGCGCTCGAGTCGCCGTCCTAGGGGCCCATAGCTGAAATTCGTTGCGTAAGTCCGGCGATCCAGATGGATGCATAGCCAGACGGTGGAGGAAGTCGCTACCGGGTCGCTGCCGCGATGCCGAATGACGCGAGGCGCCACCTGGCCGCCGGAGTCATGCACCGAATTCGTGTGTGGGACGACAACAAACCATCCGGCGGTCTGCTGTTCGCCCGCCGGCCTGAGATCAGCAGCTCTTCAACTGTGCAGTCGGCAGGTTGGATCTGCGCAAGCCACCAGAATTCGCTGCATGAGGTGGCCCGCTCGGACGTACGATCCCGTTCTTGCAAGTAGGACAAACGCTGTCCGGAGAAGCGTGCCACCGCTGGGGTGGCCCATGTGTCAGGTAACCGGGTGGGGATTGACTCCTGCAGGCCAACAGGCGCTCGCCGCCGCAGGCGTCTTCATCAGGTCCGTCAGGGTTCTGATCTCGTCCTCTGCGACCGGTGACGTTGTGAGAATGTCTGCTCCGAAGAGAGTTTCAGTGTTTGCGGGCGCCCCTGTTCCGGCCTGCCTGCATGCGTCGGCGAAGCTCGGGTGTCACGACCGAGATTGTGTGGACCACCCGTCGAGCTGCCATCCACCGCATCGAGATTGACCTCGAGGGGTTATCGGACGCACCTCAGTGTTACGGGCGAAGGCGATCAAGTTGGGGTCTTACCCACTGGTCTGTACGGATCGCACGAGTATCGGCGATTACCTACGCATCGCGGGAGCGTCAAGTACTTTCGACGCGATCGGCGAGTGTGCACCGGTGAACTTCGTGCCCGCCATGTTGGAAATCGACGATTTCGACGTTGGGTGCAAGCTGCTCCCCGAGCTGCGAGTGTGATGGACATCCTGGCGTCGGCACAAACCATTTCGGCCAACCCGCCGGCGGCCGTGGTCGTGACTCGATCCCCAACGGCGAGATCTCCATCGTCGTCCGCCTCGACGACCGCACACACAAGCGCAGTTGGGCATGGTTCTCCGTGGAAAACAGATCTTCATCGTCGACGGTAGAGAATGCGAACTCGGGGTCCATCAGGGCTACCAGATCCCGGCTGGGAAGCCGCACGCCGCGCGTTCGGGTCCGGATGGAGCGCTGGTCATCGAGGTCTTCTTCCCGCTACGGAACGACTGCCTGGACGCCTCACACGGCGTGACAGCGACCTCGTTCAGCTGGTGCCGACCGTCAGTCGACCTCCGAGAAGAATTTCACACCAACAAGACTCAGCTGACCTCAACAAGATGGCGAGGCCAAGTTGTCGAGGTCAGCTGGAGGTCTGTCTCGGTTCGTCCGATCGATCGCCGGCGTGCGGCGTCGCAGTCGGCATGCGCGAGCACTCGGGCAGTAATCGCGGTGCCCGATTTCAGAGGCAGTCGATGTCAGCCCAGGGAGAAGGGGCGACCCCACAGCGTGGTTTCACTCTTTGATGTCGGAGTGCTCACCTGAATCGTCATTCGCGCGCGCGCTTGCGCATAACCACCGCATCCGTTGAGACGCAGAGGTTCCTGGCTGTATGCCACCGATCCCCGTGGGCCGGTGAACTTGTATCCACTGATCCGGTAGAGCTCGTTGTCGGCGTCGAGAAGTGTATTGGTCTCCGCGATGAGCGGTACGTACGTCGCCTGGCCCGGCCCGAGACTGAGCGTGCTACCCATTGTCGGCCCGGTCACGGCGCCCGTCGATGGATTGACTCCCGCACCGCCGGAGTTGCCGAGATTGAGCAGATCCACCTGGCATCCTACGACGTATCCGCCCTTGATGACGCCGCCGGTGGCGGCCCCGGTCACCTGGACTCGTACTTTCCCGGATACCCAGACTTCGCGGCTCGTCGGCACTGAGGCAACATTGCCTCGGTGATAGGTCACGCGCTCCTCCGCGAGCTGCGCATGCATGGTTGCGCCCGCGCTGATGCGGGAGCTTGTACTACCGCCCGGCAGCGGCCCGGCGTTCGCGTCGGGAGTCAGGGTCGTCATTGCGACGGACGCAATGCCGGCGAGTGCCACGAAGCCCAGCACCCTTCTGGCCGAGGTCATGTTGTTTCGCATTGTAGTCCTTACGGTGGTGACGCTGGTTGCGTCGATCAGTCGGCTCGGTGGTCGATCCGCAGCCGGATCCTGGTGTCACATGGCGCTGATTGATTATCTTGCACCGAAGTTCAGCTGAGGCTGAACGGCTTTCCGTAGAGAGTTGATTGCACGTAGGCGCCGGTGCCGCCGATGTTGTTGGTATTTGTGGTGCTGTCGATCGAAAAGTTCTCTGCGGCCTCGATCGTGGCGTAGGACCGCGCGCTCGCATAGCCGCCGCACCCCTGCGCCTCGACCTCGAGCCCGGAGTACTGATACTGGGCGTTCTTGCCCTGAATGGCTTGGGCGCTGAGCAGGACTGCCTTGATCTGTCCTGGCGCCAGTGGGAACGACACCGAACCGGATACTGACGGTGCGGCCATACTCAGATTGCCACTGATGCCTGCCGTGAGTGTGCCGACCGTGACCTGACACCCGACCACGTAGCCGACCCGCAGACGCCCGGCGACGCTTTTGTTGAACTTGGCCGTGAAGTTTCCCGACACCACGGCTGATCGACCAATTCCGTTGGCGGCCATAGATGGAGCAGCCATCGCCGATTCGCCTGTGCGTCCCAGTTGTGCGGTCAATCCGCTGTCCGATACTGCCTTGTGACCGTTCGGTAGCGTGGCGGCGCCGGCCGGCGCCGCCAGTCCTACGCAGGCGACTGCCGCGGCGGCCAGGGGCACGATCGCTCGATGGAATTTCATTCGGGTTCCTTCCATGCACACTGCAGGTTCAGACGCCAAGTGCCGTTTGGTTTCACCTGGCCCCGGCCAACTGGCCCTTGTTCGCCTGGTCGCCCGAACGCACTGTGCGCCAGCTGATTCTGCCGTAGTGGAGTTGAGTATGCCAGGTGGCGAGAACTGTAACTAAGTTCAAAGCGTAAGCGATGCGACTGTGAGAATCAATAACCCAAAACGAGGTGCATGTGACGGGAGCGCATCCGAATCACCCACACGCAGTTGGCAAGACGGAGGCAAACGAGTCGCTACTCGCATGGCGCGGATGCGATGGAACGCGGAGCCGGCGAGGCGACGCCTGAGTGAGTGCCGGGAGGATTGACGCAGTGTTGATCGCTGTCTGCACGCCCGGAGCCGTCCGAGGGGGCGGGACCGACGGGGTGTGGTCGGCGGACTCTCGAACCCCATTGCGTTGCATCAGAAGTCCAGGTTCGCGATCGAATCGGTCATGAATTCGAACGCGCTTGGCGCCGCGTGGGCGAATCGACATGTGTGTGATGCAAGTCACGCATTATTTGTGATGTGGAGTACACAAGGTTCACTAAGTGAGCTAAATTACTGGAGATCCTGCAGGACAGCGCCACGAGAGCGTGGCGACCTTTGCTTACCAACACATGCCTGACACTGACCAACCCATACGCCGGCAAGGCGATTCGGAGTCAGGTACCCACCCGTAAGGATGCCCATGTCTCTTGCGTCGGAACCAAGCCATGCCCGAAGTACCGTCGGTGCTGGATGGACACCCAGACTTGTTCTCTCGCTGTTCTCCATCGTGATGACTCTCGAGATCCTCGCGGTCAGCTACGCGATGGTGTCGGTAGCCCTGCCGCAGATCTCCGCGCATTACCAGACCGCCCAAGGCGCATGGATGCTGACGGCCTTCCTGCTCGTCGGCGCCATCTCGGGGCCGATCCTGGGCAAGCTCGCCGATATGTACGGCAAGCGCAAATTGCTGCTCATCGCGATGTCGCTCGCCGCGATCGGGTCGCTGATCTGCGCGATCGCACCGAACTATTCGACGATGATCGCGGGCCGCGCGCTCAGCGGCGTGCTTGCACCCTGTGTCTTCCTCGGTTATTCACTCGTTCGAGATGTGTTCCCGGAGAAGATCACTGCTGTTTCGGTCAGTATCATCACCAGCGGTCTCGGCCTTGTCGCCGTGCCGTCGCCGTTTCTGTCGGGCTGGCTCATCGACAACTTCGGCTTTCGTAGCATCTTCTGGTTCTTTGTCATCGGTCTGATCGTCTGCGGCGCACTGATCATGGTGTCGACCACCGAGTCCGCCGTGCGGCTTCGGTCCCGGCTCGATCTCATCGGCGCAGCCCTTCTCGGTGGTGGCATCGCGGGTGTGCTCGTGGCGATCAGTTTCGGGCCCACCTGGGGTTGGACCGATGGGTCGACCCTCGGCTATCTGATTGTCGGGATTGTGCTTCTGGGCGCCTGGCTGTTCTCTGCGACCGTGATCCGCGAGCCGCTGATCGAACTGTCGATTCTGCGGAATCGGGCAATCGGCCTCACTGCCTTCGGATCGGGTGTCGCCTACGGTTGTAGCGCCCTTTTCTCGGTGCTGTTGCCGATGTTGGTCATGACGCCGGCCGTGCTGGGTCTGGGATATGGCTTCGGTATCGATGCCGAGTCGTACGCCTTGTTCCTGGTTCCGAACGCTGCCTGCGTGGTCATCGGCGGTATCGTCGCGGGCAACCTCGTCGCGAGGGGGCTCCGGCCGAGAATGTTGATGATCTCCGGCCTCGCCTTCATGGCGCTCGGGTTCCTGCTCGTCGGTGCCGCGAATGGCTCCAAGCCGATGCTCATGTTCTTCGCCGGTGTCGCCGGACTCGGTATGGGCTTTGCCTATTCGTCGGTTCCGAACCTGCTGATCGAGGCCGTCCCGCCGCAGATGCAGGCGACCTCGGCGAGCGTCGTGAACGTCGCACAGAATGTCGTCGCGGCGATTCTCCCGGTGGCTGTTTTCGCCGTGCTCAACAACTCGTTCATGGCGCCGATCCCGAAGGAGATGGTGCATGGTGCCACGTTCTACACCGACGGCGGAATCTCGGTCGCCTTCTGGATCGGGGCAGGTGTGTGTCTCTTCGGTGCGCTCGCTGCCATCCTGATTCCGCGTACCGTGCGACGTATTGATGCTCCGCCCGCCGGCATCGTGAACGCCGACGAACCGGCCGCGAACAACGCTGTGGCGGGGGCGACCACAGCCTGAGCGGACACGCCGACCCATCGGCGCCACAAAACAAGCGAGGAGATTCTCGGTGACACCGGGAGTCTCCTCGCCGTCGGTGTCCGCGAGGCAGGCGCTCGAGGTCTGTTCTGGCCCGCCGCTGTTGTTTGTACCGACCAGTTGGTCTAATATACTCTGTGATGTAGACCTCACCTTCCTTCGAGACGGGAGTCAGCGTGAAGGAATCGATCCGCTGCCGCGTGATGGCACCATTTCACCGGGGGGTGCGATGAAGGCCGTCGCGAGCGTTCTCGTCGTCGGCGCGTCCGCGTCCGGTCTGTCGACCGTCGATGCGTTGCGCCGCAAAGGGTTCACGGGCGGTATCACCGTCATCGGTGACGAGCCGCACATGCCGTACGACCGCCCGCCGCTCTCCAAGCAGATCCTCGAGGGCGTGTGGACCCCGGACCGTGCACAGCTCCGGAGCGAGGAGATGCTCGGAAAACTCGACGCCGAGTTCGTCCTCGGTGAGGAGGCGGTGGCACTCGACGTCCTTGAGCGGCGGGTGACCACGCGGTCAGGGCGTGAGTTCGGTGCCGACGCCGTGGTCCTGGCAACGGGCGTTCGCCCGCGCGAGCTCCCGGGGCAGGCTGGTCTGGACGGGGTCTTCGTCATGCGGAGCCTCGAGGACTCGATGAACCTACGGCGCAGGCTTCTCGATCAGCCGAAGATCGTCGTGGTGGGGGAGGGGGTACTGGGGTCTGAGGTCTCTGCGACGGCTCGAAAGATGGGGGCCGACGTCACCATGACCGGTCCGCAATCACACCCGATGTCACTGCAGATCGGCCCGATGGCTTCACAGTTGCTGGCCGACGTGCACACCGAGAAGGGCGTGCGGCTGAGACTCGGAGTCGGCGTCGCAGAGCTCGTACGCGAGGGAAATGCAGTGTCGGGGGTCCGGTTGGAGACCGGTGAGGTCCTCGACGCCGAGGTGGTCGTGGTGTCCATCGGCTCCGTACCGGCCACCGCGTGGTTGGTCGGCAGCGGACTCACCCTCGAGAACGGGATCGTGTGCAACTCGAGCTGCTTGGCGGCAGATTCGATCTACGCGGTGGGCGATGTGTCCCGGTGGTACCACAATTCGATGCGCCGCCACTTCAGGCTCGAGAACCGCACCAACGCCACCGATCAGGCCGCCGTGGCCGCCGACGACATCCTTGGGATCGCGCATCACTACGAGCCGATCCCCTACTTCTGGACCGACCAGTTCGACGCGAAGATCCAGGTACATGGGGCGGTCGGTGCCGGCGCCACGGCGCAGATCGTAGAAGGGGACATTTCGACGAGGAGATTCGTCGCGACCTATCGAACCGATGACCGCGTGACCGGTGTCCTGGGGTGGAACATGCCCAAGCAGACCCGCCTTCGTCGGCAGGAGATCGTCGATGATCTCGAGTCGCAGTTCGCGTAACAGTCCATCAGTTCAGGAGGAATCAGTGAAAGTCATCATCGACGAAGTGAAATGTGTCGCGGCCGGTCAATGTGTGGCGGCGGCGCCCGACGTGTTCGATCAGCGTGACGAGGATGGGATCGTCTTTCTGCTGGCTCAGGATCCGCCCGAGGACGAGGCCGAGAACGTCCGCCAGGCCGCTGCGGTCTGTCCTGCCATGGCCATCGTGGTCGAAGAATGAAACACGCTCCTCCGCACGTGAGGACCGTCGTGCCCGATCGAAGGAGATGAACATGACCGAAGGAACAAATGGAGTGACACTGCCGGTGGAGTCCGACGATGTACCCGTCTATCCCACCCCTCGCGACGCCACATGCCCATTCCTGCCGGCTCCGGAGATCCGCGAAATGCTTGCAGACGGTGTCGTGCTGTCACGGGCGCGAACCTGGGATGGCCGTACTCCGTGGCTGGTGACGTCGCATGCGGGGCAACGCACGATCATGTCCGACCCACGCGTCAGTGCGAACGATCATCTGCCGGGCTTCCCGCACCCGACTCAGGCGCAGGCGGAGACCATCCACGAGCGCCCCAAAACCATCTTCGACTCCGACGGCCCGGAACACGCGCGCTTGCGAAGAATGCTCACGAACTCGTTCACTCGTGGACGAATGGAGAAGATCCGCCCGGCCATTGCGCAGCAGACCGACGATCTGATCGACGCGATGCTTGCCGGCCCGAACCCTGTTGACCTGGTCGAGGCGCTGTCGCTGCCGTTGCCGTCTTTGATGATCTGCGAGCTGTTGGGTGTGCCATACGGCGATCACGACTTCTTCCAGGAGCATGCCAAGGTCGCAAACGCGAGGGAGGTGACCCCGGAGGAGAATGCTGTCGCGATGCGCGCACTCGGGGGCTATGTCACCCAACTCATCGAGACCAAGATGGCGAAGCCCGAAGAGGATGTCATCTCCGATCTTGCCCAGCGCGTGTCCAACGGCGACCTCGATCTCGCCGAGGCCTCGATGTTGGGGATGATCCTGCTGATAGCCGGGCACGAGACGAGCGCCAACATGATCACCCTGGGAACTGCCGTGCTCCTGCAGAATCCGGATCAGCTTGCGTTGGTGCGCGATATGACGGAGCGTAAGCCGTTGGCTGCCGCGGTCGAGGAGTTGTTGCGTTATCTGACGATTCCGCATCTGCTGGAGCGTCGGGTTGCCTTGGAGGACATCGAGTTCGAGGGGGAGGTGATCCGTGCGGGAGACGGCATCATCGCGCCGCTGCCCGCCGCCAACTTCGATCCCACGGCGTTCCCGAACCCGGAGAAGCTCGACGTCACCCGTGATGCGCGGCACCACCATGCGTTCGGGTGGGGTCCCCATCAGTGCATCGGCCAGCAGCTGGCGCGTATCGAGCTGGAGGTGGTGTTCGGTACCTTGTTCCGTCGGGTACCGACCATGAGGCTCGCCGCACCGTTCGAATCCTTGCGCTTCAAGGGTGATTCGCTGGCGTACGGCATCTACGAGCTCCCGGTGGCCTGGTAGGGCCACCGGCGACCCGGGGGATCGGAAAAGCGGTCGGGGCGAGATCAGATCTCGTCCCCGACCGCTTTTCTAGCGCTTTTGTCACCACAACGGACACAGCGACGCTATCAGTTCGATTCGCGCAGTGTACGTTTCAAGACTTTGCCCGACGGCGTCCTTGGCAGGGCGTCGATGAATACGACCTCGGCGGGAACCTTGTACTTGGCGAGCCGCGCGCGAACGAAATCCTGAAGGGCTTCGGCAGTCAGCGGAGAACCCTGGCGTAACACCACATATGCTTTGGGCACCTCACCCCACTTCGGATGCGGTACACCTAGCACGGCGGCCTCTATGACGTCGTCGTTCTCGTAGAGGACGCGCTCCACCTCTGGAGTCGCGATGTTCTCGCCGCCGGACACGATCATGTCCTTCTTGCGGTCCTCTATGAACAGGTAGCCGTCGGCATCGATGCGTCCGACATCGCCAGTATGGAACCAGCCATCGCGAATCGACTTCGAGGTGGTCTCGGGGTCCTTCCAATATCCGCGAGTCACCTTCGGCCCCTTGATGACGATCTCACCGAGCTCGTTGGCCCCGGCAACGGTCCCGTCGTCGGCAACAACTCGGATCTGGGTGTGCGGCATCGGACGACCGACCGAACCGAGCTTCGACCGAGAGTGTCGCGCGTCGTTGACACAATCCCCGGACACAGTCTCGGTCAAACCGTAGGCATCGGCGAACCAGGTGGCCGGGAAAACCTTGCTGATGTACTCGAACAAAGGCTCCGGCATCTTCTCGCCGCCGCCGGTGATGATGCGCAGGGACGCGGTGTCGCGGCCGTCGACATCGGGCACCTGCAACAGCGCGTTCATCATTGCGGGCGCGAGCCACATGACGGTGGGCCGCAGCGACTCGATTGCGGCGAGTACGGAGTGTGCTTCGAACTTGACCACGATATGCAATGTGCCGCCGGCATGTAGGGTCGCGAGCCCCGGCAGGTCCATTCCGCCCACGTGATACATGGGACCGCAGATCAGCGTCGAATCATTCTCGGTGAGTCCGAATTCGAGGATGTGGGCGAAGTTCTTCCACAGTAGGTTCTCGTGTGAGATCTGAACGCCCTTGGGCCGTGAGGTGGTCCCCGACGTGTACATGAGTCGTTGCAGTTCATCGGGTTCCACGGCGACGAGTTCGCTGTGCATACCGTGGTGCGGTGTGACGAGTTCACGGTAGCCGACCCAACCGGG
The DNA here is from genome assembly GCF_049847105.1 of Gordonia sp. DT218. NCBI lineage: Bacteria > Bacillati > Actinomycetota > Actinomycetes > Mycobacteriales > Gordoniaceae > Gordonia > Gordonia sp. DT218. The sequence continues at coordinate 1,108,963 of NZ_JBNCNS010000001.1, read as the reverse complement.
CGCGGCGGGCTGCTCCACCGTGACCCACAGCGTCATGTTCGGTAGGTCGCTTCGGAGTTCATCGAGTGCCTCGGCGAACTCCTGCTCGGTGAGGATGCCCACGGCACCGGAATGCTCGAGGATGAACTGCCACTCTTGTGGTGACAGACGGTAGTTCAACGGCACTATCGATGCGCCGAGGCGGTTGGCCGCCAACATGATGTCGAGATACTCGATGTGGTTGTACATCAACACGGCGATGATCTGTCCGCGGCGGATGCCGTTGTTCGACAGGGCGGCCGCCAGCGCGTTCACCCGATCGCGAAGTTCGGCGTGGGTGACGCGCCGGCTTCCTTCCGTGACGGCGATCGCGTCGGGTCTGACCTCGGCGTTGTGATCGACGATGGATGCAAAGTTGTACATGGCCTACCTTGTCGTGCGTGGATTCGACGTTACGTGAGATCGGAACGGGCGCGGTCCGCCAGAGCACGCAGGGTCTGCTGGTACCGCTCTCGTGACATACCGAACTCGACAAAGATCTCGTCGTCGGGTGGTCCGCCGAACCTCGCCCATCGATGAGCGAATCTCAACAGATAAGCGGCCTCCCGTGACGACAAGAGCAGCCTGGGAGCGGTCGAGCTGGTCATCGTTACGACCTCCTGGAGGGTCGGGTCGGGTTCAGGGGAGCGAATATCCGCCGTCGACGACGATCGTCTGCCCGGTCATCCAACGAGATTCGTCGCCGGCCAAGAATGTGACGGCCCCGACGATGTCGCCCGGTGTGCCCAACCCCATGGGGTGCTTGGCGTCCAGATCGGCAAGGACCTGCTCTGGCATGTCGGCGTGAATCGCGGTCGGGAAGGTTCCCGGCGACACCGAGTTGATCCGCAGACCTTCTTTGGCGTACTCCAGGGCGGCGACACGCGTCAGATGCAGCACACCGGCCTTGGACACGCAGTACGCGGACGCGTACGGCCACGCGGTCAGGCCGCTCACAGACGCGATGTTGACGATCGAGACCGGTGCCTTCTTACGGAGCACCCGGGCAACCGCGCGAATGCCGTTGAAGGTGCCGTTCAGATTCACGGCAAGGGTGCGATCCCAATCGTCGAAATCCAGATTGTGGATGCGGGCGTTGGGGGAAACGATTCCTGCCGTGTTCACGTACACATCGAGTGCACCGAAGGTCGCGACGGTTTCCCGAACCGCTTCCTCGACCGCCGCACCGTCGGTGACGTCGACCGAGATGCATTCGCATTTCACGGAACTCGGCAGGGCGCCGCGAGTTCTTTCGGCTGCTTGTCGGGTCACGTCGACGAGCACGAGGTTCGCGATCCCCTCATCGGCAAAGCGGGACGCGATCGCTGCGCCCAGAGATCCCCCGGCTCCCGTGATGACTGCTGTCTTGCCGCTCAGTTGCTCGCCCATGGCCGCCCTCGTAGTCGCATTTTGATCGCGCGACCGGGCGACGGAAATAGTTCGACCAGTCGGTACAAAAAAGTCTAATCGGTGAGGGACCTCTAGTCGAGCGATTCGGAGATTCTCGGCAGCTGGATTTCGCGGATCGTGCGGCAGGGGAGCCGGCCGGGGCGCCTCGGGTCAGGCGCCGATGGCGGTCTGTACCGATTCGTTGTACGTCGCGACCTCTCGCTCGACCTCGTCGATGTCGAGGATGGTTGTCGCGAAACCACCGAACAGCGTGCGGCAGTAGGTTTTGGACAGCTCTTCGGCACTCCATCGCGTGGTTCCCGGTTTGAGCCACTGGTAGGTGTGGTTGTGGAGGTTGAAATACTGCAACATCGCGAGGTGGGGATCCGAGTGCAGGAACTGCTCGTCGCGCATCGCTTCCACGATGATGCTCTCGATTATCATCTCGAACTCATGGCGTCGGGCGAGGAACTTCTTCAGGTTCTTACCACTGAGGTGCCGGTAGTCGTGCTCATATACCCAGATGTGATCGAGCCTGGCATAGATCATGTCGAGCAGGATCTCGGAGATCAGCCGGAGCCGGGCGGCCGCAGAAATGTCGACGGACTGGGCGGCGCGGGTGTCCTCGAGAAGTGGCTCGAGGACGCGGTCCTGGATCTCTACGAGAAGATTCTCCTTGGACTTGATGTAGTAGTACAACGCGCCCTTGGCAAGGCCGGTGACCTCGCCGAGTTCGGTGGTCCCGGTCGAGGCGTAGCCGTTCTTGGCGAACAGGGCGGCCGCGGTGTCGATGATGTCTTGCTTCTTGGCCTCGTAGCCTTTGCTGTGGCCTGGTGGTCTGCCCATGTCTCACTCCAGACTAGTCGGTCGTCCAAGATTATCGCGGCTGACAACCGATGTGGGTGCCACGTGATCATCGCTTGAGGAACGCGTCGATACCGGCGCGGGCCTCATCAGTGGCAAAGACCGTGGTCAGCGTCGCACGGTCGGCCGCCAGAGAGGCCTGCAACGCACTGTCAGTGGAACGATCCACCGATTCCTTCACGGCGCGGATCGCGGGTTGCGGAGCGGTTGCCAGTACTTCGGCCAGGTCCTCGGCAGCGGCGAGGGCACCCTGTGGCCCGGCTTGCCAGGCCAGTCCGAGTGCGTCTGCCTCATCCGGCCGTATGCTGCGCCCGCTCATCAGCAATTCCTTGGCGCGCATGGCGCCGACCGTACGGGTGAGACGGCTCATGCCACCTGCGCCGGGGACGATGCCGAGCGTCACCTCGGGTAGTCCGACCGTCGCGGCATTCGAGAGGAAGCGGAAGTCGGCGGCCAGGACCAGTTCGAAACCACCGCCCAACGCGTGTCCGTTCACTGCCGCGATGACCGGTATGGGTAGGCGCGCGACGCGATCGACCGCACGTTCCAGACGCCGGTTCCACAAGCTCATCTCACCGACCGGAAGGCCGGCGATCTCATCGAGATCGGCGCCGGCCGCGAAACACCGCCCCGCCCCGGTCAGGATCAGGACATGCACGCCCGGCGCCGTCTCTACGACGGAAACGGCTTCGTCGAGTTGGGAGATCAGGTGTGCGTTCAGCGCGTTCACCGGTGGCCGGGACAACGTGAGACGGGCGACGCTGTCGACGATCTCGAGGGTCACGGTGTCGGTCATCGTGTCGGCGCCGGTCATCGGGTGCTCGTTGCCGCCGCCGCCAGCGGATCCGGGTTCATCGCCCGCTCGACAGCGGCCTCGATCTCGTCATGCGACGGCAGCCAGAGCTGCTCCAGGTTGGGCGCGTAGGGCGCGGGTGACTGCATCGAGGCGACCCGTTCCACCGGTGCGTCGAGGTACCAGAAGCCCTCGCTGACTGCACGAGCCGCAAGCTCCGCGCCCACCCCGAAGTCGCGGGTCGCCTGATGTACCACGACGAGCCGGTTGGTCTTCTCCAACGAAGTCAGCACCGTGTCGAAGTCGAGAGGTGAGACCGTCCGGAGGTCGATGACCTCCGCATCGATCCCCCGGCCCGCGAGGCGGTCGGCGACGGCGAGGCAATCGTGGACGTACGACGAGTACGAGACGATCGTGACATCGCTTCCGGAGCGGCGGACAATGGCGCGGCCCAGTGGAATGCGGTGATCGGGCGCAGGCTCCGGGCCCTTCATCCCGTATAAGAGCCGATTCTCGATCACGATGACCGGATTGGGGTCGGCGATGGCGCTGCGCAGGAGGCCGTAGGCATCGGCAGGGGTCGATGGCATCACCACAGTCAGCCCCGGGATGTGGGCGAGCAGGGCCTCCAGGCTCTGTGAGTGTTGACTCCCCGACGACTTCCCGGCGGCGAACTGGGTGCGGATCACCAGCGGCAGTGACGCGTTGCCGCCGGTCATGAATCGCATCTTGGCGGCCTGATTCATGATCTGGTCGAGGCATACGCCGATGAAATCCAGATACATGATCTCCACCACGGGTTTCATCCCGGCCATCGCGGCACCGACGGCGGTGCCGATGATGGCGCTCTCGGAGATGGGCGTGTCGCGCACGCGGCCCGGGAAACGCTCCGCCAGTCCGCGGGTGAGGCCGAAGACGTTGCCACCGGCACCGACGTCGATGCCGGCGACGAACACCCGGTCGTCCTCTTCGAGTTCGCGGGTGAGCGCATTCGTTATCGCATGCATCATCTTCACCTGACCGCCGGCGGGCGGAGTCGGCTCTGCCACCGGTGGTCGGGGTGCGTAGACGTCCGCGATCACAGTGTCGTCGTCGGGGTAAGGGGCGTTCGTCGCCTCGGCGACCGCCTTGTCCGTGTTCTCGGTGACCTCTGCGTCGATGGCGTCGACATGATCGCCGAGTGCTCTGGCTCGCAGGTGATCGCCCAGCAAGGCGATCGGGTCGCGTCGCTGCCATTCGGCGATCTCGTCGGCCTCACGGTATTTTTGCGGATCCCCTTCGTAGTGCCCGTGCCACCGATATGTCGACGCGTCCACGATCACTGGCCCCGACGTGCCGTTGCGGATGTCATCGACCAGTTGTCGCTGGAGATCGACGACGGCGAGGACGTCGTTTCCGTCGACGGCGGCATATTCGACTCCGTAACCGGCAGCACGCGCACGCAGGTCGGCCCGATGCTGATCGGACGCCGGCGAGAACTCGGCATAGCCGTTGTTCTCACAGAAGAAGATGATCGGCAGATCCCAGACCGCAGCCAGGTTGACGGACTCGTGGAACACTCCTTGCGCGACTGCCCCGTCCCCGAAAAAGGCGACCACCACTGATTTGTTGCGGCGGAGGGCGGCAGCGGTTCCGGCGCCCACTGCGATCGGCAGTCCCGCCCCGACGATCCCGTTCGCGCCGAAGATGCCGCGGCGCGGATCGGCGATGTGCATCGAGCCGCCCCGCCCCTTGCAGGTGCCGGTCTGTTTGCCCATCAGCTCGGCGAACATCGGGCCGACCTCGAGGCCTTTGGCGATGCAATGACCATGACCGCGATGCGTCGAGGTGATGACATCTGAGTCCGACAGCGGCCAGCACGCACCGACAGCAGTCGCCTCCTGTCCGATGGACAAGTGCAGGAACCCGGGAATCTTGCTGTCCCGGTACAGGGTTGATGCACGCTGCTCGAACTCGCGGATTGTCTGCATCCGCCGGTACAGATCGATCTGCTGATCGTCTGTGAGTGCTCGGCGTCCGATGGCCGGCGATGTTTCGGTGGTCATGGATGTGTTCCAACTCTCCGATCGACGCGTCGGCGTTGACTGTTGTCGACGTCTAGAGCAATATTATACCGACTGGTCGAAAAAACTAAAGGTTGAGTGGGCGGCTGCGGCGCCGCTGGTCATACCGCCGAGAGAGGGACGACGATGGACTTTTCGCTGCCCGAAGATGCGCGACAACTGCAAAAACTCTGCCTCGATTTCGGCGAGAAGGAAATCGAGCCGTTTGCGCAGGAGTGGTCAGAAGAGGAGCGATTCCCCTCCGAGACGTTCCTGAAACTGGGCAGGCTGGACCTGGCCGGCCTGCTCGTTCCTGAGCAATACGGGGGTGCGGACGTCGGGTACATGGCCTATGTCGCCGCGATGGAGGCGATCGGCGCCGCGGACCAATCGTTCGCGGCCGCCTGGAACGCTCATTCGACGATCGCGTCACTGCCTCTGCTTGCATACGGTACCGAGGAGCAGAAGCAACGATGGCTACGTCCCCTTGCCCGGGGCGAGGCGATCGGGGCCTTCGGCCTGACCGAGCCGTCGGCGGGTTCGGATGCGGCCGCGGTACGGACCCATGCACGACCGGCCGACGGCGGGTGGGTGCTCAACGGCACCAAGATGTTCATCACCAATGCCGGTACAGACATCACCCTTGGTGTCACGGTGCTGGCCTCGACATCGCGTGGATCGGAGGGGCCCAAGCGATTCGGAACATTCTTCGTCCCCTCGGGAACCCCAGGGTTCACCGTCGGCCGCAAATTGCGCAAGCTCGGATGGCATGCCATGGACACCCGAGAACTGATCTTCGAGGACTGTTTCATCCCCGCCGAGAACCTGATCGGGGAGGAAGGGGAGGGTCTACGGCAGTTTCTGGCCGTTCTCGATGGCGGTCGCATAAGTGTTGCGGCGCTGTCGCTATCGCTTGCGAGTCGGGCATTGGAGCTCGCGATCGGCCATGTCCGAGAGCGAGAACAGTTCGGCAAGAAGCTGAGCGATTTCCAGGCCGTCCAGCACAGCATCGCCACGACGGCCACCGAGGTCGAAGCCGCGCGGATGCTGGTGTATCGGGCGGCGTGGCTGGCCGACAACGGTGAGGACTTCAGTGAAGCCGCGGCCATGGCGAAGCTCTATGCGTCCGAGGTGGCCAACCGAGCAGCCAGCGCAAGCGTTCAAGCGCACGGTGGCTACGGGTATATCCGGGAGTCGACGATCTCGCGATTCTATGCCGACGCAAAGGTACTCGAGATCGGCGAGGGTGCCAACGAGATCCAACGCAACGTGATCGCACGGTCGGTACTGCGGCGCACCGTACGGGGCTGACCTCCCACTCATGTGCCGTGCAGGAGCGGATCGACGGGGTCGTCGTGATCGCGGCGACCCCGCTGGGAGATGACCTGCGATTCGATGAACACGCCGCCTCCTGGTCCCCGTGGCCAATCCATGCGGTTTGTCAGACTGGAATCAGCCCAGGGGCCTTCGGGATTCGTGGTGGCGGTCGCATCCGGTCATCGGTATGAACGAGGTGTCCCCATCGGAAGTGCCGACCGCTCCGATGGTCCCTGCGTCAATGCGATCTCGTCAGAAGAGGTAGCGTCCGCCGTTGACGCTCAACGTCTGACCGGTGACGTAAGCGGCCTCGTCCGAGGCCAGGTAGGCCACTGCGTGCGCGACATCGGCCGGTTGTCCGGCGCGTTTCATCGGCATCATCGTCGCGACCTGTTCGACGTCGACCGGACCTTCCCGGACGAGCGGGGTGTCGACGAAGCCCGGCGGGACATGGTTCACGGTGATCCCCTTGTCCGCGAACTCCATCGCCAGTGCCTTCGTGAAGCCGATGACCCCGCCTTTGGAGGCGGCGTAATGTGCCATCGCGGGGGCGCCGGTCTGGGCGGAGGACGACGAGATGTTGATGATCCGTCCGTTGCCGGCGTCGAGCATCTCCGCGACGAACTCCTGAGTGACCATGAAGGTGCCTTTGAGGTTAACCCGGATCATCCGGTCCCACGCATCCTCGGTCATGGTGGCGAACGGCTCGTAGGCGGTGATTCCGGCATTGTTGACCAGTATGTTCACCGGCCCCAGATCGGTGCGGGTTCGGTTCGCCGCCTTCGTGATCGAGTCACGGTCAGCGATATCGACCTCGAGAGCGACTGCCGTTCCACCGTTCTCGCGGATCGTGGTGACCGTGTTGTCGGCGCCCGCTTTGTCGAGGTCCCAGATCGCGACATCGACGCCCTTGGCGGCCAGGACGGTGGCAATCGCCTGACCGATTCCTCGGCCTCCGCCGGTCACGACAGCGACCTTGTTTTCCGGCGACATCGTTGATCTCCCTTGATCGGCTGGTGGTGATTGCGCTACGACGACGATGAATCGAGGGCCGTACGGGCCGCGTTGCGCGCCGCGGTGGCGGCCGGGAATCCGGCGTAACCTGCTGCGTGGTAGATGAGTTCGGAGATCTCGTCGTCGGTGAGTCCGTTGGTACGCCCGATCGCGAAATGCGTCCGCATCTCGGATTCAGCGCCCAGGGCGATCAGGATGCTGAGTGTCACCAGACTGCGGTCGCGAGGACTCAGGCCTTCACGGTCCCACAGCGCTCCCCACACGCTGGTGAGTCCGATCTCGAGGAGGTCGTCGGCAATCCCGCCGTCGCGCAAGTCGAGGTCACCGTCGGGGAAGACTCCGGGTAGTGCTCGTCGCATCGCGTCGAGTCCGCGCGCTCGTAGGTCCTCGTCGGTTGCCAATGTCGTCTCCATTCGGGGCTGTGCTGAACGCATCCGAAGATTAGACCAATCGGTCGGTACAAGCAAGGACTTGGCCGTCTGGATCAGCAGGCCGATGGCGCTGAGGGGCCTGATATGGCGAAAGGCGTTGATCTATGTCACAGCAGACCTTACTCTAGGGGGATAGTTCGACTGAGTGGTCTAACAAACCTCGACGGCGGGTGTGCCGTGCGAGTCCAGAGATGGGAACACAGATGACCGAGAATCCCGGTGCCGAGTACGACGTCGTGATCATTGGTGCCGGCGTGACCGGTATCTACCAGCTGTATCGGGCGCTGGAGGCGGGGTTCACGGCGAGGCTGCTGGAGGCCGGTGACGGTGTGGGCGGTACCTGGTACTGGAACCGCTACCCCGAAGCCCGATTCGACTCAGAGAGCTACACCTACGGCTACCTGTTCTCGAAGGAACTGTGGGAGGAATGGGAGTGGTCCGAGCGGTTCGCCGGCCAGCCCGAGATCGAGCGATACTTCAACTACGTCGTCGACCGCTTCGATCTCCGCAAACACATCGAGTTCGCGACCAAGGTGACCGCGGCGGCCTTCGATGAGAGCTCTGGAGTGTGGCAGATCACCGATGGTCAAGGCGGCTCGCGCACAGCGCAATTCGTGGTGGCGGCCACCGGAATTCTCTCGGTACCCTTCATCCCGGACATTCCGGGACGCGACGATTTCACGGGCGAACAGCATCACACGGGTCTCTGGCCGCACGAGCCCGTGGACTTTGCAGGTAAGCGCGTCGCTTTGATCGGTACCGGTTCGAGCGGTGTGCAGATCGTCCCGGCGATCGCCGACACCGTCGAGTCGCTCACCGTCTTTCAGCGGACGCCGGATTGGTGCACGCCGCTGAACAACGCTCCGATCACCTCCGAGGAACAGGCGGAGTTGAAGGCGAACTTCGAGTCCATTCGCGACGTCCTGAACACCTCGCCGAGCGGGTTCCTCCACGAGATGGATTACCGTCAGTCCAGCGAGGACACGAAGGAGCAGCGTCTGGCCTTCTACGAACAGTTGTGGGAGCGGCCGGGGTTCTCGAAGCTCACGCAGAACTACATCGACATGACCTTCAATCCGGAGGTCAACAAGGAGTTCTGTGTGTTTCTCGAGGGCAAGATCCGTGCGCTGATCGACGATCAGTCGCTGGCGGACAAGCTCATTCCATCCGATCACCTCTACGCCGGGCGGCGCCCTCCGTTCGGCACCAGGTACTACGAGGCATACAACAAGCCCAACGTCCACCTGGTCTCCCTGCGGGAGACACCGATCACCCGCCTCACCCCGAGTGGTGTCGAGACCGCCGACGGGGAGCGCGAGTTCGACATCATCATCTGGGCGACCGGATACGACTTCGGCACCGGCGCTCTGAACCGGCTCGGCGTACAGGGCCGCAAGGGTCTGCAGCTGCACGACTACTGGAAGGACGGCCCGCGTACCTATCTGGGTGTCGCGGCAGCGGGGTTCCCCAATTTCTTCTTTCCCGGAGGACCTCACGGTGCATTGGGCAACAACCCGAGATACGCCGGCGATCAGGTCGAGTTCGTGATGGACGTACTCGAGCACGTGCGGAGCGGTGCGGGTGAGGTCGTCGAGGTGGATCCGGCGGCGGAGGAGCAGTGGACCGCCACGATCGACGGTAGCGGCGACCTCTCCTCTTTCCTGGAGAGCAGTTACTTCTATGGGTCCAACATTCCCGGTAAGCCGGTCAAGCAGTTGTTGAATCCGACCGGCCGACCCAATCTGCAGGCCCTCATCAAGGAAGCGGTCGACGGCGGATTTTCGACGTTTGTCGTGTCGGATGCCGCCGAGAAGGTGTCGGATGCCTGAGCCGGTCCTCGTCACCTGATGGCCGCACGTTCAAGGGCCTCGCCGAACGGCGAGGCCCTTGAACTTTCTTGGAAGACGTTCCCTCACATCACATATGAGGTGGCGCGACGGTGGAAGCGCCAGCGGCCGTCGGATTCGTCGAGATGCAGATCATCCTCGTAGTGGCCGGCGACCGCGGCTGCCCAGCCGGCCTCGCCCCGTGCGAGGAACAGGAAGTCGCTCGAGGCGCGCGCTTCGCCGGCGCTGATCGGGGTCACGACGACATTGGAGACCAGGTGGCGCTGCGGTGCGGTCGGTGCCAACCCCGCGTAGCCGGCGCGGATCTCCTCGCGGCCCTCGTACCGGCCGACAGCGCTGATCTCCGATACGCCGTCGACGCAGAAGAGTGCGGCGACGTCGTCGGCCCGTCCGTCGTCGAGCGCGTGCGCGTACTCGGCGATCGTGTTGTGGACACCGTAGATGGTGTCCGCGTTGGAAGAATCGCTCATGTCAGGTCCTTCGGTGTGTAGGGGTTACGACGTCACATCTGGTAGGTGGTGGAACGACGCGAGATCTGCCAAGCGCCGTCGACCAGTGCGAATGCGTCGTCGTAGCGGCCCACGATGAGGGGGGTCCACCCTGCGTCGGTGCGCTGGAAGAACACGACATCGCTGATCGCTCGAACAGTGTCTCCGTCGACGCTGATCGAGGTATTGCCGACGAGATGTTTCTGAGGTGTTGTCGGTGCCCAGCCCGCGAAGGCCTCGCGAATGGCAGTCCGGCCGACGATAGGGTCGCCACCAGGTACTTCGAGAACTGCTTCGTCCGCATACAGCGCGGCGACTTCCTCGGTCCGGCCCGCGTCCTGTGCCTGGGTATGTGTCCCGATGACTGACCGCACTGCAGCGGCAACCTCGGCGTGAGTTTGGGTTATCACGACGACCCTTTCGATAGATGAGTGAGAATCAGTTGTTCCGACCGATCAGTCTATGCCGCTGGGGATGCACCTGGGAGCGAAATGTCGGTAATTGGCAAGGTATTTCGTCGGCACCGCTGCGATATGAAGCAAATCAAATAATTGACCGGTCGGTACATTAGAACGTAGTGTGTGTGACACCAGTCACCGGAGACTGTGGAACACGAGGAGGAGAACTGTGACCAAACGGTGGAAGCAGCGCCCGGAGAACTCGACCTGGGGCGACTGGGGCGACGACGACGAGCTCGGTAGGATCAATCTGCTCACGCCCGAGAAGGTGCTGCAGGGTATCCGTGAGGTGAAGACCGGTGAGACATTCAGCTTGAGTCTCCCCTTGGACTACCCCGGTGGTACTTCGCTGAACCAGCGACGCTATCCGCCGATCCTCAAGCCCACCGAGGATCTTCAGTACAACCAGGACACCTTCTTCAACGTGGTCGCGCGAGACACGATCGATCCGTCGCTCATCGACGTGTGGGGTGACGATCAGGTCACCCTCTGGCTGCAGTACTCCACGCAGTGGGACGCGCTGGCACATCAAGGCGCGCTGTTCGATGCGGACGGTGACGGCGAGCCGGAGCCCGTGTATTACAACGGTTTTCGGCCGGGTGATCACATCATCGGTCCACAGGAAGATGCCAAGGGCGACGGTAGCGGAAGCGTCAGCTTCAACAAGCACCTCGGCCTGGAGCATATGGCAGAGCACGGTGTGCAGGGGCGAGGTGTACTGATCGACGTCCGCCGTCACCTGGGTGACGATTGGCAGCCGGTCAACTTGGCGACCCTGAAGGACATCATGGCCGCCGACAACGTGGTCGTCGAGCCAGGTGACATGCTGCTCATCCACACCGGCTTTGCCACCCAGATCCTCGAGTGGGAGCGCAATCCCGATCCCGAGAAGATCCAGGCGATGCATGCCTATCTCGACGCGAGCGACGACGACCTTCTGCAGTGGATCATCGACTCCCAGATCTCGGCACTCGTCGCAGACAACTACGCGGTCGAGGGCTGGGCACCGCAGAGTGCCGAGCCGCATACGCTTCTCCCGATTCACAATCTGTGCCTGTTCCGGCTCGGGGTTCCGCTTGGTGAGCTGTGGTACCTCAATGACCTGGCGAAATGGCTGCACGAGAATGAGCGCAGCCGGTTCCTCCTGACCGCTCCTCCGCTGAACCTCCCCGGCGTGATGGGATGTCCCCTCACGCCGATCGCCACAGTGTGATCTGATCACAAAGACAGCAGGGCGGGTGCAGATGGACGCGATCCACATGCACCCGCCCTGTTTCCACCGGAGCAGGAACGAAGTGGAAGGACAGCCTGATGCCGGCCGCGACTCGGCGAGATCGACACAAGACGGATCGGTACCACGCGAAGCGTCAGCACATCGTTGAGGTCGCGGTGGAGTTGTTCTCTCGCAATGGATATGCGGCCACTGGCGTCGCGGATATCGGCGAGGCCGCCGGATTGGCCCGTGGCGCGCTGTACTACTACATCGGGTCCAAGGAAGAACTGCTGGGCGCAATCCACGACAAGGTCCTCGACCCGTTGCTCGTGGAAGGCTCGGCTGTGGTTGCGCTGGACCTCGGTTTCGCCGCACGTCTGCAGCTCATCTCTGAGTCGCTGCTGAGGCAGATCATTCACCGACCCGACTATGTGCGCGTGTTCCTGCATGACCATCGGCATCTGGAAGGTGAACGTCGAGAACTATTTCGACAGAAGCGTTCTCGATTCGAAGGGCAGGTCCGTAGGATTCTGCAAGATGGCGCCATCCTCGGACATCTCGACGTCGAGGACCTCGAGTTGGCCACCCTCGCCTTCCTCAACCTGCACAATTACACGTATCAATGGGTGGGGCGGAGGGAGTTGGTCGTGGAAGATCTCGCCGGGTTCTATTGCCGTCTCTTCTTACACGGTGTGGCAGGCGGCGAGGAGCTTGCCGGCGACCTCGAGCAGGAGATCGACTTCGGCCGTTCGGTTCTCGGAGTGCTCCGCGAACGCGGTCTCGATCACTGAGACCACGTCGATGCGGTCATTGCCGAAGAGCCGTCGGCGGAGTCGGGGATCGACCTCCGCCGACGGCGATGGCGCGGTGATCACGTTTGCGCTGTCGCAGCATCCTGGGCGAACAAGTGGGTGAGGAATGTTCCTGACCATGACATCAGGTCGACCGGTACGTAGTAGCTGGTCTCGTCGTTGATCTCGTCCCAATGCGCTACGACATCCTCCGCCGTTGCCGACTCCGAGGTCAGATAACCCTGTGTGTGCCCGATGAAGACGCGGGCGAAGCGTCCTGCGCCTGCTGCGTAGATCTCGCCGCTGACGGGGCAGGATTCGTGGCTCAGCACCGCGACCATCGGCGCTACCGCAGATGGCGGCATGAACGATTCCTCGTGTGCCTGCTCGGGTTGCTCGCCCAGCGGGTCGCCACCGGCCATGCGCGTCTGTGCGGCCGGCGCGATCAGATTGACCTTGATGTTGTGTGGTTCGCCGGCGAGACGTGCGCTCCGTGCCATGCCGATGGTGCCTGCCTTGGCCGCCGCGTACGGAAGATTGTTCTCGAGACCGAAGATGCCACTGGACGTCGTATGGACCACTCGTCCATAACTCCGCTCGACGAAGTGCGGCCACGCCGCTCGCATGGTGTTGAAGGAGCCGAGTAGGTGTACATCGAGATGACTTGCCACGTGGTCGACGTCGAGTTCGGGCAGTGTGCCGTAGCGCACGATTCCGGCGTTGTTGACCAGGATGTCGAGCTTGCCGAACTCGGAGACAGCGCGATCGACGAGTGCCTCCGCGCCGGCGGTGGTGGAGATGTCGTTGATGTCCGATACGGCCGTACCGCCGGCGTCGACGATTTCATCCACGACTCGAGATGCGGGACCGGCATCTGCACCCGTCCCCTCCATCGACGAGCCGAGATCGTTGACGACGACGCGGGCACCGCGAGCGGCCAATAGTTGGGCATAAGCTCTGCCGAGCCCCCGTCCCGCACCGGTGACAACGGCAACCCTGCCGTCGAACCTCAGATCAGTCATCGTGTTTCCTCTCGGTCTGGATCGTGTGCGAGGCAGCGTTCCGCCTCGAATGGCGCGTCACTTCTGTGGTGACGGACCGAGAATACCTCATTTTATGTACCGACCGGTCGAAATATGTGATTTGATGTGTGCGGAAGTTGAGCAGTGGCCTTGTGCCGCACTGAGTTCGTGGAACGGATCGGGTGGTGTCCAAGATGGAAGTGACGGGGAAGCGCGTGGTGATCACGGGTGCCGGCCGGGGCCTCGGTGCCGTCCTCGCCCGGGCCTTCGACGACGCCGGCGCACAACTCGTGCTTGCGGGGCGAACCAGGTCTGCGCTCGATGAGGTGGCCGGAGGCCTCGGCCGCAGGCCCGTGATCGTCGCCGGGGATGTACGGGACGCGGAGTTCGGCGAGGCGATCGCGGATGCGGGGGAGCAGGCATATGGGGGAATCGACGTCTGGGTAGCCAATGCTGGTATCTCGCCGGCAGTCACGGACGCGCAGACCCTCTCGACCGAGGTTTGGCGAGAAATTGTCGATGTCAACCTCACCGGAGTGTTCCTGGGAGCGCGAGTGGCTTCGCGGGTGCTATCCGATGGTGGACGCATCATCGTCACGAGTTCTGTTCTCGGGGAACGACCCAAGTCGGGGCTGTCGGCGTACGCGGCGTCCAAGCGTGCGATACACGCCTTGGTCGAAACCCTCGCCCAGGAACTGGGTCATCGCTCGATCACTGTCAACGCGGTGGCGCTCGGATGGTTCGACGTGGGGCTGGGAGCGTTGTGGAATCACGACCGGAGTCGCGGAGATGAAGTGATCCGGCACAGTGCGCTCAAGCGACTCGGGTCGGATTCCGATCTACCAGGCGTCTACCTGTTCTTGGCCTCGTCTGCGTCAGCGTTCGTCACGGGCACGACGATCACCGTGGACGGGGGCTACTCGTTGATGTGAAGGCCACTTCGTCGGGGACGTTCGTGTGCCGCAGTGTGCGGAGTACGGGCGGACCTGGGTGGTGGTCACGAATCAGCAGTCCGTGACTGCGCGCGACGGGCCAGGATCGATGCGGTTCCGCTCGCGGCGGCGCGCACCGATGTGGCGTGCGCACTCGGCCGAAAGCGCGTTGCCGGGCCGGTCGCGGAAATCGCCGCCAGCGGGGTGCCGTCGACCCCCAATATCGGGGCGGCGATACAGACGACGCCTCGTGTCGACTCTTCGTTCTCGTACGCCACCCCCTGCTCGACGACCTGCTCGAGCTGGGTGCGCAGCAGGCCGGTGGCCACAATGGTGTGCGGAGTACGGCGCTCCAACGGCTTCGACAGGACACTGTCGATCGCCTCCTGGCCAGAATGGGCGAGCAGCGACTTTCCGATGGCTGTGCAGTGCAACGGCATTCGGCCACCCAGTCGCGACGGGACCGATGCCTGGCGGTGCCCGCCGAGCTTGCTGATATAGACCACCTCATCGCCGTCGAGGACACCTAGGTGCACCGTCTCCTGTGTGCGCGCAAGAAGATCTTGCATGAACGGCACCGCGACCTCGAGCAGGGAGCGTTCCGCAGCGGCCCGCATCCCCAATTCGAACAGCCCGCGGCCCAGGCGAAACCCGTCCGACGAGGCGGTCAGAAGGCGCGCGACCACGAGGTCGCCGGCGATGCGGTGCACCGTTGGCTTCGGGATACCGGTCCGCCGGGACAACTCGGAAAGCCCCAGTGGGCGACCGTCGCTGCCGAACGCATCCAATATGCGCATCACACGGCCGAGCACCGACCGCTCGTCGAGCAAACGTTCGGGCATGATCACTCCTACGTCAGATCGCGGTCCACTCACCGGAACAGTTTACTGTTCGGCGGCAGGTCTGTCCCGCACACTGTGAATCGCTGAGCAAGGAGGAAGTCCAGTGTCCACAACCGCCGCCAAGGGCGACAGCAGCGTTGCAACCGCTACGAATATCGATGACGAGGTGATCGCCCGCGCGGCCGCACGACTTGCCGGTGCGGTGCGGACCGGCCGGCCGTGTACCGCGGTGCGCGACCTGATCGGCTCGGACAATGTGGCCGCCGCCTATCGGGTCCAGGAACAGTTCAATGCATTGCTCGACGACGGTCGGCGGACCGTGGTCGGCCGCAAGATCGGCGCGACGTCCGCCGCGGTGCAGGAGCAGCTCGGTGTCGATCAACCAGATTTCGGAGTCCTGTTCTCCGACATGGTGTTCAACGACGGAGCGACAATCCCGACGGGACGGCTGCTGCAGCCCAAGGCGGAAGCCGAGGTCGCCTTCCGCCTCGTCGAGGATCTGGCCACCGGCAGCCTTGATGTCGCACAGTGCCGGGCAGCGGTGGGCGAGGCTGTCGCTGCCATCGAAGTTGTCGACAGTCGAATCCTCGAGTGGGACATATCATTTGCTGACACGGTTGCCGACAATGCGTCGAGTGGAGTGTTCGTTCTCGGCAGCCGGTGGCGGTCGCTGACGGAGTTCGAACCGGTCGACGTGGCGATGTCGATGAGCATCGACGGGGTGGTGGTCTCTTCCGGCGGCGGTGTCGACTGCTTGGGAGACCCGCTCAATGCCTTGTCGTGGCTCGCCCGTCGAGCGCGCGAGTTCGGCACCCCGCTCGAGGCCGGACAGATCATTCTTTCCGGTGCCCTCGGACCGATGCGTCCGTTACATCCCGGCGCCCAGATCACCGTCACCATCAGCGGACTCGGCGAGGTATCCGCATCCTTCACCCCTGACCTGGAGGTCACAGAGCATGAGTAACGACACAGCACGGACCAAGGTGGCCATCATCGGCTCCGGCAACATCGGCACCGACCTGATGATCAAGGTGTTGCGTACCTCGCAGCACCTGGAGATGGCCGCGATGGTCGGAATCGATCCCGACTCCGACGGTTTGGCCCGGGCCGCCCGGCTGGGCGTACCCACCACGCACGAAGGCGTCGATGGTCTGATCAACCTGCCCGGCTTCGACGACATCGACATCGTGTTCGACGCGACATCGGCCAAAGCCCATCAGCACAACAGTTCATTGCTGGCGCCACTGGGCAAACGGCTGATCGATCTCACCCCCGCGGCGATCGGCCCGTTCGTGGTGCCGGCCGTCAACATCGACGATCATCTCGGCGCCACCAACGTCAACATGGTCACCTGCGGCGGCCAGGCCACCATTCCCATCGTGGCGGCGGTGTCCCGCGTGACTCCGGTGGCCTACGCGGAGATCGTCGCATCGATCTCCTCGAAGTCGGCAGGCCCTGGTACCCGTGCCAACATCGACGAGTTCACCGAGACCACCTCACACGCCATCGAATCCGTCGGTGGCGCGCAGCGTGGCAAGGCCGTCATCATCCTCAATCCTGCCGAGCCGCCACTGATCATGCGCGACACCGTGTTCTGCTTGGTCACCGCAACCGATCAGGACACCCAGGACCAGATCCGCGCGTCGGTCACCAAGATGGTCGGCGACGTCGCCGCCTACGTTCCCGGCTACCGCCTCAAGCAGGAGGTCCAGATCGACGCGATACCGGTTGATCAGCCCGTCCACACACTGGTCGGCGCGGGCACGACCACCGCGCCCACACATACCGTGTCGGTCTTCCTGGAAGTGGAGGGCGCAGCACACTATCTGCCCGCCTACGCCGGCAACCTCGACATCATGACCTCGGCCGCGCTTCAGATGGCCGAGCGGATCGCTCAGCATTCGCATGAGCAGAAAGAAGCCGTCTGATGACCACCACGCTGTCTCCGACATCGATCTTCATCCAGGACGTCACCCTGCGCGACGGGATGCACGCCGTCCGCCATCGCATCACGCCGCGTGACGTCGGAAAGATCGTCGCCGCTCTCGACGCTGCCGGTGTCGATGCGATCGAGGTCGCGCACGGCGATGGTCTGGCGGGCGGATCGCTCAACTACGGGCCGGGCTCCAACAGTGATTGGGAATGGATCGAGGCCGCCGCGGCCAACCTCACCCATGCACGGCTGACCACCCTGCTGCTACCTGGTGTCGGTACGGTCGAGGATCTCAAGCGGGCCTACGATCTGGGCGTGCGCTCGGTGCGGATCGCGACACACTGCACCGAAGCCGACGTGTCGGCCCAGCACATCGGCACCGCACGCGAGATCGGGATGGACGTCTCCGGCTTTCTGATGATGAGCCACATGTCCTCACCGACCGATCTCGCCGGCCAGGCCAAACTCATGCAGGACTACGGCGCCCACTGCGTGTACGTGACGGATTCCGGCGGTCGACTGACGATGAACGGAGTCCGCGATCGGGTTCTGGCGTATCGCGACATCCTCGACGAGCGCACCGAGATCGGTATCCACGCGCACGAGAACCTCTCGCTGTCGGTGGCGAACTCCGTCGTCGCGGTCGAGAACGGCGTCACCCGCGTCGACGCCTCCCTGGCCGGGCACGGCGCCGGAGCCGGGAACTGCCCCATCGAGGCCTTCATCGCAGTGGCCGATCTGCTCGAGTGGAAACACGGGTGCGATGTGTTCGCACTGCAGGATGCCGCCGATGATCTCGTCCGCCCGCTGCAGGACCGCCCGGTCCGCGTGGACCGCGAAACCCTCACTCTCGGTTACGCAGGCGTCTATTCGAGCTTCCTGCGCCATGCCGAGGCCGCCAGCGAACGCTACGGGATCGACGTACGCACCTTGCTGATGGAGGCCGGCCGCCGCCGACTGGTCGGTGGGCAAGAAGACATGATCATCGATATCGCTCTCACAATGAACAAGGAACGCCAACGCGATTGACCTTCTCACGCCCGCGCCGAACGCGAGAGGAGCAGCAGACGGCTGATGAGTCCTGACTCGATGCGTCGGTGCACCGTCCGCAATATCATTCTGGCCAATGGAATCCCGACGGGGTAATTGTCCAGACTGCCCGATAGCGTCGATAGTCATGGAAACGAAGTTGTTCGCACTGCAGGATGGGTGCAGCGTGTTCTCGACGTATCCGGCGCAGTACATCACGGCTATGCCTCTCCGGCGGACTCATGTGACGCCCTCGAGCATCCACATCGCACGCGCAATCCTTCCTCGGAGCGATCGGACGCAGCGGATACGATCCCTGGAAGGTGTGGCGGACTGCCACTGGATCGCTCCGGCTGCGGTTCGGCGTACTGCAGAGGATGATCGCGTAGGTGACGTGCATGCAATTCGTGTAGGACTGGCGTGCAGGGGGTAAGGAGTGCGGGTATGCGGCCCCAGTCGGACCGGAAGTCCTCGGGCGGAGGCTCTGAGCGGCTCGCCGTCGGCGTCGCCAGACGACTCGAGCAAGAGATCAAGGATCGGGGCTGGCCGATCGGTGAGGTCCTCGGGTCGGAGACGGCGCTGCGCGAACAGCTCGGGGTATCACGGTCCATCCTGCGCGAAGCCGTGCGCCTGCTCGAGAACTCTCAAGCAGCGCAGATGCGCCAGGGGCCCGGCGGCGGATTGGTCGTGTCCGTCCCGGACCCGCGGTCCTCGATACGTGGCCTGGTCATCTCGTTGGAGTATCTCGGGGCCACTGTGGACCAGCTCGTCTACGCGAGGTCCGTGTTCGAGCGGATGGCGATCGATCGGATCATGCATACGCTGACCGAAGGCAGTGTGCAAGAGCTCAGGAGGAGTGCGGCCGGCGCGGTCGGTCCCCCTATCGACTTCCACGTCACGGTGGGCGAGTTGTCCGGCAATCCGCTGCTCGAGCTGTTCGTCGACGTATTGGCGCGGTTGACCGCCGCATACACGCAGCGTGCCTACGCCGTCACCGACGACCGGAGCGGCGAGCTCCAACATGCGGCTCAGCTGCATTCCGAGCTCGCGGATGCCATCATCGCCGGTGACAAGTACCTCGCCCATCAGAAACTGCTCGCGCATCTGGACGACACGACCTCGTGGCTGAGGATGTACGTTGCCCCCTTACCGGGGGAGCGGACCGCGACCCGGCCGATGGACCCCGACCCCGGCGAACGGCCGCGCGAGAAGAAGCTCGCAGAGCATGTCGCGGGCTGGATCCACGACGACATCGTGGACGAGGGACGCCAGATCGGTGAGGTGGTCGGGTCAGAACCCTACTTCGTCGAGAAGTACGGTGTCAGTCGCTCGGTCTTCCGCGAGGCGATACGGATACTCGAGTACTACCGCGTCGCGCAGATGCGCCGCGGACCGGGCGGCGGGCTCGTCGTCCTCGCCCCGGACCCATTGGCGACCGTCGAGACGATCGCGCTCTACCTCGACTATCGGGGCATCTCGATCGACGATCTCCGTGCGGTTCGCGACGAACTCGAGATGGGCGTGCTGACCCAGGTCATGCGAACGGCGCCCCCGACCGCTGACGCGATCGGTGTTGACGGTCGCTGCTGCAGCGCGTGTCTGCGAGACCGCATGGCCGATCTCAGCGGCGACCCGGTGCTGGTGCTGTTCCGGTCCGTTCTCGCAGTGGTGTGGAAACAGTGCGCCGGACCGCAGTTCTCGCACGAGGTCTGTGTTGGCGGGAGCGGGGCGCCTGCCGAGCGCGACGAGCTGGACGCTCTGGTCGAGGCCGTGGTCTCCGGGGACACTGAACTGGCGTCGTTCCGTCTGCGCGCGCACCTGCAGTCGCATCAGGAATTGTGAACCTCTGACGTCGCGCGCCGGGAATGTCCGGGGCGGCCGCCACCGACGAAACGAAGGCTCCCGAGTCGAATCGTTCGACTCGGGAGCCTTCGCGAGCGGGGTGGGTCCTCAGGCGTTCGAACCCGCCATATCGAGCGCAGCCAGGTACGAGAACACCATCGACGAGCCGACGGGACCTCCGGCGCCGGGGTAGATTCGGCCGGTCATCGGGGCCATCGTGTTGCCGGAAGCATAGAGGCCTGCGATCACCGATCCGTCCTCATACAGGACGCGCGAGTGGTCGTCGGTCCTCAAGCCGCCCTTCGTCCCCAGATCTGAGAGCGCGATCTTCGCCGCGTAGAACGGCGCGCGGTCGATGAGGCCGATGCACGGATTGGGCCCGTCCTCGTGAGGGCCGCACATATTCGTGATGATGCGATCCCACGGCGAGTCGCCACGACCGAAATCCTCATCTTTGCCGCTGCGGACATGGCCGTTGAACTGATTCACACTGGCGACCAACGCATCTGCGGGAACACCGATCAGCTCGGCGAGCTCCTCGAGCGTGTCCGCCCGGTGTAGGAGGCCGGCGTCGAGGAACTCGTCGGCGTCGAACCATCCCGGCGATTGAGGTGCGACCGGAGGCGATGCGAAAGCGCGTTCGTTGTCGAACTGTCGTTGATCGAACACCCAGTGGACCGGGATGTGAGACACGTCTGACGACTTGTGGTTTCGAAGGATCTCGTGTCCGGACCGGTCGTAGGGGAGGCGTTCGTTCATGAATCGTTCGCCGCCATCATTCACCCAGATACCGCTCCACACCGACGGATAGAACACCGGACGGTCGTTCGGAACCATCAGTCCGGGAGCGAACCATGCCTCCTCGAGCAGATCGGTCGCCGCACCGACATCCATACCGGCCACGAGCGCATCACCGGTGTTGCCCGGTGCTCCCTGCGACCAGTCGGCGCGCGCCTCGGGCTGGTACTTCTTTCGCAGCTCCGGGTTGCGTTCGAAGCCGCCCGCGGCGAGGAGTACACCGCGTCGCGCCGTCAACGTGACGGGCTCTCCGTTCGACGTGGCATCGACGCCGACGACACGGCCTTCCTCGACGACGAGCCGTTCCAACCCGGTGTTCGTGCGGACAGTTCCGTTCCCGGTTTCGGTGAATGCGAGCAGCAGACGGCCGATCAGGGCCTGCCCTCCGGTCATCTCGTCGCCCGGATCCGCGCCGGAGCGCTCCGCCCACTGCGGTCGGCGGACGAGCGGTTCGAGGTCGCCGAGGGCCGCGCGCTCGAGCGGCTGCGGGAAGATGGTGCGTCCTGCGGGAAGGGCGTTGGGAGCTTTCTCGAAGTAGTCGGGAACCCCTTGCCAGAAGAACTGTCCGACCTGCGGGAAGCTCTCGAGTTCGTCGATCATCGGCGCGCCGGTCTGCAGGAATGCCTCCCGGAGCGCTGTCGGTGCATCGTCGCCGACGATCTCATCGAGATAGGGCCGGGCCTTGTCGGGGCCCGAGTCGACACCGCCACGACGTTCGGCAGCGTTGCCCGGAAGCCAAAGACCCGAACCCGAATAGGCGGTGGTACCGCCGACGAATTCGGTCTTCTCGATGACGAGGGTCTTCAGGCCACGGGATGCGGCGGCGAGGGCACCCACCAGTCCTGCACCGGAACCGACGACGATGACGTCGTAGATATCGTCGGAATCATTCTTCTGCAATGTATCTCCCCTTCTAGGAATGCTGAGAACTCCAGGTCGAAACGAATCTCAGGCGACGGCGTTCGACGCGTTCTCCAACGTGGCGAACACCGAGGCGCCGTTCTCGTCGAGCTCCATGACCTCGACAAAGTGGCCGAGTTCGGCAGTGAGATCGAGGTACCCGAAACGTACGCCGCCGGTGGCGCCGTACTGAGCCCAGGATCGGCCGCTCTTCTCCACTATCGCCGACGCCTCGTCGAAATCGTCCACCCGGAAGCCCGCGTGATGGAAGGTGGCTGCCGCTCCGGGCCGAATGCCGTTGCGATACAGGTCTACTCGACCGCTCACCGGCCGGATGATCTCCAGATTCGTCGGACCTGCGTTGACCAGCGCGACGTCGATGACCCATTCGTCCCCGAGTGTGCCGTCGACGACGATGTGTGGGCCGTCGACGACCGGCGGCTGCGCGGACGATGCGTTGGCATCACCGAGCGGGCGACCCAGTGACGACCGGTAGCTCTTGACGCATCGAACTGTCCCGAGCTTCGATTCGAGAAACTCCGCGGCGGCATCGAGGTCGTCTGTAACGTAGCCCAGCTGCAAGGTGTTTCGGAGTAGATCGCTCAGTGTTTTCATCGGGAATCCTCGTTCCAAGACTGTCGTCGACGGTGATGTTTTCTCGGCGACAGCAAGGCACACGCCGATTGCACACTACGATTCACTGTCGTCGCGCCCGTGTGCAGCGTCCACCGTGCATACCATCTGGTGGAATGGGCATCGGTTGGTCGAATGCGGCGACGCCGATCCGGCCACCGGGACGGCGGTGTTGACGTTCCCGGACGATCAACTGAGGATGGGCGAATGATGACGGGCACCGACGATTTTCCGCCCACGGCGGAGACCCGCAAAGGCGGATTTCCGGCGGGTATCGAACTGACGGAGATCGCGGCGCGAGCATCGGTCTCGGCATTCTCCCGAACAGATGCCGAGCGCATCGAGCATGTCTTGATCTCGATTCGCCGCACACTACGACAGCTGGAGAAGCTCGGCCCGGTCGATGTCGAACTGCTCGAGATCAATCCGACCGCGGGTCTGGTGATCGAGCGGATACTGGCGAACCTGCTCGACCTGGTCGTCGACGTGAACACTGCTGTCGTGCAGGGGTTCGGCGCGCGGCCGCCTGCCACCTTGGCCGAGTCGTTCGAGGCGGCGATCGCGGTCGGCCTGATCGATCATGATCTCGCCGAAGAACTCCGGCCCGTCGACGGCCCGCACCACGTAGTACTTCAGCTGTGCCTCGACTCCGACCCCGCAGAGGTGGAGGCGGTGGTGGTCCGGGCGGTGTCCGCCTTTCAAGAGTTCGAGCGGCGGGCGGTCGAATGGCACGGGCGGGTCTACCGGGACTGAATCCGGCAGACCTGTCCGCCGGATTCAGTCGAGGATGTCGCGGACCTCGATGGATTCGTGGCCGGCGAGCGACATCTCGCGAGCGGTTGTCATGTGCTTGTTCCAGTGGGCGAACGCGGCTTCTCCGTCGCGCTCACGAATCAGCTTGATCAGCCGCCGGAGAGAGCGGACGAACAGCCGGTAGCGCTCCTGTCCGGCGTCTGCGTTGGCAAACGACCGGTCGCGGGAGACGTTGGTCGTGTGGCGTTCGAAGATCTCGTGCAGCATACCGGCGATCAGCGCGAGCGCGGCATTGCCGGACAGCTGCACCATCCGGAGGTGGAAGCGGGCTGCAGCGGGGCCGAAATCTCCTGCTGCGAAGGCGACTGGGATCTCCTCATCGATCATCGCCTCGAGTTCGGCGAAGGCCTCCTCGGAGCCGGACTCTGCCAGGATGCGTGCCGCCGCGGGTTCGATCGCCTCGCGTGCGACGAAGACGTCCTCGATCGTGGCTCCCGACAGTTCCAAGAGCAGCGAGGCGGGACGCGCCACGACCTCCGGCCCCGGGACGCATACTCGGGCGCCCGAACGAGACCCTCGACGGACCTCGACCAGTCGCTCCGCCTCGAGCACTCGGACCGCCTCGCGCAGAGTGGGGCGACTCACCGAGAAGTGCTCCATCAACTCTGCTTCGTGGGGGAGGTGGTCGCCATCCTTCAACTCCCCATCGACGATCATGCGGCGGAGCTTGCCCGCGACCAGCTCCGCGGTCTTCGGTGTGCGGATCGCGCGTCCCGAGAGCGGCCTCTGATCGAAGACCGGAGCGACTGCGGATTGTTCGGCCATGCGTTTCACCACCGCTTTCAAAGATGACTATGAGTACCCGGTAAATATGCCCAGGGTACCTGTAACAAGCGTCCCGACACGGTAACGCTCGTCGTTGGCTAACATAGATAACTATGTTAGCGTAGTGCAACTGCGGCGTAGAGACTGTCAGTCGCCGCCTATCCCGCGTGTCGGCCTGTACCCAGGAGCAGCAAATGTTGAAAACCCGGTTCACCGAGGAATTCGGTGTGGAACATCCGATAGTGCAGGGCGGCATGATGCATGTGGGCCGCGCCGAGCTTGCCGCCGCGGTCTCGGAGGCCGGCGGCCTGGGCATCATCACCGCGTTGACGCAGCCGTCCCCAGCGGCGCTGGGTCGAGAGATCGCCAGATGCCGGACGATGACGGACAAACCCTTCGGCGTCAATCTGACGCTGACGCTGTCGATCAACCCGCCCCCGTATGCGGAGTTGCGGCAGGTGATCATCGACTCCGGTGTTCAGATCGTGGAGACCGCGGGATCTGATCCGACAGTCCACGTCGAGCACTTGAAGGCAAACGGCATCAGGGTGATCCACAAGTGCACGAGTGTCCGCCATGCGCTGAAGGCCGAGGCGCTCGGCGTGGACGCGGTCAGCATCGACGGATTCGAGTGTGCAGGTCACCCAGGCGAGGATGACATACCCGGACTTGTCCTGATACCTGCCGCGGCCGACGCACTGTCGATTCCGTTCGTCGCCTCCGGCGGTTTCGCCGACGGGCGCGGGCTTGCGGCCGCTCTCGCGCTGGGCGCAGACGGGATCAACATGGGCACCCGGTTCATGTGCACGCAGGAGAGCCCGATCCATCAGAACATCAAGGAACGGATCGTCGGAGCCTCCGAGCTCGACACCCAGCTCATCTTTCGTCAGCTCCGGAACACGATGCGAGTGTCGCGCAACACGATCAGCGAAGAAGTGGTCGAGATCCTGAACAAGGGCGGACGATTCAAGGACGTCAAGGATCTCGTGGCGGGAACGCGCGGGCGCAAGGTCTACGAAGACGGCGACGCGGAGTTCGGTACGTGGACAGTTGGCATGGTCCAAGGGCTGATCAACGACATTCCGCCGGCCGGTGAGGTTGTTCGGCGGACGATGGTCGAGGCGGAATCCCGCCTGCTCGGTCTGGCCGGCGAGACTGTCGTGACCCGAGCGCGGGCAGTGTGAGGCCGGTGATGAATGACGTTGCAGCAACAACGACCTCGGAGTCCGGCGAACCGCCTCTGCTCGTCGAGAAGGACGGGTTCGTCACCGTCCTCACCCTCAATCGGCCCGATCGGCGTAACGCCATCAACCGCGCGATGCGCAAGGCGCTCAAGAAAGAACTGTGGCGGGCCGACGGCGACGACGACGTCCGAGTGGTCGTCCTCACCGGTGCGGGGACGAGCTTCAGCTCCGGTGTCGATCTCCCCGAGGCCTTGTCCGGGCCGTCACCGCGCACGGAGGGGCCGACGCCCACCCAAGTGGTCCGCGCCATCTCCAAGCCGGTGATCGCGGCGGTGAACGGCCCCTGCTATACCGGCGGCTACGAGCTCGCGGTGAACTGCTCGTTCATCATCGCTTCCGAGCACGCCGAGTTCGCGGACACGCACGCCCAGATCGGGCTGCTCAACGGGTGGGGCGGTAGTGCGATGCTGCCGCGCATGGTCGGCCTCCCAGCGGCAATCCAATTCGTCCTGAGCGGTGAGCCGATCGATGGCGCGACTGCCGCTCGGATCGGTCTGGCAAACGAGGTCATCGAACACGATTTCCTCATGCGTCGGACACTCGAGATCGCACACAAGATCGCAGGCGGGCATCCGGGAGCCGTCCAGCGAATGCTGCGCCTACTCAAAGAGGGGGCCGGAGCGTCGTTGTCGCATGCGTTGAGCCTCGAGGCCGAAGCCGCGGTGACCTTCCGCAGCGACGGCCGGGACGTCGGCGCGCGCTTCGACAGCCGAAATGCGCAGCAGCAGAATTGACCGGGGAAGGTAGCGACGTGAAGCAGCAGGAACTCGCAGTTGTGTCCCACGACGGGATCGGCGACGACTGGCGAACTCGGCTGACCGCGCTGCTCGACGACTACCGCAGGCGGCCACGGCCGAGCACGTCGCGTGACCGGCTGGAAAGGTCGATCGCGTGGCAGTCCGAGCTCGTGGATGCGGGTCTTGCTGCGCCGGGGTGGCCGGCTGCGGTCGGAGGCATGGAGCTGTCCCTCGAGGATCAGCTCGACTACTACCGGATGACCTCGGCAGCGGCCACGCCCAAGCATCCCTGCGCGATGTCGTTCATCGTGGCGCCCACGATCATCGTGCACGGGACACCCGAGCAGCGCGATCGTTTCCTGGAACCTTTGCTGCGTGCGGACGAATTCTGGTGTCAAGGCTTCTCCGAACCCGGTGCGGGCAGTGATCTCGCCTCGTTGTCGACTCGGGCGGTCCGGGACGGCGACTCGTACCGGGTGACCGGTCAGAAGGTCTGGACGACGAAGGCGGACCGGGCCGACTGGATCTTCGCCCTTGTCCGGACCGGCCCGGCGGGCCGGAGTACGTCGGGGATCACGTACCTGTTGATCCCGATGGACTCTCCGGGCATCGAGGTCCGCCCGCTCCGCGACGCGGCGGGCGGTCACCATTTCGCGGAGATCTTCTTCGACGATGTCGTGGTTCCGGTGGCGAACCGGCTCGGCGAGGAGGGGGAGGGATGGTCCATCATGCGGACGTCCCTCGGCCACGAGCGGGCGACCGCATTCCTGGCCGACGAGTTCCGTTACCGCTCGACCGTGGACAAGGTGTTGCGCCTCGCCGTCGATCGCGGCTACGCCGACGACCCACTGGTCCGGCGTGAGCTCGCGCTGGCCGAGACATCGGTCCGGAGCATCACCGCCAACAGCGCGCGGGCGCTCGACGCCGTTTTGCGCGGTGCAGATCCCGGCGGTGTCGCGTCGGTGAACCGGCTCGTCAAGTCCGAGTTCGAGCAGCATCTGCACCGGCTGGCCCTGCGGTTGACCGGCAACGGAGCGGTTTTGGGGGCGCGCTCGGACGGAGTGGTGGAGAACGGTCGGTGGACCTACGGCTACCTGATGTCGCGCGCTGCGACGATCGGTGCGGGGACCTCGGAGATCCAACGGAACACGATCGCGGAGGGAGTCCTGGGCCTGCCGTCTCATCGCGGCGAGGGCACACGTCCGCGCACTGTGGTGCCGGGGCGTCCGCTCACGGCGCCCGGCGACGACGAGTCCGCGATCCGCGAGGCTCTGCGTGGATCCATTGCTGCGAGTGTCGACACCTCTCGTCTCCTCGGGCGGGAAGACCGTCCGGGCGAATACGACGTCGCCCTGTGGCGGCACCTGGTGGCGTTCGGGCTTCCCGGCCTGTCCGCTCCCGAGCGGCTAGGCGGAGGGGGAGCGCCCGATCGGCTGCTGTGTGCGGCCATCGAGGAAGCCGCCTACCACCTCGCGCCGGTTCCGCTTGTGCCGACTGCTGTCGCACTGCAGGTCCTGCTGGGTTGCGACGCGTGTGAGGCCACCGCGGCCGTGATCAACGGCGCGACTGCCGCTTTCGTCGTCCCGGTCGACGATCGGGGCTGGGCGTACGACGCGGGTCTGCCCGCGCTGACCGGGGGCGTGCTCAACGGCGTCGTCGACCGGGTGGCCGGTGCCCCCGCAGCCGAGGTGTTGGTGGTCGCGGCACACGACGCCGACACCGGTGAGCTCCGGCTGGTGACCGTGGATGGGTCCGCCTCGTCGGTCACGGTGCAGAACTCGATCGACCTCACCGCCACTGTCGGCGTCGTCGCATTCGCCGACGCGCCGGCAACGGTGGTCGCGTCAGGACCGACGGCCGTGGAAGCGCTCGCCGCAGCACGTCGACACGCCCAACTTCTGATCGCCGCAGATTCCGTTGGCATAGCGAACAGGGCGTTGTCGCTTGCCGTCGAGTGGGCGGGGCAACGGCAGCAGTTCGGTCGGCCGATCGGCTCGTTCCAAGCCATCTCCCACAGGTGCGCGAACCTTCTGGTGGGCGCTGAGGGGGCGCGTGGTCAGGTGCTGGCCGCAGCGGACCTCCCGGCGTCGGACCCCGATGCGATCGTCGCAGCTGATCTCGCGTGTGCGGAGGCGTTGACCGTCGCCGTGCGGTCGAGTGAAGAGTGCATCCAGATCCACGGCGGGATCGGCTTCACCTGGGAGCATCCAGCCCATCTGCTGTTGCGCAGAGCGACAGCGAACGAGGCGTGGCTGGTGCGACCCGAGGTGATGCGCGACCGCGCCGTCGCGGAGCTGCTGGATCGGCTCCGATGAGCAGGGATATATCGCGGTCGACTGTGCCTGGTTGAAGCACTGGGCCTACCTGAAGCGGAGCAGGCCTTCCTGCATCGTGCTGGCCAGCAGGATTCCATCGCGATCGAAAAGGCGGCCGCTGCTGATGCCGCGACCGTTGCCCATCCAGTAGCCGTGTTGCTCGTACAGATGCCATTCGTCGGCGCGGAAGGGCGAATGCAGCCACACCGCGTGGTCGAGGCTCGCGAGCTGCAGGCCTGGAGTGTCGATGTGCCGGGCGTGCGGTGGCAACGCAGCCGAGAGCAGGAACAGGTCCGAGCAATACGAGAACCCGGCGGCGTGCGTCAGCGGGTCGTCGTCGAGCGCCTCACTGGTCCTGATCCACGCGCGTTGCACCGGAGGGCGCGGTTCGCCGCGTCTGTTCGCCAGGCGTGGATATTCTTCGGGGAATCGGAATTCGACGCCGACGGAGGAGAGCAGGCGGTGCAGCCAGCGCGCGTCGCCGAGATCGGGTGGGCTCACACTGTCTTCGAAACGAGGCAGTGCCTCGGGCGTCGGCACGGGGGTCGCGGTGGTGTCCTGGTGCTCGAGTCCGTGCTCGATCCGCTGGAAAGACGCCGTCGCGATCAGGATCGTTCGATCGCCCTGGATGCCCCGGACTTGGCGCGTGGTGAACCTTCCACCATCGCGGATGCGTTCGACCGTGTAGTCGACGGGCATGTCGGAGCGGCCCGGGTGGATGAAGTGGCCGTGCAGGGAGTGTGGACGGTGGTCGTTGTGGACGGTCCGTCCGGCCGCGGTCATCGCCTGTCCGAGGGTCTGGCCTCCGTACACACGGCGTGCCCGGGTGTACGAGTCGCCACGGAAGGTGTCCGGTCCGGACGGCCGGACGGAGAGGATGTCCCTGACGGGCGGGCGATCGATGGAGAACAGCGAGCCGGTCCCGGGTGTCCGGTGCATGCCAGGTCCTTTCACGCGGACACATCACGATCGTCGGCGACCGGTGTGCTCCGCCGAGCCCATGCCCGGCGAATGGCCGGACACGGATTCGGGGGCGGTGGCCGGTTCAGCGAGGTGCGAATCGCTGGCCGGCGTCGAGGCGCAGGGCCTGGCCGTTCAGCATCGGATTGTCGACGATCGCAAGGGCGAGCTTCGCGTATTCCTCCGGGCGGCCCATGCGCTTGGGGAACGCGGCGTCGGCGACGAGCGGAGCCACCTGCTCGTCGGTGAACTTGGCGGTCGCACCGGTGGCGAAAAGGCTCGGCGCGATGGCCATCGCCCGGATACCCTGCGGGCCGAGGTCGCGTGCCATGACCAGGGACATGGCTGCGATGCCTGCCTTGGCGGCGCTGTACGCGACCTGTCCGATCTGACCTTCGTAGGCGGCGATCGACGACGTGTTGATGATGACCCCGCGCTCGTCGTCCTCAGGTTCGTTGTGCGACATGTGGAACGCCTGGAGTCGGTTGAGGTTGAACGTCGAGACGAGATTCAGATTTATCACGTTCTGGAAGCTCTCGAGGTCATGGGGGCCGCTGCGGCCCAGTGTCCGCTTCACCGTTCCGCCACCGGCGGTGTTGATCGCGACATGCAAGGCCCCGAGCTCGTTCACGGCGTTCGCGAGCGACAGCTCGGCGCCGGCGAAGTCGGTGATGTCGATCGGATGGAAGATGCCGCCGAGTGTGCCGGCGACCTCTTTGCCCGCACTGCTCTCGCGATCGAGAATCGCGACATCGGCCCCGGCAGCGGCGAGAGCCTCGGCGGTCGCCCGACCCATACCCGAAGCGCCACCGACGACGACGGCTTTCTTGCCTTTGATGTTCATGTTCCTGGTCCTTGGTGTCTTGGAGATCCACGATAGTTCCTAGTTCACTTATAGTACTATCTAAACTATGTTGTCGATGCGGGTCGCCCGAAGACGGTGCGATTGTGCGCACCGCCCCCTGGAAGGCGCCCGTGAAATGGAGGAATCGTGATTCTCAAGGTGGGCCAGTCGCTGGCCAGTGCAGTCGATACCACGACCGTCGTCGTAGTCCGTTCCACAGAGGGGAATGTGACGTTGACGTGCGGAGGCGTGGCGATGTCCGATGGCAAGAACCCCACCGGGGACGGATCGGGGATCGATGCCGAGCATATCGGCGGAGCGCTTCTCGGCAAGCGATACGTCGACGATGCGTCGGGACTGGAGGTGCTGTGTACCAAGGCTGGTCATGGGCGCCTCGCGCTCGACGGTGCGGTGCTGGAGATCAAGGCCGCCAAGCCCCTCCCGTCCTCGGACTGAGTGCTTCGAAACCGAACGACGAGTGGAGTGACGCGTGAATATTTCCATGCTGCTGGACATGGCGGTGGACGGTTTCGGAGATCGGGTGGTCATCGGCCGACGCGCTACCGGCCTGACCGCGTCTCGGCTGGAAGAACTTTCGAGGATCGGCGCTCAGGCGGTACGTAGGTCAGGTGCCGATTCGATCGTGTACCTGGCCGTCAACGGGCCCGCGTTCCCGGTTGCGATGTTCGCGGCGGCACGTGCCGGCGTCCCACTGATCCCGGTGAACTACCGCCTCGGAGGCGAACAGCTCGACGCGCTGCTGGCCAACCACCCCCACGCGATGGGCATCGCCGACCCGGAAAAGGTCGCAGTGCTCGAGCGTGCCGGGCTCGAGGTTCGCACGCCGACCGAGTGGCTCCATGAGCTCGGCGAGGCAGAGGTCGTCGACGCCGGCACCGACATCGGATCGGACTCGGATGCCGCAGCGGTGATCATCTACACCTCGGGCACGACGTCCGCGCCCAAGGGAGTTCTCCTCCGTCACGAGAACCTCACGTCCTACGTATTCGGGTCCGTCGAATTCGCGAACGCTGACGAGTCCGACGCCGCGCTCGTCAGCGTGCCTCCGTATCACATTGCCGCGGTTGCGAATGTGATCACGAATCTCTTTGCCGGGCGACGGACCATGGTCCTGGAGCAGTTCACGCCGCAACAGTGGCTCGACACCGTTCGCACCGAATGCATCACGAACGCACTCGTGGTGCCCACGATGCTCGCGCGCATAGTCGATTCCGGCGTCGATCCGTCGATCCCGACTCTGCGCGGACTCGCCTACGGCGGTGCGCCCATGCCGACGCGAGTCGTCGAGCGCGCGCTCGCGATGTGGCCCGAGGTCGACTTCGTCAACGCATATGGCCTCACCGAGACCAGCTCCACCATTGCGGTCCTCGGTCCCGACGAGCATCGCGCGGCGATCGAATCGTCGGACCCCTCAGTTCGGGCGCGTCTGGCATCGGTCGGGATTCCGGTGCCGGGCGTCGAGATCGAGATCCGTGGCGAGGACGATGTGCTCGGCCCCGGCGAGGTCGGCCGAATCTGTGTGGCGGGCGACCAGGTCTCGGCCGAGTATGCCGGTGTGGGGAGGCTGGTCGACGATCGCGGTTTCTTCGACACGCGAGACGAGGGGTACCTCGATGACGCCGGATATCTTTTCGTCGGCGGACGTGTCGACGACACCATCATCCGCGGCGCGGAGAACATCGCGCCCGCCGAGATCGAGGACGTCCTCCTCCGACATCCCGCCGTGTCCGACGTCGCGGTGGTCGGCCTGCCCGACGACGAATGGGGCCAGCGGATCGAGGCGGCGGTGGTGCTCCGGCCCGGAGCCAGGGTCGAAACCGACGAACTGCGTTCGTTCGTTCGAAGTTCATTGCGCAGCAGCAAAACCCCCGAAAACATCGTGTACTGGGACGATTTGCCCCGCACCGAGACCGGCAAGCTCGTGCGCCGGCACGTCGTCGACCGACTCGGCGAGCAGACATCACCCGTGTGAATACGGTCCGCGTTTCCCCATCCACAACCCACTGCCCGCTTGCGGGCGTGTCACCGGCGTCGACTCGTTCCGCGCCACCGATCACGGAGGCATTCATGACCACTGCGGAGAAGTCGCAGGAAGACAGTGAGATCTACACGTTCCTCGACTCGGATATCCAGCGAGCCAAGGACATCTGCGGCATCTATCACGCCGTGACCCAGCGCGAGCAGTTCAGCCGCGCCACACCCGACGTCATCCGCAACTTCGCGCGGTCGTATGGCGATGACAACCCGTTGTTCGTCGACGAGGACTACGGGCAGAACACCCGGTGGGGGGCACAGATCGCGCCGCCGATGATCAACATCGCGCTGCGCAAGGATCTGCTCGCAGACAAGATGCCGCGCGAGCACCGCCGTCCGGCGTTCCGAGGTATCCACGTGTTCGTGTCGGGCAGTCAGACCGACTGGTACCGCCCCGTCTACGACGGGGACACGATCTACGCCTTCCACGGGTTCGAGAAGGTGGAGCTCAAGGAGTCAGAGTTCGCCGGCCGGTCGCTGTTCGTCACGCGCATCCACGTTCAGTTCAACCAGCGAGCCGAGGTGGTGCAGGCGCAGCGCGTCCTGACCATCCACACCGAGCGACACGAGTCGAAGAAGCGCAAGAAGTACGACGCCATCGAGGCGGCAACCTACACGCCTGACGAGATCGCCGCGATCGACGAGCTCTATGCCGCGGAGGCTCCGCGCGGGCAGCAGACCAGATACTGGGATGACGTGCAGGCCGGCGACTCGCTCGGCGACCTGGTCAAGGGGCCGTTGACGGCCACCGACATGATGGTGTTCCACTCCGGCGGTTACGGTTTCGCGCCGTACACGCCGTCGGCGGGACGCCTCGGCTACAAGAACCGCCAGCGCATCGCGGCCTTCTACATCCCGAACGAGCAGGGCGTACCCGACGTGGCCCAGCGGATCCACTGGGACAGCGAATACGCCCGGTCGATCGGCCTGCCCGCCGCCTACGACTACGGCATGATGCGCGACTGCTGGCTGACGCATTAC
This sequence comes from Gordonia sp. DT218, assembly GCF_049847105.1. Taxonomy (NCBI): domain Bacteria; kingdom Bacillati; phylum Actinomycetota; class Actinomycetes; order Mycobacteriales; family Gordoniaceae; genus Gordonia; species Gordonia sp. DT218. Next base: position 1,075,653 of record NZ_JBNCNS010000001.1, on the reverse strand, counting down.
CTCACGGACTGGATCGGCGATGAGGGCTGGATCGAGTCGATGTCGAGCCAGATGCGCAAATTCAACTACCTCGGCGACACGCACTACTTCACCGGTGAGGTCACCGGTAAGCGCGTCGAGGGTGGTCGGCACCTCGTCGACGTGGAATTCCGTGGCACGAGTCAGCGCGGCGAGGTCACGTGTCCTGCGACTGCGACCATCTCGCTGCCGAGCCGCGAGACCGGGCTTGCGATTCTGCCCACCGCGCCTGCCGAGTGGGAGCTGATCGCCGCGCAGATGCTCAAGCGGCACGGCGAACTGCGCGCGGAAAAGCGTCGTTCCGCACAGGCGTGAGCAGCAGTCGGCCGACACATCTGTCATTCAGCGGGTGCCCAGCACTCGAATGCCTCCAGGAGGAATTGTGGACCTGAGCGGACTGACCACGGTCATCGCCGAGCTCGATGAGCACGTCCTGACGATCACGCTGAACCGTCCGGATCGGATGAACTCGTTCACCAACCAGATGCGCGCAGAGTTCCGGTCGCTGTGGGCCTTCGCCTCCGAGACCGACGACGTCCACGTGATCGTCCTGCGTGCCGCCGGTGATCGTGCGTTCAGCACCGGCATGGACGTCAAGGAGGGCACGTATGTGTCCGCCAACGTGTTCAGCCGTCGTGACCCGGGGGCCGATCTGTCGCCCAAGCAGAACGGTTGCTGGAAGCCGCTGGTCTGCGCGGTCCACGGCATGGTGGCAGGCGGAGCGCTGTACTGGATCAACGAATCCGACATCATCGTGGCCAGCGACGACGCCCAGTTCTTCGACCCGCATGTCTCCTACGGCCTGGTGGCAGCGCTCGAGCCGATCGGCCTTGCCCACCGCATTCCGATCGGGGAGGTGCTGCGTATGGTCCTGCTCGGGCTTGATGAGCGGATGTCGGCCCAGCGCGCCTACGAGATCGGTCTCGTCACCGAGATCGTCTCGCGCGACGTGCTGTGGGACCGTGCCCAGGACCTGGCTTCTCGCATCGCCGCCAAGCCGCCGGCCGCGATTCAGGGCAGCGTGCGGGCGATCTGGGAATCGAAGGATTCGACGCGGTCGCAGGCCCTGGCGACAGGTATGGCGTACACGTCGCTGGGCAATCCGATCGGTAAAGCACAGGTCGTGCGTTCGGAAGTCCCGACTCGGGCATACGAGGTGCGTTGACATGGATTACGGGATGACCCCGGAACTCGAAGAGTTCCGTACAGAGGTTCGCGCGTTCGTCGCGGAGCATGCACCCGACATTGCGCCCAAGGCAGGTGTGCGCAGTGCGGAAAACACCGACGAGCTCGTCTTGTTGAAGGACTGGACCCGCAAGCTCTTCGCCGTCGGCTACGTCGGCGGGGCGTGGCCGGAGCGTTTCGGCGGACGCGGTCCGGCGCACGAGTCCGAGCGCGACGTGGTCGTCGGAGAAGAACTCGCGCGCGGACGCACGCCGGCAGCGGTCCAGGGCGCGGCGAACCTCGTCTCGAACGCTCTGATCGATTTCGGAACGGAACAGCAACGCGAGAAGTATCTGCCCGGCATCCGGTCCGGTGAGCTGATCTTCTGCCAGCTGTTCAGCGAGCCCAACTCGGGCAGCGACCTGGCCTCGTTGCGGACCAAGGCGACACGGACCGCCGGAGGCGGATTCCGCGTGTCGGGCCAAAAGGTCTGGACCACGAACGGCCACTGGGCCGACTACGGGTACCTGCTGGCCAGGACGGACCCCGAAGCGCCGAAGCACCGGGGGATCAGCGCGTTCATCGTGGACATGCGGCTGTCGGGCGTCGAGGTGCGACCCCTTCGGGAGATGACCGGGACGTCGGACTTCAACGAGGTGTTCCTCGATGACGTCGAATTGGCCCCGGACGCGTTGATCGGCGAGGTGAACCAGGGGTGGACGATCGCGAATTCCAGCCTCGGTCACGAGCGCAGTGGCGTCGGAGCCAACGCTGTTCGCCTGCGGCGCAACGTCGCCGCGCTCGTCGAGCTCGCCGGGCAAGTCACGATCGGTGGCAAACCCGCAATCGAGGACGGCGCCGTACAGGAACGCCTCGGCGGTCTGTCGGCATCGGTCGAGGCGCTCTCGGCCCTCGTGTACGCCAACATCAGTCGATGGTCCGGGAAAGCTGAGCGGGTGTCGGACGGGCCGATGGCGAAGCTCATGTTCAGTGAACTCGGCGTCGAGATCGCCCGAATGGGTGTGGAACTGTGCGGCGAGGCCGGGATCCTCGTCGACAGCGATGCACAGGCCGTCGATCACGGTCGGTGGCAGGACGAGTTCCTGTATGCCCGGGCGTACACCATTGCCGGCGGCAGCTCGGAGATCATGCGCAACATCATCGCCGAGCGGGGGCTCGGCCTGCCGCGCTGACCTGTCGGCAGCAATTCTCATTCAGCGGAATGCGGATTGACATAGTTAACTACGTGTTCTAGGTTCATTTCACGGCGTCGACTCGGCGCGATCACACTCTCGCCAACGGCGGAACTGGAGGCGGTCAGTGGCCGGAATCAGAGACGGTATCGGCGCGCTGTGGGCAGCGCCCGACAACGCGAACATGGTTCAGCACGAGGGACATTGGTCTACCTGGGGTGATATTCGCGACCTCGTCGAGCGCATCGACGAGGCCCTCGATCGGGTCGGCTGCAGAGAAGGCTCCCGTATCGGTGTCGTGCTCGCGAATCGGGTCGAGTCGATCGCGGCGCTGGTGGCGATCCTGGGCAAGGGCCGCACGATCGTCACGCTGAATCCGATGCAGCCCGCGGCCCGGATCGCCGGCGACCTGCAGAACTCGAATCCGCAGGTCGTCCTCGCCCCGTCGAGCCTCTGGGCGGAGGACGAGTTCGCCGATGCGGCTTTCGATTCCGGAGTTCTCGGCTTCGCCGTCGACGGTGCAGGCGTCGAACAGCGATGTGGTGGTCCGCGTGTCGGCTATCCTGCCGGCACCGACGAACGGGATCCGGTAGCGGTCGAGATGTTCACCTCGGGCACCACCGGTCCGCCCAAGCGGGTGCCGCTCACGTGGCGCCAACTCGACGCAGCCATGTCCGCGGTCCACCGCCATACCGGTGCGGCGGGACCCGAGCGCGACCCGCTCACCGGCAGAGTGTCTTTGGTCGTCCTCGCGCTGGTTCACATCGGAGGCATGTGGGCCGTCCTGCAGGCGCTCACCGAGGCGCGCCCCTTCGTCCTGCTCCCGCGATTCACCGTGGGCGGCTGGGTGGGGGCGGTGTCCGAGCACAAGCCTCGCATAGCGAGTCTGCCCCCTGCGGCGATGCGCTCGGTGCTCAGTGCGGACGTGCCGGCCGAGAAGCTGGCGAGCCTGCGTGCCGTCACCGCGGGTACCGCCTTTGTCAGCCCGGATCTCGCCGACGAGTTCATCGGCAAGTATCAGATCCCGGTGTTGATCGTCTACGGGGCGACGGAGTTCTCCGGGGCGGTTGCAGGTTGGACCAAACCGCTGCACGCGCAGTGGTGGTCGCGCAAGCGCCGGAGTGTCGGTCGCCCCTTCCCCGGCGTCGACCTACGCACCGTCGACGACGACGGGGCCGTGCTCGCCACGGGTGAGACCGGTCGCCTCGAGGTGCGCGCCGGGCAGACCGGCACGGGAGCCGATGGCTGGCTGCGCACCAGTGACCTCGCGCATCTCGACGACGACGGCTTCCTCTACCTCGATGGCCGTGCCGACGATGCGATCGTCCGCGGTGGGTTCAAGGTCCACCCGGAGGTCGTGTCCGATGCACTGCGTGCGCATCCCGCGGTCCTCGACGCCTGCGTTTTCGGTCGCGCGGACGATCGGCTAGGACAGGTGCCGGTGGGTGTCGTCGAACTCGTGGCCGGGGCCGCGCCCCCGACCGAGGCCGATCTCAAGACGTTCGTGCGCGGACAGCTCACCGGCTACGAGGTCCCCGTCGTCATCCACACCGTCGACGAACTTCCGCGCGGTGTGTCACTCAAGGTCGACAGGCGTCGCCTGCTCGACCTCGTCGCAGACCTCGAGGCCACGCGCGTCTGAATCCGATCCGCTGCCGTAGCTCAGCGAGATCCCGTCCAATCCCCGTAGCCCGCCACTCGAAACATCAAGGAGCACAGCATGACTGCAGTCATCGTCGAAGCCGTCCGCACCCCCGTCGGCAAGCGCAACGGCGGACTCTCGACGGTGCACCCCGCCGATCTGTCCGCAGTCGTCCTCAACGCCGTGGTCGAGCGTGCCGGGATCGACCCGTCGGTCGTCGAGGATGTGATCTGGGGATGCGTCCAACAGGTCGGAGACCAGGCCAACGACATCGCCCGCAACGCGGTGATCTCGGCCGGATGGCCCGAGACGATTCCCGGTGTCACCGTGGATCGCCAGTGCGGCTCGTCGCAACAGGCGCTCAATTTCGCCGTGGCCAGCGTTGAGGCCGGGCACTACGACGTCGTCATCGCGGGCGGGGTGGAATCCATGTCGCGGGTGCCGATGGGTTCGGGTGCCACCTTCCAGGGTTCGCCATACAGCCCGGCGTACATGGAGCGCTACGACGGGGTGAAGCCGAATCAGGGGATCGGCGCGGAGATGATCGCCGAGCGCTGGGGGCTTTCTCGATCGGAGCTGGACGCGTTCGCGGTGCAGTCGCACGAGCGTGCGGCGGCCGCGCAGGACGACGGGTTCTTCGACCTGCAGATCGTTCCGGTCAAGACCCCCGACGGTGAGGTGATCACCCGCGACGAGGGCATCCGCCGGGGCAGCTCGCAGGAGTCGCTCGCGAAGCTCAAGACCGTGTTCAAGGAGGACGGCGTCATTCATGCGGGCAACGCCTCGCAGATCTCCGACGGTGCGTCCGCGCTGCTGATCATGAGCGAAGAGGCCGCGGCACGCCACGGCGTGCGGCCGATCGCCAAGGTCCACTCAGTTGCCGTCGTGGGCGATGACCCGATCACGATGCTGACGGCACCCATTCCGGCCACCCAGAAAGTGCTCGCCAAGTCGGGCCTGTCGCTCGAGGACATCGGCGTGTTCGAGGTGAACGAGGCGTTCGCCAGCGTGCCGCTCGCGTGGCTGAAGGACATCGGTGCGGACCCGGCCAAGGTCAACCCCAACGGCGGCGCGATCGCGCTCGGACATCCGCTGGGTGGTTCCGGTGGGCGAATCCTCACCGACATGATCCACCACATGCGTGCCAACGGTCTGCGCTACGGACTGCAGACGATGTGCGAAGGCGGCGGGCAGGCCAACGCCACCATTGTCGAACTCATCGACGCCGCCTGAGATCGGTCCGGCGACGTGCGAACCGAAGAGGAAGTAGGACAAACGATGACGGCAACGACCGACCCGGCAGTGCTCATCGAGCGCACGGGCAACATCATGGTGATCACGATCAATCGCCCGGCCGCGCGCAACGCGGTGAACTCGGCGGTGAGCGCGGGCATCGGCGGAGCGCTGGACGAGGCTGCCGCCGACTCAGAAGTGCGTGCGATCGTCTTGACCGGAGCCGGAGACAAGTCGTTCTGTGCGGGGGCGGATCTCAAGGCGATCTCGCGCGGCGAATCGGTTTACGCTCCGGAGCATAAGGACTGGGGCTTCGCCGGCTTCGTGAACAAGTACACCGACAAGCCCACGATTGCCGCAGTGAACGGTACTGCACTCGGCGGCGGCACCGAGCTCGCGATGGCTGCCGATCTGATCGTTGCGGCGGAGAATGCCACGTTCGGCCTGCCCGAGGTCAAACGAGGACTGATCGCGGGGGCGGGTGGTGTGTTCCGTCTCCCGGCTCAGATGCCGCAGCGTCTCGCGATGGAGATGATCTTCACCGGCGACCCCATCTCCGCGGCGCGGGCACTCGATGTCGGTCTGATCAACCAGGTTGTCCTGGAAGGCAAGGTCCTCGAAGCCGCAATCGACCTCGCTGCGCGGGTGGCGGTCAATGCGCCGCTGTCGGTACAGGCGAGCAAGCGCGTCGCCTATGGCGTGGTGGACGGCGTGCATGTCGCCGAGGCTGATCGGTGGGATCTGTCCCGTGCGGAATGGGACCTGCTGGCAACGAGCGAAGACGCCAAGGAGGGGCCGCGCGCGTTCGCAGAGAAGCGGCAGCCGGTCTGGCAGGCGCGCTGAGCCGGTCGCTCAGACAGAAGGTCTCGGTCCGGGTCGCGGTGTTTCATCCCGCTACCCGGACCGCACCATTTCCGGTCAGGCGCCGAGTTCGGACAGAACCTCGCTGATCCAGGCGACCGCGGTCGCCGCCGCCTCGGCATGTCCTGCAGCGTCGATGTTCGGCCCGCTGAGTTCCAGATCGAAGACGCCCTCGTATCCGGCGTCGAGGATCTCGGCCACGATGTGCCGAAGTGGAATATCGCCGCCGCCCGGGACATCTCGGCACGGCAGGGCGCGAATGCCCGGCGTCATGTCGCTGAGTTGGACATGCGAGATGTGTTCGATGTTCTTGCGGATGTCCTCGAGCAGCTCAGCCTCGGTCCAGACGTGGAAGAGGTCCAGGCACACCCCGATACCGGTACGGGCGCCCAACAGAAGCGCGTCGTGGAAGCTGTGAACGAAATTGAGATCCGCGTAGAGCCAGTTCGTGGGCTCGACGGCAACCCTGATGCCCTTGCTGGTGGCGTAGTCGATCACGCCGGCGGCCGCGTCGGCATATGCGCAGACGTTCGCGTCCCAGTCGGGCAACACTCGTCGTCCGGTCAGGGTGTACACCGTGCTCGCGCCGACTGTCACGGCCTGGTCGATGTCGGAACGTGCGCGGGCGAGCTGGTCGTCGATGTCGGCGCCCGGCGTCAGGTCGAAACGCAGCAACGCCGTGGTGGTGCCGATACGGACCCCATGTCGGCGGCCGGCCTCGGCCACCAGGTCTGCGCCGCTGTCGAGGACCTTCCCGGACGTGAGAGACGTCGTCGACGCGCCCAGCCGGGCGACCGCCTCGATCGACTCGATCGCGGTCGCCGTCGGAAAGCACAGTCCGCTCACCGATACGCGCGGGTGCGGCCGGTCCATCGCGGTACGGGTCACTGGCGCTTCGTTGTTCATGTCCGGCCTCCTGAACTGGTGGTGTTGTTCGCCTGCCATCGATGGTCAGCGGTGGCAGCCACGTGCCCGGGTCTTCCGGAGTTCGTCGGCGGCCTGTAAGACCTCCCGTGCGCCCGCGACCGCTTGGCGGGCACACTCGGACACCGGCGTCCCCGCTGCGAGCAGCGAGCGCATCGGTGCCTCGACGCCGACGACCGGGACCGGGGGTAGCGCAGCGACCATCTCCACCAGGGGCATCTCGCCCGTGCCGGGTACCCGGCGGTCACTCGAGTCGTCCCGGTAGACCGGATTGCGTTGTGCAAGTGTGTCGTCGCTGAGTTGGATGTACCCGACCCACTCGGGTTCGAGCATCAACAGATCATCGGGACCGTTGCCGGAGCGCACAGCATGCATGGTGTCGACGAGCAATGCGAAATCAGGGCGACCGACATGAGCGACGGCCTGCAGAGCGGTTGGCAGGTCCGTCACGGTCAATGACTTGGCGAACTCCATCGTCGTGGTCATCCCGCGGTCGGACGCCATCTCGGTGAAGACGGCGAACTGATCAAAGCTACGTGGCAGATCGGGATCCATCGTCACGGTGTTCACGCGGGTCACGCCGAATTCAGCCATGACGTCGAGGGCCGCTGCTTCGTCACGCAATTCGTATGCGGGGCGGACGACGAAACCCTCGCCGAGGGAGATCGTGACATCCCGGTCTCGCAGCGCCGCGATGAACTGTTGCCGCAGGGCGGTGTCGTCGAGCATGGAGAAGGAGGGGTGGTCGTAGATGCCGCCGCCGGTGACCTTCATGGAGATGTGGTGGCAGTCGAGGTCGGCGGCGAGGTGGACGAAGTCCACGGGCGGCAGGCCGAGCACGGTCTGATATTCGATCCCGAGTTCGCTCATCATCTCTCCTTCGCGGCTGGTCGCTTCATCGAGTCCGGTGTCCGTGTGCTGGAGCGGGCGAGTGCTCGGTCGGGAATGCCACCGGCACAGAGGATCTGATCCTCGACAAGATCTGAGGAGAGCACCTCTCCGAGGAGTCCGAGATCTGTGCCCGAGCGCTCGGCGATCTGACGGACAACGGCCACGTCCTTGCTCATCAGCTCGGCCAGTCGGCTACCGACGTGCTCCACGCCGATCCAGGCGACGCTATTGAGGGCGCGGCTGTCCCCACTGCCGTGCTGGACGGCCGACAGGATGTCGGACTCGCTGATACCGACGGCATCGGCGAGTCGAACCGCGTCGACGGCCAGGCCGACCTGTGCGACGAAGAGTGCGTTGTTGACCAGCTTGACCCGTTGACCGTGACCCACCGACCCGACGTGGAGTACCGGCGACGCGTAGGCCGCCAACGCCGGCCGCACGGCATCGAGCACAGCGGCGTCGCCGCCGACCCAGAGAGTGAGTTGACCTTCCTCGATATCCCGGGGGCCACCGGAGACCGCGGCGTCCACGACGTGCACGCCGCGCGCCGCACCGGTGTCGGCCAGCAGCGCAACAGTGTCGGGGTCGCAGGTGGTGTGCGCGACGAGTACCGCTTCGGTCTTCATTGCGGCGAGCGCACCGTCGGCGCCGAGCATCGCTTCCTGAACCTGCTCGTCGTTCAGCACCATGCTGATGACGATGTCGGCATCCTGAACGGTCTCGCCGATCGTGCCGGCGGTGACCCACCCCTTGGACTGCGCGGTAGCCAAGGCTTCCGGGCGCCGAGTGAGAACCGTGACCTCATGGCCCGCCGCGACCAGCCGTTCGACTGTGGGTGCGCCCATTCGGCCGGCCCCGATGAATCCGATCTTCATGCGGAGACCAGCCGACGGCGGTGGAAGCCGACGGACCCGTCGAGGAGTTCGTCCACCTTGATGCGGCGGATATACAGGTGGACATCGTGTTCCCAGGTGAAGCCGATCCCGCCGTGGACTTGCAGCGCGGTTTGTGCGGTTGTCCGGGTGGCTTCTCCGACGAAGGCCGCGCCTGCGGCAACTGCACGGGTCCGTGCCCGAGCGTCGTCGCCGTCGAGCGCAACGGCCGCAGCCCACAGTGAGGCGCGTGACGCTTCGACGGCCAGCGCCATGTCGGCGCAATGGTGCTTGATCGCCTGAAAACTCCCGATCACGCGATCGAACTGCGTCCGTTGGCCGGCGTAGTCGACTGTCAGCTCGAGAAGCCGCGAGGCCGCTCCCAGCGCGTCGACGGCGCGGTAGGTGGCGAGTTGGTCCCGGAGGCGGGCAACGGTTCCGGAGGGTGCCGGTGACCAGGCACTCGAGTCGAGTTCCAGGTCGATGTCGACCACAGACCACGCTCGGGTGAGGTCCAGTGTGTCGAGCGCTCGAGTGGACACGGATTCAGCCGGGACGACGGCGACGACGTCGTCTCCCTGCTCGGTCGTGGCCGCGACGAGGAGCTGCGCGGCGTCCGGGAGGCCGGTGGCGGGCGCGGTCGCACCGTGAAGTCGCAGTCGGGCCCCGTCGATCTCAGCCGACAACGACGGCGAAGCAAGGGAAGCGAGCACCGGCAGCGTCACCGACTCACCTGAAGCCGCCTCCGGGAGTCCTTGGTGGCCGATCTGTTCGAGGATCTGACAGGTGACGGCAAGTTCTGCGACGGGCACAGCGCTGCCCGCACGACCGTGTTCCTCGCTCAGCACGAGCAGGTCGACATGACAACCTCCCATTTCGGAGGTCAGCAGGCCGATGAGTCCGGATTCGGCGACGTGGGCGAGCGCGTTCGACGAGATCCTCGCCGGGCCGTCGTCGATCGTCGAGCGTCGGACGGCCAGCGGATCGTTCTTGACCAGCCAACCTCGTTCGGCTTCGGCGAGGGCTGTCTGCTCCTCGCTCAGGGCGAAATCCATGACACTCCTTGCGGATCGTAACAATTGACGTAGTTAACCACGTCAACTACCTTGCGGTCTAGATCTAGGCGGCACCCGGCCGAGAAGGTGCCGCCCATCGCGATCTTCGGAAAGAGTGGAGAGCAATGTCGATGGACTCGCTGCGTATCGAGCGAAACGCTGGTGTCGTGACGGTGGTCATGTCCCGTCCCGAGAAGAAGAACGCCGTGCACGTGCCGATGTGGCACGAGTTGGCGGATACCTTCCTCGCAATCGAAAGGGCTCGGACCGACCGCGTGATGGTGCTCACCGGCGACGGCGGAGACTTCTGCTCCGGGTCCGATCTCGCGGGCATGAAGGGTGACGACAAACTCGCGTTCATGGCGGACGTCAGTGAAGCGGCGCGTGCCTTGCATGCCTTGACAATTCCCACCATCGCGAAGGTGGACGGCGTCGCGGTCGGAGCGGGATGGAATCTGGCGTTGGGCTGTGACCTTGTGGTGGCGACCGATCGCGCCAGGTTCTCGGAGATATTCGTTCGCCGGGCACTGTCGCTGGACGGCGGCGGATCGTGGCTGCTGCCCAAGCTGGTGGGCCTCCAGAAGGCGAAGGAGATCGCGTTTTTCGGCGACATCTACTCGGCGCAGGAGGCTGCCGATCTCGGGTTGGTGACCAGCGTCGTGGCTCCCGAGGAGATCGACGAGAGGGTCACCACGATGGCCACCAGGCTGGCCGGCGGACCGGCTCGCGCCCTCTCGCTGACGAAACGGCTTCTCGATGCAGCTGCCGAAGGCGGCAGTCTGGAGCAGGCGCTGCGCGCGGAGTCGAGCGCTCAGGTCAACAACATCGGTGGGCCCGATGCGGCCGAGGCCAAGGCGGCGTTCCTGGAGAAGCGGGTGCCGGTGTTCGGTCGGCGAACTCCGTCGACGGCCACGAGCTGAGAACGAGCAGACGAGCCCCCGCGCTGCTCCGTCGGCAGCCGCGGAGGCTCGCTCGGAATCGGTCACAGCAAGGATTTGATGCTCAGTGATGGACCCATCCGCCGTCGTGCCAGTAGGTCTCGAGCTTCGACATCGGTTCCGGCCAGGTTTCCAGGTAGGTGACACCTTCGGGTCCCGCGGTCATCAGGTAAGGAGTGCCGGCTCGGCTGATCCAGAATTCGCCGGGTCCGACTGTCCGGCTGCCTTCTTCGCCGTTCTCGCCCCACGTGACATGGAATTCCCCTTCGAACACGATGATCAACTCGTCGAGATTGTGGTGATGCCTCGGAACGGCGAATCCGGGAGCGCAGCGGAGGCCGTTCAGGTTGAACGACGGGTCTATCTTCGACGCGACCCACATCTGTTCGGCGAATGTCTTCTCCATGTCGACCGGTGCCTCGGTGAGGGTACCTCCCGCCGCCCACAGGTACGCGGGGAAGGACTGGTCCACAGTCATGTCTCGCCAACCATCGGTGGACAGCAGTTCAATGAGTTCGGTTGCCATCGGACGAGTATGTCGGGACGCGGCGATATCGCGCACAGGAAAATTCCGTTCACCGGAACCCCAGAGGACGCATCCTCCCCTGTTCCATCGAGCGGAATGGGCGTGAGACACAGTGTCATCGCTGCACCTACGGTGCAGGGATGACACTGGTATTCGGCAATCTCACCGACGGCCTGGACTGGGTTCAGATGGGATTGGATCAACAGGACAATCCCAGCTATTTATGGAATGACGGCGGACTCCTCAAAGACGCACCTGTCGACTTTCGTGCGACATTCGAGGATCACATGTTCGTTACGACAAAGCCGATCGAAATGCTTCGGTTCAATCGTAATCCGTTGCGAGTGACACCAGGATTCACGGTTCCTCGCCACCATCACAACGTGGACGAAATGCTCTTTGTACTTCAGGGTGAATACCACATCGAGCACTACGACAACGACGAGCCCGAGACGGTCACGGTGCGTCCGGGGCAGGTGTTCGTCAGCCGAGCGGGGACCGCGTACACGATGACCGCAGGCGACGAGGGTGTGACCTACATCGAGACCTGGCCGCGGCCGGTGACCGAGCTGGAGACTTACTGGCACGACTTCGGCTGGGCGGTCCGGCGATGAGCTCGACGCTGACCCACGACACCACGCGTCGCACGCTCGATACCGAGAAGGGCGTCCTGCACTATCACGAGGCCGGTGATGGACCGCCTCTGCTCCTCCTGCACGGCTCCGGCCCGGGTGTCAGCGGCTGGAGCAATTATCAGGGGAATCTCCCTGCCTTCGCAGAGCATTTCCGAACCCTCATCCTGGACTTCCCCGGGTTCGGGAAGAGCTATTCGTGCGATGAGAACCCGATGCTGACCGCACTGCCGTCGGTGCTGGACTTCCTCGACGGCATGGGCCTCGACGAGGTTGCGGTGGTCGGAAACTCCATGGGTGGCAACGTCGCGTCGCGGCTTGCCGCGGCGCATCCCGAACGGGTCAGACGACTCGTCACGATCGGCGGCATCGGCACAGCGGTGTTCAGCCCGTCTCCGCCCGAGGGCATCAAACTCCTGGTCCAGTTCGTCGACCATCCCACTCGCGAGAACCTGATGTCCTGGATGGAATCGATGGTCTACGACCCGGCGATCCTGACCGAGGAGTTCGTCGAGAGCCGATGGAAGACCGCCTCGGATCCTGCAGCATTGGCCGACGTTCGGCGATTGTTCAATGCGGGGTCGTTGGCGGGTATGCGTGTCCGCAACGGCGCAGCGGTCGTCAACCAGATCGAGACCCTGACGAAGATCCAGGCACCCACCCTCATCACCTGGGGGCGCGATGATCGGGTGACGCCGTTGGACAGCTCGCTCATGCCGATGCGATTGATCCCGACATGCGAGTTGCACGTCTTCCACAACTGCGGCCACTGGGCAATGATCGAGCGCAAGGACGAGTTCGAGAGCACCGTGATCCCATATCTTCTCCGCGATGTCGAGGGCTAGGTGACTGATCGGTCCACGGGGGTGTCGCCCGGCAGTGCACGACACTGGATGTCGGAGCAGATCCCGACGGCCAATTCATGACCGATCCGGCCGTGCCTCCCGGATCGCCCCCTTCGGAACCGAGTCCTCCCGAAGGGGACTTCACCGGCAGCCCGTATCTGCGACTGACTCGCGAGGGATCCTTTGCGCACCTGGTGGTCGATCGACCGGAAGCACGCAATGCTCTGACCAACGCGATGTATTTCGGCATACGGTATGCCTCCCAACGGGTCGACGAAGATCCCGATCTGCACGGCATGCTGATCACGGGCACCGGAAATGTCTTCATCCCCGGTGGCGACTTGGGACGGCGCGGCCCGGACGCCTGGATGGACTTCTCCATCCTCGGTGGTGATGCCTTGCCTTTCAACACTCTTCGCCACAGTGTCAAGCCTGTGATCTGCGCGATCAACGGTATCTGTCAAGGTGGCGGTTTCATGATCGCGTTGTGTTCGGACGTGGCTGTCGCCGCCGAGAGTGCCACGTTCCGGGTGCCCGAGCTGTTACGAGGTATCGCCGACCTCTACTACGCGCAGATGCTGCCGCGGATCATCGGGCCGGTCCGTACCCGGGATCTGATGTTCACCGGACGCACACTGACCGCGCAGGAAGCCCTCGACTGGGGGCTGATCGCACGTGTCGTCCCGGACGAATCGCTGATGGACGCCGCGACCGAGCTGTTACGCCAGTGCGCGACAACGGCGCCGGACGCGCGCCTCCAGACCAAACGGGTGCTGGATGCCCACATGGGTCTGCACGACCGTATCGGGATGGCCGCCAGCCTACGGGGGCCCGAGTTCGTCGAGGGGTGGCAAGCGTTCTCGGAACACCGTGCCCCGGAATGGGTTCCGGAAGAACTGCGCCGTCCGGGACGGCTCTGACGGCGTCGACGACGCAACCGCGCCGCCAGCGGTTCCGGCAGGCCCCGCTGATCCCGACAGTCGGTGGTATGCGCGCCTCACCAGCGATTACGGACGGTCCCACCGAGCGGAATCGACGCTTCTTCCTGTCGATGGTGCGAAATAGACTCGCGCCAGAGGGTTCAGGTAGAAGCCGGACTGTGCCCCTGCGACGACTGTCACTCGTCCACCCCCGCGCCGCGTCGGTGGACTCACGATTCATTTCACGACTTCGATAGGTGGGCTCATGGCCGAGACCGTCACGACAGACATTCTCATCGTCGGCGCAGGTCCAGTCGGACTGTTCGGCGCGTACACGGCGGGCTTCCGCGGGTTGTCCACCGTTCTCGTCGACGGGCTCCCCCAGTGCGGCGGTCAGATCACCGCGTTGTATCCGGAGAAGGAGATACGCGACATCGCCAGTGTCCCCGCTGCCCGAGGCCGCGAGGTGGTCGCTGCGCTCAAGGCCCAGGCCGATGCCTTCGATCCGACGTATCTGCTCGGACGGGAGGCGGTGACCCTGGCTCACACCGATGAGGGCAGGGCCGTCGTCACCCTTTCCGACGGCACCGTCGTCGATGCCGGGGCAGTGATCGTGACCGCGGGCATCGGGACATTCACCCCGCGTACCCTGCCGGCCGGTGAGGAGTTCCTCGACCGAGGTCTGAGCTATTTCGTACCGGACCCGAACGAACACACCGGCCGCGACGTGCTCGTCGTCGGGGGCGGTGACAGCGCCGTCGACTGGGCTCTCGCATTGCGCGAGATCGCTCGTTCGGTGACTGTCGTCCATCGGCGCAGTACTTTCCGTGCCCATGCGGCGAGCGTCCAGGAACTGAAAACGAGTGGCGTGGAGATCATTACCGACGCACAAGTTGCTGCGCTGCTCGGAAATGGCACTGTCAGCCAGGCGCATGTCCGGGTTGACGGTCAGGACGATCACCGGGTTCTGGACGTGGACTCGGTGATTGCCGCACTGGGCTTCATCAGTAATCTCGGGCCCCTGACGACATGGGGTATGGAACTCGACCGGCGGACGATCGTCGTGGACACGCGGATGCAGACGAACGTTCCGAGGGTGTATGCAGCGGGCGACATCACCTCTTACACCGGCAAGGTGCGGCTGATGTCGGTCGGGTTCGGCGAGGTTGCGACGGCTGTCAACAACGCAGCGGTGGTTCTCGATCCCGGATTGACGTTGTTCCCCGGCCATTCCACCGACGGCTGAGCTGACCACCCGGCTCACGGCTGGGCAATCACGACGAATCATCGCAACAAGTAGGTGACTAGGTATACTATGACAGCTATGATGTAGATCTCAGCCGCGCCAGGTGCGCATCCCGATCACACGACACATCCCCGGCGCTTGGTCGGCAACGACGAGACACAAGGCGCAGCCGCAAACCAGAAACAAGCAAGGAACTTGAAACGATGAGCGATTCTCAGTACCGAATGTTGATCGACGGTGAACTGGTCGAAGCGACCGGTGGACGTGTGTACGACAACATCAATCCTGCTACCGAAGAGGTCCTCGGAACAGCTCCGAACGCGGGTGTCGAAGATGTGGAGCGGGCGATCCACGCAGCACGTCGCGCCTTCGACACCACGACGTGGTCGACCGACGTGGAGTTCCGCCGCACGTGCTTGATCCAGTTGCAAGACGTTCTGCGCAAGCACGCCGAGGACATGCGCCCGGTTCTGATCGCCGAAGCCGGGCTGCCCTACGAGCTGACCAAGCAGGTCGGGCTGGACGGCTCCATCGAGATGATCGGACATTACATCGATCTCCTCGAGAACTACGAGTTCGAGAAGGTCATCACCCCGAACGCGGGTGATGAAGGCGCCCACCGTGTCATCCGACGCGAGGCCGCCGGTGTCGTCGCCGCGATCACACCGTGGAACTATCCGGTCTTCCTCGCACTCGGCAAGCTGGCACCTACGCTGGCCGCAGGCTGCACGGTGGTCCTCAAGCCGGCACCGGACACTCCGTGGAGCACGCTGGAGATCGGGCGGCTCCTGAACGAGCACACCGACATCCCGGCCGGTGTCGTCAACATCGTGACCACCGATGACAACGAGGTCGCGTCGGTCCTCACCACGCACCCCGAGGTCGACGCCATCACCTTCACCGGTTCAACGGCCACCGGCCGCCGCATCATGGCGGCTGCCGCGCCCACGGTCAAGCGACTTCAACTCGAACTCGGCGGTAAGTCGTCGGCGATCGTGCTCGACGACGCCGACTTCGCCTCTGCCATCCCGTTCATCGTGGGCACCACCATGAGCCACGCCGGTCAGGGCTGTGGCATCTATTCGCGCCTGCTGGTGCCGCGTGAGCGCCAGGAGGAGGCGATCGCGATCGCCGAGGCGACCATGAAGATGATCCCCTGGGGCGATCCGGCCGACCCCAACAATTACATGGGGCCGTTGGCCAACAAGAAGCAGTACGAGTCCGTGCTCCGCTACTACGCGCAGGCCGAAGACGCCGGTCGGGTGATCACGGGCGGTAAGGCCAGCGACCGCTTCGACAAGGGTTACTACGTCGAGCCGACAATCGTCGCAGACGCGGACCCCCGCTCGGTGGTGGCGCAGGAGGAGATCTTCGGACCGCTGCTGTGCATCATTCCCTTCGACGACGATGACGAGGCGATCGCGATCTCCAACGACACGGTCTACGGACTCGCCGGCGGCGTCTGGAGCGCAGATCCAGAGCGTGCACGAAAGGTCGCGGAGGGCATGCGGGCCGGCGCCATCCAGATCAACGACCAGATGTGGAACCACCAGACCGCACCGTTCGGCGGCTACAAGCAGAGCGGCGTCGGTCGAGAGTGGGGAGTCGAAGGTCTCGAGGACATGCTCCAGGTCAAGTCGATCGCACGTCCGGCCTGAGGGGCCCGCTGCGGTCCGAGCATCAAACACGTTGAACAACAACCAAAATCACGTATAGCAAGGAGAACATCATGGGTAGGGTCGAAGGTAAGGTCGCTTTCATCACCGGTGCCGCGCGCGGGCAGGGGCGTAGCCACGCCGTACGCCTGGCCGAAGAGGGCGCCGACATCATCGCGATCGACATCTGCAAGGACGTTCCGTCCAACACCTACGCGATGTCGCGTCCGGAAGATCTCAAGGAGACCGCCCGCCTGGTGGAGGCCCACGGGCGACGCATCATCACCGTCGAAGCCGACGTGCGGGTGGAGGACGAGCTCGCGGCCGCGGTGGCGAGCGGGGTCGAGGAGTTCGGTCGCCTCGACATCGTCGTCGCCAACGCAGGTATCTGTCCGATGCTCAGCGATGCCGGCATGCAGGGCTGGATCGACGTCATCGGAATCAACCTCATGGGTGCCCAGAATGCCATCCACGTGGCCCTCCCGTACCTCAAGGAGGGTGGGTCGATCATCGCGACGGGATCGACTGCGGCACTCATGCCATCCGGCGGCGTGGAGAACCCCGGTGCGGACCCGGGCGGCGCCGGCTACCCCGTTGCCAAGCAGTTGCTCACCCATTACATGAACGAACTCGCTCGCGTGGTGGCGCCGCAGATGATCCGGGCCAACGTGGTTCATCCCACCAACGTCAACACCGCGATGCTGCAGAGCGACGCGATGGCCAGGATCTTCCGCCCGGACCTGGAGAACCCGAAGATGGAGGATGCGCGCGACGCGTTCACCGTCCAGCAGTCGATGCCGGTTCCGTGGGTCGACCCCGTCGACATCAGCAACGCTGTGGTCTACCTGGCATCGGACGAGTCCCGTTATGTCACCGGAACGCAGATGCGCGTCGACGCCGGCGGTTACCTCAAGTGGTACCCGTTCCATGTCTGAGCCCACCGTCAAGATGTCACCGACAGAAGGGGTCGAAATGAGAGTGCAAGTTGATGAGCGGGTGTGCCAAGGACACACGCTGTGCGCAATGGTCGCGCCCGATCTGTTCACGCTCAGGGACGAAGACGGTCACAGCGAGGCGAATGATGGCGGCAGGATCGCCAGTGGCCAAGAACAGGCGGCGAATTCGGCGATCAGTTCGTGTCCCGAGCGCGCGATCCAGATGATCGAGGGCTGATTCTCATGGACGACGGAATCACAATGACGACGGACAGTGCCTCCAAGACCGAAGAACTGAAGAAGTGCCCGATCGACTTCGAGCGTCACGGTCCCGGGTTCCGCCAGGGGTTTGTCGAACAGACGCACGAGTTGCACGCGAAATGCCCCGTCGCGTGGACCGGTTCCTACGAGGATCACTGGGTCGTGAGCGGGATGGATCAGGTGTTCGCGGTGGCTCGCCGACCCGAAGTGACCAACTTCCGCGACGCGGACGGCAGCGTCAACGGCTACAAGGGAATCTCCATCCCGGCATACGACTATGGGCCGTACGACACCCCGTCGTTCCTCGAGCTCGATCCGCCGGAACAGACCGACTTCCGAAAAGTGCTGAACCCCTACATGTCACCTGCGGCCGTGGCGCGGTGGGTGCCGATCATCGACGAGCTCGTCCATGCTTGCCTTGACGACCACATCGAAAGCGGCAGCATCGACTTCATCGACGATCTGGCGACCATCGTGCCTGCGATCACCACGATGGGCATGCTGGGGCTGCCGCTGGCCGACTGGGATGTCCACAGCGAAGCCCAGCACGCGTTGATGTACACCCCGCCGGGCTCGCCGGATCATGAACGGGTGATGAAGATCGTCATGGCCAGTAGGGCCGCGCTGACCGATGCGGTGCCCGAGGTCCGGGCGAATCCCCGGCCGGGATTCGTCGACGCACTCATCAACGCGACTGTCGCCGGTAGGGTCCTCACCGACCAGGAGATCACCGGGACGTTGATGCTGCTGGTCGGCGGCGGATTCGACACCACGACTGCATTGACTGGCCAGTCGCTCCTGTGGCTGTCCCAGCACCAGGACGAGCGGGCGCGCCTCGCTGCCGAGATCGACACGCTGCTCGACCCGGCCACCGAAGAGTTCCTCCGATTCTTCACCCCGGCGGTGGGCGACGCGCGTACCTTCAGCGAGGACGTCGAGATCGACGGCGTCGAGTTCAAAGAGGGTGAGCGCGTATGGGTCTCGTGGTCGATGGCGAACCGCTCGCCGGAGGTGTTCCCGGACCCGGACGAGGTCGATTTCGACCGCACGGGTAACCGGCACGCTGCCTTCGGCCTCGGTATCCACCGGTGCATCGGTTCGAACGTCGCGCGCAATGTCTTCAAGCGGATGGTTACCGCGGTGCTCGATCGGATGCCCGATTTTGTGATCGATCCCGACGCGGTGGTCCACTACGAGTCGGTCGGTCAGATCAACGGCCTGGTGAACATGCCTGCGACCTTCACCCCGGGCGAGCGCCGTGGTCCGGGGCTCGCGCAGACCATCGAGAAGGTTCAGAAGATCGTCGTCGACGAGCAGCTGGCCGAGCGGGTCACCGCTCGACGGGATCGGTAAAGCCGTACGCCGAAGGGGGAGTCAGGTCTGGACACCCCCTTCGGCTTCGTTTCATGTCCAGATTGGTGGAACCAGTGGTATTCGAACTACCGAACCCGACCGACATCGACTGGTTCGCTGGACGAGTCGCAGTCGTCACAGGCGGGTCGCGAGGGATCGGCCGCGCGGTGGTGGGCCGTCTCGCGGACCGAGGTGCGTCCGTCGTCCTCAACGGCCGTGATCACGGAGTCCTGAACCGTGCCGTGGCAGAGATCAGGGAGGCCGGTGGCACTGCGGTCGGAGTGCAGGGAGACTTCACCGAATCCGCTTTTGCGACGCGGCTCGTGAACACCGCGATCGACGAGTTCGGCAGGATCGACTTCGTCGTCAACAATGCCGCCGCCAGCTTTTATCACGGACCCGTACTGGACTGCGGGAGAAAAGAGTTCGAGGCAACCATCCTGGCAAATACCTGGCCTGCGGTGTCGATCATCCAGGCGGCGTCGGCCGTCGGGCTTCCCAACGGATCGGCCGTGGTCAACATCTCCTCGGCTGGGGCGCGGCGTGTTCACGAGGCGGCGGGGATCTACACCGCGGGAAAGGCGACTCTCGAGAGTCTGACCTTCACTCTGGCCCGCGAGCTGGGACCGCGCGGGGTCACCGTCAACACGATAGAACCGGGCATCATCAAAACCGATCTCGCCGCGCCGATCTGGGAGGGCGAGCGCGGAGTCGCCGAGGCCGGTTTGGTGCCGATGCAGCGACTAGGGGAACCGACCGATATCGCCGGCGCGGTGATCTACCTCTTGGGCCCAGACGCGCGATGGGTCACCGGATCGATGCTGCGAGTCGACGGCGGGCGCTTCCATGTCGGCGGCGAGTCGGCCGACAAGATCGGGTCCTTCTCCTAGGGACATCGTCCCGGCAAATGAGCGTCCGAGACCACTCGGGCGCCGACAATTCATCGAGTGGATAGGTTCTGACAGTGACATTACGAGTCGGTGTGGTCGGTCTCAGCGCGTCAGGAAGCTGGGCGTCCTACGGCCATCTCCCCGCGTTGCGGGCCGCCGAAGGTTTCGAGATCAGCGCCATTGCAACGAGTTCTGCGGCCTCGGCACAGGCGGCCGCCGAAGCATATGGGGTGCCGCGGGCCTTCGCGAGCGTCGAAGAACTCGCGCAGTGCGACGACGTGGACCTCGTGGTGATCGCGGTGAAGGTGCCCGAGCATCGAGACCTGGTCCTCAAGGCGCTGGGAGCGGGGAAACCCGTCCTCTGCGAATGGCCACTCGCCAACGGCGTCGCCGAGGCGGAGGAACTGGTGCGCGCCGCGGAGGGTGCCGACGTGTTCGTCGGCTTCCAGGGGACAGCGGCTCCGGCCGTGCGATACCTGCGTGACCTGATCGCGGATGGATTCGTCGGCGACGTCGTGTCGACGAGTCTGCTCGCGACGTCGGGTCCTTGGGGTGGCCCGGTCGGGGACCGCACCGCGTACCTGCTGGACAAGTCGCACGGCGCGACTCTCCTCTCGATCGTCTTCGGGCATCTTGTCGACTCCTTCGCTTACGTCCTCGACGACTTCGTTGACGTGAGCGCGACCACCGCGGTACGCCACCCGCGAGTCCTCAACACCGACTCGGGGGCACTCGTCGAAGCCACTGCCGCGGACGAGATCTCCGTTTCCGGCACCCTCGCCGGCGGCGCGGTCGCGTCGATCCACCTCCGGGGTGCCAACAGCCATTCCACCAAGTTGCTCTGGGAGATCGTCGGTACGGACGGCTTCCTGCGGATCGAAGGCAACGGCGGGACGCTGTCGAATCCGTTGACGATCACCGGAGCTCACGGAGACGAAGAGATTCACGAACTCCCGTTGCCCGACGGCTATGACGATCACCCGGACCTCGCCGGCTCGCCGGCACACGCCGTCGCGCACGAGTACGACCGTATCCGAGCGCACCTCGATGGCGGAGCGCAGCAGGCGCCGGACTTCACGCACGGCCTGCGACGTCATCGTCTGCTCGACGCGATCGAGCGCGCGGCGCAGACCGGTTCGAGGCAGGGCGTCGGCGAGCCGTCGGCAGTCCGGTGACAACGGTGGGCGAGCTCAACACTCTGAACGAGCTCGAGGAGCTGCGGGCCGTCGAGTCCATCAAGCTCCTGCGCGCACGTGTCGCGCGCTTCCTGGACACCAAGAAGTGGGCGGAGTTGCGTGACTGCTTCACCGAAGACGCCGTCCTCGAAGCGCCAGAGGTGAACCTTCGGTGGGATGGCCGGGATGCGATCGTGCAGGGCATCAGCTCCGGCATGGACGGCGTGCGCAGTGTGCACCATCTCCACGCTCCGGAGATCGAGATCACCGGCGTCGACACCGCGACCGGGGTGTGGGCGATGTCGGACAGTCTAGAACGGACCTCGTCCGACGGGACGGCGATCGTGACCGGGTACGGGCACTACTGGGACACCTACGTCCGCAGGGGCGACCAGTGGCGAGTCCGGTCGCTGCGGTTGGAGCGTATCCGCATCGACTCGTAGCGTTCGAATGCCAAGAGACCCAGTGGAATACGGCAGATCCGGTCGGATGCGAGACAAGACGGCCGCCAGAGCGATGCTCTGGCGGCCGTCGTCGTTGGGCAGTCACGGGGTGTCGAACGACAGCGCACGTTCCTCGAACAGCCACTGCTCGCCTTCGCCCTGTACCAGCACGTCCTCGTATGTGCCCACCAGTTCCACTGAGGTTCCCCCCGCATAGTGGAGGGTGATTTACGCGGCTAGAAGCTCCGCAGTCAGTGACATCTCGTAGTTGACCGGGCTGAGCATCTCGATCGTTGAGTGCCGCCTCGTAGTGTTGTAGTAATTCATCCAGTTGTCAACCGCAGCAATCAATTCGGTCTTGTGGACGTAGCTGTGGCGGTAGTAGTGCTCGTGTTTGAACGTCGACCACAGCGATTCGGCACCCGCATTATCCCAGCACACCCCGGTCCGGCCCATCGAACGCAGCAGACCGTGCGGTTCACATGCCTGGGCCATCGTGTGAGCGGTGTATTGAGATCCCCTGTCCGAGTGCACAATCGTGCCTTGCACCCGGCCGCCACGGGTCCGCACCGCCATCTCGACCGCATCGGTCACCAACTCAGTACGCATGTGATCAGCGACCGCCCACCCCAGCACCCGTTTGGAGTGCTCATCTTTGATCGCGCACAAATACATGTCGCCTTCGCCGCAGGTCAAGTAGGTGATGTCCGAAGTCCAGACCGCATCGATCCGCCCCTGATCGAAGACCCGGTTGACCAAATCAGGCGGGAACGTGGCGAACGGATCGACGACCGTAGTCGGCGGTGAGAACGTGCGCGGGCTGATCCCGGCGATACCTCGCTCGGCCATCATCTTGGCAACAGTCTTCTCGGTCACCAGCTGGCCCTGTGCGCGCAGCTCGGCAGTGATTCGAGGCGCCCCGTACACCCCGTGCGACTCCTTGTGGATGGACGTGATCTGCACACCCAACTCCTCGCGGCGCCGTTTGTTGGGACTCAAATCTGTTGTTACCGTTGACTTGAGGTGCTTGTAATAGCCCGACACCGACACACCCAGCAGGGTGGCCATGCGACCGATTGCTGTGGTGGCGCACTCCGCGGCCATCAACGCGTGCTTCTCTACCGTTGATGGTTCGCCGCGAAGTACGCCGACGCTTTTTTCAAGAACGCGATGTCCTTCTCCTGCTCGGCAAC
This sequence comes from Gordonia sp. DT218, assembly GCF_049847105.1. Taxonomy (NCBI): domain Bacteria; kingdom Bacillati; phylum Actinomycetota; class Actinomycetes; order Mycobacteriales; family Gordoniaceae; genus Gordonia; species Gordonia sp. DT218. The sequence continues at coordinate 1,052,788 of NZ_JBNCNS010000001.1, read as the reverse complement.
CGCGCCAGCTCGTCTCGCTCAGCGGCTGTGAGCGGCTCCTGTCCGGTCTGACCGGCAGCGTCGAGGCGCCGGCGTTCATCGGCCACCCAGCGGCCGAGCAAGCCGTCGTTGAGGCCGAGGTCGCGGGCGACCTCGGCGATGGATCGACCTGAATCGATCACTCGATGCGCAGCATCGACTTTGTACTCGGTCGTGAACGACCGACGCTTCCGCGACATGTGAACATCCTCCCAGCGCGACCATCAATCCCGCTATCTCGGTGTCCACTACCAGGGGGGAACCTCACACCACCCACGCATGGTCGCGAGCGTTGATCCACAGCAGGGTGCTGGTCGCCAGCGCGCGCCCGTCGTCTCTGCGGGTGACGACGGTGTCGACCACCACGTGGCGCTGTGGATGGTCTGCCATCAGCGGTGCGTAGAGCGTGCGGAGCGCGGCGTGCCCGACGGCCGGCTCCATCCGAGGCAGCTCCGAACGTCCCTCGGGGGTGAACAGCCCGATCAGTTCGTCGAGGCGGCCGCTGTCGAGTGCACGCGTGTAGGCGGCGAGGGTATGGCGGACGCCCTCTGCCACAAGGGGGTCGGCGAGCTTGAGCGGGGCGGGATTGCCCATGGAATCCTCTGTCGGAGTGGGGTTACGGTTGATCGTGGAGTGGGTTCAGGTCTACACCGGCGCCATGCGGATCGCGCCGTCGATCCGGATCGTCTCGCCGTTGATCATTGCGTTGTCGACGATGGCCAACGCCAGCTTTGCGTACTCGGACGGGTCGCCGAGGCGGCTGGGATGGGGGACCTGAGATGCGAGGGAATCGCGGACCTTCTCCGACAGCCCCCCGAGGATCGGCGTCTCGAACGTGCCCGGTGCGATCGTCACGACCCGGATGAGTTTGCGCGCCAGATCGCGCGCCGCGACGATCGTCAGCCCTGCGACGCCCGCCTTCGCAGACGAGTACGCGGCCTGGCCGATCTGTCCTTCGAAGGCGGCCACGGAGGCTGTCATGATGATCACTCCGCGTTCGCCGTCTACGGCCTCGTTCTTGGCCATCCGCGTGGCCGCCAGACTGGCGACCGTGAACGTCCCGACCAGGTTCGTGTCGATCACCTGCTTGTAGAGTTCGAGGTCGCCCGCCGTGCCGTCTTTGTTCACCAGCCGCACCTTGCCGCCGCGACCTGCGCAATGGACGACCGCACGCAGCGGCGCGATCTTTTCTGCGGCGGCGAGACCGGCGTCGATGGACGCAGGGTCGCGGACATCGGCGGGAACGAAGGTGGCCAGTTCGCCTAGCTCGGCGGCGACCGCAGCGCCGTTCGACGATGGCAGATCGATGAGAACGGTCGGAACGCCGCGCGCGATGAACGCCTCGGCGGTGGCTTTGCCGAGGCCGGATGCGCCCCCGGTGACTGCGGTGCAAGCATTCGTGAGGTCCATTGATCGTGCCCTTCTCTACGGCTTGTGCGGGGTGAGAGTCCCGCGATACGTTCAACGTAGTTAAATAGGTAATATTTGTCTACCAGCGTCGAGTCGACGTCGGGCCGTTGTGTCGAAGGGGTGAGCATGGATGGGGTAGACGGCGGTGTGCTGGTCTTTCGGATCTGTTTCGTTCTGGCGGGTGGGCCGACCACAGCGCAGCGGCCACTGCTCACGGTTGCGTATCGAACCACAGCCGTGCAGGTTTCGGTCGTTTCCGCGGTATGAGCGCCGGGATGTCGGTCGAGCGGACGAGGTCGTCGGAGGCCGACCGTTGTGGGCGCGGTGAAGGGGCCATTCGAGGCCTCGTGAACCTTCGCGATGTCGGGGGGTTGGCGTTCACCGACGGCGGCGTGACCGCGAGCGGGGTTCTCTATCGCGGCGATGCTCCATACCCGGGTGACACTGATCCCGAGCTGAAATCCTGGCCGCCGGCATGCGTTGTCGATCTGCGTGGTGTCCGAGAACGTTCGCGCTTCGCTTACGAATGGCCTGCGGGACAGGCGGTCTATCACGTGCCGATGCTGGACGCCGCTGCGCCGGACGCGGCGCCGACCGACCTGACAGAAGTCTTCCTCCGCATGCTGCACTGCGCGGAGATCTGGGCGGCTGACCTGCTCCGGTACGTAGCGTCGTCGACGGGTCCTACGCTCGTGCACTGCACAGCGGGAAAGGACCGGACCGGCGTGGCCGTGGCGGCTCTTCTGCTCGCCGCAGGCGTCGAACCTTCTGCGGTGACCGGCGACTTCGTCCGCAGCGAAGCGGCCGTGCCGAACCTGTACGCGAGGTGGCTCGACGTTGGCGTTCGGAAGCACGATTCGCCTCCGCTCCCGGAGAAGTACATGCACGCGCCGGTCGAGGCGATCGCACCCGTCATCGACCGCTTGACGTCGATCCGTGGTGGACCGGCCCGGTGGTTTCTCGACAACGGGGCGGACCCTGATGCACTCGCCCGGTGGCAGACCCGGCTGCGCGGGACTGGCCGGCGATGACCCGCTCACCGAACCCAGCACACCCGGTCGGTGGCGCACGCGGTGTGCTCGAGCAGTGGTACCGCCGGGGATACTACGGCTCCAGTACCTGGGTCGATGTCCTGTCGGACGAACACGCGCCCGGATCACACAGTCCGGTCGTCTATTGCGCTGCCGACGGTTCCCGATCGGTGACGTCCATCGGTGAGATTCGCGAGGAGGCGAAGCGGGTGGCCGCCGGGCTGCGCACCCACGGGGTGCGTCCGGGAGATGCAGTGGCAGTGCAGCTCGCCAACCGGATCGAGGCGTCCGTGGCGTATGCGGCCGTCCTGCTGGCCGGCGGGGTACTCGTGCCCATCGTGCACATCTACGGACCGAACGAGGTGCGGTTCATCCTCGAGCAGTCGGAAGCCGTGATGCTGATCCAGTCGGATCGGTGGCGCACCACGGATTTCGGCTCCCGACTCGAGAGCTACACGGAGCTGCCGTCTTTGCGACACGTGGTGATCGTGGGCGATGACACTCCTGCCGGGGCGGTGCCCTGGCGTGACCTGTCGACCTCGGCGGAGTACCTCCGACCCACCGTGCTCGCGGACGACATAGCTCTTCTCGTCTACACGTCGGGTACGACCTCAGCGCCGAAGGGTGTTCAGCACAGCCATAATTCGTTGATCGCCGAGGTGCGATCCGAACCCGGAGCGCCCGGGGGACCCAGGGATCGCGTCCAACTCGTCTCGTTCCCGCCGGGGCACATCGCGGGAGTCAGCAATGTGCTGCGACCGCTCGTGCACGGCCGCAGCGCGGTCTACATGGAGCGCTGGGATGCCTCCGTGGCCGCGGAGCTGATCTCACGCTATCGGGTCACCTCGACCTCCGGGACGCCGTTCCATCTCGCCGGGCTGCTGGACGTGGAGGACGTCGAGTCCAAGCTGCGGACGCTGACGGACTTTCTCGTCGGGGCGGCCACGGTCCCGGAAGGGTTGGTTCGGCGTGCGGAAGCGGCCGGCATCGCCACGTTCCGCTGCTACGGCTCCACCGAACATCCCACCGCCACTTCCGGTCACGCCGGGGAGGCGGTCGCGGCGCGACTGGGCACCGATGGTGCGCCGATGGCCGGCGTCGGGGTTCGCATCCTCGACAACGACGGAGCTGATGTACCCATTGGGATGGACGGTGAGGTAGTGCTCCAGGGGCCCGACCAGTTCGTCGGATACCGAGACGCGCGACTGGACGCGGATGTGTTCACCATTGATGGCTGGATGCGTACCGGCGACCTCGGCCACCTGGACGGCCAGGGTCGTCTGACGATCACCGACCGGATCAAGGACGTGGTGATCAGGGCAGGGGAGACGATCTCTTCGAGTCAGGTCGAGGACATCATCGCAAGTCACCCGGCGATTGCAGAGGCCGCGGTCGTCGCGGCGCCGGACCCACGCTACGGAGAGGTGATCGCGGCCGTGGTCGTCCTCGAACCCGGTGCGGGCCTCACCCTCGACGGGCTCCGGGCGCACTTCGCGTCGTCGGGCCTGGCCCGTCAGAAGACGCCCGAACGCCTTGTGTTCGTCGACGCGTTGCCGCGCACTGCATTGGGCAAGGTCCGAAAGTCTGACCTGCGTGCGGAACATTTTGGTCGTTGACCGGGGTGTCTCTGTGTCGCAGCACTATTCGAACTGATAGCGGTTCCGTTGGGTGGAATGCGGGGTTGGGTATCCACTGGAAACTCGAAATGATGTTCCCAGAATCGCAATCTCACTTTCGTCCTCACACTCACTGTCGTCACCGTCAAGTGAAGGAGCCACATGACAACGGAGTTCGTCCAATCCGAGCTGCTGGCCGACATCAGCACGCGTGCTGCGCAAGCTGGTCGACGTTGGCGGGCCGACATTCGGGTCGACAACGTCCGCCCGCTGACCGGTGGAACGTCGAGTTTGACGTTCGTCGCCGACATCACGGGCAGCGCCGCCGCCGAGTCGGTCGTGCTCAAAGTCGCACCTCCGGGCCTCGAACCGGTCCGCAACCGTGACGTGATCCGCCAAGGTCGGGTCATGCAGGCGCTACAAGGTGTCCCCGGTGTCGCTGCGCCTGCCATCTATTTCGACGACGACGGCATTCCGCCGTTCGTGGCCATGCAGATGGTTCCCGGTGAGTGTGTCGAACCGCTCCTGGCCGCGGAGCGGTCGACCGACGACATGACCCGGGCGCAGACCCGCGCGCGGTATCTCGACGCGGCACGCATGCTGGCTCACCTCCATTCGGCCGTTCCGGCGGACATCGGTCTGGCTGACGAGCCGGTCGTGACTCTCGGCGCGGAGATCGACCGGTGGACAAGGGCCTTCGAAACCGTCCCAGCAGACCTTCGGGGTGACTACCGAGGCTGCGCGAAGGCGCTGCACGCGACGATGCCGGAGCCCGCCCGCCCGGTCGTCAACCACGGCGACTACCGCCTCGGCAACACACTCTGTGACGGCGATCGGGTCACGGCGCTCATCGACTGGGAGATATGGTCCGTCGGCGATCCGCGCATCGACCTCACCTGGCTCGCCTACTTCACCGACGAAGCCGGCCACCCCGCTGCGGCATCCCAAGCGCCCTGCGGTACACCGACCATCGCCGAAGTCACGAAGGCCTACGAGGAGACGACGGGCCGCCGGGTGGACGACATCGACTGGTTCCATGCACTCACTCGCTACAAGGAGGCCGCGGCAACCGCGCTGCTCATCAAACGGGCGCGCAAGCGGGGCGGGCTGAGCCCTGCCTTCCAGAAGATGGAACCCGCGCTGCCGGGCCTGCTGACCGAGGCTCTGACGCTCATCGGGTACTGACCACTGCGCGCCACCGGGAGAACACCAACGGGAAGGAGACGATTTCGATGATCGACACGGTGCGTGTGCATGGTGACGTCACACCGGTGATCTCGGGAGGTCGTCAGCTCCGCCGCGTACCGAAGCCGCGCCGCCAGGCCTCCTACGACGACGAGGTCAAGCTCCTGATCCGTGCGACGCAGGCCGTGATTGTGCGCAAGGGGTGTACCGAGGTTCCGAAGCTGGCGGAGATCGTTGCCGAAGCGGGACTGTCGAATCAGGCCTTCTATCGACATTTTCGCAGTCGTGACGACGTCATCGTCGCCACTTACGAACAGGGCCTGCTGACGATCCACGACTACCTAGAACATCAGGTGCTCAAGCAACCCGACCTCGAGGCCCGGCTCGCGGCCTGGATCGACGGAGTCCTGGCGCAGATCCAGGACCCGGAGCTCTCGGAGCTCAGTCGGGCGGTCATCTGGAACGTCGAGCAGATCGCCCGCACCAAAAGCGAGATCCGCCCGGTCGGGCACGAGCGCATCGCAAGCCTGCTCGCCTCTGTGCTGACCGACGGCGCCGTCGCCGACGCAGACCGGACCGCCCTGTTCGTCCACACCCTGGTGATGGGGCTCACGACAACATATCTGACCTCCGGTGAGTCGCCGACGGACCAAGCCCGTGAACACCTCCTGGCTTTCTGCCTGTCGGGCGTCACCGGCCCGGCCCCGACCGCGCCCACACTGCCGGCGCCCCCCGACCCATCAACCGAGAAGTGACTGAGTAAAGGACCGCATGCATGTGGGATTTCCAGACAGACCCCGAGTTCCAGGCGAAGCTCGACTGGGCAGCCGCCTTCGTCCGCGAGGAGTGTGAACCGCTAGACCTGTTGTTCCCACACCTCGGCCAGCCATACAACACCGAGAACAAGGCCGCCCGCGCCATTCTCGCTCCGCTGCGTGAGCGAGTGAAGGAACAGGACCTGTGGGCGTGCCACCTCGGCCCCGAGCTCGGTGGGCAGGGCTACGGCCAGATCAAGCTCGCACTACTGAACGAGGTGCTCGGCAGGTCGATGTGGGCGCCGACGGTGTTCGGCACCGCGGCCCCGGACACCGGCAACGCCGAGATCCTTGCCATGTTCGGCACCGACGCGCAGAAGAAGGAGTATTTGCAGCCGTTGCTCGACGGTGACATCGTCTCGTCGTTCTCGATGACCGAGCCCCAGGCGGGTGCCGATCCCAAGGAATTCATCTGCTCTGCTCGCAAGGACGGCGACGAATGGGTCATCAGCGGTGAGAAGTGGTTCTCGTCCAACGCGCGGTATGCGTCGTTCCTGATCGTGATGGCGGTCACCGACCCCGACGCGTCACCGTACCGGCGCATGTCTATGTTCGTCGTGCCGACCGAAACCCCCGGCGTGGAGATCATCCGGAACGTGTCTGTCATGGGGGATCGCGATGAACTCGACGAGGGAACCCACGCCTACATCCGCTACAACGACGTCCGCGTCCCTTCGGATGCAATTCTGGGTGGCCCCGGCCAGGGCTTCGAGGTCGCGCAGGCTCGCCTCGGCGGCGGCCGCGTCCACCACGCAATGCGGACCGTGGGCAAATGTCAACGGGCACTGGACATGATGGGCGAGCGGGCGCTGTCGCGCCGTACGCAGGGCGAGCTGCTCGCGAAGAAGCAACTGGTGCAGCAGTTCATCGCCGACTCGGCGATCGAACTCGAGCAGTACCGACTGCTGGTCCTCAAGACTGCGTGGGTCATCGACAGCCAACCGCACGGAGCCGCCCGCACATACATCGCGATGTGCAAGGTCGCGATGGCGAAGGTGTACCACGACATCATTCACCGCGCGATCCAACTTCACGGGTCGCTCGGGTCCACTGTCGAGACGCCGCTGCACGATTATTGGCACGGGGTCATCTCGATGGGTCTCGCGGACGGTCCGACGGAGGTGCACAAGGTGGCGGTCGCCCGCGGTGTGCTGGCGGGCTACGAACCGACCGACTCGTTGTTCCCGACCGAACACATCCCCACACGACTGAGCGCGGCAAAGGCCAAGCACGCCGCCATTCTCGAGGAGTACGGAATCGCATGACCAATCATTTCGATCTGTCCGGCAAAGTTGCTCTCGTCACCGGTGGTAGTCGTGGCCTCGGCCGCGAGATGGTGCTGGCGTTCGCCGAGGCCGGTGCCGACGTCGTCATCACCAGTCGCAAGGCCGAAGCATGTGAGGACGTTGCCCGCGAGGTAGAGGCGCTCGGTCGCAAAGCGCTCCCGGTGAGCTGCCACATCGGCAAGTGGAACGAGATCGACGCGCTCGTCGAGAAGGCGTACGAGGTGTTCGGCAAGGTCGATGTCCTGGTGAACAACGCGGGTATGTCGCCGGTTGCTCCCTCGTCGGCCGAAACCAGCGAAGAGCTGTTCGACAAGGTCATCGGCGTCAATTTCAAAGGGCCGTTTCGCTTGACGTCGCTGGTCGGCGAACGCATGGCGGCCGGTGACGGCGGCTCGATCATCAATGTGTCGTCATCGGGCGCCCTGTTCCCGCAGCCTCGATTCGGTCCGTACTCGGGTGCCAAGGCGGCACTGAACGCGGTGGCCGGCGCCTTCTCCCGAGAATTCGGTCCCAACGTGCGCGTGAACACCATCTCGGCGGGCCCGTTCCTGACCGACATCTCCAAAGCGTGGGCGCCGGAGAAGCGGGAGACCACGCAGAGCGCGATCGGACGACCGGGACGGCCCGAGGAGGTCGTCACGACTGCGCTGTATCTGGCCAGCCCGGCGTCGAGCTACACCACGGCGTCGCTGATTCGGGTCGACGGCGGACTGTACTGAGCCGCAAGAAGATCAAGGAGCAGAGAGTGGATGACAACGGATTGACCGATCGACGGGTGATCATCACCGGTGGGGCGAGCGGGCAGGGCGCGGCTTTGGTTGCTGCCTTCAGGTCTGCGGGCGCGCAGGTGGTCTCGATGGATCTCACCGAACATGAAGGCGAGCGAATCGCGTCGGAATCGGGTGCCAGGTTCATTCGATGTGACGTCGCAGCCAAGGAGTCGGTCGATCAGGCGTTCGCCGAGGGCGTCTCGCATCTGAACGGGCTGGACGTTCTGATAAACGCAGCGGGCATCGCTCCTGGGTGCCCCGCCGAGACGACGCCCCTGCAGCTGTGGGAGCAGACCATGGCGGTCAACACGACCGGGACGTTTCTGACGAACCAGGCTGCGTTCGAGCCGCTCACGGCCGGCGGGGGGCGGATTCTGAACTTCGCGTCGGCAGCAGGCGCGAAGGGCCTGCCGGGCAAGGCCGCATACGCTGCCAGCAAGGCCGCCGTGCTCGGATGGTCTCGGACCATCGCTGTCGAGTGGGCTCGGTACGCCATCACGGTCAATTCGATCGTGCCGGCGATCTGGACGCCGATGTACGAGAAGACCCGTTCCGAGATGACACCCGAGCAACTCGTCGAACACGATCGCAAGCTGTCCACGATGATCCCCCTCGGTGGAAAGCTCGGACAGGTCGACGACCTGATCCCGGTGATCAAGTTCATGGCTGGTGAGGGTTCCCGATTCATGACCGGCCAGATCATCGCCATCGACGGCGGATCCCTCATGGTGCGATAGCCGGGGAAGGACACGAGATGCGAGCAGTACGCTGCGAGACCCACGGCGATCCCGAGTTGCTGATGGTCCGCGATATCCCCGAGCCGGTAGCCGGGCCCGGTGAGGTCGTCGTCGGGGTCCAGGCCGCGTCGGTGAATTACCCCGACGTCCTGATCGTCGCGGACAAGTACCAGGTGAGCGTCCCGACCCCGTTCACGGCCGGCAGTGAGTTTGCCGGCACGGTACGCGCGGTCGGGGAGGACGTCACCGGTCTCCGGATCGGCGATGCGGTGATGGGCACCGCGTTCGGCGGCGCGTTCGCCGAGAAGATCGCGGTGCCGGCGAGCGCGTTGTCGCCGGTGCCCGAGGGCCTGGACATGGTCCAGGCAGCGGCATTCAACGTCACCTACCGGACCGCCTATCACTCGCTGACGACGTTCGGTGACGTCACGGCGGGCGAATGGGTGGTCATCCTGGGGGCGGCCGGCGGCGTGGGCACCGCGTGCATCGATGTCGCGACCCGCCTCGGCGCCCGCGTGATCGCGGCGGTGTCCACACCCGAACGGGCGCAGGCATGCCGTGACCTCGGCGCGGCGGAGACGATCGTCTACCGGGACGAGAATCTCAAGGACCGGATCAAGGAGATCACCGGCGGCGGCGCCGATGTGGTGATCGATCCGGTCGGCGGTCATTACTCGGAGCAGGCGTTGCGCGCAATCGCGTGGGGAGGTCGCTTCGTCGTCGTCGGATTCGCGCAGGGCGACATTCCGCGAATCCCGCTGAATCTGATCCTGCTCAAGGGTGCGATCCTTCGGGGGTTCGAGATCCGAACTCTCGCGCAGCGTCTGCCGGAGGTCGTGGACCGGGGCCGTTCCGCGATCGCGACCCTCGTCGCCGAGGGCATGAAGCCGCACGTCTCGGAGATCCACGGGCTCGATGAGGCGCCGAAGGCATTGGCTCGTGTCGCACAACGCCAGACCACGGGGAAAGTTGTCATCGACACCACGCGGTGAGCGTGCAATCGGCAGGGGCGCAGACGGATCGCCGTCTGCGCCCCTGCCGTGTCAGGCTCCTTGCCAGCGCGGTGCGCGGCGTTCCGTGAAGGCAGCTGCACCTTCGATCGCGTCCGCCGAGGCGAACACGGGATCGGTGTAGGTGGACTGGCGCTCGAACGACTCGTCGTCGGTCCAGGTGCGCGCGGCGAGCGCCAACGCTTTGCTGGCGCGTACCGCGAGCGGAGCGTTCGAGACGATCGCCATGGCCAGCGTGCGCGCCACATCGACCGCACTACCGTCGTCGACGACGCGATTGATCAGTCCGTGCACATGTGCGTCTCGGGCGCTGATGGGTTCGCCGGTGAGCAGCATCTCGAGTGCGACTGCACGCGGAAGGACACGAGGTGCTCGGAAGATGCCACCTGCACGGGCTGCCAGACCACGCTTGACCTCTGGCAGTCCGAACTTCGCACCCGTGCCGGCTACGACGAGGTCACAAGCGAGAACCATCTCGAACCCGCCGCCCAGTGCCCAGCCCTCGACAGCGGCGATCAGGGGCTTGGCCGGTGGGGCCTCGACGAGCCCGCCGAATCCGCGGCCGGCGACGACGGGACGCTCGCCCAGCTGGAACCGCTTGAGATCCATACCCGCGCAGAACGTTCCGCCGCTTCCGGTGAGGATTGCGACGGAGAGTTCGGGGTCGTCGTCTAGTCGGGTCAGCGCGTCGGCGATCGCGGTCGCCGCCGACAGGCTCATGGCGTTGCGCTGCCGTGGACGATTGATGGTGATCGTGAGGATTCTGCCGTCGGCCTCCACGAGGGCCTCGTGTTCAGGCGTGCCGCTCATCGTGGAGGCATCCGGATCGCGCCGTCCACACGGATGGTCTCACCGTTCGTATAGCCGTTCGCCAGGAGAGCGAGCGCCATGTCGGCGTAGTCCTCCGCGCGCCCGAGACGCTTTGGGAACGGTACGCCTGCGGCGAGACCTTCGCGGATGTCGTCGCGCAACCGTGCAAGCATCGGGGTGTCGAACGTACCCGGAGCGATCGTGTTCACTCGTATCCCGTGACTCGCCAGGTCGCGGGCGGCGACCAGCGTGATGCCATGCACGGCCGCCTTCGACGCGGTGTAGGCCGTCTGGCCGATCTGGCCGTCGAACGCGGCGACCGAAGCCGTCAGCACGATGGAACCCCGCTCACCGTCGATCGCCTCGTTGCCCGCCATCCGCGCGGCGGCCGTGCGCAGCACGTTGTAGGTCCCGATGAGGTTGATCTCGAGGATGTTGCGGAAGCTCTCGAGATCGTTTGGCTCGCCCTGCTTGTTCAGGATGCGAAGACGGTCGCCGCCGCGGCCTGCGCAGTGCACGACGCCGCGCAACGGACCGAGCTTCTCGGCCGCATCGAGGGCAGGTCCGAGTGAGTCCTCGTCGGTGATGTCGACCGGCGCGAAGACGGCGGCGTCACCGAGGCGCTCAGCAGTCGCCGCGCCGTCGGATGCCGCGAGGTCGGCGACGATCACGCGAGCACCAGCACCGACGAGTGCGGTGGCGGTCGCCGCTCCGAGCCCGGACGCACCGCCGGTCACGAAGAATGTGTTGTCTTTCAGCTGCATGACTCAGCCTTTCTGTTGTGGGGTGAGATGGACGCCTGCGCGTGCGGGCCTATGCGGGAAACCGTCCCGCGATGTCGCGGCCGATGATCTCCTTCATGATCTCGGTCGTTCCGCCGACGATCGTCTGCACGCGCGCATCGGCGTACGCGCGGGAGATCGGGTATTCGTCCATGTATCCGTATCCGCCGTGCAATTGGAGACAGCCGTTCACGATCCGGTTTTGCAGTTCGGTCGTCCACCACTTGGCTTTTGCTCCGCGCGTGACATCGAAGGTGCCGTCGTTGTAGGCGTGAATGGACTGCTCGAGGAACGTCCTGGTGATCTCGACCTCGGTTGTCATCTCGGCGAGGCGGAACCGGGTGTTCTGGAAATCGATGATGCGCTCGCCGAATGCCTTTCGCTCACTGGTGTATTTGACCGTCCATTCCAGAGCCGCCTCGGCGGCGCACAGTGCGCGCCAAGCGATGGAGAGCCGCTCGAGCGGAAGCTGTGCGGTCAGGTGATGAAAGCCTCTGCCTTCCTCGCCGACGAGGTTGGTGACGGGTACTCGAACGTCGTTGAACGCGATCTCTGCGGTGTCCTGCGCATGCAGGCCCAGTTTGCGGAGCTTGCGTCCGCGACTGAATCCCGGCGTGGTGGTCGGTACCAGGATCAAGGACAACCGCGGTCGGCCCTCGTGTTCACCGGTGCGGGCGGCCGTAAGGACGACATCCGAGGAGAATCCGCTGGTGATGAATGTCTTGGCGCCGTTGATGACCCACTCGTCTCCGTCGCGGACGGCAGTGGTCTTCATGCCCCGCAGGTCGCTTCCGGCGGCGGGCTCGGACATGGCGATCGACGCGACGACGGTTCCGCCGGCCATACCGGGCAGCCACTGTCGCTGCTGTTCGTCGGTACCGAATGTCGTCAGGTACGACGCGACGATGTCCTCGTTGATCGAGAATCCGGATGCGAGTGAGGCGGCCCCGACCGCGGCGAGTTCCTCCTGTACGACGCAGCGGAATCGGTAATCGCGCATGCCGCCGCCGCCGAGCTCTTCGGCGATTCGGATGCCGAGTACTCCGTGCGATCCGGCCGCTTTCCAGACATCGCGGCCGGTCTCTCGATCCTCTTCCCACTGGTCCAGATTCGGAACGACTTCTCGTTTCACGAACTCGCGGACCACGTCGCGGAAATGTTCGTGATCGTCCTCATAGAATGGCTGAGGCACTTGTTTCTCCTAATTCGATGAATGCCGGAAGGTTCGGCCTCCGGCTTGTGTTCTCCGGGGTCTTTCGGTTTGAATCACACTGTCTGACAACTCGATTCAAAGGATGAAGAGAATGAGCATTCCAGCACCGCTGACTGGCCTGCGGGTCGTGGAGTTCCTCGGTTTGGGCCCGACTCCGTTCGGGTGCATGATGCTTGCGGATCTCGGCGCAGAAGTGTTGACGTTGCGTCGGCCCGGAGCCGATCTCCCAGCATTGGTCCGCAACCGGGACACGCTGGAGGTCGACCTCAAGAACGGGGCGTCGCTGCAGCAGGTCCGAGGCGCCATCGCCGCAGCCGATGTCGTCGTCGAGGGATTCCGCCCGGGTGTCATGGAGCGACTCGGGCTCGGCCCGGAGGACGTGCGGGCCGACAACCAAGGTCTGGTGTACGCACGAATGACGGGGTGGGGGCAGTCCGGCCCGTTGGCGAGGACCGCCGGTCACGACATCAACTACATCGCACTGTCGGGGGCGCTCCACTCGGCGACTCGACGTGGTGGTGTTCCGACGCCACCGGCAAACCTTCTCGGCGATTTCGGCGGCGGGGCCATGTATCTCGTGACGGCGGTGCTGTCGGCCGTATACGAGCGCGGCCGGACGGGGCGAGGGGCGGTACTCGATGTCGGCATCCTTGATGGCACCACGTATCTGACGTCGATGCTCCAGGAGTATCGCTCGGCTGGTCGATGGTCGGACGAGGCCGGCACGAATCGACTCGACACCGGTGCTCCGTACTACGACGTGTATCGCTGTGCCGACGGCAAGTTCGTTGCTGTCGGCGCGCTGGAGGATCCGTTCTTCGCTGTTCTGCTCGAGGTTCTCGGGCTCGAGCCGGAGCTCGTGGACGGGCGCGCAGATCCGGAATCGTGGCCTGCGCTCCGGGAGCGGATCGCCGCCGCCGTGTTGACCCGGACTCGTGACGAATGGGCCGAGGTCGCCGCACCGACCGACGCGTGCCTGACCCCGGTGTTGGGCCTCGCGGAGGCGCCGGCCGACTCGCAGGTCCGAGCGCGCGGGATCCTCGCTGATGACGGCAGGGGAGGCTGGACGCCGCGTGTGCCGATCGGGTATCGCACGACGGTCGTGCCCGCTCAAGAGCTGCTCGACTCGTGGACGGCGGAGGCGGATGCCGGTCGGTGACGGCCGAGTACGTTCCGGTGGCCGGTGATGGCCACCGGAACCGATGGCAAGAGCGGCCAAGCGGCGTCTCATGAGTCCCGATCCGTTCGGAGGGTGCATGTCGCTCCTCTGGGGGCTTCGGTCTGACCGGCCGAGCGGCCGGATTCGTGGGTCCGGCCGGGTAGAGTCCAGTTCTGTTACTGTCAACATAGATAACCAAGTAAACCTAGCACGGCTCGCCGGCGGTCAGGTCGAAGCTGCCACTGCGTTCATGGCGACCGGTTGCGACATACTCACTCACCTCAGGAGGTTGACATGAGCTCGTCTGTCGAGGCCCGGCGCGTGTTGGTGACCGGCGCCGCCACCGGCATCGGCGCCGCCGCGGTGGCGGCGCTCAGTGCCGCCGGCGCGCGAGTGGTCGGAACCTTTCACAACACCGAACCCGTGGCCCGGGCGGGTGCCGCCTGGATCCGTTGCGACGTCACGGATCAGCATTCTGCGGAAGAAGCTGTCGCCGAGGCGGTTACGGAGCTCGGTGGACTCGACGTGCTGATTCACGCTGCAGGCAACTGGCAGCCCGCCATACCCGGTCAGCTCGATGCCGAGGACATCCGGTCGATGCTGGACGCCAACTTCGGTGCCACCGTCTTCACGAATCAGGCTGCGTACGCATCGATGAAGTCATCGGGAGGGCAGATCGTCAACTTCGGTTCGGCCGAAGGTGTGACCGGAAGTCCCTTCGCCGCGACCTACTCTGCCGCGAAGGCCGCAGTGCATGCCTGGACCCGATCGGCCGCCCGCCTGTGGGCAGCCGACGGCGTCACCGTCAACGCCGTTGCCCCGGCCGTCCAGACTCCAGGTGCCGACCGGCTGCGGGACACGCTGAGTCCGGAGGGGGTGCAACAGCTCGAACAGCAGCTGAAATCGGCGATTCCGCTCGGCGGTAAACTGGGCGACCCGGTCGAGGATCTGGGGCCCGTGCTGCTGTTTCTGTCGAGCGATGCCGCCAAGTTCATCACGGGACAACTTCTCGCGGTAGACGGTGGCCTGCAGATGCTGGGCGCGTAGCTCCCGGATCGGCTGCCGCGGATCAGGATCGCGCGCCGCGGCTGTCCCGGTGGCCGAAGGGATCTCCGGGACAGCCGCTGATTCTGGAGTTGACGTCTACCGGTTCGAACGAGGTCGGACCGACGACGGTCGGATCATTCGACGAGTTCGTAGATCGTCGCATTGGCTGTCCCGCCGCCCTCACAGATTGTCTGTAGCCCGTACTTGATTCCCTGCTCACGCATGTGATGGATGAGCCGCGTGGTCAGAATCGCACCCGTCGCACCGAGAGGATGGCCGACGGCGATCGCGCCGCCCAGCGGATTCACGCGGTCAGGATCTGCGCCGATCTCGATCTGCCATGCGAGCGGCACGGGTGCGAACGCCTCGTTGATCTCGATTGCGCCGATGTCGCTGATGGTGAGGCCGGCCCGTGCCAGAACCTTTTCGGTTGCCGGGATCGGCGCGGTCAGCATCATGACCGGATCGGCACCGACGACCGACCCCGAGTGCAGGCGGACGATCGGCGTGAGTCCGAGTTCGGCGGCCTTTTCCGGTGTCGTGATCATCACGGCGGAGGCGCCGTCGGAGATCTGTGAGGCATTGCCGGCGTGGATCACGCCGTCGTCGGAGAACGACGGCTTCAGCTTGGCCAGCGTCTCGGGCGAGGTGCCGCGTCGCAGGCCTTCGTCCACGTCGAGATCTGCCTCGCCCACATGGACGGGCGCCAGCTGGGAGTCGAACGCACCCCGATCGATGGCATCGGCCGTGAGTTGGTGTGAACGCGAGGCGAATTCGTCAAGGGCGTAACGGGAAAGGCCCCACTTCTGAGCGATGAGCTCGGCGCCCATCCCTTGATCGAGCTTGTCGGTGTCGAACCGGTCGAGCACGGTCTGGCCGTAGGGGAAGCCGGTGGCGCGGCCGGCGCCCAGCGGAACCCTCGACATCGTCTCGACACCGCCGGCCACGGCGATGTCGTATCTGCCGGACATGACGGCGTGCGCGGCCGATTCGATCGCCTGCTGACCCGAGCCGCACGCGCGGTTGATCGTGACCGCAGGTACGCTCTCGGGCCATCCGGCGGCGAGCGTGGCGAACCGTGCGACATTGCTCGACTGATCGCCGAGCTGTGTCACGCAACCCCACATGACATCGTCGACGATGGCGGAATCGACGCCGGTGCGGGAGATGAGCTCGTTCAGAACCAACGCGGACAGGTCAACCGCGTGGACGCTGCTCAGTGAGCCGTTGCGCTTACCGATGGGTGTGCGGACGGCCTCGACGATGACCGCGTCTCTTACGTGCATTCTTTTACTCCTGTGACGCAGACTGATGAGATGACGACCACGTGCACTAGGTGACCGCCCCGGCGATCTTGAGGCCGATGAGCTGCTCATCGTCGATACCGATCTCGCGCAGGATCTCGTCGGTGTGTTCGGCGAATTGAGGTGCTCGGGTCATCGTGACGGGGGATTTGTCGAACTTCACCGGATTCGCGACAAGTCGCTGAGCGTTCCCTTCGGCGTCGGTGAGCTCGACGATGCGCCCGTTCGCGATCAGGGCGTCGTCGTTTCCGACGTCCCAGCTGTTCTGGACCGGAGCCCACGGCCCGCTCAGATCGGCGAGGATCTCGGTCCACTCGTCGAAGGTCTTGTCTGCGAGGGCTTTGGCGAACAAGGCGCCGATCTCCTCGCAGTTCTCGGCGATACCGTCGTGCGTCGCGAATCGGGGATCGTCCACCAGGTGGCCCAGGCCGAGGAGTCCGACGAACTCGTTCCAGAAACGCGTGGGCTGCAGCATGGAGAACTGTAGCCACCGATTGTCCGCCGTCTTGTACGAACCGGTGAGGGGATTCCCGGCGGCCTGGGTCTTCTTCACGACCTTCTCCAGAGGCCCGCCGTTGGCCAGCGCCATGTTGACCGTGAACTGGGTGGCCCAGGCTCCCACGCCGAGTAGTGACACATCCACCTCGGACGGCTCGCCGGTGCGCTCGCGTCCGGCGATGGCGGCGGCGATGCCGCCCGCAATGGTCATCCCGCCGATATTGTCGCCGTAAGCGCCTGCCGGCATGAACGCCATGTGGTCGGCGTCCGGTGGCAGCACGCCGTCCGCACTGCCGCCACGGGCCCAGAACCCGGTCGAATCGTAAGCGCCGGAATCCATGTCGCGACCCTCGTTGCCGAAGCCGTTGCCCGTCACGTAGATGATCTTCGGATTGATTTCTCGTACGCGCTCGAGGGTGATCCCGAGCTTCGTCAGCTGCGTCGGGAGGTAATTGGTGAGGAACACGTCGCTACGACGGATGAGTTCCTCGAGCACCGGTCGGGCGTCCGGATTTGCCAGGTCGAGGCCGATGCTGCGTTTGCTTCGATTCGGACCGTCCATGATGGGACTGAACGACGAGCCCGCAGTGCCCGTCTTGTGACCGAGTACGCGGACCAAACCACGTTGGGCGTCGCCCTTCTCGGCGTGTTCGATCTTGAGGATGTCGGCACCCCAGTCGGCGAGGACAGCACCCGCGGCCGGAACGAACGTGAACTGGGCGACCTCGAGGATGTGGATACCTTCGAGAGGGCGATCCATGTTGGACTCCTATGAGTAGGTAGAAAGACGGGATCAGTTGGTGCGGAGGAGGATCGCGCCGGACGGAACACCACCGCCGGACGAGACCACGGCGACTTTCGGGTCGATGACCTGTCGGCCGGGCGCTTGCCCGCGGAGTTGCAGCACGGCTTCGCGGAAGAACCCGAAGCCGTGCGTCCGCCCGGCCGAGAGTTGGCCACCGTGCGGGTTCAGCGGAAGACTGCCGTCGAGCGCAATGGTCTTGCCGCCGTCGATGAAGTCTGTTGCACCGCCGAACTCGCAGAAGCCGAGCGCTTCGATCCAGCTCAATGCGTCGAAGGTGAAGCCGTCGTAGATCAGACCGACGTCGACGTCGTCCGGGCGGAGATCGGTTCGACTCCACAGGTGCGCGCCGGGGCCCAAGGTCTGCGGCAGATGTGCCAGGGTGCTCTGGTCCCACGAGAGGTTCTCCATCACCTGCGTGCCGACGGCTTCGACGAAGACCGGCTTGCCGGGGAGGTCCTTGACGGTGTCGGCGGCCGAGACGATGACCGCGATCCCGGCGTCGACGGGTACGTCGCAGTCGTACAGTCCGAACGGCGTCGAGATCGGCCGTGCGTTCAGGTAGTCGTCCATGGTGATCGGGTCGCGGTAGACGGCCTCGGGGTTGGCCGAAGCGTTGTCGCGGGCGGTGACCGCGATGGCCCCGAGGGCTTCTTTCGCGTTGCCGTATCGGTGGAAGTAGTTCGAGGCCTGGCAGGCGATCCAGTTGGACGCCGACATCGCACCGAAGGGATGCAGGTACTCGAACATGTCAGTCGCCCGGCTCGTACTCGCGGCCCACTGCCCCGAGCGCATCAGCGCGGAATGGGAGGACTCCCACACAGTGCGAAAGCAGAGGACATGCCGACACAGGCCAGAGGCGACGGCGAGCATCGCGGCGACGATTGCACCGTTCTGCCCGTGGAGCTCGCTACCGGCGTTGACCCACGTCGGCCGGACCCGCAGTGCCTGCTCCACGGGCATGATGCCGCCCTCGGACATGCCGCCCCCGTACCGGCCGGGATATGTGGACAGGCCATCGATGTCGTCGAGGGTGAGCCCCGCGTCCTCGACAGCAGCCAGGCAGGCGTCGACTGTCAGTGACAGCGGATCGACCATGAGCCTGCGGCCGACCCTCGACTGTCCGACGCCGGTGATCGCGACGCGATCCTCGAAGCGCTCGGTCCTGACCGGCGCTCGCAGGTGGGACCGAAAGTCGTCGGGTTCCGGCATCGGAGCGGGCACGTCGGCGGCGTCCGGGTCGATCTCGAACAAAGGAAGCCAGATCGACTCGTCGACCTGCTGAAAGAGCACCCTGACCCGTGTGCCGACGGCAACCTCGTCGGGCTCGCAGCCGACGATGTTGGTCGTCAATCGAACGTCCGAATCCTCGTCGAGCGCAACGACCGCGATGATGTACGGCGGTGGGAAATCGGGCAGCCACTGCTGCACGTTCACCGTCACGCCGACGACGAAGGCGTTGCCGGAGACGGGTTGGAGTGGGAGGTCGCGCCCCCCGCACACCGGGCACCGCACCGACTGCGGGTGGTTTCGTTTTCCGCAGTCGGCGCACTGCGCGATCCGCAGGATGCCGTCGGCGCCGGATGCCCAGAACTCACGGCTCGCGAGTGTCGGCTGCGGGAGAGGGCGTCCGGTGGCCAAGGTGGTGGTCAAATCTTCCTCCATTCGAGGCGGTGCTCAGTGCGCCGCATCCGAGTCGGCCGAGGTCGTCTCCTGTGCGCGAGCATCGACTCCGCGGACCCGCGCGATGTCGGGGTCGCGGTGGCGATCGCGGACGGCGACCATTGCGGCGATCCGGCGCTCCCGGTCGGCTCGGCTGAACAGGTCGCCTTCCGCGCCGGAGTCACCGAGCCGTTCGGTCTCGGTGGTGATCTCCTCGTCCAGCAACTCACTGGCGAGTTCGCGTGTCAGGAGATCCTGGTCGACCCAGTCGTCCTCGGGTAATTGTTCGATGTGTTCTTCCATGACGATTCTGGCGGTCTCTCTGTCGTGCTCGGCTCAGTTGCGGGGGAAGTCGAGGAGCGCGCGGGCGTTGGTCTCGACCATCTTCTCCACCTCGTCGTCGGGGACGTCGATCATCGAGTCGTGAACCTTCTTGCGGCTGTTGGGCCAGTTCGAGTCCGAATGCGGGTAGTCGCCTTCCCACGTGATGTTGTCGATGCCGACTGCGTGGCGGTTCGCGACGCCGAAGTCGTCCTCGATGAAGCACCCGTAGAGATGCTTGGCGAACAGTTCCGAGGGTCGGATGGTTTGGTTGATGTTCTGATAGAAGCGGTGCTTCGCCCAGGTTTGGTCCATGCGCTCGAGCATGTAGGGAACCCAGCCGATGCCACCCTCGGAGAGCATGAACTTCAGTTTCGGGTGGCGGTGGAAAACCGGCGAGAACAGCAGATCGGCGGTCGCGTACATCGAGTTGCACCCGAACAGGGCGGTCATCACGGCCATGGGCGCCTCGGGTGCGGTGATGGGCGGCTTGCCCGAGGTCCCGAAGTGCACGGTCAGCGGGATGCCGACTTCTTCGACCGCGGAGAAGAACGGATCCCAGTGGTCGGTGTGGAATGAGGGGAGCCCGAGCGGGACCGGATTCTCCGGGAACGAGATCGCCTTGGCGCCCTTGGCGGCCGTGCGATAGACCTCCTTGACGCACTCTTCGACGGACCACAGTGGCAGGATCACCAGCGGGATGAGACGGTCGGGAGCGGTGGCGCACCACTCGTCGATGTGAAAGTCGTTCCAGGCCTGGACAGAAAGCAGGGCCAGCTCCTTGTCCTCACCATCGAGGAACACGGTGCCGGCGAAACGCGGGAACGACGGGAACGAGAGTCCGGCCTGGACGCCGTCGATGTCCATGTCCAGGACACGAGCCTTGGGCTCGTAGCACCCCGGGATCATGTCCTCATAGCGAGTCGGCTCGGCCCCATACTCCTCCGGCTTCTTGCCCGCAACGGCGTTCAGGCCGATATACGGGTAGACCCGGCCTTCGTAGATCCACACTTCGGCGAGCTTGGTGCCGGTCTTGTTGTTGTTTCCATCACCGGCGTGAACGGAGCGAGGCATCTCCTTCTCGATGATCCGCGGGCCGGCCTCGAGGAACTTCTTCGGCAGGCGATCGACCCAGAGGCTGGGAGGTTCGATCAGGTGGTCGTCAGTGGAGATCAGGTGCATATGGTTCTGCAGTGGCATGGACCCTCCTGGAGTGCTCGGATCGGCAGCGAATGCGATCACTTGTTTATCTATGTCGACGCTAGCAGTGGATGTTGGCCAAGTCACTGCGCTTTTCCGCTCAGTGGGGCGACGTCTCGTTCGGTTTGGGTGAGGCTGCACATATGTCTCGGCCATCGACGCCGTCCACGTTGTGTGATCTACGGTACATGTTATAAACAGTTAGATATGTGTCGATGAGATTCTGTGCGGATCGCAGAGGGGGAACGATGTCAATGGATGAGGTCGGTTTCATCGGTGCAGGTCATATCGGTGAGCCGATGGTCGAGCGACTGCTCGGCACCGGCCGGCGCGTGGTCGTGTATGCCAGGCGAATCGAGGTCCGCGATCGGCTGGCGGACCTCGGCGCCACGATCGTCGAGACACCCGGCGAGCTCGCGGCCCTACCGTTCGTGATCACGTGCTTGTTCAGCGAGGATCATGTGCTGGAGCTGTGCACGCCGATCGTGCGGGACATGCAGCCCGGTTCGGTGTTCATCTCGCACACCACTGGAGGTCCGGCAGCGATCCGTTCGCTCGGTGCGACCGGATCGGCGAATGGTGTGTCAGTGGTGGAGGCTCCGTTCAGCGGCACCCCGGACGCAGTGCGCGCCGGCGCCCTGACCGTCCTGCTGGCCGGTGACGACACTGCAGTGGAGGCGGCCGCCCAAGTGGTCCGTGCGTATGCCGATGCCCCGCAGAAAACGGGCGGCCCGGGTACCGCGCTGGCCGCGAAACTGCTGAACAACGCACTGTTCGCGGCATGCACCCAGCTCACGCTGGCGGCGCTCGAGGCCGGAGAGTCGCTCGGGATCGAGCAGGGCACACTGCTCGACGTGCTGGCCGCCAGCAGTGGGGGGAGCACCGCGGCCGGCTACCTCAGCGGCTCGGGAGTCGATGCGCGAACGTACAGCGAACGGTTGCTCCGATATCTGCGAAAGGATGTCGCGTCGGTGCGGCTCGTCGCCGCCGAGCTGGACGTCGACCTCGCCGACCTGATCGCCGCTGCCGAGCGCGGACCGATGGATCTCTGACTGAACGACGTTGCGGCGGAGAGAATTCACGCAGACTGCGGGTAGATGCGCCGACGACCACAGTAGGAACCGAAGAAGCGGAAGAGGAATCAATGGATACATCACTGGAAGGGCGCGTCGCATTCATCACAGGCGCCGGACAGGGCCAGGGGCGCAGTCACGCAATCCGATTGGCGGAGGCCGGTGCGGACATCATCGCGATCGACATCTGTGAACAGATAAAGACCGCGACCCACACCATGGCCGGGCCGGACGATCTCGCGGAGACTGCACGGCTGGTGACGGATCTCGGTCGAAGGGTGCTCACTCGGGTGGTCGACGTTCGGGATCGATCGAGTGTCATCGAAGCGGCGGAGGCCGGTGCCGCCGAGTTCGGGCGCATCGACATCGTGGTGGCGAACGCGGGGATCTGCCCGTTGGGGCCGGATGTCGCGACGCCTGCGTTCCTGGACACCATCTCGGTCGATCTGGTTGGTGTGGTGAACACCGTCGACGCGGTCTTTCCTCACCTTCGTTCGGGTGCGTCGATCGTTTGTACCGGGTCCATGGCAGCATTGCTGGCGAGCCTCACCGACAATCCCGCTGCAGGACCCGGAGCCGCGGGTTACGCGAATGCGAAACGAGGTGTGACCCGCTTCGTGCACGATGCCGCGTTGCAGTTCGCGCCGCTCGGCATTCGCGTCAATGCCGTACATCCCGGCAACATCGACACCGCGATGCTCCAGAACGAGGCGATGTACAAGATTTTCCGGCCGGATCTGCCGAATCCGACTCGCGAGGACGCGGAGCCTGCCTTCGGGGTCTCCCACCGGCTCCCGGTGAACACCATCGCGCCCCGGGACGTGAGCGAGGCTGTTCTCTTCTTGGCCTCGGACGCGTCGCGGTACATCACCGGCCAGCAGCTGAAGGTCGATGCCGGTGCGCTTCTGGCCGACACAACGTCGGGGGCTCCGGCCTGACGGTCACCACCAGCCGGACAACGACTGCCGCCCATCGAACCAGATTCGTTGGGCGGCAGTTGTTTTGTCGATGGGTATCTGGGTCAACCGGCGGTGAGCGGGGCGCCCGCGAGCGCTTGATCCATGTAGGCGACCGCGCGTTCGGTCGCCGTGGTCACGCCGACACTCTCAATGAACGGCCCGTCGATCTCCAGGTCGAATGCTCCCTGGTAGCCGGCATCGACAATGCGAGCGGTGAGGCCGGCGATTCCGACGTTTCCCTCACCCGGGATCTGCTTCTGCAAGTTCCCTTCCGAGTCGCGCTGCGAGTCGCCGATCTGGACGATCCCCACCAGGTCGATGTCATCGCGGAGGACGCGCTCCAGGTCGGGGTCCTCCCAGACGTGGTAAACGTCGAGGCATAGGCCGACATTGCATTCACCGGCCAGTCGCAGGTACGTCTTGAGCGTGTATACGAAGGAGACGAACGCGTAGACGGGAAGTGTCGGCTCGATGAGGAACTTGACGCCCACCTTGTTCGCGTATGCGACGACGGGCTCGATGTAGCGCTTGAATGCCGCGACGGAGGTGTCTTCGTCGACAACCAGCGAACCGCTCACGGTGTACACCGCGGGGACTCCCAGTGTCACAGCCATGTCGATCGTGTCGATCAGCTCCGCCCGCTTGCGGTCCCAGGTCTGGGTATCGGCGAGATCGGCAGGCAGTCCCGGGATCAGGGCGGCGACCGAGATCCCCGATGACTCGAGGAGATCGCGTGTTTGTTCGACGCCGAACTCGGTGATCGGACCTGCCATGAGTGTTGTGGTGCTGACGCCTTGCCGCTTCAACTCGTCGATGAAGTCCGGGAGAGGAGTCGTGTAGTAGCACAAGGCGCTCAGCGAAACGCGTGGATCCATTGTCATTCTCCTGGGTTGGACGAGATTCGTCAGATGAACTGAAAGGGCGGTGCTCGGCCGCCACGTGAAACGCGCTCCGAACATAATCAGTTGACTAGTTATACAATGTGATATGGGTTACTGTAAAGACCTATACAGCAGGGTGTGGGCCGACGGCCTGCGGTCAGCGTGCTGCCTGCTCGCGTCGGCGTAACGGCACGCCGCGGGATGCGGAGGGGAAGGATCTCGGAGAGTGGTTTCGTTGTTTGAGGGCGGCGGCTCGGTCATGCGCGTTCCCCGGGCATCGGAGCAGATCGCCGACCGGCTCCGTGGACAGATCGTGCGCGGCGAGTTCGCCGAAGGCGAGATGCTTCCGTCCGAGAGTCGAATGGTGGAGGACCTGGGTGTGTCGAGACCGACTCTGCGGGAGGCATTCCGCATTCTCGAGAACGACGGATTGATCACCGTGCTGACCGGGGCGAGGGGCGGCCCGCGAGTCCGGCTCCCAGATCTGGCTGTGGCGTCTCGGCACATCGGGCTCTTTCTGCAAACGCAGGGCACCACCCTCGCTGACCTTCTCGAGGCGCGGACCGAGTTCGGCGCTGTGTGCGCTCGACTTCTGGCGACGCGGGGCACACAGAAGACCATCGAATCGCTCGACGGCTGTATCCAATCGCAGCGAGAGGTGTGGGAAGCGGGGATCAGCACCGGCGCGCGTTTCGCCCAATGGGTATCCCTGACCGGTGATTTCCACGACCTGGTAGCACTTCATTGCGGTAACAAGACCCTGGCTGCCCAGATCATGGCGCTCGCGGAGGTGATCGGTGCGGAACGTGCGGTCAGCATTCGGGTCAAGAGTGGCTCCGGCGCGTCTGCCGACGTGTCCTACATTCCGCGGATGATCGCAGATTACGCGGAACTCGTTCGACTCGTCGAGGCGCGTGACGCGCGTGGCGCCGAGACTCATTGGCGCGACCATCTGGAGAGGGCCGCCGAGATCGTCTACCGGAATCGTGACCGTGATTCGGTGCTGAGCTTGTTCGAATGAGGTTGCGGCGAGCACCTTCTCCTCCTCTCCGGGGTCAACGACGCTCCTGCGATCAGTTAGGTGGACTCAGCCGGTGGCCGCTTTCCGAAAGTCCCAGCTGACGATCCGTGACGGCGTGACGCGCAACCAGCCATGCCTGCCGTCGCTCTTGAACGTTTCGGAGGTGCTGTACTTCCGGGCGAACAGCAGCTCCGGTACCGACAGGGACTCGCAAGGCTCGTTGCCTCGGGGGATGTCGCCGACTCTCTCTGTGGTGCCGATCATTTCGACTCCGTGGAGTTCGGCGAAGGCGTCTCCGCAGTCAATGACGACCGCGATGCGCGGATCCCGGACGACGTCGGTCCACCGCCGGCTGCGGACGAGCGAGTTCAGCCAGAGGTGCGTTCCGTCCCAAACAAACCACAACGGCGACACATGAGGATTGCCATCGGCGTCTACCGATGCCACACGGCAGACGCGTGCCTGGGTCAGATACGACTGAACCTCGCCGGGGGTCATGGCGATCCTTCGGCCGCGCTTCTGTGTGATCACGGTATGTTCCATGGCAGGATTCCTTTGTCGCTCCGCAAGTTTGCGTGCCACGAACGTTCCGCCGTTACTCTGGCGACGACGGCGTGGCCAACAGAACCAGCCTACCAACATATCTGACTACGTTATACAAATCACTCTCGCGGGTGAAGGGCTGCCTGCGGGTGGGATCGAATAGCTTGAATCATCCACCTGGCCATATGTCGGTACGCCGTGGTGGTGGACCAGATCTGGTCCTCCGTTTCTCTGAGTGGAATTCGAGGAAGTCGAGAGCGCACTCCGCTTGTAGCCTCAGTCGATATGGGCGACAGGATCAATAGTCTCGAGGATGTGTCTGCATTCACGTTGAGCCTCGAAGAGCGTGAGAGGCTCTTCGAGGTCCAGAATGAGTGC
Source organism: Gordonia sp. DT218 (assembly GCF_049847105.1). Classification (NCBI taxonomy): domain Bacteria; kingdom Bacillati; phylum Actinomycetota; class Actinomycetes; order Mycobacteriales; family Gordoniaceae; genus Gordonia; species Gordonia sp. DT218. Next base: position 1,027,257 of record NZ_JBNCNS010000001.1, on the reverse strand, counting down.
ACCGTCTGCTGGACCAACAGGGACGGCTGGCCGATAGCGATGCCGCACTCCTTCGTTTGGGACAGCGGGCGGTTCTGGGTGCACACCACAACGAAGCGAAAGCGGGTGCAGGCGTTGCGAGATCGCCCCGAGAGTTGCGTGGTCGTGACGAGCCTCGGTGTGGAAGCGGGTGCAGCGATGGTGACTGCGAAGACCCGGGCGGTGGTCCACGACGGTGATCGTGACCGTGTGCGATGGCTCCTGCCGCTCTTCCTGAAACGCGTCGGGATGGCAGCCGACGACGAGGCATACCGACAACAGATGCAACTTCTCGACACCCCTGCTCGCGTGGTCATCGAGTTCGAACCCGTTGATGTCTTCACCTACGACTCGAAGAAGCTCAGAGAGGCGGTGACGGCCAGTGGATTCGACAACTGGGCGAAAGAGTGAGCGACCTGCGGTGAGCGCCGCGGGGGTGCCGCGATAGCGGGTGCGATCGAGGTCCTCGAGATCACGGACGAGCACGACCCCGATACGGCTCTTCTGAGCCGGTGTAGCCGGAGAGGTCAGTCCCCGGCGGCGGCGCCCATGAGTTGGCGGCGCAGAATCTTGCCACTCGGCAGCCGCGGTACGTCGCCGAAACTCAGTGTGCGAGGGCACTTGAAGGATGCGAGGCGCGAGCGGCAGAAAGCGAGTATGTCGGCTTCGAGTCCGGGACCGACGACTCTGCTGTGGACCGGGGTCACGAGTGCATGGACGACCTGTCCCATGTCGGGGTCCGGCCGCCCGATGACCGCGACGTCCACGATGGCCTCGTGTTCGATCAGCACATCCTCGACTTCTGTCGGATAGATGTTGACCCCACCGGAAATGATCAGGTCCGTCCGGCGAGACGACAGATAGAGATAACCCTGATCATCGACATGGCCAAGGTCGCCCAGTGTTGTCCAGCCGCGATGATCGAATGCGTCCGCGGTGCGCTGGGCGTCACGATGGTATTCGAACCGGCCGACACCGTCGAACCACACCGTGCCGGTCTCACCGGTGGGCAGTTCGCGCCCCTCGTCGTTGCAAATGTGTACCGACCCCAGCAACGGGCGTCCGACGGACCCCGGGTGAGCCAACCACTCCTGGCTGTCGATCATGAAGAAGCCGGTTCCCTCGCTGGCGCCGTAGAATTCGGTGATCTTGGGGCCGAACCAGTCGATCATCGCGCGCTTGACGCTGTCGGGACACGGGGCCGCCGAGTGAATGACCAGTTCCAGACTGCTCACGTCGACTCCGAGGCGTGTGTCCGGATCAAGTTTGAGCATTCGCACAAACATCGTCGGCACGAACATCGCGTGCGTGACCCGATGGGTCGCGATGGCGCGCAATGCCGACTCGGCAGCGAACTTCCGCGTCACGATCGCCGTGCCGCCGTTCCGGATCGTGCCCATAACCCATCCGAGGGGCGCTGCGTGATACAGGGGCCCAGTGCTGAGAAAGACTGTGTCAGAGCCGAACCTGAAGCGGGTACTCATGCGGTGATCGATTGGCAGGCCGGTGCCGAACGCGTGTCGATCGCGCGTCGGAAGTATGCCCTTGGGTCTGCCCGTGGTTCCGGACGAGTAGAACATGTAGTAGCCCTCGGTCTCGTCGTCGATGGGTGTCGATGGCAAGCCGAGGAGTGCGTCGGAGAGGCGCTCGCCCGCAGATCCGGTGGTCTCGCCGACTACGAATCGGTTCTTCACTCCGGCGACGGAATCAGCGATGGCATCGCCGTTGAGGGATGCCGAATGAAGCAAGACCTGGGCGTTGCAGTTGTCTACGATGTAAATGGCCTCCTCGTCGCCGAGGTGCCAGTTGACCGGAGTGTAGAACAGGCCGGCACGTTGTGCCGCCCACACGATGGGGAAATAGTCCAGGCAGTTCTCCACCAGGACGGCGACATGATCGCCCGGCTGCAACCCGAGGCGGCGGAAGAGGTGCGCGATCTGATTGGACTGGCTCTCGAGTTCACGGTAAGACAACGCTTCACCGCTGTCGGCCATGATCACAGCGGGCTTGTCGCCGAGCGTCCGAGCGAGTGCTGTCAGGTTCACGCGTACCGGCTTCTTCCTCAGATCGCGCCTGTCGACGCGGCGCCTTCTGGCTGGGTTGTCACAGTGTGTTGGCGATTGTGGTTCGCTGCCGATTGGCGCGACAGCGAACCACACGCCATCTCATCGGGCTTGCGTTCTGCGCAATCCCGGCGCAGGCATCACCGATTCGTCCTGCCGAGGTCCACGGGCAGTTGGATGCCGGTGACGTGGCGCGCCTCATTGGAGGCGATCCAAGCAACGGCGGCGGCGATATCTTCGGACTCGCTCGTTTCGTCCGGCAGGCTCCCCATGTACAGCAGGCCGAGGTCCTGTCGGGCGGCAAGCTTGCCGTGCAGCTCCGGAACCGTGAGGTCGGTGGCGACGCCGTGCGGATGCACGGTATTGACCCGGATGCGATAGGTGGCGAGCTCGTTGGCGAGCGTCTTGGCCAATCCGGTGACACCGTGTTTCGCGGCCGCGTAATCGGCAAGCAACGGCAGGCCTTTGAGGCCCGCCACAGAGCTGGTGAACACAATGGCGCCGCCGAGTCCTTGCTCGATGAGGATCGGCACCGTTGTCTTCGCGGTATAGAACGCGCCATGGAGGTTGTTGTCGATGGTGGCATGCCAATGATCGAGGTCGATCTCCCACGACAGAGACGCTGTCGTCATCCCTGCGTTTGCGATCACCACGTCGAGACGTCCGAGCTGCTCGACGCCGTCGTCCACCGCCGCCTTCAGAGCCGCGAAATCAGTGATATCGGTGATCGACGTGATGATTCGACGGCCGTGGCGTTTCACCAACTCGGCGGTCTCGGCGAGGTCGGCGGGTGTGGAACCGGCATACTCTGTCGTGGGCAGGTCCGCGCAGATGTCGATGGCGATGATATCGGCGCCTTCGGCGGCAAACCGGACCGCCTCGGCCCGACCTTGTCCCCGGGCCGCGCCGGTGATCAGCACGACCTTGTCGACGAAGCGGCGTGCGGTGGGAGTGTCTGGAATCGGCGCCTCGGGAACCGTCGCAATGGCGGCTGGTCCAGGGATCGAGGGGGCGGCGTTCGGTTCGGTCATAGCGTGTATCTCCTTCGTAGGTGGGCGATGCGAGTTCGCCCACATCGATCCCATCGGCGCTTAGGGCCTCGGGCACACCCGCAGGTGCTGCTCTACTGTTGCTGGGCGCTGGTTGTGTCGTGCGTGTCGCGGAGGTGATCGACACCGGTGATTGCGATGCGACATCTCTCGCCGAAAAGTCGCTTCGTGTCAGCTGCCGGTGGCAATGCCGTGCATGGATGCCGGGAGATGGATACCTGCGGATGTGATGTCGGCCGCGTCCGACAGGACGACATCCATTCGTCGGCGGGCGATCCGCCACGTGTTGCCCTCGTATCTCAACTCATCACGATAGACATTCAGTGCGTGGTTGAGCCGATTCTCATCTCGGCGGTGCAGCCACCGGACGTCGCCGTAGCAGATGGCCCACGCGCCGTCTGGACCTTGCCCTGAGCGGTGATTCGTCATCACGTGCGACGTCCAGGTGCATTCGTCATGAAACGGGATGAAGTAGTCCAGCCACTGGGTGATGCCACGGATCTCGGGCATGCCCTTGTACTCGACGACAACGTCATCGGTGAACACGCTGGCGAAGAGATCCCAGTCGCGGGCGTCGATGGCGTACGCGTAGTCGACACTGAGGCGAGTCGCGGTCGCCTGAAGCTCGTGTGTGGTAGTTGTCATCCGTCGCCTCCACTCGATCCGGCGTTCGGGGCGATCTCCGCATTGCCTGCGCGGCCGGGGTTCCCGAGGTTCATTCCGAAGTCTTACTCGAATCTGAGCGTACGGAATGGCGTCGTCGCATCCCGTGAGGTGATTCCGTTGAGTGGGATCGAACTTCGGACGGCACGCTACGACGTCGTGACACGGGCGGACATCGTATCAACGTCGGACCGCTTGCCGGCGACCTCGCGAGCGCTACTCGTCCAGTAACGAAAGGACTTCGGCAGTCGTGGCGAGCTCGGCCAGCGCGGGAAACACTGATGACACCACATGGTCGTGTGATGCGGACTGCGAGTCGCTGATGGCATCGAGCACAATCGTTACGTGATAGCCGAGGTCATAGGCTTCACGTGCGCTGGATTCCACTCCAAAGCTGGTGGCGACACCGGCAAGGACGACCTGGGTGATGCCGCGTGCTGACAATTCGCCGTGGAGGTCTGTGCCGACGAATGCGCCCCAGCTGGATTTATCCACGCGTACTGCGGCATCGAGGGCATCTACGTCGGGATGGAGTTCGGCGAACTCGGCCGGAAACGTGGCGGGCATCGAAGCCGAGTACTCGGTCCGGCCGGGTGGCGTACCGGTCGCTCGCACGACGACTATCGGCATATCGTTTTCGCCGAAGGCATTTGCCAGAGCGACGGAACGGGCGACGATGTCGGCCGGTTGATGCACCAGGCCACGGCCGAGGGTTCCGCTCTGCAGATCTATCAGTACGAGGGCAGTGTGTGGATCAAGCGCAGTGGCGGTCAAGGTCTCACTCCCGAACGACGAGGATCATCCGCCTCGATGGTACCTGAGTTGTCCGTGATCCGATTCGGAACAGCCCGTGCTGCAACGAGAAGCCCTCTGCCATCAGGCTGACGGCAGAGGGCTTCTCGATGCAGATCGTCGAACGGTGTCGACCGCCGTATCAGGCGGAGAGAGGGACCGTGCTGGGCTCGGTCAACTTGCCGTCCTTCATCGTCAGCACGATCAATTCGTTCCCGCACACCGACTTCATACCCGGTACCTGGTTGCCGTCGCAGGTGAAAGTGATTCCGTCGCCCGCCGGCAGGACCACGCTCTGTGCCTGCTTGATCGCGTCACCCACCGATGTCGGATTCACCTCGCCGGTGAGTCCATTGGTCGCGCGCACGAGGCCCAGCACACCCTGGTAACCGGTGACCGCGTAACCCACGGTCGACGTGTTCGGCGCGTACTTCTGCATGACGGCGCGGAACAAAGCGCTCTCCGGGTCGTCGGAGGTGGTGTCAGCATTGCTGAACACCTTGAGTCCTTCGAGTTTTCCGGCACCGACGCCTTGTACGACATCCTGAGCCGCACATGCTTGTGGAGTCATGATCGTCGCGGTCGAACCCAGAGTGGCGAGCGACTTCATGACCGAGGTGCAGACCGTCGATTCGCCGTACACGATGACACCGTCGGGATTGGCATCCAGGCCCGAGCTGACCTGCGGTGTGGCGTCTGGTGAGCCGAAGGGGATGGGGATGACCTTGAAGTCGATCCCGGCGGCCTTGAAGGCTGGTGCGCCGATCATCTGTAGCGATCCGGTAGCCGCGGGACTGTCGATCGAGTACGCGACAACCGATTTCATGCCCTCCTTCTTCGCATAGTTGGCCATGACCTGAGAGGTGCTGCTACCGGCGGTCCACACGTACGCGTTGTCGCTGCTGGTCTCGGCCTGGCTGCCCGCAAGTGCTGTGGCATAGGGGATTCCGGCAGAGGTGACGATCGGGGCAATGATATTGCCGAGGCCGGTGCTGGTGACGACGACGGCCGCAACCTTCTGCTCGACCATCTGATTGGCACAATTGCGCGCAGAAACCGGGTCTTCTTGCTCCTTGCACACCACCAGCTCGATCGGGCGACCCGCGATCCCACCGAGATTCTCGTTGGCGTACTTCGCCGTGGCCTCGGCGGCCTCCCGATTCTCGGGTTGCGAGATTGCTTGGCCACCTTCGTTGTTGATGAGTCCGATGCGCACGGGCGCACCGCTCGCCGCCTTGCCGGGGAATGCGTCGGAGGGCACTGCGGCGCTGGTGGCCGTGCCTGCGCTGTCAGAGGAATCCGACCCGCACGCAGTGGCGGCTGTCATCACTGCCGCGGAGGCGGCAATTGCTATCACCCATGGAGAGGTGATCCCGCGAAAGAGCTTCATGGCAAAATCCTTTCGCCTCTGTCGAGGCTTGGCTGATTCTGAACTTCGTGTCGCCATCTCATAAGCATCATTCGCGAAATACGCTCGTTCGCCACGTCATCGATCAATGGTCTGCGGCTTTTGTCGCCAAAAGCCGGTGTGGGCCGCAGGAGATTCTGATGCACCGCCGTTACGGTGCGGATGGCCTCATGCCACGGTGTCGGCGGCCCCCGACTGGGCGGCGTCTGGGTGATGACCTTCGCCGGCCCCGAGATAGGCATCCTCGATCAACCCGGGGTTTTTCGCGAGCTCCCTCCCGTCTCCCTCGAGCACGATGTTCCCGTGTCGCAGAACGACAGCCGTGTCAGCAATCTCCAACGCAAGCTGCACATGCTGCTCGACCAGCACCACGGCGCTGCCGGTATCGTCGGCGACCCGCCGGATGACCGGTAGCAGGCGTTCGACGATGACCGGTGCCAGACCCATGCTGAGTTCATCGATGAGCAAGACCTTGGGGTGTTGGGCCAAGGCGCGACCGATCGCGAGCATCTGCTGTTCTCCACCGGACAAGGCTCCCGCGGCCACTTTGAGGCGCTCGGCGAGTCGTGGAAAGTAGTCCAGGACCGCATCTCGCTCCTGCGCCCACCTGCGGCGAGCTTTCACCGCGAGCCGGAGGTTCTCTTCGACGGTCAGGCTGGTGAACAGTGCGCGGTTGTCCGGCACGAGCACGAGTCCGGCGCGTGCGGCCGCTCGCGCATTTCCTGCCTTGATCACGGTGCCGTCGACCGTGACGGTGCCGTCGAGACTGGGCAAGAGGCCTGACAGGGTCAGCAGTGTGGTGGTCTTTCCAGCCCCGTTCGGGCCCAGCAGCGTCACCACCTCGCCGGCGGCGATGTCGATGTCGAAGTCGCGCACACATGGGCGGTCCTTCGCGTATCCGGCATGGACCTTCTGGCAGCTCAACATCGTGGTCATGCGTTCACCTCCTGTCCGTTCACTTCCTGCGAGTTGGATTCGTTCCTGTCGACCTCTTCGCTGGCGCTGTCCTCCCCGCTGTGCGTGGCACCCAGATACGCGCGGGTCACCACCGGGTCGGTACGGATCTCGTCGGGTGTACCAACCGCGATCCGACGGCCCAGATCGAGCACGACGATTCGGTCGCACACGTTGAGAACCAGATCCATGTCGTGGTCGACCATGACGATGGTGGTGCCCGCATCCCGGATTGCCCGCAATCGCTCACCGAGCCACTGACTTTCGCTGCTGTCGAGACCTGCGGCGGGCTCATCGAGCAACACGACTCGCGGCCGGCCGGCCAGCGCACGGGCGACCGACACCAACTGCCGTTGCCCCTGGGACAACTCTCGGACCGGCCGATCGATCACCTTGGCCAGGTGGAGGACCTCGAACAACCGATTCATCTGATCGTCGTCCAGCGGTTGAAGGCCCGAACCATGATGGTGTGCAGCGGTTGTGCCGACTTCGACATTCTCGCGAACCGACAGGTCATCGTAGAGTTCGATACCTTGGAACGTCCGTCCCAGTCCGGCACGACTACGTCGGAAAGCGCGCTGGCCGTCGAGGGACTTGCCGTCGAGTGCCACTGCGCCGCTTGCGTCGGCAAAACCGCTGATCGCATCGATGAATGTCGTCTTGCCTGCACCGTTTGGCCCGATCAGGCCGATGATCTCACCTTCTCGGACGTCGAAGGTCACGTCGTCGAGTGCCGTGATCCCCCCGTAGGACACGCCGATCCCATCTGCGGTCAGGATCACGTCGCCGATGCTGTCTGGTCGGCTGCGCTGGACTGCTTCCTCAGTCTGAGTGATGTCGAGCCCCAGGTCGGGGCGGTCGGCATCGGTGGTACGGAATCGTGCACGCAACTGATCGCGGCGTTTGTAGATGTCGGAGATGATGCCCTCTGGGTTGGCGATCACTGTTACCACCAGCAGCAGGCCGGTGATGACCGCGTAGTAGTCGCCGATGTTGGCCACTCGGTCGAGGACGACGAACATGACCCCGCCTGCACCCATCACACCGGCGAGTACGCCGCCCGAAACGCAGGTCACACCTGCGAGGTAGCAGATTGCGAACATGGCTATACCGCCCATGGCGGTGAACGAATCGGGCACCGCCATCGTCTGTTGATAGGCCATCAGCGATCCGCCGATACCAGCGATGAACGCTCCGAGGGCGAATGCGATGAGCTTGGTGCGCGAGACGTTGATGCCGGCCGCGGCCGCCGACCGTTCGTTGGCGCGGACCGCGAGCATCGATGCGCCGAGTCGACTCGTCCGCAGCTTGGCCACCCCGATGCCGATCACGACCAGGACGAGCAGGCACATCAGACCGAACGGAATTCGTGGGTAGTCGTCACCCGCGCCGATGCCCAGGTCCAGACCGAAGATGGAAGGTGGTTCGACGTGAGCGCCATTGACGCCGCCGTTGAATGAGTTGTTGCGGAACCAGAAGGCCTCGAGGAAGACTGCGAGGCCCAACGTGACGACGGCGACCGGAAGGCCGCGAATGCGCAGCGCCGGCAGACCTACCACCACGCCGACGACGGTCGCCACGAGCGCGGCCAGGATCGGTGCGATCGGGAACGGGATTCCCCAATCCTGCGAGAGTCGGCTGACCATGAAGGCGCCCACGCCGCCGAGGGTGAGCTGTGCCAGTGAGATCTGACCCGCGAATCCGGTGACCACCACTTGTGACAGGGCGATGATTGCCAGGATGAATGTCGCGATGATCGCGCCTCGATAACTACCCGCGGTGAACATCAATCCGGCTGCTCCGATGACAGTCCAGACCGCTGTCACCGGCAGCAGGTTCTTCGGCCGCGGTGCGGTGCCGAGCGTGTTCTGGATCAACGCGCCGCGAGTCGGCAGTGGCCGGCCACGCACCACGAGGAACAACAGCAGGAGGACGAGCGGGATGAGTTCGGCCATACCCGACTTCGGCATCCAACTGACGGTCGACTGGATATGGGTCATCTCGGATTGCAGTACGCCGATACCCAGGCCGGCGGCGACGGCGACCCCCACCGAGCTGAAGTTGCCGACCAGTGCGGCAGCCAGCGCCGGCACGATGAACAGAGTGTACGAGATGGGGATCAACGGCACGATGGGCGCGATGAGGATGCCGGACAGGCCCGCGATTGCGGTGCTCAGTGCCCAGTTGGAGTACGCGATCCGTTCTGGCGAGAGTCCGGTGACCAAGGCGCCGGTCTCTGACTCGGCGGCCGCCCGGGTGGCGAGACCGAACCGGGTCAGGCGGAACGCCAGGATCAGCAGGATGGTCAGCACGACGATGACGACGGCAAACCAGAGTCGGTCGGAGGGCACCCTGATGCTCCCGAAGGTCATCACATCCGAGGGCAGAATCGCGTCGACGGACACTGGCGTGGTCCCGACGCGAGCGGCGAGGAGCGCCTGGACGACGAGCATCAGCGCGATCGATGCCACCGCCTTCGCCGTGGCCGGAGCGGTACGAAGCAATCGGAAGACCGCGAAGTACAGGAAAACACCGAGCGCTGCCGCGATCACGAGAGAGATGGCCATGGCGGGTGCTACCGAGAGCGAGTCGGCCAGGTGAAGTGTCTTCGGCAACCCGGGAATCGGGATCAGCAGCTCCCCGGTCCGGAGATATGCGTAGGTGTAGGCGACGTAGAGCGCGATCGCACCAGTGGCAAAGTTGACCACGCCTGACGACCGGTAGGTCAACACCAGGGCCAGCGCGAGCGCTGCATACACCGCGCCATTCCCGAGGCCGAGGAACAGGAATTGGATGTCTTGGGTCATGGGGTCACCGCTATCTTCGGGTCATGTGCAGGGTGAGGGGTCATTTCTCCTCCGTCTGCGGGTTGGTGAGTTTGCCTTGCTCGACAGTTGCGACCACAGATCCCTTGCCGCACACCGACGGCAGCGTCGGGTTTGCGGTTCCGTCACATGTGAATGTGAGTCCGCCGCCGGCCGGCAGCGTGACGTCCTTCGCGCCGCGGATCGCTGCTGCGAACGCCTGTGGAGATGTGTCGGCCGGATTGATGCCTGCGGCCGCGCGTACCAGCCCGAGCACACCCTGGTAGCCGACGTATGCATAGCCTGAGATGTCGGTGCCGGGCGCGTATTCGTTGATCACGCTGTGGTAGAGCTGGGCCTCGGGATCGTCGCCGGTCGTCTTGGCCGCTGTGTAGACCCGAAGTCCCTCCATGGACGAGGCGCCGACCCCTTGAACGACAGTGGGTGTGGCGCAGCCCTGGATGCCCATCTTGGTACCCGAGAAGCCGAGCGTGCCGAGCGCCTTGAGCGTGGCAGTGCACAAATTGCCTTCGCCGACGACGATCGCGCCCTGCGTATCACCAGTGAGGCCTGCGCTGACCTGAGGTGTCGCATCTGGGGTTCCGGGCGGGATCGTCACCACGTTGAGTGCGATGCCCTTCGACGAGAATGATTCCTGGCCAAAAGTCTTGAGGCCGTTGACCGCAGCCGGTATGTCGATGGTGAAAGCGGAAACCGATTTCATTCCCGCACGCTCGGCGTCTTCCGCCATGGTCTCGATGCTGGCCGGAAATCCGCCACTCCACATGAATGCGAGCTTGTTGGTGAGTTCCTCGTGACTCTGGCCGGCTGCCGCGACGTACGGGATTCCCGCCCCCGTGATGATCGGCACCAGAATGTCGCCCTCGCCTGTGCTGGTGACGACGACAGCGGACACCTTCGCCTCGACCATCTGATTGGCGCAGTCACGCGCCGATGCCGGTTCCTCTGCGTTCTTGCAGATCACCAGGTCGACGGGATGGCCGCCGATGCCACCGAGGTGGTCGTTGGCATATTTGGCTGCGGCGACAGCTGCCTCCCGATTCTCGGGTTGCGAGATCGACTGCCCGCCCTCGTTGCTGATCAGACCGATCTTGATCGGGTTCGCGGACGCCGGCTTTGCGGTGAAGCTTGCTGCCGGAATCGATTCGGTGGCCGAGCCACTCATGCTGCTCGTGGAAGTACTCGACGAGCTGCACGCCGCGAGTGAGGCGGCCGCCAGAAGGGATACCGCAGCGAGGGTCCTGGTGGTCCAGCGCTGGCGCAACGGTTTCATGAGAGGTTTCACTTTCTCTGCTCAGTGGGCGGTTCGCGTGAGGGTGTATCACCTAGATAACTATGTGTTGTGCGCCACTATGGCATAGTCCGGATGGAAAAGTCACTACTTCCGGCGCTTTTCGCTTCGAACTTCTCGTCGCGCGCCGGTGAGATGGAGGAGGGTCCTGATGGTGCCGGGGATGCGTGTGTTCGAGGATCTGGACGATCTCGTGTCGTCGGTCGGCGCGGTTCTCGGTCCGACGCCATGGCGACGGATCGACGAGAACGCGGCCGCTCGGTTCGCCTCGTCCGTCGCGCCCGAGCGGGGGGCGCGCCTGCTCCTCGAGGCTGAGTGTGACGTGGTGAGACCTGATTTCCTGCTATCACTCATCCCGGTGTTCGTGATGCAGATGCGTCGCATCCGAGGGATGCGATCGGGCGTCAACTATGGCGCCGATCGAGTCGTGTTCCCGGCGGCGGTGCGCATCGGGGATCGAGTGCGAGCACGGTCTACGATCACCGCGGTGGAGTGGACAGGACCGGCCTCGGTCGCACTTGTCGCGTCGACCGTAGTCGAGGCTTGCCGCGACGAGGTGGAGTGTGGCCCGCATCCCATTGCTGTTCGGGGCGACCTACTGAGTCGCATCTACTGTTAACTAGTTTTACCAAGTGCGCGAAGTGGGGGCCCGAGCCGTGGCGAGGTGAGAGGTGAACTGAATCGTGGGAGTGCGCGCTGGTCTGGGTCGCGCAGAACGACGCCGGCCGGCGCGAAACACCATATGGTGATCGCGCCGGCCGGTGGTCCCGAACGACCTCGCTGCCCGGCCTATCCAGAACCGGGATCCGATTCGTCGGCCTGGCGGGGGACTGAGGCGGATTGGTCGGTCGCCGCGCCAGGCGGACCGGAATACCCTCTGCACACCACGCAAGTGCGTCGTTCGGTAGTCAGATGGCGAAAGTTCTAACTCGGGGGTGGGGTGAACCGATGGCCCCAGAGGGCTCCTTCGGTGATGTTGTATGTCGGGACCGCCTCGGGCACCTGCAGGCCGTCGAAACCGAACTCGAAAGCGTAAGTGTCCGGCGAGTAGACGTAAAACGAGACCATCTGGTCGTTCGTGTGCTTGCCCAAGGTGTGCATCATCGGCAGGTCCATCGCGTACGCCCGGTCGAGGGCGATCCCGACGTCGTCGAGCGTCTTGGCCTCGACCATGATGTGTACCAGTCCCCCCGGCCCGGGCCGGGGTGCCAAACCGAAGCTGTGGTGCCGAGCGTTGCAGCCCATGAAGTACGTGGGGCCTGCGGTGTTGCGTTCGACGAATCCGAGGATGCGGTTGTAGAAGTCGAACGTCTTCTCGACGTCCTCGGCAGTGACGATGACGTGTCCCAAGCCCATGTCACCGGTGACGAACCCGGAGACGAGCGGCGTCTGCACCGGCACATGGTCGAGGATCGGCCCGTAGTACAGCTCGACCTGGTTTCCCCCGGGATCCGTGAAGCGTGCGAACCCGGTGACCCGCCGTTCGGCGCATTCATCCTTCGAACCCGCGACCGTGTCGATTCCCTCGGCGCGGATCTTTTCGACCAGATCCGCGAGCTCACGTCGGTCCAACACCTCGAAACCGATTGCCGTACAAGAGGCTTCCTCGGCTGGGCTGACGACCAGTCGGGGAGGGTGGTCATCCATGCGGAAGTAGACAGACTTCTCGTCCGCGCCTTCGACCTTCATGAGGCCGGCGAAATCTTTGCCGAATCTTCGCCACTCGTCGATGTCGGGGGAGTTCAGCCGGATGTAGCCGAGGGAATGTACTCCCATGGCAAGCTCCAATCAGTATGTTTCTGGGGTTGTGGGTAGGTCGTCCAGGCGTCGCCTGGTGGGCGTCAGTCCCGCCAGATGTACCGGTCGGATACCCGATGGTGGTTCCAGATGGTCATCTCCTGCTCTTCACTGAGCCGATGTCCGTCAAAGCTCGGCGAGTGCATTCCGGCTGTCACTTCCGTCATGTTCATGAAGTCCTGGCCGAAGACCTGGCCCATATCGGCGTCTCTGTAGTCGTCAAAGTGGGACGGCTCGAAACGCCGCTTCTTGTCGTAATCGGCAATCGGGATCTGATCGAGGCTGAAGACCTCGAACACGCACTTGTTCGGATCCTTCTCGTAGGGGCGTGACCGGTACCAGAACGCGGAGCCCTGGCCGGGCAGGATGATGCTGTTCGGGAACACCGCCCAGGAGCTGCCCGCCTCGGTCCACTGTTCCGGCGGGATCACGGGCCAGTCGTAGCCCTCCTCGATCGACAGTTCGCGGTACAGCTGTAGAAAGTACTTGCCCGCGGTCATGCCTTCCGGCACGTCGGCGGTCTTGAGAGCTTCAGCCGCTCGCCAGCTGCGCTCGTTTTCCAGGCCGCGCATGTCCTCGTGCAGATACTGGACGGCGTTGGCGACGTTCAGGCGCGCGTCCGAGATCTGGTCTCCGCTGCGCTTGGAAGGGTCCTTGCCGTCATTCTTCGAAGAGGTCGACTTGGGGCCGAGAGCTGAATAGTGGGAATGCCGTTCGTAGACCGTTGTCGGTGCCCACGGACGGATGTCCAGCTCGCGAAGCGATGCCAACTTGTCGTTGGTCCGGTCGAGCCGAAACAGCTGAGGATGCGTGCCGGCGACGTGGTATGCCTCGAGAAACGCGTCCAGCCCGGTCTTCCAGTTGGTGTCCAGGACGACGCTCTTTCCCCACCGGAGCCGGAAGTTCTGGAGCTGGAAAGGTTCGAAGATCCGGGGAATCGGGTCGAGATATTCCAGGAGAGGGATGGCGTCGGGATCCGGATTGATGAAGACGAACCCGGCCCACTGATCCACGCGGACCTGGGCCAGACCGAGATCCTCGTCGGACCGTGGCACGAACTCCTCGCGGTCGAGCACCAGCCGGATGGAGCCGTCGAGGTTCCACCGCCACCCATGGAACGGGCAGATCAACGATCCGACTCGGCCGCGGCCGCGGGCCAAGCGGGTACCGCGATGGCGGCACGAATTGTGATACGCACGGATGGCGGTCTTCGACTCGCGCACGACGAGGACGGAGAAGTCTCCGACTGCGTATTCCACGAAGCTTCCCACGTCGGCCAACTCCTCGGCCCGGCATGCGATCTGCCAGGTGCGAGGGAACATTCGCCCGAGCTCGAGATCCAGGAAATCTGGGTCGAGGTAGCGGGCCTTCGGAATGAATGCCCGGCCGAGTCGGTATTTTTCGGGGACTTCCTCGGGTGGCACGTCGCCCTCGAACCAGATCGGCGGTCGGTTCGTTGTGGGCTCGTCGACGATAGTCATCGAATCACTCCTTGTGTCAGTGGAATCGTGCGCCCGCGGGCGCGGAAATGTGATCTCGTCGATTAGTCGGCGTTGGGTCCGGCGATTTCTACTCCGTCGGATCGACGGGCGACGTGAATGCAGTTCCCTGGGCATCCGTCGGCGGCGTCGATCACGTCGAGTCGGAGGTTTTCCGGCACGTCAGCGGACGCTCCCTCTTCGGTCAACAGGGGTCCCTCAGCACTGGGTTTGACGTGCGCCACGCCGGCATCGTCGAACTCGAAAACGTCCGGCGCCAGCTGAGTGCACAGTCCGTCTCCGGTGCAGAGATCGTGCTCGATCCAGACTCGAACATCTTCATTCATCGGATTTCCTCTTCCTATTGTCCGGGCCGAATGATCTATGGAGATCGACAGGTTTCCATTTCTTCTGTCCGCGAGGGAAAGGGCCTGAACGAGCGGTATGCAGAACGCTCCCGCAGTCTGGTCAATTGGTGGTCGCACGGCTCAAGAGGAGATCGAGCCTCACCGTCGATGCTCTCTCGACTCTGGCACAAACTTTCGTGGAGCGTGTTTCGGAAGTCAATCCGCCTTTCCGTCAGGCGGGATGGCCGATCTGTCGCACGATCCGACTGCCGGCGTTGCCGGGCGCGACATGAGGCAGGTCCTCGGATCGGAGTGCGCCTTGACAACTTCACGGCGGGGTGTGATGCTGCTTACAGCTCAAAAGAGGGCACTGAATAGCTCTGGATCTCCTCCTCAGCCCGCCAGATCCGCCTCAGAATTGGGCATGTGGAGACACAGAGTGTCCTGAATGAAAGGTGACAACATGTCATCCAGCCTGATGCAGCCCGTCTCGACTGCGCCGATCGCAGCACCTCCAGAGCCGTCGACATCGGTCCGTAAGGCCCTCGCATCCACGGATGATTGTGAGAGTTCGGACCGTCGGAGTCCGGACCGTACTGTCCTCGGCCGGGTCGCGGCAATCATGGATGCGTTCAACTGCAGTCAGCAGGTGCTGGGCCTTGGTGATCTGAGCGCGCGGACGGGCCTGCCCAAGTCGACCCTGCACAGGCTCGCGGATCAGCTGTGTCAGATCGGGTGGGTCGAACGCGAGCGGGGGGGATACCGGGTGGGACTCCGGATGTTCGAGCTCGGCGGCTTGGCGGCCGAGGCCAGTCGCCTGCGAGAAATTGCGCTGCCCCATCTCCAGGCGTTGTCGGCGCGTACCGGAATGCCGGTCCACCTCGGTGTTTTCGACAACGGCGAGATCGTCGATCTCGAACGAGTGATGGCAGGTCCGGTGCGCACCCCTGTTCGTCGTGGCGGACGCTTCCCGGTTCACTGCAGTGCTCTGGGAAAGGCCATCGCAGCATTCGACCCTCAGGTGGCCGAGTTTGCAGTGGACGGACGGCAAGGAGCTTCACCGTCCGGATCAGACGCTGCCGCAATGCTGGCCGAGCTCGATACGATTCGTCGTCTCGGGGTGGCGTTCGACCGCGGTGAGACGTTCGAGGGGTGGGCTTGCGCTGCCGCTCCCATCCGTGGCGCCGGCGAAGTGATTGGCGCTGTGTCGGTCAGCGGTCAGCTCGGCCGGCTCCGCCTGGGCGCGTTGGCAGAAGCTGTCGATCACGCAGCGACGGCGATCTGGAATGCGAGCAATAAGCAGGCGGCAGTACGTCGTCGGTAGTCGAGATCGTTGGTGCCGCATGGGGCCGGTGGCACCCACCTCTTGAACTGTCTTTCGACGAGGATGTGCCTGCGAGACCAGCCCAAGGCAAATGGCTCGGTATCGCATGCGCCACTGACAGTCTGGCGGGGCCATGCGCGCATTGCGCATGCCTCGACGGCCGGCGAAGCGATGATCAGGCAGTCGCACATGATTCGAGCGTCAGGCGGGATCGCCACATAGCTCGACGTCGAAGGGGCGACCTCCCTCGGTTGAGGCGGATCGGCTCGTTCGGTATGGGCCACTGCACGATCGAATGGTCGTGCGTGGCTTCCTGTCACGCCTCGATCGTCTCTTCGCGAACCAGCAGTCGCCGCCGAAGCAGTGGAAGGCCTTTCTGGGCTGCCCTGAGTGCCCCATGTCACTTGCTACATTTTGCCCCGTAGAAGTATCACTACGTGGGTCCGGAAGGGCGTGGAACGCCCGCATCATCTGATCCGGTGGGACCACTGGCACACCGATGCGAGGTCCCCAAAACAAAAGGGTGACACCCATTACAGGGCTGTAGTAAGGTGACGAACACAACATAGTTATCTAGGTCATCTACATTAACGTTGAGCGCTGGTGTCAGCTGAAGCTGCACCTGGTGCCTTCGACGTCGCCCTCCTTGCCCAGAGGTTGGTCAAGGGGCGGATCGAGAGCGCCGACCTGCTTGAGCAGATCATGGCGGCCTCGGCAGTTGACCCACGATGATCCCGTTGGCAAGACGCCCAGCCGGGACCGGATGATTCCCAGGGCGATCACATGAGGAGAAAGCAAATGGCAATATTCAAACCCGCCCGTGTGGCGATGGCGGCTGTCGGCGCGTCATGTCTGGTCCTGGGGATTGTGACGGGTTGTGGATCGAGCGACGACAGTGCATCGGACGCCGGCAGTAGCGCCGCTGTGCCGTCGGAGGCATTTCCGGGGCAGGTTGCGTCTGGCGAATCTGTGAAGATCGGTCTGATCAACAACGAGGGCGGTGCGTCCATTTCGCAGCCGGAGAACCGTGAAGCAGCGGAAGCGGCCACCAAGTACGTCAACGAGAACTACAAAGGAATTGCCGGTCGTCCAATCGAACTGGTCGTGTGCAAGTCGGCTGAGGAGCCGGTTTCCGCCCGGGACTGCGCGAACCAGATGGTGGAGAAGAAGGTCGCAGCGGTGATCGTGACCTCCTCTGGTTTCGGCAACATCATGGCGCCGATCATCACCGGCGCGAAGATCCCATACGTGACCGCAGTGACGGGCGGGGCAACCGAGGGCACGACGGACGGGGCCTTCGTCTGGGCCGCGGGGCAGAACACCTCGCAGGCGCTCGCCAACTACGCCAAGGGCAAGGGGATGAAGTCGGTCGTCGCGTA
The DNA here is from genome assembly GCF_049847105.1 of Gordonia sp. DT218. Taxonomy (NCBI): domain Bacteria; kingdom Bacillati; phylum Actinomycetota; class Actinomycetes; order Mycobacteriales; family Gordoniaceae; genus Gordonia; species Gordonia sp. DT218. Next base: position 1,009,869 of record NZ_JBNCNS010000001.1, on the reverse strand, counting down.
CGCAATTGATGTTCCGGCTTCGATCAACGCTCTCAAGATGATCGGTGAGCCGGCGTTCAAGGAGGCCGGAGTCGACTTCAAGCTCGTTCCGATTCCATTGGGTACCCCTGATGCGACTCCGCAGGTCAGTGCCGGATTGTCCTCAAATCCGGACGGCGCAATAGTGTTTGGTGAGTCGACGGTCTGCACCGCGGTGATCAAGTCGTTGGTCACCTTGGGTTCGAACGCGGAGATCATGACTCCGCAGTCGTGTGCCGCTCCGGAGGTTGTCTCCGGAGTCGGTGCGAGCGCGCTGGAAAACATGAAGGTGGTCAGCAGTGCCGACACCTCGTCCGACGCGCCAGAGAGCGCGCTGTATCGCGCGATCATGGCGAAGTACGCGCCGGACACGGCGACCTCCGGCTACGCGGTCACCGGCTACCAAGGCGCGCTGGGTCTCTATCGTGCGGTCGCCGGTCTGACCGGTGATGTCACGGCGGCCACGATGACCGATGCAATCCGTTCCGCCAAAGATGTCGTTCTCCCGGCAGGCGACGGGATCACCTTCACCTGCGACGGCACGGCGCTCGCCGGCCAACCGTCTGTATGCAGCAACGAGATGATCATGCTCACGATGAAGGACGGTCAGCTCGTCGATCCGACCACCGTGAGTGCGCTGCCGACGACGTCGGGCTAGAGGCGGCAACTGTTCCGACAATGAACCAGTTGCGGGGGCAGCGCAGGCCGGCGACCACGAATCTTGTCGGTCAGTCCGCCTCCGCGGCCAGGTCACGGTCCCGTAGGGGCCGGATGTGAGTCCCCAACTGTCGTTCGGCGTGTCGACCTGGAGCTGACGGCTGAGGCGGTGACGGTGTCAATTGAGCACCGTCACCGCCTCAGCGTTGCGACCTCCCGCCTCACGGCCACACCCAGCGCGACGCGGCGATGGCGGCCACCGCCGCCGCCCGTTCACGCGTACCAGGTCCAGAGGTACCCGGCCATCGGGTCGGTGCCAGGCCGCTGACTGTGGTTTCACGGTCTTTCGCACGTCGGCCACCACCGTCGGGGATACGGCCGCGCTTGCTGACATCTGTGTGCACAGTTCTCCAGGATGGTCACGTTCGTATCGCACCGAGGTCTGCGACGCCCGGATCACGTCTCCGGGCACTAGGCCAGGGGAGACGGTGCGGGCTATGACCCCGAGTTCGGCAGCGAGACAGCCTTGTCCGCGACTTCACCCCGACGCTACGGTGGGGCATGAGACCTCCGGTCGATCTGGTCCTTGGACAAGCAACACCCCAACCTGGGCTCGCTTCACTTCACGCCGGGACACCTGCCCCGAACGCATTGGCCGGCTACGTCCAAATCGACCTGATATCCGACCGCCCATCCGGATTCGGGTGCCATTTGGGACGCCGGCAGGCCGGAGCCGTCTTCCATACCAACAACTATCGGTTACTGCGGCCCATCCTGGTATCGCCGGCAGAGAGGGCCATCTCGGCCTCGATGTGCAGAGAACACTTGCGCGGTGTACGTGAACTTTCTTGGACTGACAGGGAAGTCGTCAGGAGTTCGCGGTCGGGACCCTTGGATTGGCGCGAGGATATCGTGGCCGACTACCTGGATTATTGTGGTCTCTGTGCCAGTGTGGTTCTGGCGCCGTCGTAGTCAGCAATCAGCGGAGATGACATGTCGGATGCCAGACAACGGTTGCCGTACCGATCTGGTTGCGCGCGTGGCTCCGCACGACCGGCGCCGGTGGTCACTGTAACTCTGCCGCCGGTCTTCTCATTGATTGGCATCCGTTTGTCCGCGGGTCCGAATCCGATACGCCGGGGCTGAGGAGCGGCGGTTCCAGACGACGGATCAGCAGGGTGGTCGCGGTCTTCGTCACTCCCTGGTCGCGTCGCCTCTGTTGGAACCGCGTTCAAGAGCTGCGTCCTCGCCGTGAACGCCTCCCAGCGCAACGCTGCCGTCATTCGGAAGCAAAATTCGCAAACGGCGCACCAATTGTCCGCGTTGCTGCGTCGGATCGGTCACCAGTATGCCGGAATACGTTGCAGAAGTGTGTGTTTGGGCGAGCCCTATTTCGGCGTCGGGCCCTGTTGTCCGCGAGTCGCATCAACCCGGCGCGTGTTGAGAGCTGAGGGTTCGAGGTCTCAACCAGCGGGACGGCGGGTGACCTGTCTCCGTCGCCCTCCTAACCTGACCTGACACTTGCCGGCGAACGCCTCAAGTTCCTTCATTTACGTTCCACCGGGACAAAGTCGAAGACGGAGAGCAGATGTCCAACCAACGCTATCTACACCTGAACCTGGTCGGCAACGAGATCAATCACCACCAGGGCGCGCCCGCCTACGAACGCGACCATGGCGGCGGTCCGAGCCGGCGCAACGCCTACCTCCCGATCCTGGAGATGGGCCGACTGGCGGAGGAAGGCCTGTGCACGGCGATGTTCCTCGGCGACATCGCTGGTACCGCCGGGTCGCCTGCGCCGGATCACGGCCCGCCGGAGCCCATCACCGCGTTTGCGGCGCTCGCCTGCCAGACGCGCTACCTCGGTCTCATCGCGACCGCATCGACGTCGTTCTATGACCCGTACAACCTAGCCCGGCTCCTCGGTTCGCTCGATCAGATCTCGAACGGGCGGGCCGGCTTCAACGCTGTCACCAGTGTCAGTGAGGAATGGGCACTGAACTACAGCAAGGAAAGCCATCCGGATCGCAAGACCCGTTACCAGATCGCGGACGAGTTCCTCGATGTGGTGACGGGTCTCTGGGAGAATCGTGAGCTACGTTTCGATCCCGACGGCATCAGGCGCTTCTATGCCGATCCGATCAACCACCAGGGGAAGAATTACCAGGTCCTCGGCCCCCTCAACGTCGCACCGAGTCCGCAGGGCCGCCCTCTGATCGCACAGGCCGGGGGTTCGGGCCCGGGCATCAAGGTCGCGGCCAAGCACGCGGAGATGGTGTTCACGAACGCGAACACGCGTGAGCAGGCGGCCGAATACCGGGCGCAGCTCGACCAGGCATTGGCGGAGGCGGGGCGGGCGAAAGGTACCGTCCCGGCGATCCCTGGTCTGATCCCGTATCTCGGTCGGACCCTCGCGGAGGCCGAGGAGAAGCAGCGCGAGCTCGACCAGCATGTGGACTACGAGCTGTACGCGCCGTTCGCACTGGTCCAGTTCGGGCTGGAGTACACCTTCGACAGCATCGATGATCCGTTCCCGCTCGACCAGCTCCCGAAGCCCGAGGACGTCCAGGACACGATCAAGAGCACATACGGCAATTATGTCGGGCTCTACACCTGGATCACCGAGCATCCGGGTGCCACGGTGCGTGACGTGACCGCTCATTCGTTGGCCCGGGGCGGTGCGCAGCACCGCAAGTTCATCGGGTCCTACGACGATTTCGTCGAGGATCTGGCGACCTGGCACGCCGACGGTCACGTCGGGGGGTTCAACCTGATGTTCCCCACCGGGGTCATCGACATCCGTGAGTTCGTCGCCGAGGTGGTACCCCGTCTGATCGACCGGGGCATCTATCGTGGTCGCCCTGACTCACGTCCTCTCCGCGAGCGATTCAGCGCGTGAGCATCCGGCGGAACGCGGAGGCTCACGGCCAGTGATCACATTCAGCGGCAGCGACTTCGGTCAGATTCTTTTGAAAGAGGTGAGTACGAGATGACGCTCCCCGAGCAGGCCCCGGGGCCGCAGCCAGAGTTCTACGACCCGGAATGGGTACGCGCGAAGTACGCGCACGAGCGCGCGAAGCGGCTGCGGACAGACGCTCTCGGACAGTTCATCGAGGTGACTGCCGAGTTCTCCCACTACGCGGATGATCCTTACACGGAGTTCGTCGAGCGGGAACCCGTCGACGACGAGGTGCAGGTCCTCGTCATCGGCGCCGGGCTGGGCAGTCTGATCGCGGCGGTCCGGTTGCGGGAGGCCGGATTCGACGACATCCGGATCGTCGACAAGGCGGGTGATGTCGGGGGGACCTGGTACTGGAACCGCTATCCGGGCGCCCAGTGCGACATCGAGTCGTACATCTACATGCCCATGCTCGAAGAGCTGGAATACATTCCGGAGCGTCGGTACGCATTCGGTCCGGAGATCCGCAAACACTGTGTGAGGATCGCCGAACACTACGACCTCTATCGCAACTCGCTCCTGCAGACCGTCGTGACAGAGATGGTATGGGACGACGACGCACGGAAGTGGACGGTGACGACGGATCGGGGGGACCGGATCAGCGCGACGATCGTCTTGGTCTCGCCCGGGCCGCTGAGCCGACCGAAGCTGCCCGGCATTCCAGGCATCAACTCCTTCGAAGGACACACCTTCCACACGAGCCGGTGGGACTACTCGTACACCGGCGGTGACGAGACCGGCGGACTGGATCGACTGCGTGACAAGCGAGTCGGGATCGTCGGTACCGGTGCCACAGCGCTGCAATGTATTCCGCATCTCGGCGAGTCGGCGGGCAAGCTGTATGTGTTCCAGCGAACGCCGGCGGCGGTCGACGTCCGAGGCGACCAGCCCACCGATCCGGAATGGGCCGCGGGCCTGCAGCCGGGATGGCAACGCGAACGGATGGAGAACTTCACCCAGGTGACCGGCGGTATGGGCGCCGACGAGGATCTCGTGGGCGACGGGTGGACGCAGGTCGCTCTCGAGCTGACCGGTCCCGCCGTGATGAAAGAGATGGAGCGTCGCGGCACCGCCATGTCGATGGAGGAGATCGCCGAGTTCCTGTTCGAGGAGGACTTCAAGTCGATGGAGCGGGTGCGGCGTCGTATCGAGTCGCTCGTCGACGATCGGTCGACGGCCGAACGTCTGTTGCCGTGGTACAAGCGGCAGTGCAAGCGACTGAGCTTCCACGATGCCTACCTGCAGACCTTCAATCGGGACAACGTCGAGCTGGTGGACACCGACGGCCGCGGACTGAACCGGCTGACCCGCGACGGCGTGGTGGTCGACGACGTCGAGTACAAGGTCGACGCGTTGATCTTCGCCACCGGGTTCGAGGTGGCGACGAATTACACGCGGCGGGCAGGATTCGACATCACCGGTCGTGGTGGAACCCGTCTCAGTGACAAGTGGGCCAAGGGTCCGCGCACATTCCACGGACTGCAATCGCACGACTTTCCCAATTGCTTCTTCCTGGGATACACGCAGACGGGGATCGCGCCCAACTACGTGCACACCGCCGAGGAGCGGGCGCGTCATGTCGCGTACATCCTCGAGGAGTGGGCGAATCAGGGCGGCCTCCTGGTGGAGGCCGACCAGGAGGCCGAGGACGAATGGGTGCAGACCATGGCCGAGAGCACGGTGATGGGCAAGCAGTTCTTCGCCGACTGCACACCGAGCTATCTGGATTCGGAAGGTGACACGGAGAATCCGGACAGCCTGCTCTCAGCCGGATACGGGGGTGGCCCGGTCGCCTTCTTCGAGATCTTGGAGAAGTGGCGTGCCGCGGGGACCATGGAGGGCGTGACGGTCGAATGATCTCGCGGGCGCCCGGTGGTGGCAGGCTTCTGCAAGCCGTCACCGGGCGCTCGTGCATGCGGGGAACGAGTTGCGTGACGGCAGTCCGGGAGCAGTCGGGTCAGGAGAAGCGGCTGCCGTGAATGAGTTTGTCCGAGATGCTCCTTGCCGCACGGAGCACCATCGGGGCGAGCGGCTCGAGCGGGCTTGCGTGGCGCGTGACGATGGAGATCGCGCCGACCGGCCCGTCGGAGTTGCGTACTGCCGCGCCCACGCACGCCAGGTGTCCGAAGCATTCGCCACGCTCGGTGGCCAGACCGTTCCGGGCGCGGATCCGAGCCAGTTCCTGGTGCAGGACGACGATGTCGCCGATGCTGTAATCGGTACGGCCACTGCGAATCACGCTCGAGTACTGGTTGTCGACATATTCGGGCGACAGGCTGGCGAGGATCGCCTTGCCGGCAGCGGTGCAATGTGCAGGAGCACGGCCACCGACCTGGGAGGGAACCCGATGGCCGTTTCGCCCACCGAACATGTCGAGATAGTAGATCTCGGAGCCGGCCAGAGACGCGAGATGAACGTACATGCCGGTACGAAGCGCCAGCGCTTGCAGGGTGTCCGACGCTGCCGAACGTAGCTCGTGCTGAGCGAGCTCTCGGCCTCCGAGCGTGAGCGCGAGGCTTCCGAGGCTGTAGTGGGTCTTGGCGTGAATGAGCCAGCGACACTGCACGAGCTGATCCAGGATCCGGTGTGCCGTCGAGCGCGGCAGGCCGGTGTGCTGGGTCACCTCGTCGAGAGTGAGCCGGGCCAGCGGCCGGTCGAATGCCTCCATGATCAGCGTCATCCGCTCGACCATCGACAGAGGCAAGGCGTTCTGCACGTTCACCGCGCAGTCGTCGGTCAGCAATGCGGTCATGTTGCACCATCCAAAGTGATCGGCCCAGGGTGCCTGGGGTTCGCATGTGTGAATTTTGCAGTGAGGTGACGAGATGGCTTACCGGCGACGACGTCAGCCGGTCCGAGAACCGCGCACCTGCCCGGCCTCGGAATAGCCGATGATCTGCAGATGATGACGGTCAGCGAACACCTCTGCCTCATCTCTGTCGAGAAGACCGTCAGAGCGGCGGCCGGTACCGACCAGCGTGGCGAACACCGCCGCCACCGAACCGGCGCTCTCGGCCAGTCCCAGTGCGAGACCCGCGAGTTCGTGCCACGGAGGGCTCACGGCGACACGAACAGGGAGGACATGACCTGGGCGTGTGAAGTCGTTCGGAGTGGAGTCACGCCGCCCCAGCGTGTTGATGGTCTGCGTTCGGTCGGTGGCCGAGATTCCGGTACCGGTTCCCGCCGCGGCGTCCACCCCGACACATTGCTGGGATGACCGCCGGTCGACCGTGGGGGCCACGGGTGGGAGCTGCAGGCGGTCGCAGTGCGCATCGCGCAGCGCCACCTGCAGGAAGCCGGAGGTGTGGCGGACGAGGAACGCCGTTTGCTCAGTGGTCAGGCGATCGGCGGTGCAGACAAGATCGTAGCGGCGCGAGATACTGACATCATCGCCGATCATCACCATCTCGCCGCTCCGGAGCCGTGACACCGCCTCCCGCGCCGAGGCTGAAACACCATGTTCCCGAAGGGAATCACCAAAGTCCATCTCGAGGTCGAAGAGAGAGCCGGCACTCACGGGATCAATCCGATGCCGGTAGTGGCGACGCGGCCTTGATGCCCAACGGGGCTCCATCGATGGCGAGAGTGCCGTCGCCCGGCTTGGTGCAGAGAAGTTCGACGTCTCCATCGTCCGTGCAGTACCGCTTGCCGAGTTGCGTGGCACCCATTCGCGGAGGTTCGCCCTGCGTCGCCGGGGGAGTCTCGCTCATCGCTTCACCTCCGCAGGTCAGATCGAGATCGACGTCTCCCCAGCGGATCACGACGACGGAGGTGGTGTCGACGGTGCTGAAGAGTGCCTTGCCGGGTGACGGTTTCATCTGTAGTGCCTTTCTGTTCGGTGGGCTGAGCGCTGCGGAGACGACGTGACCGCCGATTCGGCAGCCGGTGCTAGAAGAACAGCGTTCGTCCGATGATCTTGTCGTGCTCCAATCGCTCGATGTCGCTCTCTGACAGTCCGAGTCCGGACAGGATCTCGACGTTGTGCTCGCCGAGCAACGGGGCGGCTCTGACGGTGAACTCGCCAGGCCCTGCCGAGAACGTCAGGGGCAAAGTGCTGTGCGAGGCCGTCCCGTTCACGGAATGCTCGACCTGTGCGAAGAAGCCGCGAGATCGCAGTTGCGGCAACTCGGCCTGCCGATGGGGTTGCATCACCTTGCCGACGGGAACGTCGACACTCCAGAGCTTCTCGACGATGTCGTCATCGTCGAGACCCCTGCACCATCGCGCCAGGTGATCGTCGATGAGATCGTGCTGTCGCCGGCGCCCCTGGGCGGTCAACAGTTCGGGGTCCATGGCCCAGTCGGGCGAACCCAGTGCGGATCGGAGGGAGAGCCACTGCTCGTCTGTCTCGACGGCGATGGCGACCCAGCGATCGTCTCGGCCGAACTCGTCGAGCCCCGCAGCCTGATAGAGGTTCTGCGGTGCGGCCGCCGGGCCCCGGTTGCCTTCTCGGTTGAGCAGGTTCCCGTACGCCGAGTGTTCGACGACCTGCTCGGCGGTGACGTTGAGTGCGGCGTCGATCATGCTTGCCTCGACGAGGGTGCCCTCGCCGGTCTTCCCGCGGTGTTCGAGTGCGATCAACAGTCCGAGCAGAGCGTGTACTCCGGCATTCGGATCCCCGATGGAATAGGGCTCGACGGGATTCTGGTCGGGATGTCCGGTGAGCCAGGTGAGTCCGGCTGCATCCTCGATGACGTAGGCGAAAGCAGCCTTGTCCCGCCATGGTCCGTCGAGTCCGAATCCGGGCATGCGGACCATGATGATGTCGGGGCGGAGCGCCTTGACGGAGTCGTAGTCCATGCCGATCTGGTCGAGGACCCGCGGAGTGTAGTTCTCCACCAATACATCACAGGTCTTGACGAGCTCTCGAAGCAACTCCTGCCCCTGCTCGGTCTGGATGTTGATGGTCACGCTCTTCTTGTTCGTGTTCAGCCCGGAGAAGATCGGCGACTTCTCCCACCAGAGTTCGTCGGTCATCGGCACGCCGGCGATCATCCGGGTGCCGTCCGGACGTGAGGTCGACTCCAGGTGGATCACCTCGGCTCCGAGCATGGCGAGCACATGCGTGCACGATGGCCCGGCCCAGAAGGCGGTCATGTCGAGAACTCGGACGCCCTCGAAGGGGAGCGTGGCTGCGCCTGCTCGGGATATGTCTTCCGCCGTGGAACGGGACTCTGCCTGAGTGGCTTGTGCGCGGTACGAGTCGGTGTGCTCGCCGAGTGTCGGCGCGTTGTCGGGTTGGGGGAGAGGGAAAGCGCTCATCCGGTACGGATGGGCGGGTTGGCTGAAGCCTTTCGAGGGGTTCTTGATGAACGAGCCGCGCTCGTCGTGGTGGGGCATACCGGTGAGGTTCGCGCCGTTCGCCACCGGGGAGTTCGGTATCCGGAAGGCGGTGGCCTGCTCGCACACCTCGTCCACCGTCCGAGCCCGGATCCAGTCGTAGATCTCCGGCGCGACCTTGGACGCCGTCTCGGTGATGGCCAGGGGATTGTCCCGGTCGATCCACTCGGGATGGCCGACGAGCACACAGAGGTCGAACCACTGCTGGGCGGTGGCAACCCCCACCGCCACCATCCCGTCGGATGCCTGCGACACACCGGGGACGAAAACCGAGCGTTCTGATCGGAACGGCCGGTCGCGCAGCTCGAGGAAGGTCACCGGGTGGTAGGTCAGTCCCTGGATCTGGGTCTCGAGCATCGACAGGTCGATGAGATCTCCCCGTGCGGAGTCGGCGCGCCTGCGCAGTGCCGTGAGGGTCCCCGCTGCGGCGTATGCGCCGGCGAACCACTCACCGATCCGGCCGCCGACATGGACCGGGGCGCGATCCGGTGCCCCACGCCCGAGTCCGACGATACCGCCCGACCAGGCTTGGAGAGTAAATTCCGTTGCCGCCCTGTCGCTCCAGGGACCCTCGAGGCCGAAGGGGGTGATCGCGGTGACCACCAGGTGCGGATGAGCGGATCGGATCGCGTCCGGACCGAAGCCGCAACGACCCGCGAAACGTGATTCGCGGGACCACACCACGGCGTCGACGCGAGCAAGCACGCCGTTCAGCGTCTCGAGATCCGCATCGCTGTCGGGATCGATCACCACGCTCCGCTTCGAGCAGGCGAGGTGGGTGAACAGCGCGCCGTCGGACCCCGGCTCCACGGAGGCTCCTGAGGCAGACCAACCGCGCAGCGGATCGCCCTCCGGTGGCTCGATCTTCACGACCTCGGCGCCGCCGTCGGCGAGCACTTTCGTGCAGTAGGCGCCGGCGATGCCGGCCGACAGGTCGACGACGACGTACTCGTCGAGGGGGAGGTGCGTGGTGGACATCGCGTTAGCTGACCTTCCGAATTCGAGCGGGGAGTGTGTCGGGGCTGGGAGTGACCGGGTGGTTCAATCGGCCCGTCGTCGGCCCGACTTGCTCAACCTGAAGTCGGGTGGGAAGAGATCGTCGTTGTCCTTCACCGCGTTGTTGATGCCGCCTGACACCGTGTCCTCGTCCAGGACGAGATCGTGCGCGTCCGGATGAGCATATCCACCAAGGGATTCGAACAATCCGGTCAACATGCTGCCCAGGTACTCGCCCTGGGACTGCTTCATCATCTCGAAGAACATCTTCTGCATGAAGACGGTGTCGGTGGGCCGGGTGCGAGCACAGGCGAGCGCGTACTTGTCGGTCTCGGCCTCGAGCTGGTCGCGAGGGACCACCCGATTGGCGAAGTTGCAGTCGTACATCTCCCGGGCCGTGAACGGCCTGCCGGTGAAGACCATCTCCTGGAACCGGCGAATCCCCATCGTCTGCGCCCAGGTCCACATGCGGGGACCGAAGCCGATGTAGCGGAATGCCGGGTGTCCGAACAACGTGTCGTCGGAAGAGATGAGCAGGTCGGCGTCGGCTGCCTGATAGAAATGCCACCCGTAGCAGTAGCCCTTGGCCTCGACGATGCTGATCTTCTTGAACTCCTGCAGGCTGCGGCAACCCGCCGCGGAGTTCGCGTACCACTGGGTCAGCGTGGCGCCGTGGCGGAACGAGCCGGGAGGCGGGAAGTTGATCGCGGACTCGTCGTCGACGCGGAGCTCGCGCATCCGGGCCAGATTGGTGGAGTCTGCTTCCATCTCCATGGCCTCGGGGATGTCCGCACCCGAACCGAGGTTGGAGCCGACGCCGCGGATGACCACGACCTTGACATCGTCGTCGACGTTCGCGCGATGCAGGAGGTCCGCGTAACGCAGTCGGGCATCCGCCGTCGGCGCGTTGAGATGATCCGGGCGATTGAACGTTATGGTCGCGATCTTTGTCGTGGGATTCTTGTCGTAGAGAATTATCTCTTCAGCCGAGGGACGTTGGTTCTGAATGGTCGATGCGTCTGTCATGCTGACACCCCTCCTGTCGCCCATGAATGCGGATCCATCCCTTCGTATTTCATCAAAGAAAGAATGGATCGCTCACAGTTGAATGTGGTGGTCGAATATCATTTGTTATGCGCACTGAATCGACCGGCTAGCTGTCGGACCCGAATTGAGATCCCGATCCTGCCGAGGTCGGATGAACGCGAAGGTCCTGTGCCGGCCCTCGCACCCATGAGAGCAAGTGAACCGCATCACAGGCGATAAGTCAATCAATCGATTGACTTAGTGTGGAGAAATATCGGTTGCGCAGCTGGTCGGCTCGGCGCTCGGCCCGTGGTCGGGAGGGGCGGGGTGTCAGACCGGGGCGCATCGACCGAATGGACGCCCGTTCGCGGCCCCGGGGGATCTCAGACCGGGGTGACGGGCGCGGTCCATATTCCGACCAGTGCATCGACCAGTCCGGTCGCCATCTCGGACCACGTCGCGCGGATCAGCGGCAAACCGTCGGCCAGTGCCCGCTCGCGCTGTGCGCACATCTGGATGATGAGGAACATGGCGCAATCCGTGCGCTCGGGCAACACCTGGGTGGGAAAGAAAGGCAGGCATTTCAGGAGGCCGTCGACTGTCTGCTGCAGTGATGGCGACTCGCGCCAGGACTCCTCGAGCAAGATGTCGCTCAGTTCGGGATCGGAGATGAGTTGGGCGCCGAACCTCGCGAACCAGGTGGGAGAGCCGAGTTCATCGAACCGTTTGGTGATGGGACGTACCTGACATTCGAGCCAGTCGCGCAGCTGATTGGAGCCGCTGATCTGTTGGAGGAGCGCCTCCCGCGAGGGTTCGATCCCCCGGTGGAAGCGGCTGACCAGGGCCCGGATGAGGTCGGTCCGGTTGCCGAAGTGGTATCCGACGACCGCAGTGTTGCCTTGACCGGCGGCTTCGGCGATCTGACGGTTGGAGACCGCGTAGATGCCGTTCTCCGCGAACAAGCGCTCCGCGGTGTCGAGGATGAGCTCCTGGGTGGCCTCCTTCTTGCGCCGGCGCGGGGCCGGTTTGTCGGCCTGCCACTCCTCGGATACGCCGCCCGAGGATTCAGAGGGAATCGTGACCACGTTGGGTGACCTTTCTTGCTCATCGCTTCGCCCGTCTGGGCATGTTGTTTCGGCCACCGTCCCCCCGTGTCCGGAAATGCCGACCAGACTCGGTTCTTGCTCCAAAATTAGGCCAATATCGGTCATGTGTAAAACAGTCGATTTACCGTATGGCCGACGGAACGAGTTTCAGTTGTGCCTCTGAACTGCGGATATGCGCGCGTGCAGCCGTGCTTCTGGACCTCGGTCGGTGGGAATGGTCGGCAGATGTGAGGGTTTGCCACGTTCGTGGTGGTGCCGCTACGCCGAGATCGTCGGCCCTACAGTGGTCGCCGGCCGCAGACCTACGGATCTGACGGCAAAACCGCAGGTGCTGAGTGTGTCGGCGCATGATCGCTGCGCCACCTGGGCCTCGCTGCCGGCCTGTGGTGAAGCACAGTTTCAATCAATCGCTTGACAAGTTTGGGGTGCTGCTGCGAGTCTGTCAACACAGCAGTGCGACCCAGGACACACTGCGAACATGCCGGGATCGCTGTCGGGGATCTTCGCCTTCGGTGAGTCCGCAGCGCGACCGCACGGATCAGTGTTCCAACGGATCTCTGCGTAACAGAGAATGCGTGACATCGCCGTATCGCGGCGATGTGAACCATTCATTTCTTGCCGAATTATCTCGCCCGTATGTGAACAAACGACGTAGAAACGCGTATTTCTTTGTTTCACAAATGCACATCACCATCGAGATCCGAAGGGTGGCCGAATAATGGCCGATGAGTTGTCCGGGAAAGTCGCCATTGTCACCGGCGGGGCGTCGGGGCTGGGCCAGGGCATCGTGGAGAAGTTTGTCGCCGAGGGAGCGCGGGTGGCGATCGCCGATGTCGACGAGGAGGGTGGCATCGCGCTGGCCTCAGCGTCAGGTGACTCGGCGTTCTTCCGCAAGACGGATGTGTCGAACCCCTCCGACGTTGCCGCACTCGTCGACGACGTGGTCGGCAGGTTCGGTCGACTGGACGTCATGGTCAACAACGCCGGCGTGTCCGGGACCATGCACCAGAGCTACCTCGATGACGACCTGGCCGACTTCGATCTTGTGATGGGCGTCAATCTGCGAGGTGTGATGGCGGGCACCAAGTACGCCGCGCGGCAGATGGCGACCACGGGCGGTGGTGCGATCGTCAACATCTCGTCGATGGGAGGAATCCAGGCCGGGGCTGCGGTGATGACATACCGGGCCTCCAAGGCCGCGGTGATCCACTTCTCGAAGTCGGTCGCAATTGATCTGGCGCAACACGATATTCGTGTCAACTGTATTGCACCCGGAAGTATCCCCACGCCGCTTCTGGCGTCGTCGGCGGCGAAGATGGGCGCCGACGCCGAGAGCTTCACCGCCATGGTGCGCTCGATGATGGCTGCGAATCGCCCGCTCAAGCGCGAGGGCAGCGCGGAGGACGTGGCCGAGGCGGCGCTGTTCTTCGCCACCGACCGCTCCCGCTACGTCACCGCGACATTGCTGCCGGTGGACGGAGGCACGGTTGCCGGGCCTCCGACAAAGGCGCCGCAGAGTACGGACACTTCGCGGGGAGCAGATGACGAACCTGCTCTCGTCGGTGCCTCCGGGGCGGACGACGCGGAGTGATCTGAGATGACGGTCCATACCGACGTCCTCATCGTGGGCGCGTCCGCGGCCGGTCTGGCAACTGCAGAGGCAGTGCGCCGCAGCGGATTCGACGATCGGATCACGATGATCGCAGCGGAGCTGCAGGCGCCCTACGACCGGCCTCCGCTCTCGAAGCAGGTGCTGTCCGGTGCCTGGGATCGCCACCGGACCCGGCTACGCCCGGCCGACTTCATCGTGTCGCTCGATCTCGACCTCACGCTCGGTGAGACGGCGCTCTCCCTCGACGTCGCGTCGCGCACGGTACAGACAGACCGTCGAACCATCGCCGCCGACCACGTCGTGATCGCCACCGGTGCATACCCGCGCGGACTTCCGTATCAGCCGCAACTACGGGGATTGCACATGTTCCGGTCGATCGACGATGCCATGGCGCTGCGCGCCGATCTCCTGGAGGCCGATCGGTTGGTGGTGGTCGGTGACGGAGTTCTCGGGGCCGAGATCGCCGCGACGGCGCGCGGCATGGGGGCCGACGTCACGGTCGTCGGACCGCAGACCGGACTGATGGAGTCCCAGTTGGGGTCGGCAGTGGCCGCTATACTCACAGAACTCCATGCGGCACAGGGTGTTCGGACTCGTCTGGGCGCCCAGGTGGTCGGGTTTACCGAGGCGGATCGGCGAGTGACCGGGGTTCGGTTGGCGGCCGGCGACACGTTGCCGGCCGATGTCGTGGTGGTCGCGATCGGTGCCGTCCCCGCCACGGACTGGCTGTCGGGCAGCGGCCTGCATGTCGACGACGGTGTCGTGTGCGATCGATGGTGCCGGGCCGCCGACGGAATTCACGCCGCGGGCGACGTCGCACGGATCCGCGATGCGCCGACCGGCTCGACATATCGTCGGGAGAACCGCACCAACGCGACCGAGCAGGGCATCGCGGTGGCCGCGGACATCCTCGGGGTGGCGACGCCTCCCACCCCGATCCCGTACTTCTGGTCCGATCAGTTCGGGACCAAGATCCAGGTCGACGGATCGATCCGCCGCGACGCCGAGATGTCGGTTCTCGACGGGGATCCGGCGGCCGGACGGTTCGTCGCGAGCTTCCAGTGTGACGGCGTGGTGACCGGGATTCTCGGTTGGAACATGCCCAAGCAGTCCCGAAGACATCGCGGCCGGATCGGGATCGCGGTGTCCGATGTGGAGGAAGGTGTCGCGACCGGTCTCGGTCGACGACATCACGTTCGCCAGTGAGCGATATCCAGCTAGGAGAATCCGATGAAGATCACCATAGACCAGGACAAATGCATCGCTTCCGGCCAATGCGTGGCTGCGGCATCCGATGTCTTCGATCAGCGGGACGAGGACGGTATCGCGTTCCTCGTCAACGAGGACCCGCCAGAGGACGAGGCCGACGACGTCCGGCACGCAGCTGCCGTATGTCCTGCGTTGGCGATTCTCGTCGAAGACTGACAACTTCCAGCACAGCCGACACACGAAGGATCACATCTGATGTCAGACACGGCCACCGAACTACGCAACGAGACTGCGCCGCATTTCCCGATGGACAGGGACATGCGGTGTCCCTTCGCACCGCCGGAGGGCACTCGAGTCCTTCGGGAGAAGAACCCGGTGAGTCGTGTCGAGATCTGGGATGGCTCCAATCCCTGGCTCGTCACCGGTCACGAGCAGCAGAAGGCGCTTCTCAACGATCCGCGGATCAGCGTGGACGAGACACTCCCGGGGTTCCCGCACTGGAACGAGGGTATGGCCGCGAACGTCTCGATGCGGCCCAAGTCGGTGTTCAACTCGGACGGGGAGGTGCACGCCCACTTTCGCCGGATGATGACGCGGGCCTTCACCTTCAAGCGGGTGACTGCCCTTCGACCGTTCATCCAGCAGACCACCGACGAACTCATCGACGCGATGCTCGACGGGCCGAAGCCGGGCGATCTCGTCACCGCGCTCGCCCTGCCGCTCCCGTCCATCGTCATCTCTCAGATGCTCGGCGTGCCGTATGAGAACCATGCCTTCTTCCAGGAGAACTCGGTGAAGAGTGTGGACCGGTATGCGACGCCGGACGACAACATGCAGGCGTTCGCAGCGATGTTCATGTTCATGAACGAACTCGTCGAGCAGAAGATGACCGACCCCGCCGACGACGTGCTGAGCGACTTTGCCAGACGCGCCAAGGACGGCGAGATCGAACCGGCCGAGGCGGCGCAGATGGGTCTCGGCATGCTCATCGCCGGGCACGAGACGAGTGCCAATATGATCGCTCTGGGTACTCTTGCACTGCTGGACAATCCGGATCAACTCACGTTGCTGCGCGAGTCCGACGAACCTGAAGTGATCGCGAATGCGGTCGAGGAGTTGATGCGCTATCTGGGCATCATCCACAACGGACAGCGTCGCATCGCCACCGAGGACATCGAGATCTCGGGACAGCAGATCCGTGCCGGCGACGGTGTGATTCTCGAGCTCGGATCCTCGAACTGGGATCCGGCCGCCTTCCCTGAGCCGGAGAAACTCGATCTGAGCCGTTCAGCACGGCACCACACGGGCTTCGGGTTCGGCCCGCATCAGTGCATCGGGCAACAACTGGCACGTGTGGAGCTGCAGATCGTCTACAAAACCCTCTTCCGTCGCATCCCGAGCCTCCGGGTCGCATGTCCGCGCGATGACATCGAGTTCAAGTCGGATCGTCTCGCGTACGGCGTCTACGCGCTACCCATGACGTGGTAGACCCCGGCGCATCGAGAACCGCTGAGTCTCTGAGCTGAATGAGGTACTGCAATGCGTGAATGGGACTACGAGACCGACTTTCTCGTGATCGGGTCGGGAGGTGGCCTGGTGGGGGCGCTACGCGCGTCCGCCCTGGGCATGGACGTCCTGGTCGTAGAGAAGTCCGAGATGATCGGCGGATCGACGGGAATGTCCGGGGGCGTGATCTGGCTGCCGGACAACCCGCTGATGTCGCGGGACGGTGCAACGGATTCGCTAGCGGAGGCGACGGCGTACTTCGACTCCGTCGTCGGGAGGGCCGCCGAGTCCAGTCCGGCGGCATCGGACGCACGGCGCCGGACATATCTGGTGGCGGGCAACAAGATGTTCTCTTTCCTCGAGAGTGCGGGAGTCCCGTTTCTCCGGATCGACGGGTACAGCGACTACTACGCGGGCGTCCGCGGCGTCGTGGGCGGCAAGGCCCGGTCGCGGTCGGTCGAGACACCGGCCTTCGACCTCAAGCAGCTCGGGGAATGGGCCCAGCGACTGCGCCCACCCGTGGCAGGCAAGATGACGATGTACACCGGGGAGGCTGCCTATGCCTCGAATCTCTTCACCCGCAAGGGTATTTCGGTGATGTCCCGGGTCATGGGACGAACCGCTCTCGGGCGGCTGCGGGGCAAGAAGAACGTGACCAACGGTGCTGCCCTGATCGGGTATCTACTCAAGGCGTTGCTGGACCGTGGCGTTCCGGTGTGGCCGGAGACCGCTCTCGTCGAGCTGGTCGTCGAAGACGGTGAGGTCCGAGGAGCCGTGGTGGACCGTGACGGTGCGAGCGTGCGAGTTCGTGCGCGCGCGGGTGTGTTGATCTCGGCAGGCGGGTTCGCACACAACGGCGTGATGCGCGATGAGTTCTCGGGTGGCCAGCCCGGTCGACCGGAATGGACCAGCGCAAACCCCGGCGACACGGGTGAGGCGCTACAGATCGCGATGAAGCACGGAGCGGCCACCGACATGATGGACGAGGCATGGTGGCTGCCGTCGTGGTTGATGCCCGACGGCGTGCCGTCGATGTGCATCAGCGAACGGAGCAAGCCGCACTCGATCATGGTCGATACCAAGGGGAACCGGTACTTCAACGAGGCGATCGCGTATCAGGAGGCCGGCCAGTGCATGTTCGAGCACGAGCGGACCGTCGGTGGGGCACTGCCGACGTGGCTGATCATCGATTCTCGGCATCGATCGCGGTATGTCTTCGGTTTCGCACCCCCGGGGCGGACTCCCAAGGACTGGATCTCCAGTGGTGCCATGAAGAAGGCGGAAACCCTCGAGGACCTCGCCGCGCAGTGCGGCATCGATCCGGTGGGGCTCATCGCGACGGTCGATCGGTTCAATGGTTTCGCGGAATCCGGAGTGGACGAGGACTTTCATCGCGGCGAAGGCGACCATGAAAAGTACCAGGGCGACATCACGCACAAGCCCAACGCGTGCCTGGGGTCGCTGGCGAAAGCACCGTTCTACGCCGTGCCGATGTACCCGGGCGACATCGGGACCAACGGTGGACTGCTCTGCGACGAGAACGCACGTGTTCTGGCCGACGATGGGCGACCCATCTCTGGGCTCTATGCCGCGGGCAATTGTGCGGCCTCGGTGATGGGGCGGAAGTACCTCGGCGCAGGTGCGACGATCGGACCGTCGGTGGTGTTCTCCTATGTGGCGGCCGAAGACGCGGCTCTTCGGGCCGAGCAGGCGTAGCTGCACCGAGCCAGTGCCATACAGCAGAACAGCCATATAGCAGAACAAGAGTCCCCGGACGGAATCCTGTCCGGGGACTCTTGTTGTGGGCTATGGGCTGGTGGATGATCTGACCGGGTAGAACCTCGCGAACGCTCAACCCTCGAGGGAGATGGCCCGGCGGGGGCATTGCCGCACCGCGTCGCGGACCTCCTCCTCGATCTCCGGCGTCATAGTGTCACGGAGCAGGTGCAGGTTGTCGTCGTCGTCGAGATCGAAGACGTCGGGCGCGGCACCCGCGCAGAGCCCGTTGCTCTCGCAGACGCCGAAGTTCACGTCGATCTTCATGCTGATCCTCAAAAATGTTGGGCGGGAGTGGCACTCGCATGCAAAGGAGGAGTGCCGCACCCGCCGCGTCGACTACTTCAGGCAGGCGCCGGCATCGACCGGCAACGTGACACCGGTGATGTACCGGGCCTCGTCGGAGGCCAGGAACAGGACCGCATTGCTGATGTCCTCCGGCTCCACCCACGGGATCGGCAGCGTGTTCATCATCTGGGAGAGCGGAGCGAAGTCGTCGGGGCCGGGATTCTCCAGGTCCGGACGGAACATCCGGTAGGTGGCATCGTTCATGATCATCGCCGTGTTGACCTGGGTCGGATGCACCGAGTTGACCCGGATGTTGTTCTGCGCGAGCTCGATGGCGAGTGTTCGCATGATCCCGATGACGCCGTGCTTCGCGGTCACGTAATGTCCGCAGAACGGGTAAGACTTCAGACCACCCACGGAACTCGTGAGGACGATCGATCCGCCACGGCCACCCGCGACGATATGTGGAATCGCGGCTTTCGCGGTGTGCCACACCCCCGTCATGTTGACGTCGATCATGTCCTGCCAGGTCTTGCGGTCCATGTCCTCGAGCGATGATCCGCCAGTGGCGATACCGGCGTTGGCGGCCACGATGTCGAGGCGTCCGAGCTGGTCGACACCGGTCTGGACGGCCTGGGTCAACGCGTCGAGGTCCCGAACGTCGACCTTGGCGGTCACCACCCGACGATCCTGCGCCTTCACGAGCTCGGCGGTCTCCGCCAGATCGTCTTCGGTGGCCAGATCGAACGGTACGCCGTCGATGGGTTCGCAGACATCGATCGCGATGATGTCGGCGCCCTCGGCGGCGAGACGTACGGCGTGGGTGCGGCCCTGGCCGCGCCCCGCGCCGGTGATGAAGGCGACTTTGCCGTCTACTCTTCCGGTCATTGAGATTCTCCTCCTCGGTGGATACAGGTGGCATTACCCGACGTCCGTCGGGCACGTGGGATCAGAACGTGGCCGGCAGTGTGTCCCAACCGCGAACCGTCGAGGTCGGTGACAGCGATGCCTGCGAGAGATCGACATCCCACTTCGGGAACCGCTTGAGGATCTCCTCGATGGCGATGCGTCCCTCGAGACGGGCCAGGGCGGAGCCGAGGCAAAAGTGGGTTCCGACGCTGAAGGTCAGGTGCTGCTTGGTTTTTCGGTGGATGTCGAAGGTATCGCCGTTCGGGAACAGGCGGTCGTCGCGGTTGGCTGACGCGATGAGCATCATCATCACGCTGCCTTCCGGCACCGTCTGCCCGTGGAACTCGACGTCGCGGGTCACATAGCGGGCGACGTGCGGCGCCGGTGCCTCGTACCGCAGGAGTTCTTCGATGGCGTTGGGGATGAGGTCGGGATTCTCGACGAGTTCGCGACGTTGGTCGGGGTGCTCCGCCAGGACCTTGCCCGCCCACCCGATCAGTCTGGTGGTGGTCTCGTTGCCCGCGCCGGAGACCACGTTGACGTAGGTCAGCAATTCGTCGCGGCTCAGTTTCCGGACCGTGCCGGTCTCGTCCTCGAACTCAACGTTGAGCAACTCGGTCATGATGTCGTCGGACGGATGCTCGGCGCGCCAGTCGATATAGGCACCGAAGATGTCACCAGAGACCATCCCTTCCTCGGCCGCCTTCATCGGTTTTCCCTCTTCGGTGCGCATCTGGTCATTGGCGAAGTCGCGGATGGCCTCCTGGTCCTCTTCCGGGATGCCGAGGAGCATGCCGATGACCTTCATGGGCATCTGCGCGCCCAAGTCCTTCACGAAATCGAATTTGCCCGTTCCCACCAGAGGGTCGAGCGAGGCCGCGCAGAAGTCGCGGACCTGCGGTTCCAGAGCGAAGATCTTGCGGGGTGTGAACATGCGGGCGAGCAGCTTGCGGTGGATGTCGTGAATGGGGGGATCCTCGAAGATCAGCACCCCCGGCGGAATGTCGATGTTGGCTTTGATCAACTCGAGGATCGCGCCGCGACTCGAGCTGAAGGTCTCGTAGTCGTTGAGGGCGGCGGTGACGTCCTCGTGCCTGCTCAGGGCGTAAAAGTCGTGCTCGGAGTTGTAGTAGAGCGGCGCCTCCTCGCGCAGAGCTCTGAACATCGGATACGGGTCGGCATTGAGCTTGACGTCATACGGGTCGTATCGGACGTGGCTGGTCGTACTGCTCGTCACAGGGATGGCCTCTCGCGCGGACTGCTTTGCGGATCTGAACAGGGTCGATCGCGGCTGTGCGACCGGCACTTCGGCCCAGTCTGGAGGAGGCGGCATCCGTGAACAACAGTGATCTCACTGAGCGAGAGTAGGGCTCGCGAAGCCGAGAGCGTGTGGCACGCTTCCGAGATATCAACGCGCGCCGCATATCTGGTGTCCGATTCGCAGAAGGCGATCGAAGACGGCGCTCCCGTTCAACGAGAATCGCGTTTCTGCGTGGGGAAGAGAGCAAATGAGCAAGCGTTTGGTGGCCGCGTCGGTGAGCTCGTACCGGTGACCCCCACAGATGATATCCGCGGGACGCCTGCCGTCAGTGGTGTGCTCGCCCGCTACTCGGCTGCTCCCCTGAAAGCGGTTGGTGGACTGTTCATGATGGGAGCCGACGCGTTCGGCTTCGCCTTCCGCCGGCCGTTTCAGGGGCGCGAGTTCATCGAGCAGTCCTGGTTTGTCGCCCGGGTGTCGCTGATGCCGACCGTTCTGGTGGCCATCCCGTTCACGGTGCTGGTGAGCTTCACCCTCAACATCCTGCTCCGCGAACTCGGCGCCGCGGACCTCAGCGGTGCGGGCGCCGCGTTCGGCTCGGTCACGCAGGTGGGGCCCATGGTCACCGTGCTGATCGTGGCCGGAGCAGGCGCCACCGCGATGTGCGCGGACCTGGGGTCGCGCACGATCCGGGAAGAAATCGAGGCGATGGAGGTTCTCGGTATCAATCCGGTGCAGCGTCTGGTGACACCTCGAGTGCTCGCTTCCGGACTCGTCGCGTTGCTGCTGAACAGTCTCGTCTGCCTGATCGGTGTCGGCGGCGGCTATGTCTTCTCGGTCTTCGTCCAGGGGGTCAACCCGGGTGCGTTCGCCGCCGGGATCACCCTGTTGACCGGTATGCCCGAGGTGATCATCTCATCGGTGAAGGCGCTCGTGTTCGGGCTGATCGCCGGCGTGGTCGCATGCTATCGCGGGCTGATCGTCTCGGGTGGGGCCAAATCCGTCGGCAATGCCGTGAACGAGACCGTCGTCTACGCGTTCATGGCGCTGTTCGTGGTCAACGTCGTGATCACCGCCATCGGTGTGCAATTGACGGCGAGGTGAATGATCTTGTCGCTCATATCATCACCGAAATTGGCACGCCGCGGGGGCAGCCCGAGCATGATTCATCCCCGACTGCGCCGCGAGATCGGCCGCCCGGTGGGGGCACTGGGCCGCATCGGCGACCACGCGATCTTCTACGTCCGCGCGTTACGTAGTGTGCCGTACGCGGCCTTCCACTACCGTCGCGAGACGATCCGGCTCATCGCCGAGACCAGCATGGGTGCAGGCAACCTCGCACTCATCGGTGGAACTGTGGTCATCGTTGCCTTCCTCACGCTGGCAACGGGTAGCACCCTGGCGGTGCAGGGTTACAGCACGCTCGGCGACATCGGTATCGAGGCGTTGACCGGGTTCCTGTCGGCATTCATCAATGTGCGGATCGCCGCGCCGGTGGTCGTAGGCATCGGGCTGGCCGCCACCTTCGGCGCGGGCGCGACCGCCCAACTCGGAGCCATGCGGATCAGTGAGGAGATCGATGCCCTCGAATCGCTGGGCATCAATCCGGTCGCCTACGTCGTCGGCACGCGGATCGCCGCCGGCATGGTCGTGATCGCTCCGCTCTACGCGATCGCCCTCATCGCATCGTTCGCGGCGTGCCGGTTCACCACCGTCATGCTGCTCGGCCAGTCGTCCGGCCTGTACGCGCACTACTTCTCGACGTTCCTCAATCCGCTGGATCTCGTTTGGTCGTTTGTGCAGGCCTTTGTGATGGCGTTGCTGATCTTGCTGATCCACACGCACTTCGGGTTCTTCGCGAGTGGTGGGCCGGCAGGCGTCGGGGTGGCGGTCGGCGACGCCGTCCGCACCTCGCTGGTCGCCGTGGTGACGGTGACGCTGCTGGTGGCGCTGGCCATATACGGCTCCAACGGAAACTTCAATCTATCGGGCTGAGGCGTGAAATTGTCTAAGGGAGTCCTCCGGCCGCTGGCCGGGGCGGGGATGCTGTTGGTCATCATCGCGTTGGTCACTGTCGCCGTGATGATGTTCGCCGGCGTGACCCAGAAGTCCGCCACGGTCACGATGACCGCACCACGAGCGGGACTGGTGATGGACCCCGATGCCAAGGTGCAGATGCGGGGGATCACCGTCGGCCGCGTGTCCAAGATCGATTACAACCAGGTGGATCGTGCACAGCTGACGTTGGAGATCGCACCCGACGAGCTCAAGCGGATCCCCGGCAACGTCGGCGCACGCATCGCTGCGCCGACGGTGTTCGGTGCCAAAGGAGTCGAGTTGGTGGTGCCTGATCATCCCGCTGGACACCTGCGCGACGACCAGATGCTGAGCGCAAAGGATGTGGAGGTCGAGGTCAACACGGTCTTCGGCGAGCTCACCCAGGTTCTGGCGCAGATTCGCCCGGCGGAGCTCAACGCGGCGCTCAGTGCGATCTCGACCGGACTGAGCGGTCACGGAGAACAGTTCGGTCAGATGCTCACCGATCTGAACGGTTTCATGCGGCAGACGAACTCGGCTATTCCTGCACTTCGTTCGCTTCTCGACGACGCCCCGACGATGATGCGGGTCTACGCCGACACCAGCCGGCCATTGCTCGGTGCGGTGAAACACACGAGCGACATCAGCGACACCTTGGTGTCCGAGCAAAACAACCTCGATGCATTCCTGACCAGTGTGATCGGGCTGTCCAACACCGGTAACCGTGTGCTGGGCGATAACCGGCAGAGTCTGGCGAAGGCGCTGAAGTTGCTGGTGCCCACGACGGCACTCACCGACGAGTACAACAAGGCGATCACCTGCGCCCTGGACGGGTTCGGGAACCTGGCGGTATCGCCGCCCGCAAACGTGCCCGGATTGGGCCTGTCGGCGAACTTCCTCTGGGGCGCCAAGACATACGACCCGAAGACCAACAAGCCGAAGGTCGCTGCCTCGGGTGGCCCACAATGCTCGGTGCTGCCGGTGAAATATCAGGGTCGACCTCCGTACGTGGTGACGGATACCGGTGCGAATCCTTACGGCGAGGGACGAAAGTCATTGGAACTGAATGTGAAGAGCCTTCAGCAGGCATTGTTCGGGCCCATACCGGACGGGACTCCGCGGTGAGATCAAGAATCAATTCCACGACGATCAAGTTCGCTGCCTTCACGACCGTGATGGTGTTCGTTGCGGCGTTCCTGCTGCTGGTGTTCAGCGACCATCAGTCCGGCGACACCACCCGATACCACGCGGTGTTCACCGACGTCTCCGGATTGAGATCAGGAGACACCGTGCGGATCGCCGGCGTGCGGGTGGGCAGCGTTCACGGTGTCGACCTCGGGTCCGACAACAAGGTTCGCGTGACGTTCGACGTCGACAGTTCGATCGGGCTACCCACCGGCAGTGGTGCCGCGGTGCGCTATCTCAACCTCGTAGGAGATCGGTACCTGGAGGTCACCGAAGGGTCAGGTGGGGCGATGATGCACGGCGGTGGTGAGATTCCGTCGACGCGGACCAAGCCCGCTCTCGATCTGGACGTCCTGCTCGGTGGCCTCAAACCCGTCATCGCCGGATTGGAACCCAAACAGGTGAACGCCCTCAGTTCCTCGATCCTCGATGTGCTGCAGGGCCAGAGCGGGACGGTACGTTCCCTCTTCGAAGGAAGTTCGTCCCTGTTCACCACGCTCGGGCGAAATGTCGGGGTCATCGAGCAGGTGATCGATCAGCTGAAGAAGGTCATGGTCACCCTCGACGGGAACCGGACCCGCTTCGCCGAAGCCATCGACCGGCTGGACGCCGTCATCGGTGACCTCGCCCGCGATCGCGATCCGATCGGCGCGGCGATCACCGCTCTCGACAATGGGACCGCCACGGTGTCGAACCTGCTGACGCAGGCGCGGCCACCGCTGTCCGGATCGATCGACCAACTGTCCAGGCTGGCACCGAATCTCACCCATGACATGCCGACTCTGGAGAGGGCGATTCAGCGTTCACCGGGGAACTTCCGCAAGTTGGTCCGGACCGGCACATACGGCAACTTCATCCAGTATTACGTCTGCGCGGTGAGCGTCCGGGTCTCGGATCCGTCCGGCAAGGTCGTCACGCTGCCGTGGATCGAGCAGACTAAGGGGAGGTGTTCTGGCTGATGCTGCGTTATCGCGGTGCGGGGCTGATCAGGTCGGGCTTTGTGGGATTGACCCTCATCGTCCTTCTGGTCCTGGCCGGATTGAACATGGCCAAGGTCACCACCTGGTTCACGTCGGTCACCTATCAGGCGGATTTCGAGGAGGCCGCGGGACTGTCCGGTGGGGCGGATGTGATGGTGTCCGGTGCGCGGGTGGGTTCGGTCACCGATGTGAACCTGGAGCAGGGCAAGGCGAGGGTGACATTCACCGTCGACCAATCAACCCGGCTCGGTCAGACCACGACCGTGCAGATCCGAACGGGATCGCTTCTGGGGCAGCGTATTCTGACAGTCGCTCCCTCTGGGTCCGGCACCATCGGTCCGACCGAGGTGATCCCGGTGTCCCGCACCTCCTCGCCATACTCGCTGAACGAGGCGGTCGACGATCTGACGACCAACTCCAAGGGCATCGACACGTCGTCGTTGAACAAATCGCTGAATGTGTTGTCGAAGACCATGAACGACGTGTCCCCGGACCTGGCGCCGACCCTCGACGGCCTGACGGAGATGTCGCGCGGCATCAACTCCCGCAACGAGGCCCTTCGCACATTGCTGTCGACCACCAGCGACGTCACCTCGGTGATCGGGTCGCGCGCCAATCGCATCAATTCGCTGATCCTCAACGCGAACATGCTTCTCGACGTGCTGGTGGATCGACGTCAGGAGATCTCGTCGCTGCTCGTGAACACCGCGGCGGTGGCCAGGGAGCTCACAAACCTGGTGGCCGACAACGAGGAACAACTCAAGCCGACCCTCACGTCACTGAACTCGGTCCTCGCCATGCTGGAGCGTAACCGTGATGACGTCGGCAAGGCCATCTCCGGGTACGTCAAGGTGTCCCAGACCCAGGGCGAAGCAGTGTCGAGTGGTCCCTTTTATCAGGCGTACGTTGCCAACCTGCTGCCCGGTCCACTCCTTCAACCCTTCATCGACCGGGCCTTCGGCGTCCATCCGGAGTCGAAGTTCCCGTTGCCGGGCGCTCAGTTCCCGCTACCGGGCGGTGGACGATGAGGCGGTTGAAGCCGATGACGAGGCACACCAGGACAACCGTGATCGCTGCGGTCCTGATCGTGGTGGTGGTTGCGGGGCTGATCGTCGGATACCGGCAGCTGACCCGGCCGACGAGGATCGATGCAATCTTCGAGACAACCACCGGGATCTACGTCGGCGACGATGTGCGTGTCTCGGGTGTCAAGGTGGGCAAGATCGCCGCCATCGAGCCCCAGGGTCAGACGGTCCGGATGGAGCTGAAGGTGGATCACGGAGTCAAGATCCCGGCAGATGCGCGAGCGATCATCGTCGCCCAGAATCTGGTGGCCAATCGCTACGTCCAGCTAGCGCCGGCGTATGCGACGAGCGGTCCGGTCATCGGCGACGGAGCGACCATCCCGCGTACACGGACCGCTGTGCCTGTCGAATGGGATGAGGTCAAGGACCAATTGACACGTCTGGCAACCGATCTGGGACCTCAGGGCGGAGTCTCGGGGAGCTCGGTCGGACGGTTCGTGGACAGTTCCTCACGTGCGCTCGACGGCAAAGGTCAGAAGCTCGGCACCACGCTGGGCGAACTCGGCAACCTGGCACAACTTCTCGGAGAGAACACCGGGAACATCGCCGATACCATCCGTAATGTCCGAGCCTTTGTCAGTGCGGTGCGTGACAGCGGCACCCAGATCGTGCAGTTCGAGAATCGTCTGGCAACCCTGACCTCGGTGCTGAACGGCAGCCGATCTGATCTCGACAAGGCCCTCAAGACCTTGGCCCGCGCAGTACAAGACGTGCAACGCTTTGTCGTCGACAACCGCGATGCCGCATCAGAGCAGGTGCGGCGACTCGGATCGGTGACACAGATCCTGGTCGATCATCACGCCGACGTGGAACAGCTGTTACATGCGTTCCCCACCAATCTCTCCAACTTCTACAACATCTACAACCCGGACACCGGGACGGAGACGGGGGTCTTCACCGTCAACAACTTCTCCAACCCGATTCAATTCATCTGCTCGTCGGTGGCCAGCATCGAGAACCTGACCGCAGCCGAAGGCGCTAAGAGATGTCGAAAGTACCTCGGTCCGATTGCGCCGATGCTGGCCTTCAATTACCTGCCGGTGCCGGTGAATCCGGTTCTGGGACCGGATCCATCGAATGTGATCTACAGCGAGAAGAGCCTCATGCCGAGCAAACCGCAGGGGACGAGTGCGCGGTCGCGGGACCAGCTTCTCCTGCCGGGACAGGGAGGGCGACGATGATCGGACGATCACGCCGGACGCGGGTGGTGCGATTGGTCCTGACCTTGCTCTGCGTGACTGTGCTGGGCGCCGGATGTCAGTGGAACGGGGTGAACTCGCTGCCGCTGCCCGGCACCGTGGGAACCTCCGGAAACGACTATCACATCACTGTGGAGATCGGGAACGTCGGTACGCTATCGGAGAATTCGCCCGTGTTCATCGACGACGTCGAAGTGGGCAGCGTCGGTCACATGCGGGTGCGCGCCTGGCACGCGGAGGTTGATGTGCGACTGAAGCGCGGCACCGTTGTGCCGGGCAACGCCAAGGCGACCGTCGGCCAGACGAGTTTGCTGGGTTCGATGCACCTCGCTCTTGATCCGCCCAAGGGTGAGGCCCCGGCAGGCCGGCTTGCCCCTGGCTCGAGAATTCCCCTCACTCGTTCGGCCTCATATCCGTCGACGGAGGAGACCCTGGCTGCTGTGTCATCGGTGGTGAACGGCGGTGGAATGGGCCAGTTGGGTGGAATCATCCGGTCACTCAACGATGGATTCGGCGGGCGGGAGGACGACACCCGCGAACTCCTGGGACGGATGTCGACTTTTGTCAACACCCTGAACCGCCAACGCGGAGATCTGGTGGATCTGCTGACGCAGGCGCGTCGTCTGAGTTCGGGGTTCGCCGCCCAGAACGACGTGATCGAGGATGCGCTGCAAAAGATCCCGCCCGGCTTGGCCGTCCTGGAACAGCAGATGCCGAAGATCACCACAGCAGTGGACCGCCTCCGGGTCTTCGCCGACACCACCACCGGCGTGGTGACGCAGGTTCAATCAGACCTGTTGGCCGATCTGCGTCATCTACAACCGACACTGAGGTCGCTCGCCGATGTCGGGCCCCAGATGAATGCCGCACTGGCGTACGCCCTGGTCTTTCCATACGGGCAGAGCGTGATCGACCGGGCCGTGCGCGGTGACTACCTGAATCTCCACGCAACCATCGACCTGACGGTGCCGCGATTGAAGAAGGAACTGTTGCTGGGGACCCCGTTGGGCGATCCGAATGAAACGGTGCCCTTCGCGCCAGGGGACCCCGGCTACAGCCGGCAGCCGACCCACAATCCGTTGTTCTTCCCCGTTGCCCCCAAGAGTCGAGGTGGCCGATGATCCTTTCGCGGTTCGTACGTGCTCAGCTGGTCATCTTCACCGTGGTGGCGCTCATCGCCACGTGGATGATGCTGTTCTCCTATATGAAGGTTCAGTCGAAGATCGGAGTCGGTCGGATCAACGTGACGCTGCAGGCCGACCGCACCGGAGGTCTCTACAAGTTCGCCAATGTCAGCTACCGCGGCGTCGACGTGGGCCAGGTCACCGACGTCGCCCTGACCGACACGGGAATCAAGGCCACGCTCTCGATCAGCAGCGACCAGCACATCCCCAGCGATCTCGAAGCAGATATCCGCAGCATGTCGGCCATCGGCGAGCTCTACGTCAATCTCCGGCCGAAGACGAGCAACCCGCCATACCTCCACAACGGCTCGGTCATCGAGTCGGGCGAGGTGAACGTCCCGCCTCCGGTCGCGCCCATGTTGGAGAAGCTCAACGGTCTCGTCACCAGCATCCCGAAAGACCGTTTGTTCACACTCGTCGACGAACTGAACGACAGTCTCGGCGGGCGAGGTTACGATCTGCAAAGATTGCTGACCTCGTCGTCGACGCTGGCCGCCGGACTCAAGGACGTCGGGAGTGACACCAGCAGTTTGCTGAAAGATTCGGTACCCCTGGTGGACTCGCAGGTCGACAGCGTCGATGCGATCCGCATGTGGACGACCAACCTCGAGGGTTTCACCGGGCAAGTGGTCACCAACACACCGCAGGTTCGCCGGCTGCTCACTTCCGGTCCTGGATTTGCGGATGAGGTGGAGAAGACACTGGATTCGGTCAAGCTGACCCTGCCGGTTCTCCTTGCCAACCTGACCACGGTCGGCCAGCTCGCCGTGACGTACAACGCCGGTCTCGAGCAGATCCTCGTTCTCCTGCCACCGGCGATCTCGATGATCCAAGCGGTACAACCGAATCGCAATGGCACGCAGTGGGGACTGGGAACCTTCCGGATCAGCGGAACCTCAGATCCGCCTGCCTGCACCGTCGGGTTCTTGCCGCCGTCGAAATGGCGGCCCCCGGAGGACACCACCACCATCGATACACCCAGCGATCTGTATTGCAAGTTGCCGCAGAACAGTCCGATCGGAGTACGCGGCGCGCGCAACATCCCATGTCTGTCCCATCCGGGCAAACGTGCGGCAACTGCGGCCATGTGCAACAGCGACGAGGAGTTCAAGCCCCTGGCCACCAGGCAACCGGTGGTCGGGCCGTACCCTCCGGATCCGAATCTGCAGCGGCAGGGCATCACCCCCTCGTCGTACACCGGCGGCGGATCGTCGACGAAACCCTCGGTGGCGGCTGCGCAATACGACCCGGACGACGGCACCTATGTCGGTGACGACGGAACCGCTTACCGACAGACGAATCTCACGCGGCCGGGACGCGCGTCATCGTGGCAGGGAATGTTTCCGCGATGACGTCACGCCCGACCGACGGTTGACACGAGAGGGCCGTGACATGGGTCGGCCCTCTCAGGGCGAGTGGGAGTCGGAGCAGCTCATCCCGTGACGGCCACCCCGCCAGATGAGTGCCGGCTGTGGACGATCACCGCAGACAGATTTACCGCTCGCCGAAACGAGCGGTGGATCGAGGTGATCGTGGAGCCGTGAAGGTGCTCAGACCGGATCGAACGACGAGATCAGCCAGTTGCCATCCACCCGGTGCAGGGCGACTTTGACGCTGCTGGAGGTCAATTCGGGGTCCGGCTTGGTCTTGCTCGTCGTCGACTGGTTGACGAAGGACAGGATCTCCGCGTCGTCCACCGACAGCTTCGACACCGCTGAGCGGACCACCTGTGCCTTGGTCTCGACGTTGTTCTCGGTGGCGGCGGGTTTCACCACCTTTGCGGTGAATTCCTTGTAGTACGTCAGGAATTGGCCGGTGAGGTGTGACTGACCCTTCGCAAGATCGGCGTCGAGGGACTTGGGCGAATAGGACAGTAATGCCACCGTGCCGTCGTTCGCGGCGGCCACCGCCTCGCGCGCCGAATCACCGTTGGTGGCCTGGTCATCGCGGTACACGGTGGCATAGGCGGTGCCGGCGGCCGCCACGGCAGCGATCGTCGAGACACCCAGCGCGATCGGGACGAATCGCCCCCTGCCGAAAGCCGAACGGACTTTGCGCATCCGGCCTCGCGGTGTCTGCCGCTGCGCGTCGGGCCCGGCATCATCGGACTCGGCGTCAGGCTCGACGACGGTATCCGGGTCGATGTCAGCGGCGCTCTGCGCGGAATCCGCCGAGGTGTCGTTGTCGCCGAGATCGGTGTCGGCCTCGGACGTTCTGGGCAAGCTCATGGTACGAAATCCACCTTCGAGATCTTCATCGTTCCGTCTACGTCGGACACGGTCACACGCAGACGCCACGTCCGTGGTTCCTGCTTCGCGCCGGCGGCGTTGGTGACGTCCGAACTGGCCGAGACCAGGATGACGGCGTCATCACCGCTCATCGACTCGACTGCCGATCCGGTGACCTTGCCCTTCGTGGTCACCTTCGATTGCTCGATGACCGACGTGAAGTCCTTTGCACGGCCCTTGAAGTCGTTGTAGAAGGCGCCGGTGGATTGGTCGAGGATGCGTTGGACGTCACGTTGCGCGTTGTTGAAATCCAGCGATGTGATCGCTGTGACCCCGCGGTCGGCCGCAGCCGTGAAGGCTTGTGCACGTTCGTGTTCAGATGTCGCTGTGTGGTGATGCCAGCCGATGAGGCCGGTTGTCACAAGTGTTGCGACGGTGATCACCGACATCACCGTTATCGCCATGCCTCGTTTCGTCGGTCGCCGAAGTGAGGGCATTCGACGCCGAGTGGTCTGCGCGAGGCGGCGGATTCTGCCCGGCCGGTCGGTGGGGTCGTGGTGGACAACAGCATCCGTGGCGGCGCTACTCGCATCTGGATCGGAACCGTCAGCGGTGACGGCCGTCGTCGTATCGGCGGCGGAGTGTGGATCGGAGCCGTCGTCCGCGACCGCAGTGTCCTTGCCGGCGCGCTTTCCGTCCGTCTTCTCTGCGGCAGTCAGGGCGACGGCACCGGACTCCGGGTGCACGCTCACGGTTTCCCCGTCGGCGGTCGCCTTCGCCTCACCACGCTGCGTGCGTGCAACGCGTGCGCGGGCCAAGGCGGCATTTGCGCGGGCTCGTGCGGCGGCCGCCTCGGCTTCGGCGGCGGCGACCTCGGCCTCCGCGACTTCGAGATCGGTGGCCTCGTCGGACGGATCGGGGGACCGGGCGACCTCGTCCGACCCGTTCAGGAGCGATCGCGTCATGACCGACTCCCCCGCACCGTGGTGGATGTCCCGGCGTAGCCGTCAGGATGGGTCACCCATGGTCCGGAGCCCCCCGCGCTGCCATTGTCCTCTGCGTCTTTCCCTTTCGGATGGCTCACCATTTCTCCTTTCGTGACCTTCCGCGGCCCCAGGCATCCGCATTCCGAACAGTCGTGTGCGAACCACTCTTCCCAGTTCCTACGTGGCGTCCCATGCCGATGACAAGGGCGCTCCCGACCACCGAGATGATGCTGGACATCTCCCGGGCCGGTGGATCACGCTCTCGCGAGAGCGGCCCGATATGTGGGCCTTCCGCAGAGAATCACCGAGAAGCGAAGGGGACGAACATGACGGTGCAGTCGGTGCTGGACGAGATCCGCGACCTACCGGGAACAGGGGAGGTGATTCCCATAGTGGACCCGGCGACCGAGGAGCAGATCACCGAGTTCACTGACGTCGGTCCAGAAGCAGTCGACAATGCGGTTGCGCAGGCAAAGAAGGCGGCCGACTCCGGAGTGTGGTCAGGTGTGCCCGATTACGATCGCGCCAAGATCTTGTGGCGAGTCGCCGACCTGATCGACGAGAATGCCGATCTGCTGGCCGATCTCGAGTCGGTCAATGCGGGCATCCCGCCATCGCAGGCCAAGGTGATCACGGCGGTCGGTTCGGAGTGGTTCCGCTACTACGCCGGTTGGTGCACCAAGATCGACGGAATCGCGCGAGATGTGAACACCGGTGGGCTGACGGGCGTCGAGTCGCATATGCACGCCTACACGTTGAGGGAGCCGTACGGCGTTGTGGGACTGATCTTCCCGTGGAACGGTCCGGTGTTCAACTTCTGTGCCAAACTCGCGCCTGCGCTGGCGGCGGGTTGCAGCACGGTCGTCAAACCTGCTGAGGAGACACCGCTCTCGGCGCTCGTGCTCACCAGAATACTTGCCCAGGCGGGCGTGCCCGAGGGTGTGGTGAATCTCGTGAACGGCTACGGCCACACCGTGGGTGCACAGATCACCGCACATCCCGACGTGGAGAAGGTCGCGTTCACCGGCTCGACCGAGGTCGGCCGGGAGATCATGCACGCCTCCGCGTCCAGCAACCTCAACAAGGTCACACTCGAACTCGGCGGCAAGTCACCGGTTCTCATCTTCGACGACGCCGACCTGGATACGGCGATCGCGATGGCCGGCTTCGGCTGCTTCCTGCACTCGGGGCAGGTGTGCATGCTGGGATCGCGTATTTTCGCACAGCGCGGTGTCTACGAACGTGTCGTCGAGGGCATTGCGACGATGGCGGACAACCTGTTGCTGGGTGGGCCGCAGGACGAGGGCGCCATGATCGGTCCGCTCATCAGTGAGAAGCAGCTGAAGCGCGTGATGGGTTACCTCGATCAGGGGCGCAGCGACGGCGTCGAGCTCGTCACGGGTGGACATCGCCTCGACCGGAAGGGGTACTTCGTGCACCCGACCGTGGCCACCAAGGTCGATCCGTCCACGAGCAGGCTGTTCCAGGAAGAGATCTTCGGGCCGGTCGTCACCGTTCTGCCGTTCGATGACGAAGACGAGGCCATCGCGCTCGCCAACGACACGGATTACGGTCTCGCCGGGACCATCTGGACCTCGAATCTCGCTCGGGCACATCGCCTCGCGAAGAGGGTGAAGGCGGGGACCGTGGGGCTCAACTGCCAGTTGCAGTTCGACCACTCGATGCCGTTCGGCGGGTACAAGCAGTCCGGCTGGGGTTTCGAGGCCGGCAAGGCGGGTGTCGACACCTACCTGCAGTCGAAGACGGTCTGGGCGCAGATGTAGCGCCTGCGATGCACGGTCGAGTAGGCGTCCAGTGTCTCTCCGTTGGTCGAGTAGGCACCGAGCGTAGCGAGGCCCCGTATCGAGACCACCTGTGGCTCACGTGGTCTCGATACACCGCTCGCCTAGCGGCTAGCGGTTACTCGACCGGCGGATGGGGTGGCGCGTGGTTACTCGACCGGCGGCAAACGCAGGTCGACGGGGAGGTCGCGGGTGTGCTCGGTCCCCGCGGGTGGTCGACAACCCGCGGGAGCCGGCCAGACCCGCGGGAGCCGACCAGACCCGCGGGAGCCACGGCTACATCCCGGCCGGCGGGTGTCCCAGGGAGATGATGGCGCCCATCGGGTCGGTCAGGGCGGCCAACGTGCCGTACGGCGTCACCTCGCCGGGCATCAGCACGGTGCCGCCGAGCGACTCGACCTGCGACACGGACGTCGCGACGTCGTCGACGGTGATGTAAACCTGCCAGAACGACGGCACCTCCGCCGGGTGGATCTTGGCGGCGTCCATGATCCCGGAGTAAGAACTCTCGCCGATGAACATCTGGCCGTAGTGATCGGGTCCGACGGCATCCGGGTCACCTCCGGTGCCCACCTCCTCGATGCGCGCACCGAGGACTGCCGTGTAGAACTCGATCGACTTCGCGTACTCCTTCGAGTGGGACTCGAACCAGTACGGCGTGCCGTGATCGCCCCACTGGCTGAAACCGTGATGCTGATTCGGCTTCCAGAATCCGATGGCGGCACCCGCGGTGTCGGTGGCGACCATCATGGTGCCCTCGTCGCCGACATCCATCGGCGGGAACATGACACTTCCCCCGGCCTCCTCGATCGCCTTGCCGGTGGCCGCCGGGTCATCGGTGCGCAGGTACATCGACCACACGTTGGCCGGACCGCCCGCCTCAGCCATGTACGGGCTCAATCCCGCGACCCGCTTACCGTTCTTGGTGAAGTTCTGGTAGCCGCCGAACTCCTCACGCGGAGGGCCCTCGACATCCCAGCCGAAGAGGGCGCCATAGAACTCCACCGCTTTCGCCGGGTCACTGCTCATCAAGTCGAACCAGATCGGTGCACCGACCGGTGCCGAATAGTCGCTCATTGTCGAGTCCTCTCGCGGGTTGGATCGTTCACCACTGCTGACCTCAAGGGTGGTCGAAATTCATCGGCGACATGCCGGAATCCCGGGACACCGATGAGAACGGGCGTCCTGCGTGGTCGACACCTTCAACGGACCGTCGACAGTCCAGAGCGAGACCGTCAGACCTGAACGAGGAGCCCCCGATGCAGCCCACCGATGTCACCTATGCGGGACAGATCTCCACCGCGGCCGACGCGATCCTCGGTCTGGCGGCCAAGGTCGACCACGACATGCTCCACCGACCGACGCCGTGCGTCGGTACCGACCTCGGTGCGCTCCTGGCACACGTGATCGGGCTGAGCGAGGCATTTGCGGCGGCCGCGCGGAAAGACGTCGGCCCGTCGACATCGACGGCACCGCAGGTCTCGGAGAGCGTCTTGCCCGACGACTGGCGGACGATGCTGCCATCGAGAGTGCGTGACCTGGCATCGAGTTGGCAGCGACCGGAGGCGTGGCAGGGGATGACGCAGGCGGGCGGGGTCGACGCGCCGGCCGAGATCATGGGCACCGTCGCGCTCTCCGAACTCGTCCTGCACGGCTGGGATGTGGCGCGCAGCATCGGTGTGGACCTCGAACTCCCCGACGGCATCCTGCAGATCGTCTATGACTTCCATCATCCGCCGCAGCCGCAGAGCGAGCGTGACGGGATGTTCGGGCCGGTCGTCGAGGTCCCGGAGGACGCCCGACTCGTCGATCGGTTGGCGGGGCTGACCGGCCGCGACCCGTTCTGGCCGCATGGCACCCTGGAGGAATGACCGACGGAGCGGACCCATCACGGCCTGACCGCGTGCGTCGATGGACCTGGCCTGCCGGGTTGCTCGGCGGACTGCTGCTGGTCGCGTTCAGTCTCGTCCCGTGGGGTGTCTCCGATCAGGGGGTCAAGCCGTCGGTGACCGGGCTCGGCCGGGTCTCGGTACCGGGCGCCGCGCCCGAAGACGTGGCATTCCTCGAGGATCTCACCCGCAGACCGGGGCTGATCACGGTCATCGTCGGTGTGGTGATCGCACTCGCCGCCGCGCTGGCCTGGTGGCGATCGGAGTTGCGGTGGCCCGCCGTGGTGGTGGTGGGGATCGGGTCGGTCGTCGCATTGGTCGTTGCCGTCGTGACGTTGTCCGACCCCGGCAAGCACCTGTTCGAGTCCCGGGTCACCGATGCCGTCGATGCCGATACACCGATCATCTCGGTCGGGTACGGCCTGGTCGGGGTGCTGGTTGTCAGTGTGCTGAGCCTCGGCCTCATGATGTCGGTGGTGATCATCGGACGCGACGGTGCGACGGAACCAACACCCGATCCGGACGTCGCTAGCCCAGCCGACGAATCGTCTTGAGCGGGGGCATGCGATCGAGCGGCGTGAACCCGATCGGGACCCCGTTCGGGCCGTACGCGTTGAACACCTGGCCGAAGCCCGCGTAGATGCCCACGTGGCTGGCATCCCGCCAGAAGATCATGATGTCGCCCGGCGCCAGGGCCCCGAACGGAATGGCATGACCCACCCGTGCCTGCTGCTGGCTGACCCGTGGGAGCTGGATTCCGGCTGTGCGGAAGGCCCACTGGACGAGGCCGGAGCAGTCCCACGAGTTCGGCCCGGTCCCACCCCACTTATACGGCTTGCCTATCTGCGTCACGGCCGCGTTGAGCGCCTGTACGCCTGCCGGTGTGGATATCGGTAGATAGATCTCCATCGACCCCGACGAACCGGAGGAACCGGTGTCCGCGAGGGCCGCGGGCTGCGCCGCGAATGACGCGCCGATCGCAATACCGGCCGCACACGCGATGCCGGCTACACGACGTCGAAGATTCTGCATGCCAATACAGTGACCGACCCGGCTCGAATCGGCTCAACCTTTGGTCGAGATCGGGGCAGAAGTGACTGAAGTGGCTTGTGGGGCGTTTCACCAGTAGCCGTCGGGATCACTGTCCGGCGACTGGCCCGGAATTATCCCTTCGGCGACGCCGTGATCGATGCTGGCCGACAATCGAGGGCAGGTCGGCATCATCGCGCCCGGCAGAAGTGCCCGGCCGGTGGTGCGGTCCGGTTCGAGTTGGTTGCACCGGGTGCGTGCCTCGGTGTTCCACTGGACGCTCGTATGAAACGAACTGGTCTTCTTGACCAGCACACAGGCGTGGCAGCTACGGCATTCGATCTCCCGCATGCCACCGCGCAGATAGTGGTCGCGGTCGCGCTCGGTGGCGTCGTGGACAGCCGCGCGCCGGTCGGGATCGGCATGGAAGTCGGGCGCCTTGGCCCAATCCGATGACCCCGTGACCCCGCCGCGCTCGGCTGCCCGCGTCATCGCCTCAGACCTCGGCCTTCTCCGAGGACTCGGCGTCGCGGCCATCGGCCGAGGCTTCGTCCTCCTGGCGCCGCAGGTTCTCCTGGATCTCGATGCCCCAGCTCTCGAGTGCCTTCTCCGTGTCGATCTCGTACTCGAAGCGCTCGGTCATCTCCTCGGTGACGTCGGCCTTGTCGACATAGAACTGGTCGTACCAACGACGGAGCTGATAGACGGGACCGTCTTCTTCGACCAGGAGCGGGTTGTCGATGCGGGTCTTGCTCTTCCAGATCTCGACGTCCTGGAGGAAGCCGACCTCGACACCCGCGGAGATCTTCGTGGCCATCTTCGACGCTTGCTCTGCGGTGAGCCCGTCGGGGACCTTCGCCATCACTCCGTACATCAGCACGAACGAGTTCGCGTCGATCGGGTAGTGGCAGTTGGTCAAGATGGTCTCCACTGCGTACCCGCCGTAGTACTGGACCATCGGGTTGAGCATGTACGAGGGGCCGTAGTACGCGGCGATGGACTCCAGGCGACTGTCGCCGTAGTTGGTGCCCAGCGAGATGTCGGGTCGGCCGTGCGAGTTCATGTACTGCGCCGCGACCTCACCCTCGAACACGTTCTTGAAGTAGTCGGGAAGGGCGAAGTGCACGTAGTAGAAGTGCGCCATGTCGACGACGTTGTCGATGATCTCGCGGCAGTTGGATCCCTCGATCACGATCCGGTTCCAGGTCCAGGCGGTCCAGTCGTCGGAGCCGACCTCCTCGAGATCCGGGATGATGCAATCCTCGGGCGGGGGGTTGCCCTCGGGGTCGTTGTAGACGAATATCTGCCCGTTGCGGGTCATCGTCGGCCACGCCCGGGTCTTGGCGAGCTTTGGGTTGCGCTTGGCGTAGGGCACGGTGGCGCACCGGCCGTTGCCCTTCCACTGCCACCCGTGGAACGGGCACGCGACGTTGCCGTTCTTGACGCTGCCCTGACTGAGATCTCCGCCCATGTGGCGGCAAAATGCGTCGAGGACGTTGACATTGCCGTCCTCGTCGGCCCAGACGACCAACTTGGTCCCGAAGATCTGCACCGAGTGCGGCTCACCGTCGGTGAACTCCGACACCAGGCCCAGGCAGTGCCAGCCGCGTGCGAATCGCGTGGGTGGCGCGCCCGTATCGATCTCCCGGACGTCGACATCGTCACCGGCGGGGGCTGTGGTGCCGGCCTTCATGTCGGGTGTCGCAGACATCCATTACTCCTGTCATCTGACGCGTGACTCGCCCGTTCGGTGCGAATCGGCTCACTGCCAATACTAGAACATGTTACAAAAATGGGGAACGAATCGCCCATCGAGGTGTAGATCGGGGCAGGAAATGGGCACAAAGGCCCAGTGCTCGACATAAATGAGAACGTGTTCTAATCTCAAACACGAACGAGAACCAGGGGCGACCTCTACGGTCGTCGAGCAACGAGTAGGAGCAGGCGACATGCCTAGTCAGCGGAGTGAAGCGGCCGAGCAGGTCCTGGAGAAGATCAACGCGCTGCTTCCCGAGATCGAACAACGGGCTCAGCAGACCGAGGATCTGCGTCGAATCCCGGACGAGACCGTTTCCAGCCTCGAAGGCGCAGGCTTCTTCAAGCTGATGCAGCCGGAGCAGTGGGGCGGATACCAGGTCGACCCGGTCACGTTCTACGAGGCCGTGCGCCGGATCTCCACCGCGTGCGGTTCGACCGGCTGGGTGTCGGGCATCATCGGCATCCACAACTGGCACCTCGCGCTGTTCACCCAGCAGGCCCAGGAGGATGTCTGGGGCAAGGACACCTCGGTTCGAATCTCCTCGTCGTATGCCCCGATGGGCATGGGCGAGGTGGTCGACGGGGGTTACAAGGTCAACGGCAACTGGGCGTTCTCGTCCGGTTGTGAGATCGCCGATTGGGTCTTTGTGGGTGGTCCGGTCATCAAGAACGGGAAACCGGTGGACTTCGTGTCCTACCTGTTGCCGCGCGAGGACTACAACATCAAGGACGTGTGGCATGTGGTGGGGCTCAAGGGCACCGGCTCCAACACGATCGAGGTCAAGGATGCGTTCGTGCCGACGCATCGCGTGCTGAGCATGCGCACCATGGCGACCTACCAGAGCCCGGGCCTCGAGCAGAACACTGCACCGGTGTACCGGATGCCCTGGGGGACCATCCACCCGAGCGTGATCTCGACCCCGATCGTCGGCATGGCCTACGGCGCCTACCAGGCGCATGTCGAGCACCAGGGCAAGCGTGTGCGCGCCGCCTATGCCGGCGAGAAGAGCAAGGACGATCCGTTCGCGAAGGTGCGGATCGCCGGCGCGGCGAGCGACATCGACGCCGCGTGGCGTCAGCTCACCGGCAACCTGCAGGACGAGTACGACCTGATCCTCGCCGGCGAGGAGCCTCCGATGGAGCTGCGACTCGCGGCGCGCCGTGATCAGGTGCGGGCCACCGCCCGTGCGGTCGCGGCGATCGACACGCTTTTCGAGAACTCGGGCGGTGGCGCTCTGAACCTCGACTCGCCGATCCAGCGTTTCTGGCGCGATGCCCACGGCGGACGTGTGCACGCGGCCAACGATCCTGAGCGCGCCTACGTCGCCTTCGGCAACGGCGAATTCGGCATCCCCATCGGGGACAGCATGGTCTGATTCAGACGTCTCAGAGCGCGGAACGACCAGTAGGAGTCAGAACAGATGAGTGACAGTCCGATCCGGTCTCTCGGATACATGAGGATCGAGGCCACCGACGTCGACGCCTGGCGCGAATACGGCCTCAAGGTGCTCGGCATGATCGAGGGGAAGGGTCTCACCGACGGCGCCCTCTACCTTCGGATGGACGACTTCCCGGCTCGGCTGGTGATTGTCCCGGGCGAACACGACCGCCTGGCGAGCTCCGGTTGGGAATGTCCGAATGCCGAAGCCCTGCAAGATGTGCGGGATCGGCTGTCGGCGGCCGGAGTCATCTTCCGGGAAGGCAAGGACGAGGAGCTCGCGGACCGCCGCGTGGTCGAGATGATCGTCTTCACCGATCCGGCGGGCAACACCATCGAGGCGTTCCACGGTGTGGCGCTGGAGCATCGCCGGGTGGTCAGCCCCTATGGTCACAAGTTCGTGACCGGCGAGCAGGGGCTCGGGCATGTGGTGCTGACGTGTGATGACGACAAGGCGGCACTGGCGTTCTATCGAGATGTGCTGGGGTTCGGTCTCCGTGACTCGATGCGCCTACCGCCGCAGGCCGTCGGTCGGGAGGAGGGCGACGAGTCGCCCTGGCTTCGCTTCCTCGGCTGCAACCCGCGCCATCATTCGCTGGCGTTCCTGCCGATTCCCAACAGCACCGGGATCGTGCATCTGATGCTCGAGGTGGAGAACTCGGACGACGTCGGGTTGTGTCTGGATCGTGCGCTGCGCAAGAAGGTGAAGATGTCGGCGACCCTGGGGCGACACGTCAACGATCTGATGCTCTCCTTCTACATGAAGACACCGGGTGGCTTCGACATCGAGTTCGGTTGCGAGGGAAGGACCGTCGTCGACGACGAGTGGGTCGCGCGGGAGAGTACCGCCGTGAGTTTGTGGGGACATGACTTCACTGTCGGATTCCAGAACTGAGATGACACACACACCGTACGGCTCGGCGGACTTCGACTCGAGGCAGTTCCGGACTGCGATGGGGCAGTTCTGTACCGGCGTCACCGTCATCACCACAGTCGGTGAGGACGGGGCGCCCGTCGGGTTCGCCTGCCAGTCCTTCGCCGCCCTGTCACTGGACCCCCCGCTCGTGATCTTCTGCCCGATGAAGACCTCGCGGAGCTGGAAGGTCATCGAGCAGACCGGCAAGTTCTGCGTCAACGTGCTGTCCAACCGTCAGCAGGACGTCAGCGCTGCGTTCGGAGCCCCGGGTGACGACAAGTTCCGCACCATCACCTGGGATCCGTCACCGGCGGGACTGCCGGTTATCCGGCATGCCCTGACCTGGGTGGAATGCGACGTCGAACGGGTCACCGACGGCGGCGACCACCACATCGTCATCGGTCGTGCTCGGACCCTGGGTGATGTGTTGCAGGACAAGCCGTTGCTGTTCTATCGCGGCGGGTACCTGTCCACCGAGCATCCGCGGGTGACGCCCGCACAGGCCGAACTGGAGAATTTCCTCACCTGGACCGGAGGCGACACCTGGCTATGAGCTCACCGACGAGCGAATCAACCGAGACGGGGATCGTGCGTCCCGTCGATGTCACGCGGCCACTGACCGAAGCGATCGCGGAGGCGGAGAGGTTGATCGCCTCGGCCGACTTCGTGGAGAGCGAGCAGGATCTCGCCGAGGGCTACGACTACCTCGGCGGGAGTATCGCAGCGATTGTGCAGCTGGTCCGGAGCCGGCAGAAGAGTCACCCGAACTTCATCACGTCCACCGGACCGGCGACGAAGATGGGCCTCGACAACCCGGACACGCTGTACTACCACGCCGACGTGGAGGCCGACGGGACTTATGTGGTCCGCGGACACCGTGGCAGCACAGTCGATCTGAGCTTCCAGGTGCTCGCGGGCGATTACACCGCATCGAACGTCCCCGGCGGTGATGACGCGTTCGACGACCGTCGTATCCCGATCGACGCGGACGGCAACTTCGAGATCACCTTCGGCCCGCCGATCGACGAGGAGCGTGACGACTACTTCGTGCTGGCGGACGGCGCTTCGATGCTGGCGGTCCGCGAGGTGTACGGCGACTGGACGCAGACGAAGGGGTCCATCTCCATCGAACGGGCCGACACTGTCGGAACCGCCCCGGAGGAACCGGATCTCGCCCGTGTGACGCGCCGTTACGCCACTGCGGGCAAGATGCTCACATCGCGGATCAACACCTGGTTCAACTTTCCGAAGTGGTTCTACCTGGACGAGCCGGTCAACACCTTCACCGCGCCGCGGCTCACCCCTGGCGGGTTGGCGACCCAGTCGTCGTCGGTCGGGCATTTCCGCCTGGCCGACAACGAGGCGATGGTGATCACGGTGCCGAAATCGGACGTGCCGTACCAGGGGTTCCAACTGGGCAGCATGTGGTACATCTCGCTCGACTACGTCAATCACCAGACCAGCCTCAACTCGGCACAGGCCCAGGTCGATCCGGACGGGATGATCAGGATGGTCGTGTCGCGGCGGAATCCGGGCATCGCCAACTGGATCGAGACCA
Source organism: Gordonia sp. DT218 (assembly GCF_049847105.1). Taxonomy (NCBI): domain Bacteria; kingdom Bacillati; phylum Actinomycetota; class Actinomycetes; order Mycobacteriales; family Gordoniaceae; genus Gordonia; species Gordonia sp. DT218. Next base: position 967,935 of record NZ_JBNCNS010000001.1, on the reverse strand, counting down.
CCGGCCGCACCACCGGGATCATGCAGTTCCGCTGGCAGCGCACCGATCACCCGGTTCCGCCGGAAAGTGGACCGACGGCGCAGGTGATCGACATCGACGATGTCGAGGCGCACCTGCCGTACTGGTCGGACAATGTCATCGACGCGGCCGGATGGGCCGAACGAATCGCGGCGCGCCAGCGTGCCTTTGCCGAAAGGATGTTGGGATGACGTCAGCGGTTTCCGGCGGGCTGCTCGCCGACAAGGTGGTCGTGGTGTCGGGGGTGGGCCCGGGTCTCGGTAGATCGATCTGCCTGCGCGCCGCGGCCGCGGGCGCGAAAGTCGTGCTGGCCGCGCGTACCGAATCGCGACTGAAAGAGGTCGCCGCCGAGGTCGACGAGGCGGGCGGCACGTCGTTCGTCGTGCCGACCGACATCACCGACGACGATGCGGTCAACGGATTGGTGGCGGCGACCATCGGCGAGTTCGGCCGGGTGGATGTGGTGGTGAACAACGCGTTCGCCCTGCCGTCGATGAAGCCGTTGTCGCGCACCGACTTCGATCACATCACCGCGAGTCTGGACCTCACCGTTCTGGGTACGCTCCGGGTGATCAAGGCCTTCACCGATCCGCTCGCCGAGTCCGACGGAGCCTTCGTCAACATCAACTCGATGGTCATCCGGCACTCCGAACCACGTTACGGGAGCTACAAGCTCGCGAAGTCGGCGATGCTCGCGATGTCGCAGACACTCGCGACCGAGCTGGGCGACAAGGGTATCCGGATCAACACCGTGGCGCCCGGATACATCTGGGATGATCAGTTGAAGTGGTACTTCGGCGAGGTCGCGAAGAAGTACGGGATCACCGAGGAGCAGGTCTACGAACAGACCGCGAGCAAATCGGATCTCAAGAGATTGCCCGAGCCCGACGAGATCGCCGAGGCGGTGGTGTTCCTGGCCTCGCCGATGGCGAGCGCCATCACCGGCCACACCCTGGACGTCAACTGCGGTGAATACCATGACTAGTGCGGCTCGCGTGCCAGGCGCCGGGAGCGAAGCGGGCGGGCCGCGTCTGAACGTCGGTACGGCGTCCGATCTGCACGAATCCGCGATGCGGGCAACGGGTCTCGACGACTTCGGCAACCCGGACGACTACCGCGAGGCGCTGGAGGTGCTGCTCGAGTCGTATGCGCGGGACGCGGACCTCACCGAACTGGGCAGCAAGATGTTCCGCTTCTTCCTCAAAGGAGCGCTGATCGCCCGACTGTTGTCCGAGTCGTCGTGGCAGGCCAATCCCTCCTACGCCGATGTGCCGATCACGCGCCCGATCTTCGTCACCGGGTTGCCGAGGACAGGCACCACGGCCCTGCATCGACTTCTCACCGCGGATCCGGCACACCAGGGATTGGAGATGTGGCTCGCGGAGTTCCCGCAGCCGCGACCCCCGCGTGACACCTGGGCGTCGAACCCGGTGTATCAGCAGATCAACGCCGGCCTCGAGAAACATCACGTGGCGAACCCCGAGTTCATGGGTCTGCACTACCTCGATGCCGGTGAGGTCGAGGAATGCTGGCAACTGCTGCGGCAGAACGTGATGTCGATCTCCTACGAGTCGCTGGCGTACCTGCCGACCTATTCTCGGTGGCTCGCGCAGCAGGACTGGACACCCACGTATCAGCGGCACCGCCGGAATCTGCAGATGATCGGACTCAACGATCCGGAGAAGCGTTGGGTCCTCAAGAATCCCAGCCACATGTTCGCGCTGGACGCCCTGATGGCAGCCTATCCCGATGCGCTTGTGATCCAGACTCATCGGCCCCCAGAGACGATCATCGCGTCGATGTGCAGCCTGGCCGAGCACGCGACGCCGGGATGGTCCAACACCTTCGTCGGCGACAAGATCGGTGAGGCGCAACTCGAACTCTGGTCACGAGGGCTTCGCGAGTTCGAGGCCGCGCGCCGCAACCACGACCCGGCGCAGTTCCTCGACATCGACTTCGCAGACCTTCGCAACGATCCGTTCGGCACCGTCGAGCGGGTGTACACGGCGCTGGGTACGGAGTTCTCCGACGACGCGCGCGCCTCGATGGACGCCCTCGATGCCGAGAGTCAGTCGGGGGCACGCAAGCCCCAGCATCAGTACAGTCTTGCCGATTACGGTCTGACAGAGGCTGCGGTCGCGGAGGCATTCGCCCGCTGAGCGGCTCCCTGAGGATCGTTGGCACACAGCATGAAACGCTCGGCCCGCAACTGCGAGCCGAGCGTTTCACGTGCGCAACTGCGCTGCTAGTCGCCCGATGACGAGCTACTCGACGACGAGCTACCCGATGACGAGCTGCCCGATGACGAGCTGTCGGAGGACGATCCGCTCGAGCTCGATGTCGACCCACCTGACGACGACTCGCTGGAGGACGTCTCGCCCGACGACGACTCGCCCGACGACGACTCGCCCGACGACGACTCGCCCGAGGACGAGTCGGTGGATGACGAGGCGCTGGAGGACGAGTCACTCGACGTCGATCCGCCGTCCGCGCCGGATGCGGAGTCGCTGTCTGAGCCGGCGGCGGCTCCGCTGTCAGAACTTGACGAGCCCGGACTCGTCGAGTTGACGGGACCCGTGACATTTGCTGTCGGAGAAGGTGTCTCGGTGGTGTCCTGTCGGGTGCTCGACGATGCTTGGTCGTCGGCAGGGGAACCGACGTCGAGCTTCACCGTCTTGAGTGCCGGCGCGTCGGCCGAGGCGGTGTCACTCGTCGGTGATGCCGACTTGGTATCGGAGTACGCAGCCGCGAGTTTCTCTGCCGCATCGGTCGTGCTCGCCGAGCCGCCGGGCAACTGGGGGAACTCGAGTCCGGCCAGTGGGGGGATCACCTTGCCGTCTTTGCCATCCCAGTTGTCGCCGAGCAAGGCGCCGATCGTCTGCGACATGCCCTCGAGGGCGCCGATCGGACCGACCGCCTGGCCGGGGATGTCGAGGGTGAGGGGGAAGCCGAGCGCATCGGTGGTCAGGTTCAGCCCGACACTGTTCAGGATCGAGCCGCCGGCTGCGGCGATGGTGCCGTCATTCACGTCGTAGGTTCCACGCCCGATACTGCCGGGCGTGAACAACCCGCCGAAGGCGATGTCGAGGCTGTTGAGAGTGGTGCCCCCCAGGAGCCCGGTGTCGTTGATCATCGGTGTCAGGGCGGTGAGATCGAGAGTCGCCCCGTTGAAGACGGAGTCGATCACCTTCGCCGGTGCATCCCACAGGTCGGAGAACGCGGCCGACCGATCGCCTGCCTGGACCGCGGCCGCAATGGTGATGGCGCTGTTGAGCACCGCGACCACGGGGCTTACCACCGGGCCGGCGAGACCGATGAGGACGCCGCTCAGCGGTGAGGCCAGCACATTCATGACCGCGGAGACCACGGCGGGATCGATGGCGCTGTCGGCCGGCAAGAATTGTGGCAGCATCGAGACGATCACACCATGGAGACCGTCGACAGAGTGGTTGGTCACCGTGCTGGTGGTGTCAGCATCCGCCCCGATCAGCGTCAGGCCCGTCGCGATCGCCTTCAGGTTGCTGCGCATGGAGTCGATCACCGTGTCGATGGTCGACGGGTCGTCGATCACTTGCTGCAGGTAGCCCGCCTGGTTGACGATCGCCTGCTGCAGCGACACACCGGGAGCCAGCATGAAGTTGCCGAACAGCGTCGATGCATTGGCCGATGTCTTGTTGAACGCGTCGATGTACGCGGTGAACGGCTTCCAATCCGCCGCGAGCTGTACCGCAGCGGCGTCCGTGGCCGGCTGCGCGAGCGGTGCCGCGGAGGTCACGCTCGGCGCCAGTGCAATCATGCCGACGCCGGCAACGGCGACGCCGGCGGTGACCCAGGAGCGGGTGGAGGGGCGATTACATGGTTGTTTCGCATCGATGGAGGCGGGGGCTGAGCGCTGCACGGGAACTCCTTATTACGCCTAAGTTAAGAACTCCCTTAACATAGACTGAGCAGTCTCACAAAATGGCAGCTTTGGAGAATTTCCTTCCCGACCGCGTGGGCGCCGGGGGAGGCGCGATGCCGACGGGCGCGGAGCCCACCGGCGATTGGCCAAAAATGCTGGCGCCGAACGGGTCCTCGGGTATTGTCACTTCCCACCCGAGGTCGACACGGGCCTGCGTCGGCCACCCCGGTCCCGGCCGAGCGACATCGAAGCGCGCGGGTCAGCACGATCGATTAGGTGACGGATGCAGAATCACAGAATGCCCCCCGAGGCGACCCTTCTGGACATGATGAGCCGGCGGGCCGAGACGCACGAGGACAAGCTCGCGTTCAGCTTCTCCTATGACGGCGACGGCGAGAACTCTCGTCGGGTGACGTATCGCGAGCTGGACACCAGGGCTCGGGCGATCGCGGCCGGCTTGCAGGCGGATGGTGCCGCGGGTGAGCGCGTGCTGGTGTTGTGCCGGCCCGGTCTCGACCACATCGCCGGGATCTTCGGCTGCATCTACGCGGGGGCTGTCGCCGTGCCGGTGCATGAGCGGCTGGCTCCGAGACTCTCGTCGGTGGTCCCTGATGCCCAAGCGCGATTCGTACTGGGCGTCGCCGAGACGCACGAGAGCATCAAGGCCGCCCTGGATGCGCTGGGTGAGGGGCGAGACCTGCGGTGGGGCCTGATGGACGAGGTGTCTGCCGACGCCGCGGATTGGGTGGCACCAGACATCGATGCCAGCGCAACAGCCATGGTGCAGTACACATCTGGGTCCACGACGACACCGAAAGGGGTCGTGCTGACGCATGCGAATCTGCTCCGCAACATGGAGTCCATCCGTCAGTCGTGGGAGGGCGACGACGCCGATATAGCGTGCCTCTGGTTGCCGTCGCATCACGACATGGGGCTCATCGGTGGCATCTTCTCGATGATCCATCGCGGGTGCACCACCCACCTCATGTCGCCGACCTCTTTCATCAAGCGGCCGATGCGGTGGATGGAGGCGATATCTCGTCATCGCGCCACCTACACGGTGGCGCCGAACTTCGCCTATGACCTGTGTGTCGAGCACAGCACCGCGGAAGAGCGTGCGGCGCTTGATCTGTCGAGCCTGACCACCGCCATGAACGGTGCCGAGCCGGTGCAAGCGGCTTCCTTGCAGGCTTTCGCCGGAGCTTTCGCTTCCGCCGGATTCCGGCCGTCGGCCTTCTCCGCGGTGTACGGACTGGCAGAAGCGACGCTGCTGGTGTCCGGCGGGTCGGACTCCGAGCTCCCGCTGGTCGGTCACATCGACCGCGAGGCACTCAGTGGCGACCGTATCGTCGACACCGTCGCCGGCGACCGATCGGTCGCCGTGGTCGGTTGCGGTCAGCCGCGGGCCGGTCAGGTCGCCATCGTGAACCCCACGACCCGGCGCCGATGCGAGACGAACGAGGTCGGCGAGATCTGGTTCGCCGGACCTGGTGTCGCCCAAGGATACTGGGAGCGGGCGGAAGAAACCGAGCACACCTTCGCTGCCTCGATAGCGGGTACGTCGGAAGGTCCGTTCCTGCGTACCGGTGATCTCGGGTTCCTGGCCTCAGGTGAGCTGTTCATCACCGGCCGCTGCAAGGACCTCATCGTGATCCGCGGTGGCAACTACTATCCCAACGACATAGAGCTGACGGTGCAGGGCTGCCACTCAGCGCTGGTTTCCGGCCGTGGTGCGGCCTTTGCGTTCACACCGGGTCTGCGACAGGTCGAACGACTGGTCGTCGTGCAGGAGGTCGACCGCGAGCGGATCGAGGGGGCCGGGTTTGCCGGGCTCATCGACCGGGTCCGGACCGCCGTCGCGGACCGGTACGGAATCGACACGCATTCGGTGCTACTGGTGGAACGTGTCTCGATTCCCACGACGTCCAGCGGCAAGATCCAGCGGGGCAGGTGCAGACAACAGTTTCTCGACGGCGAGCTCACTCCGCTGGCGCAGTGGCAGACACCCTCGGCAGCTGACGACGTGGTCAAGGCCGGGCAGCTGGAGAAAGCGCTTGCAGCCGCCGACTTCGTGAAGGCCGCCTTGGCGGGCCGGTAGGACGCTCGCGCTGTTTCACCGCATGTCGCGCAGTCGATCGCGAGTCATCGTACTGTCTGTTTCATGGCCGACTACGAGTCTCGTCGCACCGAGGAGGGATTCCGCCGGCTGATCGCGTTCTCGGATGCGGTGGTCGCGATTGCGCTCACCCTCCTCGTGCTGCCGCTTGCCGACATCCCGCGGGAGATCTCGGAGGACACCACGGTCGGTGACGTCTTCTCCGAACATATGCCCGAGATCGTCAGTTTCTTTGTCAGCTTCATCGTGATCTGGGTCTTGTGGCGCAATCATCACCGCACCATGGAGCATTTCCGGACCTACGACCGGGTGCTGTTCGAGCTCCACTTCGTCTGGCTGCTGACCATCGTGGCGCTTCCGTTCGTCACGGCCATGCTCGACAATCAGTACATCGAACGTGCCAACGCCGTCTACATGGGAGTGCTTGCCGTATCGATTCTCTCGTTGGTCTCCATGACCGCGTGGGGCGCCCGTCGTCGCGAGCTGCTGGAACCGGGCGACGACATCGAACCATGGCTCCGCCGGCGCTCGGGCACCGTGACGTTCGTGCTGCTGGTGGTCGCAATGGTCATCGCGATCCTCTATCCCGAGACGGGTTCCTGGCCCTTGCTGCTGTTGGTTTTGTCGGGAGCGGTGGAGAAGCTGCTGGCCCGGCTCCGCGACCGGACGGCCGGGCGGGCGCGCGGCCCGCGAGCACGCTGAGCGCCGAGATCTCCGCCACCTTCACGGACGAGCCGTCGCGCATGCTCACTTCCATGTGCACATCTCGCCGGATCTCGGAAGCCTGAGTCGCGCGCCCGACACGTACGAGGTGGTTCACTACAGACATGTCAACGCCCGCCGGCCCGCTGTCCGATCAGTATCAGCCCGATCCGCGGCGCTGGAAGGCGCTGGCAGTGTGCCTGGTGGTCGGCTTCATGACCCTGCTCGACGTCTCGATCGTCAACGTGGCGCTGCCGTCGATCGAGAAGGGGCTCGGCGCGACGTCGGCCGACCTGTCGTGGGTGGTTTCCGGATACGCCCTGACCTTCGGCCTCGTGCTGGTACCGGCCGGCCGCGTCGGGGACGCTCGGGGTCGCAAGACCACATTCCTCGTCGGATTGACGCTGTTCGTCCTTGCCTCCGCGGCGTGCGGCCTGGCACCGGGGCCGGGAATGCTGGTCATCTCGCGGCTCATCCAGGGCGCCGCCGGCGGCATTCTCAGCCCCCAGGTGTCGGGACTCATCCAGCTCCTGTTCCGGGGCGCCGAGCGCGGCCGGGCGTTCGGGATGTTCGCCGCGACCATCGGCATCTCGACCGCGGTCGGGCCCCTGCTCGGCGGCATCCTCATCCAGATCGGCGGTGAAGAGCACGGCTGGCGATGGGTGTTCTTCGTGAACGTACCGATCGGCATCCTGGCCTTCATCGCGGCAGTCCGACTGATACCCTCCCGGCCGGTCGAGACCAAGCAGCCGTTGCGCGCATCGTCGTTCGACCCCATCGGGGTGGTCCTGCTCGGCGCCGGCGTGGTTGCACTGATGCTGCCGCTCGTCCAGGAACAGCAGTGGGAAGGCAACGGCAAGTGGCTGTTGATGGTCCTCGCCGCGGTGCTCCTGGCGGTCTTCGTGTGGTGGGAGCGGCACCAGGCGCGCCGGGGCCGGCAGCAACTCGTGGACCTGTCGTTGTTCACCCTGCGGTCGTATTCGCTGGGCTGTGTCATCGCGCTCGTGTACTTCGCCGGATTCACCACGGTCTTCTTCATCTACACCCTCTATGTGCAGCAGGGACTGGGCTATTCGGCACTGATGGCGGGTCTCGCCGTGACCCCCTTCGCGCTCGGTTCCGCGGTATCGGCGGCCATCGGCGGGAACATCGTCGGGAAGTTCGGCCGCAAGCTGGTCGTCTTCGGACTGCTGCTCGTTGTCGTCGGCATGGTGACGACCGTGTTCGCAGTCCAATTGGTGCCCGGAGACAACGTGGCCTACGCGGCCGCAGTCCCGTTGCTGGTGGCCGGCATCGGATCGGGGTTGGTGATCTCGCCGAACCTCACCCTGAGTCTCGACGAGATCCCGGTCTCCAAGGCGGGCATCGCGGGTGGCGTTCTGCAGACCGGCCAGCGTATCGGCTCCGCCGCCGGTATTGCCGTGGTGGGAGCAGTGTTCTTCGCACAGGTGGCGAATACACACGGCGACTGGGCGAAAGCGTTCCAGCTCGGGCTCTCGACGGCGGCGCTGCTGGTTCTGGTCGCGCTGATCGTCGGGCTGGCAGATCAGTTCGCGGAGCGACGGAAGGCGACGACGTCCCTGTGATGATGTCGGAAGTAGAAGTGGAAGCCGCAGAAAGCCGGTGAGGAGACACAGGGCTTTGGCAATCGGACCGGAGGGGACTGCACGTTGAGTGATGACGAAGTGACCTTCACGATCGGGCGTGAGGAGCTGATCGTGCGGCAGCGATGGGAGACGATCAGCATCGCGAACGATGTCCTGATCGCGATGTGGTTTGTCGCCGGCAGCATCCTGTTCTTCTGGGAGAGCACGACCTTCGCAGCCACCTGGTGTTTCCTGTTGGGCAGCATCGAGTTCCTGGTACGCCCGGCGATCCGGCTGGCGCGACGTGTCCACATCCGGCGGATTCGGCCGGGTGCGACGGGTTCGGACAGCTCTTTCGATTATTGAGGCGGATGCCGCCGCTCGCGGCGGCGGGCCGCTTCAGCTGAGCAGGCGGCCGCCGAGTTCCGCGATCACCTCGTGCGGCTGCCCGAACAGTTGGGCACTGCCGTGTGCGCGCTTGAAATAGAGCTGGATGTCGTGTTCGGCGGTGATGCCGATACCCCCGTGGAGCTGGATGCCCTCGCCGGTCACGCGTGCGAACGCTTCCGAGCAGTACACATGTGCCGCCGCTGCCAGGTCGTCGGCGGCCGGATCACCGGTGACGATCGCCGCCACGGCAGCCCTGGAGATCGACCGAGCGGTCTCGACCGACGCGTACATGTCCGCCATCCGGTGCTTCAACGCCTGGAACGATCCGATGATCCGACCGAACTGCTTGCGTGACTTCGTGTAGTCGACGGTGAGGTCGAGTGCTGCCGCGGCACCGCCGACCTGTTCGGCGGCCAGCAGGGCCCATGCGTGGGTGCGGAGTCGGCCAGGCAGATCCGAGCCCGACGCGATCGTGCGGGCCGGTGCTTCGTCGAAGTCGATCCGCGAGAGGGGGCGACTGGGATCGACCACGGGTAGGGGGGTGACCGTCACACCGTCGGCGTCGGCATCCACCGCGTGCAGGGTGGTGCCGTCGACGCCACCGGCGAGTACCAGCAGGAGGTCTGCCGACTCGCCGTCGATCACGTAGTCGGCTGTGCCGGAGAGCAATCCGCCGTCGGCCCGCACTCCCGGCCGGTCCCATCCGTCGCGACCCGCCCAACACACCGTCGCGATGCGCTCGCCGGATGCGATGGACGGCAGCAAGGCGGCGGTGACCTCGTCGTCACCGGCGATGAGGATCGCGGCGGTGGCCAGCGCCGTCGCGTAGACAGGCACCGGGCTCAGCGATCGGCCCAGTTCCTCGAGAACGGCCGCCGTCTCGGCGAAGGAGGCGCCCGCGCCACCGGCCTCTTCCGGGATGGGGAGGGCCGCAACACCGATCTCTGCGCACAACGTCTGCCAGAGCCCGCGGTCGATCCGTGGTGTCGCGCGCATCGCCGCTCGGGCGGATGCGGAGTCGGCGCGGCGGGTCACCAGATCGCGGATGGCCTCGGCGAGCGCCTCGCGCTCCTCCGCCGAGACCGCTGCGGGGGCGATCACATCACTGGTCACAACGACTCCAGTACTCGCTGCCGCAGGACCGCGGGAGTTCCCCACGCGGTGAGCAGCGCACGCGTCTTGGTCAGGTAGAGAGACAGGTCGTGCTCGGTGGTGTAGCCGATGGCTCCCAGCACCTGCAGCGCCCGGCGCGAGGCGAGGTGGGCAGCGTCGCCGGCAGCGACCTTGGCCGCGGCGACGTCCCGACGGGTGTCGGTGTCCTCCGGCGCCAGACCGTCGATCCCGAGAGCGGCGGCGTGGACCAGGGGTCGTGCCATCTCGATCGCGATCGCGACGTCGGCGAGGTGGTGCTTGACCGCCTGGAAGGAGCCGATCGGACGACCGAACTGCTTGCGCGCCTGCGCATAGTCGGCGGCGAGGGTGAGCATCGAGCCTGCCATGCCGAGCAGCTGAGCGGCCGCCGCCAAGATGCCGATGTCGATCGCATCGTCGACGGAAACGCCTTCGGCCAGTACCTCGCCCGGGGTCAGCTCGGCGACCATGCGGGTCGGATCGACGGTCGCCACCGGTTCGCCGACGGTGGCCGTGCTGAGCACGCCGTCGCGCACGAGGTAGGCGACGTCGGTGACGGGGGCCATCGGTGCGATCGGTGGGATGGCGCAGGTGGCGATGGACCCTTCGGCCAAGGCGCTCAGACGTTCCCCGGTGATGTTCGCGGCGTGGAACAACACGGGCAGCACCGCGATGGTCTCGATGACCGGTCCGGGGAGGGCGTGGCGTCCGATCTGTTCCATGGCGACGGCCATCTCGATGGCGCCGGCCGACGAGCCGCCCGACGACTCGTCGATCAGCAGGCCGCTGATCCCGGTCTCGGCCAGCGTGGCGAACACCTCGGTAGCCGGTTGCGGATCGCCGTCGGCCCACGCGCGGGCGCGCGACGCGACATCGGCCTTGGTGAGCAGGGCGTCGACCGTGGAGCCCAGGTCGTCGTGCACATCGGAGAGGAGGAATTCCATGGTGTCACCTGTCCCCACGCGGGAGGCCGAGCAGCCGTTCCGCGATGACGTTGCGCTGGATCTCGTTGGTACCGGCGTAAATCGGACCGGACAGCGAGAAGAGGTAGCCGTCCATCCAGGCGTCGTCGAGTTCGGCGTCGACACCCTGGAGGTCGAGGGCGGTCTCGTGCGTGGCGATGTCCCACTGCGACCAGAACACCTTGTTGATCGACGATTCCATACCCAGCTGGCCGCCTGCGGCGAGACGGCTGACCGTCTGGTACGTCGAGAGCTCGTAGGCCCGGGCGCCGATCCACGCATCGGCAACGCGGGCATCGACATTCGCCGTCGACGGCACCGAGTCGCGATTGCGCTTCCACAGGTCCACCAGACGATCGGTGGCCGCCAGGAAGCGGCCGGGGGAGCGTAGCGAGAGACCGCGTTCGTTGGCCGCGGTGCTCATGGCCACGCGCCAGCCGTTGTCGATCTCACCGATGACGCCGGAGTCGCCGGGGTCGGCCGGGTCGTCGGGGACGAAGACATCGGAGAGGAAGAGTTCGGCAAAGCCGGGCTCGCCGTCGAGCTGCGCGATCGGCCGTACCGTGACGCCCGGACTGCGCAGGTCGAACATGAAGTACGTGAGTCCCTTGTGGCGCTGGGCCGCTTTGTCGGTGCGGAACAGGCCGAACGCCCAGTCGGCGAAGCTCGATCGCGAACTCCAGGTCTTCTGCCCGTTGAGCAGCCACCCGCCGTCGGTACGGGTCGCCGTCGACCGTAGCGAGGCGAGGTCGCTGCCCGCCTCGGGTTCGCTCCACGCCTGACCCCAGATGTCGTCGGCACGCGCCATGCGCGGCAGGATGCGGGCGAGCTGATCGGGGTTGGCATGTTCGAACAATGTGGGGGCGAGCAGGAAGATGCCGTTCTGGCTGACCCGGCCGGGCGCGCCCGAGCGGTAGTACTCCTCCTCGAAGATCACCCAGTGCAGCAGGGGGACGTCGCGGCCCCCGTATTCCTCGGGCCAGCTGACCACCGACATCCGGTCGGCGGCCATCGTTCGTTCCCATTCCCGGTGCGCCTCGAAGCCCTCTGCGGTGTCCATCGACGGGAGTGGTTCGGCGGGAACATGTTCGGCCAGCCACGACCGCACCTCCGTGCGGAATTCCTCGGCGTCGTCGTCGAAGTACAGATCCATGTCAGCTCCCCGACCCGTTGGATGCCGACGCCCCACTCGCCTTCATCGACTTGGCATCCATGCCGCCGAGCGAATCGCCGCCCGACTCGGAGTTGGCCGCATGCGCGAAGTGATGCCACCCGAACACCGAGTCCATCGAGTTGCGCAGGCCCATCTGGTCCTCGCAGATGTTGACGGCCTTCTTGCTCAGGAAGAGTCCCTGCATCGGCATCGCGACCATCTTCTCGGCGATCGCGTCGACCTTGGCGGACAGTTCATCCCGGGGCACGACGTGGTTGACCATGCCCCACTCGGCAGCTTGTGTGGCGGTGAACCGTTCGCCGGTGAACAGGATCTCCTTCGCGCGGCGAGTACCCAGCGCGTAGGCATGCGCGAAGTACTCAACGCCCGGGATGCCCATGCGGGCAACGGGATCGGAGAAGAATGCATCGTCGGAGGCCACGATGAAGTCGCAGATCCACGCGAGCATCAGACCGCCCGCGATGCAGGCACCGTGGACCTGGGCGATGACCGGCTTGGGCATCTCACGCCAACGGCGGCACATGCCCATGTAGACCTCCATCTCGCGGGCGAGACGCTGATCTGCCCCCGACTTGTCGGTGTGGTCCCAGTGCAGGGTGGCGACGTTGTCGTAGAAGGTGTCGAAGTCGCGTTCCGGGGTACCGATGTCGTGACCGGCCGAGAAGTGCTTGCCGTTCGCGCGGAGCACCACGACCTTTACCGCCGCGTCGTCGACGGCCTTGCGGAACGCCGCATCCAGTGAATACGTCATCACGGAGTTCTGGGCGTTGCGGTAATCGGGCCGGTTCAGCGTCACGTAGGCGACAGCGCCTTCGGGGCCGCCGACCTCGTAGGCGACGGGTGTCGAATCCGGCCCGAGGTCGTCGGGGCCGAGTGCGGGCGGGATGACGGCATCACTCATGCCCCGAGCGTAACCTAGCAAGTGCTTGGTTGGTAGTCGGGTGTTGCTCGCTCCGGGCGGCGTGATCGGGGACTCGGTCAGCCCACGCGCATGGTCCCGCTACAGGAGGTGCTCGGTATCGCCCACAACGCGTTGCGATTCACGGCGCTGAACGTGACCCGAACCGTTCCGGGTCCGGTGTCGAGCCGGAACGTGGGTCCGCCGACGAACAATCTGATCTGCGCGGTGTCGAATGCGACGCCCTTCTTGCCGGTCGAGAGGTTGTGCCACTCGAGTCGTCCGGCCGATTGGTATCCGCCGGTCGGTGTCCAGAAGCTGGAGACGTCGCGGACGGCAGCGGTGACGCGACCGCGCCCGTTGGGACTCACGAACAGTCGCGCAGTGCTGAACGGCTGGTCGACGATGTTCGGACTCACTCCCCAGCACCGGTCGAGCGGCACGACCGTCTCTGCGGACGCGGTGGTGGGCGCCACGGCGCCGAGTCCGATCGCGGCGGCGGCGGCGAGGAGGGCGATGGTGAGGCGACGACGACGCGTGGAGCCTGGGGTTTCGTGGGTCGAGGGGCGAGGGAGCTGTGACATGTCGGGGACCGTAGCCGATGTGGCGACCTGCCCGACATGGGGTATTTGCGAGTTATGGGAACTGTGATGGTGTTGTGACTGGTGTGTCGGACGAATGGGGGACGTGCGCTTTCGTACCGTCGGGTGGTGCCTACCGCAACTGTTCGGAGATCCGGTCGGCGGCCGCTCGCGTAGCCTCGGCGATGGCCGTCAGCTCGGCCGCCGGCATCGTCGTGTTGGGGCAGGCGACGATCGAGGCCACCACCCCCCGGTTCGCATCCCTGATCGGAGCGCCGATCGTGACCGCGGCGACGTCTCCGGTCAGCTCGTCGGGGAGGTAGTCGATCACCGACAGTTCGGTCAGCAGGTCGCCGACCTTGGCGCGCAGGCCGTCCGACATCGTGTCGAGCGAGCTCAGCGCATCGACCATCGCGACGTGATCGTCGGTCATCCGCTCGATCGAGTAACCGCGCTCGGCGATGACGTCGAGGACCACTCGCAGCCGTGTGCGTGTCGGCTCCGGAGCCTGGGCGATCCAGTCGGCCCGGGCCTCCGCCGACTCCCATGCGACGAACTCCCGGCAGATCGGCGGGCGCAGCCGGATGCGCTGACCATGGCGGAACCACGGCGATGCGTCGCCGCCGTCGGTGAGGTGATCGGGTACCGCGTGTTCGGCCACGGTGATCGAATCGCGGGCGGTACGTCGGGCGACGAAGCAGGGGATCGACAATCGGTCGCTCAGTGCCCGCGCGGCAGTAGCCGCCCATCGACTCAGGTGATCCGCGTTGTCCGCAGACCGGGCGAGCGCGACGAATCCCGGACCGATCCCGTAGGTGTTCGACGCGGGGCCTCTGAACAGCCAACCGCGTTCGACCAGTTCGCCGACGATCGCGTGGGCGGTGGCGCGCGACAACCCGATCTGGCGGACAATCTCGGCAAGCGTCATCGATTGCCTGGCCGGATCGGCGAGGAGTTCGATGATGCTGATGACGCGGGCGGTGGGAGGTGAAGCGCCGGCGCGCGACGGTTGACTCGCGCCAGACGACTCACCTACGGTTTGTGTCACATACTCAATACTGAGTGTCGAATATCCGACATGTCAAGGAGTTGGTCAGTGTCGAGCACGGCAGACGCGACAGGTCATCGCGTGCACCACGGGTACGAATTGACCCACCTGGATGCGCTCGAGGCCGAGTCGGTCCACATCATCCGGGAGGTGGCCGCCACCTTCGAGCGGCCGGTACTGCTGTTCTCCGGAGGCAAGGACTCGGTGGTGATGTTTCACCTGGCGCGCAAGGCGTTCTGGCCGGCCCCGGTGCCGTTCCCGCTGATGCATGTCGACACCGGACACAATTTCGACGAGGTCATCGACTTCCGTGACCGGGTCGTCGAGCAGACCGGTGTGCGACTGGTGGTCAGCTCCGTCCAGGACGACATCGATGCGGGACGGGTCGTCGAGGACACCGGTCCGGGCACGAGCCGCAACCGGCTGCAGACCACCGCACTCCTTCGTGGCATCACCGAGAACCGGTTCGACGCGGTGTTCGGCGGTGCCCGGCGGGACGAGGAGAAGGCCAGGGCCAAGGAGCGGGTGTTCAGTTTCCGTGACGAGTTCGGCGCCTGGGACCCGCGCGCCCAGCGCCCGGAACTCTGGCACCTGTACAACGGCAGGCATCACAAGGGCGAACACATCCGGGTGTTCCCACTGAGCAACTGGACCGAACTCGACATCTGGCAGTACATCGGTGCGGAGCACATGGAACTCCCGCCGATCTACTACGCGCACCAACGTGAGGTGATCCCGCGCGACGGCATGCTGCTCGCCAAGACCCGTTTCCTGCAGCAGTACCCGGGGGAGGAGGCGAGGACCGAGATGGTCCGTTTCCGTACCGTCGGCGACGCCACGTGCACGGGCTGCGTCCTCAGCGGGGCCGACACCATCGAGAAGGTGGTCGAGGAGATCGAGATCACCCGGGTCACCGAACGGGGTGCCACCCGCGCCGACGACCGCATCTCCGAAGCGGGTATGGAGGATCGGAAGAAGGAGGGGTACTTCTGATGCCCAAAGAACTGCTTCGCCTGGCGACGGCCGGATCGGTCGACGACGGCAAGTCGACCCTCATCGGCAGACTGCTCTTCGATTCGAAGAGCATCTTCACCGACCAACTCGAATCCATCGAGCGCACGAGTGCCGAGCGTGGCGACGAGTATGCGAACCTCGCGCTCCTCACCGACGGTCTGCGGGCCGAACGCGAACAAGGCATCACGATCGACGTCGCCTACCGGTACTTCACGACCCCGAGGCGCAAGTTCATCATCGCCGACACTCCGGGACACGTGCAGTACACGCGCAACATGGTCACCGGCGCCTCGACCTCCGACCTGGCGATGATTCTCATCGATGCCCGGAAAGGGGTGCTGGAACAGACCCGACGGCACGCGTTCCTCTCGTCGCTCCTGGGTATTCCGCACCTGACGATCTGTGTGAACAAGATGGACCTCGTCGACTGGTCGCAGGAACGGTTCGACGAGATCTGTGACGATTTCATCGCCTTTGCCGCCAAGCTCAACGTCATCGACCTGACCTTCATCCCGATGTCTGCGTTGCAGGGCGACAACGTGGTCGAGCAGTCGGTGAACATGCCGTGGTACGAGGGCCGCCCTCTCCTGAATCACCTCGAGAACGTCTACATCGCCTCGGACCGCAACCTGATCGACGCGCGGATGCCGGTGCAGTACGTCATCCGGCCCCAGCGCAGCGACGGTGCCGACCACCGCGCCTACGCCGGGACGGTGGCCGGCGGCGTGTTCTCGCGAGGAGATGAGATCGTCGTCCTGCCCGGGGGATTCAGCACGACCATCACCGAGATCTGGGGGCCCGGCGGCACCAAGGTGGACGAGGCGTTCGCGACGATGGCGGTGTCGATCGAACTCGCCGACGAGATCGACATCGTGCGTGGCGACATGCTGGCGCGTCCGAACAACCGTCCGTACGTCGGCCGCGACCTCGACGCGATGGTGTGCTGGTTCGCCGACGACACCGAACTGCGTCCGGGCAACCGGTATCAGATGATGTGCGGCACGCGGCTGACCCGCGCGCAGGTGAGCGGACTGAACTATCGCCTCGACGTCAACACGCTGCACCGTGACGAGGAGGCGACCAGCCTCGGGCTCAACGAGATCGCGCGGATCACCGTGCACACGCAGCAGCCGGTGATGTTCGACGCCTACCGCAAGAACCGGGAGACCGGCAGCTTCATCCTCATCGACGAGGGGAGCAACAAGACGGTGGCGGCGGGCATGATCACCGCGCCGGTCAGCAAGGACAGCCACGTGGTGTGGCAGACCACCAAGGTGTCGCGTGAACAGCGGACCCATCAGGGCGCCACCATCTGGCTCACCGGACTGTCCGGTTCCGGCAAGTCGTCGCTGGCCGTCGAACTCGAACGCCGACTGGTGGCCGAGAGCCGCCCCGCGTACCTGATGGACGGCGACAACCTCCGGCACGGCCTCAACGTCGACCTCGGCTTCTCCGACGACGACCGTCGGGAGAACATCCGCCGAACCAGTGAGGTCGCTGCCCTGTTCGCCGACGCGGGGGCGATCGCGATCGTCTCGCTGATCAGTCCGTTCGCCGAGGAGAGGCAACGGGCGCGCGAGATCCATGCGCAACGGCGACTGCCGTTCTTCGAGATCTTCGTGGATACACCGCTCGACGTGTGTGAAGAACGTGACCCGAAGGGCCTGTACGCCAAGGCGCGCCGCGGCGAGATCAGCCAGTTCACCGGGATCGACTCACCCTACGAACGTCCCGGCCATGCCGACGTGGTGGTGACACCATCGGATGGTTCGCCGGTCGACGTGGCCGAATCGATCATCCGAAACCTGGGACTGTAGGAGAGCGACTTGTCCACCGATCGTGTGCTCGCCGGTGATCTGGCCACCGCCGCAGGAGAACTGCTCCTCGAGATCCGTGCCACCAGCGGGCTCGCCGGAAAGGAACTCGGCAAGGCAGGCGATCTCCGGTCCGACGAGTTCATCCTGGCTCGGCTGGCGGCCGAGCGGCGCGATGACGCGGTGCTCTCCGAGGAATCCGCCGACGACAAGCAGAGGTTGACCGCCGCCCGGGTCTGGATCGTCGATCCGGTCGACGGCACAAGGGAATACGGCACCGAAGGTTGCGCCGACTGGGCGGTCCACGTGGCGTTGTGGTCGGCGACCGACGGACTCATCGCAGGTGCGGTGGCACTCCCGGCTCTTGGCGTCACCTACCTCGACGACACCGAACCGGTGGCCCCGACCGACGGGCTCGCGGCCGTGCCCGCGGGGGATCGGCCACGTGTGGTGGTCAGCGCTTCTCGCCCGCCCGTCTTCTCCCAGGCGGTCGCCGATGCCATCGGCGGAGAGGTGCTGGCGATGGGCTCTGCCGGCGCCAAGGCCATGGCGGTTGTCCGGGGCGAGGCCGTCGCCTACGTGCACGCAGGTGGCCAATACGAGTGGGACTCGGCGGCACCCGTTGCGGTGGCCCAGGCAAAAGGCTTGTGGTGTGGCCGGATCGACGGTTCGGAACTCGTCTACAACCGCGACGACACCTATTTGCCCGACCTGGTGATCTGCCGACCGGAACTCAGGGACGCGATCATCGGGATCACCTCCGCGGACGCCTGAGCCCTCACCTCTGGGAGTCGACGAGAACCTGCGCGAGCAGGGTCAGTCGTGGGTGATCACGGCAGGTCGACCTTGGATGCGAGCCATCGGTCACCGACCTTGTCCATCGTCATCACCACACGGCTGCGGTCGATCCGTGGCTCGGGAGTGGACGCGTTGCGTACCGTCTGGTCGATGAACAGGAGCACCACCACCTTGTCGGTGGTCGCCGACTGGATGCCCGATGCGATGACCTTTCCCTGCGCGTCGGCCTTGTTGTCGACGAGCAACTGACGCAACTGCGCGCTCGACTTCGCGTACATGTCCTTGAATCCGCCGGTGGCGCCGCCGAGAACGGTCGCGAAGTCCTTGTCGACGCTGTCGGCGCTGACGCTGGTCAGGGAGACCGCGTATTGCTCGGCGACCGACTTCGCGGCCGTGGCAGCGTTGTCGACGTCGCGAGCCTGCTTCCACTCCATGCCGAACCAACCGGCAAGTGCCACACCGACGATGGCCACCAAAGTGACGACGACGGTGAAGATTCGCCGGGTTCGGCGGCCGGTGAGGGCGGCCCGGACCCGCGCTCGACGGGTCGGGGCGGCGGCGGATTCTTCCTCGTGATCGGAGGTGGCTGCCTCGTCGTCGGCGGTGACCTCCGGCGGATCGGAGCTCACCTGCGCCGGTTCCGTCGCGTCGGTGTCGTCGTCGGAGAGCGGTGTGATCGCGGGATCGCTCGGCGACTCAGCGGATTTCTCGCGCCGCACCGACGGCGCCGCGCCGGCCAACCGCTTGGCCGTGGATCGCGCCGACGGCGGACGCACGGACGAGGACTTGTTCGGTGCCTTGGTCGTCGTGGAGTTCACGATTGTCCTTTCGATCGATCTTCCGGTGGTCATGGTTGGGACGGTAGTGCGGGTCCGGCGAAGGGCAGCGGAATCGATTGCGGTCCGGTCGGTGAGGGACTCGAGCGGGCGTCGGGCGCCGCTCCGGGTGGCGGACCCGCGGTGTCGTCGCCCGGCGGCCGGGGTGCATTCCGGGCACCCCTGATCTGCACCGACGGGTCGGGGTTGTTGCAGTACGTATACAGATAAGGTTCTGGATGATCGGGTTGTGACGGTGGCAGGCGCGGCAGCCCGTAATCACAGGTGTTGCGCGGATAGATGTTCACCGCGGCCCAGATGCCGCCGTCTCGCATGGTGGTGCTCAGTGCGCCGAGGGTCGATCCGTCCCGATCCTGGGGGAAGAAGAATTCGTTGAGAGCGGGTATGTGCACGTAGGCCATCTGTGTCACGGTTGCCAGATTGCCCAGCAGTTGCACCATCGTGGGCGCGTTGTCGGCGATGATGGCGTCGGTGGCCCGCAGCGCTGCCGGGGTGCGGTTCAGCAGCGTACGGTAGCCGTTCTGCTTGCGCGCCGCACCGGCCATCAGATGGCTGAGATCTTTGGACGTCTCGGTGAGGGCCGGCGCGCCCTGGCCGAGGGTGGTGAGCACCGTGCGACTGCTCTTCAACAGACTCACCGTCTGCGGCAGAACGGAATCGAGGGTGGAGATCAGGTACGTCCCGCCGTCGATGATGTCGGCCAGCCGCTCCGAACCCTGTGGCGAGACCCCGAGTTCATGCGTGATGGTGTGCAACTTCTCCGGATCGACCTGATCGAGGGTGCCGCTGAGGTCGTCGAGGACGTTCGCGAGCGGGACCGGGGTGGTGGTCTGGTCCGCCGAGATCACCGTTCCGTCGCTGAGGAACGGGCCGGACGACGTGGCGGGCCGGAAGTCGAGATACTGTTCGCCCGCCAGCGACAGGCCGGCCACCCGGACCTCGCCCCGCACCGGGATCTGGACGCTCGGGTCGATCTCGGCCTGTGCGACGACACCGTCCCGGGTGAGGTCCACCTGACGCACGCGGCCGACCGGCACGCCGCGGAGTGTGACGTTCTGGCCGGCGAGAAGGCCACCGGATTCCTTGAGCTGCACGCGGACCACGATCGGGGAGCTGGCGGGCGAGCTGTGGAAGACGCCGAACACGAGATACCCGATGCCCAGGATGAGCACGACGAACAACCCGATGGCGGACAGCCCGAGTCGATGTCGGCGCCCCCGTCGGGTGGCCGACACGATGCCGCGTGCCGGGACTTCGAGGAAGCCGGTACGGAAGGCCGAGGCGCCGGGCGCCGCGAACGAGCGGTCATCGGTTGTCGACGTCATCGCGGCGGCTCCAACTTCTTGCGCAGCTTCTCCAAGGTGTACGTGATGGTCCCGACGAAGTTGCCGACGTCGGTGACGTCGGGTAGTCGGGCCCCCGGATCGGCCTTGTGCCGGGGGTCCGCCAGCGCGCCGATGGACAGGTCCTGAAGGTCCGCATTGACGTGAGCAGCAGTGGAATTGGTGATCTTCATGACCGGCGCGAGCAACGAGTTCATCTTGGTCAGGTCCGCCTGGGGGTCCGTCGCGGCGTCGTTGAGCCCCTTCGACAGGGTGTTGAGGTTGGCCATCAGGTTCTGTGTCTTGCCGGTGGCGATCGACGGATAGCGCGACAGCTGAGTGCTGATCTGTCCGATCTGATCGACCAGGGTCAGGATCTGATCCGAGTTCGACGAGATGACGTCGAGCGCAGGTCCGGCGGCGGCGAGTGAATCGTTGACCGTCTTCTGCTGTGCCGACACGGTGGAGACCAGAGCGTCGGTCTGGCGCAGCGCATTGCGGATGTCGCCCGATCGTGCGGACAGCGCGGAGATCAACCGGGTGGAATGTGCGATGAGGTCCGACAACTTGTCACCACGATTGCCCACGGTTCGCCCCAGGCCGTTGACGATCTTCGTCAGGTCGCGGAGGACGCCCCCGTTGACCAACAGCGCCGACGTGGAGAGGATCTCCTCGACCGTCGTCGCAGCGCCGGTGTCCTTCAACGAGATCGTGTCCCCGTCACCGAGGTCGGCGGTGTCGGTCGTGAGCGACTTCGGCGGCTGCAGGGCGACGAAGACGTCACCGAGCGGAGTGGCCGAGCGCAGTTCGGCTCGGGTGCCGCGCGGCAGCTTCACCTCGTCCGCGACGTGCATGGTCACCACGGCGACGTAGTCACGCACGGACATGCTCTGCACCGAACCGACGTCTGCGCCGTTGAGTTTGACCTTTGCCTCCTCGGGGAGGTTCAGTGCGTTCGCGAACTCGGCGCGCAGCGTATAGGTCGCGCCGGATTCGGTTCCCTTCTTGGGCAGAGGCAGGTCCGCGAGGCCGACGCCGCACCCGGCGAGCGTGCACATGCAGAGGGCCGCCACCATCAGCCGGACGATCGTCGAATACCTCATTGCGGCTTCCCCGCCATCGCCTCGAGCATTCCGTCCATGCCGAAGTCCGGCCCGAAGTCGCGCAACGTGCCTGTCGCACAACCGAGTTCGCGCATCCCGAGTACGTTGCAGACCTCCTTGACGAGTCGTCCGTCGAAGAACACCTTCTCGAGCTGGGCATGGACCCGGGCGACTCCGGCCTTCTTATCGATCGTGTTGTACGCGTTGTCCATCACCAGCGGCGCGACGTCGAGGAACTCCGACAACGATCTCCGGTAGTCCGCGAGCGCCCGCGTGACCGTGGTGGCGCCCGAGACCGTGTCCGCGACATCCTTGCGACGCTGCTGCATGAGATCGGTCGCCTCACCGAGAACCGCATTGATCTTGGCGCCGGTGGTGCCCCACCCGATGTTCTGGTCCGCGAACAGATCCGACATCTGCTGGACCGACGATCCGAACTCCCGGATGGTGGCATCGTTTCGGGCCGCGGTCGCCGAGAGCGACGACATGTCATCGACGATGTCGGTGATCGCGTTGCGCGTCTGCTCACCGTGATCGGAGCCCATCGCGAGCGCACGAGACAGCGAGCCCAGCGCCGAACGGATGTCCGGCCCGTTCCCCGACGTCATCGCCGCACTCACGTTCAGCAGGTCGGCGACCGGCCCGCCACCGCGATTGTCGCCCTGTAGTTGGACCGACAGTTTGTCGGCCATGGCCAGCATCCGGTCAACCTCGACCGGGGTCCTGGTCTGGTTCAGCCCCAGGTGGGCATTGTCCTGCAGTTGGGGGCCGCCCTGATATGCGGGGGTGAGTTCCACATGCCGGTCGGTCAGCACGGACGTGGAGACCGTCACCGCGGACGCGTCGGCGGGAACCGGTGTGTCCGTGCTGATGTCCATCGCCACATCGACGAATCCGGCGTGCGGGGTGATCTTGGTGACCTTGCCGACAGGCATCCCGAGTACCGAGACCGCGTTGCCCTCGTAGAGCCCGGAGGCGTTGTCGAACTGCGCGACGACGGAGATCGTGTGGTCGTCGTCGGTGCACGACCGTGCGACACCGACGACCAGCAGCACCGCCACGGCCAGCAGTGCCACCTTGATGATTCGACCCCGGGTCATCGGCAGTCCTTGAAGTAGGGCGGGAGGTTGGCGAGGTTTGCCTGCTTGGAGATCGCGCACATCCACGAATCGATCAGCGGGCCCGTCAGCGAGGTGAAGTCTGTCTCGTTGCCGGTCCCGGTGACGTTCGCGAAATTCCGGACCGGGACAGGCAGGATCTGGAGCGTGTTGCGCAGCAGATTGTCGTTGCGCCGCAGGCTGTCCAGCAGGCCGTCGAGATTGGTGACCAATTTGTCGAGACCCGACCGATCGGCGACGACGACCTGGCGGAGCTGATTCGCCAGCACCGTTGTCGAGTCGAGGAGCCGATCAATCATCACCTGTCGGGTCAGCAACGCACGCAACAGATCACGCCCCTGCGTCATCAGCTGGCCGAGACCGGACTCTTGCCGCCGGACCACGGCGGTCAGCTTCTGCGTACTGGTCAGCAGGGAACCGATCTGCCCGCGTCGGTCGGCGATGATGGTCGACAGGCTCTGGATATTGGTGAGGGCCTGTGGGACCAGCTCGGGTGTGCCGTCGAGCTGGCGGGACAACGTGGTCATCGACGTCCCGATCTTCTCGGCATCGACCTGTTCGAAAGTCGTTGTGGCGTTTTGCATGACCTGTTGCAGGTCGTAGGGGACAGCCGTGTGCGACAAGGGGATGAGATCGTCGGGGAGCGATCCGGAGCCGGCGGGTGACAGCTCGATGTATCGGGAGCCGAGTAGCGTGGTCAGCTTGATCGATGCTCGTGTGTCCGATCCCAGGGGGACATCGTCGCCCACCTCCATCGTCACGGTGACGAAGGTGTGGTCGAGCCGGGTGTCCTTGACCGTGCCCACCGGAACGCCGGCGACACTGATCGAATCGCCGGGCGTGAGACCGGCGGCCTGAGCGAACTGAGCGCGAACCGAATGCTTGCCGATTCCGGCCTGGCCGACCTTGATCAGCCCGAGGGCGACCACCACGATGGCCACCAGCGCGACGGCGCCGATGATGACCTTGTTCCAGTTCTCGATGGGCTGTGACAACGATTTGCGGATACGCGCGGTGAAGGATCTCATCGTCTCACCTGCAGATCGGGGATTGTGTGGCTTTGCCACCCGGCGTCGCGTGGGCGACGATGGACGGGATCACCGTGCTCAACGCGGGTACCAGGGTCACATTGAAATTGCACAGGTAGGTGTCGATGTACGCGCCCGCCTGGGTGACCCGTGCCAGGCCTTTCAGCAGCGGTGGGAGATTGAAACCGAGGTAGGCGAACTCGTCCTTGTTGGCGAGGAAGTGGCCGATGAATCCGGGTTGCCGGGAGAGCATTTGCTGCACCTCCGGTAGCGCGCCACGGGCGAGCGTGGATGCGCGATCGGCGACCTGCGCGGTCTTGTCGAGCGAGCCGATGAATGAATCACGTTGTGCGGACATCTGTTCGAAGATCCTGCGGGAGCTGACCAGGACGGTGTCGATGTTGCTGCGCTGGGCCGCGAACGTCCCGACCACGCGGGACAGGTTGGAGATGACGTCGCCGAGCACCTGATCGGGTCCGGCGACCGATTCGGCGAGGGACGACGTCTCGGCGACCAGGGTGGTGATCGATGACGAATCGCCTTGCAGGGCACGGATCAACGCGTTGGTGACATTGTCGACCTGTTTCGGATCCAGGACGCTGAACAACGGCTCGAATCCGTTCAGCAATGCGGAGATGTCAAAGGACGGCTCGGTGTGTGCGAGGGGGATCTCGCTGCCGTTCAGCGGCGTGGGGTTGGGAAAGTCTCCGCGAGACAGGCCGACGTACCGTTGTCCGACGATGTTCTGGTAGACGATCGAGGCCTTGGTGCTCCCGTCGACGACCTGATCGGAGTCGACTCGAAACGAGACGCGTGCCGCGGTTCCGTCGAGACCGACCGAGTCGACCCGGCCGACGCGAATCCCGGCCATGCGGACGTCGTCGCCGGCTTTGAGTCCCGTGATGTCGGTGAACACCGCGCTGTAGTTCTTCGTGTCCTCGGAGACGTCGCGTTGAAGGGTGACGTAGACCGTGGATGTCAGTGCCAGCGAGACGAGGAGGAAGAGAATCAATCCGATGAGGGGCTTCCGGACACTCATGACGAACCCTTCTGGTCGTCGGGGGACACCGTGACGGACGCGCCGCGGGCGACGGGGCCGAGAATGAGAGTGTTGGCGCTGTTGGGGCCCCCACCGACGAGGTTGCCGAGGGTCGCCTGTTCATCGGCGCTGCCGACCGAACCGACGTTGCCGCCCATGCCGGCCGTCTGGTATCCGGCGGTGACTCCCTTGCGTGCGTTGCCTTTCAGGACCGGGGGCGACACGCTGGTCGGGGCAGTGAAGCAGCTGGGGCCCTTCAGATTTCCGTATCGGGGGCAGTCCGCGCGGGTGTAGAGCTTGTGGGGGGTGACCTGGAACAGGAACTTTCCCCGTCCGTTGGCCAGGCCGGCCGGCCAGAAATCTGAAAACCATCTGTCTGCGATGACGCCGATGTTTCTGTCAATGGCGGTGAAGCCGGAGCTGCCGGCCGCCACCACCGACACGACCGGGGCTGCCTGGGTGGTGATGCGGATGATCTGGGCGGTGTTGCGCTCGAGTGCCGTGTTGACCCGTGCGGTGGTGGAGATTCCGGAGCCGAGCAGGTCGGAGAGCGCGCCGGATTCGCGGGCCACCGTCTGCATGGGTCCGACCGAACTGTGCAACGCGTCGAGGAGATCGGGTGCGGACTTCCGCAGGCCGGTGACCGCCGAACTGAGCGACTTCAGGGTGGACGGCCCCCCGTCCGGCTGGACAACGCGGTCGAGCTCGCCGACGATACGGTCGAGTTGTGCACCGGCCCGGGAGATGTCGGAGCCACGCCGATCGGTGGCGGTGGCCACCGCGGCGAGCATGCCGACCGTGCGGTCGCTGCCGGCACGTGCGGTTGCGGAGACGATGGCGCGCAGCTTGGACAACGCCGTCTGGAACTGCACCGTCGAGGCGTTGGTGTCCTGGGAGATCACGTCACCCGACGCGATCGCCGGCGCGGAGCCGTTGTCGATCAGCTGCACCGACGACACCGCGAAGACATTGCTGGGTACCACGCGAGCGGTCACGGTGCGAGGTATCTGTGGCGCACGGTCGGGGGCGATCGAGATGTCGACCGTGTTGTCGGGGCCCGCGATCGCTGGTGTCACCCCGGTGACCGTGCCGACGATGACACCTCGGTACTTGACGTCGGAGTTCACCGGGAGGCCGTCGCCGACGTCGGCGAGCTGGGCGGTCACCGGTACCTTCGGGGTGAAGGTGCCACCGGACTTGAGCGCGATCGCAGCGAGAACGGCGATGATCACGGCGATGGCGATGATGCCACTGATGAGCAGCTGCCGGTTCGACAGCCCGTGCGGCCCCGCGTCGTAGATGCTCGGTGAGTTCATCCGCTCAACCTTGCTCCGCTTCCGACTCCCCAGAATGCCACGGTGAGAAGGAGATTGGCGACGATCATCACCGAGATGCTGGCCCGCATGGCACGTCCGGACGCGGTGCCCACACCCTGGGGGCCGCCGTGGGCATAGAAGCCGTAGTAGCACTGGATGGTGGTGGTGATGATCACGAAGATCACCGCCTTGATCAACGAGTACATGATGTCGGTGGGGTTGAGGACCAGCTCGAAGTAGTGCTGATATGTACCGCCCGACAAGCCGCCGCTCAGTCCGACGACGAGCTGGACGGAGACGTAGTTGACCGCGAGGCAGACCAGGTAGAGCGGGATGACGGCGATGATGGAGGCGAATAGGCGCGTCGAGACGAGGTAGGGAATCGGCCGGATCGCCAAAGCCTCGAGCGCATCGATCTCCTCGGAGATGCGCATGGCGCCGAGTTGAGCGGTGAATCGACAGCCCGCCTGTGCGGCAAAGGCCAAGGACGCCATGATCGGTGCGAGTTCACGTGTGGTGGCGGTGGAGGCGACCATGCCGGTTGCCGGTTCCATGCCGAGCAGATGCAGCGCGTTGTAGCCCTCGATGCCCACGATCGCGCCGGCGGCGCCGCCGAGGACGATGATCACGCCCGCGGTTCCACCGCCGACCACGATGGAGCCGTTGCCCCAGGTGACGTCGGAGAGAATGCGCAGGCATTCCTTGCGGTAGTGGCGCAGGGCGATCGGGATGGAGATGAGTGCGCGGGCCAGGAACGCGGCGAGGTGCCCGATGCGGAGGATGGCGCTCCCGGCCGCGTCGGTCGCGCGGACGAGAGGGCGGAGTCCGCTCGGATAGTACGTCGCCGCCATCAGAACCCCGTCCTCGGGAAGAGTAGAACGTACATCTGGGTGAAGCCGACATTGACCAGCATCAGCAGGATGATGGAGGCGACCACCGTGGCGTTGACCGAGTTGGCGACGCCTGCCGGACCGCCACGGGTGGTCAGTCCCTTCTGGCAGGCCACGATCGCCACGATCGCGCCGAACACAATGGATTTCACGATCGTCAGATAGAAATCGGAGAGCGTCGCGAACGAGGCGAAGGTGGTGACGAACGTGCCCGGCGTCCCGTTCTGGACGAACGTGTTGAACAGATAGCCGGAGAGGAAGCCGACGAAGCAGACGACTCCGGTCAATGCGGTACTGACCAGGATCGCCGCCGCCAATCGCGGGACGACCAGTCTCCGGATCACCGAGAGACCCATCACCTCCATGGCGTCGATCTCGTCGCGGATCTTTCGGGAACCGAGGTCGGCGCAGACGGCGGAGCCCGCCGCCGAGGCCATCAGGAGTGCCGAGACCATCGGTGCGCCCTGCCGGATCACGGCGAGACCACTGGCCGCACCTGCAAGTGACGTCGCGCCGACCTGACCGGCCAGCAGTGCGAACTGGATGGACAGGGTCATGCCGATGGGAATGGCGACGAAGATCGTCGGCAGCGCCGAGGCCGAGGCCATGAAGGTCGCCTGCCGGATGAACTCCTTGACCGGGAAGCGGAGCGTCAGCAGATCGACGATGAGGTGCTGGACCGCGCGGATGCCCAGGACAAACTGGCCGCCAACGGTTTCCAGCGATGCCCGCGGGTGACGGCGCACATAACCGGTCATCCACGAGGTGATCTCGTCGGTCGCCTTGGGCGTCTCGGGCGCCGGCGGTGACGTCGGTGGCCGAGACGAGTCGCCGCCGCCGGTGGTGATCGGCTCCGTCGGCGCATCAACGTCGGCAGGGGCGGCGTGCGTCGTGATGTCGCTGTTGACGGTGGACACCGTTTCCCCCCTCTCTGGCCCGGTCGATCCTCGGCATGCAGAGGCGAGACCACCGGCGGCGATGGTCAGGGGCGCGCACCCCGGGCTGAGGGTGCGCACTCGGGAAAGTCGAACGTCAGATGTACCAACCGCCGTTGACGCCGATCGCCTGTCCGGTGATGAAACCGGCCTGATCTGAGCACAGGAACGCCGCCGCGGCCGCGACATCGCCGGGCAGTCCCGCGCGGCGCACGGGCGTCAACGCGGCGAGATCCTCGATCGCCGGCACGAGGCCGGCCTCGACGGCTTTCTCGGCCATCGGGGTCGCGATGATCGACGGCGGAATCGTGTTGACGGTGATGCCATGTGGCGCGTACTCGAATGCCAACGCCTTGGTCAGCCCGATGACGCCGCCCTTGGACGCCACATAGTGGGCACGTTCGGGAGCGCCGGACTGGGCGCTGGAGGACGAGATCGTCACGATACGTCCCCACTGGCCGGCCTGCATGTCGCCGATGACCGACTGGGTGCAGTTGAAGGTGCCCGTGAGGTTGACCGCGATGATGCGGTCCCACTCGTCCTGCGCGATGTCCCGGTAGGGCATCTGCGATTCGATGCCGGCGCTGGTCACCAGGATCTCGATGGGGCCGAATTTCTCCCGGACCACCCCCATGGCCTTCTCCACCGCGGTCCGATCGCTCACGTCCACGGCCTGCGCGATGGCTTCGGCGCCACCCGAGCGGAGGTCGGCAGCCACCTTCTCGGCGGCCTCGACATTCTGGTCGAGGACGCCGATGCGATGTCCGGCCGCTGCGAGATGCTCGGCAACGGACTGCCCGATCCCCGAGCCCCCGCCGGTGACGACGCTGGTTCGGGTGGTGGCTGTCGCTGTGGTGCTTGTCATTTCCACGCTCTCAGGCCTTCGGGGTGAAATCGAGGTGCAGAGTGGTGAGCCCGCGCAGGATGTAGGTCGGTTCGAAGTCGTAGTGACGGTGGCCGTTGTGACCGTGGTGCTCTTCGGACACGCGGATGTCGGCCATGCGGGCCAGGAAACGCTCGACGGTGACCCGGCCCTCGATGCGGGCGAGCGGGCTGCCCGGGCACGAATGGATCCCGCGGCCGAAGGTCAGATGCTCGCGCACATTGGTGCGCTCGAGATCGAAGGTGTTCGGATCCGGGAAGTGATCGGGGTCGCGATTGGCCGCACCCGGGCAGAACATCAGGGTCGTGCCGGCGGGTACGGCGGTCTCGCCGACCGTCGTGTTCTTGCGCGCCACCCGGAAACCGCTCTTCACCGGGCTCTCCAGCCGCAGTGTCTCCTCGATGAAGATCGGGATCAGCTCCGGGTCGTCGCGCAGTCGCTGCTGGATGTCCGGTCGCTCACCGATCACACGGAGCGCGGCGCTGATCAGCTTGGTCGTGGTCTCCTGGCCCGCGGCGAAGAGGAATGTCGCGGTCCGCACCACCTCGACAACCTCGGGCGTGCTGCCGTCCTTGTACTTCGATTCGGCCAGGGCCGTGAGGACGTCGCCGCGGGGCGTCGCGCGGCGGTCCTCGATGTACTTCGTGAACTTGTCGTCGAGCCATTGCAGCGGGTTGTCGGACATGACCTCCGAGTCCATGGCGCCCGGCCGGGCGCCCTTACGCGGCGCTCCGAGAACGGTCCGGAACTCCTCGTGATCCTCCTCCGGAACGCCTAGCAGGTCGGCGATCACCAGGAGTGAGAACGGTTTTGCGAAGTCCGACATGAGTTCACACTCGCCGTTGCCCACGAACTCCTCGATGTACTCGTCGGCCAGCTTCCACATGAACTCCTCGTTCTCCTGGATACGCCGTGGCGTGAGGAGGCGGCTCAGCAGGCTGCGAGCGCGGCTGTGGTCCGGGGGGTCCATGGTCACCATGTGCTCGTGGAGGGGCAATTCGTCGCGATGCTGGTCGATGAGGTCACCGACGTCATCCCCCTCGGGCTCGAACGGCAGGCCGGGGAAGGGGCCGGTGGCGGCGAGGCAGGACGAGAACGTGGCGGGGTCCTTGAGGACGGTCACCGCCTCTGCATGTCCGGTGATCGCGAGGACGCCGAAGTGTGGCTCCTTGGTCACGGGGCACTTGCTGCGCAACTCGTCGAAGTAGGGGTATGGGTCGGGAACCAGGCTCGCGTCGGTGAAGTAATTCAGTTCGGTCAGATCGCTCACCGGAAACCTCCTGTGCGGCAACTCTCGTCAGAGAGCGGGATGCGTAAGGGCTGTGTTGGCTGGGAACTCTGGGTAAAGATGCTGAGCGAGTGCTCAGCGGGGTGTAGTACTTGTTACCACGCTCCAACGAGTGAGGTCAAGATCACATTCTCAAAATGGACATATCCCATTTCCGGTTTAGGGTGAGTTCGGGGCGCGACAGGAAAGGCGGCGAGTGTGACCGAGCGCAGATTCGGATCGGTGGAGGCCAAGAACAGGTCAATCCTGTTGGATGCGGCCGAGGCTCTCATGCTCGAAAGTGGCTATGCCGCAGTCACTTCACGGAAGGTCGCACAGACCGCCGGGCTGAAGCCGCAGCTCGTGCACTACTACTTCCGCACGATGGACGACCTGTTCTTGGAGATGTTCCGGCGCCGGGCGGAGCAGGGGCTGGAACAACAGCGGGCTCTGCTCGAGTCGCCGCAGCCGCTGTGGGCGCTGTGGCAGTTCAGCATCGACCCGTCGGTTTCCCAGTTCACGACCGAACTCCTCGCGCTGGCCAATCACCGCAAGGATCTCCGCACGGAGATCGCTCGGTACTCGGAGCAACTACGCGATCAGGCGCAGGAGGCGATCGAGAAGCTGTTACCCAGTTACGGCGTGAGCTCGCGGGAGCTGCCGGCGGAGGTGCTGATCGTGATCATCACGAGTGTGTCCCGGCTGGTGATGATGGAGAAGTGGCTCGGGTTCGAGAAGGGTCATCGCGAGACGTTCGAGTTCATCGAGGGGTACCTCCACAAGCTGGAGGGTGAGCCCCACCGGCACCACGTCATCGCGTCGATCGGTTATGGCTGAGCTGCAGACCCGACAGCACCCCCGACAGTGCGGTCCGGACGTCGTTCACCTCGACGCGCATCAGATCGTCATGTGACAGTGACTCGAGATCGCCGAGAGCGGAGAGGCGGTACTCGCGCTCCTCTTCGGCGGCCTCGATGATGTTGCGGATGAAGCGCCCGTTGCCGGCGATGTCGCTGGCCCGTCGCCGGGCCGGACCATCGCCGCGTACATCGTGGTAGAGCGGGGTACAGGCCAACTCGATCTCGGTGACCGCCTCGGGGGTGAGGAGCGAATCCCGTTTGCGCGCAATGAACTCACCGATCCGGGCCAACTCTTCGGGAGTGTAGGAGTCGAAACGCACGCGGCGTGCGAAGCGGGACGCGAGACCGTCGTTGGACGACAGGAAACGGTCGATCTCGGAGTCGTAACCGGCGATGATCACCACCAGTCGGTCGCGGTCGTCCTCCATTCGGGCGAGCAGGGTGTCGACGGCCTCCTTGCCGAACGCATCCCCGCCCGAGAGCCCCTGCTGGATCAGCGTGTAGGCCTCATCGATGAACAGCACGCCGTCCATCGCCGAGTCGATGACCGCCGACGTCTTGGGTGCGGTCGACCCGAGGTGCTCGCCGACGAGGTCGCGACGTGTCGCCTCGATCACCTTGTCCGTCTTGATGAATCCGAGCCCGCAATAGATCTTGGCGACGATCCGCGCCACTGTGGTCTTGCCCGTTCCCGGTGGGCCGGTGAAGGCGAGATGCAGGCTCCGCGCCGCGGTGTTCAGTCCGCGATCGGCTCGGACCCTTGCCAGAGTCGCGGCCGATTGTAGTTTTGCCACTTGCTCTTTGACGGAATCCAGTCCGATCTGATCGCCGAGCTCACGCTGGGCGTCGTCGACCATCTCGGCCATCTCGGGCTGTTCGGTGGTATCCGAGACGAGGGTCTCGACCGGGTCGGTGACAGACCGGGGATCCCACGGGTCGCGGCGTTCGGCGATCTCGTCGGGTGAGGTGATCACGAGGCGGAAGCTCGGTGATTTCAGCGCCTGGCCCGCGATGGAGTTCGGATTGCGGGCGTAGGCCTGCTCGAACAACGCACGGGCCTTCTCCTCCTGCCCCTGCTCGCGCAGCGCCATGCCGTGGGCGACCATCGCCTCGGTGGCGAGCGCCGGGATAGGGCCCTCGACCGCATTCTGCAGTCGTCGGATTCCCTCGCCGAACATGCCCATCTGGATGCACGCGGTGCCGGCCATGTAGTCGGCGGCGGCTTGGAGGAAGGTGTCGTTCCACCGCTCCGAGCGGCGCAGCGCGGTCAACAGATCCGTCCAGCGCTGGGTCGCCATGAACAGGGTCGCCTGCACGAATTCGACGATCGGTACACGACGAGCGGCCGGGATCTCGTCCAGCACCTCCTGGGCCCCGGCGAAGTCCTTGCCGCGCGCCAACGACGACGCGTAGGCCGCGGTCGCCTCCGTGACACCGGACAGGTGGTAACTGATGTCGCCCACCACCCAGCGCCCGGCCAGCGTGCCCTGCGGTAGCCCGAGACGCCGTTGTTCATGGCCGATGGTGCCGCGATTGCGGTACAGGGCGAGGAGGACCTCGTCGGTGTCCTCACCACCGGCCAGCCGGCCCAGCCACGCGTCGCCCATCGTCGGGTCCCATTCGCTGGCGCGGGTGAAAGCCTTGGCGGCCTGCTGTGGATTGTTGATCGGTTCCTGGCCCTCGACCGCGATGCCCAGCGACAACACGCCGAGTTCGAACAGTTGCCGCGCCTTGCGGACGTCTGCCATCTCAGGCCCCCCAGATACATGCCTCGTGCAGGCCGTCGTCGACGTCGTCGACCTGTTCGTGTCCGAAGTCAGCCTAGCGTTGGCATGAGTCACGCCACCACGCGCCCGCGATGGCGCCTCACCTACACTGGCTAGAGTGAATGCGCAGGTGGATACCGTCTCAGCCGCTGCCGGCAGCCCAGATCAACCCCAACCGTTCCGTGAACTCGGTCTCAAGGACGACGAGTACGCCCGGATCCGCGAGATCCTGGGCCGTCGGCCCACCGACGCGGAGCTCGCGATGTACTCGGTCATGTGGTCCGAGCACTGCAGCTACAAGTCGTCGAAGGTGCATCTGCGCTACTTCGGGGAGACCACCACCGACGAGATGCGGGCCGGCATGCTGGCCGGCATCGGTGAGAACGCGGGCGTCGTCGACGTCGGTGACGGCTGGGCGGTGACCTTCAAGGTGGAATCGCACAATCATCCGAGTTACGTCGAGCCCTACCAGGGCGCGGCAACCGGTGTCGGCGGCATCGTGCGCGACATCATGGCGATGGGCGCCCGTCCGATCGCGGTCATGGACCAGCTCCGCTTCGGTCCCGCCGACGCGCCCGACACCCGCCGTGTCGTCGACGGCGTGGTTCGCGGCGTGGGTGGCTACGGAAACTCGCTCGGACTGCCCAACGTCGGCGGCGAAACCGTCTTCGACGCCAGCTACGCGGGCAATCCGCTGGTCAACGCCCTGTGCGCGGGCGTGCTGCGGACCGAGGACCTGCACCTGGCCTTCGCGTCGGGAGCGGGCAACAAGATCATCCTGTTCGGTGCGCGCACCGGACTCGACGGCATCGGCGGAGTCTCGGTACTGGCGTCGGAGACCTTCGATGACGACGGCGATGGCCAGTCGGGTCCGAATCGCAAGAAGTTGCCGAGCGTGCAGGTCGGCGACCCGTTCACCGAGAAGGTGCTCATCGAGTGCTGCCTCGAGCTCTATCACGCCGGTCTGGTCGTCGGTATCCAGGACCTCGGCGGTGCCGGTCTGTCCTGCGCGACCTCCGAACTGGCCGCCGCCGGCGACGGCGGTATGCACATCGATCTGGAGAAGGTGCCCATGCGCGCCGAGGGCATGACCCCGGCCGAGGTGCTGTCGAGCGAGTCGCAGGAACGTATGTGCGCCGTGGTCACCCCCGACAACGTGGACGCGTTCCTCGAGGTCTGCAAGAAGTGGGACGTGCTGGCCACCGTGATCGGTGAGGTCACCGACGGGGATCAGCTCCAGATCACCTGGCACGGCGAGACCGTCGTCGATGTTCCGCCGCGCACCGTCGCCCACGACGGCCCGGTCTATGAGCGACCGGTGGCACGACCCGACTGGCAGGACGGGGTGATCGAGTCGACGTCCGCCCCGCTCGAGCGCCCGGACACCCCGGACACGCTGCGTGCCACGGTGCTGCAGATGCTCGGCTCGCCGGCATTGTGCAGCCGCAAGTTCATCACCGAGCAGTACGACCGGTACGTCCGCGGCAACACCGTGCTCGCCGAGAACGCCGACTCCGGCATGATCCGGATCGACGAGAGCTCGGGCCGCGGCATCGCGCTGGCCACCGACGCGTCGGGTCGCTACACCTTCCTCGATCCCTACCGCGGTGCGCAGCTCGCGCTGGCCGAGGCCTACCGGAACGTCGCGGTGTCGGGCGCAGCGCCCAAGGCGGTGACGAACTGCCTGAACTTCGGTTCTCCCGAGGACCCGGCGGTGATGTGGCAGTTCCAGCAGGCCGTGCGCGGGCT
The DNA here is from genome assembly GCF_049847105.1 of Gordonia sp. DT218. Classification (NCBI taxonomy): domain Bacteria; kingdom Bacillati; phylum Actinomycetota; class Actinomycetes; order Mycobacteriales; family Gordoniaceae; genus Gordonia; species Gordonia sp. DT218. The sequence goes on along the minus strand of NZ_JBNCNS010000001.1, from coordinate 933,690 downwards.
CGCCGACGGCTGCGCTCAGCTGGGCATCCCGGTGACGGGCGGCAACGTGAGCTTCTACAACCAGACCGGGTCGACTCCGATCCTGCCCACGCCGGTCGTCGGTGTGCTGGGTGTGATCGACGATGTGCATCGCCGCATCCCGACCGGGTTCGGTACCGAGCCGGGGGAGACCCTGATCCTGCTCGGATCGACCCTCGACGAGTTCGACGGCTCGATCTGGGCGCAGGTCACCCACGACCATCTCGGCGGTGTGCCGCCGCAGGTCGACCTCGAACACGAGCGCTTGCTGGCCGACATCCTGATGGCGGCCTCGCGCGACGGTCTCGTGTCCGCTGCGCACGACCTGTCCGAGGGTGGACTCATCCAGGCGGTCGTCGAATCCGCGCTCGCCGGCGAGACCGGTTGTCGCATTTTGCTTCCCGAAGATGCCGATCCGTTCGTGTGGCTGTTCTCCGAGTCGGCGGGTCGAGCCGTGGTCGCGGTGCCGCGCACCGAGGAGTCACGCTTCACGTCGATGCTCGATGCGCGCGGCATGCCGTGGGCTCGGGTCGGTGTGGTCGATCAGGGCAGCGATGCGGTGTCGGTGCAGGGTCAGTTCGAGATCCCGCTCACCGAATTGCGTGAGGTCTACGAGGGCACGCTGCCGACGTTGTTCGGCTGACGCTCGGTCGGGATCAGCACTCGGCCGGAATCAGGGCGTGCCCGCGTGCGGCACGTCCACCGAGATCGCGATGAGGCTTCCCTCGCGCGCGTTCTTACGGGCTTCCTCGTGAAAATCCGGTGCGGCACAGGCGAACAGCGTGCGTCCGTCCGATCCGCCGAGCATGCAGGCGAAGACGCCGGTGCCCACCGGGATCTCGTCGACGATGTCGCCACCCTCGACGACCCGGACGAGACGGGCGCCGAGCGCGTCGGCGATCCAGAGCGCGCCGTCGGCGTCGAGGCAGCAGCCGTCGGGCGCGACGGAGAGTTGGGGAAGCGCCTTCTCGATCTCGGTATCCGTGGGCAGCTCGCCGAACTGTGCCCACACCCGACGGTTGGTGAGGCTGCCGTCGTCGCCGATGTCGAACGCGGTGACCCGATTGCCGAAGGTCTCGTCGACCAGCAGGACCCCGGCGTCGGTGATCACGCTGCCGTTGGGGAACCACAGGTCGTCCGCGGCGACGGTGACCGACCCATCGGGATCGACCCTCAGCAGCACCGCGGTCTGCAGCGGTGCACCGCCCATGAGATCGAATCCGAACTCGCCGACGTATGCGCGACCGGATGACGGGTCGACGACCATGTCGTTGGGATGGCCGGACACGTATCCCGAGAGATCAGCGTGTGTCACCAGCTCGCCGTCGGGCTCGCGACGGAGTATCCGGGCGTCGCGCATCGAGACGATCAGGAGCCTGTCGTCGGGCAGCCAGCCCAGCCCGGACGGTTGCTGGGGCACCTCCGCCTCGACCTTGAGGTCGCTGCCGTCCGCGGCCGCCGAGCACACGCGATAGGTGTAGAAGTCCACGAACCAGATCCGTCCGGCGTGCCACCGTGGGCATTCCAGATACGCGAATCCGTCTCCGACGGTGGTGATGCCACGACGCTGGGCGTTTCCTTCGATGCTCATGATGCCTTCCTCCCGGAAGTGGTGTTTTCGAACGTCTTCCCAGTGTCGCCGATCACCTGCCGTCCACGTCGAAGATTCCGTCGAGTTCCGCGGCCGCCGAACTCGACGCTGCGCCCGTCAGCGCCGCGACCACGCCCTCCGGGTCGTCGGTCGTGATCTGGTCGGCCCGCAGTTCGATGAGCCGTCGTGCCTCCCGGACGGATTCGCCGTCGGCGCGGTAGAGCGCATAGGCGTCGATGGTGCGCGCGTGCGCGTGGAATGCCGCGATGATGTCGAATCCGCGACCATCCGCCTCGAGGATCAACCGGCGCTCGAGATAGATCATCTCGGCGCGGGGTGACGCCGTGACCGCCCGCTCGACGAAGATCGCAAAATCACCCGAGCGCAGGACCCGGTCAACGGCACCGTGATGGCAGGGGTCGTAACCGATCCGGATGCCCGGGACCGGATCGGTCAGCAGGCGCACGGCCTGGGCATCACCGCACGAGAGGATCACGTTCCGCGCAATCGGGGCGACCGCACGCGCGAAGGTGTCGATCGCTGCGGTGTCCAGCGCCTGTGCGTCCTCCTTGAAATCCAACTGCAGCAACGCGTCCGGATGAACCGCCTGCCTGTCGAGGATGTCGGCGAGGTCCTCGAGGAGCAGGACCGGCTCGTCGAGGGGAACTCCGGCGTTGGACCGCAGGAACAGCGTGCGGACGTAGGACGCCGGGAGCTCGGAGATATGGCCGGTTCCCGTGGTGGCGTGTGCGACGTCGCGGTCGTGCAGGACCGCGAATCCGCGATCGGCGTGGAGGACCAGGTCGACTTCGACACTTGCGCCGACCGCCATGCCCTCGATGATGCGGGACGTCGTGAAAGCGGGATCGTCGGCACGACGTCGCGCCCGGTGCCATTTGATCTGTGTGGTGTGGCCGTCGTGGATGACGGCCGTCGGCGCGGTTGGGTCGGTCACCTCACCGACCGTACGTGACCTCGGCAAACGAGAGGTGATCCCCGCGGAGGCCATCAGGATCGACAGAAATCACACGCCAGAATTGGAACATGTTCTACCTTGGGGTCATGACTCTTCGTGTGGTCGAGTGGTCGACCGGAACCGTGGGTAGGCATGCAATCGCCGGGATCGATGCCCGGCCTGATCTGGAACTCGTCGGGGTCTGGGTGTCCGACCCGGCCAAGGTCGGCAGGGATGCCGGCGACCTCGCCGGTCTCGATCGAGAACTCGGCGTCGTTGCGACCGACGACCGTGACGCGCTGATCGCCCTGCGGCCCGACTGCATCGTGCACACCGCGATGACCGACGATCGGATCTTCGAGGCGATCGACGATCTCATCTTCTTCGTCGAGAACGGGATCAACGTCGTGTCGAGCGGCCCGGTGGTGTTGCAATTCCCCGAGGGCATCCTGAATCGGGAGCTGCTCGACCGGATCGCGGCGGCGGGTGAATCGGGCAATGCCAGCCTGCACGTGAACGGTATCGATCCCGGTTTCGCCAATGATGTTCTGCCGTTGGCGATGACGAGTCTCTCACAGCGGATCGACGAGGTGCGTTGCCTCGAGATCGCGGACTACTCGACGTATTACCAGCCGGTGGTCATGAAGGACATCTTCGGATTCGGACAGCCGATGGATGCGACGCCGCTCCTGCTTCTGCCGGGCGTGCTGGCGATGGGCTGGGGCAGCGTGGTCCGGCAGATCGCCGCCGGACTCGGACTGACCCTGGACGAGCCGTTGGTCGAGCGTCACGATCGTGTGGCAGCGGACCGCGACTATTCGACGGTGTCCGTGGAGATCCCCGAAGGGACTGTGGCGGCACTCCATTTCGAGGTGGTCGGGCAGGTCGACGGCGTCGATCGCGTCGTCCTCGAGCACTACACCCGTACAGATCCGCAGCAGTGCCCCGAGTGGCCGAAGCCCGCCGAGGGCGACGGCTGCTACCGCATCCTCATCTCGGGTGAACCGGAGATGAAGGTCGAGTTCGCCCACCACGGCGAGCACGGCGACCACAACGTGTCGGGGATGATCGTGACGGCGATGCGGCTGGTCAATTCCGTTGCCGCCGTCGTGGATGCGAAGCCCGGACTGATCACGGCACTGGACCTGCCGATGGTGAGCGGTCGGGGGTTGGTCGCGGGGGGTTGAGAGGCCGGCCGGGCGGGTGCGGCGTGGTTTCGATACGCCTCGGGCTCGCTGCGCTCGCTCGTGGCTACTCAACCAGCGGTGGGAACTGTGCTCGCTCGTGGCTACTCAACCAGCGGTGGTGAGTAGCCACGAGCGGGAGGCGATTAGGCCTGCGCCATGTGCTTCTCGTTGTAACGGCGCTTCCATTCCTCGCGCGACCGGATCGACACGTCGACGTCGACGGCCGACCGACGCAGCGCGCCGACGTTGATCTCGTCGCGGGTGTGGTTATCGAGCGGATTCCAGTTGAAGAAGCGCGCCGAGTTCTCCCACGAGATCTGATTGATGTCGGAATCGTCGGCGCCGGCCGCCTGGAGTTCGGTCAGCATCTGTTCCGGGGCGTCCGGCCAGAAGCAGTCCGAGTGGGGGTAGTCGCACTCCCACGCGATGTTGTCGATACCGATCTCGTGACGGAGCAGCAGGGAGGTCTTGTCGGTGACATAGCAGGCCAGCGAGTGGTCCCGGAAGACCTCGCTGGGCAGCTTGTCCCCGAAGTCGCGGCGGAGCCACTTCTGGTTCGTGTAGTGCCGGTCGGAACGATCGAGATAGAAAGGTATCCAACCGATCCCGCCCTCGGAGAACGCGAACTTGAGGTCGGGATACGTGCGCATCGCCGGTCCCCAGAGAAGGTCCTGCGCGGCGAGGGCCGAGATCTGCGACGCCAGCACCATGAGGCTGTCGATGGTCGAGTCCTTGGCCAGGTTGAGCGCGCCGAACCCGGTGCCGATGTGCAGGCACATCACCAGGCCGGTCTCGGACAGGGTCTCGAACACCGGACCCCAATAGTCCAGGTCGTGGTAGCTCGGCAGTCCCTCGAGGTGGGGGAGTTCGGGCATCGTCACCGCACGGCAGCCCTTGGCCGCCACCCGTCGGATCTCCGCGCACATCGCGTCGACATTCCAGGTGGGTAGCAGTGCCAGCGGGATGAAGCGATCGGGGTAGGCGCCTGCCCACTCGTCGATGTGCCAGTCGTTGTAGGCGGACACCATCACCAGGGTGATGTCGCTCTGGTGCTGATTGAGGTGACGTGCGGAGAATCCGGCGAAGGTGGGAAAGCACATCGACGCCCAGATCCCGTTGCGGCTCATGTCCCGAACGCGCTCGTGGACGTTGTAGACGCCGGGACGCATCTCGGCGAATCCGGCCGGATCGCGGCCCCATTCCTCGGCGGGCCAGGACACCACCGCGTTGAGTCCGCTGACCCCCGCTTGCTTGCCCATGTAGATCCACTGGTCGACGCCTTTGTCGTCGGTGACGACGACGGGTGCCTGATCTCGGTATTTGTCCGGGACGTGGCGGAGGAACATGTCGGGTGGCTCCACCACGTGGTCGTCGATGCTGATGAGCACCAGGTCGTCAATGTTCATGACACTCTCCTTCGTGGCTGGTGGAGTTGCCGGTGGTTCCGGCTCTGTCTGTGTTCATCCGCGGTCTGCGGTGGTCAACCAGACCGACCGGACCGCGATGTCGCCGAGTTCCATCTCGGCGAAGCCTGTGACCGAGATGCGCATCGTCCCGGCAAACGGTCGCTTGGCGTGCACGGTCACTCCCGAGTCGAGGGTGAGGCCCACGGAACCGAAGTACTCGAGCATCGCCGGATCGGAGTCGGCGATCCGGGCCACCGTGCCGGTGTCGCCCGTCTCGCAGGTCGACAGAGGGCGCAGTGGCGGAGTCGTCATCCGACCGTCGGCGGCGGGGATGGGATCGCCGTGCGGGTCCCGGGTCGGGTGTCCCAATCGCCGGTCGATGCGCTCGATCAAGTTGTCGGAGGCGGCGTGGGCGAGGGTGTCGGCGTCATCGTGTACCTCGTGCCAGCCGTACCCGAGCTCTCGGACGAGGTAGGACTCGATGAGCCGAATACGCCGGATGATATGTGCGGCCGCCGCCTCACCCCGGCTGCTGAGTGCCACCGCACCGTAGCGTTCGTGCGTCACGAACCCTTTGTGGGCGAGCCGTCGGACGGCATCGGATGCGGTCGACGGCGAGACACCGACGCGCTCCGCGATCCTCTTGGTGGTGACCGGATCCGGATCCCACTCGCTCGCGTCCCAGATCGCTTTCAGATACTGCCGGGACGCGGCCGTCACATCCCCGAGCGGGTCCCATGGACCGCCGTCGGGTGTGATGCTGGCCGGATGCATGGCCCCAGAATAGCATCGTGATCTCGCTTGCGGAGAATCTTATTCTCACCCTGTTGGGTCCGAAGTTCGCCGCGGCGCAGCGTGACTGTCGAGTTCACGGAGGTCGGCGTGCAGTTCGCGTTCGGGTCGCCGCGGTCGTGGCGGCGGACCTGCCGCATGCGGCGGTATTGGCATTCTCATTTTCTGCAAGTATCGTATCCGCTGATGGAACCACAGACTGAGACAGCCTCCGGCATCCCGCTGGACACTGCCTATGGGCCCAACCCCGACTCCGCGGTCCCCCCGTCGCCGGGGGAGTACCCGTTCACCCGGGGGAACTTTCCGACGGGTTACCGGGGGAGGTTGTGGACCTTCCGGCAGTACTCCGGATTCGGTACTGCCGAAGAATCGAATCGCCGCTACCGGTACCTGCTCGACCAGGGCGGCACCGGCCTCTCGGTCGCGCTCGACCTGCCGTCGCAATGCGGGTACGACTCGGATGATCCGGAGTACGGCGAGGAGGTCGGCCGTGTCGGTTGCGCGGTCGACACCCTGGCCGACGCCGAGATCCTGTTCGACCAGATCCCGCTCGACAAGATCAGCACCAGCTTCACCATCAACGGGACCGCCGCCATCCTGCTGGCCATGTATGTCGCGGCGGCGGAACGCAAGGGCGTGCCGAGGGAGAAACTGACCGGCACGATCCAGAACGACATCCTCAAGGAATACGCCTCACGAGGGACGTGGATCTGGCCGCCCGAACCATCGCTCCGGCTGATCGCGGACACCATCGAGTTCTGTGCGGCCGAGGTGCCGAGGTTCAACGCGATCTCGGTGGCGGGCGCGCACTTCCGCGACGCCGGCGCCAATGCCGTGCAGGAGATGGCCTTCACGCTTGCGGACGGGGTGACGTACTGCGACACGGTCGTCGAGCGCGGGCGGATGACGATCGACCAGTTCGCGCCCCAGATCTCCTTCTTCTTCTACACCCACGGCGACTTCTTCGAAGAGATCGCCAAGTATCGTGCCGGGCGACGTCGCTGGGCGACGATCGTCCGCGAGCGTTACGGGGCGACCACCGACAAGGCCGCGATGTTCCGGTTCGGCTGTGTTGCCGGCGGGGCATCGCTGTATGCGCCACAGGCACAGAACAATCTGGTGCGTGTCGCCTACGAGGCGATGGCCTCGGTCCTCGGGGGCGTCCAGTCGATGTTCACCGCGGCCTGGGACGAGCCTTTCGCCCTGCCGAGTGAGGAATCGGCGACGATGGCACTACGGACGCAACAGATCCTCGCCTACGAGACGGGGGTCGCCCGGGTCGCCGATCCGCTCGGTGGTTCGTATTTCGTCGAGTCGCTGACCGACGTCACGGAGGAGCGCATCATCGAGATCATGTCCGACCTCGAGGCGCACGGCGGCATGGTCCGGGCGATCGAGGAAGGCTACCTGCAAGGGCTGATCGCCGACGAGGCCTACCGGATTCACCAAGAGGTCGAGGGCGGTGAGCGTCCGGTGGTGGGGGTCAACAGATTTGTGGCAGACGAGCCGGCCCCGGAGATCGCCACCTATGAGCTCGATGCCCAGGGGCGGGAGACGCAGCTGAAGCGTCTCGCCAAGGTCAAGGCCGAACGAAACGCGAACGACGTGGCGAACACCCTGGCCGCATTGTCGCGGGGAGCAGAAGGAGACGAGAATCTGATGCATCGCCTGATCGACTGCGCGAACGCGTATTGCACCGTCGGAGAAATGGTGTCGACACTCAAGGGTGTGTGGGGCGAGTTCCAGCAACCGGTGGTGTTCTGATGACCGCCCGCATCCTGGTCGCCAAACCGGGTCTCGACGGCCATGATCGCGGCGCCAAGATCGTCGCCCGGACGTTGCGCGACGCCGGTTTCGAGGTCATCTACACCGGCATCCGGCAGCGGATCGAGGACATCGTCTCGATCGCGCTGCACGAAGATGTCGCGGTGGTCGGCCTGAGCATCCTGTCCGGCGCGCATGTGGCCTTGACGCGGCGAACCGTCGATGCCCTGCGAGCGGCCGACGCGGGAGACATCGCCGTCGTGGTCGGCGGCACCATCCCGCAGTCCGACGTCGACACGCTCCTCGAAGCCGGTGCCGCGGCGGTATTTCCGACCGGAACGCCGCTCGAGCAATTGGTCACCGACGTTCGTGCTCTCACCGCGACCACGACTCCGTCGTGACCACACTTACCTGACCATCGTGAGACCCTTGGAGGAAACGTGCGCGTCGGAGTGATGATCGGACCCGAGCGGGGCGATTCAGCCCGCAAGGTCGATCGGATGATGAAAGACATCGAGTGGGCCGAGTCGGCAGGGATGGACACGGCGTGGATTCCGCAGGTGCCAACTGACTTCGATGCGCTGATCACGATCGCGTTGATGGGCGCGCGCACATCGCGGATCGAACTCGGTACGGCGGTGGTTCCGCTGCAGGCACAGCATCCGATTGCGTTGGCCCGACAGGCATTGTCGGCGCACGCGGCCTCGGCCGGGCGGTTGGCGCTCGGGGTGGGGCCGTCGCATCACTGGATCGTGGCGGACATGCTCGGCCTTCCATACGAGAAGCCGGCCCGATTCACCCGCGACTACCTCGAGGTCCTGGACCAGGCGTTGCACGGTCCGGGGCCGGTCGATGTGGAGAACGGTTCGTTCACGGTGCACAACCCGCTCGAACTCGGTCCGGTCGCACCCATGCCCGTGTTCTTGGCGGCACTCGGCCCGGTCATGCTGCGCCTCGCGGGAGAGCGGGCCGACGGCACCATCCTCTGGATGGCCGACGAACGGGCGATCGCCGAGCACATCGCACCGGGCATCAACAAGGCTGCCGACGGTGCGGGCCGTCCGGCGCCGCGCATCGTCGCGGGTGTGCCCGTGTGTCTGTGTCGTCCGTCGGAGGTCGACGAGGCCCGGTCGCGGGCGAATCGCATTCTCGCCGAGGCGGAGTTCTCGCCGAACTATCAGAAATTACTCGAACGTGGCGATGCCCGTGATGTCGGTGATCTGTGCGTGGCCGGCGACGAGGACGCGATCCTCGCACGCTTCCGGGACTTCGAGAAGGCCGGTGTCACCGACATCTCGATGCGGCTACTACCGATCGGTGACACCCGTGACGAACTCGTCGCGTCCAAGTACAAGACACGCGAGGTCATGGCCGAGTTGGCAAAGGAACTGCGGTGACATCCGGTCCCCTGGCCGGCATTCGGATCCTCGAAGTGGGCACGATGCTGGCCGGGCCCTATGCCACGATGACGCTCGCCGACCTCGGGGCCGAGGTGATCAAGATCGAGCCGGCCACCGGGGAGATCTCCCGGCAGGTGAGTGACTCCTACTTCGCGAGTCTGAATCGCGGGAAACGCAGTGTGTGCCTGGATCTCACTGTCGACGAGGGGCGCGCGCGACTCGGCGAAATGGTCGCCGGGGCCGACGCGTTGCTCGTCAACCTCAAACCATCCGCGATCCATCGCCTCGGCCTCACGTACGAGCGGCTCCGTGAGTTCAACGAGCGGATCGTGTGCGTCGCCATCACCGGATACGGTCTGCATGGCGGCGACGATCCGGCCTTCGACTACGTGATCCAGGCCGCCACCGGTGTTGCTGCACTCACCGGTGATCCAGAAGGCCCGCCCACGCTTCCCGGATATTCGTCGGCGGACAACTCCACCGGACTCACCGCCGCCCTCGGGCTGCTGGCCCAGATCGTGTCGGGGCGTGGTGGGCAGATCGATGTGTCCCTGCGCGACGTGATGCTGTCCCAGTTGAACTATCACGCATCGGCCTACCTCAACACCGGGACCGAGCCGGTTCGTCGAGCCGGCGGCGCGCACTCGTACTACGTGCCGGCGCAGATGTTCCCGACGGCCGAGGGATACATCGCGCTGTTCATCACCCATGACGGCTTCTGGCGAGCGTTCGCCAACGAGGCCGGGATCGACGGCTTCTGGCGGATGGCCGAGCGTGCCGCCCGTCGTGACGAGGTCCTCTCGGTGGTCACCTCGGCGTTGGCCGCCGATTCCGCGGCGAATTGGGAGAAGAGGCTCAAACCGCTCGGTATCCCGATAGCGGCGGTTCGCACTCTGCCCGAGGCGTTGGCGCAGACCCCGGAGGTGGTGGTCGAGGCCGGTGGATTCCGGACCATCCGCTGCCCGATCACCATGTCGGATCATGTTCCCGAGTACCGGCCCGCCCCGAGCCTGGGGGAGATGCAAGTCTGAGGGTTCGGCAGCGTCGACCAGAACAGTGGGTGTTCGGTGGTAGGTGACGTGCGGTTATTCTTCGTCCAACATCAGTCTCTCGCGCAGTCGAGTAGACGGTCTCGAGCCTTCGCCTTCCCCTCGCCGCGCCGTTCCGGTCAATGTGGCCCCTGTCGTCTTAGCGACCTGACGGCCCCCGGCCGCCGCGCGGTCGGATGGCGGTGGACCTCACGGAGAGGTATCGACTGACTCCTGACGGAGGACCGGTTGGGGCGCCAGACCACTGTAGGCCGCCCTCGATTGCGATGACGCCGAGCGGAATCCGATTCGGCCGCCATCAGGTCGTGAACATCGTCGTCGATCTCGAGTTCGAGGGAATTGAACATCCGGGCGATGGTGTCGTAGGCGCCGACGGTGAAGATCACGTCGAGGATCTGCTGCTCGTCCAATTCTGACGCGAGGACCTGCCAGGTCGACTTGCTGATCCCGCCCTCGGTGATGAGTTCGTCGACCGTACGCAACAATGTGGCGTCGATCGTGCACCGGAACGGGGCAGAAGGTCCGTAGGCGATACAGCAGATCTCTCGTCGCGCAGGCCCGCATCCCGCGCCATAAGAGGTGGCACATCTAGTCACGCGTTTCCATCGGCCGGTACCGACGGGTAGGGACCTGCTGGTCAGGTCCCGCCACAGCCGGGTCGATGCTCGAAAGGCATTCGCGGAGGGGGAGTTGTGGGACGGCGACGATCTGTGCGTGAGCGCAAACGGACTGTTCGTGGTGGAACGGCAGCGGTCAGATGAGGAGTGATGTGAACCAGACCGGCCCGACCGACCCGCTCCAGTCTGCCGCCGCGGGATTACGTCGGATCACCGATCTGCTGCTCCGGGTTGACGAGGATGACCCGGCCTTCCCGCGGGCCGGTGAGGAGCTCGACGCGATCGCCGATCTCCTCGAATCGGATCGCGCGCAAGGATCGGTGGGGTGCGACACGGGTCCCGTGGCCGGCCGGTACAACGCGCTGGCTCCACGCCTGGAAGTCGAGGTGACCGACGGCCATGCCTCGGCGACGGTTGCACTGGGGCTTGCCTACCAGGGGCCGCGGTCGCTGGTACACGGCGGGGTCTCGGCGTTGCTGATCGCACACCTGCTGCGAGCAGCGGGTTCCGCCACGGACGCAGACGCAGGGTGCGAGATCGCGGAGTTGTCGGTCCGCTACCACCGTCCGCTGCCGCTGTTCGAGACCCTGTTCATCATTTCCTGTCGGACCGACAGCGATGGACGCCCGGTGGTGGGCGGAGGGGGAGATCCGCGCCGACGGCGATACCGCCGTCTCGGCATCCGCCTCCCTCGTCGCGGCGCCGCGAGAGTGATCGTCGGGGCCGACCACCTCGGGGCGTCCGGGACGGTATGGTCACTTCCGTTTCTTGCGCCGCTGTGTCCGAGGCGTCTTCCGTTGCTCGACCGAATCCACATACGCTTCAAGAGCGTCGACGACATCGGCGTGATCCGTCGTGATGCCCACACCTTTCTCGAGGGTGAGCAGCTTCGGGATGCCGGCGATCAACGTGACGAGTGCCCCGGCCGACGGCTTCCGGTCGATCGCACCGGTCGCGGCGAAATGCGCTGCGAGAGCATCTCGCTGGATTCCACGGATCTGTTCGGTCACTCGCGCGATCTCCTCGCCGATCGTCTTACGGTGATTCCCAAGTGCGAGGAACTCTGTGACGAGTGCCCCTGTGGCCTCCTCCCAACTGAAGTCCCACAGGACGTGTAGCGGCTCGTCGGGCCGTGCCTGAAGGGCGTCGGTGAGGCGCTGGAGGTTCTCATCCGTCCGTCGCCGAATCGCGACGAGAAAGATGGAATCGAGCGTGGGAAAGTAGTACTGGACCAGGCTGGGAGTTACCCCCGCCTTGGCGGCGAGGGCCCGGTATGTGACGCTGGGATATCCCTCCTCCGCCATCAACGTCTCCACACAGTCGAGGATGTTCTCCCTCGTCTTCGACGTCTCGGTGCCTACCCGCCGAGGAGTTGCTGCCATGTGTCCAAACCTCGCTTCTCCGAAAATTGTCCGCAGAGTTTCATTTTGGCATCCCGACGCTACTGTACGACTGCATAGTGTCAATCAACCGACGGTGGGAAGCTCCGACTCGTGTCGGGTGTGGGTCCCCGATGCCGCTCCGAATGTGAACAAGGAGAGAGACGTGAGCCTCGAAGCCACGTTGGAGACCCTGCAGGCAGATGTCCACTACTTCAAGGACCGCGCCGAGGTCCTTGACGTCGTGGCGCGCCACGCCGATAGATGTGACCGTGACGACGTCGATCTCATCATGGCGGCCAATCACGAGTACAGGGTCGACGAGCACGCATGCGGAAACGTCTCGGGTTCACACCCCATGACACCACCACCCACTCGTGTGAGATCGATGGTGACACGGCGCATGCCGAGATCTACGTGATCGTTGTACTCATCGGAAGTGATGGAAAGACGGCAAAGTTCATCAGTGGTCGGTACCTCGACGGGCTCGAGCTTCGTGAGGGTCAGTGGCGGATCGTGGTCCGCCGCTCGACCGTGGAAGCGATGTTCCTCGGTGAAGCCCGCGTGCTGAACTCGTCATTCTTCCCGACCTCGCCCGCTGGTGACCCGATCCGCGTCAGAGGGTCGCGCCGACCTTCGCGGTCGTCCTCCGCCGCGCAACTCAGTCCTCCGTCGTGGCCACCCCTGTCGGCAACATGGGCGATGCGATCGCCCGTCGCAGATCCTCATCGAGTTCGACGTCGAGGCTCGCGAGCATCCAGGCCACGGTCGAGAAGGCGCCGGCGGTGAAGATGACGTCCAGAATCTGCTGTTCGTTCAGGGACTCTGTCAGGACTGCCCATGTCTGATCCGCGATGAGACCGTCATGTACGAGTTCGTCCACGGCACGCAACAGGTTCGATTCCGCTTGGTTCCACACGGGGGCGTCGGGACCCCAAGCGATCCAGGCGATCTCGGAATCGGATATTCCGGCGTCACGCGCCATGAAGGTGTGCTGCGCCCATTCGTAGCTCGACGTGCGCAGCGCGGCCACGCGGAGGATGACCAGCTCCCGTTGACGTTCGGTGAGACTGGTGGCCAGTAGGAGGTGGGCGTTGAGGGTGCATACCGCTGTGGCCAGGCGTGGGTTGTGCGCCAGTGTGGAGAAGATGTTCCGGCCACTGGGGCGGCCCTCGGAGGTGAGGGAATACCGCTGCGCAGGTGGTGTCATGGCCTTCATTGCGTAGCGCATCTCGGACGGCCACTTGTCGGTTGGTACGGGGTCGATCCGTGGCATTCTTGGTCCTCTCACGTCGGCGGCACTGACGAAGCGCCCGGCATCCCGAGCTGAAATCGCCTTGTTTCCAACATTTGTGGGCTCTTTTTATCCGGGTCTTGCGCTTCAGGAACCGGGTGAACTATACAAGTGTACAACTAAGTGTGACCGGCCGCACAGTAGGAGGAGTTCGCCAGTGGACGACCCCTACCCGTACTTCGATGCCATGCGGTCCCGCTGCCCGGTTCACCCGGTACCTCATCCGGGGGTCATTGCGGTGACCGGCTATGACGAAGCGTTTCAGGTCTATCACGACTCGGCCACCTACTCGTCGTGCAATTCCGTAGGCGGTCCGTTCCCGCAGGTGCTCCCCGTGTCGGAGGACGTCACCGATGTCACCGAGATGATCATCGAGCGCTCGCGCGACCAGTGGCCGTTCAGCGAGTTCATGGCGGGTTCCGGCAGGTGGCCGAGCGTACGGCAAAATCGTGACGCCGCGATCGACCTGGTCGCCACCGCGATGGCCGCGGACTCCGCCACGAATTGTCAAGAACAACTGCGTAAGTGGGGTATACCCGCTGCGGCGGGTGCGCGCCATGCCGGAAGAGCCCGACGTCACCCCGGAGGCGGTGGTCGCGGTCGGCCCGCGCCGCGCCGTGGGATGTCCGATACACGTGGACGGATTCGAGCCAGACTACACCCGCGGCGACGCTCGGTGAGATGAACGCACCGACGAGCTGAGAGGGATGCCCGCCGATGCGCTCATCGGTGCCGGTGAAGGATCTCGGCACCGGTCGGTGATCAGCTCTCGGTGACGACCTCGAGAAAGCGCATGACCGGGGGCGGGTCCATCTGCATGGCATCGCTCATGGTGAAGCCGCCGTTGCGAAATGCTGTGAAGAGCCCTCGGGCAGCATCTTTCAGATCGGTGCCGTCGATCTCGTAGAGGGAGACGAGCGTGCCGTCGTCATCGATCGGACGCAAGCGCCGTCCGGAGACGAAGCCATCGAGCTTCAGCACCTCCGGCATGTGCACCTCGTCGTACCAATGGCTGAACTCCTCGGCGCGGGCCGGCGAGCTCGGACGACCTTCGACCATCAGAATGCCTTTGGGCATGTGTGATTCCTTTCTCGGGGTTGCGGTGACGTCGTGCGACGGATGTCGCGACGGACGAACGGCCGGATGTTCAGGCCTCGTAATCGACGACGGTCGTCTCGGTGTCGGGGACCGCCTGGCAGGTCAGCACGTAACCGTCCTCGATCTCGTCGTCCTCGAGGGCGTCGTTGACCCGCATGGTGGCGGTTCCTTCGTCCAGGTGTGCCATGCAGGTCGCGCAGTTGCCCGCCTCGCAGGAGAACGGCGGGGTCAATCCGGCCCGCCGTCCCGTTTCCAGCAGCGTCTCGTTCGGCTGCCGGTCGACGGTGACCTTTTTGCGTCCGAGTTTGATGGTGATGGTCCCGGTGAGACTCTTCGTGTCGTCGGATGCTGTGTGGTCGGTTTCGGGCGCCTCTGACTCCGATTCACGCGATTCCGCCTCGTCGGACTCTGCGACGTCGGACACTGCGACGTCGGACTCTGCGATCGGCAGCGCCGCGACGGCGCCGAAGCGTTCGATGTGGACGGATGCGCCTGCGGGCAGGACCGCTTCCACGAGGTCCATGAACGGCTCCGGGCCGCACACATAGAAGTCTGCGTCGAGATCGTCGCCGATGAAGTCGCGGACGGCCGATTCGGTGAGGAAGCCGTTCTGCTCGTCGAGGCTGCGAACCACCGAGAGTCGCCCCGGGTGGCGCTTTTCGAGGTCGGCCATGCCAGAGTCGAAGATGATCGCCTCCCGGTCGCGGTCGGCGCAGAGCAACCGCACCGGACGGTCGGTGGTTGCGAGGGCGGTCTTGGCGATCGAGTAGATCGGCGTGACACCGCTCCCGCCGCTGAAGGCGACTATCGGGGTGGTGTTCTCGGTGAGGCAGAAGAGGCCGGCGGGGCGGGACATGTCGATGACGTCGCCCTCGCCGAGATTGTCCAGGAGCCAGTTCGACACCCGCCCGCCCGCCACCCGCTTGACGGTGGTCGCCAACTCGTCATCTGTCTCAGGGGAGCTGGACATGGAGTAGGAGCGATAGAGCTCCTCGCCGTCGACGGTCACGCGGAAGGTGCAGAACTGTCCTGCCTTGTAGGTCACCGGGCCCGTCTCCGGAGCGAGCACGTAGGTACGTGCGTCGTCGGTCTCCTTGACGACCCGCGTCACGGTCGCTTGCTGGAACAGTGGTGGTCTCGCCACGGTCCATCCTCTCGGTATTGAGATTCTGCCTCTGTGAGAACTATATTCTCTCATTGAGGTACGATCTTCTCAAGGTGCTTGTGGGAGATCCCGGTGATTCGACCGGAATCTGTCCGAAGGGGGTGATGGCGTGACGGAGGCAGTGGCCCTTGCCTTCGACGACGCGACCTACACTCGCCGACAGCTCGATGAGCTGGCGGGCGGCCTTGCCGAAGAACTCTCGGCAACCGGGGTGAAACGTGGTTCGCGAGTCGCCCTGATGTCGTCCAATCGCCCCGAATTCGTCGTGGCCGTGCGTGCCATCTGGCGGCTCGGTGCGGCGGTGGTGCTGATCAGTCCCGCGTGGCGAACGGTCGAGGTCGCCCATGCGCTCGAAGTATCCCGCGCCACGCACGCGGTCGGTGACAACGCTGTCCTCGCCGACCTCATGATCATGCGCGACCTCGCCGAGCCCGTCCCGCGGGGATCGGCGGTGTTCGACGAACCGCATGCCGACGACGACGCCGTGCTCGTGTTCAGCTCCGGCACCACGGGAATGCCCAAGGCCGTCCGGCACACTCATGCGTCCTTCGGTGCCGCCGTCCGGCATTGGCGGGATGCGCTGGCCCTGACCGGTGCGGATCGCATCCAGGTGCTGACGCCGCCGTCGCACATCCTCGGCCTCCTCAACATCGTCACCGCACTCGACGCGGGCGTCTGGGTTCGCCTGCACCGACGCTTCGACCTCGACACCATGCTCCGGCACATCGAAATCGACCGGATCACCGTCGAGATGGCGGTCGCACCCATCGCCTTGGCGATCGCGTCGCACCCGGATCTGGAGAGTTTCGATCTCTCCTCGCTCCGCTACATCATGTGGGGCGCTACGCCGGTGACGACGAGTGTCGCAGAGGAGGTCACCCGGCGCACCGGCGTCCGTTGGGTGCCGGCCTACGGTGCCAGCGAAGTTCCGGTGATCGCGTGCAATCCGATCGACGGGGCGCGACTCGACACCGTGGGACGTGCTGTCCCGGGCGTGCAGGTCCGAGCGATCGATCTCGAGACGCGAGTGCCCTCGCCGCCAGGGGTTCCCGGTGAGATCGTGGTCCGGTCGCCGTCCCTGATGGCCGGTTATCTGCCCGAATCCGAGAACGACGACGCCTTCGTGGACGGCTGGTACCGCACCGGTGACGTCGGTGTGGTGGACGCCGACGGCTGGATCGCCCTCGTCGATCGCTCGAAGGAGATGATCAAGGTCCGTGGTTTCCAGGTGGCGCCCGCGGAGATCGAAGCGGTGCTGCACGGGCATCCCGCGGTTGCCGATTGTGCGGTGTTCGGCGTCGACGACGGAGTCGGTGGCGAACGCATCGTGGCCGCGGTCCGGGCGATCACGCCGATCGAAGCCCACGATCTCATCGATCTCGTCAGTGCATCGCTGGCCACCTACAAACGACCGAACGCGATCATGTTCGTCGACGACATCCCCCGACTCCCGTCGGGCAAGGTGCTGCGCCGAGTGCTGAGAGACACGGTGCCTAGAGACACGGTGCTGAGAGACACGGTGGTCGGAGACAGAGTGTTGAAGGAGAGCCATGGATGTACGTCTGACAAGTGAGCAATCGCAATTGCGCGATGCCGCAGCCAAACTGGCTGACGATCTGGGCCCGGGGTCGGTGGCCGATCTCGAGGACAGCACACGGCGGGACCGACTCGCGGCAGCGATCGACCGAACAGGCTGGCGCAGTCTGCGTTCCGACGGCGCGACGGGCGTCGAGGTCGCGATCGTCGCGGAGGAGTTCGGTAGGGGACTGGTCGACGCGGCCTTCCTCGGGCCGACTCTCGCCGACGATCTGCTCCGGCACACCGGGGCCGCGGGAGCCGCGGCGACCCTGGCGATCGACGGCCTGGTCCCCGACGCCGATGGTCTCGACCGCGTGGTGGAACTCGACGGTGTGTTCGTCCGGGAGGGACGGGCCGGCGGGGCCGTGCCGTCGGAGGATCTGACCCGTATCGCCAAGAATGTTGACACAGTGAATGATTCGCCGGTCGCGACGTTGTCGGAACACGACGCGCAACGTTTCCGCGCACTTGCGCTGGTGGTCACCGCCGCCGACATCCTCGGAGCGGCCCGCGGCGCCCAGGCCCTGGCCTGTGACTACGCCAAGATCCGGGAGCAGTACGGCAAGACGATCGGTTCCTATCAGGCAGTGGGCCACATGCTGGCCGAGAGTCTCGCCGTGCTCGAGGGATCGGCGAGCATTCTCCGCCACGCGGCGTGGGCGGTCGACGAACTCGAACCGTCCGAGGCCGTCGTCGCGGCCCAGATGGCCAAGCTGTACTGCGCGCGATCCGCCCGAACCGTGTGCGAGAACTCGATTCAGGTGCACGGTGGCATCGGGAACACCTGGGAATGCCTCGCACACGTCCACCTGCGGCGAGTTCTGGTGTCTACCGAGAACTTTCCGGTGAGCCTGAAGGAGATCGACCTTGGACTATCGTGACTCCACCGACGACGGCGCATTCCGCGAGCGACTGCGCGGCTGGCTCTCCGAGCACGCCGCCGCGTTCCCGACGTCCGGTGACGAATACTGGGCCCGCCAGGGCGAGTGGCACCAGGCGCTCTACGAGGCCGGCTTCTTCGGCCTCTCCTGGCCGGCGAAATTCGGTGGCCACGACCTCGCGCCGGTCTACGACGTGATCCTCGACGAGGAGATCGCTCGGGCGGGCGCGCCGCCGCGGCCGAGCCTGGGCTATCTGTTGCACGGGCTCGGGCGGCATGCGAGTCCTCAACTGCAGGAACGGTTCCTGCCGGGGATGATCAACGGAACCGAACGCTGGTGCCAGGGATTCTCGGAACCCGGAGCGGGATCGGATCTGGCGTCGTTGCGGACCACCGCGACGCGTGCGGGCGACGACTACGTGATCAACGGACACAAGATCTGGACGAGCTACTCCGACGTCGCGGATTGGTGTCTGCTGCTCGCCCGCACCGATCCCGACGCCCCTCGGCACCGTGGCATCTCCGCATTCATCATCTCGATGAAGCAGGAGGGGATCGAACAGCGGCCGCTGAAGATGATGAGTGGCATCACCACGGAATTCGGTCAGGTGCTCTTCGACGGCGCGCGAGTGCCCGCGGATCAGATGATCGGCGCACCCGGCGAGGGATGGGCGCTCGCGATGACCGTCGTCGGGCACGAGCGGGAGCCGTCGACGCTGGGATACGTCGCTCGGTACGGCAAACTCGTCCGCCAACTGGCCCAACGCTCGGACGAGTACTCCGAGGAAATCGCCTGGGCCGCAGTGCAGACCGAGATGCTGCGGTTGCACGTCCGGCGCCGCCTGTCCGAGCAACTCGACGGCGTGTCGCACACGTCGGAGGGGTCTCTGGACAAGCTCCTGATGACGTGGGTCGACCAGTCGGTCGGACATGCGGCCGTATCCGTCGGCGGGACGAAGGATCCGGAACTGCTGAGCGCGTACCTGTACAGCCGTGCGCAGAGCGTCATGGGTGGTACGTCGCAGATCCAGAAGAACATCATCGCATCGAGACTGCTCGGATTGGGAGTGTGACATGTACGGGATGCCCGAGGAGATCGAGGTCGCCGCGCAGGGTCCACTCCGGATCATCACGCTGAATCGTCCGGATGCGCTCAATGCGGTCAACGACGCTCTGCATTCGGGACTGGCGGAGCTGTGGACGCGTCTGAGTGAGGATCCGGAGGTGCGCGCCGCAGTGCTCACGGGTCGTGGCAAGGCGTTCTCGGCAGGAGGCGACTTCGGCTACCTCAAGGAGCTCGGTGAGGATCCAGCTCTGCGAGCCAAGACCATTCGCCACGGACGTGAGCTCGTGCTCGGCATGGCCAGGTGCCGCGTTCCGGTGATCAGTGCGGTCAACGGGCCTGCGGTGGGGCTGGGATGCAGCCTCGTGGCGCTGAGCGACATGGTGTACATGAACCCCGCGGCCTACCTGGCCGACCCGCACGTTCAGGTGGGGCTGGTGGCGGCCGACGGCGGACCGCTGACGTGGCCACTGCAGATCAGTTTGTTGCAGGCCAAAGAGTTCGCGCTCACCGGCACCCGGATCTCGGCGGAACGGGCGGTCGAACTCGGGCTGGCGAACCATGTGGCCGACGACCCGTTCGCCGAGGCGATCGGGTGCGCGAAGAAGATGATGGAGCTGCCGCAGCAAGCCGTCGAATCCACCAAACGGATGCTCAACATCCACCTCGAACGCGCGGTGCTCGCGAGCCTCGACTACGCGAATGCGGCCGAGAATCTCTCGTTCCAGACCGACGACTTCCGGGCCACCATCGCGCGCCTGACGGCGCCGAAGAACTGAGCAGGCAGTTCTGGCCGCACTTTCCGCCTCTGGCCGCAGCATCAGCTGCGAGCCGGAACACGGAAGTGCGGCCGGAACGTCGGGAGATCAGAACGCCGGGAGCTCAGGGCGCCGGGAGGCTCAGGGGTAGGCGGCGAGCAGTTCCTCGGACCGCTGGACCGTTCCGGTGATGCCGTCGGCTCGCTGTGCGGCCAGGATCGTCGCGGCGTGGCCCATGGTCTCCGGTGGCTCGACCATCTCCGGCGGGATCTCCCGTCCGCCGCCGGCGGCCTGCCAGCCCTCGGTGAGGACCACCCGGGTGGGGCTCAGACAGTTGACCGCGACGTCGTCGTTGCGAAGATCGTGTGCCAGGCCGAGATAGAGCCGCTCGACCGCGGCCTTGGACACCCAATAAGCATTCGCGCCACGGTCGATCATCCCGACACCACTGGTCGTGACGGCTATCAGGGAGCCGCCGCCCCGGGCGCGCAGATGTGGGATCGCGGCCTTGGTCACCAGGAACGTCCCGGTCAGGTTCACGTCGAGGCAGAGTTGCCACCGTTTGAGCGGTGTGGACTCCACGGGCCCGAGCCACAGCACACCTGCGTTCGCGACCACGATGTCGACGCCGCCGAATTCGTCGACTGTGGTGTCGATCGCCGAGGCCACCGATTGTTCGTCGGTGATGTCGCACGCGACCGGGAGCGCAGTACCGCCGGTCGCGGTGATCGCCTGGGCGACATCGTGGATCGTGCCGGGAACGCGCCCCACCGTCTCCGTTCGGGCCGCCACCGCCACCGCGGCACCGGCCGAGGCCAGTGCCGCGGCGACGGCCGCCCCGATTCCCCGGCTCGCGCCGGCGACAAAGGCGACCTTGCCGTCGAGATCGGTCACTTCGGTGGGAAACGCAGCGCGCCGTCGAGGCGGATGACCTCACCGTTGAGATAGTCGTTCTCGCAGATGTGGGCCACGAGGGCGGCGTACTCCGGCGACTGCCCCATCCGCTTGGGCCACGGCACCTGCTTCCCCCAGTGTTCCTCCAGTTGGTCGGCGTGCTTGCCGTACGCGGGGGTGTTGAACGTGCCGGGCGCGATGGTGACCACCCGGATGCCCAACGGCGACAGGTCGCGTGCGGCAACGAGTGTCATGCCGACGACCCCGCCCTTTGCCGCCGAGTAGGGGAGCTGTCCGATCTGTCCTTCGTACGCGGCGATCGACGCGGTGTTCACGATCACGCCGCGGCCCGTGTCGGTGGCCTCCTGTCGTGCGATAGCGGCCGCCGACAGCCGCATGACATTGAAGACGCCGGTGAGGTAGACGTCGATGGTGGTCCGGAAGCCGTCGAGATCCAACGGACTCCCGTCTTTTCCGACGAGACGCCCGCCCGAGGCCGGACCGCCGTGGGTGTCCACGGAGATCCGCAGCGGCCCCATCTCCTCGGCTTCGGCGATCGCCCCGTTCACGTCCTCGGTCGATGTCGCGTCGGTGCGCACGTAACGAACACCGAGCTCGGCCTCGAGGGCCTTGCCCTTCTCGTCGGCCAGATCCGCCACCACCACTCGTGCTCCCGCTCCGTGAAGCCGACGTACCGTGGCCTCGCCGAGGCCACCCGCGCCACCGACCACCAGCGCTGAACTGCCCGTGATGTCCATTTGCATTTCCCTTCTTGCGACTAAGACTCTCGTTCTGAGAGAATAATGTTCTCATGAACATCACCATGATCGTCGAAATGACGTCAGAAGTCGATGACAGATTGGTCATCACCTCTGGCGACCGCTCCGTGACCGCGGTGGAACTCGCCGTGCTGGCGCGACGAGCCGCACATTCGTTCGCCGGGCGCTCGGCGGTGCTCTATGAAGGCGTCAACGACCTTGCCTACCCGGTGGCACTCTTCGGGGCGGCCTACGCAGGCATCCCGTTCGTGCCGCTCAACTACCGGCTCAGCGATTCGGCACTGGCGGGACTCGAGGGCAAGCATCCCGACGCCGTGGTCCTGCGCTCCGGTGACCTCGACCGCTGGCTCACCGGCCTCGACGATCGCCCCGATCCGGCACCCGAGGATCTCACCGCGGACCTGTCGGATCCCGACTCTGTTGCGGTCGTCATCTATACGAGCGGGACGACCTCGGAGCCCAAGGCGGCGCTCCTCCGTCAGCGGCACCTGCTTGCGTATGTGTTCAACACCCTCGAGTTCAACTCCGCGGAAGTCGGGGACGCGGCGCTCGTCGCGGTGCCGCCCTATCACATAGCCGGACTGACAAATCTCATGTCCAACCTCTACACCGGGCGCCGCATCGTCTATGCGACGGGATTCGATGCCGCGCAATGGATCGACACCGTGCGAGCCGAGTCGGTCACTCACGCCATGCTGGTACCGACGATGCTCGCCCGGGTGATCGACGCGTTGCCTGCCGACGGTGTGGGGCTGCCGTCCCTGAAGAACCTGGCCTATGGCGGTGCGCGGACGCCCAGATCCGTGATCGAGGGAGCACTGAGGGCGCTGCCGGACACGAATTTCGTGAACGCCTACGGCCTCACCGAGACAGCGTCATCGATTGCGGTTCTCGCGCCCGACGATCATCGGGTGGCCATCGGATCCGACGATGCTGCGGTCCGCGGCCGTCTCGGGTCCGTGGGCCGCCCGTTACCGGGCATCGAGGTCACCATTCGTGACGAGAACGGCGAGCAGTTGCCGACGGGGGCCGAGGGGCTCGTTTTTGTCCGGGGCGATCAGATCTCGGGTGAGTATGGGAGCCGGAGCGTGCTCGACAGCGAGGGCTGGTTCCCGACACGTGATCTCGGCCGCCTCGACGACGATGGCTACCTCTACATCGAGGGGCGGGCCGACGACACCATCATCCGTGGCGGTGAGAACATCGCGCCGGCCGAGATCGAGGACGTGTTGATGGAGCATCCCGCGGTCGCCGAGGCGGCCGTCGTCGGTGTGCCGGACCCGGAGTGGGGACAGCGCCTGGTGGCCGTCGTCGTCGGCGAGGGAGACGCCGAGGAGATCCGGGCCTGGGTCCGCGAGCGGCTGCGCTCGTCCAAGACGCCGGATTCGATCGTCTTCACACCCGACCTGCCCCGCACCGAGACAGGAAAGCTGTTGCGCCGCAACCTGATGAATGATCTGGCAAACACTGAGCAGAACCCCGAACTGGAGAAGAACAATGCCTGAAGCCGTCATCGTTTCCGCTCGCCGGACGCCGATCGGAACCGCGTTCAAAGGAACACTGCGCGACACCGATGCCTTCGACCTCGCCGAACACACCGTCTCCGCCGTCGTCGAGGATCTGGGCTCCGCCCCCGTCGACGACGTGATCCTGGGCGAGGGCCTCTACGGCGGTGGCGTGATCGCGCGCCACGCCGCGATCACGGCGGGCCTGGTCGATGTGCCGGGCCTCGCGGTCAACCGGCATTGTGCGGCCGGTCTGGCCGCGGTGCAGACCGCGGCGGGGAGCATCCGGGCCGGCATGGACACCTTGATCCTGGCCGGCGGCGTCAATTCCCAATCCACGTCGCCGAAGTCGAAGTTCCGGGTGGGCGAGGAGTGGATCGAACCCTGGATGTCGCCGACCCACCCCAACCAGCCCGATGCCCCGAACAAGGATATGTCGATCACGGTGGGATGGAGTTCCGCTGTCGCGGCTGGCATCTCGCGGACCGAGATGGACGAGTGGGCACTACGATCACACCGCAATGCGATTGCCGCGATCGACGCCGGGCGATTCGACGACGAGATCGTGCCGATCAAGACCGTTCACGGTCTGTTCTCCGTCGACGAACATCCGCGGCGGGAGACCAGCATGGAGAAGTTGGCGTCGCTCAAGCCTCTGCACCCCGAGATCGAGGGGTTCTCGATCACCGCGGGTAACGCCAGCGGGGCGAACGATGCTGCCGCGGTGCTCGCAATCGCCAGTGACGAACTCGGGTTGCCTGCGCTGGCCACGGTTCGCTCGTGGTCGTCGGTGGGCGTCGATCCGGCACAGACGGGCCTGTCGCCGGTGACGGCAATCCCGAAAGCACTCAAGCGCGCGGGACTCTCACTGTCGGACGTCGACCTGTTCGAGATCAACGAGGCCTTCGCCGCGAACTGCGTCGCGTGCGTGAAGCTGCTCGACATCGACCCGGACATCGTCAACGTGAGTGGTAGCGGGTGTTCGCTGGGGCACCCGGTCGCGGCGAGCGGGGCCCGGATGCTGACCACTTTGGTCTATGAATTGAGAAGGCGTGGCGGCGGTATCGGAGTCGCGTCGATGTGTGCGGGTGGCGGCATGGGGTCGGCGACGGTCGTCGAGGTCCATGGCTGAGGAGAAGTTGCTGCGGGCGTCCGTCGACGATCAGTTGGCGGCCGCGCGCGGTGGGTCGGCGCGGGCGGCCGGAAAGTTGCTCTCCCTCGTCGAGGGCGCCGGGCGGGACGTGGTGCTGGACGCGATAGGGCCTGCGGCGGGGTCGATCTCGGCGATCGGGATCACCGGGCCGCCCGGCGCCGGGAAGTCCACCACGATCACGGCTCTCGTCGCCGCCTATCGGTCGGTCGGAAAGCGGGTCGCGGTACTCGCGGTCGATCCCACCTCCCCGTACAGCGGCGGCGCCCTGCTGGGCGACCGAATCCGGATGACCCAGCACATCGACGACCGGGACGTTTTCATCCGGTCGATGGCGACTCGCGGTCATCTCGGCGGTCTCGCCTCTGCGGTACCGGCCGCCATCCGGCTCCTCGAGGCACTGGACTACGACGTCGTCCTCGTCGAGACCGTGGGAGTGGGCCAGTCGGAGGTCGAGGTGTCCGCGGTCGCGGACCCCACCGTAGTCATCCTCAATCCTGGTGCGGGCGACGCGGTCCAGGCGGCGAAGGCCGGACTGCTCGAGGTCGCCGACCTGCTCGTGGTCAACAAGGCAGATCGGGAAGGCGCCGATCAGACGGTGCGAGACCTGCGGATGGAATCGTCGGTCCCGGTGATGACCCTCGTCGCATCCCGTGGCGAGGGTGTGAGCGCACTCGTGGAGGCGATCGAGAACCATCGACGTGACGACGACCCGGTGCGCCGCGCGGCCCGGCTGCGCGGACAGATCCTGTCCCTCGCGATGACCCGGCTGCGCACGCACCCGGCGTTGTCGGAACTCGTCGACGCCGTGATGTCCGGTGGGATGGACCCGTATACGGCGGCCGAGAAACTCATCGCTCCGGTCTAGGCCCCACCCCCGGTTACCCCGCCCCGGTCGACAGCAACCCGTATCCCGCCGACAGCAACCCGTATCTCGCCGAGAGCAACCCAAATTTCGCCGAGAGCAACCATGGATCGCAATGTGAGTCGGTGTGGCCGAGATACTGGCACACGGTCGACGACGTACGGGTTGCTGTCGGGGTAATACCGGTTGCTCTCCACGACATACGGGTTGCTGTCGGCGAAATGCGGGTTGCTGTCGGCGGAGAATCGGTTGCTGTCGGCGAGGTCAGGAGAGTTCGGCGACGATCTGCGGGAGGTCGACCGAGGTGCGGATACCCGGAGCGGCAGCGCAGACGTGGCGAACCGCGTTCACCGCTCGATTGGCGGTGTAACCGGGCGTGGTGTCGGCCATCCGATCCAGATCGATCGGCATGTTGATGTCGACGGACAGTGGTGCGTCACCATCCACGACGACCCGCCAGCCGGTGGCCAGAAGATCCCACTGTGGCTCGATGTCCGAGGTGCAGTACCAGTTGGCGCGGAATCGCAGGATCTCCCGGCCGTCTCGCATGCCGGAGACGGTGATCCGCTGGGCACCGACCGAACCCGCGGGCAGGGTGCCCGCGGCGATCGACACCTCGCGCGTCGTCAGGCCGGCCTCACCGTGTACGTCGACCGAATCCAGTGGCATCCCGATCGACTCGGCGACGAGTTGGAGCGACGGACCGAAGCTGCCGCGGAGGTACTCCAGACGGTAGTCCTCGAACTCGCGCGCCTCGCCGCCGAAGCCCATGATGCCGAAGAGCAGGTCGGGGGAGTTCCGCCGCGAGAGATCGGCGAACTCGTCGATCGCGATCTTGTCGACGTGGCGCTGGATGGAGCTGAGTACCAACGGAATCGCCTCGGTGATGAACCCCGGGCTGCTGCCGGTCGAATGGATCGACGTGCCACCGGCCAGGCATGCGTGCTCGATACGCTCACGTAGATCCGCGTCCATGCTCGCTGGACGGTGGAATTCGCCGCGCGTGGTGACGATGTCGATCCCCGACTCGAGAAGCCGCACCACGTCGTCGACGTCGAGCGCGGCGGGCATGTACACGACGCAATCGGGCGCCAGTGCGATGACGTCGTCGACACTGTCGGTCGCCTTCACCCCGATCGGCGCCACTCCGCACAGATCGCCGGCATCGGCTCCGTTCTTCTCGGGCGAGGTCACGTACACCCCGACGAGATCGAGATGGGGGTGCTCGATGATCGCGCGCAGCGAGCGGGCGCCGATGTTGCCGGTGGCCCACTGGACGCACCGATGGCCGCGCGGTGTCGCGTCGGCTACTGCAGGCGAAGCAGCCGCCGCGGTCACGACGGCATCCGGACAACTGCTTCCTGCGCGAAAGAGGCAACCAGAGAGCCACTTTCGGTGATGATGTCGCCCCGGCCGTAGCATCGGCCGCCCGCGATGATCGGGCTGTCCTGTCGGATCAGGAGCCACTGGTCGGTGCGGACGGGTCGGTGGAACCACATCGTGTGTGAGGTCACCGCCGAATGGAAGGCGGTTCCGTTGCCGCCCTGGCTGAATCCGTCCAACGGACGCAGGGCCGTACCGATGACGGTGAGATCGGTCGCGTACGCGGCGACGCAGGGATATGCGTGGTCGTCATCGGCCGCCGGTGTTCGCATCCACATCTCGTGATGCGGTGCGGCAGAGGCCGGGTCGTCGAGGTCGTCGAACGACCGGATCTCCCACGGCAACAACCCGACGATGATCTCGTTGTCGGCGCCGGGCAGGTCGGGGAGCGGGTCGATCGTCTGGACGTCGGGTCCCTCGTCGGGCACGTGCATCGCGATCGTCGCCACGGCGATGAGCCGGTCGGTCTGGGTGGCGCCGATCTGCAGTGTGTCGAAGGAACGCCCGCGGTGTCGGTGGTCGACCTCGTAGGTGACGTCCTCGTCGACCAGGCCTTCTCGCAGGAAATTGGCGTGTATCGACCTGATGGACTTCTCCGGACTGGCCGCGCCTGCCGCCGCCACGAACTGGGCGAGCAACTGCCCACCGAACAGGCGCCGGTATGGGAGCGAGAGGTTGATGCCGCGATAGCAGCTTGTGGTGGGCTGACTCGTGGTGGACTGCCTCGTGGTGGACTGACTCGTGGTGGATGACGGGGGCGCCGCGGTGGTGGCCGCCTCACGGCCGGGGGCGCCGACACCGACCGGTGTGCAGTCACGCAGTTCGAGAACAGAGATCAGCTCGCGCCAGTCAGTTGCCATGACGGCAGTGTAATCGCAGATTGCGAAAATGAGAATACAATTCTCGGGTCGTCAGGCGCTGCGACTGAATCCCTGCGCGCAGAACTCCCAGACCTCGTCGGCGGTGATGGGATGGTTGTCGGGGTCGTCGGTGGGCACGCTCGACTGGGCGATGAACATGACCGTCTGCATCACCATCGCGGACACCCGCCGCGGGTTCAGGCCCTCGCGCAGTTCGTCCGCGGCGGACGCTTCCTCGAGGAATTCCGCCAGCAGCGCGACCAGGGGGGCGTGCGCGATCCGCACCTCGGTCGGATGTGTGAGCAGCAGCTGCGGGGCGAAGTCACTGAACAAGGGCCGCTTGGCATTCGGGTCCGGCCGCGACAGCTCGAACAGTAACGTCACCGCGACTCGCACTCGCTCGATGGGGTCGGTCTCGGTGGCCGCGGCCGCCCGGATCTGGTCGGCGGACCTGCTCAGCGCATCTTCGAACAGGGCGAGGAGCAACTCGTGCTTGCCGTCGAACTGGAGATAGAAGCTGCGCAGGGATTGCTTCGACCGCTCGACCACCTCCTGCACCGTGAACTCGGTGGTGCCCTTCTCGGTGATGATTGCCTGCGCGGCGTCGAGAAAGCGTTGCACACGCTGTTCGGCACGCAGTTTCGCGGTCTTGATCGACCGCTCGACGGCGCGCTGCTTCCATGCGGGCTCTTCGTTCGCGCTTGTCATGGCGCCCGATTTCCGCGGAGTTGCCTATGCATAGGGCGAGTTTAGCTGAGTGAACAATCGATCGTGGCGAAGGGCGCTCTTCAGAATGAAAGTGTTCCATTCTGAAATAGAGAACGCTATTCTCATTTGATGGATAGAACAGTCTCTCCGTCGTCGTCATCGGTCGTCGGGGCACACAGGAAGCCGAGAGGAGAGTGTCCGTGCTCGTAGAGTTCGATTCCGACCAGCGGCTCTGGGGTAAGACCGTGCGGGAACTGCTGGCGAAGGAATGCTCGCCAGCACGGATCCGGCAGGTGGTCGACGACGACGTCGACCCGGCATCGCTCTGGGCCACGTATGTCGACCAGGGCTGGACGGAATTGGTGGAGCCGGCCGAATCCGTCGAGCTCGCCATCGCCCTGGAGGCCATGGGAGCGGCGACCGATCCCACGCCGTTCCTGGCGACCGTGACCCAGTTCGCACCGTTGGCCGGGGATCTGGCAGAACCGGGCCGGACGGGCGCGGCGGTCCCGACCGGAATCACCGCGCATCTCGACGACGAGGGGTGGCTGCTGTCGGGTACCTGCCGAACCGTTCTCGACGGCGACCGCGCCGAGCAGTTCGCCGTGGCGACCGCAGCAGGCGTGTTCGTGATCTCCGCGGATGTCGCCGTCGTGACGCGGGTACCGTGCTTCGACCCGCTGATGCACGTCGCGGACGTCACGTTTCCGTCTGTGCGTGTGCCGGATTCGCGACGCAATCCGGTTCCCGACGTCGCCCGGGCACGCGCGGTCGCCTTGATGGGGATGTCCATCACGATGGTCGGTGCCTGCCAACGGATCCTCGACCTCGCCCTCGAGCACGTGACCAACCGTCAGCAGTTCGGCGTCGCGATCGGCAGCTTCCAGGCCGTGAAGCACAAGGCCGCCGACATGCACGTCGCCGTGGAGCGGGCTCGGGCCCTCGCGTACTACAGCGCATTGACGATCGCGACCGGCAGCGCCGACATGCGCCTTGCCGCGTCGATGGCGAAAGCCTCGGCGGGAGAGTGTCAATCGCTGGTGTTCCGCAACGGCTATCAGCTGTTCGGCGCGATGGGCTACACGTGGGAGAACGATCTGCAGTTCCCACTGAAGCGTGCCAAGGCAGGAGAACTGATGCTCGGTGGTTCGGACGAACACCGGGCATTGATCACCGAGGAGTATCGTGCAACTCAACTTTGACGCCGACGTCGAGGAGTTCCGGGCGGAGTTCGTCGCCTTTCTCGACGAGAATCTTCCCACCGAGGCGGACGCCGGGCGTCGGGCGAAATCCAGTTCGGACATACCGGATTGGGCTCGTGAGTGGCAGCGCCTGCAATTCGATCATGGATGGTTACAGCCCGGGAACCCGCCGGAGTTCGGTGGCCGCAACGCCGGAATCCTGCAGCAGTACGTCCATCTCGTCGAGCTGTCACGACGCCGCATCTACCACAGTTACAACCCACAGGGCCTGGGCATCATCGCGGCATCGCTGCTGACCTTCGGAACCCCGGAACAGAAGAGCAGATGGGCGGTGCGCATCCTGCGTGCCGAGATCACGGCGTCGCTCGGGATGAGTGAGCCGGGGGCCGGTTCGGATCTGGCCTCCCTGCGCACCAAGGCTCGCCTCGAGGGTGACGAGTTCGTGGTGAACGGCCAGAAGGTCTGGACGTCGGGAGCACACGACGCCGACGTCCTGTTGACGTTCGTGCGCACCGACCCCGATGCCCCCAAGCACAAGGGCATCAGCGCCATCCTGATCCCGACCGATCTGCCCGGTGTCACCCGCCGCCCGTTCGGGGCCATCTCGTCGCCCACGGATCTGGACTTCAACGAGGTGTTCTTCGAGGACGTGCGGGTCCCCGTCGAGAATCTGATCGGCGAACTCAACGGCGGTTGGCATGTCGCCAACGGGTCGTTGGGACATGAGCGAACGCTGTTGTGGCTCAGCTTTGCCGAGCGACTGGAGGACCTGCTCCGCGACTACCGGCCGGAGACGGTCTTGGATCGCGACCGGTACGCGACGTTGGTGATGGACTCACATGCGCTCCGGTTGCTGGGCTCGCAGGCACTTGGCCGGGCGGCCCGCGGGGAGCAGGATGTGCCGGCCTTGTCGGTGCTCAAGCTGATGGGTTCGGAAGCCGTTCAGAACGCGACCGAGCACGCACTCGCCGCCGCCGGGGAGGACGGGTTGTCGCACCCCGGGCTGACCGCACCGTACAACCACATGGATCTCGAGATGCTCTACACGAGTTGGTTCGAACGTTACGCGCGCAGCTTCGGCTACACCATCGCCGGTGGCACGTCGGAGATCCAGCGGAATGTCATCGCGGAACGAGTGCTCGGATTACCCAGGCGCTGAGGCGGTATCGATGAAGGGCACAGATGAACATCCTGTATGACGTGAAGGACAAGATCGCGACGATCACGCTGAATCGACCCGAGGTGGCCAACGCCCAGAACGCCGAGCTCCTCGACGAGCTGGACGCGGCGTGGACCAGGGCGGCCGACGATCCGGACGTCAGTGTGATCGTCCTGCGTGGCGAGGGAAAGCACTTCTCCTCCGGACATGACCTCAACGGTGGCGGCCCCAGGCCGGACAAGATCACCCTGGAGATGGTCTACGGCACGGAGTCCCGACGGTATCTCGACTACAGCCTGCGGTGGCGCAACATCCCCAAGCCGAGTATCGCTGCGGTGCAAGGCCGTTGCATCGCGGGTGGGCTGCTGCTCTGTTGGCCGTGCGACCTGATCATCGCATCGGAGGATGCCAAGTTCTCGGACCCCGTGGTGATGATGGGTATCGGTGGCGTCGAATATCACGGTCACACCTGGGAACTCGGCCCGCGTAAGGCCAAGGAGATCCTCTTCACCGGGCGCCCGGTCACCGCCGCGGAGGCGGAACAGACCGGCATGGTGAACCTGGTGGTCCCACGTGACGAGCTCGATGCGCGGACCGCGGAGATGGCGGCCAGGATCGCGACGATGCCCCCGTTCGCATTGCGCCAGGCCAAGCGGGCCGTCAACCAGACGCTCGATGTCCAGGGCTTCTACGCGGCGATCCAGTCGGTGTTCGACATCCATCAGACCGGGCACGGAAACGCGCTGAGCGTCAGCGGGTTTCCGGTCCTCGTACATCTCGACGAGATGAAGGGCCGAATGAGCTGAATCTGTCGACCGGGTCAAATGGTCCGCGCAGCAACAATATTGCTCATAGGAAATTCTCAGTTTCGGCACAAACGGGCAGGTGATTGTCCTATTCTCTAGATGGAGAATGTGATTATCACACTCGGTCGCCGGCACCCACTGCCGTCGATGCTTCATGAATCAGTTGGGTGCTCGTGATAACGAGCACCCACAAGAAAGGACACCACCATGCGCAGAACTTTCACCGCGCGGGCTCTGGCCATGTGTGCGGGGGCGGTCATGATCGTCGGCGTCGCGGCCGGTTGTAGCGACTCGGACTCGAGTGACTCAGGCTCGAGCGCAACCAGTTCGATGGCGTCGACGTCGATGGCTGCGGCCGCCGCGGACCCGGCGACCACCAAAGAGATCACCGACGCCTACGTGACCTTCTTCAACGGTCAGACCCCGCCGCCCGAGCGCGCCGCGCTGATCGAGAACGGTGCGGCGTTCCAGCCGGTGCTGCAGGGGCTGACACAGAACCCGCAGTCCATGCAGACGACGGTGGCGGTGAAGGACGTGAAGGTGACCGACGCCGACCATGCCGACGTCACATATGACCTGCTGATGCAAGGCAACCCGGTGATGCCGGGTCAGACCGGTCAGGCGATCAAGGAGGACGGGAAGTGGAAGGTGTCGGCCGACACCTTCTGCGCCCTGATGGCAGTGCAGGGTGGCGGGGGACAGATTCCTGCCTGCGCCTGACACACGGAAACCCCTTCGGGCCGGCCTCGATTCGAGGCCGGCCCGAAGTGTCTGTGATGCCCGGAGTTCGAGACGAGACGACTCCGCTCAGAGGTCGATCAACCGCGGAGCGGTCTGCGAGGTGCGGATCAGGGCACCTGCCTCGCGCGTCAGCTCTCGACTACTGCCCAGCAACGAATCGAGCATGATGACCCTGCGGGCATGCCGGTGAAACGGATGCTCCGCCGTGAATCCGATACCACCGAGAACCTGCTGGACATGTCGTGAGGTGATCGACGCGGCCCGACCGGCCGCCGCCTTCGCGAGAAGAGCGCCGAAGTCGTCATGCGCAACCCGGAGGGTGGCCTCGGCCCCCTCGATGGCCACCAGCGTTTCGGCGAGTCGGTGACGAACGGCCTGGAACGCCGCGATCGGTCGACCGAACTGTGTGCGGTCGAGTGCATGGGTCCGCGCGAGATCGAGCATCGCCCGGCTGGAGCCGAGCAGCCACCAGCCGAGTGCCAGACGAGCCTGGGCGAGCGGGACGTCGACGCCACGGGTCACCTCGTGCAGCGGTAGCTCCGGATCGATCGAGTCCTGCCCGTCGATGTGCTCCCGGGTCCACTCCACCCACCGGTGCCCCACGAACGGCAGGGCCACCACGGAGCCGGGTTCACCGTCGTGGGCGAGCAACAGGACGTCGTTGAGAATGGAGCTGTGCGTGCCGGTTTCGCCGAGCAGGCGGAACACGAGTGGTATCGCGACATCGGGGATGTCGGCGAGCATCTCCGACCACCCGAGTTCGGCCAGCGCCTTGTCGAGGGTCGGCCCGGAACTCGACGACATGACCTTGCGCAGGGTGTCGGCGAAGAGATCCTGTTCGGCGCTATCCACTGTCACCCTTTCCCAGATCGAGTAGTCGGCGCGCGATGATGTTGCGCTGGATCTCGGCGGTGCCGCCGTAGATCGTCGCCGCACGAGAATAGAGATACTCGGACCGCAGGACCGGATCGGTCCACTCGATCGCACCTGGCACCAGATCGCGACAGGTGTCGAAGAGTTGTTGTTCGGCGGTTGCCAGCAGCACCTTGTCGATCGACGTCTCCGGACCGAGCCGGCCGCCCGCGCCCAATCGTTGTTGCGTCGCATACGACCTGGACCGAACGGTGTGCGCGGCGAGGTAAGCCGCACCGAGATCGAGGTCGTCTACGGGATCCGACTGCTGCACAAGGTTGTCCAGAATGGAATACAGATAGGCGATGCGGTGCCAGAAGCATGTCGATCGCTCGTGCGGCAGCAGGTCCATGGCGACCCGCCATCCGTCGCCGGGCCGGCCGAGCATCCGGTCGGCCGGCACCACGACGTCATCGAACCAGACCTCGGCGAACTCGTCCACGCCGTGCATCGTCCGCAGCGGTCGCACCGTGATGCCGGGGGTGTCCATGTCCACGAAGAACGCAGTGATGCCCTCGTGGCCGGGGCCGGTGCGAGTCAGGAGGACGCAGCGGGCGGCGAACTGGGCGAGACTGGTCCATACCTTCTGGCCGTTGATGATCCACGTGTCGGTGTCGGTGTCGGGATCCGGCGCGGCGCGCGTACTCAGTGAGGCCAGGTCGCTTCCGGACCCGGGCTCGGAGAAGCCCTGGCACCATTGTTCGTCGCCGTTGAGGAGTCGTGGCACCATCTCAGCGGCCAACTCGGGCCGCGCGTAGGAGATGACGGTCGGTGCGAGCACCTCGATCATCGAGTAGATGCCCGGTTCGGCGAGATTGCGTGTCGCGACCTCTTCGCCGAGCACCGCCCGCAGCACGGCCTCGCCGCCGAGTCCGCCGACCTCGGCAGGCCAGCCGTAACGCATCCAGTCGGCGTCGTAGAGGGCTCGCCGGACACGGGACAGCTGGGCGACCTGGGCGTCGAAGGAATGGTCGTCGCCGGGGGACAGGTCATTGGTGTCGAGCCACTCGCGCACCACCGCCCGGAACTCGGCCGTGCCGAACTCTTCGGTGTTCATTCCCCGGTGAAGGAGATCGCGTGGGGGCGGCCCGAATTGTGTTCGCCGTTGCGGCGGATGAACGTCATCGCCCTGGTGCGCAATCGCCAGCCGTCGTCCGTTCGGACGTAGGTGTCGTTGTAGTAACCGATACGCATGTCTTGCTGGGTGTGATCGATGAAGCAGAGGGGCTGCGTGCCGGTCGCCTCGTCGCCGTCGAGGTCGATCTGGGCGGTGCCGGTGAGGAACAGGCCCTTCGGCGCCGCCTCGACCAGCCGGGGGAACTGGTCGAGGGGATAGACCTCGCCGAACGCGCTGTAGGTGCCGTCCGGGGTGAACACCGACACCACGCCCTCGGTGTCACCCTTGGTCATCGTGACCGCGTACTTGGCGAGCAATTGCTCGATGTCGATCAGGT
This sequence comes from Gordonia sp. DT218, assembly GCF_049847105.1. Classification (NCBI taxonomy): domain Bacteria; kingdom Bacillati; phylum Actinomycetota; class Actinomycetes; order Mycobacteriales; family Gordoniaceae; genus Gordonia; species Gordonia sp. DT218. The sequence continues at coordinate 899,278 of NZ_JBNCNS010000001.1, read as the reverse complement.
CGTCATTTCTGGATGCGTCATTTCTGGACAAAGACCTTGCCACCTTTCATCACGAAGCGGACATCTTGCGTGACGGTGATGTCCTCCAGTGGATTTCCAGGAACGGCGATGATGTCGGCGAGCAGCCCCTCGGCCAGCCGGCCGCGGTCGTCGACCCGGATCAACTCGGCGGCGGTGACGGTGGCCGCACGCAGTACCGCGGATGCCGGCATCCCGCGCTCGACGAGCGCCACGAGTTCGTCCGCGTTCTTGCCGTGGGGAATTGCCGGCGCATCTGTGCCGACCGCGATCTTCACCCCGGCGTCATACGCCTTCTTCACCGAGATCCGGGCCTTCGGGAACATCTCGGCCGCCTTCGCCTGCAGCTCGGGCGGGGAGTGCGAGACATCCATCGCGTCGGCCAGCCGGGTGGTCGGAACCAGGAAGGTATCGTTCGCGACCAGCATCTTGATCGCCTCGTCGTCCATCAGGAAGCCGTGTTCGATGCAGTCGATACCGGCTTTCACAGCCTGCTTGACCGCCTCGGCGCCATGGGTGTGCGATGCCACTCGCAGACCGCGACGGTGCGCCTCGTCGACGATGGCACACAACTCGTCGAACGAATAGTGCTGCGCCCCGGGTTCTCCGGTGAGCGACATGACGCCGCCCGACACGCAGACCTTGATCAGCTGCGCGCCGTGCTTGATCTGATACCGCACCGCCTTGCGCACTTCGTCGACGCCGTTGGCGATGCCCTCCTCGAGGGTGAGGTCCAGGACATGGGGCGCAAAGGCGGCGAACATCGTCGGGTCGAGGTGGCCGCCGGTGGGGGTGATCGCATGTCCGGCCGGCACGATGCGCGGTCCGTCGATCCACCCTTTGTCGATGGCCCGACCCAACGCGACGTCGAGTAGGTATCCGCCGGTCTTGACGAAGAGTCCGAGGTTGCGGACGGTGGTGAAGCCGGCGCGGAGCGTGCGGCGGGAATTGCCCACCGCACGCAGCATCCGGGTCGGCGGGTCATCCTGGACCGTGGAGTAGACGGGCCGTTCGCCCCGGCCACCCATCAGCAGGTTGACCTCCATGTCCATCAGTCCGGGGAGGAGGATGTTGTCGCCGAGGTCGATGATCTCGCCCTCTGGCTCGCCACCGATTCCGACGATCCGATCGCCGTCGACACGGATGATGCCCGGGGTGATCAGCTCACCCGTGTCGACGTCGACCAGACCGGCCGCCTTGAGAGTGACCATCAGACCACGGGTTCGGAGACGAGTTCCGCCCAGGCGGCACCGCTGTCGGGGACCCGCGGTTGCTTCCAGACCTCCACGGGGAACGACACCATCACCAGCGACTGCATGAGGTGGATCAGCGAACGTACATCCTCGGGCAGGTCGTCGAGCGGGAATTTGTCACCGAAGACGCACGCGTCGTCCAGGCGCTTCATCGCCGCGTCGTAGAACTCCTGCATGTCCGCCATGCTCGACTCGAGCCGCTTCGCATAGCGCTGCGCCTCGGTGGGCAGGCACCAGTCCGAGTACTTCTCCAGTTCCGCGAATTCAGCTGGCAGCTTTGGCATTTTCGTACTCCTTGACGTGGTCGACAGCCGTTTTGTGTAGGTGACGCAGGAGGATCTCCTGGTCGCACAAGGGGAAATCGGTGACAGTGCGGGTCTCGATCATCTTCTGCGTCGCCTCGAGAGTGTTCGCGTCCTGCAACGCGTACTCCTTGAAGGTGACCGCGGCCAGCTCCTGGGCGAGGCGATCGCGGACCGTCTTCGGCGGCACGAAGTAGAGCTTGGCCTCGAAGATGTGCCGGTCCACGGCGGTGGGCCAATAGTGGTACGTCAGATACCAACCCGGCGCCCAGCACAGCAGCGACATGTTCGGGAAGAACTCGAACTCGTCGACGCCCCAGGGGACCGCGCCGGCGGGGTTGATGGCTGGCGGCAGCGGATCCAGACCTTCGATGTCGGGTCGATCCCACGGACCGAACAGACCCGACCGCAGGATGCGTTCGATCGGCTTGACCATGTTCAGATCCTTGGGTGGCGCCATGCCGCCCCACGACGAGACCATCGAGTGCGGGCCCTGCAAGTCGTAGTGCAGGCCTTCGAAACCGACCTTCATGAGCTTGTCGGCCTCGTCCTTCACGGCCTGCTTCTGATGCAGTACCGGGGCGTGATAGAACTCGGCGAAGGCGTCGATGAAGAGCTTCCAGTTGCTGCCGACCTCGGCGCGGTAGCTGTAGACCTCGGTCATCTCATGGAACGGATAGCCCTGGAGTCCCTTGCCGTAGGTGCCCAGATAGTCGTCCAGCGACTCGGCGTTCGGGTCGAGGTTGATGAAGATGAACCCTTCCCAGATCTCGCACCGGACCGACTTGAGGCCGAACTGTTGTTTGTCGAGGTCGAAGAACTCACCCTCCTGCTGGACGTAACTCAGATCGCCGGTGAGGTCGTACCGCCAGGCGTGGTACTTGCAGGTGAACTGTCGGCAGGTGCCGGCGGTCTCCTCGTTGGGGAAGTCGTCCCACACCAGCTTGTTGCCACGGTGTCGGCAGACGTTGTGGAAGGCCCGGACGACGTCGTCCTTGCCCTTGACGATGATCAGCGACGTGTTGGCCGCCGCCAGCTCGCGGGTGAAGTAGCTGCCCTTCTTGGGGAGGCGCTCGACCCGGCCGACGTTGAGCCAGGTTTTCTTGAAGATCGCCTCGCGTTCGCTCTCATAGAACTCGGGATCGATCGAGTCGGTGTAGTCCACCGGAGCTGTCCCGAGCTGGGGGAAGTGCTCGGTCCAACTTCCTTCAGCGGGTTTCTTGAAGTGTGCCAATGGTTTACCTTTCGTATTCAGGCTGGAGTTCGCGATCCGGCTCGATGCCGAACGTGTTGAATGCCATGGACAATGTGGAGTAGGCGCCGACCGTGAAGACCAGATCCATCACCTGTCGGTCGGTGAGGTGCTCGGCGAGGGACTTCCAGGTCGCGTCGAGGATCGCGTGGTGACGGTCCAACTCGCCGACCGCCTCGAGGACGAGTTGTTCGACGGGGTCGAGCGCGACTCCGTTGCGCGCGTCGTCGATTTCTCGGAGTGTCATCCCGACGGACTGGCCCATACCCGTGTGGTGCTCGAGTTCGTAGTCCGATTTGCTGAGTTCAGCGACCCGGAGGATGGCGACCTCACGAATCCGGTCGGACAGTGTGGACCGAAACAAGAGGTGCACGTTGAACGGCATGAATGCCTTGGTGAGATCAGGGTGGCGTACGAGGGTTGCCAGCGCATTGCCGGCACCCTGGGGATTCCGTCGCCTCTTCGGCAGCATGCCCGCCAGTGCGGCATCGACGTCGTCGTCCCACTGGTCGCCCGGCAAGGGTGTCAGCCGCATTCGGCCCTCCTTCGGAGAATCACATTCTCAATGACGGATACTACGTTTTCACGAGTTGCCCCGCGAGTCAATGGATCGGCGCATGTTTCCTGGCGTACCGCGAGGCCTGCAGAGTCGGATGTCAGGGTTGCTTGCCGGCATCCTGCGACGTCGCGCACCCGCGGGTGCGATGAATCTGTGACCTGGATCTCCCAATGTGTTGATTCTTCGTTTAGGAGAAGCTAGTTTCTCATTAGCGAGAGCAGGGATGCCACGGCTGCGCTTCGGAACTGATCCGACGGCCTTCGCCAGACGCTCTCGAATCCCGGTGGGATAGGCCGGCCCGGAGACGTCATTGAGGAGAATCAGGTGAGAGCACAGCGAATACTCGCGATGGCCATCGTGGTGGTGGCCTTTACTGCCGCTGGATGTGGCGGCCGCGACGGGAGCGGGACCGAGGAGAGCGGGGCGGCGGGAACCGGATCCTCGTCGAGCGTTTCGAGCTCGTTCGGTGATCTGACGGATGTGTGCAAGGACGGATCCGCGAAGGGGGCCACCGCGCAGGGGGTCACCGACGATCAGATCCAGGTCGGTGTCATGTCTGATGTCGGCTTCACCAAGAACTCGGAGTTCGGGGACGCGGCAAAGGTTTTCACGTCGTGGTGCAACGACAACGGTGGGATCAACGGTCGTAAACTCGTGGCGACGACGCGAGACACGAACCTCATGGCAGTCCGGCAGCAGATGTCCGAGGCGTGCAAGCAGGACTTCGCGCTCGTCGGTGGTGGAGCGGCCCTCGATGCGCTGGGCACCAAGGATCGGTTGTCGTGCCTCCTCCCGAACTTCCCCGCGCAGGTCGCTCAGCTGAGCGAACTCGGCGCGGACCTCAGCGTGCAGGCGTCACCGTCGCAAGTCTTCGGTTACCTGCCCTACTACCAATTCCGCGAGTGGCTGTTGAAGGACGCGTATCCGCAGTCCGCGAATGCGGTCGGCATCATCAACGGAGACTCTCCGGTCACCAAGGTCCTCGGTGACATTCAGACCGAGACCGTCAAGGCCGCCGGTGGCACCTTCGTCTACAACGATGTGTATCCCGCCGCCGGAGTGTCGGACTGGACCCCGTACGCGCAGGCGATCAAGAACAAGGGCGTCAAAGGTCTGATCTTCTTCGGGGACTACAAGCAGCTCGCCAAGCTCGAGAGCGTGTTGACCAGCATGAACTACAAGCCCGATTGGATCGATGCGAACAACAACGCCTACAGTCAGTCGTTCCTCGACCTGATCGGTTCATCGGCAGAGCAGCAGAACAATCTCGTCGACCTCGGCGGTGTCCTGCCGATCGAGAGCACAGACCCGGTGATGAACCAGCTCAAGGAGCTGTACAAGAAGTACGCTCCCGACGCCACGATCACCCTCCCCGCGCTGCGCGCCTTCTCGGCCTGGCTGGTGTTCGCCAAGTCGGCGGTGAGCTGCGGAGACAATGTGACCCGTGCATGCGTACTCGGTGCCGCGACCAAGGAAACCCAATGGACCGCGGGTGGGCTGCAGGCCCCGCAGAATCTCATGCCGGGTGCGGCGCCGTCGCCGTGCTTCAACGTCGAGAAGTCGACCGCGAACGGGTGGACGCCGGCCGACTTCGGTCCCGACCAGGGGGCGTACCGCTGCAACATCCCGGTGAAGAAGTGGGCCGGTCAGTACGGCAACGGAATGAAGTTGTCCGATGTCGGCAAGAGCATGAGTGACGTGCAGTAATGGATCAATTCCTCGCCTTCGGCGTGGTCGGACTCAGCACCGCCGCGATCTACGCAGTGATCAGCGGCGGGCTGGTCGTCACCTACACCACCACCGGTGTCTTCAACTTCGCCCACGGCGCCGCCGGCATGATGGCGGCATTCACATACTGGCAGTTCAGCATCGGCTGGGGATGGCCCGTCTGGTTGTCGTTGGTCGTGGTGCTCGGCGTGCTGACGCCACTGTTCGGGCTGCTCGTCGAGATCGCGATGCGTCCGGTGCAGCCCCTCGGTGAAGCCGAGAAGCTGGTGATGACGGTTGCGCTGTTGAGCGGCCTCATCGCGGTGGCGCGATGGATCTGGGATCCGAACGAACCGCGCAACCTGCCGCAGTTCTTCGCCGACCAGCAGCCGTTCCATGTCTTCGGTGCCACGGTGACCTGGCACCAGGCACTCACGATGATCGTCGCAATCCTGGTGGCTGCCGGCTTGCGCATCCTGTTGTTCCGGACGCGGGCCGGTACCGAGATGCGTGCCACGGTCGACGACCGCTCGCTGGTCGGTCTCACCGGAGCAGATCCGGTGCGTGCCAATCGGATCGCGTGGGTGCTGGGAATCGAGCTGGCCGCCATCGGTGGTGTCCTGATCGCTCCGGTGGTCGCGCTCGATGCAATGTCACTGTCATTGGTGATCGTCAGTGCATACGCAGCGGCGATCTTCGGTCGGCTCAAGAGTCTCCCCCTCACCTTCCTCGGCGCGGTCGTGGTCGGTTGCATGGAGAGTTATCTGACGGGCTATCTGCCGCAGAACGCGTACCTTCCCGGAATTCGCTTGGCAGCTCCCGCGATTCTGCTGCTGCTCGCCCTGCTGGCCTTTCCGCACGGACGGTTACGGGGCCGAGATCGTCAATTGAGCCCGGTGCCGCTGCCGTCGCTGCGAGGCACCATCTTCTTCGCCCTGGTGATTGTGTGGTCCGGTCTGATTCTGGCGACAGTGCTCAGCGACGGCGACCTGCTCACCTATGGCCAGATCTTCGCGTTCGGTGTGCTGGCGCTCTCCTACGTGCCGCTCGCGGGTTACGCCGGCCAGATCTCGTTGTGCCAGATCACGCTCGCCGGTATCGGTGCGATCGTCTGTGGCCACCTGGGAGCGAACGGTCAGTGGTGGGCGATCATCGCGGCGATGGTGATCGCCGGCATCGTAGGAGCGGCAATCGCGCTGCCGGCACTGCGATTGTCGGGGGTGTATCTCGCCTTGGGGACGGCCGCGATCGCGGTGATCTTCGATCGGTGGATCTTCACCCTTCCCGCCTTTGATCTCTTCGGCGTGCACATCTCGTTCTTCGACCAGGGCTCGGTCGAGGTGCCGGGCCCTACATTGTTCGGCTATGCCATCGACACTCCGCAACGCACCACTGTTTTCGCGGCCGTGGTCCTCGCGGTCGCCACGCTCGGCGTGGCGCTGCTCCGGCGCGGTCGCCTCGGGCGGAAGCTGATCGCGCTCCGCGACAGCGAGGCGGCCTACGCCACTCTCGGCGGCAACCTCCTCATATCGAAGATGCTCGTCTTCGGTATGAGTTCCGCGTTGGCCGGACTCGGGGGTGCGTTGTACGGCATGCAACTCGGATCGGTGACCGGAGACCAGTTCAACTTCATCTCGGGACTGCCGATCTTCCTGGTCGTGGTCCTGGCAGGAATGGGAACCGTGGGGAGTGGACTCTTCACGGGTGCGGCACTCGCGGGGCCGCTCAACGCGATCGGCGTGTTGTGGCCGATGCTGCGTGAGGTGTCCCAGGCGATTCCGGCGCTCCTCGGCATCGCCTTCGGGGCCAGGGCGGTCAAACAGGGCGGAATCGCGGCGCTACGCAAGCAATGGGACACCGCCTTTGCCGATCGTGTGGTGATGGGTGCCCTCGTGGGGTGGACGCTGGTCGCGTGGCTGCTGCGGCTTGCCGATGTGATCAACGGCTACGTGTTCTGTCTGGCAATGGTCGTCGCAGCGGTACTCACTCCGCTGTTCGCAGGTTGGCGTGAACGTCGCAGGCATGCGGGTGACGGGTCCGATGACCCGGAGATCCCGGTCGAATGGTGGGGTATCTCCCGGCCATGGTCCGAAGATGACGAGGAGGTGTTGGATCGTGCCGTCGCTGCTGGAAGTTAGTGATGTATCGGTGTCCTTCAGCGCGCACCGGGCGCTTGACGGTGTTCATCTGGCCGCCGAGCGCGGACACATCACCGGGCTGATCGGACCCAACGGTGCCGGCAAGAGCACGTTGTTCGACGTGATCGGGGGCCTTCGGCGGCCGAATACGGGCTCTGTGGTCCTCGATGGAAAGGACATCACCCGGCTGGGCCCGGCGCAGCGCGCCAAGCGCGGTATGGCACGGACGTTCCAAGGGCTCGAACTGTTCGGCCGGCTCAGTGTCCGCGACAACCTGCTCGTCGCGGCCGAGCTCCGCCGCCACGGACGTGACGTGACGAAACTGGTCGACGGGGTCATCGAGCGCGCCCAGCTCGAGGCGTACGCCGACCGGCTCGCCGATTCACTGCCGACCGGCGTTGGTCGTCAGGTGGAGGTGGCGAGAGCGCTGACCACGCAACCGGATCTGATCCTCCTGGACGAGCCCGCGGCCGGACAGGATGCCGAAGAGACCGAGCGCTTCGCCGGGATCCTCCGCACAGTGGCTGCCGACGGGGTGGCAATCCTGCTGGTGGAACACGACATGGAACTCGTGATGAGTGTCTGCGACCAGGTCCACGTGCTCGACCTGGGCTCGATCATCACCTCCGGGCCACCGGAATCGGTGCGCCAGAACGCCGCGGTACTCGACGCCTATCTGGGGACAGCATGATTCCACCGTTACTCGAACTCTGCGATATTCGCGCCGGCTACGACGGCATCACGGCGTTGCACGGTGTCGACATCAGCGTTCACGCCGGCCAAGTGGTGGCCTTGCTCGGACCCAACGGCGCCGGCAAGACCACCACCCAAAAAGTGGCTGCGGGTGTGCATCCGGTGGACTCGGGCCGGATTCTCTACGGCGGTCGCGACGTCACCGGCATCGCATCCCGGAATGCGGCGCTGGCCGGGTTGTGTCTGATCCCCGAGGGCCGTGGGGTGTTCCCGAATCTGACGGTACGCGAGAACCTCTGGATGATGACGTTCACCGGAAAGTCGCGAGAGCAGATCGAGGACATCGCCTTCTCGAGGTTCCCGATCCTCGAGGAACGTGCATCGCAGACCGCAGGCACCCTGTCGGGCGGTGAACAGCAGATGCTCGCCCTCACGCGCGGGCTGGCAACAGATCCGGCGGTACTGCTCCTCGACGAACTCTCGATGGGCCTGGCCCCCCTCGTGGTGGAGAAGCTTTACGAGCACGTGGCCCAGATCGCTCGTGACGGTGTCGCCGTCCTGGTGGTCGAGCAGTTCGCTTCGGCAGTGCTCGACATGGCCGATCATGCCGCTGTACTGGTCCGCGGACAGGTGGAATACGAGGGTCCGCCAGGAGAATCACTCAGAAATGAACTCGCCAACCTCTACCTAGGAAGTGCCACATGACCGCCACATCGGATGACCGGGCGCAACGATTCACACAGGAACTCGAGAAGCTGAAGATCCCCGATCCCGCTGCTGCCAGATCTCAACTGTGGGTTCGACTAGGGGTGGCCGCCATGGTCATCGGCGTCGCTCTGGGCGTGGTCGCTTATCTGATGTCGCACAACACATCCGACCCACTCGTCCAGCGTGACGCGCTGACGATCGCACTCACGGGCGTGGCCGTCGCCATCGTCGGGTCGGCGGTCTTCCTGCGCTACTCGCTGACCAACTTCCTGCGTTTCTGGCTGGCACGGCAGTCGTTCGATCTCAACACCTTCGGCGAGCGCCTTGCCCCGGCCCCGGTGGCCGGAAAACACACCACCGATGCGAAGGAGAATATTCGCAATGACCACGAGAGTCCCGCCGTTGCGCGCGGGTGAGCAGTTGGCATGTCCGACGTGCACCACGAAGGTGGTCGTCGTCAAGGCTCCGGCCGACGGTGTCGCCGAGATCATCTGTGGTGAAACGCCAGTACAGCCGGTGAAATCGGTGACACAGCCGCCGAAAGACGGATCGGCACCCGGTGTGCTGATCGGCAAGCGTTACGTCAACGCCGACGAAACCGTGGAGTTGCTATGCGCCGCAGCCGGCGCGGGTCCCCTCATCTGTGATGGCACGGAGATGACCCTCAAGTCTGCGAAAGCGCTCCCGGCATCGGATTGACCGGCGGCCGCGCGCACCGGCCCGACACACGGGAGGGCCGGTGCGCGCGCATGTCCGGCACAAGCACACAGGAAGGTTCGGTTCATGTCTGCAGGGATGAGTTTCGATCTGACCGAGGATCAAGAGCTGATCCGGAAGTCGGTCGCCGAGTTGGCCGGTCGCTTCGACGACCACTATTGGATGGAAAAGGATCTCGCACACGAGTTCCCGACCGAATTCTATCAGGCCATCGCCGACGGCGGCTGGCTCGGCATGACCATCCCGGAGGAGTACGGCGGGCACGGACTGGGGATCACCGAGGCCTCGATTCTCCTCGAGCAGGTCTCGCGTTCGGGTGGTGCGATGAACGCGGCGACCGCCATCCACCTCTCGATCTTCGGTATGCAACCGGTGGTCAAGCACGGGTCCGACGAACTCAAACAGCGGACGTTGCCCCGCGTGGTGAACGGTGACCTGCACGTGTGTTTCGGCGTGACCGAACCCGGTGCGGGCCTCGACACCTCGCGCATCACCACGTCCGCGCGCCGCAAGGACGACGGCTACGTGATCAACGGTCGCAAGGTGTGGATCTCGAAGGCGATGGAGGCCGAGAAGATCCTCCTGCTCACCCGGACGACGCCCTATGGCGAGGTCGAGAAGAAGACCGACGGGATGACGCTGTTCCTCACCGATCTCGATCGCGCGCACGTCGACATCAGGCCGATCAAGAAGATGGGCCGCAACGCGGTCACCTCCAACGAGGTGTTCATCGACGACCTGTACGTGCCGGAGGAGGACCGGGTGGGTGAAGAGGGCAAGGGCTTCAAGTACCTCCTCGACGGTCTCAATCCGGAGCGCATGCTCATCGCGGCGGAGGCGCTCGGGATCGGCCGGGTCGCACTCGACCGCGCGGTGACCTATGCAAAGCAGCGCGAGGTGTTCGACCGTCCGATCGGGATGAACCAGGGCATCCAGTTCCCGCTGGCCGACTCCCTCGCGCACCTGGATGCCGCGGAACTGGTGTTGCGCAAGGCCACGTGGCTCTACGACAACGGGAAACCCTGTGGTCGAGAGGCCAACACGGCCAAATATCTCTGCGCGGATGCAGGTTTCACGGCCGCCGACCGTGCACTGCAGACCCATGGCGGCATGGGGTACTCGGAGGAGTACAACGTCGCACGCTACTTCCGCGAGGCGCGTGTCATGCGGATCGCGCCGATCAGCCAGGAAATGATCCTCAACTATCTGGGATCACACACATTGGGCATGCCGAGGAGTTACTGATGGGCCACAACACGATGTTCGACCTGACCGGCCGCGCGGCCGTCGTCACCGGTGCCGCCGGTGGCATCGGTTCGGCGGTGGCCGCGGCGCTGGCCACCGCGGGAGCGGCGGTCATGGTCACCGATGTGAACGAATCGGCGGCGGCCGAGGTCGCCGAGAAGATCTCGCTCTCGGGTGGCAAGGCCGACAGCATGGCGCTCGACGTCAGCGACCGCGACGCCGCCGACGCCGTCATGAGTCGCGCGGCGGCCTTGGGGGATGGGCACGTCCACATCGTGGTCAACAATGCCGGGGTGACGGCCCCGGCCATGTTCGCCGACACCACCCAGGACAGCATCCGGCGGATGCTCGACATCCATCTGATGGGTGCCTTCAACTGTTCGCAGGCGGCGTTGCCCCACTTGGCGACCGACGGCACCGGTCGCATCATCAACGTGACCTCGTCGGCGGGGATCACCGGCACACTCGGGCAGGTGAACTACTCGGCGGCGAAGGCCGGGATCATCGGTCTCACCAAGTCGCTGGCGCGTGAGCTGGCCCGCAAACAGATCCTGGTCAATGCGCTGGCCCCGCTGGCGGCGACGCCGATGACGGAGACCATCCGCACCGATGAGCGCTTCGCCCCGACCATGCTCAACCGGATTCCGTTGCGGCGCTGGGCCGAACCTTCCGAAGTGGCCGGCGCTTTTGTCTTCCTGGCCTCCGATGCGGCGTCGTTCATCACAGGACAGGTGCTGCCGGTCGACGGCGGCATGGTGATGTGATGTCGACACCGGTCGAGCGAATCGACACCGCGGGAACGCCGTCGGACGGGCCGCTGGCCGGTATCACCGTCGTCGCGCTCGAGCAGGCGGTGTCCGCGCCGATGTGCACGCGGACGCTGGCCGACCTGGGCGCCCGGGTGATCAAGGTCGAGAACCCCAACGGTGGGGATTTCGCGCGCCACTACGACGACGTCGCGAACGGCATGGCCGCCCACTTCGTCTGGGTGAACCGCGGCAAGGAGTCCATCACCATCGACCTCAAGTCGACTGCGGGAATGGCCGTGCTGCACCGGTTGCTCGACGGCGCCGACGTCCTGGTGTCCAACCTGGCGCCCGGTTCCACGGCGAAGATGGGCATCGGGCCGGACGATCTCGCGGACCGTCATCCCGACCTCATCGTGGTCGAGATCGATGGGTACGGCCCGGGCGGACCGTTGTCGCACAAGCGTGCCTATGACCTTCTCGCCCAAGCGGAGTCGGGTGCGTGCGCGATCACCGGATACCCGGACGCGCCCGCCAAGCCGGGGCCGCCGATGGCCGACGTGTGCTCCGGGCTCTATTCGGCGATCTCCATCCTGTCGCTGATGGTCGGACAGGGACGCGACGGTGAACGGCGGCAACGCGGGGGTGCCGTGGCGGTCAGTCTGTTCGACACGATGGCCGAACTGATGGGCTACGCGCTCAATTACACCCGGCACACCGGGATCGATCAGGAACCACGCGGTATGGGGTCGCCGGCCGTCGCCCCGTACGGCGCCTATGCCACCGCCGATGGCCAGAAGGTGGTGTTGGGTACCACGAACGACCGTGAGTGGCAGCGCCTCTCGACCGAGATACTCCAACGCGGTGACCTCGCGGCCGATCCCCGGTTCACCAGGAACGCGGGTCGGGTCGAACATCGCGACCAACTCGATGCGGCCATCGGTGACTGGTGCTCGAACCACGATCTCCTCGACATCCAGAAGGCCGCGGACGCGGCGGGCATCGGAAACGCGCGTTTCAATCTGCCGAGCGATGTGATCGCCCACCCGCATCTCGCCGAGCGCGACCGGTGGCGTGAGGTCGACACACCGAACGGGCCGATCCCGGCGATACTGCCACCGCCGGTGATCGCAGGCTTTGATCCCGTGATGGGTCCGATCCCCGGGCTCGGTGAGCACACCGACAGTGTGCTGGCCGGACTCGGACTCGGCGCCGACGACATCGCCGAGCTGCGCGCCCAGGGGGCGGTCGGTCCGGCGTTCGACCGATGACGGTCGACACCGCGGATTCGGGGGTGGTGGTCACCGACGACGCCACGGGCGTCCGAACCGTGACGCTGAATCGGCCCGGTCGGAAGAACGCCCTCGACTGGACGGCGTGGTGCGTGCTCCGCGACGTGCTGGAGGACACCGCGCGCTCGCACGGCCCCCGGGCCCTGATCCTGACCGGTGCCGGTGGCTCGTTCTGTTCGGGCGCCGACATCTCGAAGCCCGATCCGCGCCATCCCGTGGACAAGATGCGCATCCTGGCCGATGTCGCGATGGCAGTCCACGACCTGCCGATCCCGACGATCGCCAAGGTGGACGGGGTCGCGGTCGGTGCCGGGTGGAATCTGGCCCTCGGCTGTGACCTGGTGGCCGCCACCCCCGATGCACGCTTCTCGCAGATCTTCGCGCGCCGCGGCCTGTCCATGGATCTCGGCGGGTCGTGGCACCTCCCGCGGCTCGTCGGGCTGCAGCAGGCGAAGCGACTTGCGTTGTTGGCGGAGATGATCGACGCCGCGCAGGCCCACACGTTGGGCTTGGTGACCTGGGTGGTGGCCGCCGACGAGATGGACGCCTTTGTGGAGAAGATAGCGCAGCAACTGGCCGCAGGTCCGCCCGTGGCGCTCGCGCAGATCAAATCCCTGCTGAACGAGGGGGCCGATGGATCGCTGCACGAAGCACTGGCCCGTGAGTCGCGCGCGCAGGTGATCAATTTCGGGACCACGGACGCGGCCACGGCGTACGCCGCGTTCGCCCAGAAGAAGGAGCCGGCGTTCACCGGAGGTTGGGCAGTACCTCCGCCAGGGAGCGTGCCGCGCAACGAGATCGGAGAGAGTGGAAATGCGTGAAGTCGTCATCGTCGAAGCTGTTCGCACAGCGGTCGGCAAGCGCAACGGCGGAATGTCGGAGATGCATGCCGCAGACCTCTCCGCGGTGGTGCTGCAGGAGTTGTCCCGTCGCACGGGGATCGATCCGTCGGTCGTCGACGACGTCGTCTGGGGCTGTGTCTCGCAGGTCGGCGATCAGTCCAGCAACATCGGTCGGTACGCGGTGCTGGCGGCCGGATGGCCCGAGTCGATCCCGGGTACGACCATCAACCGCGCGTGCGGTTCCAGTCAGCAGGCCCTGGACTTCGCCGCCCAGGCCGTGATGTCGGGCCAGCAGGACGTCGTCGTCGCGGGCGGTGTGGAGGTGATGAGCCGGGTGCCACTGGGTTCTGCGCGCTCCACCGGGATGCCATACGGTCCCAAGGTCTTGGCCCGTTATGACGACTTCTCCTTCAACCAGGGGATCTCGGCCGAGCTCATTGCCGAGAAGTGGGGTTTGTCCCGCGCTGTCCTGGACGAGTTCGCGGTCCGGTCACATGAATTGGCCGCCGCAGCCATCGATCGAGGTGCGTTCGTCGAGCAGATCGTCCCGGTCGAGACGGGTACCGGGACGGTCTCGGTCGACGAAGGGGTTCGGCGCGGTTCCACCGTCGAGAAACTCGCCGGTCTCCGGCCGGCGTTTCGCGACGACGGTGTGATCCACGCGGGTAACTCGTCCCAGATCTCCGACGGCGCCGCTGCCCTGCTCATCACCACCCCCGAGCGTGCGCGCGAACTCGGCCTCACACCGATCGCGCACTACCGGGGCGGCGCGGTGGCGGGCGCGGACCCGGTGCTGATGCTGACCGGACCCATCCCGGCGACCGACAAGGTACTCGCGAAAGCCGGTGTGTCGCTGTCCGACGTGGGGACCTTCGAGGTCAACGAGGCCTTCGCGCCGGTGCCGTTGGCCTGGCTCGCCGAGACCGGTGCGCCGACGGATCGGCTCAATCCGCTCGGCGGCGCGATCGCTCTCGGACACCCGCTCGGAGGCTCCGGAGCGATACTGATGACCCGAATGCTGCACCATATGCGCGACAACGGCATTCGATACGGATTGCAGACCATGTGTGAAGGCGGAGGAACCGCCAACGCCACCCTGGTCGAGCTGACGGCCTGAGGGGAATCCGACATGCGACGTGGGATCTACCACGAGGATCACGAGGCGTTCCGTGCTCTCGTCCGGGAATTCGTGACGAAAGAGGTCGTCGGGGAGTACCCGAAGTGGGAGAAGGCCGGGCAGATGCCCCGCGACGTCTTCGCCCGGCTCGGCGAACTCGGTGTGCTGGGCATGGCCATCCCGGAGGAGTACGGCGGGGCCGGTCAGGAGGACTTCCGTTACAACGTGATCCTCCAGGAAGAGGCCTCCCGGGCGCTGGTCACCCTGTCGACGGTGCGCACCCAACTCGACGTGATCCTGCCGTACTTCCTGCGCTATGCGAATGCCGAGCAGCGTGATCGCTGGTTCCCCGGCCTGGCGACCGGACAACTGCTCACCGCCGTCGCGATGACAGAGCCGGGGACCGGATCGGATCTCGCAGGCGTGAGCACCAGTGCAGTCCGCGATGGCGATCACTTCGTCCTCAACGGCGCCAAGACCTTCATCACGGGTGGGCTGCTCGCCGATCTGGTCATCGTGGTCGCGCGGACCTCCACCGATCCCGAGAACCGCCGTGCCGGACTGAGTCTGCTCGTCGTCGAGGACGGGATGGAAGGCTTCGAGCGCGGGCGGGTGCTCGACAAGATGGGCTGCAAGGTCCAGGACACAGTGGAGTTGTCGTTCACCGATGTGCGGGTTCCGGTGACCAACATCCTCGGTGAGGAGGGCGCGGCCTTCGGATATCTGGGGCACAATCTGTCCCAGGAGCGGATGACCGTGGCGGCGGGTTCGGTCGCACAGGCGCGGGCGGCGCTCACTGCGACCATCGACTATGTCTCGGAGCGCAAGGCGTTCGGCAAACCGGTCTCCGGATTCCAGAACACCAAGTTCGAGCTGGCGTCGATCTCGACGGAGGTGGAGGCGGCGCAGGCGATGCTCGATCAGGCCGTCGTGGCTCTGGTGGAAGGGGAGCTGTCGGGTGCCGACGCTGCGCGGGTGAAGCTGTTCTGCACCGAGATGCAGGCCCGGGCCGTGGATCGGTGCCTCCAGCTGTTCGGCGGCTACGGATACATGATGGAGTACCCGATCGCTCGCCTCTACACCGACGCACGCGTGGCCCGGATCTATGCGGGGACGAGTGAGGTCATGCGGACCATCATCGCGAAATCGCTCGGGTTGTGATCCGCCGGTGAGTACCACGGTCCCGATGCGATCGATGTCCGACGACCTGAGGAGCCACTACCTGACGATGGGGTGGTGGAGCGATGAGTCGCTGGGGACGATGCTCGGCCGCGGATTGCACGAGCATGCCGACCTCGGGTTTCACGTCCACTCGAAGGTGCGGCCCTACACCGGAACTCTCGCCGATGTGGAGCTGGTGGCTCGCCGCTTGGCCGCGGGCCTCCGGGCGCGCGGTGTGGGGCCCGACGACGTGATCGCTTTTCAGTTGCCGAACTGGATGGAAGCGGCCGCAACCTTCTGGGCCTCATCGATTCTGGGCGCCGTCGTGGTCCCCATCGTGCACTTCTACGGACCGAAAGAGGTGGCGTTCATCCTCTCAGATGCGCGGCCGAAGGTCTTTGTCACCGCCGAGCAGCACGGACGTATGACCTACGATCCGGCGGTGAGTGCCGACGTGCCCATCGTCGGCGTCGTCGGCAGCAGTTTCGAGGGACTACTCGAGGACGAACCGTTGGGTGGTGTCCTCGACGTGGACCCCGGTCATGCGGCACTGATCGCCTACACCTCAGGGACGACCAGCGACCCGAAAGGTGTGGTTCACACGCATCAGACTCTCGGATTCGAGACTCGCCAGCAGATCGCCAACTACCAGCCGGACCGCGGTCGCCAGCTCAACGCGCTTCCGGTCGGACACTTCATGGGCATGCTGACAGCGTTCTTGATACCGATCCTCGAAGGCACCCCGGTCGACCTGTGCGACGAATGGGATCCGAAACTGGTGCTCGGCCTGATGGACTCCGACGGCATCGGCTTCGGGGGCGGACCGACGTACTTCGTCACCAGTCTGCTCGATCACCCGGATTTTCGCAGCGACCACCTGAGGTATGTCAGCCACATCGGGCTCGGGGGATCCACGATTCCCGCTGCCGTGACCAGGCGTCTCACCGACCTCGGTATCACCGTGACGCGGGCGTACGGCAGCACCGAGCATCCGTCTGTGACCGGTACGAGTGGTTCTGCGCCGCAAGACAAGCGACTGTGTACAGACGGAACGCCACGAATCGGGGTCGAGATCCGATTGGGGGACGACGGCGAGGTCTTGAGTCGCGGTCCGGACCTGTGCCTCGGCTATACCGACGAAACCCTGACCACCGGTGCTTTCGACGACGACGGCTGGTACCACACCGGAGATATCGGCGCGATCGATGCCGACGGCTACCTGACCATCGTCGATCGCAAGTCCGACATGATAATTCGTGGTGGAGAGAATGTGAGTGCCGCCGCGGTGGAAGAGGTTCTGCTGACCTTGCCCGCCGTCGCGGACGCGGTGGCGGTGTCTGCTCCGGATGCGCGTCTCGGAGAGCGTGTTGCGGCGGTGGTGCGGCTGCGCAGTGGTCATCCGATGCTCACCATGGAAGAGTTACGAGCGCATTTCGAAGAATCCGGCGTGGCACGCCAGAAGTGGCCGGAGGAGATCCACGAGGTCGAGGACTTTCCGCGCACTCCGTCGGGCAAAGTGCAAAAGCATCGAGTCCGTGAGTTGGTTGCCCGGGCGGGCCGCGGATAACCGATTCGCTGATCGAATCGGTGCTCGCCGCACTGCGCCTACACTTCGGACTGATCCGTGGCTACGGTGTTCAGCCGGTCCAGTACAGACGCCGGCGCATAGTTGGCCCAGCCGTTCTCGGGCCAGTTGAACCATCCCGATGAGGCGAGAGTGCCACCGTCGGGGTGCAGGGTGGTGCCGGTGATGTAGCTCGACAGTCCCGAGGCGAGGAACACCACGGCGTTCGAGACGTCCGACACCTCGCCCACGCGCCCCATCGGGATCGCGATGCGAGCGCCGGCCGCCGTGGCCATCGGTGGGGTCTCGCCGTGCCCGAACTTCGCGAGATTAGGGGTCGGGACGAAGTCGGGTGCGACGTTGTTGACCCGTATCCGATCGGGTGCGACCTCGATCGCCAGCGTCCGGGAGAACTGCTCGACGGCGGCTTTCGCCGCCGCGTAGACAGCGAATCCGGGTGCGGCACGATGTGCCTCGATGGTGGTGATGTTGATGATGCTGCCGCCTCGCCCGGCCGCCTGCATACGCGGCACTGCCAGTGAGCACGCATGTAGAACATGGTGAAAATTGGTGCGCAGCAGAGCATCCCAGCCCTTGGGAGTGCTGTCGACGAAATCGGCACGAAAGGTGCCACCCACAATGTTCACCAGGATGTCGACCCGGCCCCAACGCTCGGCCACCGTACCGAACAATGCCGCGAGTGCGCCCGGGTCGCGAGCGTCCCCGCAATGCACGATCGCGTCATGTCCCTGCTCGGTGAAAGCTCGGCGTAACACATCCGCCGCTGTCTCGTCGATGTCGATCACGGCCGGGCGAACGCCGTTAGCGGCGAGGTCCCGGGCGATACCCTCGCCGAGTCCGCCTGCGCCGCCGGTGATCACGGCCACCGCGTCATCGAGTCGGCTCCGATCGTCGAACCAGCTCACGAGATCACCGCCCTCCGGCGGCCAGGTACGTGGCGCCGAACGCGTCGAGGAAATCGGCGGTTGCGGAGAAGTCGGTGGTCCCACTCGACACCAGGATCCAGGTGACACCGACCTTCTCGAGCTGCGCGAATGCTTCCCGGTGTCGGTCGGCGTCGGCGGCAGGATCGGCGATCCCCGCTGCCTGGTAGGAGTAGAGGACGTCGATCGGCTCGGTCCGGCCGGCCGTGTCGGCGGCGCCACGTAGTTCGGCGATGATGTCGCCGAGTTCCGATCCCGGATCGAGCATCGGGGTCCGGGCAGTCGAACTCAACTGCGCGCCACCGGTCATCGGCATCCAACCCTGGCCCGCCCGGGCGACCCGGCGACGACTGAGCCGCGAGTTCCCGCCGATCCAGATCGGGATCGGTGTCTGCACCGGGCGGGGGCGGCACATCACGTCGCGGGCGCTGAAATGCTTGCCCTGGAAGCTGAACGGCTCTCCACTCCAATGCCGTGGGAGGACGTCCAGGGCCTCGTCGAGCAATGCGTTGCGCTCCGCGATGTCGACGCCGAGGGCATGGAACTCGCTCTTCTGATACCCGGCTCCGAGTCCGAGGATCAGCCGCCCGCCGGAGAGGGTGTCGAGAGTCGCCGCGGATTTCGCCAGCAGCAGCGGGTTCCGGTACGGCGCCACGGCGAGATAGGTGAGGAGTTTCAATCGTTGCGTTGCGGCGGCCACATAGCCCAGCGTGACGAACGGATCGAGGGTCTGATGACCGCCGGTGGCCAGCCACCTGGCGCCGGGAGCAGGATGCTCGCTGAGCGAGAATGCGTCGAATCCCGCGTGCTCGGCGCGGACGGCCACCTCCTTGATCCCACCGGCGGCGAACAGATCGCCGTCGGGGCCACTGGTCTCTGGGTAGTGATAAATGAAGCGCATGATCTCCTCGTGTTAGAGCTCTGACGTGCACGGTTTGCCGGACGTGTTCGACGGATGCCGCAGATCCTCGCGCGCAAGTCTGCCGAGAACGATACTATCGCGACGGGAGAGCTTCATTCTCGCGATTCCCGATCGGGCGGCCCACGTTGCCCGATCGTCTGGTGTGACCGCAGCATTGATTAATCTCAGAAGAGACGCTTGTCACATCACCGAAACCTACCTACTATGTGTTCACTAGGTTGGATTCGGGCAGCCCCCCGAACTTGTTCACTGGTCAGTCAGGAACGACATTGTGAGTCAGGCGTCTGGTACACGTCCGTATGACGCACTCCTCGCCAAAGGTGAGGAGCGCAAGCGACGCATCCTGGAAGTGGCACAGCAGTTGCTGGGCCGAAACGGATGGCGCAATACGACGCTGGCCCAGATCGCGGCGGAGGCGGGCGTGACGCCTGCGGGTCTCCTCCATCATTTCGAGTCGAAGGCGCAGCTGCTCCACGCGGTGTTGGAGCTTCGTGACGCCGACGACGACGAGCACGCGGATCGCACGGGCGACATCCTCGAGCAACTCGAGAACGTCGCACTTCGATTCGAACGGTCACCGGAGCAGGTCCGGATGTTCACCGTGTTACAGGCGGAGAACCTCGAACCGGACGCGCCGCTCCATGACCGGCTGTTGTTCCGTTATCACGCGGCGGTCGAGACCGTGGCCGAGGGAATTCGGCGTGGTCAGCGTGAGGGGCGCTTCCGTTCGGACCTGGACGTGGCCGCAAAGGCCGTGGAAGTCATCGCCTTTATCAATGGAATGGAAACATCATGGTTGCTCGATCCGACAATTCCACTGGTGCCCGTATTCCGGGAGTACACGAGATCTCTCGAGCGCGAACTGTCGCGAGGCGTCGTCCCTTGCGCTACCGGCTCGCAGTGATCGCCACCGATCCGTTGGAGGCGATCGAACACGCGGGTGGCTGGCTGTTCGATCAGTCGATGGCCGGCTGGGATGTCTCGGTCCACGTGATCGAGGAAGGGGACACCCGACCGTTGGCGATCCTCGGCGCACCGCTCTTCGATCTCAGGGATTCCCTCGTGGGCCGGCAGGCTTTCGATCAGCCCGGCGCCGGCCCGTGGCCACAGGCCCTGGCGATCTCGGCGAGGGTCTTCGCCGCCGACGAGCGGATCCGGGCCGGGGCCACATCGGTGATCGATCGGGGACTCGCCGACATTCGACTGTGGGGCGAGGGGTTGCCGATGGAGCTGGACGAGCGTTGCCTGACCACCTCGCACCGGCTCAGTTGTGCGGCACAGGCATTCAAACGCCAGGCCTTCGCGGCGGCCCACGTCGACCCGGACTTGCTGACTCCGGTCGAGTCCTTCCGGATGGTGGCCGACCACGCGATGACCCCGCCGCTCGGCCTGGTTCCGGCGAGCTGACACCTCTCGGTCATGGTCGGGGGACGTCGCCGCACCGCTCAGGGAATCGGTGCGGCGACGTACGGCATCGGTGACCTCCCCGGCAGAACGACGAGTTCGGTTCCCGGACTTGGCCTCAGGAGTAGCTCCTCGATGGCGGCCGCGACCTCGTCTGCGGTCAGCATGGGTATGCCGGCGGCCTGGAACCGGTCGCGGGCAGGCGAGGTGAGGGGAGTGTCCACGAGCCCCGGGCACACCGCGGCGAGACTGATTCCCTCACGTGCCAACTTTCCCGACAGTGCGCGCACGAGTCCGATGACCGCATGTTTGGTCATCGTGTAGATCGGGTCCTGCTCCACCCCGTGGAGCGCCGCGAGTGATGCCGTGACGGCGATCGACCCACGCCCTCGTCGCCGCATGACGGGTAATGCGGCGCGCAATCCCCACACGACCGCATGCTGGTTGACACCGACCACTGCGCGATATCGGTCGCGATCGAGAGATGCCGGGTCTTTGTCGACGGAGTTCATGCCGGCGTTGAGGACCAGCAGATCCAGATGGTCCCCGGCCACCTCGACGGCACGTTCCGAGGTCTCGGGTTCGGTGAGATCACCCAGCACCGCCTGACCGCCGACCGCGGCCGCCACCTCTTCGACGCGCGGGTTCTGGTCGACGAGGACGCATCGGTGTCCTGCCGCGGACAGTCGGCGTGCGGTGGCGGCGCCGATGCCTCCGGCCGCACCGGTGATGATTGCAGTGTCAGGCAACGGAGATCTCCTCATTCGTGTGGTGTGCCAGGGTCGAGACCCTCCGGGCCGCGGACGCGGATGAGGACCTTCCCGATCGCCCGGCCGTCGGCGACCGTGCGTAGGGCCTGTGCGGCCTCGTCGAGGGGGAACTCCGCACCCACGTGCGGGACAACCTGACCCGAGCCGAGAAGCTCGCGCAGCTCTGCCTCGTTCCGGGTGAACTCGTCGGCCGCGATGTCCCCGAACTGGAACCCGAGAATCTGAATTCCCTTGACCAGGACCAGATTGAGGGGAATGCGGGGTATCGCGCCAGATGCGAACCCGATGGTCACGAAGCGACCGCCGCGGCACAACGAACGCAGCGCCGGTTCCGACAGGGACCCGCCGACCGGATCGATCACCGCGGCCGCTCCCCGGGGGAGTAGAGCCTTCAGGGATGTGCGCAGGTCGGCCTCTCGATGATTGATCAACCCCGTCGCTCCGTATTGTTTTGCCGCGTCGAGCTTTTCCTGCGATGACGCGACTGCGATGACGTCGGCCCCAAGAGCTGATCCCAGGCCGACAGCGGCGAGGCCGACGCCACCGCCGCCGCCCAGCACGACGATCGAATCGCCCGGCTCGACCCGCGCGACCGACCGAAGCGAGTGGTATGCGGTGCGGTACGCGACGCCGGCCGCGGCCGCCAGACGTGTGTCGATGCCATCCGGGACGTGGCTGAGCGAGCGCGTCTCGGTCACCACCTCGACAGCGAACGCGCCGAACAGACCTGTCCCCATCACCCGGTCGCCGATCGCGAACCCGACATCCTTGCCGCCGACTTCGGAGACGATGCCGGCGAACTCACTGCCCGGTATGAACGGGGTCGGGACCTTCACCTGATACTCGTTCGCCACGACCAGCACGTCAGGGAAGTTCACAGCGGCGAAATCGACCTGGACCCGCACCTGACCTGCCGACAATGCGGGAACCGGGACCTGCTGGACAGTCACGCTTTCCGGCAGGCCATGACTCGCGCACACGGCCGCGCGGATCGTCACCTCAACGGCCCTTCCACTGCGGGTCCCGCTTCTCCATGAACGCGGTGGCCCCTTCGATCGCGTCCTCGCTGGTGAAAACCACCGACTGCCAATGCGACAGTCTTTCGGTGACCATGGTCGGGTCGGTCACCGCCAGCCGGACCAACTCCTTGCAGGCGGCGAGGCTCAACGGCGCGCACGCACCCACGCGCCGCGCGTAGTCGAGGGCGGTGGCGATGAGGTCGGTGGCATCGACCACCGCGTTCACCAGCCCGAGGTCGTAACCTCGCTGTGCACTGACGAACTCCCCGGTCATGGTCATCTCCAGAGCGGCGCCGAGCGGGATTCGGGTGCCGATGTTGGTCCCGCCGCCGCCGGGAAACAGGCCGCGTCTGGCCTCCGGTAGTCCGAATCGTGCCTCACGACAGGCGATGATGAGATCGCAGCCGAGGAGTAGTTCGAGACCGCCGCCGATGGCAGCACCGTTCACCGCAGCGATGATCGGAATCGGTGTCTCTCCCCGGGTGAGTCGGTAGTACGCCTCCGTGGCGGGATCCGATCCGCTGCCCACGTCGCCACCCTCGGCGAAGGCGCGCAGGTCCATGCCGGCGCAGAACGCGCGGTCGCCGCTGGCGGTCAGCACGATCGCCCGGGTGTCCGTGTCGCTCTCCGCTGTGAGCAAGGCATTACCGATAGCTCGGATCAGGCTGCCGGTGAGGGCGTTCCGCGCGTCGGGGCGGTTGAGGGTCAACACGACGACCTGGCCGTGTCGCTCGTGCAGGAGCTCCTCGGTGGCGGTCGTCATGACCGGTAGTCCGTGGATTCGGCGAGGTCGGCTGCCGACCGCATCAACTCGGGCACGATCGCCCCGAACGCCTGGAGCTTGTGGTCGTCCCCGGCACGTTGGAAGCCCTGTTCGAGAACGATCGCCAGCTTCCATTTGGCCAGCACGAGATAGTAATCGAGATCGTCGACCTGACGGCCCGAGACCTCCGCGTAGTGCTGCACCATCTGAGCTCGTGAAGGCATACCGCGGAGGTCGACATAGCTGGACTCGGAGGCCTTCTCGGAGGAGGTGTCCGCCGGCCAGCCCTGGACCATCCAGGCGAGATCGAGCTTGGGATCGCCGACGGTCCCCATCTCCCAGTCGACGATGGCGGCGAGGCGCGCGGGTGTGCCGTCGCGGAACATGACATTCGCGAACTGATAGTCGCCGTGCATCAGCCCGGGGATGAAGTCGATCGGTCGGTTGTCCTCGAGCCATCGGGTGGCGACATCCATCCCATCGAGTTCGCGGCCCTTGATGCGCTCGAAGAATCCCGTCCAGCGGCTCACCTGGCGCTCATGGAATCCGTCGGGCCTGCCCAGGCCCTCGAGACCGCGCGCACGCCAATCCACCTTGGAGAGAAGGGCGATGCCCTCGGCGAGCTGATAGCCGAGCTGCGGTCGCATGGTGAGATCGGAGGTGAAGGGTTCGGTCCACCGCTTGTGCTCCATGGGTGACCAACCGTCCACGAATCCCATGAGATAGAACGCTCTGCCGAGGACCGAGGCATCCTCGCAGGCCGCGATCGCCGTGGTGTGCGGGACGTCGGTGCCATCGAGCGCCTCGATGATGCGCCATTCACGCAGGATCCCCTTGTCCCGGTCCTTCGGGGCGGCCGCCGGCGGGATGCGGATCACGCAGCGCTCCTCGCCGCGGCGGATCTCGTAGATCTCGTTCTGCGTCCCGCCCGAGAGGAATCGGGCCTCGATGGGTTCACCCTTGCCTGGTAGCCCGGTGCCGTCCATCCAGTCGGCCAGTCGTTCGGTGTCGATCATCGGTTACCCACTTCGTGTTCGAGGAACTCGGCATACTTCTCGCGTGCGGCCGCTTGCTTCTTGGGGATCCACTCGGTCGGCCAGACGTCGTCGGTCGGTGAGTGATCCCGGAGCACCTGCCGCGCAACAGTGGTCTTGTGCACCTCGGTGGGACCGTCCGCCAGACCCATGACGCCTGCACCGTGGATCATCATGAAGAACGGCATCTCGTTGGTGACCCCGAGCGCGCCGTGTACCTGCATGGCCCGCCAGGCGATGTCGTGCAGCACGGTGGGCATCACCACCTTCACCGCGGCGATGTCCTTTCGCACCCTCTTGTAATCCTGGTACTTGTCGATCTCCCAGGCGGTGTAGAGCACGAACAACCGGAACTGTTTGAGCTGCGCATACGAATCGGCGATGTAGCCCTGGACGAATTGCTTGTCCGACAACGTGCTGCCGGCGGTGACGCGGCTCAGTGCCCGCTCACACATCATGTCCAGCGCCTTCTGCGCCAGTCCGATGGTGCGCATCGCGTGATGGATACGTCCACCACCGAGGCGCGTCTGCGCGATCGCGAACGCCTGCCCGGCCCCGCCGAGCAGATCATCGTCGGGAACGCGAACGTTGTCGTAGTGGATCAGGGCGTGGGAGCCGCCGTTCATCGGTTCGCCGTACAAGCCGACATTGCGCACGATCTCGATGCCGGGTGTGTCCGACGGGACGAGGAACATCGACATGCCCTTGTACACACTCACATCGGGATCGGTCACCGCCATCACGATCAGGAACGACGACGTGGCCGCGTTGGACGAGAAGTACTTCCAGCCGTTGATGACCCAGCCGTCGCCATCGCGGGTCGCGCGGGTCTCGAACCTGCTCGGGTCCGCGCCGGCCTGCGGTTCGGTCATCGAGTAAGACGAGAAGATCTCGCCTTCCAACAGGGGGCGGAGATAACGCTCCTTCTGTGCGGAGGTACCGAAGTGCGCGATGATCTCGGCGTTGCCGGTGTCGGGAGCCTGACAGCCGAACACCACCGGCGCCCACGACGACCGCCCGAGGATCTCGTTGAGAAGTGCCAGCTTGAGCTGCCCGTGTCCCTGGCCGCCGAGTTCCGGGCCCAGGTGCGTGGCCCAGAGGCCCCGTTGGCGCACTTGTTCTTTCAGTGGGTCGATCGCCTTTCGGCGAGCGCCGTCCAGCGGGACGAACTGCTCGTGCGGCCAGACGAGGTCGAGTGGCTCCACCTCGGTCCGGACGAACTCGTCCGCCCAGTCCAGTTGTTCCTGATACTCCGGATCGGTCTCGAAATCCCATGCCATGTTGTCCCCTCTCTGCAATGAGAATATAGTTCTCGCAACACAGAATGCAATTCTGAATTGCCAGAACAGCCGAAGGATCGGGGAACGCGCATATCGGACGGATCGGGGGTGGCCCGGCGGATCGCCGCACGGTCCGTCGCGAAGCGCGAGTCGGGCTATGCCGACGAGATCCGTCGGCTCATCGATGCCGGCCGAAACGTGATGGCCGAGTCGGGTTACGTGTCTGTGCCTCGCGTTGCAGACATCGTTGCCGCGGCCGGACTGTCGAATGACGCCTTCTATCGCCACTTCCGTTCGAAGGACGACCTGATCGCCGCGATCCTCGAGGACGGCACCGATCGGCTCTGCAGCTATCTGGCCCATCAGATGGGCAAAGAGGGGACTGCTCGTGGACAGGTCGTTCGCTGGGTGGAAGGTGTGCTGTCTCAGGCGCAGACCGACTCGGCGCAGACGACTCGTGCGGTGTTGTGGAACGTCGGGAGCGTGAACCAGGAGGTCATGTCGTCACCCCCGTCCGTCAACGCACGTCTCGCCGAACTGCTGCACGAGCCACTGCGCGAACTCGGCAGTGGGGATCCCGTTTTCGATGCGCGACTGATCTCGAACACCACTGTCGGGGCGCTGTCGGACTACTTGTGGCGCAAGGATTCGCCGACCGGGCATGACATCTCGCGGATCGTCTCGGCCTGTCTTCGGCTCGTCGAGTGACTCCCTGAACGCTGGTCGCCTCCGGTGACGCGAGTTGGCCGCGGTGACGCGGGCGGTCATCGACCCGCGTTCACCCGGTCTGCCCCCGTGAGCTGAGTTGGTGAACATTCCGGCCTTCAGCTCTGTGCTGAGCGATCGCTCAGGATTCTTTCTCGAAACTCTTGTCGATCGCTTCGCGGAATGCCATTCTTTCTATGACAGAATTCTGTTCTTCTCCGGAGGGGGTGCCCGATCGTGAATGCTGCGCCGATGACACTCGCCTGGCACGCACTGCGGACCCCCACCAAGCCGGCGATCGTGATGGGAGCCGACGGCGAGACGGTGACGTTCCGAGACCTCGAGGTGCGATCGAGGCAGCTCGCCGGGGCTCTGCGGCAGCGGGGGATCGAGACGGGTGCCGTTGTCGCGATCCTCCTGGAGAACAACCGTTCGTACCTCGAGGTGACGTGGGCGGCACAACGCAGCGGCCTGTACTTCACCGCCATCAACAGGCATCTGACCGCCGCGGAGGTCCAGTACATCCTGGATGACAGCGGGGCGGTGGCCCTGGTGACGAGCGAGCAGCTGGCCGATGTGGTCGATGATCTCGATCTGAGTCGGATCTCGGTACGGATCTCCGCGAAAGGCGAGGTCGACGGCTTCGAGTCCTATGAGCAACTCCTGCGCGATTCGCCACCCACCCCTCTCGACGGTGAGTGCGAGGGACGCGAGATGCTCTATTCGTCGGGAACCACCGGGCTGCCGAAGGGCGTCCGCAAGCCGTTGCCGCTGACCCCTCTGGGAGATCCGGCCGCGCCGACCGTGCAGATCGCGGCAGGTCTGGCGATGACCGGGGATACCGACGACGCCGTGTATCTCTGTCCGGCTCCGCTCTACCACGGTGCGCCCCTGATCTTCTCGATGTCGTGGCAGCGGCTGGGCGCGACGGTGGTCGTCATGGAGCGCTTCGATGCAGCGCAGGGCCTGGATCTCATCGACAGGTATCGCGTCACCACCGGGCAGTTCGTGCCGACCATGTTCACACGATTCCTCCGGCTGCCCGCCGAAGAGCGGGAACGCCACGACCTGTCGAGTCTGCGAAACGTGATCCACTCGGCCGCACCGTGCCCCATCGGGGTGAAGGAACAGATGATCGAGTGGTGGGGTCCGATCATCAGCGAGTACTACTCGGGCACCGAAGATGTGGGGACCACCTTCATCACTGCGCAGGAGTGGCTGTCCCATCGGGGATCGGTGGGGCGCCCGATGGAGACGTGTCACATCGTCGGCCCCGACGGGACGGAACTGCCCCCCGGCGAGATCGGTGAGGTCTACTTCGAGGGCGGGCGTCCGTTCGAGTACCACAACGATCCCGGCAAGACGGCGGCGGCCACCAACGACAAGGGCTGGCGAACGCTCGGCGACATCGGACAGCTCGACGAGGACGGGTATCTCTACCTGACCGATCGGGCCGCGCACATGATCATCTCCGGCGGGGTGAACATCTACCCGCAGGAGGCGGAGGACGTGCTCGCCACGCATCCGTCGGTGGCCGATGTCGCGGTCATCGGGGTACCCGATGACGAGATGGGTGAGTCCGTGCTGGCGGTCGTGCAACCGGTCGACGGCGCGACCACGGGCGACGGACTCGCCGCCGAACTCCTGGAACACGTCCGATCCCGCATCGCGGGCTACAAATGCCCGCGGGCAATGGATTTCGTCGAATCGCTACCCCGGGATCCCAACGGGAAGCTCTACAAACGCAGACTGCGCGAAAAGTATTGGTCCGATCACGATTCCCTCGTGGTGTAGTCCGCGAGGTCACCCGAGTCAAGTGAGGTATCGAGGATGGTTGTACAGACAATAGTGGACGAGCTCGGCAAGCGCGCCGGATACGGTGACGTCATCCCGGTCATCGATCCGGTGACCGAGGAGCAGATCGCGGAGTTCACCGACGGCGGGGCCAAAGCCGTCGACGAGGCCGTCGCGAGGGCCCGGGAGGCCTTCACATCCGGTGTCTGGGTGGGCAAGGCCCCCAGCGAGCGCGCCAAGATCCTGTGGCGCGTCGCGGATCTGATCGACGACCGCGCGGCAGACCTGGCCGAGCTCGACTCGTTCAACACCGGGATGCCGGTCGACCAGGCGCAGGCGATCATGGGTACCGCCGCGGAGATGTTCCGGTATTACGCCGGCTGGTGTACCAAGATCAACGGCATCGCCCACGACATCCAGATGACGGGCGGGGTCGCGCAATTGTTCTCCAACGCGCACGGTTACACCCTGCGGGAGCCATATGGCGTTGTCGGACTGATCTTCCCGTGGAACGGACCCGTCTTCAACTGGGCGACCAAACTCGCACCCGCTCTGGCGGCGGGCTGCAGCTGCGTGGTCAAGCCCGCCGAGGAGACCCCGCTGTCGGCGATGCTGTTGCACAAGCTCCTCGACGAGGCGGGCGTCCCGGAGGGAGTCGTGAATCTCGTCCAGGGGTACGGGCACACGGCCGGCAAGGCCCTCACCGAACACCCGGATGTCGACAAGATCGCGTTCACCGGTTCCACCGAGGTCGGTAAGCAGATCGTGGCCGCCGCGGCCGGAAACCTCAAGCGGGTCACGCTCGAACTCGGCGGCAAGTCCCCGGTGTTGATCTACGACGATGCCGACCTCGACCAGGCGATCCTGATGGCGTCGATGGGAATCTTCATCCATTCCGGTCAGGGTTGTATCTGCGGGTCACGGATCTTTGTGCAGCGCGGGGTCTATGAGCAGGTCGTCGAGGGTATTGCCGGTGTGGCGAACGGTCTGCAGCTCGGCGGTCCCAAGGAGGAGAACGTCCACATCGGGCCGTTGATCAGTGAGAAGCAACTCAACCGCGTGATGGGCTTCATCGACGAAGGCAAAAAAGACGGCGTCGAGGTGGTGACCGGCGGACATCGTCTGGACCGGCGCGGGTACTTCGTGCACCCGACCGTGGTGACCGACGTCGATCCCGAGATGCGCCTGTTCCAGCGCGAGATCTTCGGCCCGGTGGTCGCGGTCCTGCCGTTCGACGACGACGACGAGGTGATCGCCATGGCCAACAACTCGAGCTACGGACTCGCGGCCACCGCGTGGACGAACGACGTGAGTCGCGCACACGGTCTCGCCAAGCGACTCGAGGCCGGCACGGTCACTCTCAACTGCCAGATGGTCTACGACCATGCGATGCCGTTCGGCGGCTACAAGCAGTCCGGATGGGGACACGAGTTCGGGCGTGAGGGCATCGAGGCCTACCTGCAGACCAAGACGGTCTACACCAAGATCTGACCCGGCAGACACGAGGAGCAGATCGCATGTCCGACAGACCCGTTCACCGCGTGGTGCAGTGGACCACCGGCAATGTGGGCCGCAGCTCGGTCGCGGCCATCGCGTCGAATCCCGACTACGAGCTCGTCGGCTGTTACGCCTGGTCGAAAGACAAGGTCGGGAGAGATGTCGGCGAACTCGCCGGCGTCGGGCCCGTGGGTGTAACGGCGACCGACGATGTCACGGAACTCTTGGGGCTCAAACCCGATGTCGTGGTCTACAACCCGATGTGGATCAACGTCGACGAGCTGGTCCGGATCCTCGAGTCCGGGATCAACGTGGTGGCCACCGCGTCGTTCATCACCGGACACAATCAGGGTGAGGGGCGCGAGCGGATCGCCGAGGCGTGCCGGCGCGGCGGAACGAGCATGTTCGGCTCGGGGATCAGTCCGGGTTACGTCAATCAGTTGTCGATCGTCGCCGCCGGGATCTGTGATCGCGTCGACCGGATCACCGTCAACGAGGCCGCCGACACCACGTTCTACGACTCCCCGGAGACCGAGAAACCGGTCGGTTTCGGCCGGCCTATCGATGATCCGGCATTGCAGACGATGACCGCGCAGGGCACCGGGGTCTTCGGCGAGGCCGTGCGCATGGTCGCCGATGCGCTCGGGATCGAGCTCGACGATGTGCGCTGCGACGCCGAGTATGCGCAGACCACCGAGGATCTGGACCTCGGTTCCTGGACCATTCCGGCCGGTTGCGTCGCCGGGGTCCATGCCGGCTGGAAGGGGATCGTCGGTGACCAGACGGTGGTGGAGATCAACGTGCGGTGGCGAAAAGGTCAGACGCTGCAACCTGATTGGAAGATCGAGCAGGACGGCTGGGTCATCGAGGTGGCCGGTCGGCCGACGGTGACGATGACGGTCGGATTCTTGCCACCGCCGGATTTCGAGGCGACCACGATGGAGGAGTTCATGGTGCTCGGGCACATCATGACGGCCACCCCACCGTTGAACGCGATCCCCGCCGTCGTCGCCGCACCGCCGGGGATCGTCACCTACAACGATCTCCCGCTGATCTTGCCGCGCGGAGTCGTCCGGCGCGACGGAACCTGAACAGACCGAAGGTAATTGATGACGAAAGGTTGGGAGACATGGGTGGACGCCTAGAGGGCAGGGTTGCCTTCATCAGTGGGGCAGCGCGAGGGCAGGGGCGCAGTCATGCGGTCCGGTTGGCATCCGAAGGCGCGGACATCATCGCGGTCGACGTCTGTGGGCCGGTCACCGCCGATTCCGCGATCGCCGCCGCCACCTCGGCAGATCTCGCCGAGACGGTGGAGCTGGTCAAAGGCCAGAATCGTCGTATCGTCGCGACCGAGGTCGATGTCCGGGACTACGACGCGCTCAAGGCCGCGGTCGACAACGGAGTCGAACAGCTGGGCCGACTCGACGTGGTGGTGGCCAATGCCGGAATCGGTAACGGCGGTGAGACGCTGGACAAGACCAGTGAGTCGGACTGGCAGGACATGATCGACGTGAACCTCGCCGGCGTCTGGAAGACCGTGAAAGCGTCTGTGCCACACTTGCTCGCGTCCGGAAACGGCGGGTCTGTCGTGCTGACGAGTTCGGTGGGTGGCGCCAAGGCGTATCCGAACACCGGCCACTACATCGCGGCCAAGCACGGCGTGATCGGCCTGATGAAGAGCTTTGCCGTCGAGCTGGGCGCCGAGTCGATCCGGGTCAACTCCGTCCTCCCCACGAACGTCAACACCCCGATGTTCATGAACGAGGGCACGATGAAACTGTTCCGGCCGGATCTGGAGAACCCGGGACCCGAGGACATGAAGATCGTTGCGCAGATGATGCATGTGCTGCCGATCGGTTGGGTCGAGCCCGAGGACATCAGCAACGCCGTACTGTTCCTGGCGTCTGACGAATCGCGTTTCATCACCGGTGTTGCACTTCCGGTCGATGGTGGCAGCCTGCTGAAATAGCCCGACTGCCGCAATGGTCTCGCGGGCAACTGTGCTTACGGAACCCTTGTGACGGTGCTGTTCTGGATCCTCGGAGCGACCCACACGATGAGCTGATCACGGCACATCGTCTGGGTCGTTCCGGCATTCCAATGGTCGGGATGTGTAGACATACCTCGAACCCTCTGGTTCCGTTGCGATAGTCCAGAAGTGGCTTTGTCCGTCGACCACGAGATCGGTTCTGGGCTTGCCGGATAGAACCGAACCTCCGCTTCGGTCACGCCGGCCATGTATGCATTCCTTTCGGCCGGCGATTCGTTGCGCTGGTCTACCAGCGAGCGGGAGGTGGGGTATCGATGGAGAGCGGGCGCTCGTAGGACAGATCGGTGCGGTCACGCGTGCCGACGTGATAACCCTGCGCGGTGAAGAATTCCGACTTCAGCACACGGGAGTCGGCGATGAACATCCCCTCGACCGTCGACCGTCGAACGGCGAGCCGCCACATCCCATCTCGGTGTTCCAAGCGGTCGAGGTAGCGGCCGGTGATGACTTGGGCGCTCTTGGTGTCGGGGCTGATCAGGATCACGATCACGTAGCTCTCGGCATGGGCGGTGTCACCGTCGATCTCGCAGGTATGGGTGGTGATGTTGTGGGTGTGGACCCGGGAGGTCTGGGCATGTGATCGGTTGGCCCACGCACCGTACTCGGGCCCGGAGTTGACGGAGTGACCGTGTTCATCGACGCCGTCAGCGTGATATGCGGCGGTGATCAGGTCGATGTCGTGACGGTCGCATCCGCGGGCATGTCCAGCGATGCAATCGAGGATCGCTGTGCGATCCATGAGATAGCGGACGTCCTGGCGCAAGGTGTCCAGGTCTGTGTCGACGGTCATCGGTCTCCAGCCGTTCGTGTTGACAGTGGCAGCGTCAGGCCGGGGCTACCGATGTGGGGATCCGACCATGACGATGACTATACAAATGTACAGCATCGAGAAGTGGAGAATGGGCCAATTCGATCGACAGCGGAAACGATGGCAGCATCGACGCGGCGCGTCGGTGCCGAGACTTCCAAGACCGGGAACGCACTGCTGGACAGTGTCGAGACGATGATGCTCGACGTCGGCTATGCGGGAGAGAGCTATCGCGCGTTGGGCGCCGACGCGGGAGTCACACCGAGTTTGGTCCAGTACTACGTCCCGACACTCGACGACATCTTGCTGGTCGCGATTCAGCGCTGCTCGGAGCGCAACCTCGCGTTACTCGAGTCGGCACTCGCTGAGCGCAAAGAGGATCCGATCCGGGCGCTGTGGGAATTCGGTAGGGCTGAGGCAACCAGTCGGCTGATTGCCGAGTTCATGGCACTCGGCAATCACCGTAAAACCGGCTGCGCCGAGATCGCGGGTGTGACCGAGCGGGTGCGGCAGATGCAGCTCGATGCGCTCATCGCTGAGTACGGACGCGATGCCCGGCCTGACGGCCACCTGTCGCTGCCGGCTTTGCAGCTGCTGTTCAGCGGTCTGCCCAAGTTGCTCACGCTCGAGAAGGGCGTTGGTGTCGACACCGCCCACGACGAGGTCACTACGGCATTCGAGCAATACGTCGAGATGGTCGAGGACGGCGATCTCCCCACCGCGGCCGCGGGTGTCGCGAAGAGGTCGTGTGGACGCTCCTGAAGCGTCCTGGAAAAAGCGCCGCCCTGAGCGCGAACGGGATTCGTATCGGCCAATTCCGACGCTCATGCTGTACACACGTATAGCATGGGTGTCGGCGATCCGTGCACACGCCGGGTCGGTGACATCTGATTATGGAGGCGGCAGCGTGAGTGGACCATTGGAAGGGATTCGTGTCCTCGAGGTCGCGATGTACGGATTCGTCCCCTCGGCCGGCGCTGTGCTCGGCGAATGGGGCGCCGACGTCATCAAGGTCGAGCATGCCGTCACGGGCGATCCTCAACGAGGTCTGCGGCAGACCGGCATCCTTCGGGTCGAGGGGGACCCGAATCCGAACATCGAGCACGCCAACAGGGGCAAGCGCAGCATCGGGATCGACATGTCCGTCGCCGAGGGCAACGAACTGCTCCTGAACCTCGCCCGCAACGCCGACGTGTTCCTGACGAGCTTCTTGCCCGCGCACCGTAGAAGATTCGGCATCGACGTCGACGACATCCGTGCCGTCAATCCGTCGATCATCTACGCGCGCGGCAGTGCTCTGGGCCCTCGCGGCAGTGAGTCGGAAAAGGGTGGCTACGACATGACGGCGTTCTGGTGTCGCGCCGGTACTGCCGCGACCATCACGCCCCCTGGCGCGCCGGGCATGGTCCCTCCTCCGGGGCCCGCATACGGGGACACCATCTCGGGAACCAATCTCGCCGGCGGGGTCGCGGCTGCACTGATGCGGCGTGAGCGTACCGGTGAACCGTCCGTGGTCGACGTGTCGTTGCTCGGAAGTGGATTGTGGGCAATGGGGCACACGGTGGCGGTGACCAATCACCTCGACCAGGTGCTCGAGGCGCCGGCCCCGGGTATGCACGGTTCACCGGTCAATCCGTTGGTCGGCGTGTATCCCACTGCGGACGGGAGATTCGTCTCGCTGGTGATGATGCAGCCCACCAAGTTCTGGGCCGACGTCTGCCGGCACATGGAACTCGAGCACCTGATCGACGATCCGAGGTTCGCCACCTACGAGTCGATCGCCGAGAACACGGCCGCAGCCGTCGAGATCCTCACCGATGCGATGGGCAAACGGCCCTTGGCGGAATGGAGCGAGCGCTTCGCGACCCTCGAGGGGCCCTGGGCTCCGGTCCAGGACACACTTCAGGCCGCCAAGGATGCACAGGTTCGCGACAATGAGTACATGATTCGTGCCGGAGACCTCGAGTTGGTCGCGAACCCTGTGCAGTTCGATGTGGCCGCACCCCAGAGCGGGCCCGCCCCGGAGTTTGCCGCGCACACCGATGACATCCTGGCCGAGCTTGGACTCGACTGGGACCGGATCATCGCGTTGAAGGCGGCAGGCGCAGTCACCTGAGCCTGTGACTCGACTCAGCGCATGACGTGCGGATACTGGGTAGATGGATGCACGTCGAACAGATCCCGGTACGACGGCGGCTGCCGGTCGCCGTCGTCGCGGATGCCGTATCGGGTGGCAAGTTCGGCGCCGATCAGGGTCTGGCCGCTGACCTTCATGAGGTCGGGGTCGTTGAAGAGCGCCCAGATGACATGCCCCGTGAGTTCCGGGGTTTCGGCACTGTCGAGGATGTGTCCGAACTTTTCCGGCTTCGCGGCGATGATGGTGCGTACGCGTTCGGTGAGCAGGGAGCCCATCCAGAGCGAGATCGATGCCACGTCGAACTCGGAAAGGTCGTGCGCCATGTCGGCGGCCATCTTGTCGATTCCGGCCTTCGGGACGCCGTACGCCGGACCGAATGCGTAATGTACTGAGCCCGAGGAGGATGTGAAGATCACGAGGCCACGTCGGTGCGGAATCATCAGAGGCGCCGCGAATACGGTTGCGACGTAGCTACTTCGCAGACCGACGTGGAATGTGTCGAGCACGCTCAGCGGCTCGTCCCAGAACTTTGTGCGCCCCATCATCTCGTCGCGGATCGTCGCGGCATTGTTGACCAGGATGTCGAGCCTGCCGTGCTCGTCGGCAATCCGCTCGAAGAGCTGACGGACCTGTTCGTCATCGCCGTGATCCACTCGGACGGGGATGCCCGTACCGCCCGCGGACTCAACGAGTTCGGCGGTGTCGTGAATCGTTCCGTTCAGTGACGAATCACTCTGGTGTTCACTTCGTCCCGTGACATACACAGTCGCACCGTGGCTCCCGAGGGCATGGGCGATGCCCCTGCCTGCTCCGCGGCTGCCTCCGGTGACGACGGCGATGGGTGCGTTGTCGCTCATGCTTCTGACTCCTGTGCCAAGACGTTCGAATCGGACTCCGAGTCCGCCGAAGCGGCTCGGTTGTGTGATCTCGAGCGTATGCTATACGAACGTACAGCGGTACCCGTTCCGCCTCTGCGCCACCCTTCTACCCAAGGATCGCCAATGAAACCGGACGACATGATTCTCATCAGCGTCGACGACCATATCGTCGAACCATCGGACCTCTTCGAGGGCCATCTGCCGGCGAGGTATGCCGACGATGCGCCGCGTCTGGTGCACAACCCCGACGGCAGTGACACGTGGGAGTTCCGCGACGCGGTGATCCCCAACGTCGCCCTCAACGCGGTCGCCGGCCGCCCCAAGGAGGAGTACGGTCTCGAGCCTCAGGGGCTCGACGAGATCCGTCCGGGATGCTTCGATCCGAACGAGCGGGTCAAGGATATGAGCGCGGGCGGTGTGCTTGCGACCATGAACTTCCCGTCGTTTCCCGGGTTTGCCGCCAGACTGTTTGCAACCGACGACCCCGACTTCTCACTCGCATTGGTGCAGGCCTACAACGATTGGCACATCGACGAATGGTGTGGCAGCAATCCAGGACGTTTCATCCCGATGGCCATACCGGTGATCTGGGATGCAGAGCTGTGCGCCAAGGAGATCCGCCGTGTGTCCGAGAAAGGGGTGCATTCGCTGACCTTCACCGAGAATCCGGCCGCGATGGGATATCCGTCGTTCCATGATCTGGATTACTGGGAACCGGTCTGGAAGGCGTTGGTGGACACCGACACCGTGATGAACGTACACATCGGATCGTCGGGCAAGCTTGCGGTCACCGCAATGGACGCGCCGATGGACGTGATGATCACGCTGCAGCCGATCAACCTCGTGCAGGCTGCGGCGGACCTACTCTGGTCGGCACCGATCAAGCAGTATCCCGGGCTCAAGATCGCTCTCAGTGAGGGCGGTACCGGCTGGGTCCCGTACTTCTTGGACCGTGTGGATCGCACCTACGAGATGCACTCGGTGTGGACTCACCAGGACTTTGGTGGAAAGAAGCCGTCGGAGGTCTTCCGCGATCACTTCCTGACCTGTTTCATCTCCGATCCGATCGGGGTGAAGAACCGGCACGAGATCGGGATCGACAACATCTGTTGGGAGATGGACTATCCGCACAGCGACTCGATGTGGCCGGGTGCGCCGGAACAGCTGGCCGCGGTGTTCGACACGTACGACGTCCCGGATGCCGAGATCAATCAGATGACGTACGAGAATGCCATGCGCTGGTACAACTTCGATCCGTTCAAACACATCCCGAAGGAGCAGTCCACGGTGGGGGCGCTGCGCAGTTCGGTTGCCGATCACGATGTGTCGGTGCGGGCGCTCTCGCAGCACACGGAGAAGTCCGGTCCGAGTTTCGCCGAGTTCCAAGAAACTGCCAAGGTGATCACCGGCCTCAAGGACTGACGCCTGCTGCTCTCGCGACAATCCCCCCTGCCTGAAACGATCCTGGCAGGCGGGATCGTCTTCTGCGCCGACACGGCAACCCGTCGACTTCGTGACAGGTCAGAACTCGCTGACCTTGGCAATGGAAACGTAGTCCGCGAGTAGCTTGGTGGGTACTTCGTCACGGAACTCGGCCATCGTCCAGGCGCTTCCCTTCTTGGTGATGGAGGCAAGATGCCTCGGTTCCGAGTACAGGGCGACGTCACCTCCCCCGGTGACCGAGAACACGGCACCACTGATCTCGGACGCTTCTTCGGAAGCCAGGTAGGCAAGAAACGTCAGGTTATCGGCAGGCCCGTGGGCTTCCTCTGAGGCGCGCATACGTTCTTCATCGGCGATCACGACTCCCTGCGCGTCGAGCATGGCGCGCAGCGTCGCGTTGAAGCTGAGGTGACCGGGGGACTCGGCTTGAGGTGCGAATGCGTTGACCGTGATCCCGTGGCGGAACAGTTCTTTGGCTGTCGATTTCGTGAGCCCGACAACGCCGGAATTCGCAGCACTGTAGGCGCTGAGTGCCGCAATGCCGATCCAGGCGTCCGACGCGGCATTGAGGACGCGCCCATAACCCTGCGAGATCATATGCGGCACTGCGTGTTGCATCGTGTTGAATGCTCCGTCCAACTTGGGCCGGAGCTGATATTGCCAATCATCTCGGGACAACGTGGAGAACGGGCCGAAACCGAGTCCGGCCGCATTGTTGACCAGGATGTCGATGCGGCCGAAGTGCTCTACCGCGGTCTGGATGAGTTCTCCTGCGGCGTCGTAATCCGAGACGTCACCGAAGCAGGCGATCGACTCGCCACCTTCGGTGATGATCTCGGCCGCCACCGTGTTGGCGTCGCCGTTCAACTCGGTGAGCGTCTGTGTCTCGACGTCGGTGAACTCGGGGTGCGCGCCGGCGAGTGCAGACGATCGGAATCGGGTCTCGGAAGCCTCGTTTGCACGGGGTTTGCGGTTGTTGGTGACCACGCGAGCGCCTTCGCGCGCAAGCAGTAGGGCCACACCGCGTCCGACGCCTTGTCCCGAGCCGGTTACGACGGCGACCTTGCCGTCCAGAATACCTCGCATGTCACATCTCTCCTGTTCGGGTTCAGTTGACGATCTTGGCTGCGGCACTACGTTCGGTGACGGGTCGCGCCAGTTCCTGGTCGGTGCAGATCTGCTGCAATTTCTGGACGGTCTCGTCGACGCCAGGCCCCAGGCGCCTGCCCGGGGTGAACGAGGCCGGCAGATGCCGCATCCCCTGGATGATCCCGATGCTGTCGTAATGCACGGTTGTGTGCAGGTCGCATCGATAGTCGGGCATGCGGTCTAGTACTGCGCTGAGCATCGATTTGAACATGGTGCGTGCGACGTTGGAGCCGATGCACCGATGTACACCGAGTCCGAAACTGAAGTGCCGATTACCCGAACGGTCCAATTGGATGCTGTCGGGATCATCGAAGATCGACGGATCGCGGTTGGCCATCGCCCACGACAACCACAGGCGCTCGCCTTCGCGGAGGTGGACACCGCCGACCTCGACATCATCGGAAATGGTGCGTGCGTCTCCCGCGGCGGGTGTGAAGAATCGTAGGAACTCCTCCGTGGCCGATGCGAGCAGGACCTCTCGGTTTGCGCTGAGTCGATCTCGTTCAGTCGGATTCTCCGCCAGCCACTCCAACGCGTGCGAGGTCAAAGCCGTTGTGGTGTCGAAGCCGCCACCGATCAACAGATTCAGCATGCCGATCAGTTCGATATCCGGGGGAGCCTCACCGTCGATGCGCAGCGCGGCGAGGGCGTTGATCATTCCGGGCCGCGGGGTCTCCTTGATCTCGGCGAGGTTGGTGAACAGGTCGATGCCCATCGCCAAGTAGGCATCGCGGACCCGTTCGGCGTCAGGCGAATCGGGTGGTGTGTAGACCGAGGCATGCGCCGGCTCGTTGTACATCTGCCACTTTTCCAGCGGCACGCCCAGCATTGCCAGCGTGAGGACAGCGGGGACGACGTTCGCGAGGTCGTCGACGAAGTCGATGTGCCCGGACTCGATGTGATCGTCGATGCAGGCACGGACGATCTCGTCGATGAATGGTTGCCAGCGCTTGATCGCCGCGGGGGACAGGTAAGGGTTGAGCGCCATTCGATAGTAGCGATGTTCGGGGTCGTCCATCTCGAGCATGCCGCCTCGGAAGTCTTCCGCGTCGATCATGATCGGGATCGAGATCCCCTTGTATCCACGCCGCTGCTTGTGGACGTCGTGATCGTTGGATACATGTGGGCAGCGCGCCAATTCGAAAACCTGGTCGCTGCCGGCGGCGACCCAATGGCCATCGTAGGTGTCGGTCCAGGCGAGCGGACATGTCTCTTGCATCTCGTGCGTGATGTCCAGAAACCGCTCGCGGTAGTCGGCGCTGTGACGGTCGAAGTGGTAGTGCGTGTCGCCCGTGCCCGTGTCGTCGTTCGGATGGGTTGTCATGTCGTCATCCCTCGTCGTTCAGCGTGTATGGGCCGCCCACACTGTGTTCGAGGAGGCTGATCGCCAGCTCGGGGCAGGAGCGGATGGCTTCGTGTGCCGGGCTTGCTCATCGATGGGTACGTCCCCGGAACCGGCCTGTGCGTGCCCGTCGATGTCGTCGAGCTCGAACGTGGCAGGTGCGATAATTGCGCACAGGGTGTGTCCCTGACAGACGTGTGGGTCGACTTGTACTCGCACCGCTTCTCCTCGGGAATAGGTAGTCGGTGAACTGGTTTCATTTGCAGATGGCTCCGGTCAGATGACCGCGCCCCCGTTGACGCCGATCACCTGGCCGGTGACATAGCCGGCCGCGTCCGAGGTCAGATACGAGCACAACCCCGCCACATCCTGAGGCGATCCGAGTCGTCCGGCCGGTATCGCCTTGTTGAGGTACTCGGCGGGTGGCAGTTTTCCGGACGCCTGCTGCTCTCTCAACATCGGTGTGTCGATGACGAACGGGGGCACAGTGTTTGCGGTGATCCCCTTGGCGGCGTAATCGAGCGCCACCGTCTTCGTCATCGCGATGACTCCGCCTTTGCTGGCCGAGTAATGACCTTGAGCGGGAGCGCCCTGTTGGCCTGCGGCGGAGGAGATCGTCACGATCCGCCCCCAGCCGGCGGCCATCATGTCTGACAGCGCAGCCTGTATGCACAGGAACGTGCCGGTCAGATTGACCGCGAGATAGCGGTTCCATTCGTCCAGCGTGATCTTGTCGAATCGGGTGAAGCCGGAGATTGCAGCGCTGGTGACGAGTATCTCCACCGGCCCGAGTCTTTCGCGCACCGTGGCGAATGCCGCTTGTACCGCCTGCTGGTCGGACACGTCGACGCCGAGTCCCAACGCGTGGACTCCCGACGACTGGGCCTGCGCCGCAGACTTTTCCGCAGCTTCGCCGTCGATGTCGAGTACTGCCACATCCCGTCCGTCCGCTGCCAGCGCAGTGACAATCGATTGACCCAGGCCGGATCCGCCTCCGGTGACTACGGCAACGTGGTTCACTTCAACCCCTCGTGTGGTCATGGTCACAGTGCTGTACAAATGTATAGTGGGCGTGGCGGTCACACAAGTGGTGGTCGGCAGGCCCGTGCGGTCCCCATCTCCATGTCGACGAGCGCATCGCCTACACCCCCGCCGGGCCCGGGGCGCCGTGCATGTACAGCGTCTGACCTGAGCAGAAGCTCGAGGCGTCGGATGCGAAGAACAGCACTCCGTTGCCGATTTCTTCTGGTTCACCCAGTCTGCCGATCCCGTTGGTCATGGCGATGGCATCGGGATCGAGTCCGTAGCGGGCGGCGTCATCGGTCAAGGTCGGCGCCCGCACGGCGCCAACGGCGATCGCATTGACTCGGATGCCCTTCTTGGCCCAAGCGGCAGCCATCGAGCCCGTCAGATTGTTGACCGCCGCTTTCGCCGCGCCGTACGGGGCGGCCTGCGGCATCGCGAGCAGGCCGGCGCCGGACGAGATGTTGACGATGGCCCCCTTTCCCTGCGGGATCATATGGTCGGAGACCGCACGTGAGAGATGCCATACCGCAAAGAAGTTCAGTGCGACGACGTGCTCGAAGTCCTCGTCGCTCCATTTGCGGATCGACTGGGTCTCGGCGCCGCCTGCACAGTTCACGAGGATGTCCACCCGCCCGAACTCGTGGACGGTGGTGTCGACGAGTTCCCGGCACGCGGGGCCGGATGTGACATCGACAGACACGGCAAGTGCGCGACGGCCGAGATTCTCGACCTCCTTTGCGGTGGACTCCAGTGGATCGCGCCTGCGGCCGGCCAATACGACGTCGGCTCCATGCTCCGCCAGCGCGAGCGCGGTTCCGCGCCCGATGCCGGTGCCGCCGCCGGTGATCAGGGCAACTCGGCCTTCGAGGTTGAACGGGTCTGACATCGTCTCTCCTTCTGCCTGCGGTCAATTCGCATACTGTACGACTGTACAGTAGGTGCTATACACTCGTGCCGAAAACCGAAAGAGGAGGTCTTCGTGAACGACTTGTACTACGACCCGTGGGACGTCGAGATCGACCTGGATCCGTATCCGACGTATCAACGGCTGCGGGATGAACAGCCCGTCTACTACAACGATCGTCATGACTTCTGGGGTCTGAGCAGGTTTGCGGACGTGGACTCGGCCTTGCGAAACCCAGTCGGGCTGAGTTCGAAGAAGGGCGACATCCTGGAGGTCGTCAAGGCCGACCCGGTCATGCCACCAGGGGTCTTCATCAACGAAGACCCCCCGGTTCACACAATCCACCGGAAACTCGTGTCGCGCATGTTCACCCCGAAGAAGATCCGGGAACTCGAGGCGAAGGTCCGGACGTTCTGTGCGGCCTGCCTCGATCCGCTCGTCGGCGGCGATCGCTTCGACTTCGTCGTCGATCTCGGTGCCGAACTGCCGATGCGGACGATCGGCATGCTGGTCGGGATTCCCGATGCCGATCAACCGTCGGTGCGTGCCAAGGCTCATGCCGTGCTGCGCAACAAGCCGGGGGAGCCTCTGCCGGTCAAGAAGGACCACTATTTCGACGGAGACATGTTCACCGACTATGTGGCCTGGCGAAAGAAGAACCCATCGGACGATCTCATCACCGAGCTGCTGGCCATCGAGTTCGTCGACGAAACCGGCGAGACCCGTCATCTTCGCACTGACGAGTTGCTGATCTTCCTGGCGGTGATCGCCGGCGCCGGTGTGGAGACCACCGGTCGACTCTTCGGGTGGATGGGGAAGGTGCTCGGTGAGCACCCCGACCAACGTCAGGAGCTCGTCGAGGATCCGACACTGATCGGGTCGGCGATCGAGGAGTTGCTGCGGTTCGAGCCCCCGGGGCCACATGTGGCTCGGTACTGCGCTGAGCAGGACGTCGAGTTTCACGGTCAGACGATCCCGGAAGGCAGTGCGCTGCTGCTCATGCTGGCCTCCGCCAATCGGGATGAGCGCCACTTCGACGACGCCAACTCCTTCGATATCCATCGAAAGTCGTCAGCGCACCTGACATTTGGGAAGGGCACCCACTTTTGCCTGGGAGCTCCTCTGGCGAGGTTGGAGGGCCGGGTGGCACTCGAGGAGGTCCTCAAACGGTTCCCGAAGTGGGAGGTCGACCTGGCCAACGCTCGGCGGTCCCGGACCTCGACCGTACGGGGCTGGGACACCATGCCCGCCGTGATCGCATGAGTGAGTAGGGTCGGGACCGCACCAGGAATCCATCAACCTCCGTCGGTTCTGGAACACAATCGGGGCGAGTGCATCGTTGATGATGGACGCGACGTCACCGGAGTGTCGCTGCGGGTGGACGCGGGCTTCGCCGTGGGCTGAGAGCTTTTCGGAACCAGTGCCCGACGGGATCACCGCCGCCGGATCGGTCTCGACGTCACTGGTCGGTCTTGATGAATTCGGCGGCTCTCCACGCCATGGCCATCATCGGTCCGTTCAGGTTTCCGGCCACCATGGTCGGGAGAATGGAGCAGTCGACAACGCGGAGGTTGGCGATGCCACGGACGCGGAGAAGGGAATCGACCACGTCGTCGTCATCCGGTCCCATCGCGCAGCTG
Organism: Gordonia sp. DT218; assembly: GCF_049847105.1. Taxonomy (NCBI): domain Bacteria; kingdom Bacillati; phylum Actinomycetota; class Actinomycetes; order Mycobacteriales; family Gordoniaceae; genus Gordonia; species Gordonia sp. DT218. The sequence goes on along the minus strand of NZ_JBNCNS010000001.1, from coordinate 856,455 downwards.
CCGATGGCATGGTAGCCGCAGTAGCCGCCGTCGAGAGCGGCATCGACGAGTTCCTCATCGCTCTGAACGGCTGTGCCGGGATAGGTTTCGTGGCTGATTCGATCGGCGATGGGCGATTGGTCGAAGATGTCCCGCATTCGGCGGATCAGATCCGCGGTGACCTGCCGATCGTGGTCGGTGCCCAGATAGTTGGGGTCGATGAGAAGGGGTGCGCCGGGGTCGGCTGAGGTGATCTGACATCGCCCGGTCGAGGTGGGGCGCAGGGTCATGCCCAAGCACGATGCACCCGCCTGACGCTCGATCGCCACGGGCTCACCGGTGTTGTACGGCGGAATCGTCCAGGGGCCGAGCATGAGCTGGCCATCCACACGGTCGACATCGGGGCGGGACCTGACGAAGGCGACGAGATCGAACGATGGTGCAGCCAGCGGCCCCTTGCGCGTGGCGAGGTACCGGATGCCGGTCAGTGCCTGACCGACGTTGCTCGACAGTCTCTTGTTGTAGCCGAGATCGTCCTTCAGCTCGAAGCGCATGGTCGCGCAGCGATGTTCGCGCAGCCCGTTACCCACGTTCTCGCTTGCGACGATCACCTCAATTCCGGCGTTCCGAAGTACTTCTCGTGGACCGATTCCCGACAGTTGCAGCAACTTGGGACTGTTGAGACTTCCCAGGGAGAGGATCACCTCTCGTCGTGCCCGGGCTTCTCCGCATCCGGACGGGCCCGTCATTGCCACGCCGGTCGCTGTGCCGTCCGCGAACAGGATTCGGTCGACCATGGTGTGGGTCGCGACGGTCAGATTGGGGCGACCCGCGACGGGTTTGAGGAACGCTCGGGCGGCGCTCACCCGGCGTCCGTTCTTGATCGTCGACGTGGCATAGCCGATGCGTTCGCTGTCGGATTCGTTGAGATCCTCGACCTCGGCCAGACCGGCGTTGACCCCGGCCTGAAGCATCTCCTGGCACAGTGGGTCGGGATCGCGTGGTACCGAGATGTGCAACGGGCCGCCGGCACCGCGGGTGGGGGACGGGCCGAATTCATTGTCTTCGAATGACTTGAAGATGGGCAGGATCTCGTCCCAGCCCCATCCCTTGTTGCCCAATCGTTCGAGTTCGTCGTAGTCGCGACGGTTCCCACGGTTGTAGATGAGCCCGTTGACGGAGCTCGAACCTCCCAGCACCTTTCCTCGCATCCAGTTCTCCGAGTGCGGATTCGGTCCGAACGCCGTAGTCGAGTAGTGCCACATGTACTGTTCGTTCTCGAACAGCATTCCGGCGCCTTTGGGGATGCTTATGAGTGGGTTCCGGTCACCGCCGCCGGCTTCGATCAGCAGGACTGTGACCGCAGGATCCTCGGAGAGCCGATTCGCCAGAACGCACCCTGCGGTTCCGGCACCCGCAATCACGTAGTCGAAGGTGGACATCGCTTACCCCTGGTGTTCGAAACGGCGTCTGCTGTACGAGCGTACAGCAGACGGTTCCGTGACGATACCGGTTTCGCCGATGCCCTTCGTGCGTGAGCCGGTCGCTATCGAGAGGGGATCAGTGGGCTGAGATCTCCGAGGTCGCCACCGAGTTCGGCTGTCACCCTGCGCACGACCTCGACGTCCTTGCCGACGAACTCCCACACACCCTCGGTGAAGGCATCGACCGACCCGTACCTGGCGATGCCGCTGAGAGCGCGACTGTTGGCGCTGGCATGGGGGAGGGCGGCGAGCAATGTTGCCTCGTCCACGCCGAGGCGAGCCGCGAGTTCGACACCGGCTCGGGCCAGACCGATCTGGGCAGCGAACATCGTATTGTTGACGAGCTTGACCCGTTGCCCCGAACCCAGCCCGCCGACGTGCATGATCGGTTCCGCGTAGGCGCCCAGCACCGGGTTCACCGCATCCACGGTGCTTTCGTCACCGCCTGCGAAGATGGTCAGTGTTCCCGCCGCGATGTCATGTGGTCCACCGCTGACGGCGCCGTCGATGACCGATATCCCGTGTGGGGCAGCGGCCTTGGCGATGGCTTCGACCGTGTTGGGGCTGCCGGTGGTGTGGACGACAATTGTGGCCGACGCCTTCATCCGTCCGAGGAGATCGCCGGACAGGCAGACGTCACGAACCTGCTCATCGGTGAGTACGACGATGAGCACGACGTCGGTGTCGCCGGTGACCACGTCGGAGATCTCCGAGGCCGCCCGAGCGCCTGCAGCGGTGATCTGCTCGCTCACTTCGCGGCGTCGGCCGAGTGCGGACACCCGGTGTCCGGCGGCGACCAGCCGCGACACGATTGGCATGCCCATGCGGCCGACACCGATGACCGCGACGTCAGCCATGGGTCAGCTCCGCGATCTTGCCGAGGGTGGCCTGTGCTGCCGCGAAAGTCGCGTTTCCGGAGGTCTTCTCGGGACCGGCGATATCGGCGACGAGCCCGACGTCCTTGCGGAGCAGGTTGCCGGCATGGGCAGCGATGCGTTCGATGGTGCCACCCGAGGCGGCAATCGATTCGAGGGCAAAGCTGCGGGCCGTGCCCTTGATGATCACGTCCGCCAGCCGGCCGGGCTCGACTCCGAGTGACTCACCGAGGGCCAGGGTGTCGACGACTGTCGCCATGTTCGCCGTGAACAGTAGGTTGTTCAGGAGCTTTGTGGTCTGCCCGGCCCCCAGGCCGCCCAGGTGGACGACCGGGTTCGCATAGATCTCGAAGACCGGTACGCACCGTGCGACGTCCTCGTCCGCGCCACCGACCATCACCAGCAAGGTGCCGGCCTCGGCACCACGACCACCGCCACTGACCGGTGCATCGACAATCCGCACACCGGTTTTCGCTGCGCGAGTTGCCAGTTCTCGGCAGGTATCCGGGTGCACGGTGCTGTGGACGACGATGATCCCGCCCTCGGCGAGTCCGTCCAGTACGCCGTCGGTACCGCAGGCCACCTCGAGTACATCCTGGTCGGCGACGACGCACAGACAGACGACGTCGCTTGCGGCACCGACCTCCGCAGGACTGCCGACGACCTTGGCGCCGGACTGGGCAAAGGGGTCGAGGGTCTCCGGGCGTCGGGCCCAGAGAGTGACGTCTTCTCCGGCGTCGATGATCCTTTGGGCCATCGGGCCGCCCTGGCTGCCGAGGCCGATGAATCCGATGCGCATGCGTTGCTCCGTTCGGTCGGTGGTCACGGTGTCGGAAGATCTGGATGCGTATGCCGGGCGACGCAGTACTCGATGAACGAGAGGACGCTCAGGTGATAGGCCCGAGCCGTGTGTCCGAGGCTGAGGTTGTGGCCGCCCCCGACGAACTCGTCGGCTACAACCCGGGGAGACGCCGAGAACAACGCAGTGATCTCGGCGAGCGCTTCGGGGTCCCGTCGCCAGACCCGTTCGAACTCGGCAGCGGTGAAATGTACCGGCACGCGCACCGCTGGGGCCAGCGCCGGAAAGGTCACCCGCGCCCAGCTGCGGAGCTCGGCACCCTCGAATGGTGGCGTCCTGGAGGCGATCATTGCGCCACCGATCACGTCCGGTGAGTACAACGACGCCGGTTCCCACAGCAGTTTGCGGACGCCTGCCGGGGCAGCGTTGCGTTCGTGGCCGCCGAGTATCTCGCGAGCGACCGCCTGGTGCTCCAGGCCGGTTCCGGCGAGCTCGAGGCCGAGCAGTGCCGCGCCGCGCTCGGCGTCGGCCGCCATGCGCACCGCCAGCTCGCTACCGGCCGAATGAGCCCAGACGAAGACACCCTCGCCGGTCGATCGGCCCGCCGTGAACTCGGCGACGGCACCGTAGGCGAGGTCTACGCGGCGGGAGGTGTCCATCTGATCTGCGAATGGCCGCGAGGTTCCGTAACCCGGCCGGTCGAGTGCTATTGCGGTGTAGCCCGCCGACTGCGCCACGCGCAACAACGAGTTGGCCGGATGACCGGGGCAGTCGAAGTAGCCGGCTCTTGTTGCGCCACCGTGCACGGCAACGATCACGCCCCGGGGATCGGCGGCGTGGGCGACGATCCCGGACATCGGTACGCCGTCGACCTCGACGACGTGCGCCGAGACAGTTCCGTCAAGATCGTCGAGCCACGGTTCAGCCGTCATGTCGCACTCCGGAGCAGCAGCACCCCACTCGGGGTGAGGCCCCCGGTGCTGACCACGCCGACCCGTGCATCGGTGACCTGTCGGTCACCCCCGTCTCCGCGCAATTGCACGATGGCCTCGTGGAGCAATCCCATGCCGTGCGTGCGGCCGTGGGAGAGCTGTCCGCCGTGGGTGTTGAGCGGGATCTGCCCTTGGAGCGAGATGTTCTTCCCGCCGTCGAGGAATTCCTTGGATTCGCCGATCCCACAGAAGCCGAGGCCCTCGATCCAGGACAGACAGTTCACCGTGAATCCGTCGTAGAGCTCGGCGACGTCGACATCCTCGGGTGTCATCGACGTCCGGGTCCACAGGTGTGCCGCCTGACCGAGCACCTGTGGCTCATGGGTCAATGTGCTCTGGTCCCAATCCATCCGGTCGATGATCTGGGTGCCCACGGCCTCGACCAGGATCGGGGGCCGTGCCAGGTCGTTCGCGGTCTCGACGGCGGACACGATCACCGCGACCGCACCGTCGCACGGGACGTCGCAGTCGTAAAGCCCGAACGGAGTGGTGATCGGACGGGCGCCGAGGTAGTCGTCCATCGTCATCGGATCGCGGTACACCGCGGTCGGATTGAGCCCGGCGTTGGCACGCTGGTTGAGTGCGATCCAGCCGAGGGTCTCCTTGGTCGTCCCGTACCGATGGAAGTGGCGTTGCGCGTTCTGCGCCAGGGTGTGTGCGGCGGAGGTCGCACCGAAGGGCACCATCCAACTCGATGTCCGCCCGGATGGTTGGACGATCGTGCCGTTCTTCATGAGTTCGCCGTAGGTGGATTCCCACACCGTTCGGTAGCACAACACGTGTCGCGCGAGGCCGCCGGCGACGGCCAGCATGGCCGCGATGACCGAGCCTCCCGGACCGAAGGTCTCGATGCCGCCGTTGTGCCAGGTCGGCCGGAGCCCGAGTGCCGCTTCCACCGGTGTGACGCCACCTTCGCCGAAGCCGCCCACGTTGCCGCCACCGGGATAGGTGGCGATGCCGTCGATGTCGGCCATGGTGAGGCCTGCGTCGGCGACCGCCGCCTGACAGGCCTCGATCGTCAGAGACAGTGGCGGTCTCATCAGCCGCCTGCCGATCTGCGACATCCCGACGCCGGTGAGTGCGACCTTGTCCTCGAATTTCTCGGTCGTCACCATTGGGCGGACGTGCCGGGCGAAATCGGTGGGGTCGATCTCGTCGTCGGGCAACTCAGCGGGTTCGGACGGCTGATCGGCGCTGGGGCGGAAGAGCGGGAGCCAGACATCCTCGATGTTCAGGAAGTCGACCTCGACGGCCATCCCGAGAAAGACATCCTCGGGTTCGCAATCGATGATGTTGGTGGTCAGCCGGATTCGTGAATCCTCGGCCAGCGCGACCTGCGCGACGACGTAGGGCGGCGACAGCCCGGGCAGCGCGAACCGTTGATTGACGGTGAAACCGGCGACGATACCGCGGCCGGACACCACACGTTCGCCGAGCTCGGTCCCGTGACAGTGGCGGCACACCGGCTGCGGCGGGTGGAGCAGTTCCCGGCAGCCGGTGCACTCCTGGATCCGCAGGTGATCGTCCGCGCCGGACTTCCAATAGAACTCGTTGGCCGGCGTCAGCTGGGGAAGGGGCCGGGTGGGGGTCTCGGGCACTCGCCCTACCCTTTCTGCTGCGCTCGGGTCAGGGCGAGAGGTTCGGCGAGATTCTCGTCCTCCACCATCTTCTGGACCTCGACGAGGGTGTCCGCGAGACTCGAATGTGTCCGCGGTCCGGGAGTGAACGTGGCGGGCAGGTGGCGCATCCCCTGGATGACACCGATCGAGTCGTAGTGCACCGCGCCTTGAGGATCACACCGGTAGTCGGGCATCCGGTCGAGCACCGCGACCACCATGCGCTTGAAAACGGTACGGGCGACGTTCGATCCGATGCAGCGATGGATACCGAGGCCGAAACTGAAGTGACGGTTGCCGGTCCGGTCCAGGTGGACGCGGTTCGGATCCTCGAAGAGTTCGGTGTCGCGGTTGGCCATCGCCCAGGACAGCCAGAGACGGTCACCCTCGCGGAAATCGGTGCCGTCAGTGGCCTCGAAATCCTCGGCGATGGTCCGTCCGTCGCCGGCAGCGGGGGTGAAGTATCGAAGAAACTCCTCGGTGGCGCCGTCGAGGAGTTCGTCGCGGTGGGCGCTGAGACGTTCGCGTTCGTCGGGGTTCTCCGAGAGCCACTCCAGTGAATGCGCGGTCAGAGCGGTCGTGGTGTCGAAGCCGCCACCGATCACGAGGCTCAGAATCCCAAGCAACTCCATGTCGTCCGGAGCGCCGCCGTCGACACTCGCGTTGGCCACCGCGTTGATCAGTCCCGGGCGTGGATTCTCCCTGATCTCGAAGAGATTCGTGATCAGGTCGATTCCGAGCTGCCGGTGCAATTCCGCCACGCGAGGCGCATCGGGGGAGTCCGGCGGTGTGTACACCGCGGCGTGGACCGGCTCGTTGTAGATCGTCCACTTCTCCACCGGGATGCCGAGCATCGCCAGAGTGAGGACCGCCGGTACGACATTTGCCAGCTCGTCGACGAAATCGATGTGACCGGTCTCGATCTTCTCATCGATGCACGCGTGGATGACCTTGTCGATGAACGGAATCCACCGCTTCACTGCCGCGGGTGCCAGATACGGGTTCAGGATGGAGCGGAAGAACTTGTGTTCGGGTTCGTCCATCTCCAGGATGCCCCCCCGGACGCCCGACGCGCGGTCGGCGGTCGGGATACTGATGCCCTTGTAGCCGCTCCGCTCGTCGCGCACGTCATGATCGTTGGACACGTATGGGCATCGCGCGAGCTCGAAGACGGCCTCGCTGCTCGCCGCGACCCAGTGGCCTCCGTAAGTGTCGCTCCACGCCACCGGACACTTCTCGTGCATCTCCTGCGTGGTCTCGAGGAACTTCTCTCGATATTCGGTCGAGTGGCGGTCGAAGGGATAACGATTCCGCTTTCGCGCGTCGTCGTCTGTGACGCTGTCAAGACTCATCGTGTCGTCTCCTGTCGTCGTGTCGGATCACTCGGTGCCCGAGGAGATGCGCTCGGACACCGATATCGCTTGTTCCGGGCAGGATCGTGAGGCCTCGCGGACCTTGTCCTCGAATCCGTCCGGTACGTCCTCGGAGACCGGCGAGGCATGGCCGTCGATGTCGCTGAGCTCGAAGATCTCGGGAGCGATCATGGCGCAGAGGGTGTGTCCTTGGCAGCGGTCGCCGTCGATGTGAACCTTCACGATCGTCCTCCTATCGGTGGGTGAAAGGTGTTGCTGGGCTGTGGTTCATGCGGTGGTTCTCAGATCTTGAAGTCGTACCACTTGAGGTAGCCGCCGGCGTCGACGCGCATCTGCATACCGGTCACGTAGCGCGCCTCCTCGGAGGCGAGGTAGAGCACGGTGTTGCTGATGTCAGAGGGTTCGATCCAGGGCGTCTTCATCGCCTGCTGCACATAGAAGGCAGGCGTTGCGTCCTCACGGGTGGGGTTCTCCAGATCGGGCCGGAAGGACCGGTACATCGGCTCACTCTGCAGCATGTCGGTGTTGCAGTTGGTGGGATGGATGACGTTCGCGCGGATGCCCTGGGGTGCGAGGTGCGTCGCCAGTTCGTGGATGTACTGGGAGAGAGCTCGTTTCGAGAAGACATAGGCGACGCCGCCCAGGTCCTTGCCGGGGACGTCGGTCTTGCTGATGTCCATCAGGGCCGCGATCGATCCGGTCGCGATGATCGATGCACCTTCGCGGAGGTGGGGCAGCGCGACCTGCACCGCGTTCATGGTGCCGATCAGGTTGGTGTCCACCACGTCGCACCACGCCTGCGTGGCCGGTTCACCCTTCATCCCGGCCACGCCTGCCTGCGCCACGACGATGTCGAGCTTGCCGAGCTCGTTGATGCCGCGCTCGAGTGCGCTGCGCAGTTGCGACGCCTCGCGGACGTCGGCCTCGATGGCGACGATCCGCCGTCCTTCCTTCTCGACCAGTCGGGCGGTCTCCTCGAGATCTTCGGGACTGGCCATCGGGTAGCCGATGGTGTCGATGTTCTTGCAGAGGTCCACGGCGATGATGTCGGCGCCCTCTTCGGCCAGACGCACGGCATGGCTACGGCCCTGTCCGCGCGCGGCGCCGGTGATGAACGCAACCTTGTCCTGAACGCGTCCCATGTCGAATCTCCTTCTGTGGTGCCACGTTCTCGGAGATCGCGGCAGATGAGTGATGATTCCCGAATGCCTCCGGGAATCAGTTGGTCAGGTGTTCCGGCCCCCGTTGACGCCGAGGATCTGTCCGGTGATGTAGCCCGCGTCCTCGGAGATGAGGAACGAACAGGCAGCCGCGATGTCTTCCGGACGTCCGACGCGACGCACCGGTGTGCGCTGGATGTGATCGTCGACCGTTCCGCCGAGACGCTTGAGCCCCTCGGCATTTCGCAGCATCGGGGTGTCGACGAAGCCCGGTGGTACCGCGTTGACCGTGATGCCGTTGGGGCCGAGTTCGAGTGCCAGGGACTTGGTGAGTCCGTTGACCGCCGACTTGGCCGACACGTAGTGCGCCATGTAGGGCTGCCCGGAATGCGCACTCGACGACGAGATGTTGACGATTCGACCCCACTTCGCCTCGAGCATGTCGGGCAGCGCCGCCTGGATGGTGTGGAAAACCCCGTTGAGGTTGACGTCGATGACCTTGTGCCACTCGTCGAAACTGAGTTTGGTGAACTTCTGGAAGCCGTCGACCCCGGCGGCATTGACCAGGATCGTGATGGGACCCAGCGCTTCCCGGATCGCCGCGAACGCGCTGTCCACCTGTTGACGGTCTGTCACGTCGGCGGCCTGGGCCAACGGATCGTCCGAGGTGGTGGTGAGGTCGATGGTGCCGACGTGGTAGCCCTGACTGCGGAGGCGCTCGGCGACGGCGAGGCCGATGCCCGATGCGCCGCCGGTGACGATTGCGGTCTTCACCCCCATGCCTCGTCTCCGGCGATCGTCGTGCGGTGCATCAAGCGCTCCGACGACGGGTCGTACGGCAGCGCGCGGTGCAGCATTCCGGTGTTGTCCCAGATGACGACGTCGTCCTTCTCCCACTCGTGGACGTAGCTGAACCGCTCCTGCGTCGACCAGGCCAGGACTTCGTCGAGCAGCTCGCGACTCTCCTCCGGTCGCATCCCGACGATGTGGTCGGCGGTCGCACCGATCACCAGGGAACGGCGTCCGTCGCGGCGCTGCCACACCAGGGAGGTCTCGTGTGACGGGAGCTGACGCCACGCCGCGACCTGTTCATCGCTCGGGTCGGGATTCACGAGTCGCTGGGATGCCTCGAAACTGTGCACCACGCGCAGGCCGTCGTACCGTTTACGGTCCTGCTCGGGCAGGTTCTCGTACGCCGCGTACGTGCTCGCGAATTCGGTTCCGCCGCCGACCATCGCCACGTGGCGCGCCGTGAGCATCGTGGCCTTCGCGGGGACGTCGTTGGTCGTGTCGTCGATATGCCAGTTGAAGGTGCCCTTCAGGTACTCGGCCGACCGCGACTTGGCGGGGTCGAGCGACACGATGAAGACCTCCTTGCCCGCGGGGGCGAGGACCGGTCCGAGTTGCTTGCTGAATGCCACCTGGCCGTCGTCGTCGAGGTGCATGCCGCGTATCAACAGGACGCCGCGCCACTTCAAGGCCTCGAGGCAGTGTCCGATCACCGCGGGATCGCGGAGGTCGTCCACGCCGGTGACTTTGACACCCATCGCGGGGGTGAGGGCTGAGGTCTGGATCACAAGAATCTCCCTTCCATGTGTGAGAACGGTACTCTCGCAAAATAGCAATCGGCAAGAGTTCGGACGGTTCGGCCGGTGGTGAAAGCTGAGTTCGGGTACCTGCATCGATGGAGTGTTCGGTCACCTCGCGACCTTGCGCACGGGAGGATTCTATGCGAATGTGACGTTAGTCATATACGAGAATGACATTTTCAACAATGGAGTGGGAGGGCGTGTGGTGGCCCAGGACACGATGACGACCAGCGGCTCGAGTGCGGTCGATGCGAGTCGGATTTCCGGCGGTATCCAGAAGCGACTGCTGATCGACGGGCAGCTCGTCACGTCGGAGACGACCTTCGAGACGATCAACCCGGCAACGGGGGATGTGTTGGGCTCGGCGCCGGACGCGAACGTGGACCAGGCGACGGCGGCGATCGCCGCGGCACGTACGGCGTTCGAGAAGTCCGGGTGGGCCACCGATGTGGCGCTCCGCGCGCGGTGCCTCGATCAGTTGCACAAGGCGCTGCTCGACAACGCCGAGGAACTGCGCGATCTGACGATCGCCGAGGTCGGCGCCACCAAGATGCTCACGAAGGGCAATCAACTCGACGCGCCGATCGAGATCGTCCGCTACTACGCCGATCTCCTCGAGAACCACTCGTTCACCGAGGATCTCGGCGAGATCGAGATCCGTGGGCAACAGCACCGCCGGTGGACCGAGCGTGAACCCGCCGGCGTGGTGGCCGCGATCATCGCCTACAACTACCCGAACCAGTTGGCGCTGGCCAAGCTCGCGCCCGCACTGGCAGCGGGTTGCACCGTGGTGCTCAAGGGGGCCCCGGACACGCCCCTGGTGACCCTGGCGCTGGGTGAGATCATCGCCGAACACACCGATATCCCGGCAGGCGTCGTCAACATCATCACGTCGTCGAAGGTCGAGGTGGGGCAGACGATGGTGGCCCATCCCGACGTGGACGTCGTGACCTTCACCGGATCGACGCCGGTGGGCAAGCAGATCATGGCCGACGCAGCGTCATCGCTGAAGCGAGTCTTCCTCGAACTCGGTGGCAAGTCTGCGCTGATCGTTCTCGACGACGCCGATCTGATGAAGGCCGCGCAGTTCGCGGCGTTCACGATCTGCAGCCATGCGGGCCAGGGATGCGCGTTGACCACCCGGTTGATCGTGCCACGCGACAAGCACGACCAGCTCGCGGAGATGGTCGGGGCGATGCTCGACCACGTGACCGTCGGGGACCCGACCGACGACAAGACCTACATGGGTCCGTTGATCAGCGAGCGACAGCGCGACAAGGTCGACGGGCTGGTTCAGCGTGCGGTCGAGGCCGGCGCCCGCCTGGTGCGTGGCGGAACCCGCATCGACCCCGGATACTTCTATGCGCCGACACTGCTCGCCGGAGTGGACCCGGACAGCGAGATCGCTCAGGAAGAGGTCTTCGGTCCGGTGCTGGCGATGATCCCGCACGACGGCGACGAGCATGCCATCGAGATCGCCAACAATTCGCGGTACGGGTTGTCCGGCGGCGTCCTCACCACCGACTCGGCCCGCGGTGCCGCCGTCGGCCGAGCGATCCGGACCGGCACGTTCAGCATCAACGGCGGCAACTACTTCTCTGCCGACGTGCCGTTCGGCGGGTACAAAGAATCCGGCATCGGCCGGGAGATGGGCGTCGCAGGCCTGCACGAGTTCACCGAGATCAAGGCGTTCGCCGAGGCGGTGGAATCGTGAAACCGCTGGAGGGATTCACCATCCTCGAGGTCGCGATGTACGGATTCGTGCCGTCGGCCGGCGCGGTCCTGCGCGAGTGGGGGGCCGAGGTCATCAAGGTCGAGCACGCGGTGACCGGTGACCCGCAGCGCGGACTCCGCCAGACCGGCACGTTCCGCGTCGAAGGCGACCTCAATCCCAATGTCGAGCATGCCAATCGCGGCAAGCGCAGCATCGGGATCGACATGTCGCGCCCGGAGGGGCGAGAGGTGCTCTACGAGTTGGTGCGCAAGGCCGACGTCTTCCTCACCAGTTTTCTGCCCGGTCCGCGTGCGCGGCTCGGGATCGACGTCGACGACATCCGTGCGGTGAACCCGTCGATCGTCTACGCGCGAGGCAGCGCGCTCGGCCCGAGGGGTGCTGAGTCGGACAAGGGTGGTTACGACATGACCGCCTTCTGGTCGCGCGGCGGTATCGCGGCGACCCTGACACCGCCCGACACCGAGGGCCTCATCAGCCCGCCGGGTCCGGCGTTCGGCGACACGATCTCGGGGACCAATCTCGCCGGTGGCATCGCCGCCGCACTGCTCAAGCGGGAACGGACCGGTGAGCCGTCGGTGGTGGACGTCTCGCTGCTGGGGAGCGGCCTGTGGTCGATGGGTCACACCGTGGCGCTCTCGCTGCATCTCGACAAGCCGATGGAGGCGCCGGCACAGGGCGGCCACGGATCGCCGACCAATCCGCTCTCGGGGCTCTACAAAACGGCGGACGACCGCTACATCTCGTTCGTCATGCTGCAGGCGGCGAAGTTCTGGCCGGATGTGTGCAAACACGTGGAGCGTCCCGAGCTTGCCGAGGATCCGAGGTTTGCCAGCGCAGAACTGCTGGCGGAGAACACGTCCGAGGCGGTGGCGATCCTGCGGGAGGTGATCGCCGAGCGCACGCTCGCGGACTGGACAGAACGATTCGCCACCCTCGCGGGCCCATGGGCGCCGGTGCAGGATTCTCGGCAGGTCGGTGACGACCCGCAGATCAGGGCCAACGACTACATCGTGAACGCGGGTGACCTCGAGCTGGTGGGCAATCCCGTCCAGTTCGACGTCGAGGCGTCGTCGGTCACCGCCGCTCCGGGATTCGCCGAGGACACCGACGACATCCTCCAGGAACTCGGGTTGGACTGGGACCGCATCATCGAATTGAAGACCGCCGGCGCGGTCACCTGACGGGAACCGACGATGCCGAACATCACCTCCATCGGAACCTATCTCCCGTGTTGGGGTGTCGTCGACCGTCGCGTCGCCGGTGACGACGAGGACGCCATCACGTTGGCCGTGGAGGCCGGGCGGGCCGCACTGAGCGGTGGTGCTTCGGTGGACTCGGTGGTGCTGGTCAGCCGTGATCTTCCGCTCACGGACAGCAGCAACGCGGCGGTTCTGTTGGCAGGCCTGGACCTGGACCCGGAACTCGAGGTCACCGAGCGCCTCGGTGGTGCGCCGGCGACGCTGGACGCACTCAGCTCGGCTCGGTCGCGCACGCTGGTGATCGGTGTCGACCTCGAACCTGCCGGTGCCGCAGCGGTGTTGACCGCCGATCGCGGCCTGAACGTGCGGACCAGCGCACGGGTGGCACGGAGCCTGCCGGTGCGCACCCGCAACACCACCGGAGCCGTCCACGACTACGGCGACCCGCGATTGCTGCATGACCGCGGGCTGGTCGCGTCGCTGGCGGCATCGTGGTTGGAGAAGCCGACCGTCGTGGCGGGCGTCGACCGCAAGTCGGCCGCTCGGCTTGCCGAGGTCGATGCGGAGGTCCCGACGGTTGGCGCCAGCTCGGGCCTGTTCGCGCTGGCCGCGATGGCCGAGCAGGGATTGTCCGGGAGTCTCGTCGCCGTCGAGCAGGCGAGCCTGTCGGGGATCTCGGTCGCCGCAGCTCCGGTCGCCGTGTACCGGCGCGAGCTGGCGCCACGTCCGAAATCGGAGGAACCGGTGGCGTCGGACGACGAACTCCGCATCTCGCTGGCCGCGTACGAGCGGGCCTTCGAGGCCAAGGTGCGGTGGGAGGCCGGGAAGTTCACCGACAGCGAGGTACTCGATTTTCCGCCGCGCTATCACGTGGGCACCGACGGCGCCCTGCGTACCGACTACGAACTCGTCCCGTTGCCTCGGGCCGGTGTCGTGTATTCAGAGGCGACCGTGCATGTTCCGGTGCCTGGCCTGCCATCGCCCTACTCTCTCGTCCTCGTCGAGCTCGACGACGTGGGCGTCCGCGCTTTGGTGAAGGTGGCCGGAGCGCACGTGGGACTGGTGGGTATCGGCGATCGGGGCAGGCTCGTACTGCGCCGCCTGGCCATCCGATCCGGCGTGCCCGACTACGGGTACGCCTTCGAGCCCGAAGAGGTGGCAGCATGAGGAAGGTCGCGGTCGTCGGGGCCGGAATGACCCCGTTCGCGGAGCATTTCGCACTCGGTGTGAAGGATCTCGTCCCGATGGCGTTCGCGGATTGCGTTGCATCGGTGGACAAGGGGATCGACAAGCACGACATCGAGGCCGCGTGGTTCGGCGCGGTGGGTGCGACGGACGGTTTCGCATCTGGCATCGTGGCCGACTCGCTCGGCATCGACGGAATCCCGGTGACCAGGGTGGAGAACTCCTGCGCCACCGGGAACGACGCCATCCGCAATGCGGTGTATGCCATCGGGTCGGGCGCGGTGGATGTGGCTCTGGTCGCCGGTGCCGACAAGCTGCGCGAGACCGCGTCGAAGAACGTCGTCTGGGAGTGGGAGGCGATCTCGCGGGACATGGCGTGGGAGTATCCACTGGGCCTCGTCGCCCCCGCCGGCGTGGCCCTACACGTGAACCGGTACTTTCACGAATCACCAGCCACCCGGGAACATCTGGCCATGGTCGCGGTCAAGAACCATCGGCACGGCGCCAACAATCCCAAGGCCAGACTGCAGTTCGAGATCACGGCAGAGCAAGCGCTCTCGGCGCCCACCGTGGTCGAACCGTTCAGCGTCTACGATTGCGCGCCGCTGAGCGATGGCGCCGCCGCGATGATCCTGGTGTCCGAGGACATCGCCGACCGTTACACCAGCCGCCCGGTGTGGGTGGCCGGTGTGGGTCTCGGGCTGGATTCGATGATGCACCAGCACAAGACCGACCTGACGACCTTCCCGGCGACGGTGCGAGCCGCGCAACGGGCGTTCGCCATGGCAGGCATCACCCCGGCTGACGTCGACGTCGCCGAGGTCCATGACTTCTTCACCGGCATCGAGCTCATCAGCTACGAGGATCTCGGCTTCGCGAACCGGTTCGAGGGATACAAGCTCCTCGAGGCGGGCGACACCACGATCGGGGGATCGCTGCCGGTGAATACCAGTGGCGGTCTGAAGTCCAAGGGGCATCCACCGGGGGCAACCGGCATCGGCCAGTGTGTCGAACTGTTCGAACAGCTCCGGGGTTCGGCGGTGAATCAGGTCGACGGGGCACGGATAGGATTGGCGCACAATGTGGGTGGCCCGACATCGGTTGCGGCGGTCACGATCCTGAGTCAGGATCGAAACCCGTGACGTGCGGGCGCACGACCTCTGTGTGGTCACATCACTCCGGCAAGGCCTCTGTGAACCTGAAATGCTCAACTGTTCCTACGAGTCCCTCGGACATACCGGCCGCCCGCCATGCTCGACGTTTGAATGCGAGCGCGGCATTGCTGACTCGGTGTTCTGCCGGTTTCGATCCGATCTCGAGATCTGCCGGGCACTCGTTGCCCCAGAGCCAGACGTGTGCTCGGCGAGAGCGGATCGCGGCCGCGGCCCCCAATCGGATCCTCTCGTCGGCGTGACACAGATCGGCCGAAATCGCCAGTGACTGCGGCCAGTGCGCGGAAGTCCGGCGGGCCAACGAATGTCGCAGGTCGAATGCGCGCGTTCCCAGTATCTCCAGTGGCACCGTCGTACTGCCGCCATCGAGGACGTGGACGCTGACGTCCCAACCGGCCATCGACTGGTCGAACAGCCATCCGCCACAGAACTCGACGACCTCTGATGGGGTTGTGGCGATCACTGCCAGGCGGTGTCGCGTGTGGCGCCGCCGCGCAGTGGCTCGCGCGCGGGTGACTTCGCGCGCTCCCATCACGCATGGTTCCATGTGATCCTGGGTGAGAAGTGTCATCGGAGTGTCCTTTTACTCGCCTGACGGAAGGCTTTCTGTCGCATCTGCCGCCGCTTGAGCGGCGGCGCACGATTCTCAGAGTTGCGTATACACGGTCTTGGTCTGTAGGTAGCTTTCGACACCCTCTCGACCCCACTCGTGCCCCCAACCCGATTGCTTGTAGCCACCGAAGGGCATGGAATGGTCGAACACCATCTGACAGTTGAGCGTGACAGTTCCGGCATGAAGGCGTTTGGCCAAGCGGTGGGCGCGCGCGATGTCCTTGGTCCATGCCGTCGCAGCA
This sequence comes from Gordonia sp. DT218, assembly GCF_049847105.1. Classification (NCBI taxonomy): domain Bacteria; kingdom Bacillati; phylum Actinomycetota; class Actinomycetes; order Mycobacteriales; family Gordoniaceae; genus Gordonia; species Gordonia sp. DT218. The sequence goes on along the minus strand of NZ_JBNCNS010000001.1, from coordinate 840,443 downwards.
AGCCCGTAATCGGAGTTGTTGGCAAGGGCGACGACTTCGTCGTCATCATCGAAAGGCATGATGGCCACTACGGGCCCGAAGATCTCTTGTTGGTAGAGGCTCATCGACGGATCGACGTCGGTCACGACCGTGGGGTGTACGAAGTACCCCCGCCGGTCGAGTCGTTCGCCGCCGGTGACGACTTCGACGCCGTTGCGCTTGCCTTCGTCGACGAACCCCATCACCCGGTTCAACTGTTTCTCACTGATCAGCGGCCCGATGAGCGTGCCCTCCTCGTCGGGGCCGCCGAGCTTGACCCCGTTGGCAACCATCGAGATACCCTCGACCACCTGTTCGTACACCCCGCGCTGCACAAAGATTCGCGAGCCGCAGATGCATCCCTGGCCGGAGTGGATGAAGATTCCCATCGCGGCCATCGTGATCGCCGCCTCCAAATCGGCATCGTCATAGATCAGAACCGGCGACTTGCCGCCAAGCTCGAGCATGACCCGCTTGAGGTTCCCCGACGCCGCGGTGAGGATCTGCTTGCCCACCTCCGTCGAACCGGTGAAAGCGACCTTTTCCACATCCGGATGCTCGGCCAGCGCCTTGCCCGAGGTGTGGCCATAGCCGGTCACCAGGTTCACCACATCATCGGGCACACCGGCTTCGGCGATGATCTGCTCCAGCAGGATCGCTGACAGCGGTGTCTCCTCGGCAGGCTTCGCGATCATGCTGCAGCCGGCGGCCAGAGCGGGTCCAAGCTTGGCGGCGGCGTTGAACACCGGCCCGTTCCACGGGAAGATCAGACCGACGACACCGTAGGGCTCCTTGAGTGTGTACGCGTGCATGTTCGAGTATGCGCCGGTGATCCCGCCGGTCTGCTGAACGTCGTGGGCGATGCCGTTGAGCTTGGTGCACCAGCCACCGTAGTAGCGGAAGATCTCCGCACTGGTACCCATGATCGATCGCGCCTGGTCGTAGTTCATGCCGGTGTTCAATGAATCCAGTGCGGCCAGCTCGTCGGCTCGCTCATCGATGCGATCAGCGATCCGCCACATGATCTTCGCTCGTTCGCTACCGGGGAGTCCACTCCACGAGCCGGATTCGAAGGACTTACGCGCACGGGATACTGCCTCATCCACCGCTTGTAGGCCGCCGTCGGCGAACTCGGCGATCGGCTCCTCGGTGACGGGATTGATGATCGGAATGGTATCCCCGTTGCCCGGCCGATTACGCAGCTCGTCCAGGATGTTGTCCACAGTCATTGTCTCAGCTCACTTCGTCTCGTCGAACTCGATGTGCAGATCGGTGAGTCCGCGCAGCAAGAACGTGGGCTCGTAGGTGAAGTTGCGGTCGCCGGCAGGCCCGTGAACGGATTCGTCGAGCCTGATGTTGGCCATCCGGTCGAGTAGCCGGTTGATCGTCACCCGTCCCTCGACCCTCGCCAGCGGAGCGCCGGCGCAGGTGTGAATCCCTCGACCGAAGGTGATGTGCTCGCGAACATTCGTGCGATCGATCCGAAACTCGTTGGGATTCTCGAATTTTCGCGGGTCGCGATTGGCGGCCCCGAGGCAGAGCATGAGGATGGTTCCGGCCGGAATATCGACATCACCGAGCGTGGTGGACTTACGCGTGAGTCGGAAGTCGACCTTTGTAGGACTTTCCATGCGCAGCGATTCCTCGATGAACGGGACGATCAGCTTACGGTCCGCTCGAAGTTCTTCCTGGAGGTCGGGCCTCTCGCAGAGGACGAGGAGCGCGGAGCTGAGCAGTTTGGTCACCGTTTCCTGACCGGCGGCGAACAGGAAGGTGGCAGGTCGTGCGACCTCGATCACGGGCGGGACCGAACCGTCCGGGTAGGTCGCCGAAGCAAGCCCGCCGAGTACATCGCCGCGAGGATGTTCGCGCCGGTCCGTGATGTACCCGGAGAAGAGATCGTCGAGGTACTGCAGAGGGTTGCTGCCGACAGGTTCGTGATCGAGGGCCCCGACGCGGCTACCCGGCGCGTTACCCGCGCCCAGATTTCGACGGACCTCGTCCCGATCACCTTCCGGCACACCGAGGAGATCGGCGATGGCGAGCGTGGCGAACGGTTTTCCGTAGTCCCCGAGGAACTCACAACGCCCGCGTGCAATGAACTCGTCGATCTGCTGGTCGGCAAGTGCCCACACGAACTCCTCGTTCTCTTGCAGCCTTCGTGGCGTCAACAGGCGTAAGAGGAGCGACCGAGCCTTCTGATGGTCGGGTGGGTCCATGGTGACCATGTGTTCGAAAATGGGGAACTCGTGGCGGTGCGACTCGATGAGGTCGGTGATGTCATCGCCCACGGGCTCGAAGGGCAGTGGCGGGAATGGCCCCCCGATGGCGTTCACGGCCGAGAACGATTCGGTGTCCTTGAATGCCTGTTGAGCTTCCTCATAGCCGGTGACAGCGATGACGTTGTGGTGAGGCTCCTGCGTCACGGGCCCTATGCTGCGTAGATGGTCCCAGTATTCATAGGGATCCTGGGACACTGTGGCGTCGGAGAAGTAGTCGACCATGGTGGGATTGGACATCGTTCATAGACCTTTCGAGGGTCGAGAATCGGGTGACTTGTACTGGTTCGGACTCAAGTGCGGTACGGCGTCAGGCTGCGCCAACTCAGACCGGTGAAGACGCACGGACTGGTGCTGTCGCGTCAGAGCCCGATCCTGGTGTTCTTGATCTGTTGAAATTCCTGAAGGCCTTCGATGCCTCCGGCCCTGCCGCTACCGCTCTGCTTGAAACCTCCGTACGGCCCCTGCGGGGAAATGTCACTGTTGCGGTTGATCCACACCGAACCGGACTGAAGGGCACGGGAAACACGATGTGCGCGAGGTAGATTCATCGTCTGGACGTAGGCGTTGAGACCGTAGTCGCTGTCGTTGGCCAGCGCGATGGCCTCCGATTCGTCACGGAATCGGGTGACGGAGACCACGGGCCCGAAGATCTCGGTGGTCGCGAGTGGAGATCGATTGTCGACGTCGGTGAACACTGTGGGCTGAATGTAGTATCCGTCGCCGCACTCGCCGCCGACTCGCTGTCCGCCCGTTGCGAGCGTCCCGTGCTTGCCTTGGACGGCGTTGTCGATGAGACCCAGGATGCGATTCATCGCCGGCTCGCTGACCACCGGCCCCAGCATGACCTCCGGATCGAACGGATCGCCGATCTTGGCCGCCGCCAGGACCGCCAGGAACCGCTGCATGAACTCGTCATACACCTCGTCCTGCACGAAGATCCGACTCGCACACGCGCAGCTCTGCCCCGATTGCCCAAGGGGTCCTTGCCATGCGGAGAGAATTGCGGCTTGGTCCAAATCGGCATCGGCAAAGATGATATTGGCGGACTTGCCGCCGAGTTCGGTTGCCACCGGGGTCAGGTTTGCTGCGGCCGTGGTCAACACCTGCCGTGCAGTCACACCACCGCCGGTGAAGTGGATCTTCCCGAGACCAGGGTGAGCCGCGAGCGAACGGCCGCCGGTGGCGTCCGAGGGCAGTACGTTGACCAGGCCGGGTGGTAAGCCGGCCGCCACGCAGATCTCGCCGAATCGGAGGGCGCTGAAAGGGGACAACTCCGACGGCTTGAGGATGACGGCGTTGCCCGCAGCCAATGCCGGCGCGACATTCAGCCCGACGACAACCATCGGCCCGTTCCACGGGGCGATCACTCCGACCACACCATACGGTTCTCTGTCGACGATGTTGAGATCGTGCTTACCCGAGACCTCGGAGTTCTGTCCGTGCGCCTTGTCGACGTGCCCCGCGTAATAGCGGATGAAGCTCTCGGCGAGCATGGCGTGTCCGGGAGCGGTGCGAATCGGTACGGCGAAATCGTGGATGCTCAGCCGACCGAGTGTGTCTATGTTGTCGTGCACCGCGTCGGCCAGGTCGAACATGATGTCACGCCGCCGCCCGATCGGCAGGGACATCCATTCACGCTGGGCCTCTCGGGCACTGGCCACCGCTTGGTCGACCTCGTCGGGTCCGGCGAGGGTGATCTTCGCGTTGGGCTCTCCCGTGGCCGGGTAGATGTGGTCATATGTGACGGCCGACGATCCGGTCACCCAATCACCACCGATGAGGAGCTCGGTGGGCAGCACATCGGCGTTGTCGGGGCCGATCACGGCGGTCATGAACGTCCTCCCAGGTGTAGAACCATGACGAGACTCATCGCACGGTGAACCCGGCGTCGAGCGCCCATTGGGTGCCGGTGATGAACTTGGCCTCGTCGGAGACGAGATAGGCGACGGCGTTGGCCACGTCCTCGGCTTCGAGCATCTGGATCGGCAACGCATTCTGCATCCCGGAGATGGTGTTTGCTCCGCCCTTGGCCGCCTCGGCCATCAGCTTCTGCATCGCCTCATTGATGGTCATTCCACTCGCCACGCCCGTTGGGTGAATCGTGTTCACTCTGATCCACTCTGGCGCAAGGTAATTGGCAAGTCCCTGCATCAGGGCGACAACTCCGCGCTTGGCGGAGGCATAAGCGTTCCCGCTTGCATTGATGGAGGCGGAGGCCTTGATTCCCGCCGAGGAACTGGTGATCACAATCGATCCGCCACGCTCTGCCTCGCGCAGTGCAGGCAGCGCCGCCCGAATGGTGTGGAACACGCCGGTCAGGTTCGTGTCGATGACATCGTTCCACTCCGCGAGGAAGTTGTTCGGGTCCTCCGGACCCATCTTGATGATCCCGGCGTTCGCCAGGATGATGTCGACTCGGCCGAACTCGTCGTATCCCTCCTGGAAAGCGGCTGACAGTCCGGCAAAATCCCGCACATCCGCCTTTCGAGCCACGGCTCGGCGCCCCTCCTTTTCGACAAGGCGAGCAGTCTCGTCGAGATCTTCCTGAGAGGCGTTCGGATAGGTCATCGACGCGACGTTCTCGCAGATGTCGACGGCGATGATGTCTGCACCTTCACGCGCTAGCCGGATTGCGTGCGCGCGACCTTGGCCTCGCCCAGCGCCGGTGATGAAAGCCACGCGGCCTTCGAGTCCTGACATGTTGCGTATTCCCATCTCTCTATTACTTTCCGCCCGCGGCGGACCGCAGATGTATTACGACGAACCGGTGGAGCGAGGGGATCACGGGTGCAATCGGGCCCACGCCTCTTCGCTTGCGCCGTGGAGGGCTTCGGCCTTCGCGAATCCGGAATAGGCAGCGAGCTGCAGAACCACCTCATCCATCTCGGGTTTGGTGATGTCGCCGGACTCGAGTGCCGAGCCCGTGTGCGAATGCAACGGCGTCAGCGAATCGCAGACCGCCACCGAGGCGACGGTGATGAATCTGCGGTCGCGTCGACTGAGCGTCGGGCGCTGCCAGACATGGCCGAAGACGAAATTCAGGATGCCCGCATGGATGTAGGGCGTTTCCGGGCGCGGTGGTTCGATCAAGTTGACTTCGACGAATTCCCTTGTGCCATCTTCGATTCTCGAGTTCCAGTCATTCAACCCCAGACTCGCGTTGTCGGGTGGGACCACCGCGCCTGTTCCGCCGTTCGCGCGGTCGATTCTCGCCCATGCGCGACGGATCACGCCTTCGAGATGAGAGGCCTTGGGCCATCCGTTGTACACAGCGAAGTGAAGTACGAATTCCAACATCTCGTCGATGGTCATATCGCCGCTGAGGAGGGCATCCTCAACTTGATCGTCGATCGGTTTATGGGCATCAGCGGCCCCGACGCACGTCAGCGTCACCCAGCGGCGCTCGCGCCGGCCCAAACCGGGTCGGGACCACACCTGATCGTGGAGCCAGCCTTGTTGCGCCTGTTCAAAAGGGGTTTTGGGAGCTTGCGCTTCGCCATCTCCGATAGTGGCATAACTCGCCCGCGACTGTGACATGTGACCTACCTCTCAGCTATATTGACTGAATATTAAGGCGTCAGACCTAAATTGTCTATGGTTTGATTAGGTTTATGCAGACGGAAGTGCGATCCGCCAAAGAGCGACTGATATTGACCGCTGAGCGGCTCTATGCGCTCCACGGTCTCGATGGAGTTCCGTTGCGGCAGATCGCAATCGAGGCCGGAACCGCGAACAAGTCCGCTGTCCAGTACCACTTCGGGTCCAAAGATGCGCTGGTGACGGCGGTACTGGCCAATCGCGTGGACGACCTAGACCGTCGGCGCGGACTGCTGTACGCGCGGGCAGATCTCCAGGACGTCCGCGCCGTGGTCGAGGCGCAGCACCTTCCGCTCATCGAGCTCGGCGAGGACGACACTTGCTACTACCTCGAGTTCGTCGAGCAGCTCCAACGCAAGTCGCATCCCCTTCATGACCTGCCTGCTTCGAATCGTTTGACAGAGCAGGCGTACTACGACCGGGTCGGCGCTCTGCTGGAGTCCGTGCCCGTGGAATTGCGCGAGCTTCGCATCAAACAGGCGACCGCTGCGTGCCTGCACATCTGTACCGACCGCCGACGTTCAACGGAACTCGGCGAAGCGGTGCCACCTTACGGTGTGCATGTGAGTCAGCTTCTCGACAGCCTCGTGGGCATGCTCACCCTCGAACCGTCGCGTGAGACCACGGCCGCCCTGGAGGCGTGGTCGGGCGAGACGATCGGACAACGGTGACCGTGCGAATTTCTCAATTGCCTTACAGTGCAAGCAGGTTCAATTTTCCCATGGTGGAATAGCTTCGGGGCGCGATGCTTTCGTCGTCAATTTCATTGACATCTCACTGTGACTCGTGCAACACTTCGTCTCGAGTATCCGGTATCTGATCCGGACGCGGCGGCCCGATGGCGGGCGAAACTCCACTATTCACTTGGTCTTTCGAAGAAGGTTGGTAATTCAATGGCTGGTCGTATGGAAGGCAAGGTCGCCCTTGTCACGGGTGCCGCTCGGGGGCAGGGTCGCAGTCACGCGGTCCGGTTGGCTGAAGAGGGCGCCGACATCATCGCGGTCGACATCTGTGGTCCGGTAACCCGTGACACATCAATCGCGCCGTCGACTCCTGAGGATCTCGCCGAGACGGTCGAACTGGTCAAAGGACAGAATCGCCGGATCATCGCCTCCGAGGTCGATGTGCGCAATTATGATGCTCTGAAGGCGGCAGTCGACGACGGCGTGGAACAACTGGGCCGCCTTGATGTGGTCGTGGCGAACGCGGGGATCGGCAACGGCGGTGAGACGCTCGACAAGACGAGCGAGACTGACTGGCAGGACATGATCGACGTGAATCTGTCCGGTGTGTGGAAGTCCGTGAAAGCGGCAGTTCCTCACCTGCAGGCGGCCAGCGGCGGTTCGGTGGTCTTGACGAGTTCGGTCGGTGGCGCCAAGGCATACCCCAACACCGGACACTATATTGCGGCAAAGCACGGGGTCATCGGACTGATGCGGAGTTTCGCAGTCGAACTGGGGGAACAGTCGATTCGAGTGAACTCGGTCCTTCCGACGAACGTCAACACCCCCATGTTCATGAACGAGGGGACCATGAAGATGTTCCGACCGGATCTGGAGAACCCGGGCCCGGAGGACCTCAAGGTGGTCGCGCAGATGATGCATGTGCTGCCGACGGGATGGGTCGAGCCCCGTGACATCAGCAACGCGGTGTTGTTCCTCGCGTCCGATGAAGCGCGTTTTGTCACCGGCCTTGCACTGGCCGTGGACGCCGGCAGTCTGCTCAAGTAGTCGTATCTCGGAGGTCGTCGATGGAGAATGAACACGGTCCCGATGGCGGTGACGTGGTTACCGGGCCGCTGGTCGAGGTGGATACATCGCTGTGTGAGGGTCATGGGTTGTGCGCTATGCTCGCGCCCGAGGTCTTCGAGGTCGGTGATGACGACGTCGCGGTGTGGGAGCCACACCCGCCGGAAGATGCGCGCGGCATTGTCGAGGCGGCGGTGAGTGCCTGTCCGCGACAGGCGATCACGCTCAGCTGATCACTACCAAACGGTGCGGCGCCATCGGCATGGTCGCCCCCGTCGACTACCAGACCCTGGCGTTCAGACTGACTGTCCTGCAGTGTAAGTACTCACTGCGTCAGCAAGTTGACGGTCAGAGATGTTACTGGAGTGTGCGAGCCCATCGACAACGCTGGCCTGGTTGCATTCGGGCTGGTTCTGCGACATCTTGGCCTTGCCCTCCCACCGGGTGATGGTGAGTTCCAGACCCACGATTGCTTTGAGTTGGCCGGCGATGAAGTCAGCGGGTGCGTCGGTGACGGCCCATGGCATATCACGACTCTGCTCGTGACGGTTGCTGAGGGCCGACACATGGTCGAGCAGCCAGTCGGGGTCGTCGTGGACGCGAAGGGCGCCGTAGACGTTGATGGTCTCGTAATTCCACGTCGGGACCACCTTGCCGGTCTCGGCTTTGGTCGCATAAAGCGACGGTGAGATGTATCCATCGATGCCGGTGAAGATCGCGACCGACTCGGCTGCAGACTGCAGAGTGAGCCGCCAGTGCGGGTTGGCGCGGGCCATGTGCGCGACGAGTACATTGCGGTCGGGGTCGTAGATCATCGGCATCGGAGTGATCGCGAGTCCGTCTTCACCAGGCGTGATCAGGTGTGCCATCCCGGCGCTCCCGAGAGCAGACGCGATCGCCTCGTCGGACAGTTCGAATTTGCGCGGGATGTACATTGCCGTCGGCTCCATTCATCTGAGAGGATTCGCACTTGGTACTGGTGAATCCACGCCACGGTAGCAATGTGGTCACCACGGATGAGGTCAACGGCCGGAATGTGCCCTCAGTCGGGTCGACCGTGACCGCGTGACGAGTGGTTCGCCGTACGGAGCGTCAGCGTCGCACCGAGCGTCGTCATCATTTGGTGGATCGACATCTGTTGTGCCGGTGACGATCCTGTGAGGGGCCGATGTGACGCTGGTGGTCGAGTCGCTGTGTGGGTGATCTCGATACGGCGCCTCGCCTGGCGGCTCGGTGCCTACTCGATCAGCGGGTGGGAGAGATCTCGCCTGGCGGCTCGGTGCCTACTCGATCAGCGGGTGGGGGACCTTGCGGGTGGGGGTGGTCTCGCCGGTCGAGTAGCCGCGAACGGAGTGAGTGGTGTATCGAGACCACCTTCCGCGAGGAGGTGATCTCCGATCAGCGGAGCTCGCTCTTCATCACCTTTCCGGTGGCGTTGGTCGGCAGCTGATCGAGAAAGGTGATCGATCGCGGCGCCTTGAATCCGGCCATCCGTTCGCGACTCCATGCGATCAGTTCATCTTCGGTGATCACCTCACGGGTCACCACGAAGGCCTTGCCCACCTGGCCGAGGCGCTCGTCGGGGACCCCGATCACCGCGGCCTGGTCGACCGCGGGGTGCTCGAGCAGATAGCTCTCGATCTCGGCAGGATAGGCGTTGAAGCCCCCGACGATGAACATGTCCTTCTTGCGGCCGACGATGCGCAGCCGACCGCCCTCGACGATCTCGCCGAGATCGCCGGTGTGTAGCCACCCGTCGTCATCGATCGCGGCGGAGGTCGCCTCCGGGTCGTCGAGATAGCCTTGCATCACGTTGTAGCCGCGGATGAGGACCTCACCGTCGTCGGCGATGCGGATGTCGATGTCGGCGCAGGGGATTCCGACGGTGGTGGCGATCTGATCGAATGTGTCGCCGGATCTGGATGCCGTCACGGTGCCGGCCTCGGTGAGTCCGTATCCGGTCATGATCGTCTCGAACGGCAGCTCGTTCCGGATGCGGCGGATGAGATCGACCGGTATGTCGGCGGATCCGGTCACCGCGGCGCGTAACGACGAGAGATCGCGTGAACCGTCGTTCGCGGAGAGCAAGGACTGATACAGGGTCGGCGGGCCCGGGAGCATGGTGATCTTCTCGGTCTCGATCAGATCGAGGACCTGCCCGACGTCGAGGACGGGCACGGGGTGGATCGTTGCGCCACGGATGAACGAGGCGACGATTCCCGCCTTGTAACCGAACATGTGGAAGAACGGATTGACGATCAGATACCGGTCACCTTCGCGGAGATCGGCCAGGTCGCACCACTCTGCGAACAGTCGCAGTACCTGCTCGTGATTCATCATGACGCCCTTGGGGCGCCCGGTGGTGCCCGAGGTGTACATGATGTCGGCGATGTCTGACGGTCCGACCGGTGCCTCGAAAGGATCTCCGCCGGAAAGGAAGCCGCCCTTGATGTCGATGACCGCCACGTCGGCCGGCACCCCGAAGTCGAGTCCCAGGAAATCTTTCTGGACCAAAACGGCCTTCGCGCCGCTGCGCACGATGATGTCGGCGGCCTCGTCCCGCTTGTAGCGGGTGTTGACGGGCACCAATGTCCCGCCCGCCGTCAGGAGCCCGAAGACGGCGATGATCCACTCGGCCGAGTTGGGGGCCCAGATCGCGACCCGGTCACCCTTACGGATTCCTATGTCGGCGAATGAGCCTGCCGCGCAGCGGATTCGGTGTACCACATCACGGAAGGTGAGGCGGAGGGAACCGTCGACGACCGCTTCGGCATCGCCGAAGCGGTCGGCCGACGACAGGACCATCTCGGGGATGGTCTTCCAGGTCATACCTTCAGGAGTCGCGCCATGTTGCCGCCCATCACAAGCTTCTGGTCCTCGAACGGGAGGTGCTCGATGTGGCTGATGTATGTCGTGGGCTCGGCGAGGCCTTCGGGATGCGGATAGTCCGATCCGAACAGCACGCGCTCGGCGCCGATCAGCGAAGTGAGCTTGCTGAAGTCCTCTTCCCAGAACGGGCTGACGTGAATGCTCTTCTTGATCGCGGCCACCGGGTCCTGCATGCCGAAGCCTTCAGGAGCCTTCTTGTAGACGTCGGTCAGCGTCTGCAGCACGTGCGGGAGCCAGCTGGCACCGTTCTCGATCACGGCGATCCGCAGCTCCGGGAAGCGCAGCAACGCGCCGTGGCACACCCAGGAGGACACGGCGTCCTGGATCGGTCGCCATTCGCTGACCATGCGGAAGGCATTCGTGACGAAGGGGAGCATCTCCTCGCCGCTGCCCTCCCAGTCCTGGTTGTAGCGGGCGTACCCACTGTCAGACGAGTGCTGGGTGACGAGCACGTCGAGTTCGACGACACGCTTCCAGAACGGGTCGAACTCCGGCAGTGCGAACGACCGCAGCCCCTTGAAGCCAGGCACCGGAGCCGGGCGGACCAGGATTGCCTTCGCGCCACGCTCCACGCACCATTCGAGCTCCTCGATCGCCTTGTCGACAATCGGGAGGCTGATCACCGGGACAGTGAAGATGCGTTCCTTGTAGTTGAACGACCAGGTCTCGTACAGCCACTGGTTGAGCGAATGGACCACCGCGTGGATCAGTTCCGGGTTGTCGCGCATGCGCTCCTCGACGAGGCTCGCGAGTGTCGGGAACATCAGGGTGCGGTCGATCTTGAGTTCGTCCATCAGCTCGAGACGTGGTGCCGGCTCACGAAAGGCGGGGATCGCCTTGATCGGCTTGCCGAAGATCTCGCGCTTGCTCTTTCCCTCAGGATTGCCGTTCTTGAAGTAGTCCTCCATGGCACCCGGCCGCGCGACCACGTCGAAGGTCGGGTTGGGGATGTACTCGCTGATCTGGCCACGGATGGCGATCTTGGTGCGGCCCTCGACATCGACGTACTGGATGGCCTTCTTGTACTTGTCTGGCAGGAACTTGGTGAGCGCCTCCTTGGTCTCGTACAGGTGGTTGTCCGCGTCGAACAGCGGGTAAGGCAGCTGGCTCGGTGACATGTGAAACTCTCCTTTGCTACTTTCGAGAATACTATTCTCCTGAACGTGCATCGTGCAATGCGGTGCGGATTCGGAATTTCTGGACCTTGCCGCTCGCGGTGCGGGGGAAGTCGTCGACCACGTGGACCTCTTCGGGCCATTTCTGCTTGGCCAGACCGACCGCGGTCAGGTGTGCGCGGAGATCCTCGATGGTGGGGGAGCCCCGATCGGGATGGACTCGCAGGACGGCGGCAGCGCGTTCACCGAGCCGATCGTCGGGAACCGCGACGACGACGGCGTCGGCCACCGCGTCCATCCCGAGAAGGGCATCCTCGACCTCAAGGGCGCTGATGTTCTCGCCGCCGCGGATGATGATGTCTGACTTCCGGTCGGTGATGCTGAGATAGCCGTCCTCGTCGAGGACGCCGATGTCGCCGGTGTGGTACCAGCCGTCGTCGTCGAGCATTCGCGCGGTGAGGTCCGCATCGGTATATCCCATGCAGAGATCCGGTCCGCGGCTGAGGATCTCGCCGTCCTCGCCGAGCCGGATCTCGACCCCGGGTAGTGGCCGACCGTCGGTGTAGAGACGTTTGTCCTCCGCGGCGCTGGGGTGTGAACCGGTGATCGACGGGTGCTCGGTGCTGCCGTAGGAACGGAACACCGTGATGCCGAGGGCAGCCAGCCGGGTGGTGATCGCCGCCGGTACCGACGATCCGCCCAGGCCGGCGTACTTCATGTGGGGGACATCGGCTTCGGTGAAGTCGGGGTGGTCGATCAGGCTCGTCATGTAATAGGTCGCGCCGCCGCCCACCGTGACGTTCTCGGCCCGCATCAGGCGCAACGCCTCGCCGGGTTCCCAGACGTCGGTGAGATTGACGTCCGTACCGTCGAGGACTGGGATGAGGAAGGCGTTGATCATCCCGATGAAATGCCCGACCGGTGCGGCGGTGAGCTGCCTGCCGCGGTCGTCGGGGTACATCGCGGAGAGCTGTCGGGTCTCGTGTACCAGCGAATGGTGGCTGTGTAGAACCCCTTTGGGGTTGGTGGTGGTCCCGGAGGTGAACGCGATGAGTGCGCAGGTCGACGGATCCACTGCAAGGACGTCGGCCATCGGTTCGTCGTCGAGGAGGTCGGTGAAGTCCTTGTCGATCACCCCGACGATCGGGACGTCGGCGCAGACGGACAGGTCATAGGAGATCCGACCGAAACTCTCGGGGGTGACGAAGACCTTCGGTGTCACCTCGCCGAGAATGTAGGAAACCTCTTTGCGCCCATAGAAATGCACGATCGGCACGACCGCCGCGCCGAGGAAGGCCGACGCCCAGAACACCGCGGCCGCCTCCATGGAGTTCGGCAGCTGGAACGCGACGACATCGCCGGGTCCCACGCCCCGCCTGCGCAATCCGGACGCCAGCCGTCGCGCGACGAGCTCGACGTCGCGAAAGGTTCCCGACCAGGGGCGGGTCGCCGAGTGCACCAGGAAGCGGGCATCGGGGGATGCGGCCAGTCCGTCGCTGAGCAGATCGCCGAGGGTCTCGTCCGTCCACCATCCGTTGGCGACGTACTTCTCGGCGAGCTCGGTCGGTACCTGCCTGGTCATGAAGCCCCCATGCGCTCGGCCGGGGCCGCTGTCTCCGGCAGATCTGCCGTCGACCCCGGATTCGATGGTGATAATGTTCTCTCTGAACGAGAATAGCAATCTCACTTCCGGAGAGCGAGCGGTTATGGTGAAGTTGGAGACGGTCGAGGGGCTGGCCGTGATCACGATCGATCGGCCCGAGGCGCGGAACGCGATAGCCCTGTCGACGATGGACGAGCTCGACGAGGCGATCGACGCGGCGGCCGGTGCGCGGGCGCTCGCGATCACCGGCGGCGGCGACCGGGTCTTCGTGTCCGGCGGCGACCTCAAAGAACTCGCGAAGCTCCGGACGCTGGACGAGGCCAGGGCGATGGCCTGGCGGATGCGGCGGATCTGCGATCGCATCAGCGCTTTCCCGGGACCGGTGGTGGCCGCACTGAACGGGCACGCTCTCGGTGGTGGTGCCGAGGTCGCGGTGGCCGCGGACATCCGGCTCGCGGCCGACGACATCACGATCGGCTTCAATCAGTCGAGTCTGGCGATCATGCCGGCATGGGGAGGGGCGGAACGGCTCACCACCCTGGTCGGTCCGTCACAGGCCCTGTTGCTCGCCGGGTCGGGACGGAAATTGTCCGCCCAGGAAGCGATGAGGGTGGGCCTGGTCGATCAGGTCATCGAGCGGTCGCGGTTCGACGAGGGCTGGCGAGCTGTCGCGCAATCGCTGGCGACGGCGCCCGCCACCGCGATCAAGAAGGTCATCCGGGGTGTCGAGCCCGGTGAGGCCGTCGAGGAGTTCGCACACCTGTGGGTTGCCGACGAGCACTGGGCCGCGGCCGACCGGGTCCTCAAGCGGGCCAAATGATCGAGCAGGGTCCGTCGGTGAACATCGACTCCGTGGCAGCAGCGCATCGTGCCCTCTACGAGGCGGGCCTCGATGTCCGCTCCGAGGTGGTCGGCGCCGACTACGTGGCCGAATCGCTCGCCCGCAACGTCGGTTCCGACGGCGAACCATTGCAGCGGTTTGTCACGGAGTCGGTGTGGGGCTCGGTCTGGACTCGCCCCGGTCTCGACCGGCGGAGCCGGAGCCTGATGACGATCGGCATGCTGGTCGCCCTCAACCATCATGCGGAGCTGGCCGTCCACGTGCGCGCAGGTCTGGGCAACGGCCTGACCCGCGACGAGATCGTCGAGGCGATCATCCATGCCACGGCGTATTGCGGCGTGCCGGCCGGCATCGCCGCGATGCGGGTCGCGCAAGAAGTCCTGATCCGCGAATTGGGAGAGCGCCACGACGACGATGCATCCAGAGAGGAAAGCCATGGCTGACATCCCGATTCCGGATCGGCGCGTCGGCATGATCGGCCTCGGCGCCATGGGCGCGCCGATCGCAGCCAACTTCGTGGCGGCGGGACAGCCGCTGGTCGTCGCCGACGCGGCGCCCTCCGCGGTTCAACGATTTCTCGCCGGACACCCCGCCCTGGCGGAGCCGGGCGATCCCCCGGACTGCGACGTGGTGGTCCTGTCCCTGCCCACGAGTGATGTCGTCGACGAGGTGGTCCTCGGCGAGAACGGCCTGCTCCACCGCCTCGCGCCGGGGTCGATCATCGTCGACATGAGTTCCAGTGTCCCGGCCCGCACCCGAGCACTCGGGGATGCGGCCGCGGCAGCGGATGTCTCCGTCGTCGACGCGCCGGTCAGCGGTGGAGTGGCCCGTGCAGTCATCGCGGATCTGGCCGTGATGGTCGGCGGGGACGACGGCGCGGTCGACATCGTGCGGCCTCTGCTGGCCGCAACCGCCCGCGAGATCATTCATGTGGGTCCGACCGGATCGGCCCACGCCGCGAAGGCGCTCAACAACCTGCTGTCGGCGGTGGGGCTGTTCGCGGCCGCCGAAGTGCTCGTCGTCGGGGCCAAGTTCGGCATCGACCCCGCCACGCTGCTGTCGGTGCTCAACGCGGGTAGCGGTCGCAATCAGGCCACGGAGGCCAAGTTCGGGACGTTCGTGCTGAGCCGCGGTTTCGACTCGGGGTTCACGGCGTCGTTGATGAACAAGGACGTCGGCATCGCGCTCGACCTCGCCCGCGACTGCGGTGTGGACCTCGACATCGGGTCAGCGCTCGGCCGGGCGTGGGCATCGGCGACCGAAGCGATCGGACCGGGTGCCGATCAGACCGAGATCGTCCGGGTCCTCGAACAGGCCGCGGGGATCGAACTCCGTTGACCGTATCCACTGGCCGAGGGCGCCCGTCGTCAGATCACCTTGCCTGCCCGGTGATTTCGTGGGCTTGCACGGGAACTGCCGAGGCGGCAATGTTGCTGGAGACCGAAACATCCCTACGGAAATCCACGAGGTGCACGAGAAGATGACCCGCCTGTTCACCAGACCGTCGCCCGACAACACCGCCGTCCAACTGCTCATGCGCGCTGCCATCGGCGGAACGATGATCGCCCATGGCGTCAAGCACGGGCGCAGCCTCGACGGCACGGCAGGCTGGTTCGGCTCCATCGGGTTCAAGCAACCCAGACTGCAGGCCCAGGCATCCGCCGTGGTCGAGGTGGGGGCGGGCGCCGCCATTGTCGCCGGTGCCGGTACGCCGGTGGCCGCATCGGCCGTCGTCGGAACGATGGCCGTTGCTGCTCGCTCGGTTCATCTCCCCAACGGCTTCTTCATCACCTCCGAGGGATGGGAGTACGTCGCCAATCTGTCGGTGGCCGCCATCGCACTCGCCGCCCTCGGGCCGGGTAAGTGGAGCGTTGACCGCGCGCTCGGGCTCGACAGCAAGCTCACCGGCAACCGCGCTGCCGCCGTCGCCGCCGGCCTCGGTCTCGGTGCGGCCGCCGCACAGTTGGCCGCCTTCCATCGGCCTCCGAAGGCATCTGCCTGACCGGCACTCGGGCGGCTCCCCGCCCGTCGGGGTAGGTGCTCAGGATGGCCAGGTGTGCACGGGTTCGCCCTCGTGCATCAGCGTGATGTAGTCGCCGAGCATGCCGTGCAGGGCGGCGTCGCGGTCCTCGCCCGCGGCCTCGCGGGCGAGGACCGCGCGCCGTTGCCATGCCGAACCGGTCTGCCGGTTGATGCAGCGGCCTTCGATGACCGACAGGTAGCGGGAGCGTGCCTTGGCCGAGACGCCGTAGGAACGCAGGCCGTCGTCGGCGAGGGGGAGCAGCCGTCGCAGAGTGAGTTCGTCAGGCCGCACCCACCCCACATTCGGCCAGTACAACTGCGCCTCGAGGCCCGCGCGAGCGCCCGACTGCAGGTTTTCCGCGGCCGCGTTGAAGGACATCTGGGACCAGAGTGGGCGGTCGGACTCGACGAGACCGCGGACCAGACCGTAGTAGAACGCCGTGTTGGCCATCGTGTCGACGACCGTCGGTCCGGCAGGCAGGACGCGGTTCTCCACCCGCAGGTGGGCCTGCCCGTCCACGACGTCGTACACCGGCCGATTCCAGCGGTACACGGTGCCGTTGTGCAGGCGCAGCTCGTCGAGTGACGGGGTCTTTCCCTCGTCGAGTTCGGCCAGCGGATCGACATCGGTGGAGACGGGGAGCAGTGCCGGGAAGTACCGGGTGTTCTCCTCGAAGAGATCGAAGATGGTGTTGATCCATCGCTCGCCGAACCAGACCCGCGGCCGGACCCCCTGATTCTTCAGTTCCAGGGGCCGGGTGTCGGTCGCCTGCTCGAACACCGGGATGCGGCTCTCGTGCCAGAGCGCGGCGCCGGCCAGGAACGGTGAATTGCCGGCGAGCGCCACCTGTACCCCGGAAATACTCTGGGCCGCATTCCAATGTGCGGCAAAGTCTTCGGGGGCAACCCGCAGATGCAGCTGCAACGATGTGCAGGCCGCCTCGGGAAGGATCGAGTCGGTGGTGGTGTGCAGGCGATCGGTCTGGTGACCGTCGCCGAGCGGGATCCCGCTGATGTCGATCTCGATTGCCTCGCCGCGGGCGTTGAAGATCTGCTCGTTGAGCAGGTCGTACCGGGGATTGGCCGAAATCCATTGGTGGGCAAAATGTTCGGCGTTGAGCGTGGGGAGCATGCCGATCATCACGAGATGATTGTCGGTCTGCGCGGCGCGATTCTCCGCGCGGTTCAGCGACGTGCGCAGCGCCTGCTCGAGGGAGATGGTGTCGTCGGTGACGAAGGGGCGCGGGGAGACGTTGATCTCGATGTTGAACTGACCGAGTTCGGTTTGGTAATCGGGGTCGGCGATGGCGTCGAGCACCGTGGCGTTGGCCATCGCCGGATTCATGTCGTCGTCGACGAGATTGAGTTCTACCTCCATGCCCAGCAACGGCTCCGGCGGGCGACCGTGATCGGTGAACAGGCCGTCGGCCAGCATGCGTGCGATCGCCTCGGTACCGCGACTCACCTGCCTGCGGAACCGCACGCGGTCCTCGCCGGTGAACTCGCGTTTCGAGACGTCGGTTCCCATGGCTCAATGGTGCATGATGGTCGGCGTGGCAGCGCGTAAACCGATCGATCCGGCGCAGGCCCGGGCGGCGGTCCTCGCCGTCGCCGAGTGGATTCGTGACGACACGGTCGACGCTCCCGCCCGGCCCGAGGTCGCCGCTGCAGTCCGACTCACCGCCCGCACCCTCGCCCAGGTCGCGCCCGGCAACTCCGTCGAGGTGCGCGTGCCGCCCTACGTGGCCGTGCAGTGCATCGAAGGGCCGCGACACACTCGCGGAACACCGCCCAACGTGGTGGAGACGGACCCGCACAGCTGGTTGCGGATGGTCACCGGGATCGGCGAGATGGCGGCCCTGATGGAAGGTGGCGCGGTCAGCGCGTCCGGGTCGCGGGCCGGTGAGATCGCGCGTTGGATGCCGCTGTTCCCGCTGTGAGCCCGGCTGTCACTGCGTGAGGCCGGATTCGCTCACGGCGTCGGTGTGCGGGGCGGGTGCAGGTTCGATCCGCCTGCGTTCGACGACGAGGATGACGGCCAGGATCGGATAGACCAGGATCGCGGCCACCGATCCGACATGCCGCTCTGGCCGACCATGATCGACGTCCCGGTGAGGATCGAGAAGTCGAAGAGTCCGTGGACCACCGAGTTGAGGACGTTGCCCCGAGAGACCCGCCTGATCAGGTAGAAGAAGTAGCCGGCGAGGCTCACGGCGATCGCTTGCGGAATCGCCGAGGCGCCGTGGCCGATCGCGTTGGTGAGATGGACGGCCCCGAAGACGATGCTCGACCACAGCGCGACCCGGCCCTCACTCAGACCGTGCTCGCGCAGCACCGTCACGCCGACGCCGCGGAACATCGTCTCCTCGCCCCAGCCGACTATTTGGGTGGCGAGCAGGAGGACGAGGACGAACACCGGATCCTTGTCGGCGAGGGCCTGGTAGTCGATGGCTGCGGCAATGGCCACCAGCATCAGCACCGGCACGATCCACACCCACCGGGACACCGGGCGCTCATCGTGCAGGACCGGCCGCCACCAGCCGAGCCGGGTCACCACCAGAAAGGTGAAGGCCAGTGCCAACCCGAGGGGGATGATCATCGAGTACACGACGCCCCGCGTCGTGACGATGTCCTTCTCTCCGCTGGCGTGTTCGACCGCGAGCCCGCCGAATTGGATGATCGCGAGGTAGACGATCACCACGACGGCGAACCCCACATAGGTCAGCTGTCGCGACGGGTGATCGGGACGAAGCATCGACACCGAGACAAGGTAGCCCGCCCAGGTCCGGCGTGCCGCGCCTGCGCCTCGCATCGACCCCGGGAATACGGTCGGTCGGCGCGCCGTTGCCGGATTCGCGTAACGACGCTACCGGTCGGTACGCTTGGTGCGTCTCCCCAGCCACCTGCGTCCTCGATCTCAGGGAGCCCATTGATGACCGACTTGTCGATCAACAGCACAAACCTCCTCGCTCCCACGCGATCATGCGGAACCGCCCAGCCGTCCGATGAGGTCGAGAACGAGCCTCGCGAGGAGTGCGGTGTCTTCGGGGTGTGGGCACCGGGCGAGGATGTGGCCAAGCTCTCCTATTACGGGCTCTATGCTCTGCAGCACCGCGGCCAGGAGGCGGCGGGGATCGCCGTCGGCGACGGATCGCAGGTCCTGGTGTTCAAGGATCTCGGGCTCGTCAGCCAGGTCTTCGACGAGCAGACGCTGGGCGCGATGGTCGGCCACGTGGCGATCGGGCACTGCCGCTACTCGACGACCGGATCGACGACCTGGGAGAACTCCCAGCCGATCTTCCGGACCACCGACGCGGGTACGGGTGTCGCCCTCGGGCACAACGGCAACCTGGTGAACACCGCCGATCTCGCCAGCCGGGCACGCGGTCTGGGCCTGATGAGTTCGGCAGCCACGTCGGATTCGGACCTGGTCGGCGCCCTGCTGGCCCACGGCGCCGCCGACAGCAGCCTCGAACAGGCCGCGATGGATCTGCTGCCCACCCTGCAGGGCGCGTTCTGTCTGACCTTCATGGACGAGCACACGCTGTATGCGGCACGGGACCCGCACGGTGTGCGGCCACTGTCGCTCGGTCGGCTCGACCGGGGCTGGGTCGTTGCGTCGGAGACCGCCGCCTTCGACATCGTCGGTGCATCCTTCGTCCGCGACATCGAACCGGGCGAGTTGTTGGCGATCGATGCCGACGGTGTCCGCACGTCACGGTTCGCCGAGGCCAAGCCGCGTGGGTGCGTCTTCGAGTACGTCTACCTCGCCCGTCCGGACAGCGTGATCCATGGTCGGTCGGTGCATTCGACCCGGGTGGAGATCGGTCGCCGGCTGGCGCGCCAGCATCCCGCCGAGGGCGACCTGGTGATCCCGGTGCCCGAGTCCGGCACACCCGCCGCGGTCGGTTTCGCGCAGGAATCGGGCATCCCGTACGGGCAGGGGCTGATGAAGAACGCCTATGTCGGCCGCACCTTCATCCAGCCGTCGCAGACGATCCGCCAACTCGGCATCCGTCTCAAGCTCAATCCACTCAAAGAGGTCATCCGGGGCAAACGTCTTGTGGTCGTGGACGATTCGATTGTCCGCGGCAACACCCAGCGCGCACTCATCAGGATGTTGCGCGAGGCCGGGGCCGCCGAGATCCATGTCCGGATCGCGTCGAGTCCGGTGCGGTGGCCGTGCTTCTACGGCATCGACTTCGCGTCGCCCGCCGAACTGATCGCCAACGGCATGGAGTCCGAGGCCGGCATGGTCGAGGGCGTGCGGCAGGCGATCGGCGCCGACTCGCTCGGCTACATCAGCATCGACGAGATGATCGGGGCCACCGAGCAGGGTGCGGAGAATCTGTGCGCGGCGTGCTTCGACGGTGACTACCCCATCGACCTGCCCCAGGAGACCTCCATGGGCAAGGCGGTGCTCGAGCAGATGCTCGCCAGCGCCGCCGGCGAGGGTCGCGCCGACCCGCTGACCGTTGCCAACGACAACGTCAGCGCGGTGATGCGGCCCTGATCTCGGGCTGTCAGATCGCCGGCCGACGCCCCACACCGAACGGTACGGCCGCGCCGCGGTCGGGTAGCGTGTTTGAGCGGTGGTGACTCGCTTTGCCGACGTCGGAATCGCGGGCCACCGGACCACGCGCGACGACGGAGCCTCCGATCACCCGGAGATCCGACAACCTGGATTTCGACAAGGGGTGCTCAGCTAGATGACCGATCGGGATTCGGCTGCCGACAATCCGGCAAACAGCCCGCACACCGGCGACGGTGGTGCCTCGTACGCAGCCGCAGGTGTGGACATCGACGCCGGTGAGCGCGCGGTCGAACTGTTCGCGCCGCATGCCAAGCGCGCGTCCCGCCCAGAGGTCATGGGTGGTCTCGGCGGATTCTCCGGACTGTTCGCGCTCAAGGGCAACTACCGAGAGCCCGTTCTCGCTGCGGCGAGCGACGGCGTCGGCACCAAGCTCGCGATCGCCCAGGCGATGAACAAACACGACACCGTGGGCCGAGACCTGGTCGCCATGTGTGTCGACGACCTGGTGGTGTGTGGAGCTGAGCCGCTCTTTCTGCAGGACTACATCGCCGTCGGCAAGGTGGTGCCGGAGACGGTTGCGCAGATCGTCGCGGGTATCGCCGACGGCTGCGTGGATGCGGGCTGTGCACTGCTCGGCGGGGAGACCGCCGAACACCCCGGCCTCATGGGCGAGGATCACTACGACCTCTCGGCCACCGCGATCGGGGTCGTCGAGGCCGATCAGATCCTCTCGCCCGAGCGTGTTCGTCCGGGTGACGTGATCATCGGGATGGGATCGTCGGGCCTGCATTCCAACGGCTACTCGCTCGCGCGCAAGGTGCTCCTCGAATGGGGCCACATGGACCTGGCCGGACATGTCGAGGAGTTCGGCCGCTCGCTCGGCGAGGAGCTGCTCGAGCCGACCCGGATCTATGCGCGCGACTGCCTCGCCTTGGCCGCCGAGACCGATGTCCGCACCTTCGCGCATGTAACCGGTGGCGGCCTGGCCGAGAATCTGGCGCGGGTGATCCCGTCGGGTCTGGTCGCCGAGCTCGAGCGCGGGACCTGGACTCCGGCACCGGTGTTCGCCATGATCGGCCAGCGCGGCCGGGTGGAGCGCGAGGAGATGGAGCGCACGTTCAACATGGGCGTCGGCATGGTCGCCGTGGTGGCGCCCGAGGACACCGAGCGCGCACAGGCGGTACTGACGGCCCGTCATGTCGACAACTGGGTGCTCGGTGCGGTCAAACGGTCCACGGAGCCGAAGAACACCGAGCTGCCCCGGGTGGTGCTGTCCGGCGAGCATCCTCGCTTCTGACCACCGCACGCGCCCCCGCCGCCGATGTGACTTTCGCGCCGATCGTGGGCGGCTCCGGTCTCGATACGCCTCTCCTTCGTCGCGGCTACTCGACCGGCGGGGGATGCCGATGCGCGGATGTCGAACCTTGGTGGTTCTCCCGTTGATCGAGTAGCGGCGACCGGCGCGCGCTCCCGTTGATCGAGTAGCGGCGAACCAGCGGGTGAACGCGATTCTGTGCCGGTCGGCGTCGGCCCCGACAGATCAGCGAGTGTGGACAGCGCACAACCACACCTGAGCACCTCGCGCGTGGAACTGGCCACGGACGAACTGCTCAGGTGTGGTTGTTGCGTTGGTGTGCACCGAGATCGGTGCTGAGAGTAGAGGGTGGAGTCGACGACTCAGGAGCGTCAGGCTCGACGCCACTCATCCTCGTCGGCCCACTCTTCCACCGGATCCCGGCGATCCGCCGAGTCCTCCGACCCGGACAACTCGCGCTGCAAGCTGTCGAAGTCGGTGTTTGGAGTGGAGTACTTCAGCTGACGAGCAACCTTCGTCTGCTTTGCTTTCGCCCGGCCGCGGCCCATATGGGACCCCCTCGCACAATGACGGGGCGGCCAAACACTTGGCGGCCCCGTTCTCTAGGTAATGAATCTGTCGTGGCACCAGTTTAGCGCGCTCGTTCCGATAATGCGGATCGCCCTGCCGACTGTGCCGCAGCGAGTCGGGAAGTGGATCGTCGGGTCAGGCGTGGGCCAGTTTGCGCGAGGCCTCCCGTCGGACCTTGGGACCGAGGTCCTCGTAGGTCAACAGGGTCGTGAGAGCGTCCGCGTCGGCCTCGGCACCGGTCACGAGATCACGCACGGTGACCAGGTGATCGGGTCGATGGACGACACGCACCGCGTCTCCGGCGCCGACGCTGCCCGGGGTGACAACCCGCAGGTAGGAGCCGGTGTCGCCGCGCTCGAGAAAGCGCTTCACCCACTTCTCTTCCTCGGCCCAGGCGGCAAAGGTACGGCAGGGCGCGCGGGGAATTGTCGTCTCGACGACGAGCCCGTCGTCGCCGATCGCCCAGCGTTCCCCGACCGCCGCGTCGGTGATCGGCAGTCCGTCGATCCGGAGATTCTCGCCGAACCAGCCGGGCGGCAGTTCGCGGCCGAGTTCGTCGGCCCAACGAAGCGCCTCGCGTTCGCTGTAGGCGTAGACCGCCTGCTCGATGCCGCCGTGGTGCTTGGTGTCGACGACGTGGTCGGGCACCAGCCCCAGTTCTCCGACGGTGATGCGGCCGGCCAGCGGCCGCTTGTCGATTCCGCTGGCCCCGATCTTGTCGAGGATGACGTCGTCGGTTGCGGCGCACACGGCGAGCACGACGCCGGTCGTCGGATCGTCGGTGGCCGCCACTAGGAGGCCCCGCCGTGGCGGAGCCGGTCGATCGCCGCGCGGCCGGCCTGGACGCGCTCGTCGTCGCGGACCGAATCCGGATCGATCCGGGCGCTCACCGGGCGCTCGCCGTCGACGAGCAGGTCGACCTCGGGACCGACGGACCGTTTGACCAGCGCCAGTGCGATCGGACCGAGCTCGTAATGGTCGACGACCGTCCCGACCCGGCCGACCACGCGTCCGCCTGCCTTGACCGGATCGCCGGTGGACGGTCGCTCGTCTGTACTCCCGTCGAGATGGAGCAGGACGAGGCGACGTGGGGCCTTGCCGAGGTTGTGGACCCGCGCGACGGTCTCCTGTCCGCGGTAGCAGCCCTTGTCGAGGTGAACCGCCCCCAACTCGTCGGGGCCGCCGATCCAGTTCACCTCCTGCGGGATGGTGCGCTCATCGGTGTCGACACCGAGTCGGGGGCGCATCGCGGCGACCCGCAGCGCGTCGTGAGTCCAGGTGCCTGCCATCCGGGCGCCGGCGTCGGTGAGTTGTGTCCACCACGCCTCGACGGAGGATTCGGGAATCACCAGGTCGATCACGGGCAGCCGGGCGCCCTCGCCGATCGGCGGCATCACCCGCCAGAATCCGAGTGGCTCCTCTTCGTGGTGGAGTTCGGGCAGGTCGCCGGCGGTATAGACCGGGGCGTCGGGGGTGAGGTCGATGAGGTCGGCGATCGGACCGTGCACGATGTCCGGACCGATCAGTGTGAGAACCGCCATGTCGGGTCGGGCGCCCGGTTCGACCTTCGCCCAGAAGACCATCTTGGAGAGGAAATCCAGCAGGGCCGGCCCGCGCCGACCCTCGCAGTCGACCCAGGTCACCCCGTCGACATCGGTCAGCACGAAGTGTTCCTCGACCCGACCGTTCACATCGAGCGACAGGTTCTCGGCGCTGGTCCGATCCGCCAGGGACGCCACATGTTGGCTGGAGATGGTGTGCAGCCAGGTCAGTCGATCGGCACCCGGCAACTCGATCACGGCCCGGTCCGAACGGTCGACGACGGCCGCGGAACGTTCGGCGGTCCGCTGCTCCCCGAGGGGATCTCCGTAATGCCATGCGACGTCGACGAGATCGTCAGAGCCGTCCTGGGGTGGCCCGGGCACGGCGCCCTGAGTGGAATACCTGGTCAGAATGCGCGACGCGGTCACATGTCGAGTCTACGGGGCGACACGAACCGGCGAGTGCCGGTCATGACGGACGGACCTCACCTAGCCTCGACTCCATGGCGCAGCAGCAGATCCTGGTCACCCTCGACGGCACGGTGCACGATCCGGATGTCCCGTTCCTCCATGCCGACGATCTGGCGGCGGTCCGTGGCGACGGTGTGTTCGAGACCCTGCTGATCCGCTCCGGCCGAACGCGGCGCGTCGGTGCGCACCTGGATCGCCTCCAACGGAGCGCGGCGATGATGGATCTGCCCGGGCCCGACCGTGACGCATGGCAGTCGGCGATCGAGGTGGCCGAGAAGGAATGGTCGGTCGCGGGTGGCGACGGCGAGGCGTGGCTGCGGCTGGTCTACTCGCGTGGGCGGGAGAGCGTGCCGGAAGCAGGGCCGACGGCGTATTTGGTCGTGGGTGCCGTTGCCGAGCGAGTTCGACACGTGCGGTCGGAGGGACTCTCGGTGGTGACGCTCGACCGCGGCTACTCGACTGACCTCGCTGCGACCGCGCCGTGGCAGCTCCTCGGCGCCAAGTCTCTGAGCTACGCGACGAATATGGCGGCGCTGCGTCATGCCGAACAGCAGGGGTTCGACGACGTGATCTACCTCAGCAGTGAGGGAGCGGTGCTGGAGGGGCCGCGATCGACGGTCGTCACCGTGACCGGGAAAACACTGGCCACGCCGCCCCCGGAGACCGGCATCCTGCCCGGGACCACACAACGCGCAGTCTTCGACATCGCGGAGCAGGAGGGCTGGACGACGGCCACGCATTCCCTTCGACGAGCCGACCTCATCGGTGCCGATTCGGTCTGGCTGATCAGCAGCGTCACGCTGGCCGCGCGCGTCAGATCGCTCAATCGGTATGTGATGCCGACATCAACGACAGATGACGAATTCGCTGATTTGGTGGACCGCGCGATTTGCGTTGACTGACAATGGGAGCGACGTTCGTTCGTTGTCCGGTGATAGGTCACCGGCCGGCAGTGGACGGGATCCAGACCACAATTTCATCCAGGTGCGATCAGGACTTTGGGTGCTTGAACTTGCCCATCCGTGCAGCGTAGCGTGGGTCGGGTACGACTACTACGAAACGTAGTAGGTGACGGTTCGGCAATCAGGAGGTCGCACACCGCGGCCCGGCTCGTGCATCGCAGCCCGATGCACCGACTCTGATAGAGGCGACATGGACGCTCTTGATGTCTCCCGATGGCAATTCGGGATCACCACCGTCTATCACTTCATTCTGGTCCCACTGACCATCGGTCTGGCACCGATGATCGCTGTCATGCAGACCGTCTGGCACGTGACCGGCAACGAGCAGTGGCTGCGCGCGACCAAGTTCTTCGGGAAGCTCTTCCTGATCAACTTCGCGCTGGGCGTGGCCACCGGCATCGTGCAGGAATTCCAGTTCGGCATGAACTGGAGCGAGTACAGCCGATACGTCGCCGATGTGTTCGGTGCGCCACTGGCCTTCGAGGGGCTGGTCGCGTTCTTCCTCGAGTCGACCTTCATCGGTCTGTGGATCTTCGGCTGGGGTCGTTTGCCGCGACGAGTTCACTTGGCCTGTATCTGGCTGGCCGCGATCGGCGTCAACGCATCTGCCTACTTCATCATCGCCGCGAACTCGTGGATGCAGCACCCGGTGGGTGTGGAGTGGGACAATGAACGCAATCGTCCGGCGATGAACGACTTCGGGGCGGTCCTCACCAACAACACGACCCTGGCGGCATTCCCGCACGTCATCGCGGGCGCCCTGCTGACCGCCGGCACCTTCGTCGCGGCCGTAGGTTGTTGGTGGATGGCCCGGAACATGTGGCGGGCGAAGAAACTTCGCGTAGCCATCGAGACCGGGGACACCTCCGAGATGCCGACGACGACGTCGCCCAGTCAGATCGACGCCACGCCCGAGGACCTCGAGCAGGACGCTCGCCGAATGTGGCGCCCGGTGACCCGGTCCGCGCTGTGGGTGACCGTGGTCTCGGGCGTTGCCCTGTTCATCACCGGCGACATCCAAGCCGAGATCATGTTCGAGCAGCAGCCGATGAAGATGGCCTCGGCGGAATCCCTCTGCAACACCGAGACCGGTGCCGCGTTCTCGGTGCTGAGTGTGGGTAGGCAGAACAACTGCGACAACATCCACCCGGTGATCGAGATCCCCAACATGCTGTCGTTCCTGGCCAATCGCGACATCCACAGCACGGTGCAGGGGGTGAACCAGCTGCAGGTGCAGTACCAGGAGGCGCTCGACATGCCCGGGCAGAACTTCGCCCCGAACCTGTTCGTCACCTACTGGGGATTCCGGGCGATGATCACCTGGGCACTCGGGTCGGCCGTGCTCGCGCTGGGCGGACTGTGGCTGACGCGGAAGAAGCGAGTCGTCGAGTCGCGGAAGTTCGGCCTGCTGGCGCTGTGGATGATCCCTACCCCGTTCCTGGCCAACAGTTCCGGCTGGATCTTCACCGAGATGGGTCGTCAGCCCTGGGTGGTCGCGCCGAACTGGGCCGAGAATCTGGACCCGTTGCAGATCCACATGCTCGTCCAGGATGGTGTCTCCAATCATGTCGCGGCGACGGTCTGGGTGACGCTCATCGGTTTCACGGTGCTCTACGGGGCACTCGGAGTGGTGTGGTTCATGCTGCAGCGCCGCTACATCATCGAGGGGCCGGCCACCTACGATGCGATACCACCCGACGAGCCGTCGCCGGACGATTCCGATTCCGGTGAGCCCAAACAACTCTCGTTCGCGTACTGAGGAGATGACCGATGGGGCTGCAGGAGTTCTGGTTTCTGATCATCGCGATACTGTTCGTGGGCTATTTCGTGCTCGAGGGCTTCGACTTCGGGGTCGGCATGCTGATGCCCTTTCTCGGCCGCAGCCATACCGGTGGTGACGAGAAGGTCGCGCCGTCTGAGGATCTCGCCGATCCGGACAGGCGGCGCCGGGCGATCCTGAACACCATCGGGCCGGTGTGGGACGGCAACGAGGTGTGGTTGATCACGGGGGGCGCCGCGATGTTCGCGGCATTCGGCGGCTGGTACGCGACGATGTTCTCGGCCTTCTACCTGCCGCTGTTCCTGATCCTGGTCGGACTCATCACCCGTGTGTGCGCGATCGAATGGCGGGGCAAGATCAATTCCCCGAGGTGGCGTGCATGGGCCGATGTCGGAATCGGGCTGGGTTCCTGGATTCCGGCGATCCTGTGGGGCGTTGCGTTCGCGAACGTCATCCGGGGTCTCCCCATCGATGCGGATGCGCAGTACACGGCCGGGTTCTTCAATCTGCTCAATCCGTACGCGCTGCTCGGCGGTTTGACGACGTTGCTGGCCTTCCTCACCCACGGCGCGGTCTTCCTGGCACTGAAGACGAGCGGTGTGCTGAAACAGGACTCGATGAAGTACGCATCTCGTCTGGCGATACCGACGTTGGTGGTCGCGGCGGCCTTCCTGCTCTGGACCCAGTTCGCGTACGGCAACGGCTGGACGTGGATTCCGGTGTTGATCGCGGCCGTGGCGGCGGTGGTGATGGTGCTGGCGACCCGGGTGCAACGAGAGGGCGTCGCGTTCTTCGCGACCTGTGTGGCGATCGCCGGGACCGTGGGCACCCTGTTCTCCGTGCTCTACCCGAATGTATTGCCGTCCACGACGGATTCGGCCTACAACCTGACCATCGACAACACGTCGTCGAGCCACTACACGCTGACGATCATGACCTGGGCCGCGGTGCTCATCACACCGGTGGTGATCGCCTACCAGGCCTGGACCTACTGGGTGTTCCGCAAGCGGATCTCGGTGGAGCAGATCCCCGCACCGACCGGTCTTCCGTCGCTGCGCGTGCCGACTGAATGACGCGGGCCGCCAGTACCTCCGCGCCCACCGGGGAGCCCGACGTCGCGGAGGAGAGCGCACCGCCGCGGCGCGCGGGACCCGTCGACCCACGCCTGCTGCGTTATTCGCCCGCCGCCCGCGGGTACGTCGTCGTCACGGCGGTCTTCTCGTTCGCCGCATTGATCGCGATCATCGTGACGGCGGCGATGGCGGCCTCGATCGTGTCCGAACTCATCGTCGATCCCGGTCGGCGATCCGTTGGCGCCCAACAGATTCACCTCTTCGTTCTGGCCGGTGCAGTGGTCGCTCGCGTGGCGATGACCTACCTGCACGACCGGTACGCGCAACGGGCATCCGCGCGGGTGATCGCCCAGTTGCGCGCACGCGCCCTCGACGTGCTGACCGACCCTGCGACCACGCCACCCCGCGACCTCCTCGCACGACGAGAACACGCGAGCACCGTGTTACTGCGCGGGCTCGACAGCCTCGCACCGTATCTGTCGGGTTACCTGCCTGCGCTGATCGTCACCGTCACGGTCATCCCGACGGTGGTCCTCGTCATCGCTCTCACCGATTGGCCGTCGGCGCTGGTCATCCTGATCACGCTCCCGCTGATACCGCTGTTCATGGTGCTGATCGGGTTGATGACGCGGGATCGAACCGACCGCAAACTCCAGGCGATGAGTCGTCTGAACGCCCAGCTGCTCGACCTGATCGCCGGCCTTCCGACGTTGCGTGCACTGAACCGGTCACGTGGGCCGGCGGAACGAGTGGCCCAACTGGGGCGCGCCCACCGACGAACCACGATGTCGGCGCTACGGGTCGCATTCCTGTCCGGCGCCGTCCTCGAATTGCTTGCGACATTGTGTGTGGCGCTGGTGGCGGTGGGCATCGGAATCCGCCTCGTCTACGGCGAGATGAGTCTGTACGCAGGTGTTCTCGCACTGATCCTGGCTCCGGAGGCCTACCACCCGCTCCGGCAGGTCGGAGCCCAGTTCCACAACTCGGCGGATGGGGTGGCCGCGGCCGGCGAGATCGTGGAGTTGATCGAGGCGGCCGGCGCCCCGGCGCCGCCTTATCCCGGACATCGCACCTGTTCGGTTGCCGGGCAACAGATCACCCTCCTCGACGTCGGTGTCCACGGTCGAGACGGATGGGCTCCCCATCGGCTCGCTGCGACGATCGACCCGGGCCAGATGACAGTTCTGACCGGGCCGAACGGGGCGGGGAAGTCGACCACGCTGCTGGCCGTCATGGGGCTCATCGAACCCGATGAGGGTTCGGTGCTGGTCGGTGCGATCTCGGTCGCCGAACTCGACCCGGCCGCATTGCACGAGCAGATCGCATGGTTGCCGCAGCTACCGGTGATCGTCCCCGGTACGGTCACCGAGAATCTCGAGCTGTTCGGGATACTCGACCCGGCAGCGCTGCGACGTGCATCGGAGGCGACCGGTTTCGACGACGTCGTCGACGAACTGCCGGACGGTGTGGAGACCATGCTCGGCGCGGGTGGCGTCGGGCTCTCGGCAGGCCAGCGTCAGCGACTCGCGCTCACCCGGGTACTGGCCTCACCGTCGCCGCTCGTCCTCCTCGACGAGCCGACCGCGCATCTCGACGAACGGTCCGCGGCGGCCGTGCTCGATGTGCTCTCGGCCCGGGCGCGCGCCGGCGACACCGTCGTGGTGATCGCCCATCAGCCGCTCGCGCGCGCCCACGCCGACCGGATCGTCGAAATCGGTGGGGTGCACCGTGGCCACTGAACCCGGGCGCACGGGTACCGATCACCGCGAGGGCACGGCCGATCCCTTGCGGCGTGCCTTCGCGTTCCTCGGGTTGCGGGGTCGGCCGCTGGCGAAATCGATCCTGCTGGGGGTGGGTGGATCGCTGTCGGCACTCGGCTTGGCGGCGCTGTCGGCATGGCTGATCACCCGGGCGTGGCAGATGCCGCCGGTGCTCTACCTGTCGGTGGCGATCACGTCGGTTCGGGCCCTCGGGATCTCGCGCGGGGTCTTCCGGTACCTCGAGCGTCTGGCCACCCACGACCTCGCCCTCGGTGCGATGGCGACGGCGCGTGAACGCGTCTACCGCAGGCTCGCCGCGGGAGATCCCGCATACTCGGTGACGCTGCGCCGCGGTGACCTGTCGGCCCGTACCGGTGACGACATCGACGAGATCGGCAATGCCCTGATCCGGGGTGTGATCCCGATCGCCGTCGGCGCGGTGACCGCTGTTGCCGCGGTGCTCATCATGGGCCTCGTGTCGTGGTGGGCGGCCCTGATCCTCGCGGTCGCGTTGGTGGTCAGCGGGCTGGTCGCGCCGTGGTTGGCGGCGCGCGGCTCCGCGCGATCGATCGGTGATTCGTCCGAGGCCGCGACCCGCTCTTCGGAGGCGACCCTCGCCGCGCTCTGGCACGCGCCGGAACTGACCGTCGCGCGGCGTCGGGAGCATGTTCTCGCTGTCGCCGGGGCCGCCGACACCGAAGCTCTGGCGTCGGCCGATCGGGGCCTGCGTCACGAGGCCGCGGCAGCCGCCGCAACGCCACTGTCGGTGGGCGTCTCGGTGCTGGCGGCCTGCCTGATCGGGATCGAACTCGTGTCGTCGGTGCCGGGTTCGTTGGCGTCGGTCGCCTCGGGGGAGGGGCTCACGCCGATGATCCTCGGCGTCCTCATCCTGCTGCCGCTCTCCGCCTTCGAATCGACCGGACCGCTGACCGAGGCCGGGATTCAGATCGAGCGGAGTCGCCAGAGCGCCGCACGGGTCATGGCGCTGGTCGATGGCGCGGGCGTGTCCGAGGCGGGCTCGGAGCCCGACGGAGTGCCCGTGCACGACCGGGGACCGTGGGATCGCGACATCCATTCGGGTCCGGTGACGGTCGACGTCGATGCACTGCGGTGGGGTTGGTCGTCGACGAATGTCCTCGGTCCCGCCGACGGGCTGTCTGTTCAGTTGCCGCCCGGGGCGCGGATGGTGGTGGTCGGGCCCAGCGGATCGGGGAAATCAGCACTCATGCTGACCCTGGCCGGGCACTTGGCGGCTCACGCGGGAACGGTCGGCTGCCGTGATGCCGCCGCCGGCTCCGTCGACCTGCGCTCGGCGGTCTGCTATGTCGCCGAGGAGGGCCACGTCTTCTCCACGACGGTCCGGGAGAACCTGCTGGTCGCCCGGGGTGATGCCAACGATGCCGAGTTGTCGGCGGCGCTCGACGCGGTGGGCCTGCGGTCGTGGATCGACGGGCTGCCCGAGGGTATCGACACCGCCCTGACCGGGGGAGCGGACGCGGTCAGCGGCGGTCAGCGACGTCGGCTGCTCCTCGCCCGGGCCTTGCTGCACCCGGCGCCGGTGGTGCTGCTCGACGAACCGACCGAGCATCTCGACGCCGACGACGCGGCAGTGCTCCTGCGCCGGCTCGTCGCCGCCGACGGTGGGCTGTTCGGTCCGTCGAGGACCGTCGTGATCGTCACGCATCATGCTGGGGCGCAAGATCTTTCCATGGTCAATCCGAGTTGTGTGGTCCTCGAGATCGAGCCGGTCGCGGCCCGGTGAAAAAGACGTTGCCGCCCGGTCGCGGGCAGGCGTATCTTCGGCTGTACACGAGGAAGGAGGTGGTTCGAAGTTGTATGACTATTGGACACGTGAGGTGACCATCCGCTAGCGCGGATCGTGGCATTCACTGCCACGGGAGTGCGCCGAGAGGCCGCACCCTCCGTGCCGGCGAATTCCAGATGGTCACCCGACCCCCGTACCCCGATCGAGTCCGATCGGCCCCGGCCCCGCTGACGGGCGGTACGGGGGTCGTTTCCGTCCAGGGCCGTTTCGGTCCGGGAGTGACCCCACGAATCCGGCATGTGTAACGCGCGTCACCGCGATCCCGATCGGTTATTCAAGTAGTCGACTACTCGTGCTCGGACACCGACTCCGGCGTGAAATTGACACCAGTCCGTGATCGAACCCGATCAGGCCCGACCCATCCGGACCGGGTCGCGACACGAACCACAGGCGACCGAACTTCTTCGGCGAGGGAGACCGACATGACCGCGACACATGCTCACGTGGCATCCGATCACGATGCATCGAACGTGCCTCGCATGCCCGTGGGCCTCCCGCACGAGATCATCGCCGATCAGGTGGACACCGAGGTCCGGGCCCGATTCCTCACCCCCGACGATGCGGATTGGACCAACGACGGCGCGGCCACCTGGACGCCCGGGCACGTCTCGGGTCTCACCTACTCGCACACATCGGGCTCCGATCAGCTGGTCCTTCACAACCGGGGCGCCTGTGACCTGGGTGTGCTGTCGACCCCGGAGTTGCCGCGCACCGACGGAACGGTGTTCACGCATCTGCCGTCGGGGGCGTCGGTCGATCTGCCCGTCGCCGAGTCGCACATTCTGCAGACGGCCCGGGTCGGCGGCCGGCCGGTCCTCGTCGGACAGGTCGTGTCCGGGCGCGATCCGGAGAGCACCGAGCCGTTGTTCATGCTCGACGGCCCGGCTCCGGACGAGGTCGACTGGGCGGCGCTCGACCCCGGCGATGACTACTGGAAGCCGGGTGATGTCGACTTCGGCGTGCCGACGGCCCCTCAGTTCGTGTTCGCCGATCCGTTCGCGCACGGTGTCCATCACACGCGCATCGACGGTGAGGTGGCGATCCACAATCGCGGTGACAGCGAGGTGGCAGTGCTGACCGTCGGCGCCGACGGCCCGCTCGACCTGGTGGTCGCACGTCCGGGCGAGTCGGTTCCGATTCCGCCCGGAGACGCCGTCTGCTACGTTCAGGCGCCCCGAACTGATTGCAGTCCAACGCTGTTGGGTGTCATGTGGCTGCGTTCGGGCGAGCTGATGCCGAGTGTGCTGCCGATTCCGTCGCGGCGTGATCACCTCGACTACCACTACCTGACCCCGTGGAGCGCCGACTGGGATTGCGGGTACCCACAGCAGATCCATCTCGACGCCGAGGCGAGCGGCGTCACCTACCAGTACCGGGCGAGTGCGGACCGGATGACCATTCGCAACACCGGTGACGAGCCGATCGCCGTGATCTACAACCGTGCGGGTGAGCGGGTCGTCGCCGAGGTGACGGCGGGCACCCGGATGACCTTCCCGGTGTGTGCGGACGCCGACACCGGTCAGGTGTTCTCCGTCGTCGGCGAGCGCGTGGACAGCCGACCGGGCCGGTCGGCGAGCTTCGCGTCGTCGGGCGCGGTGATACCGGGAACCAGCGGGAAACCGGGTACCGCAACCAATTACGGTTCGGTCGTGATCATGCTCGGCACGGTGGTCTACAGCGCCGTGCCCAAGAAGAACCTCTACCTGGCGTGGTCTGACCGTCGTCGGTGGTTGCGGCGGTCGGCCGGGTGAGCAAGCCGCTACGTCAGCCGGCGTAGCGACGGAGTTTGGCCGACATCCGCGGGATGAGATCGCCGTCGGCGTCGACGCGTTCCTCCACATAGGCGAGGTCGCCGTCCTCGACGAGTCCGTAGAGTCGTTTTGCGCCGCCGGTACGACGCCCGGAATCGGCCTTGATCACCACGTCGGTGGCGAGTTCCCACGAGGTCTGCGTCAGGGGCTGACCGTAGAACAGTTCGATCGAACCCTCTGCGTGAGCCAGCAGCAGTTCGATGTTGTCGTCGTCGCCGATCCGCCAGAACCCGGTCTCACGTAGGTCGGGACGAACGAAACGTGCATCGTCGTCGATCACCCACGACCGGGCCTGCCAGTTGAGGAAGTTCTGACCGTCGTGACTGACGATGATCTGTTGAGCGAAGTGGTAGTCCACGCCGGTGTCGGGATCGTGTCCCTCACCCTCGCCCTGCCAGACGCCCACCATCGGCAGGAGCGCGAGGAGGCCGGAATGCAGGTCGGCGCCGTGGCGGAGATTGGCGGTGTCGTGGGGGAGCGGGAGCTCGCCCCACTCGGGGAGATTGCGGTCCGCGGTCTCCTGGGCACGCTCGGCTGCCTGGTTGATCGCGTCGTCGCCGGACCGGCGCGCCGCGCCGTCCGGTTCATCCGCAGGCTGGGTCACGACTCGTCGTTGATCAGACGGTAGAGGACGTAGACACCGAACCAGGCGATCAGAATCGATGCCAGAATCAGCAGGATCTCGAAGAAAATGACCACGCGGAGAGTTTAGCGCGCGAGTTGTGCCGCCATCGAACCGAGGTGGTCTCGTCCGATGCTTGGATGGTGACATGAGCGATGAACAGCGCATCTCGACGGCGAGCCGCCGGATCGCCGCGCCCGCCGAACGTATCTTCGAGCTGATCGCCGACCCGGCGCGCCAGCCCGAGTGGGACGGAAACGACAATCTGTCGGAGGCGCCGCCCGGCCGGCGGGTGACCGCGGTGGGCGAGGTGTTCGCGATGACCCTGACGACCGGTGCTGTCCGGGAGAACCACGTCGTCGAGTTCGAGGAAGGTCGGCGGATTGCCTGGAAGCCGTCGGAGGAGGGCTCCGAACCGCCCGGCCATCTGTGGCGGTGGGAACTCGAGTCCGACGGCGACGCGTCGACCCTGGTGACCCACACCTACGACTGGACCGATCTGGAGGACCCGCCTCGCCTGGTCCGTGCGCGCGCCACGACGTCCGATCGATTGCTTTCGTCGATCGACCGGCTCGCCGTCATCGCCGAAGGGCCGTAAGCAGCAAGGGTTTCGGACGGATCGCGGCGACGTGAGATCGCACCGGCATCCGGACATGACGAAGGCCCCCGGGGCGAACCCGGGGGCCTTCGTCATGTGGAGCGATCTACTTCTTGACCACGATGTCGTGCTCGTGCACGCCGGGGCCTTCCGGCGAGATGGTCACGTCACCGTTGCCGACCGACGACAGCGCGCGCAGCGTCCACGTGCCGGGGGCGGCGAAGAAACGGAAGTCGCCGGTCGGGCTGGCCACGACCTCGGCGGTGAACTCACCGGTCGAGTCGAGCAGCCGGACGAAGGCGCCGGCAACCGGCGTGCCCTCGGAGTCGTTGACCTGACCGGTCAGGACGGTCTCCTTCTCGACATCGACACCGGCGGGCAGCTTCTGCCCTTGCTTGGGTGCAGCACACATGGTTACTTTCCTTCTCCGAGCTCGACGGGCACGCCGACCAGCGAGCCGTATTCGGTCCAGCTGCCGTCGTAATTCTTCACGTTCTGGTGGCCCAGCAGTTCCTTCAGCACGAACCAGGTGTGGCTGGATCGCTCGCCGATACGGCAGTAGGCGATGGTCTCCTTCTCACCGTCGAGGCCCGCCTCGGAGTACAGCTCGGCGAGGTCCTCGTCGCTCTTGAACGTGCCGTCCTCGTTGGCGGCCTTGCTCCACGGCACGTTGATGGCGCTGGGGATGTGGCCGGGACGCTGGCTCTGCTCCTGGGGGAGGTGGGCCGGCGCGAGGATCTTGCCGGAGAACTCGTCTGGGCTGCGCACGTCGACCAGGTTCTTGTTGCCGATGGCGGCGACGGCCTCGTCACGGAACGCGCGGATGGTCAGGTCGGGCTCGGAGGCCTTGTAGGTGGTGGCCGGACGGCTCACCGCGTCGGTCGACAGCGGGCGGCCGTCGAGCTCCCACTTCTTGCGGCCGCCGTCGAGGAGCTTGACGTCGTTGTGGCCGTACAGCTTGAAGTACCAGTAGGCGTACGCCGCGAACCAGTTGTTGTTGCCGCCGTAGAGGATCACGGTGTCGTCGTTGGCGATGCCGCGCTCACTGAGCAGCTTGGAGAACTGCTCGGCGTCGACGAAATCGCGACGGACCGGGTCCTGCAGGTCGGTCTTCCAGTCGATCTTCACGGCGCCGGCGATGTGGCCGCCGTCGTAGGCGGAGGTGTCCTCGTCGACCTCGACGAAGACGATTCCGTCGGTGTTGAGGTTCTGCTCAGCCCAGTCGGCGCTGACCAGGACGTCGGAACGTGCCATGGTTGGGTCCTTCCCAGATACTTGCGGATATTTGTGGAGAGATGTGAAACGCAGTTGATGCCGACCGGGTGATTCGTCGCGGATGGTTCTGGTCACCGGAGGTATCCGGATGAGACGCGAGAATGTCAGAGATGCAAGGAACCGCACCGGCCACCATCGTCAGATGAACGCGCCGACAGGCGCCGCGCTCTCAGAGACTAACGACAGCAACAATCGGCGACGCGACAGAAGTCGATCGCACGACGGCGAGTGAGCATGAACTCACGGCGCAGTTGCATGCCAACGAGGGTACACAGCGGTGACCGGAGCCCCCAAACCGCTCCCGCCGTCGTCGCAGATCGGGCGCAATATCTCGTCGACCGTGCGCAGAAATCCGCCGACCGTGCGCAGAACCTCGTCGATCGTGCGTGCCCGCGCCCGTTCGACGGGAAGGTGTGCCCGATCGACGGGAAGGTGTGCCCGATCGACGGCGTGGCGGGTGAGGAGTCGTCAGAAGTCGCTCGGGACGAGGTCGGCCGCGCCGCGCTTGCCGGTCAGGAGGACGTCGCTGCCCTCACTGTGGGCCTCGGTGGGTGTGGTCTGCCAGGGCAGCGGCATCGGGGGAAGCGTCGCCGTGAAGCGCGACAGCACATATCCGCGGAGATCGTCCGCGACGTCGGCGTCGACGTGTTCCTCCGGGCCGCGATAGAAGTCGGTTGCCGAGATACGCAGGCGGCCGTCGACCACCGAGAGGTCCACGGTGACGCTCACCTTCACCTTCGGCCCGGGGTACGCCGACGCCGACGGCGGTCTCCGCGTTCCTGCGAGAATCGGGGGCAAGGGGACGGTGCCGGTCAGTAACACACCCGAGGTGCGCTGCAAGAGTCCGTCGCCCGGCCCGCCTCCGCCTGCCTTGTCCTCCGGAGCCGGGGTGTTGACCGTCAGATCGAGGATGCCGAGCATCCGTCCGAGGTTCACCGAATCCAGCCGCGTGTAGGCGTCCACCGACGCAGTGTGCAATAAGTCACTCGACTCGATGTCGAAGCCGTTCGGAGCCGACCACCGGCCCATGGTGGCGCCGAGTTCGGCACGGCAGCCGGCAGCAGACTGACAGTCGACCGCAACGCCGCGGGCGGTGATCACCGCGCCGCCGAAGTCGCCGGTGCGCGCATGCGTCAGGAACGGAAACCCGCTGATGGTGACCTCGGGCTCATAGGTCACACGTGGTGACGCGAGCAGTGCGCGAGAGAAATCGTGCTCGGTGCGCATCGCGGCGACCGTGTCGGCGAGGAGCAAGACGAGAGCGACCACGATCACCCCGACGATGCCGACACCCAGAATCCGACGTCCCCGGTGCCGGTGCCCGTGTCGGCGCCGGGATACACGCTGTCGGCCTCCCCCGGACGCCTTGTTAACAGCGAAACGCGACATTGGCGCTATTCTGTCACCTATCGCGCACACGTTGGTAAGGCGGCGTAAACAAACCGTCGGCTACGTGAGCAGCGCCGGACCGGTCCGCACGCGGGTCGGGAACGGTTGTCCACGGGTTGGGGAACGACGAGATCGGAGTACTACATGGATCTCTTATTGTTGACAGCCGATCCGAATCCAGAGTCCGTCCTGCCATCTCTGTCGCTGCTTGCGCACACCGTGCGGGTGGCGCCGACCGAGGTCTCGTCGTTGATGGAAGCGGGCAACGCGGACGTCGCGATCGTCGACGCGCGGACGGATCTCGCCGCCGCGCGCGGACTCTGCCGATTGCTCGGCAGCACCGGCTCCGCCGCGCCGGTGGCCGCGGTACTCACCGAGGGCGGGCTCGTCGCCGTGAACGCCGACTGGGGCCTCGACGAATTCCTGCTCCCCGGTACCGGGCCCGCAGAGCTCGACGCGCGTCTGCGACTGCTGGTGGTCCGTACCCGCGGGATGACCACGGAGGAGGCCAGCGGCAAGGTCACCCTGGGCGAGCTGATCATCGACGAGGGGACCTACACCGCCCGGCTGCGTGGGCGCCCCCTCGACCTCACCTACAAGGAGTTCGAACTCCTCAAGTACCTCGCCCAGAATGCCGGCCGTGTGTTCACCAGAGCGCAACTCCTGCAGGAGGTCTGGGGGTACGACTTCTTTGGTGGTACCCGCACGGTCGACGTCCATGTCCGTCGCCTGCGCGCGAAGCTGGGCAGCGAACACGAATCTCTGATCGGTACCGTACGCAACGTCGGGTACAAGGCGGTCCGCCCGAACCGCGGTAGGGGATCGGCCGACACCGACAACTCGACAGACGTGATGCCCGACGGCTTCGGTGCCGGCGATCTCGATGGACCGCTCGATGAGGAGTTCAGTGCCACCACCAATGGGAACTGACGGTGCCGGGGCCGGTTTGACGGTGGTCGACCGACTGACCTCCGAGGCTGTCGACTTCGCGCACGGGCTGGTGAGGTCCGCGACAGACGCCGACGGCGTCGCGCCACTGTCCGAACAGTCCGCGACGGCGATCGACGGAGCGTCGGATCAGGTTGTGCGTCATATCTTCTCGGACGCAGGCTATGCGAACGTGATCGCCGGGCGCTCGGGCGAGCCGGCCATGATCGAGGCCGTCGTCGATCCGGCCCGTCGCCGGAGAGGGTACGGACGGGCGCTCCTTGCTGCGGCCTTCGTCGTGGCGCGAGAGGTCACCGCCGATCCGGCGCCGCGGGTCTGGGCGCATGGCGACCTGCCCGGCGCGGTGGCTCTCGCCGCCACGTTGGGTCTGGCCCGGCGCCGCGAACTGTTGCAGCTGCGTCGACCGCTCCCGCCGACCGGCGACGCCCTGCCGCCTCTCGAGGTGGACGACCGAACCGTGCTGCGTACCTACGAAGGGTCCATCGACGACGCGGAGATCCTGCGGGTCAACAACGCAGCGTTCGACTGGCATCCAGAGCAGGGCGGATGGACCCAGGCGCAGATCACCGAACGGATCCAGAGCGACTGGTTCGACGCGAAAGGGCTGTTCCTCGCGTTCGACGCGGCGCACCCGGAACAACTGCTCGGTTTCCACTGGACGAAGGTGCACGACCCGAGTCTTGGTGAGGTCTACATCGTCGGTGTCGATCCCGCGGCGCAGGGGCGCGGACTCGGCCGGCTGCTGACCCTGGCGGGACTGCACCATCTCGCCGATCGCCACATCGGCGAGGTGGAGCTGTACGTCGAGGGCGACAACGTCGCCGCGCTGCACACATACGAGCGGCTCGGCTTCACCAGGTATGCGATCGACGTCGCGTACGGGTGATGCGGCGCCCGACTACCGGCTGGCTGCTCAGCCGAGTTTCCGGGCCCGTGCGGCGGGTGCCCCGGTCAGGAAATCCTCCAGGATCCGCACCACCTCGTCGGGCGCTTCGGCGTGCGGGTAGTGGCCGACACCCGGGAGGATCTCGAGCCGGCTCCCCGGGATGGCCTCGTGCGCGGCGATCCCGTGTGCGACCGGGATGATGTTGTCCTTGTCGCCCCAGATCAACTGGGTCGGCAACTCGGCGTTGAGGTACAACCGGTTCAGGGCGCTGACCGCCTGACCGCGGTGATCGACGACGGCACGTAGCGTCCGGAGGAACGCCCGCCGCGTCGCGGCGTCGGACAACGAGGTATAGGCCCGCCAGGTCTGATCCGCCCGGGGTGAGCGGATGCCGGCTGACGCGGCCCACGAGCGAACCGTCTCGCCCACCCGCAGTACAGGTTTCGGAGCAATGACCGGGAGGATGAGCTCTGCGCCGGGAGCGGCGAGGAATCTCAGCATCCAATTGACGTCTGGTCCGAGTCCGCCACTGCCGATCAACACGAGACGCTCGCAGTAGTCGGGGTGTTGGTAGGTGAACTGCATCGCGACCCCGCCACCGAGCGATTGGCCGATGACCGTGACCTTGTCGATCCCGATCTCGTCGAGCAGATCACGCAGGAAGGCCGCAAAGGCCCCCAGTGAATAGTCTCCCCGGGGCTTGTCGGAGTCGCCGTGCCCGGGCAGATCCGGCGCGATGATGCGGTAGCGACGGGCGAGAGCGGGGATCACGGCATCCCACGTGGCGGAGCTGCCGGCCATACCGTGGATGAGCAGCAGTGCGTCGCCGTCGCCGACATCGCGATAGGCGACTCGGTCGCCGTGCAGGTCGAGATGGTTGTACTCGTTCGTCACGGACGTCGCTCCCCACGCAGTCGGTCAGATGTCCGGCACCTCGGGTCTTAGCCGAACTCTACCGGGCGTGCGTCTCCGGGCGTTCGCTCCCGGCGCCCGAGGGCTTATCGGACCACGGTCCGGCCAATTCACCCTGCGTTCATCTGGTGTCGGTGATCAGTCCACCAGCCCCGCCTAGCGTCATTTCGGACACTCCGGAGTGCCGGAGTCATCGATCGAAAGGCTCGTGTAACGGTGAAGATCAATCGGAACGGTGCGTTGGCGGCGGTATCGACCATTGCGATGGTCGCGCTGGTCGGCGCATGCAGTAGTGGCGGGGACACCAAGACGATCAGCGGCGAGGGTTCGACTGCCCAGCAGAAGGCCATGGAGCACTTCGGCGACGTGTTGACCGACAACGGCGACATCGTGATGGACTACACGGGCAGCGGCTCGGGAGACGGCATCAAGAAGTTCATCGCCGGCGACGTCGACTTCGCGGGTTCGGATTCGGCGCTCAAGCCCGAAGAGGTCGCGTCGGCGAAGGAACGCTGCAACGGCAACGACGCGTGGCACATCCCGCTGGTCGCCGGTCCGGTGGCGGTCGCCTACAACGTGGAGGGCGTCGACAACCTCAAGCTCAACCCGACGGTGCTGGCCGGCATCTTCGATTCCAAGATCACCAAGTGGAACGATCCCGCGATCGCGGCCCTGAACCCCGGCGTCGCCCTCCCGGCCGAGAACATCGTCCCGGTGCACCGCAGCGACAGTTCCGGCACCACCGACAACTTCCAGCAGTTCCTGCAGGCATCGGCACCGCAGGCCTGGCCGTACGAGCACAGCAAGGAGTTCCAGGGCAAGGGCGGCTCGGCCGCGGCCAAGTCGACCGGCGTCGGCGACACCGTGAAGAAGACCCCGGGCTCGATCACCTATGTCGAGTGGGGCTTCGCGACCGAGAACAAGCTGGGTGTGGCCCAGATCGACTTCGGTGCGGGACCGGTCGCGTTGAACGCCGACTCGGCCGGCAAGGCCCTGGATTCGGTGAAGTTCAAGTCCCCGGGCAGCAAGGACCTCGTGGTGGACAGCGACGCGCTCTTCGCGTCGAAGACGGCGGGCGCATACCCGCTGATGCTGACCACCTATGAGATCGTGTGCTCGACCGGCTACTCCGACGAGAACATCAGCTCGACTCTCAAGGAGGCCTTCACCACTGCCCTGAACAAGGGTCAGGACGGCTTGGCCGACCTCGGCTACGTACCGCTGCCCGACGCCTACAAGGCGACAGTGCAGGGGACCGTCGACAGTCTGGGCGGCAGCTCGGGCGGTCAGAATTCCTGAGTCTCACATCACCACAGTCGCGGGGCCGGAGCGTTTGCGGCCCCGCGACCGCGGTTGAGACACTAGGCCGATCCACTATCCGGGAAGTGGCGCGATGACCAGAGCAGAACCAGAAGGACGCATGACCTCACTCAGCCAGAATCAGGGCGAGCACGCCGAGGGTGGTCCGCTGGGCACATCGCCTGCGCCGGATCTCCCGCCCGAGGCACAGCCCAGTGATCTCAAGACCGCCAAGCGCAGCAGGCTCGGTGACCAGATCTTCCGCACGCTGTCGGTGGGCTCGGGTGTCCTGGTCTCGGTCGTCATCGCCCTGATCGCGATCTTTTTACTGGCACAGGCGATTCCGTCGCTTGCCAAGAACACCGCCAACTTCTTCACCTATCAGGGCGAGTGGATCACCACCGGGACCGAGCTGAAGTTCGGCATCCCGCAGCTCTTCTATGCCACTGTCGTGGTCTCGCTGATCGCGTTGCTGCTCGCCATGCCTGTGGCTTTGGGCATCTCGATCTTCGTGACGGAGTACGCGCCGAAGCGTTTCGTCGGGCCCATCACCTACACCGTCGATCTGCTCGCCGCGATCCCGTCGATCGTCTACGGCTTGTGGGGCATCCTCGTCCTCGGACCCGCGCTGGTCCCGGTCAACAACTGGCTTGTGGGCAACCTCGGTTTTCTCCCGTTCTTCCAGCAGCCGACCCAGGTCGCGAACATGTCGACCGGTGGCACCATGCTCACCGCAGGCATCGTGCTCGGGATCATGATCCTGCCGATCATCACCGCGGTCACCCGCGAGGTGTTCATGCAGACGCCGACGGCCCACCGCGAAGCCGCCCTCGCGCTCGGTGCGACCAAGTGGGAGGTCGTGAAGGTCGCGGTGCTCCCGTTCGGGTTCTCCGGCTACATCAGCGGCGGCATGCTCGGGCTGGGGCGCGCGCTCGGCGAGACGATGGCTCTGCTGCTGATCATCTCGACGGCCGGGCCGATCGACTTCAACCTGATGGAGAGCGGCGAGACCTTCGCGACCAAGATCGCCAACAATGCGGCCGAGTTCGACTCACCGTCGAAGACCGGCGCCTACATCTCGGCCGGCCTGACCCTGTTCGTGCTGACGTTCGTCGTCAACGCCGCCGCCCGCACGGTCGTCTCCCGGAGGAATAAGTGACATGACAGCGACAATTGATTCGCGGCCGAGCGGACCTGTCAAGAGGCGCCCGTCCGGATTCCAGCCGGTGGCCACCCGGCGCAAGATCGTCAACCAGTCGACGCGGGTCCTGGTGTCGGTGGCATTGCTGATCGCACTGGTACCGCTCATATGGCTGGTCGTGACGCTCATCGCACGCGGGATCGAACCGATCCTCGACCCGCAATGGTGGTTCTCCGCCGAGCGCCGGGGCGGGGTCGCCAATGCGATCGTCGGCACCCTCATCCAGACCGCGCTGGCCGCGGTGATCTCGATCCCGCTCGGCATCTTCGTCGCGATCTACCTCGTCGAATACAGCAACGGCAAGTCGGTCCTCGCGCGCACCACGACCTTCATGGTCGACATCCTGTCCGGTGTCCCGTCGATCGTGGCCGCGCTCTTCATCTACGCCGTCTGGCGTACCTCGTTCGGGCTGCCTCGGATGGGTTTCGTGGTGTCGCTCGCGTTGGTGCTGTTGATGGTGCCGTTGGTGGTCCGTGCGACCGAGGAAATGCTGAAGATCGTCCCGCAGGATCTGCGAGAGGCGTCCTACGCGCTGGGCATCCCCAAGTGGAAGACCATCGCGCGAGTGGTCCTCCCGACGGCGTTGTCGGGCATCGTGACCGGCGTGATGCTGGCCATCGCGCGTGTGATGGGCGAATCCGCCCCGGTGCTGATCCTGGTGGGATCGACACGGGCGATGAACTGGGATCCGTTCGCCGGCAACCAGGAATCGCTACCACTGATGATGGTGCAGCAGTACAACAACGGTCCTGGAGCACTCGACAAGGTGTGGGGAGCGGCGCTCACCCTGGTCATCCTGGTCGCGATCGTGTACTTCGGCGCCAAGGCAGTGGCGAAGTTGTTCGCCCCCAAGACCTCCTGACCCTTCGAGAACCCCGTCGCTCGCCTTCGAGGAGCGGACGGACCTCCACCGCGAGAACGGATAGAGACAATGGCCAAGCGCCTCGACATCAAAGACCTGAACATCTATTACGGCGCATTCCACGCGGTGAAGGACGTGACGCTGGAGGTGCCGCCGCGCTGCATCACCGCCTTCATCGGCCCGTCGGGCTGTGGCAAGTCCACGGTGCTGCGCACGCTCAATCGCATGCACGAGGTGACACCCGGCGCCTACGCAACGGGCAATGTCCTCCTCGACAGCGAGGACATCTACGCCAAGGGCGTCGACCCGGTGAGCGTGCGCGCCACCATCGGCATGGTCTTCCAGCGGCCGAACCCGTTTCCCACCATGTCGATTCGCGACAACGTGGTGGCCGGCCTGAAGCTCCAGGGCGTGCGGAACAAGGCCCAGCTCGAAGAGGTCGCCGAGCGCAGCCTGCGCGGCGCCAATCTCTGGGACGAGGTGAAG
The DNA here is from genome assembly GCF_049847105.1 of Gordonia sp. DT218. Lineage (NCBI taxonomy): Bacteria > Bacillati > Actinomycetota > Actinomycetes > Mycobacteriales > Gordoniaceae > Gordonia > Gordonia sp. DT218. The sequence goes on along the minus strand of NZ_JBNCNS010000001.1, from coordinate 796,208 downwards.
GACCGGCTCGACAAGCCCGGTGGTGGCCTGTCCGGCGGTCAGCAGCAGCGACTGTGCATCGCGCGCGCGATCGCAGTGTCGCCGGACGTGCTGCTCATGGACGAACCGTGCTCGGCGCTCGACCCCATCTCGACGCTGGCGATCGAGGACTTGATGGGTGAGCTCAAGAAGGAATACACGATCGTCATCGTGACCCACAACATGCAGCAGGCGGCGCGGGTCAGCGATCAGACCGCGTTCTTCAACCTGGAGGGCATCGGTCAGCCGGGGCAGCTCGTCGAGCTGAACGACACCGAGACGATGTTCTCCAGCCCGTTCAAGCAGGAGACCGAGGATTACATCTCGGGCCGCTTCGGCTGAGCCGGAGAAGTCTTGAGGCATCTGCGCCGGGGTGGTCGTTCATCGACTCCCGGCGCAGTGCGTTGCCGGCTCGGTGCGGTGCTGTGAGGGGCGCCCTTCGTGACACTTCGCTGGCGCTTCGTTCCTCAGGGACCGCCGTGGCGAGCGCTGCGCCCTGAGGAGCGAGCCTGCGAGCGTCTCGAAGGGTCTCGAAGCTCACATGTTCAGCAGCAACACGATCAACGCGACGATCAGAACGAGGGTGAACCCCAGATAGCTCAGGATCTGGCGGCGGTGAGCGGCGGCTGCCTGCTCGTCGTCGGTGAGTGTGTGCTCAGCCGCTGCACTCCCGGCACCCAGACCGTAGAGGGGCATGTCGCGCGTCGCGTTCTCGGTAGTGAACATGGGCCCGCTCGCTGCGCTCCCGGCGCCCGGACTGAATGTGGGCCCGCTCGCTGCGCTCCCGGCGCCCGGACTGAATGTGGGCCCGCTCGCTGCGCTCCCGGCGCCCGGGTCGAAGTCTCGTTCCGCAGAGGGATGCTGAGCCATGTCGCCACCCTAACGCCGGGGCGACGGGGCCACGAAATCCGGTGCAGCACCAGGTGAGCGCCATCTCATCGCAGAAAAAACGCGGTCCGGATCGCATCCGGACCGCGCGAGGGACGTGCGTCCCGAGTCGTCGAGACCCGGGGACGCGGTTCCGACGATTGGTCAGGAGACCTCGAGGAACTGTTCCGGTGTCTGCCCGGTGGCCTGGAACACGACCCGGCGCCCGATGAGCACCGCGTGGTCGGCGAACCGCTCGTAGTACCGGCCGAGCAGGGTGACGTCGACGGCGGCGGCCACCCCGTGGCTCCACTCCCGGTCCATCAGCACCGTGAACAGGTGCCGGTGCAGATCGTCCATGGCATCGTCGTCTTCTTGCAGACGGACTGCTTCCTCCGGGTTCTGTGTGGTCAGGACCTCTCGCGCGGTCTCCGCGAGTTGCACCGCGAGCCGGCCCATCTCGGCAAAGTAGCCGTTGACCTCCTCGGGCAGCGCCTTGGCCGGGTGGCGACGGCGCGCAACCTTCGCCACGTGCAGGGCGAGTGCCCCCATCCGGTCGACGTCCGCCGCGATCTGGAATCCGCTGACGATTCCGCGCAGATCACCGGCCACCGGAGCCTGTCGGGCGAGCAGCGCGAACGCCTGCTCCTCGGCGCGGACCGACAACTCGTTCATCCGGTCGTTGTCGGTGATCACTTCCTCGGCGACGGCCAGCTCGGCCTGCAGCAGGGCCTGGGTGGCGCGCGCCATGGTCGCGCCGGCGAGGTCACACATCTCGCCCAAGATCGAATTGAGCACCTCAAGCTGCTCGTGGTACGCGGTACGCATAGCGTCCAGGATACTTGGTCACTCGACCGATACCCTGCCAGTGCGGATGAACACACCATGAACGGCCGGTGCATGCCCGATTTGACCCCTTTTTTGCAGGTCAGGAGCAGGTCGTGTCGCCCGCGTTGGTCACCGCAAGATCGTTCGGCAGGCCCGACGACGCCGACAGCTCCGGCAGTTGCTGGGCCGAGATGGTGCTACCGGTGGCGGGGGTCGAGTCCAGGGATCCGTCGAAGTTCGAACCCAGGATCACTTCGACGCCCGACTTCACGTTCGGGTCCTGCTGGATCGTCGCGCCTGGGAACATCTTGGCCAGGGTGGCCGCCGAATCCTGCTCGCCCGCGCCATAGCGGATGACGGTCTCGTCGCGGTTCTCCGAGGCGTCGGCGACACCGCGGACGTCGAATCCCTGGGACACGAGCTGGTCGGAGACCTCCGACGCCACGCCGCTGCGGTCGGTCCCGTTGAGGACTCGGACGCCCACGTTGCCGGGGCTCTGCGCGGTCGCGTTCAGCTTGGTCGGTGCGGCCTCACTCGAGGGTGCGGCCGAACTGCTCGAGGCCGTCTTGCTGGCGGAACTCGAGGCCTTCTTCTTCGCCTTCTCACCGGGCAGCGGGTCGTCATCGATGATCGAGTTGAAGATCGCGTTGATGGCGTCGGTCCGCGGGATCTCGTTGTTGAGACCGTCCGTCGTGGTACCCGAGGTCGGGATGGTCAGGAAGGTGACCCGTCCGGCCTCGATTCCCTGCATCGATTCGGCCAGATTGAGCAGTGACTTGGTGTCGACACCGTCCACGAAGCTGTACTGGATGAAGGTGTTGACGATGCTGTTCAGCTTGTTCGGGTTCGACAACACGTTGCCGGACAGTGTGGAACGCAGCAGTGACGACATGAACAGCTGTTGCCGCTTGATCCGGCCGTAGTCGCCGGTGCCCTCGGACGCGATGTTCCGAGCGCGGACATAGTTCAGAGCGCGTCGCCCGGTGAGCTTCTGAGGTCCGGCTTTCCGGATGATCTGGCCAAGCTCGTAGTCGTACAGGGGTGCTGTGGAACAGACCTGGACACCGCCGACGGATTTGACGACCTTCTCGAATCCGTAGAAGTCCATCGCGATGAAATGGTTGATGTTCAGGCCGCTCATCTGGGTGATCGCCTGAACCAGACATTTCGGTCCGCCGTTGGCGTAGAGACTGTTGAGCTTCACTCCGGTCTCGGCCGGTATCGGATCTCCGTAGGTGCCCGCGCTGTTGTCCCATTGCTGGCATTCGGGACGGTCCACCTGCAGGTCGCGGGGGAACGAGACGGCGACCACACGGCTGCGGTTGGCCGGCACATTGACCAGGATGACGGTATCCGAACGCGCGCCTTCGGCGTCGGCGGTGGTACCTGCGCCCACCTTGCTGTTCTGCCCGGATCGGGTGTCGGTGCCCACGATGAGATAGTTCTCGTCGCCGTACTGGGCATCCTTCTTGCGGATGTTCGCATCGTTCGGGTTCACCGCGTTGATGGTTTTCCAGTTGCCGTCCCACGATTGCAGGTAGCCCCAGACGAAGCCGGTGCCGACCAGGGCCATCACGCAGGCGACCGCGACCATGACACGGCCCGTGACGGTGACGTTTCGGGTGAGGTTGCGGCGCCGATCCTTCGGTCCGGGATGCCGGAACGGACGCGACCGTGGCGGGATGGTGTCAGAGAGGTCGGGAGTCGGCTGCAACGGCCGGGCGCGGCTGCCCTGCCCGCGCGACTCCTCGGTGACCCGTTCGCGGGTCGCGTCGTCCGAGAGATCGACGTCGACATCGGGGGCGTCGGGGCGGATGGTCGGGATCTTCTGGGTCACATCGTTCGCGTTGGGGACCTCGTCGAGGTTCCCGAATCGATGGACCGTGGTCGGATTCTCGTCGGCGGGTGGCTGTGGCTCCGGCGAACGCTTTCGGGACTGTCCCGGCTGTGCCGGTCCGGACGTCTGCGCGTCGGTCCCGGCCGCGTTCATCTGCTCCATCAGCTCACGCACGGTGAGCCGGGTGCGTCCGCGGACGTAGCGATCGGTGCCGCGTGGCTCGTGGAGGGCGCCGTGGGAAGGGCCACCGTTCACCGGTGGGTCGCCGAACATCTCCTTGAAGTCGTTGGCACCACCGGAGCGACCAGCCCGCCGACCACGACGAGGCGTGGTGCCTTCGTCGGACGGCTCGTCCGGTCCCGATGACTTACGACTCAACTGACATTCCCCTTGAACCCCGACCTTCCAGTGCCACCGCCGATGGGCTGGTACGGCGCACCATGACATGGTCCCGCCCACGCGAGACCTCGAGTCATATTACTGATTGCACCTGAGAACATGTCTCAGCTACCGCGTGGCGGGTTGCATTTCCGTATTCAGCCGCCCGAATGCATGATCTCGGCGCCGTCGGGAACGATGTCCTCGTCCGGGTCGTCGAGCCAGCCGTCGGGTAGCGCGACCTTCGCAGGCGATCCCTGCCGACCGCGAGGCCCATGTCCGTCCGCTGGGAATTCGGCGTCGGCGGGCAGCGTGCCGACGAGTTCGCGCAGCTCATCGAGGGTGTTCACCAGCGCCAGTCGATTGCGGAGATCGGAGCCGGCCGGGAAACCGCGCAGATACCAGGCGACATGTTTACGGATCTCGCGCATGCCCTTGCCCTCGCCATGATGTGCGGCGAGCAATTCACCGTGCCGGACGATGATCTGCGACACTTCGCCGAGATTCGGGGCGGCGGGCGCCGCGAATCCGTTCAATTCGGCTGCGAGTTCGGCGAACAGCCACGGCCGTCCGAGGCAGCCGCGGCCGATCACCACGCCGTCGCAGCCGGTGTGCCGCATCATCTCGACGGCATCGACCGGTTCGAAGATGTCGCCGTTGCCGAGTACCGGAACCTCGGTCACGTGCTCCTTGAGCCGGGCGATCTCATCCCAAGCGGCGGTTCCCGAATAGCGCTGCGAAGCGGTGCGCGCATGCAGGGCGACGGCCTGCGCGCCCTCGGCGGCCGCGATGCGTCCGGCGTCGAGATGCGTGTGGTGCTCGTCGTCGATACCGATCCGGAACTTCACCGTCACCGGGATCGACGTGCCCTCGGTGGCACGCACCGCGGCTGCGACGATCCGCCGGAACAGGTTGCGCTTGTAGGGAATTGCCGATCCGCCACCTTTGCGCGTGACCTTGGGGACCGGGCAGCCGAAGTTCATGTCGATGTGGTCGGCGAGATTCTCGTCGACGATCATCTTGGCCGCCGCGTAGGTGTTCTCCGGGTCCACGGTGTACAGCTGCATCGACCGTGGCGACTCGTCCGGTCCGAACGTCGTCATGTGCATCGTGACCGGGTGACGTTCCACCAGCGCGCGGGCGGTGACCATCTCGCACACGTAGAGCCCCGACACCGTGCCGGTGCGGGCGAGTTCGAGCTCGCGGCACAGGGTGCGGAAGGCGACGTTGGTGACGCCGGCCATCGGGGCGAGAACCACCGGGCTCGCCAGCTCGATGGAGCCGATTCTCAGCGCAGCGCCGTTCCCTGACGCGCCGTCCTGAGGAGCGACCCCGCGAACCGCGAAGGGCGACGCCGAACCGGCGCCCTCGGAGGTCGAGGGCGCCGGTCCTTCGTGACGCTCGCGAGCTCGCTCCTCAGGAAGCACTCGGACCGTCTGTGCGGTGCTCAGGATGCCTGCTGCTCCCGCTTCTTGGCCTCGCGGGCGAGCGAACGGTCGCGCATCTCCTCGAAGCGGATGGTGTCCTTCTGGAGCTGCTCGAGGAAGGCGCTGAGCTCCTCGCGGGTCTTCTCGCCCTCTGGTGTGAAGTCCTCACGCTCGAAGATCTTCCACTTACGGAGAACCGGCATGATGACCTCTTCGAGGTGCTGACGCAGGTCGTAGATGCCGTGCTTGGCCATCAGCACACCGTGGCGACGGAAGTTCGGCATACCGGCGCCCGGCATCTGGAAGTTGGTGACGATATCGGTCACCGCACGCAACGTCTGGTCGGGCGAGATGTCCATACCCGCACCGCAGATGTTGCGGTAGAAGATCATGTGCAGGTTCTCGTCGGCGGCGATGCGCTGCAGCATCTTGTCGGCGATCGGGTCGTTGCAGGCCTTGCCGGTGTTGCGGTGGCTGACGCGGGTGGCCAGCTCCTGGAAGGTCACATACGCGACCGAGTGCAGGATGCCCAGTTCGTCGGCGTATTCCTCGAGCTCCTCGGTGCGTCCGGCGGCGGCGAGCATCGGGTCGTAGCCGTTGGTCATGTGGATCATCCGCGCCTCTTCGAGGGCGACGGGATCGACACCGCGGGTCACCACGAGGTAGTCGCGCATGGCGATGCCGTGCCGGTTCTCCTCGGCGGTCCAGCGTCCCACCCAGTGGCCCCACGCCGAATCCATCGAGAAGTTGTCGGCGATGACCCGGTGGTAGGACGGCAGGTTGTCCTCGGTGAGGAGGTTGGTGATCATCGCGGCCTTGGCGACCTCGTCGAGCTGCGACTGCTCGGGGTCGTAGTCGACTCCGCCGAGCGCTGCGAAGTTCTTGCCGTCATCCCACGGCACGTAGTCGTGCGGGTTCCAGTTCTTGGCGATCTTGAGGTGCCGGTTGACGTTGTCCTCGGCAACCGGTGCCAGCTCCTTGAGCAGTTCAAGCTGGGTCAGAACGCGTGCCATTCTTTCCTCCGAACGGTGGTGGTCCGTATGTCATGCCTGTCAGTGGTGAGCTCGGCGCGGGACTGACATGGTGGTCAGTGGTTCAGGATACGACACCTGCCGACCCGACCCAAGTCCGTACTTACGGAATCGTAACCATGGGCGTTCGCCGTTACGTTCATCTCACGTGTCGTCGATCACGATCGTTTTCGACGACAACTCTCACGTACCGCTCGATCATCGCCGATCGGGGCACGTCTTCCCCCTGCGTGACGCGGATTCACGGCCGATTCGCAGGCCCCCTACGTGCCGTTACGCAAATCATCCGAGGCCGAGGCGTCATCGACGCCGCGCGAACATCACCCCGATGGTGTCCATCCACCGGGCCGCGTCATCGTCAAGGGTACCCAGTTCGGCCGATTTCTCGCACCATTTCATCGCCGCCTGGCCGAACTCCATCGGGTTGTAGACGTCCTCCTCCCGACTCCACAGCCCGTTGCCGGCGTAGGTCAGGATGGTGATGTTGGTCGCGGTGATCAGGGTTCCGTCGCCCGGATCGCGCATCGGGTTGTCGACCTCGCAGATCACCCGGCCGGTCGGCGCGTCCACCACGTGCCAGAGCGAGGGGTACCCGGTCATGTGGCTGCCGGGGAAGGCGGTCATCGTCTTCCAGATCCAGGCCCGGATCTCCTCGCGGCCGGACATCGTGCCGAGGGCGTGTTCGACGTAGTCGGCGTCTTCGGTGAACAGTTCGGCGAACCGGTCCCAATCACGGGTCACGGCGATCTCGGCGACAGTTCGCTGGAATTGGCCGAAGGCCTCATCGAGTTCGGAATGCGTGAATGTGCTCATCGAGGCCTGAGCGTACTAGAACTTGTTCTAGAAATTCCGTCGATCAGTGATGGAACCCGTGGGTGGCGTGTGGCGTCGGCATCGGCGTGTCGAGGCTGTCCAGGTATTCCACCGAACTGCGCAGGTCGCGCATCAACAGGTCTGCCAAGTCATGCGACAGGCCGTTGCGCACCACGATCCGTTGCACCCACTGATCGGCGAGATTGTCGGGTAGCGGGTAGGCGGGCACCTGCCAGCCGCGTTCGCGCAACTGAGTGGACAGGTGATGCAGGTTCCAGTTGTCGGAGTGTCCCGGTGCGAGTTGCCAGGCGAAGACCGGGATGTCGCTGCCATCGCTGCGCAGCACGAACTGGTCCATCGCGCCGATCTGGGACGACAGCGACATCGCGACGTCCTGGCAGTTCTGCTGGACTGCGCGGTAGCCCTCGAAGCCGAGCCGGAGGAATTGGTAGTACTGCAGCAACACCTGGGCGCCCGGCCGGGAGAAGTTGATGGCGAAGGTGGGCATGTCGCCGCCGAGATAGCTGACCCGGAACACGAGGCTCTCGGGGAGCAACGATGCGTCCCGCCAGACCACCCAGCCGATGCCGGGGTACACGAGGCCGTATTTGTGGCCGGACATGTTGATCGACGCGACCCGGTCGACGCGGAAGTCCCATTCGAGATCGGGCTGCAGGAACGGGGCGATTGCCCCACCGGAGGCCGCATCCACGTGGATGGGGATGTCGAGGCCGGTGTTCGCCTGGATCTCGTCGAGGGCGGCGGCGATCGCGGTGACCGGCTCGTACGCGCCGGTGTAGGTGACGCCCATGATCGGTACGACGCCGATGGTGTTCTCGTCGACGTAGGACGCGAGGTCGTGGCCGTCGAGGAGGGGATGCTCCTCGGAGATCGGTACATACCGGGCTTCGATCTCGAAGAAGTTGCAGAACTTCTCCCAGCACACCTGGACCGCCGACGACATGATCAGGTTCGGGGTGCCGACGGGTTTGCCCTCCGCCTTGCGGCGTTCGGCCCAGCGGCGTTTGAGCGCCATGCCGCCGAGCATGGCCGCCTCCGACGAACCGATGGTCGACGTGCCGATCGCCTTGGTCGCATCCGGCGCATTCCAGAGATTGGCAAGCATTGTCCAGCAACGGGTTTCGATCGCAGCGGTCTGCGGGTACTCGTCTTTGTCGATCATGTTCTTGTCGGCCGACTCGAGATACAGCCGATTGGCGTGATCGTCCATCCAGGTCCCCACGAAGGTGGCCAGGTTCTGGCGCGCGTTGCCGTCGAGCATGGCCTCGTCGTGGACGATCTGATAGGCGGTCTCCGGCAACGATTCGGTCTCGGGAAGTGTGAAGCGTGGGAACTCGGTGGCTTCGCCACTGCGGGTGAACAGCGGGTTCGCCGAGACCGGAAGGTCGGCGACGTCGTTGCGATCGACTTTCAGGTGATGTTCCATCGGCTCAACGTACGCCGAATCGATGCCTGACCGGCTCATCCTTCGGGCATGATTGTGCAAGCGCGCGCGGGCTGTTCATCCGTGCGCGCATGATGGTCGGTGACGGGGTCAGTAGTGACGTCGGTAGCGCAAGGGGTGATGGGTGCATGCAACGTCTCAGCGGGCTCGATGCGTCGTTTCTCTATCTCGAGACGAGGTCGCAGCTCATGCACGTCATCGGTCTCATCGAGATCGATCCGAGCACGATGCCGGGTGGTTACAGTTTCGTCAAGCTGCGCGACGAGCTCGAGCGGCGCATCGGAGCGATGCCCAATTTCCGTCGCAAACTGGATAATTCGCTGCTGAACATCGACCATCCGGTCTGGATCGAGGACGAGGACTTCGACATCGAACGTCACGTCCACCGTGTCGCGGTGCCCGCCCCGGGCGGTGAGGAGCAGGTGGCCGAGCTGTGCGCCCACCTCGCCGGCCAGACCCTCGACCGCGGCAAGCCGTTGTGGGAGTTGTGGGTCATCGAGGGACTCGCACAGGGCAAGGTCGCCGCGATGCTCCGCATGCACCATGCCGGGGTCGACGGGGTGACCAGCGCGGACCTCCTCGCCGAACTCTGCACCATGACGCCTGAGGCACCCGATCTCGATGCGGACAAGATGAAGGAGACCGCAGGCGGATCGTCGCGGACGACGATGGCGTTGACGGGGGCGGTCAATTACTTCGTCCAGCGCCCGATCGCGATGGCCAAACTCCTCCCGGAGACCGTCGGGGTGCCGATCGAATGGTTCCGCCGCACCCGGGCGAAGACCGCGATGCCGGTTCCGTTCCAGGCGCCGCGTACCCGCTTCAACGCGCCGATCACACCGCATCGCTCACTCGCGGTCACTCAGCTCTCCCTCGACGACGTCAAACGGGTCAAGAACCGTTTCGGCGTGAAGATCAACGACGTCGTGCTCGCCATCACCGGCGGTGCGATGCGCAGTTATCTCGAACAGCACGACGAGCTCCCGGAGCAACCGCTCGTCGCCATGGTGCCGGTGTCGGTGCACGGAGCGGACGAGAGCGCGCTGGTGACCGGTGGCACCAACAAGGTCACCGGCATGTTCACGCTGTTGCCGTCGAATCTCGACGACCCGGTCGAGAGGGTCGAGCAGGCATCGGAGATGGCTCGCAAGTCGAAAGAGCATCACGCCGACATCGACGCCAACATCCTTCGGGCGTGGGCACAGTTCGCCCCCGGGACCACCATGTCGACGGTGATGAAGCTCTACGGCGATCGCGGACTCTCGCTGGCACATCCGCCGGTGTTCAACGTCCTGGTCTCCAATGTCGCGGGCCCCGACTTCCCGCTCTACTTCCTCGGCTCGCGGGTCACCGCGGTCTATCCGCTCGGGCCGATCTTCCACGGGCTCGGACTGAACATCACCGTCTTCTCCGCCGACGGCCATCTCAATGTCGGCATCCTCGCCTGCACCGATCAGGCCCCGGATGTCCAGGCGATCGCCCGTGCCTTCGACGAGCAGCTCAAGCAGTTGCTCGAGCGGTGCGACTGATCTACCTCACCGGCCGGGAGGTCGGCTCACAGGCTGTCGAGCCAGGCACGTGAGCTCGCGTCGGACGGCGACCGCCAGTCACCGCGCGGCGACAATGACCCACCGGAACCGATCTTCGGGCCGTTGGGCATCGCGGTGCGCTTGAACTGATTGCTCATGAACCGCTTGAGGAAGACGATGAGCCATCGCTCGATGGTTGTCGGGTCGTACTCGTTGCGGCGCTGGGTGATGATCATCTCCGACCACGCGCCCCGTTCGCGGTCGCCCCAGGCCTGTGCCGCCAGGTAGGCGATCTTCGCCGGGCGATAACCGAATCGGGTCAGGTAGTACAGGAAGAAGTCGTGCAGTTCGTACGGTCCGACCGTGTCCTCGGTGCTCTGGATCGCGCCGTCGTCACCTGCCGGAACCAACTCGGGGGAGATCACGTCGTCGAGGATCTCGGCGAGGGTGTCGGTGGTCTCCTGCGTGTAGGCGCTGGTCGTGATCATCCACCGGATGAGGTGCTGGATCAGGGTTTTCGGCACCGACGAGTTGACGTTGTAGTGCGACATCTGGTCGCCGACACCGTAGGTGCACCAGCCCAGCGCGAGTTCGGAGAGATCACCGGTGCCGAGCACGATGGCGCCGTGGTGATTGGCCAGCCGGAACAGGTGCGATGTCCGCTCACCGGCCTGGACGTTCTCGAACGTGACGTCGTAGACCTTCTCACCGCGGGAGTACGGGTGCCCGAGGTCGGCGAGCATCTGTTCACACGACGGCCGGATGTCGAGTTCCGTGCCGCTGACCCCGAGCGAGTCCATCAGCACGTGGGCGCGCCGCAATGTCGCGGTGCCGGTGGCGAATCCGGGCATCGTGTAGGCGAGGATGTTCTGCCGCGGCAGCCCGAGGCGATCGAAGGTGTCGACGGCGACCAAGAGCGCCAAGGTGGAGTCGAGTCCGCCGGAGACGCCGATGACGATCTTCTCGATCCCGGTGGCGCGCAGCCGCGCCGCCAGGCCCTGCACCTGGATGTTCCCGACCTCCCGGCAGCGGAAGTCGCGATCGGCCGAATCGGCAGGGACGAACGGGAATCGCGGCACCTCACGGCGCAGCGTGTCGTCGACCTCTTCGGTGGCCCCGAGTCGGAAGCGGATGCGGCGCAGCGGTTTCAGGTCGCCGGCGTAGTCGCCCACCTGATCGCGCAGGCTGATCATCCGCATCCGCTCCTGCCGGAGCCGGTCGAGATCGATGTCGGCGGTGATGCGCTGATCGGTCATCGAGAACTGTTCCGTGCGGGCCAGGAGCGTACCGTTCTCCGAGATCAGCGCGTCGCCGTCCCAGGCGAGGTCGGTGGTGGACTCGCCGAATCCCGCGGCCACATAGACGTGGGCAGCGACGCATCGGGCGGAATGGCTGGTGCACAGCGACTTCCGGTACGACTCCTTGCCGACGGTGACCGGGCTGCCGGATAGGTTGGCCAAGACCGTCGCACCCGCCAATGCCGCCCAGGTGCTCGGCGGGATCGGCACCCACCCGTCCTCGCAGATCTCCAGATGCACGGCGAAGCCAGGAAGGTCGTCGGCCTCGAAGATGAGATCCGGACCGAACGGTACCTCCGCGCCCATCACCGTGGCGGTGGTGACGGCGGCGTCGCGAGCAGCGGAGAAGTACCGCTGCTCGTAGAACTCCCGGTAATTCGGCAGATACGACTTCGGGACAACGCCGAGGACCGCCCCGTCGTGGACGACGGCTGCGCAGTTGTAGAGACCGTCGCCGACCACCAGGGGCAGGCCGACGGCGATCAGTGGGCGTAACCCCGTGCTCGCCTCGACCACTGTCTGCAGGCCGTCCAGGCATGCGTCCAGTACGGCGTCCTGCTGGACGAGGTCGTCGATGCTGTACCCACACAGCCCGAGTTCGGGGAACACCACCAGCGCGGCGCCGTCATCGGCAGCGGCGCGGAGTGCATCGACCGTTCGTTCGGCATTGCGCGCCGGGTCGGCGATGGAGACGGTCGGAACCGCCCCGCTCACCCGCGCGAATCCGTGCTCGTAGACTGACACACCCCGAGCCTAATGGGTCAGAGGCCGAGGTCTTTCGCGATGATCGTCTTCATCACCTCATTGGTGCCCCCGTAGATGCGCGAGACCCGGGTGTCGGCATACAGTCGGGCGATCGGGTATTCGACGATGTAGCCGTATCCGCCGTGCAACTGCAGGCATTTGTCGATGACACGTCCGGCTGTCTCGGTTGCGAACAGCTTGGCCCGCGCCGCATCCGGCACGGAGAGTTCGCCTGCGTTGTGCAGTTCGAGGGCGCGGTCGACCAGATGCCGGATCGCCTCGACCTCGGCCGAGCATTCCGCCAGGACGAATTTCGTGTTCTGGAACGACGCCACTGGGCGACCGAAGACATCACGGTCCTTGGTGTAGTCGAGCGCGTGCTGCACGGCTGCGGCCGCGGTTGCCGCGGCGCCGATGGCGATGGTGAGCCGCTCCTGCGCGAGATTGTGCGTGAGGTACGAGAAGCCCGCACCCTCCTCACCGAGGCGGTCCTCCACGGGCACCTTCACCGAGCTGAACGACAGTTCGGCGGTGTCGGAGGCCTTGAGTCCGATCTTCTCGAGTTTGCGTCCGACGGCGTAACCCTCGGAGGTGGTGTCGACGACGAGGATCGACAGCCCGGCCCGGCGGTTCTCGCTGTCGAACGGCGACGTCCGGCACACCACCAGGACCCGGTCCGCGAGTGCGCCGCCGGTGATGAACGTCTTCGCACCGTCGAGGATGTAGTGGCTGCCGTCCTCGGACAGCTTTGCGGTGGTGGAGATGTTCGCGAGGTCCGATCCGGTGCCCGGCTCGGTCATCGCGATCGCGAACATGATGTCGCCGGAGCAGAATCCGGGAATCCAGCGATGCTTCTGGTCGTCGGTCGCGTGCTCCATCAGGTAGGGCAGGATGAGGTTGCTGTGCACGGAGTAGCTGCCGAAGGTGACCCCGGCGGCCGACGTCTCCTCGGCGATCACCATCGAATAGGTGAAGTCTGCGACGCCGCCACCGCCGTATTCCTCCGGTGCCTCGATGCCGAGCACGCCGAGATCGCCGAGCCGGTTGTAGAACTCGCGCGGCGGGTGTCCCTGCTTCTCCCACTCGTGGTACTTGGGTGCCACTTCCTTGGCGATGAACTCACGGATGGTCTTACGAAAGGCCTCGTGGTCGTCGGTGAAGATGCTGCGCTGCACGTGTTCTCCCCTTTACTTCTCGCGGTATTCGCGGAGTAGTCCTTTGCTGATGATCTGTTTCTGGATTTCGCTGGTGCCTTCGCCGATCAGCAGAAAGGGTGCTTCGCGCATCAGGCGTTCGATCTCGAATTCGGTGGAGTAGCCGTAGCCGCCGTGGATGCGGAACGAAGCCTGGGTGACCTCGGCGCAGTATTCGCTGCACAAGTATTTGGCCATGCCGGCCGCGACGTCGTTGCGTTCGCCGGAGTCTTTGAGGCGGGCGGCGTTGACCATCATCAGATGCGCGGCCTCGACCTTGGTGGCCATCTCGGCGAGGCTGAAGGCGATCGCTTGATGCTCGGCGATCGGTTTACCGAAGGTAGAACGTTGCTGGGCGTACCGTACGGCCAACTCGAAGGCCCGTTGGGCGATCCCACAGGCACGCGCGGACACATTGACCCGACCCACCTCGACGCCGTCCATCATGTGGGCGAATCCCTTGCCCGGGTCACCGCCGAGGATATCGGCGGCCTGCGCCTGGTAGTCGTCGAAGATGAGTTCGGTGGTGTCGATGCCCTTGTAGCCCATCTTGTCCAGCTTTTTCGGGATGGTCAGCCCGGGTAGCACCTCCCCGAAGCCGGCCGGCTTCTCGATCAGGAACGTGGTCAGATTCTTGTGCGGTTTCTCCTGTCCCTCGTCGGTACGCACCAGCGCGGCGACCAGGGTGGAGGTGGCACCGTTGGTCAGCCACATCTTCTGACCACTGATCGCATAACCGCCGCCTTCACCGGTGCGTGTGGCGGTCGTGGTGATCGCGGCGACATCGGAACCGAGTGCGGGCTCCGACATGGAGAACGCGCCACGCACGTCACCGGTGGCCATGCGTGGCAGGAAGCGCTGTTTCTGCTCGTCGGTGCCGTGCTGACGGATCATGTAGGCGACGATGAAATGAGTGTTGATCACCCCCGACACACTCATCCAGCCCCGGGCGAGTTCTTCCACACACAGTGCGTAGGTGAGCAGTGATTCGCCGAGGCCCCCGTACTCCTCGGGGATCATCAACCCGAACAATCCCATCTGAGCCATACCATCCACAATCTGCTGCGGATAGGCATCTGCATGCTCGAGCTCTTGGGCGACCGGAATGATCTCCTTGTCCACAAACCGGCGAACATTCGCCACGATCTCAGACTGGATCTCGGTCAATCCCAGGGTTTGTGCGAGGCGGGTCATCTGACCTCTTCTTCAGTCGGCGGGTTCTTGTCGTCTGGGCGCTCGGCGGTGGCCGAGGCACACCGGTGAACCCTCTCAGCATGCCTGCCGCTCGTGCTCGACGGAACAACATGATCGGCTATCGATGGGTTAGCGGGAGCCAATGATGCGTGGCGTGGGGTACGAACTGCCGACTCATCGACAGTGACAGTCCCACCTCTCGCCGATCTCCCCTTCTGCACTGCGAAGGAGTCCCGGCGCCGACCACCACAGTCGATCCGGACGCTGCGATCCAGCACTTTCCGGTGGCGACGGTGTTGGTGTGCGCGGTGATCGCATTCGTCCTGGTCGATCCCGTACGTGACGAGGCGCTGGTCCGGCGAGGCCGGGTGGTCAGCAACGGCCCGCCCATAGGTTGGGGCTATCCGACCGTGAGCGTGAACCGACTTGTCATCCACCCTGCTTCATGGTCGATTCAAGTGGGGCCCGATGACCTCACCACAGCCATCCGATTCACCGTCAGTAGAAGGAAGTCCCATGCGTGATGCAGTGATCGTCGACGCCGTCCGCACGCCGATCGGACGCCGTCGCGGCGCCCTGTCGGGAATCCATCCCGCCGACCTGTCGGCGCACGTACTCGAGGCCCTCGTCGAACGGACCGGCATCGACCCGTCGGTGATCGATGACGTGGTCTGGGGTTGCGTGAGTCAGACGTCCGAGCAGGCCACCAACATCGCCCGGACCGCCGTCCTCGCCGCCGGATGGCCCGAATCGGTGCCCGGTACCACGGTCAGCCGCGCCTGCGGGTCGAGCCAGCAGGCGGTCAGCATGGCTGCGGCGGCAGTGATCTCCGGTCAGCAGGACGTCGTGGTCGCCGGTGGCGTCGAGTCGATGAGTCGGGTGCCGATGGGGAGTGCGGCGCCCAACGGCGAGAATCAGCCGGCCACCGTGCTCGACCGATACGGCGTGGACCGCTTCAGCCAGGGGGTCGGGGCCGAGATGATGGCCGAGAAGTGGGCGCTGAGTCGTACCGCCCTCGACGAGTTCTCCCTACGGTCCCATGAGCTCGCCGCGACCGCTGCCGACAACGGTGCCTTCGACGGACAGCTCGCCCCCATCACGGGGGTCCTCGAAGGTGACGAGGGAATCCGCCGTGGGGGCACGCTGGAATCGATGAGCACTCTCAAGCCGGCCTTCAAAGACGACGGGGTCATCCACGCGGGCAACGCCTCCCAGATCTCAGATGGTTCCGGCGCGCTGCTCGTGATGGGCGACGACACGGCGAAGGAACTGGGCCTCTCACCGATCGCACGGGTGCACACGGCGGTGGTCGCCGGCGACGACCCGGTCATGATGCTCACCGGCCCCATCGCCGCGACCGCGAAGGCACTCGAGCGTTCGGGCCTCTCGATCGCGGACATCGGCGCTTTCGAGATCAACGAGGCGTTCGCCCCGGTCCCGCTCGCGTGGCAGATCGAGACCGGCGCGGATCCGGTGCGGGTCAATCCGCTCGGTGGTGCCATCGCCGTCGGCCACCCACTGGGCGGTTCGGGAGCGATCCTGATGACGAGGCTGATCCATCACATGCGCGACAACGGAATCCGGTACGGCTTGCAGTCGATGTGCGAGGCAGGCGGCATGGCCAACGCGACCATCGTCGAACTCGTCTGAACACCTAAGGAACACAATGGAACTCAAAGGTCAATCCTTCGCCGTCACCGGTGGCGCATCGGGATTGGGACTGGCCACGGCGAACCGCATCGCCGATGCCGGCGGGCAGGTCACGTTGATCGATCTGCCCACCTCCGACGGCGCAGCCGTCGCCGACGAACTCGGACCGGCGGCGAGCTTCGCCGCGGCCGACATCACCGATCGTGAGCAGTTCGCCGCCGCGCTCGACATCGCAGACGAGCGCGGCGGTCTGCGGGGGCTGGTGCACTGTGCGGGCGCCGGACGGCGGATGCGTGTGCTGGACAAGGAAGGCAAGGCGGGGTCGGTCGAGGACTTCGAGTTCGTGATCAAGCTGAACCTCGTCGGCTCGTTCAATGCCTTGTCGCTGGGTGCCGAGCGGATGGCGCGGCTCGACGAACTCGATGGTGAGCGCGGCTGCATTGTGCTCACGGCCTCGGTGGCCGCCTTCGAAGGGCAGATCGGTCAGATCAACTACAGCGCCTCGAAGGCCGGCATCGTCGGCATGACGATCGTCGGGGCGCGCGATCTGGCGAGCAAGCTCATCCGGGTCAACACGATCGCCCCGGGCACGATGGACACCCCGCTGCTGGCCCGGCTGCGCGACGACGTCCGCGCGTCGCTGGCGGCCGGCATCCCGAATCCGTCTCGCCTGGGCAAGCCGTCGGAGTTCGGACAACTCGCGGTCTCGATCTTGGAGAACAGCTACCTCAACGGCGAGACGATCCGCCTCGACGGTGCGATCCGGATGGCACCGCGATGAGCGAGGCGTCGGCAACGGCCGCAGACCGGTCCACCGAATGTCACGGGTCCACCGCACTTCACTATCCCGACGTCCCGGTGGCTGCACTGCCGCCGAGCATGGCGCGGATGTACGGCGGTCGGGCAGCTGTGGTCGACGGCGACCGGGTGGTGAGCTATGACGAACTCGATGTGGAAACCAGTCGTGTCGCCGCGGCATTACGGGCCTCCGGGGTCGGCGACCGTGACGTGGTCTTGCTGCATCTTGCCAACAGCATCGAGTTCGTCGTCGCGTACTACGGCTCCCTGCGCGCCGGTGCCACGGTCACCCTCGTCAATCCGCTCCAACCGGTGCCCGGATTGCGGGCGCAGCTCGCGGAAACCGGCGCGGTGGCCGCCTTCACGGGAGCCGAGCAACTCGAACGTCTGCTCGACGCGGCCCGCGCGACACGCCTGCTCGCCGTGGTGCTGGCCGAGGCCGACGCTTCGTCGGCACCCGTTGGGGTGGTGACGCTCGCGGAGTTCACCGCGGGCCACTCCGTCGCCCCGATCACCTCGGTGACTTCCGCCGACGTCGCGCACCTCGCTTTCACGGGCGGCACCACCGGAGTCTCCAAGGGCGTTCAGGTGTTGCACCGCAATGTGATCGGAAACGTCACCCAGATGATCGGGTGGCGTGCCGGGCACGCGGTGATGGAGGGCGACGACGGGTACGTCCAGCTCCGATCGCGAGGTGGAGAGAGCCGGGGAGTGGTCCCCGGCGCCGCCGCCACGGTCGTGGTGTCGCCACTTTTCCACGCGCATGCCCTCATCAACATGTCCTTCCTGCTGCTCTGTGGCGCCACTCAGGTGCTGGCGGGCAGGTTTGACGCGTCGAAGATGCTCGAACTGATCGAACGCCATCGCGCGACCTACATCACCGGCAGTCCGGCGATGTGGCACGCGTTGGCCACCCACCCAGACGTCGGAATCCGTGACCTGTCGTCGGTTCGGGTGGTGTCATCGGGCGCCGCGCCCATCGACCGCGTGACGCTCGACCTGCTGCAGGCGGCATTCCCCTCGGGAGCGGTCGTGGAGGGCTACGGACTCACCGAGGCAACCTGCTTGGTCTCGTCGGCACCGTTGACGAGTGACGGTCAATACCGGCTCGGCAGTGTGGGTTTGCCGACGTTTGACACCATGGTCGAGATCCGTTCGGTCGATGACCCGCACACCATACTGTCGGCGGGAGAACGTGGTGAGCTGTGGGTCCGTGGGCCCCAGGTCACTGCCGGCTACCTGAATCACCCCGAGATCACTGCCGCCCAGTATCTCGACGGATGGCTCGACACCGGGGACATCGCCTACTGCGACGACGATGGCTACCTCTACATCTGTGACCGCGCCAAGGACATGCTGATCTACAAGGGCTACAACGTCTATCCGCGCGAGCTCGAGGAGATACTCGTCACCCATCCGGATGTCGCTTCCGCGGCCGTGGTCGGTCGTGAGGCGGGCAGCGTCGGCCAGGAACCGGTCGCGTTCATCGTGCCCAAGGACGGCCACGTGGTCGACGAGGAACTCGTCCGCGGTTTCGTCGCCGAGCGGGTGTTGCCGTACAAGAAGATCCGCGACGTCATCCTCGTGGACTCCCTGCCGACATCGGCGGCGGGCAAGATCCAGAAGGTGGCATTGCGCGAGCGGCTCGCACCCACGGCCCGCTGATCGAGCGGCATCGGTTGCCACTCGATCAGCGGCGGCCCTGCATGTTTCACACTGTGGAGTTGTCAAGGAACGGTTGCGGTGTTCGCCGCTGATCGGGTAGGTCTGCCGGATTGGCGTTGCCGGTGTCGAGTGTGCTTGAGGACGGAGCCTTTTCAGGCGGCAGTCGGTAGGTTGTCGACGGTCATGGTGCGCCGATTGTGGGCGGGTATGGGTTGTCGTCGTGGGTCGAGGGTGGCCGGTGGGATGAGCCAGGGATGTTTGTCGAGGCCGATGGTGACGGCCCAGCCGTTGTGGTGGACGTCGGCGTGACATGACGGGCAGAGTAGACAGCCGTTGGCCACGGTGGTCTCGCCGTCGTCGGCCCAGTGCACGATGTGGTGGGCCTGGGTGCGGGCGGCCGGTGCACCGCATTTGATGCAGCAGCGATCACGGATATAGAGCGCCTTGCGCATCGCGGCGGTGAACAGTCGCTTGTCGCGGCTGATGTCGAGGGGAACCTTCTCACCATCGACGATGACAGTGGTGACGGTGGCATCGCACGTCAGTTGCGCCAGGGTGGCTTCGGTGACCGATCCCATGAACTGCAACGATGCCTGGATCGGTGCCTCGGCGGGCACCGTGATCAGTACCTGGGTACGTGGTGCCGAGGCGGTGTCGCCGCCGCGGGAGGCGATGTCCAACAACGCTTCGAGCGCATCCGCCTGCCGGCGTTCGATCGAGCGGGCGTCGGCGGAGCCGTCGGGTTCGGGCCGCGGAGCGCCGAGTTCTTCCATCGCGGCCCGAAACTTCTCACCGACCTCGGTGTCGAGGTCGGCGCGCACTTGCAGACGGCCACCGCTGTCGGCAGCTTGGGTGAGGGCATTGATCGAACGGTCCTCGGCGGCCGGCAACCCACCGTCGGTGGTGGCGGCGAGCTCGTTGCCGATCACCCTGGCGCGGGCGGTGATCTCGGCGGGAGTCGCACCGGAGAAGAACTGGCCGAGCAGATCGGTCACCTGCCCGTGCCGGGTGTCATCATCGAGAGGCTCGGGTGATCGCTTCGCGATGTGGCCGATTCCTGTGACGATCGCATCGATGTGCTCGGCAGAGACCGCGCCGTCGGCAGCATGGGCATGCGCGGTCGGCAGGGAGGTCATCGAGGCCGCGATCCGGATCAGTCGCGTGGCGACGATGGGCGCGAATCCCATGACGATCAACAACTCTCGGAGTTTACGTCCGTGGTTCTCGGGGACGCCGAGCCGTTCGAGGTGACCGGTGAGTATGGACGCGTGATGGTCGATCAGATTTCGCAGCGTCAGAATTGTGCGCATCGCCTCGAACGTGGCGGGGCCGGACATGTCGTCGGCGAATGCGACATCGCGTAGCGAGTCGGCGATGGTGGGTAGCTCCACCGTGGTGGTCATGTGCAGCCTCTCAGAGAATTCGGATGCGGTTGCAGGGCATCGTCATCGTTGTCTCTGGTCGATCAGAACTGGGTGTTCTGTGGTCGACCGGCTGTCATCATTTCGGCTTGGTGGAATTAGACTATCGGTGGGTACCGACAAGATCGGCGGGGGACGTGAGTTCTGTCCAGATGGTC
Organism: Gordonia sp. DT218; assembly: GCF_049847105.1. NCBI lineage: Bacteria > Bacillati > Actinomycetota > Actinomycetes > Mycobacteriales > Gordoniaceae > Gordonia > Gordonia sp. DT218. The sequence continues at coordinate 775,894 of NZ_JBNCNS010000001.1, read as the reverse complement.
GGGATCACGAGATGGTCGAGCGTCTGCCGCCACGTCGGCCGATAAGGGAGGTTCACCGTGGTGGTCATGTGCAGCCTCTCAGAGAATGCGGATGCGGTTGCAGGGCATCGTCATCGTTGTCTCTGGGTGATCAGAGTCGGAGTCCCTGATCACGGATTCGCGGCCATCATTTCGACCTGTTGAAACCCAGACTATCGGCGGGTACCGACAAGATCGGAGTGGTGTGAATCCTGTCCACACGATCGGGATTCGCGCCAGCCGTATCTGCCCGGACTGACTCGTACACGTCGTCGCACGATATGTGCGATGCCTGGTGCCAGGTCGGGGGTAGCTCCACCGTGGTGGGCATGTGCAGCCTCTCGGAGCGCACGGATGCGGTTGCAGGGCATCGTCATCGTTGTCTCTGGTCGATCAGAACCGGGTGTTCTGTGATCGACCGGCCGTCATCATTTCGGCTTGGTGGAACCAGACTATCGGCGGCCACCGACAAGATCGGCAGGAGAGGTGAATCGAGCCGCGATCAACCCCGCTGCGCCCGCTTCACCAGATTCCGGCCGATGATCAGCCGCTGGATCTCGCTGGTGCCCTCGTACAGTCGGAGTAGGCGGACGTCTCGATAGATCCGTTCCACGGGAACGTCGCGCATATACCCGCTGCCGCCGTGCACCTGCACGGCCAGATCGGCGACCTTCCCGACCATCTCGGTGCAGAAGAGCTTGGCCGCCGAGGGTGCGATCCGGCGATCTGTCTCGTCGACCCACGCGCGCGCTGCATCGCGCACCATCGCCCGGCCGGCCATCACTCCCGCCTGCTGATCGGCGAGCATGGCCTGTACGAGCTGGAACTCGCCGATCGCGGTGCCGCCCTGGGTGGCGGTGGCCGCCCATGCCACCGACTCGTCGAGTGCGCGTTGCGCCGTGCCGACCGAGAGAGCCGCGATGTGGACGCGGCCGCGGGCCAGCGATGTCATTGCCGCGCGATAGCCGACGTCCTCGCTGCCGCCGACCAGCGCGGAGGCAGGTACCCGGACGTCGTCGAAGTGGACGTCCGAGGTCCATGCGCCTTCCTGGCCCATCTTGCGGTCCTTTGCGCCGACGGTGATCCCCGACGTCTCCGCGGGAACCAGGAACACCGCGATGCCGGTGCCGTCGGAGTCGGCGGGGCGGGTGCGCGCGAACACCACGAACAGGTCGGCCAGCGGGGCATTGGTGATGAAGCGCTTCTCGCCGGTGATCACCCAGTCGGCGTCATCTCCCGATCCGTCGCGAACCGCCTTGGTGCGCAGCCCGGCCGGGTCCGAGCCCGCGCCAGGCTCTGTGAGCGCGAACGACGCTACCACCTCGCCCGAGGCGATCTTCTCCAGCCAGGTGCGCTTCTGCTCATCGGTGCCGAAGCCGACCAGGACCTGGCCGGCGATGCCGTTGTTGGTGCCGAACATCGACCGCAACGCGAGTGACGTGTAGCCGAGTTCCATGGCCAGCTCAACGTCCTGGGTGAGGTCGAGGCCGAGGCCGCTCCACTCCTGCGGGATCGCGTAGCCGAACAGGCCCATGTCCTTGGCGGTCGCGCGGATGTCGTCGGGGATCGCGTCGGCGTCGAGGATCTCCTGCTCACGCGGGACGACCTTCTCGCGGACGAACTCGCGCGTGGCGGCGAGGATGTCCGCGAAGTCGTCGGCGGACACCTGGGAAGTGGCAGCTGCTGTGTTCATGACACTGGTCATCCTCCCACTGTGACGGTCTCGACGGGAGCGGTCCACTACGAACTCGCTACTGCTCGCATAGCCGCTTCGAATGGATCGGCCGGGTTCGATTCGGTGCGCGGACCGGTAGATTCCGTCACATGGACTCTTCTGCACCCAACATCCTCCTGGACGGGCGCACCGCGGTCATCACCGGTGGTGCGCAGGGCATCGGACTCGAGATCGCACGGTCGTTCGTCGACGCGGGTGCCCGCGTGGTGCTCGGCGACCTGAACCGAGAAGCAGCCCAGGCTGCTGCGGAAAAGCTCGGTGGCGCCGACGTCGCGCGCGCCGTGCAGTGCGACGTGACCGACTCCACCAGTGTCGACGCGCTCCTGGCCGCGGCCGTCGACGGCTTCGGTTCGCTGGACGTGATGGTGAACAATGCCGGCATCACCCGTGACGCGACGATGCGCACGATGTCCGAAGACGACTTCGACCTGGTGATCTCCGTGCATCTCAAGGGGACGTGGAACGGTACCCGCAAGGCCGCCGCGATCATGCGTGAGGCCAAACGCGGTGCCATCGTGAACATCTCGTCGCTGTCGGGCAAGGTCGGCATGGTCGGGCAGACGAACTATTCGGCCGCGAAGGCGGGCATCGTGGGCATGACCAAGGCGGCGGCCAAGGAGATGGCACATCACGGGGTGCGGGTCAACGCGATCCAGCCCGGTCTCATCCGGTCCGCGATGACCGAGGCGATGCCACAGAAGGCGTGGGACCAGAAGATGGCCGAGATCCCCATGCAACGTGCCGGTGAGGTCGATGAGGTGGCTTCCGTCGCACTTTTCCTCGCCTCCGACATGTCCTCGTACATGACCGGCACCGTGCTCGAGGTGACCGGCGGGCGCTTCATGTGAACGCAGCTCACCGCCGACACCGTGGTTCGTCGAATTCGAAAGGCCTGCTATGAAAGACACCGTCTTACGCGACGTGGTGATCTGTGAACCCGTCCGTACCCCGATCGGCCGGTACGGCGGCATGTTCAAAGACGTCACCGCCGTTGAACTCGGAGTGACCGCGTTGCGCGGCATGCTGGATCGGACCGGGCTCGCGTCGGATGTCATCGAGGACGTGGTCCTGGGCCACTGCAACGGCAACAGCGAGGCGCCTGCCATCGGGCGGGTCATCGCCCTTGACGCAGGTCTCCCGATCACGGTGGGCGGCATGCACATCGACCGACGATGCGGCTCGGGACTGCAGGCGGTCATCCAGGCCGCGTTCCAGGTCGCGGCCGGCGACAATGACGTCGTCGTCGCGGGTGGGACGGAATCGATGAGCAACGCGTCGTTCTACTCCGTCGACATGCGATGGGGAGGCGCCCGGACCGGTATCGCCATGCACGACAGCCTGGTTCGTGCCCGATCCACCGCCGGAGGACAGAACTACCCGGTGCCCGGCGGCATGATCGAGACAGCGGAGAATCTGCGCAAGGAGTACGAGATCTCGCGCGAGGAACAGGACGAACTCGCCGTCGAGTCGCACCTGCGCGCGGTGCGGGCGCAGAAGGACGGCATCCTCGCCGAGGAGATCATCCCGGTGACCGTGCGCAGCCGGCGTGGCGATCAGGTCATCGACACCGATGAACATCCTCGTCCCGACGTCTCGTCGGAATCCCTCGCCAAGCTGAGGCCGATCATGGGCAAGGCCGATCCGGATGCGACCGTCACCGCCGGCAATGCGAGCGGCCAGAACGATGCGGCCGCGATGTGCATCGTGACCACACCCGACGTCGCGGAGAAACACGGTCTGCGCCCGCTGGTGCGACTGGTGTCGTGGGCAGTCGCCGGGGTGCCACCGCGCACCATGGGTATCGGGCCGGTGCCGGCGACCGAGAAGGCGTTGGCCAAGGCGGGAGTGACGCTCGCAGACATCGACGTGATCGAGCTCAACGAGGCCTTCGCCGCGCAGGCGTTGGCGGTGACCCGCGAGTGGGGTTTCGGCCGGTTCGGTGCCGGTGGCGACTTCGATCGCACCAACGTGCACGGATCGGGAATCTCACTGGGCCATCCGGTCGGCGCGACCGGCGTGCGCATGCTCGCGTCGCTGGCGAGGGAGATGTCGCGCCGCGAGGTCCGCTACGGCCTGGAGACAATGTGCATCGGCGGCGGCCAGGGCCTCGCGGCGGTTTTCGAGCGCGTCGTCTGAGTCCCGGCGCGTATCGGGATCAGGGCGATTCGCGGATGAGGTCGACGAATGCCTGACCTACCGGCGAAAGGCCCGCCGGGTCGTAGGTGATCGCGAACGGCCGGACGAATCGGGGATCGACGGTCCGAACGACGACACGGTCGGCAGCGGCCTCGGCCATCGTCTTCTCCAGCAAGGTACCGCCGATGCCGGCGAGCACCATCGGCAACCGTTCCTCACGATGCTCCGACAGAACCGCGAGTGGTGGCCGCACGCCGGCCACCCGGATCGCCTCTTCGATCTCGTCCGCCACCGAATGCCCGCGCGGGACGAACACCATGGGGATCGTCGGTAGTTCGGCGAGCGGGATCGGACCGTCGGGAACCTGTGATCCTGGCGGATAGACGAGCACGTACTCCTGCTCGCCGAGCACGATGACCTCCAGGTCGTCGCCCGCGATGGGCAGATGCGCGACGACGAACTCACAGTGTCCGTCCTCGATCACCGAGGCCGCCTGCGTCTCGTCGCGAAGCTCACCGAAACGGACGCCCACCCGGGGGTACTCACGGCGGAAGCGCGCGATCAGTTCCACGATCGGCCCGCTCGCCATCGCCGGAGCGGCGAGGATGTCGAGGCGGCCGGTCAGTTCGTCGGCCGATGCGGAGAGGAGATCTTCGACCGCGCCCACGTCACGCACGATCTGGCGTGCCGGTCCGACCATCGTCCGGCCCGCGGCACTGAGCACCATGCCGCGTCCGATGCGATGGAACAGCGGCACGCCGAGCTCGCGTTCCAGAGCTCGAAGCGCTTGTGACACAGTGGGTTGCGCGACACCGAGGGCGCCGGCAGCGCCACCGATGCCCTCGTGTTCGACCACTGCGAGAAAGTACTCCACCTGACGTAATTCCATCGACCTACCAGTCGCCGAACTCGGACGGGTCCGAGGTGACACCGACGTGCCCCTTGGCCACCGCGATGAACGCCATGGCCGCGGGCGAGGGCCGGCCGGCTCGGAGGACCAACCCGAATGCCCGAGTCAACGGTGGGTCGAGCGGCAATCGCCGGCTGCCCGGCATCTGCTGTTCGGCGACCACCCGCGGCGCGACGGTGGCGGCCGTCCCGCGTTCCACCAGGTCCCAGGTCGCTGTTGGATGCGCGCAGTCGACCACCACGTTGCGGGCGTCGTCGTCGATGAGGTCGCCGATGATCGCCGACGAGCCCGGATCGGCGATGTCGAACACGAGTGGGATCGAGCGCACCCGCCGGCGGGGTACGGGGTCGGTGAGGCCGGCCGCCAGCGCCGGCGGGGCGGCGAGCACGAGTTCCTGGGCGCCGAGCGGAATGGCCGTGAAGGTCGCGTGCTCGGCTGCCGCGTCCATCAGGCCGATCTCGGCCTCGCCTCGTCGCAAGGCCGCCAGCACACCGCTCGGCCCGTCGGCCGCGACGACCCGCGCCGAGAGGCGCGGAAACCGTTCCCGGAACACCCGGATCATCTCCACCACGGGGTCGATGCTGAACGCGCCGTGGGTGACGATGTCGACCCGTCCGGCGCGTAGTTCGCGCACCGCCTCGACCTTCGCCTTGGCCCGGTCGACGTCGCCCAGGATGCGTCGCGCGGCGACGTCGAGTTTGAGGCCGGCCTCGGTGAGTTCCAGGCGACGGCCGGTGCGGTCGAACAACGTGACACCCAACCGTCGCTCGAGCGTCCGGATGGCCTGGGACAGGGACGGCTGCGAGATGTAGAGCGACTGCGCCGCCTTGGTGATCCCGCCGTGGTCCACCACCGCTACGAAGTAGGTGACGAGGTGCAGGTCCACCTCAGTGATGGTACGGATCGTCGATCGCGTCGGGTCCGGTCACCGGCGGGCGCCGGTGACCGCCGGGATCACTTTCCCGTCCAGTTGGGTGCCCGCTTCTCGGCGAATGCGCGCGCACCCTCCTGTGCGTCCGCGGAGGTGAAGACCTGCCCGAGGTGCTTCCACTGTGCCTTGAAGAGATCGGCGTCGGTGTAGTCGATGGACATGGCGACCACCTGCTTGGTCGCCCGCACGGCGAGCGGACCGTTGGCGGCGACGGTCGCGGCGAGTTCTCGCGCGACGGTCAGCGCCTCGCCGGGCTCGGCCAGCCGGTTGACCATGCCGAACTGGTGGGCGCGCTCGGCGGTCATCGGATCGCCGGTGAGGGCCATCTCCATCGCGAGCTGGTAAGGGAGGATCTTCGGCAGCCGCTGCAGACCCCCGGCCGCGGCCGCCAGGCCGCGCTTGACCTCGGGGATACCGAATTTCGCGTCCCGCGCGGCGACGATGAGGTCTGCGCTCAAGGCGAGCTCGCAACCACCGGCCAGCGCCCAACCCTCGATGGCTGCGATCAACGGCTTCGCCGGGGGCGACTCGACGAGTCCGGCGAACCCCTTGCCCTCGATGTTCACGTTCTCGCCACGGGTGAAGCCCTTGAGGTCCATGCCGGCGCAGAAGGTACCGCCCGCACCGGTGAGGATGCCGATGGTGATGTCGTCGCGCGAGTCCATCTCGTCCACGGCGGCCGCGATGCCCTCGGCCACCTCACGGTTCACCGCGTTCTTGGCCTCGGGTCGGTTGATGGTGATGACGGCGACGCCGTCGGCGAACTCGGTGAGAACTGCGGTCATCGGGAACTCTCCTCAACTGCGGCGGACGGTGTGGTCAGTGACCACCGGATGGGGACACCCTCGGTCGGGCTCAGGATGCCTCGCTGCTGCAACACGACCAGGTGTGCGTTGGTCTCACCCAGTGCCATCCGGCTCAGCGGAACCGACAGCTGCTCGAACGGTCGCGACCAGGTCACCGAGCGGGTGATGTCCCAGGCCGTGGACTGGGGCTCGGCGGCCACCGCCGCCGTGATCTCGTCGAGTCGTTCCTCATGGTGTGCGAGAAGATGTGTGACCCGGTCGGCGAGTCCACGGAACCGATACTCGTGGGAGGGCAGCGCCTCGAGGTCGGGCAGGTGCTCGGTGTTGGCCAATGAGATGAGGTACTCCGACAGCGGGTTGTGCGACTGGAACCGATTCGTCGAGACGTTCGGGCTGATCCGCGGCAACAGATGGTCGCCGGTGAAGATGACCCCGGCGTCCTCGTCGACGAAGCAGAGGTGACCGGCGGTGTGTCCCGGGGTCCACAGCGCCCGCACATTCCATCCGGGCAGATTCAGTGGGTCGCCATTGTCGAGTTCGACATCCATGGTGCGACCGTCCGGCAGGCGGGCGATCTCACGGAATCCGGTGTCCACGACGTCGGTAGGCGCGCCGTGGATCTCGAGATCCCGCTGTGCGCCTTCGATCTGTCGCTCGATCTCCGCCTCGGTGACATGGTGCAGGTGGCGCGCATCGTTGTGGTGCATCGCGAGCACCGGATCGACGTGCTCGAGCAGCCGCGGCACCAAGCCGAAGTGATCGGGGTGCAAGTGGGTGATGGAGACGTGCCGGACGTCGGCCACATCGTGGCCGGTGGCGTGTAGACCATCGACAAGGGCACGCCACGATTCGTCGGTGTTCCATCCGGTGTCGATCAGGGCGATACCGTCGGGCAGGGCGAGTGCGTAGATGAGTACGTAGCGCAGCGGGTTCGACGGCATCGGGACCGGGATCGACCACAGGCCGGGCCGAACCTCCTCGACCGGGGGCAGCACCTTCTCGGCCCATGCCTCACGCTGACGATGGCCGGTGACCTCGATCGTGGTCATTTCACCTCCAGATGATGACGCCGATGATCCAAACGGTTGCGGCGATCAACTTCCATCGGATCATGAGGTGTTCGTCATGTTCAAAGTGGGTCCGACTCAGACACGATGAGGAACTACCTATGGCGGCGGGAGATGTGCGCCGTTGACGACCCGCGGGTCGGCAGGTGATGGTTGCCCGGTGGATGCCGATCAGATGCCCCTGCCGCTGGCCGGGATCACCGTCGTCGCGCTCGAGCAGGCCGTCGCGGCACCGCTCGCGACCCGACACCTCGCCGACATGGGTGCCCGCGTGATCAAGGTGGAACGGATGGGGGAGGGCGACTTCGCGCGGAACTACGACGACGCCGTGCACGGCCTCGCATCCCATTTCGTCTGGCTCAACCGTGGCAAGGAGTCACTGACCCTGGACCTCAAGTCGTCGTCGGGGCGCGACGCGCTGCACCGGCTGATCGCCCGTGCCGACGTGTTCCTCCAGAATCTGGCACCCGGTGCCGCGGCGCGACTGGGGTTCGGTGCCGACGAACTGCGCGCCGACCATCCGGAACTGATCGTCGTCGACATGTCGGGGTACGGCAACGCCGGTCCGTACCGGGAGCGCAAGGCCTACGACATGCTGGTGCAGGCGGAAGCGGGCCTGATCTCCGTCACCGGCACCGTCGACGAGGCGGCCAAGACCGGTATCCCGACGTCCGACATCGCTGCCGGTATGTACGCCTTGACCTCGATCCTCGGTGCACTGGTGCGGCGCGGGGCCACCGGTACGGGGGCTGCGGTCTCGGTGTCGATGTTCGACGCAACGGTCGAATGGATGGGGCATCCGATGTACATGCGGCTCTACGGCGACCGTCAGATCGCACGGTCCGGCGTGGGGCACGCGGCGATCGTTCCGTACGACCGCTATCCGACCAGTGACGGCGAGATCCTCATCGGGGTGCAGAATGACCGCGGCTGGCAGGTCCTCGCCGGCGAGGTACTCGGACGCCCGGACCTCGCCGCCGATCCCCGATACGCCACCAACATCGGCCGGGTCGCTGCGAGAGCGGACGTCGACGCGGCGGTTGCGGCGGAGACCAAGCGGTTCACCACCGTCGACCTCGATGAAAAGCTCGCTGCAGCAGGTATTCCCGCCGCCGAGATCCGTGAGCTCGACGGCGTGGTGGCGCACCCACAGTTGTCCGGACGGGATCGGTGGCGCGACGTGGACACCGAGGCCGGACCGATCCGGGCGCTGCTGCCCCCGATGACGTTCGGCGACGTCGAGCTGCCGATGGGTGCGGTGCCCTCCCTCGGCCAGCACACCGAGGCGATCCTCGCCGAACTGGCTCGCGACGAGACCGACCCGCCTCCGCTGATCGAGTAGGGGACGGGTCGTTCGGTGCCTTGCCGCAGATCGGGAAGGGACGAGCCGCGTCGATTCTTCCCGCTGATCGAGTAGGTGACGAGCGTAGCGAGGAGCCGTATCGAGATCACCTGTCGCTCGGGTGGTCTCGATACGCCACTCGCTACGCTCGCGGCTACTCGACCGGCGGTGGGGGCGAATGCGTGGCTACTCGACCGGCGGTGGGGGCGAATGCGTGGCTACTCGACCGGCGGTGGGTTGTCAGCGCCCAGTTCCGGGGCGGGGCCGGTGAAGTAGTGCTCGCCGTCGAAGGCGGCCGGATGACCTGCGGCGAGAAACGTCCCGATCCTCGGCTGGTCGAGTTCGGCGAACATCGGGTTGGTTGCCAGCACTCCCGCCGCCACGACCTCCTCGAAACTTCGGTAACGCTCCCAGAGCACCGATGATCCGCCAAGCGCCGCAGTGACCTCCGCACTGCTGTGACGCGCGAACCACGGCTCGAACAGTGCGGTGAGCACCGCCCGATGGGTGAAGCGGTCGGCCTCCCTGCGGAAGTCGGCGCCGAGGGCCTTCTCCACCGCCTCGACGGCGTCGCCCACCTCGGTCAGCCCGACGAGGTCGCGGAAATGGCGCGGCGTGAGCGCCACGATCATGAACCGGGCGCCGTCCGCGGCGACGAAATCGGTTCCGTACGTGCCGTAGACGTCGTTTCCGGTGCCCACCCGTCCCCGGCCGTTGACCTGCGGTTCGGTCAGGTAACCGAGCGTGCTGGCGATCGAGAGGGCCGTATCCTCGAGCGGCAACGTGATGTGCGCGCCGATGCCGCTCTGTTCGCGTCGACGGACCGCGGCCGAGATGGCCAGGGCTGCATACAATCCACACGCCATGTCCCACGCCGGCAGCACATGGTTGACGTTGCCGGCGTTCGCGACCGGTCCGGTGATCATCGGGAACCCGAGGCCGGCGTTGACGGTGTAGTCGACACCGGGCGTGCCGTCGGTGCGTCCCAGGATCTCGCAGGTGATGACATCGGGTCGCAGCGCAGAGAGGGTCTCGTGGCTCATCCACGACCGTCCGGCCGAGTTGGTCAACAGGATGCCGCCCCCCGTGACGGGATCGGCCACCAGGTGCTGCACCAGCGACTGTCCCGCTTCGCTGCGCAGATCCGCGGTGATCGACCGTTTGCCCTTGTTGAGTCCGGTCCAGTAGATCGACTCACCGCTGTCGGTGACCGGCCAGCGGTGCACGTCGGCCGCACCGCCGATCGGATCGATCCGGATCACCTCGGCGCCGAGTTGCGAGAGCGTCAGTCCCGCCAGCGGCGACGCGACGAAACTCGACACCTCGACGATGCGGAGGCCGGCGAGGGGTTTGTCAGGGGTGGTCACGATGCTGCTCCTTCGGAGGACTCATGCCATGAGGGGTTACGCCATGAGGGCGTGGAAACGCCAGTCCAGGACGGGGCGTGAGCCGTCGCCGTCGTGTGCGACGACCACCGACCGCAGGTCGAGATGTCCGCCCCCGCCGTCGAGGGCGGCTGCCTGTTCGACAGTCAGTTCGCTGGTGAGCGTGTCACCTTCTCGAACCGGTCCGGTGTGGTCGCACGACTTCCACCCCAGCACGGTGACCAGGTTCGGCAGGGCTCGATTGGCCTGGGCGAGAGCCACTCCGATCGTGTGTCCGCCATAGACCAGACGACCGGCCGCGCCGACGCGCTCGTCGTGGTGCGTCGCCGCGATGTTGAGAGTGAGGCGGGCGAGCTCCGGCGCGCTCGACACGACGTCGCCGCTCGACGCGTAGACATGACCGGCCAGGTCGGGAGAGAAGTGTTGTCCGCGAACGGACTCCCGGTACGCGGGGAGGTCCCAGTCCGGGATGACGGCCTCTGTGGAGCGGTCGGTGCCGATGGCGGACAGGTCATCGGAGGCACGGACGCGTTCTGGGTCCGGCGATTCACTCAGGGGCAGCATCGCGCACCGGTAGAAGTCGAGCACCACGGCACCGTGCTGATCGGTGGTGATGATGTGCAGCGCGGCCAGCCCAGTCGGGGCACGGCCGGGTTTCGACGAGTTCTCCCGCAGCCCGACCACTTCGGTCGTGGTGCTCAGGGTGTCGCCGAGGTGCGGATGGCGCAGGAATCGCAGGCCGCGATAGAAAAGGTTGGCCTTGACGTGATGGGTCGCCAGCGTGGACTGCCCGATCGCCAGGTCGCAGACCAGTCCGGGGTGAGCGATCGCGCGGTCGCGTCCGGTGATCTGTCCGGCCAGCGAGACGTCGAGGGCGAGGCGCATTCGGTTGCCGACGATGGCTTGGTGGGCCGCCGCCATTCCCGATGTGATGGTCACCGACGGTGCGTCGTCGAAGACCTGCCCGATGGCGAGCTCGTCGAAGTAGGGGCCACCGACCGGGATCGTCGCGCCGGTCATGCGGGGTCCGCCTTGGCGAGGATGCGGCGGGCCGAGACGGCGAGGGCCTCGTCGAGCATCCGTCCGTCGAGGGCAGCGGCACCGTCGCCGCGGGCAGCGGCCTCGTCCAGCGCGGCGAGGACCCGTCGCGCGTCGGCGACCACGTCGGGGTCCGGAGTGAAAATCGCTTTCGCCGAATCGATCTGGGCGGGATGGATCACCCAGGTGCCGTCGAAGCCGAGGTCCCGGACCCAGGTCTTCGCGTTCCGGAACGCATCATCGTCGGCGATGGTGAGGTGTGGTCCGTCGATCACCGAGATACCCGCGGCACGTGCGGCCGTCAGCACGGTCTCCTGGACCGGGTGCCAGACGAGTTGCGGTGCGGTCGACGAACGTCCCAGCGTTGCAGCAAGATCCGCGTATCCGATGATGACCGCGGCGAGCCGATCGGACCCACGGCAGATGTCGGCGATGTCGCGGATGCCGACCGGGGTCTCGACGAGGATCTGGAGGCGAGCGGGCGAGTCGCCGAGGAGGCGATCGGCGTCCGCGAGTTGCCTGGCCGACTCCGCTTTGGGGAGTACCGCCGATGCAAGCGACGATCCCATCGTGGCGCAGGCGGACAGATCCGCCTCGACCCAGTCGGTCCCGAATGCGTTGATGCGGATCGACACCGGCCGCTTGCCACCGAATTCGGCGACGAGTGCAGCGGCGGCGTCGCGGGCAGTGACCTTGTTCTCCGGCGTGACGGCGTCCTCGAGGTCGAGGATCACCTCGTCGGCGTCGGAGGCGAGTGCCTTGCGTGCTTTCCGGTCATCGGAGGCGGGCGCGACCAGGACGGCCCGGCGTCTGTGTGTCTGCACGAAATCCTCTATCCCAGGTACGGCCAAATGTGCGGCCAAATCGGTGTCCCAAGAACTCTTACCAGACGCCCGGATGCAACGGAAGTGCGCGACAGGCCTTGACACCGTCACAACGAACGGTAAATATGGCCGTACAAATTGTCATCAATGTATTACTGTTGCGTGAGGTGGGTTCATGAGCAACCTGAATGCCGAAGAGTCGTTTCTTGTCGAGACGGTGCGTGCGTTCGTCGACCGCGACGTCAAGCCATCGGTGCAGGAGGTCGAGCACGCCAACGAGTACCCGGACAAGTGGATCGAGCAGATGAAGCAGATCGGCATCTACGGTCTCGCGGTTCCCGAGGAGTTCGGCGGATCACCGGTCTCGATGCCCTGCTATGCCCGGGTGACCCAAGAGCTCGCCCGAGGCTGGATGAGTCTGGCCGGCGCAATGGGCGGCCACACGGTGGTCGCGAAGCTGCTGACCGATTTCGGCACCGACGAACAGAAGCAGAACTATCTGCCTCGGCTCGCGACCGGCGAGATGCGGGCGACCATGGCCCTCACCGAACCCGGCGGCGGGTCGGATCTGCAGAACATGTCGACGGTGGCCGAGGTCGACGGCGACGACCTGGTCATCAACGGTTCGAAGACATGGATCTCCAACGCGCGGCGTTCGGGTCTCATCGCGTTGCTGTGCAAGACCGATCCGGCCGCGCAGCCGCGGCACCGGGGCATCTCCATCGTGCTGGTCGAACATGGCCCGGGACTGACGGTCTCGCGTGATCTGCCCAAGCTCGGATACAAGGGCGTGGAGAGCTGTGAGCTCTCGTTCGACGACTACCGGATCTCCCGGTCGGCGATTCTCGGTACCGAGCCGGGCAAGGGCTTCGGCCAGATGATGAAGGGTCTGGAGACCGGGCGTATCCAGGTCGCCTGCCGTGCCCTGGGAGTGGCCACTGCGGCCCTCGAGGATTCACTCGCCTACGCCCAGCAGCGCGAATCGTTCGGTCAGCCCATCTGGAAGCACCAGTCCATCGGCAACTATCTGGCCGACATGGCCACCAAGCTCACTGCGGCGCGGCAGTTGACGTGGCACGCCGCCGACCAGTACGACCGCGGCGAACGCTGCGACATGGAAGCCGGCATGGCCAAGCTCTTCGCCTCCGAGATCGCCATGGAGATCGCGCTGAACGCGGTCCGCATCCACGGCGGCTACGGCTACTCGACCGAATTCGACGTCGAGCGCTACTTCCGGGACGCTCCGCTGATGATCGTCGGCGAGGGCACCAACGAGATCCAGCGGAATGTCATCGCGGGGCAGCTCGTCGCCCGGGGCGGGATCTGAGGATTCCGCGATGAGCGCACGCGACACGACCGAGCCCGCCTATCGGGCACTGGCCGGCACGCTGCGTGCGCGGATCGCGGAGGGCCGCTACCGCGGCGGGGTCCGGTTACCCACCGAATCGGAGCTGTCCGACGAGTTCGGTCTGAGCCGACAGACGGTGCGGCGTGCGTTCCAGGATCTGGTCGCCGAGGGTGCGGTGTACCGGGTCCCGGGCCGAGGGACCTTTGCCACCGAGGGCAATGGGCGATACCTGCGGCAACTAGGGTCCATCGAAGACCTGATGAACTTGTCGGACGACACCACCATGGAGGTGGTGTCCGCCCCTCGACGGCAGGTCGATCTCGACGCGGCCGGTCGCCTGCGACTGGACACCGACCTGGTGTACCGCATGGTCTTCCGACGCTTCCACGATGGCGTTCCCTTCGTCCTGACGACGGTGTGGTGGCCGGAGTCGGTGGCACGACCGGTGATCGAACGACCGGAGGTGGCGGCCGGGGCCACGAGCGCGCACACCATGATCGGTCTGCTCGAACCCCATCTGGCCCGTCCGATCGCGGAGGCCGCGCAGTCCATCACGGTCGCTGCTGCGGATGCGTCGGTGGCCGAGCAGGTGAATTGTCCGGAGGGCCACCCGATGCTGCGGGTCGACCGCCTCTACAGCGATGACGACGGGAACGCTGTCGAGTTGGCTGTGAGTCACTTCCTGCCCGAGCACTACACGTATCGGGTCACCTTGCGGCGGAGTACCAGCTGACCGGTGGCGCGCGGTCAGTCTCCGTCCGGAGTCACCACGTAGTGGCCGGACCGCAGGAACCGGGTCGTGCGCTCGGTTCCGGCAGGACCGAGGAGCGGGGCGAGCGCGGCGCGCAGGGCGATTCGCCACCGTGCCGCGGCCACCGCATGTGTGCGCCGCATCGCCTCGATGTCGCGCGGGACCGGAATGATCACCACCGAGTCGGAACCGATGTCGGTGACCGGGTGGGGTTCGTCGGCGACGACGTCGATGCCGAGACGCGCACCGACGCGGAGTAGATCGTCGGCGGTGTCTGTGGGTGCCTCGGGCGCCGATGAATCGAGTGACCACGAGACGAGCAGCCGATCGCTCTCGTCCCCGCCGGCGAGTTCGTCCGCCAGCTCGCCATAGAAATCGCGGTGGTAGGCAAGCGGTACCGCACCGAGTTTGGTGAGGTTGAAATAGGCGTTGCGCGCGACGAGAGGATCGAAGGTCCAGGTGATGGTCTGCAGGCCGCGCGCCACGGCCCACTCGCGCTGGTGCATCTTGAGTGCATGGCCGACGTTGTGGCCGCGGCCGACCCGGGAGACCCCGGTGATGTGGCTGTGCAGTGATCGACCGACCGGCGCCGCGAAGAAGCCCACGCTCCCGCCTGCCAGCCGGTCGCCGACATACGCACCGGCGACATAGTTCCCGGCGTGCGAGAGGGCGCGGAGCATGTCGACGCTCACCGGCCGATTGCCGGGGTCGGGGTGCCACACGTCGTCGAACACATGGGTCAGCTGCTGGAGATCTGTGGGGGACGACAGCTCGCGGATCTCGACAGCGGTCGACGTGTGCGGCATGACCTCATCCTGTCATCGTTGACGCGGATCACGGGGCGAGTCCGGCCAACCGTCGGTGCCCTGCTCAGGAGGTCCGGTCAGCGCACTAGGATGACCGGTCATGGGTCGTGCGACGCCTGATCGATCGCCGGATGCGCTGACGCGCGTCGCGGCGGGCGTCGTCGTCCCGGTGGTCGCGGTGGCTGCACACGGTCTCGGAGGCGGCTCGGTGCAGGGCTCGGCGGGAGTGCTGCTCAGCGGGGGCATCGGCGCACTTGTTGCGCTGGTACTCGGCAGTCAGCGACGACGGTCGGCGACCACGGCCACGCTGTCCACCGCCGGCCTTCTGACGCTGGCCCAGATCGCGTCGCACCTGTCGTTGATGGCCGTTGCAACACCGTCGTCGGCGATGCACCACGACGCACTCCTCCCGATGCTGCTCACACACCTGATCGCCATCCCCCTGAGCGCCGGGCTCATCGTGGCCGCGGCCGGTCTGCTGCGGGCACTCACCTCGACGATGCGGCGCCTGATCCCGCCGCCGCGGTTCGCCGCGTCTCCTCCAGTCGTGCCCGTGCGCTGGGTGGCGCCGTACCTCTATACCGGTGTCGTCGTCGGAGGGGTCGGGGTCCGCGGTCCGCCCGCACTGCCCTGACCCGATTCGCCAACGCTGTCCGACCCCGCGCCGCGACGCGGTGGCATCTCCGCGTGCCGGCACATCTCTGAGCGTGCCCGGCCCACGTGGGGCGATCATCACACGCCTTTCTGCGTGTCTCCGAGACTTGGAAAGAACCAAAAATTATGAGTAACAGACTGATTCGACGATTCGCCCTGCCTGCAGGGGCCCTCGCCATCGCGGCGGCGGCCACCTGCGCCGGCGTGGGCGCCGCCACTGCGCACGTCACCGCGAACGCGCCGACCCTGAGTCAGGGGGGCTACGGCGTGGTGAACCTGGTGGTGCCCAACGAATCCGACACCGCCGCGACCACTGCACTGACGGTGACCCTGCCCAAGCTGAAGTCGGCCCGCCCCGAAGTGATGTCGGGATGGAAGGCGACAGTCGCCAAGGACCCCTCCACCGAGGAGGTCACCTCCATCACCTGGACCGCCCTGCCGGGTACGCCCGGGGTCCCGGTCGGCGAGTTCGCCCAGTTCCGCATCTCGGGCGGGCCGTTCCCCGAGCAGGAGAGCGTGTCACTACCCGCCATGCAGACCTACGCCGACGGCGAGAAGGTGGACTGGTCACAGCCCATGGGCGCGAACGGGGAGGAGCCGGAACATCCGGCGCCGACTCTCACCTTGCCGGCAGCCGAAGAAGGTGCCGACCATCACGGTGGCAGCGCAGACCAGAGCGGTGGCACGGAGACCTCGACGGCGTCGGATGCGGACTCGTCCTCGGCTGACGGCACCGCACGGTGGCTGGGCGGTATCGGCCTGGTGATCGGAGCGCTCGGCGCAGTGTTCGGTATCGGCGCGCTGGTCCGCTCCGGCCGACGCGGTGCCGCGACACCTGGCGGTGACGATGCGCGACGCGGTGACGATGCGCAGAGCGGTGACGATGCGCAGCGCAGTGACGATGCGTAGGCCAGAAATGGTGGCCCCGGCTGTCCGTCGTCGTTCACCGTCGGCCGTGCTCGCGGTGGTCCTCGGTGTGCTGATCACCGGGCTGATCGGTACCTGGGCCGCGCCGATCGCGTCGGCCCACTCACGGGTGGTGTCGACGGATCCGGCCAACGGGGCCTCGGTGCAGACCGGCCCGCAGCAGGTCACCATCACCTTCAACGAACCCATCCAAGAGTCGTTCGCCGTGCTGACCGTGGTGGGTCCCGACAACCACTACTGGCAGGACGGCAAGGCGACGGTGAGCGGTCCGCGACTGAGCGTCGCGTTGCGCGAACTCGGTCCGGCCGGGACCTACACGCTCAACTACCGCGTCACGTCCGCCGACGGCCACCCCGTCGAGGGCAAGCGGACCTTCCAGCTCACCACCGCAGGCAACGGAACTCCCGGTCCGGCGGCCGACACCGCGTCCGGCGGGGGCGGCGACGGTCCGCCGTTGTGGCCCTTCATCGTCGTCGCCGTCGTCGTGCTGGTGGGTGGGCTCGGCGTGATGCTGTGGCTGACGCGCCGGCCCTCTCGACGGTCGTCGTCGTGACCGCGACGGACTGACGTGGGCATTGCGGGCAGGCGTACCCCGGAGTCGCGATCGTGGATGCGCGATCTGGCGCTACCGGGTGCGTTGCTTGCGATGTTCAGCGGCCTTGGTCTCTGTTGGATCCTCGCCGCGCCTGCCGGGCCCGAGGCCGCAGCCGTCCCGTCCACGGCTGCGGTCGGCGCCGCCGTCCTGCTGGTCGGCCTGGGTGCGCTGCCCGGGCTCGGGCTCCATCCGTCGATACGGGTCATCGGTGTGGCGGGTGGCGTCTGGTGTGTCGCGGCGCTCGTCTCCGCCTGGATGCGCACGGCAGACCAGGCGGGCGAGTCGTCGCTGGCGGTGAGCGTCGGCCAGTTCGCCGACACCCTCGGTGAGGGGGCCCCCGAGGTGGTCGAACTGATCGCGGCTGTGCTGGTGGTCGCGCTGGCGTCCGTCCAGCTCACCGGCCGGATGGATCCGCCGGTCGCGGCCTACGCGGTGCTCGGGGCCATCGGACTGCTGGCAGCCGCCATCACCGGGCATCCGAGTCAGACCGCGGTCGGACCGGTCCTGATCGGCGCCCACGCCCTGGCCGCCGCCTGGTGGTGCGGCTGTCTTGCGGCAATGCTCGTCACCATTCGCGGCCGGGCCGGGTGGACCACGGCGCTGCCCGTCTTCTCACGACGGGCGGTGTGGGCGGTGGCGATCATCGCCGCGACGGGTGCGGTCACCGGTCTCATGGAGGTCGGTGGTCTCGGCGAGCTCGTTGCCGCGGGCTACGGGCGCATCCTGCTGGCCAAGCTGGCCGGCACGGCCGCCCTCGTGGTGCTGGGCGCGCGACATCGTCGGCGGTGGGTGCCGGCGGTCATCCGGCATCGGTCATCGGAGACCACGTCGATCCGACTCGCGATGGGGGAGCTGCTGGTGATGGCCGTGGTGCTGGGATTGGCGGTCGGGTTGTCGACCACCGCGCCCTGACGGTCGGCGCCGGAGTCAGCGGGGTTGGTCCCAGACCGCCAGCAGTTCGGTGATGATGTCGACCGACATCCCGAGCGCCCCCAGGTGACTCTCGCCGTGCATCGTGAACAGTTTTGCGTCGGGTAGGAGTGACACCATGTGTTCGCCGTGGCTGTAGGGGATGATGTGGTCGCGGTCGCCGTGCCACCAGCGCACCGGCACGGTCACGTCGGCCACCCGGAAGCCCCAGCCCTGCGAGAAGACCACGATGTCGGAGAATGGCGCTTCCATTCGCTGGGACCCGCCGTGGAGCAGGTCGTCGAGGAACATCGCCCGGAACTCGGGGCGCGACAACAACTCCCGATCGCCTTTCGGCGACAGGCGTCCGTAGATGGAGATCGCTGGATCGGCGATCGGGCGCGCCACACTCAGCACCGAACTGACCACTTTGCCGACCGGCGCACCGGCCACCCGTAGGACCGGTGCGGCCGCGCGGGCCAGACGCATCGCACCGCCCTCGATCGCGTCGGGTCCGACGGTCGGCGCGACGCCGCCGAGGATGCCGGCCGTCACGACCCGATCGGGAAAGGCATGGGCCACCCCGAGGGCATATGGTCCGCCGCCGGAGAGGCCGATGACGGCGAACTCGTGGATGCCCAGCGAATCGGCGACCTCGCCCAGGTCCGCGGCGAACTCGGACACCGACTCATAGGAGTGCGGGGTCGAGGAGCCGACGCCAGGCCGATCGAGGCCGATGATCCGAATGCCGTTCTCGGCCGCGAATGCGCGAGCCTCGGTCGGGATCTGGCGGCGTGCTCCCGGCGTCCCGTGCAACCAGAACATGGCGCGGCCGTTGGCCGATCCGAACTCGGCGAACCCGATCCGCCGTCGACCTCCGTCCACCGCGACGGAGCCCTCGATCTTGGGGCGGTCGATGTCCATCATTCGTCCAGCATCCCACGTAAGTTGTGTCTTGGGTCACGTGACCCCGACAGGTTTGGGGGAGACATCTCGATCGAAAGGTGATGCGCGATGACAGATCAGACTTTCACGGCAGCCGTGGTGACCGGTTTCGGAGACCCGCTGACGATCTCGGAAGTGGAGATGCCAGTCCCCGGTCACGGGCAGGCGCTCGTGAAGCTCGAGACGTCCGGTGTGTGCCACACGGACCTCCATGCCGCGCACGGGGATTGGCCCGTGAAGCCGGCACCTCCGTTCGTCCCGGGCCATGAGGGCTACGGCACCGTGGTCGGGGTGGGGCCGGGCGTGACCGACATCGCGGTCGGCGACAAGGTCGGCAACGCGTGGCTCTGGTCGGCATGTGGCCAATGCGAGTACTGCCGCACCGGGTGGGAGACACTGTGCGAGAAACAGCAGAACGGCGGGTACTCGGTCAACGGCTCGTTCGGCACCCACATGCTCGTCGACGAGCGGTTCGCCGCCCGCATCCCCGATGGTGTGGACCCGGTCGAGGTGGCACCGATCCTCTGCGCAGGCGTCACGGTCTACAAGGGTCTGAAGGTCTCCGAGACCAAGCCGGGCCAGTGGATGGTGATCTCCGGGATCGGAGGTCTCGGCCATGTCGCCGTTCAGTATGCGGCGGCGATGGGTATGCGGGTCGCCGCCGTCGACATCGGCGACGACAAGCTCGATCTGGCCCGTGAACTGGGCGCGGAGGTCACCGTGAACGCTGCCGAGGTGGATGTTGCCGAAGCGATCGTCGAACAGACCGGCGGCGCACACGGCGTGCTCGTGACCGCTGTCCACCCGCAGGCGTTCGGGCAGGCGATCGGCATGGCGCGACGCGGCGGGACCATCGTGTTCGTCGGACTGCCACCGGGCGACTTCCCGGCGCCGATCTTCGACGTGGTGCTGAAGGGACTCACGATCCGGGGTTCGATCGTCGGTTCCCGGCAGGACATGACCGAGGCACTCGACTTCTACGTGCGGGGGCTGGTGAAGCCGACCATCGCGACAACGCGACTCGAGGACATCAACGATGTGTTCCGCCGGATGGAGGAGGGCAAGATCGAAGGGCGGATCGTGATCGACTACCGCTGACCACAGGTATTTCTCATCGAGAACCGCGTACCGTCGTGAGGGTGAGTTCTGAGTTCGCCCGTGGTGTCGCCCGTGGATTCGGGCACGTCCTACGTCCGTATCCGATCCGCGACATCCCGCCCGGCACGAGTGTCGATCTCCCCGGCCGCGGGCCGACCTACGTCACCGATTCCGGACCGAAGGACGCACCCGCGGTATTCCTGCTGCATTCGGTTCTGACCACCGGACTGCTCTGTTGGTACCCGGTGATCCCCGAACTGAATCAGCGGTACCGAGTCATCACGATGGATCAGCGGTGGCACGGTCGCGGCATCCGCTCGGATGGCTTCGACCTGGTGGACTGCGCCGACGATGTGGTGGCCCTGGCCGACACACTCGGCATCGACAAATTCATCGCGGCGGGCTTCTCGATGGGTGGCGGCATCGCCCAGCTGACGTGGCGGCAACACCGACAACGCGTCGCGGGACTGGTGCTCTGCTCGACCGGGCCCTATTTCAGCACCCGCGACCCCGCGCACCGGGCCAATGCCCAGCGGACCGGACGACTGCTGACCGCGACGAGCCGGATCATGCCGAAACCGTCGCGACGCCTCGACGACACCTCCGCCCACACCGCGGTGTGGGCGATGCGTCAGTTCTTCTCCACCCCGCTGGGGCAGATGGGGCAATTCGGTGACGGACTCGGTGAATTCGACTCGCGCCCATGGCTCGACGAGATCGATGTGCCCACCTCGGTGGTGGTCTCCGTCCGGGACCGGGTGGTGGAGCCGGAACGTCAGCAACTGCTCGTCGACGGGATCCCGGGAGCGCGGCGGTTCGAGGTCGATGGCGGACATGCGTGCTGCGTCCTCGGTGCACAGTTCTTCATCCCGCCGTTCACCGAGGCCGTCGACGCCGTCAGTGAGGTCTCGATCGGGGCGTGAGCGTCTCGCCGGTGGCCTGCCACCGGGTGGCGGCACGGCACCGCCTACCGCGCACCCAGTCGCCGATGCTTCGGGACGGGCCGTCGGGTACGCGACACCGGTTGGCGCCATTACGGTTTCACACTATTGACTTGTCAAGGTTCGATTGCGGTCCCGGGCGCCGCCGGGTGCATGGGTGAATGGTCAGCTGGAGTCAGGCGGCGAGCGGGAGGTCGCCGACGGTCATCGTGCGTCGGTTGTAGGCGGGCAGTGGTCGTCGTCTGGGATCCACCGTGGCAGGCGGGATGAGCCATGGATGGCTGTCTGTGCCGATCACCACATCCCACCCGTTGTGGTGTACGTCGGCGTGGCACGACGGGCAGAGCAAGCAGCCGTTGGCCAGGCATGTCTCTCCGTCATCTGCCCAGTGCTTGATGTGATGCGCTTGCGTCCGACTCGCCGGCGCACCACATTTGACGCAGCATCGGTCTCGTACGTAAAGCGCCTTGCGGATGTGGGCAGGGAACAGTCGCTTGTCGCGGCTCATGTCCAGCGGCACCCGCTCGCCGTCGACGAGGACGGTGGTCACCGTGGCGTCGCAGGACAACCTGCGCAGCGTGGCCTCGGTGATGGACCCCATGAACTGCAATGACGCTCGTGTCGGCGCGTCGGCAGGGACGGTCAGCAGAACCTGGGTGCGCGGGGCGGATGTGTTCTCGCCGCCGCGGGCGGCGATGTCGAGCAGGGTCTCCAGGGCGTCGGCGCGGCGTCGGCCGGGGGTGCGGGAGTCGGGTGAGCCGTCGGGTTCGGGCCTGGGAGCTGACAGCTCCTCGATCGCGGAACTGAGCTTCTCGCCGACCTCGGCGTCGAGTTCGGCGAGAACATGCAATCGGCCGTCGTCGGTCACCTGATGGTCGAGGGTGTTGATCGAGCGGTCCTCGGCGGCCGGAAGGCCGCCGTCGACCTGCGCGGCGAGTTCATTGCCGATGACCCGGGCGCGTGCCGTGACCTCGGCGGGTGTGGCACCAGAGAAGAACTGGCCGAGGAGGTCGGTGACCTGGCGATGGCGTGCCTCGTCGTCGACGGGCTCGGGGGACCGGGTGGCGATGTGGTTGACGCCCTTGACGATCGCATCGACATGCTCTCCCGAGATCGCGCCGTCTCGGGCGTGCGCGCACAGGGTCGGCAACGAGGCCATCGATGACGAGGCGCGTAGCAATCGCGCCGCGACGGCGGGTGCGAATCCCATGACGATCAACAACTCTCGTGTCGATCGGCCGTGATCCTTCGCGATGCCGAGTCGATCGAGCATGCCCGCAAGCACGGCGGCCCGATGATCGATCAGGTTGCGCAACGTCACGACCGACCTCATCGCCTCGTACGCTTCACGTCCCGTGGTCGAGTCGTCGAAGTGGCATTCCCTGAGCGAATCGGCGATGCCGATGAGATCCCCCGCTGTTCTCATGCCATCCAATGTAGTCGAACAAACATTCGAATACAAGACCAATTCGCCAGCAGTGCAAGAAAATTCAGCCACTTCAGTGAACGTCAGTGAACAGGAGTCACACGCTCCGCACGATCAGCACGTGCAATGTCCGGGGTCCGTGGACGCCCTCCACGCGATCGAGTTCGATGTCGCTGGTGGCGCTCGGCCCACTGATCCACGTCTGCGGATGCGTGTGGACCCTGGTCTCGACGAGCCGGGCGACCGCCTCGGGGACATCGCCGACCACCTGATCGGCGTCGACGATGCATATGTGGACATCGGGTACCAACGACACCGCGCGTCGGCCCTGGCCCGGTCCGTGGTCGAGGACGATGGTGCCGGTGTTGGCCATCCCGACCGTTGCGGTTGTCACCACGGCGCCCACGGAATCGAGCTCGGCGGGTGACAGACCGTCATCGTTTTGCCAGTTCAGGTCCAGACCGAGCCGCCTCCGGACATCGCCGTCGGCCAAGATCGGTCCGTCGACGTCGGACAGTGCGGCGGTCACGGCAGCGCCGAGATCGTCCGCCGACACCTGCTCGACCACTGCACGGTAGTCGGCCACCCGCTCGGCGAAGCGATCGATCAGGCCGAGGTCACCGGTGCTCACCGTCTGCCCGTACGCCCAGTCGACGGGCGTCTCGTCCACGTGGGGATCGCTGACGTCGTCGAGTGCGGTCCGGATTCGTCCGAGTATCTCGTCGCGCGCACTCATCTCCCGCCCTCGCCGTCCCGGTCGTGTCGGGGGCCGCGCTCGCGTTTCCACCAGTCTCGGAACGACTCTGCCGGTGGTACCGGGATGTCGCGGGCCGAACTCCAGCCGGCCAGCGGTCCTGGAATCGACCCGATCGTGGTGCGCCGCCGGAAGAGTCGGTTGCTCGAGGACGCCGCCTTCTGTGCGGCCTCCAGCCGCTTGTGGGAGCCGAACATCCAGGCCATCGCCTTCATCGCCGCGGCCTCCGCCGTCGGGAGTCCGCCGCGATGTTCGTCGACGACCCGGGTCCGCAAGTGCACCAGCAGTTCCGGTATGTCGATACGCACCGGACAGGCGTCGAAGCAGGCGCCGCACAGGCTGGACGCATACGGCAGCGACTGATCGACAGCCGAGCCGGTGCCGCGTAGCTGCGGAGTGAGTATCGCGCCTATCGGGCCGGGGTAGACCGAGCCGTAGGCGTGGCCACCTGCGCGCTCGTAGACCGGGCACACATTGAGGCACGCCGAGCAGCGGATGCACCGCAACGCATCACGGCCCACCTCGTCGGCCAGCACGGTGGTCCGATTGTTGTCGAGCAGGACGATGTGCACATTCTGTGGACCGTCTCCCGGGGTGACGCCGGTCCAGATCGATGTGTACGGATTCTCCCGTTCGCCGGTGCTCGACCGCGGCAGCACCTGGAGAAAGACCTCGAGGTCGGACCAACTCGGCAGCACCTTCTCGATACCGACCACCGAGATCAAGGTTTCGGGGAGGGTGAGGCACATCCGGCCGTTGCCCTCGGACTCGACGACCACGAGACTCCCGGTGTCGGCGACCGCGAAGTTGGCACCGCTGATCCCGACCTTTGTCCTTAGGAACTTCTCCCGCAGGTGGAGTCGTGCCGCCTCGGCGAGGCGGCGCGGATCGTCAGTGAGGTCGTCGGGGGCCGGTCGTCCGACCTCCTTCATGCGTCGCAAGAAGATCTCACGGACCTCGCTGCGGTTGCGGTGGATGGCGGGGACAAGGATGTGACTGGGCCAGTCGTCGCCGAGTTGCACGATCAACTCGGCGAGGTCGGTCTCCCAGGCGTCGATGCCCGCCGCCTGCAACGCCTCGTTGAGCTCGATCTCCTGAGTGGCCATCGACTTGACCTTGACCACCTCGTCGGCGCCGGTCCGGCGGACCAGGTCGACGACGATCCGGTTGGCCTCCTCGGCGTCCCGGGCCCAGTGCACCACCGCGCCGGCCGCGGTGGCCTTCTCCTCGAACTGCACCAGGTAGTGGTCGAGGTGACGCAGGGTGCGGTTCTTGATGGCCTCCGCGGCCCGTCGGAGTTCCTCCCAGTTGTCGAGCTCGCCGACCACGCTCGCACGCTTGGCGCGGATGATGCCGGTGGCGTGGGCGAGATTTCGACGTTGGGTGGTGTTGGCGAGTTCGGTGCGGGCGGCGACCGGGAACTTCGGCATGCCGACGAAGGTGGAAGTCACACCGACATGTGGATGACCGGTCTCGGGAACGGGGTGGGTGGTCGTCATGCCGGCTCCTCCTCGGTCGACGCCAGGATCTCGGCCAGGTGCATCATGCGGATGCCGGAGCGTTCCCGTGACAGCAGGCCGCCGATGTGGGCGAGACACGAGTTGTCGCCCGCCACCAGGACTTCGGCGCCGGTCTCTTTGACGTGGGCGGTCTTGTCGGAGCCCATCGCCACCGAGACATCGGCGTTCTTCATCGCGAACGTGCCGCCGAAGCCGCAGCATTGCTCGGCTGCCGGCAACTCGACCAGATCGATCCCCTTGACGCTTCGCAGGAGTCGCAGCGGCTTCTCGCCGACTCTCAGCATCCGCAGCGAATGGCATGTCGGGTGATAGGTCACGCGATGTGGGAAGTACGCCCCGACGTCGGTGACGCCGAGGACATCGACGAGGAACTCGCTCAGCTCGACCACCTTGGGTACCAGGACGTCGACGGCCGAGCGCAACCCACGATCGCCTGCGCGGTCCGCGAGCCACGGATGCTGATGACGCACCGACCCCACGCACGATCCCGATGGCGCGACCACCGCGTCGTAGCCGCCGAAGACGTCGACGAACTGACGGACACCCGGGATGGCCTCATCGGCGTAGCCGGTGTTGGTGAACATCTGCCCGCAGCAGGTCTGCTCGACGGGGAACTCGACCTCGACCCCGAGTCGCTCGAGCAGCAGCGCCGTGGCCTTCGGGGTGTCGGGCCACATCGTGTCGTTGAAGCATGTGGCGAAGAGCGCAACCCTCATGGTGGGATCATCCACCTCTGGACGGGTGATCGCAGCCCGATCGGCAGAGGCGTCCCAGGGAGCATCAGGACGACTCGCTGCACAAATGTTGGTGCCCCCAGCAGGGCTCGAACCTGCGACCTGCGGATTAAAAGTCCGTAGCTCTACCAACTGAGCTATAGGGGCGCGCCCCGCATGTGCAGGGCCTCGACGAGTTTACAGGCTGGTTCGGTGGGTGTGAGATCGGCATGCCAGGTCGGGACGACAATGTTTGCCAGAATGGCAGATTCACCCTCTGACCATAGGATTTGTACTTTGTTCAGCGCGTGTCCTAAGCTAAGTCGGCTCCCAACGGAGAACCGGCCCCCTTCGTCTAGCGGCCTAGGACGCCGCCCTTTCAAGGCGGTAGCGCGGGTTCGAATCCCGTAGGGGGTACGCTTGCCCGGCCCCGAGGTGACGAGGGGACGGAAGAGTAATACAACAGAACAAGCAAGGCCCTGTGGCGCAGTTGGTTAGCGCGCCGCCCTGTCACGGCGGAGGTCGCGGGTTCGAGTCCCGTCAGGGTCGCAAAATTCATTTTGCGATTGGCATTCGGTTCGGGTGCCGCCCGGCCAGGTAGCTCAGTTGGTACGAGCGTCCGCCTGAAAAGCGGAAGGTCGTCGGTTCGATCCCGACTCTGGCCACCACATGTTTTCCCAGTTCACAGCTGGTTTCTGGAGCTGTTGTAGCTCGTTTTCATCGGATAGTTGGGCCCTTAGGTGGGCCACTGGTGGGCCATCGCTCAGCCCGGGGTGGACGGATTCTCGATCCTGGCCAATGTGTCGAGGGCGTCGGCGACCGCGTCCAGCTCGCCGTCGTAGAGATCGGCGTAGGTGTGGGCCGTCACCGTGATCGAGGCATGGCCCATGGCCTTCTGAAGGATGCGGAGATCCGCACCCGCTGAGCGGGCCAGGCTCGCATAGGTATGTCGTAGATCGTGGATGCGCAACGACGGATAGCCGAGGGCGGCCACCTGTTCCTTCCACTTGACTGACCGCACCCAGTTCTCGCGACTCAATCGAGCGCCGCGTGGCGATGTGATCGCCGGTTCATGACGCGGCCGACCATCGATGCGGGCCTGCAGCGCGGGCGTGATTACTGCGGGTATCGGAACCGAGCGTTGCCCTGCGCGACTCTTCGGCGCACCATCGATCAGCTTCCCACCGACCTGTGTCATTGAACGCCGAACGTGGAGCCGACGACGTCGAATGTCGACATCGGCGACGTTGAGGCCGACGAGTTCACCCCATCGCAACCCGGTGTAGGCGAGGACAGTCACGACGTCTCCTTGGTTGCCACAGAGGCGCGCCAGGGAGCTGACTTCGTCCGCGGTCAGATACAGGTGCTCGTGATGACCCAGCGGCGGGAACGAGGTTCCGTACGACGGGTTCTTGACGATCCACCCTTCGCTGACCGCGTGATCGAGAACCATCCGAAGTACCGAATGCCGCCAGCGCTTGGTCCGAGGCCCGACGGTCATCGCGTTGACCCACTCCTGCACGCTTGGGCGGTCGACCTTGGTCACCGGCCAGCTCCCGAACGCCGGCTCGACGTGGCCAGTCCAGTTGTCTTCAAAGCCACGCCGAACCTTGGCAGTCACCTCCTGACGACTGGCGAGCCACGACGAATAGACGTAGGCAACCGTGATCGCGTCGCCTCTGCGCGGGTCGTAGATCACTCCACGGTTTCGGGCGGCGATGACCTCTGCTTCGAATACCCGTGCTTCGCGCTCGGTGCGGAAGCTCTTGCGCCGCTTCACCCGCCCGGGGACTCGCCACTCGACCATCCACCGGGAATCGCCGTTGCCGTTCGCATACTTGCGAATGCTCATGGCGGCTCAACTGACGCGGCTCGCGCGGATCCAGGTGAGTACGTCCTCGCGGTCCCACCGACGGCGACGAGGGCCAAGTCGTAGATGGGGCGGCCCGTCAGCCGGAAGACCATGTTCACGGCGTACTGCGTAGTCGTGCAGGGTCGACACGGATATTCGTGTCAGGTCGGACACCTCGCGCGCTGTCAGCAGCACGGGTGCCGCCACCTGGTCCCGCAGTGTTTCACTCATCGCTCTCCTCAATTGTTTTGTGAATCAGGACATCTGTTGGGCCCAGGGGCGCGATTTGGCTCTAGCCCTCCGCCTCCCGCCGCACGGGCTTGTGGTCGTGTCCGAGGCAAACATGCTCGCTTCCGCAGTTCAGGCGCTCAGCAACTTCCAGCGACTTCCTCAGGACCTCCCGCGCTCGCGTTGCAGTCTCGGGGTCCGACTGGACCATCTCGGTGCCCCGCAGCTCGTACACGATTCCGTGTTTCACTTG
The DNA here is from genome assembly GCF_049847105.1 of Gordonia sp. DT218. NCBI lineage: Bacteria > Bacillati > Actinomycetota > Actinomycetes > Mycobacteriales > Gordoniaceae > Gordonia > Gordonia sp. DT218. Next base: position 747,982 of record NZ_JBNCNS010000001.1, on the reverse strand, counting down.
ATTCCCCCTCGTCTTCTGAGCAATTCGTTCTATGGCGAGCTGCTAAGCGTGTGTGTGGCAGCTGCTTCAAGCGACCTGTTCACGGCCGCTCGGAATGACGGGTAATTGAGGTAGTAGCCCTTGAAAAAGGTGATTGCCTCACCTACGACTACACCTTGCCCGGGCTTCAGCTCGAGTACCCGCTTGCTCGCGATTGGGTCAGCGGCGAGCGTCTCGCTTGCCATTCTGATTGATGCCAGATCCCGCTGAGCCATCGAGATAACCTGCGCAAGTTGGGATCGCACCCCGTCGAGCAGCCGCGCTTCCGGACGCTGTATCGCGATGAGAAGTGCAATTCGCGCCTTGCGCCCCTCGGCTGCGATGCGTGCTACCAGCTGCTCGAGTTCGGTCAGCTGGGATTTGCTCGCTGCACGCTGCAGCGCGGCGTACTCCTCAAGCACTGTCAGCAATAGCGGAGTCTCGCCGTCAAGCCATTCGAGTGGGATGAGGTCAGTTCCGGCTATCCCTAGTGCGGCCGTGCGTTTGTCCATCTCAGTTACGACCCTTCTCATTACGGCCAGGGACTCTTCGACACTCTCTGTCCCGAGCGCAATCCATCCAGAACTGCGTACGAAAGGAGATAGCGTGATGGCCGACGGATCGGCGCCACACACCCTCACATTCGGGCGGCGATATGCTTCGGCGAGGACCGAAAACATGATCGAGGACTTTCCGCTGCCGGTCACACCTGCAACAAGCGAGTGCGCGGTCAGATCGATTGCTACTGCTGCGCCCCGCTCATCGATACCGATCGGCACGCGAAGCGACGCCGACGTCATGCCACGTCTCCGTCCATTGCGCGCCGGAATGCCTCCTGGCTGGGCAGAGAGGGATCAACATCCGCCAGGTGCGGCGACGGGTGATCCAAATCCAATGGATTACGGCTTCGCAACCCGATTACAACCTCCGATCGAGATCGCGATATCACTTCCATCGGGTCAGCTCCGGGGAGCAGCCCCTCAAGACGGTGGAGTACATCGCTAGTTAGATGCGACCCAGACACTCCCTCCGGAAGCCGGATGGTGGCGCGCGGGCCGGTGGGAGCCAACTCAACTTCGCGGACGTCGGGGTGGATGACCACTGTGGATTCTTCATCGCCGTGTCGGTAGGAGAGTGGTTCAAGTCCTGCTGCTGACCAGTCGACCTGAAACCATGACCGAGTCCATTCTGCTTCGTCGGGCGTCAGTCCTGTGGTGTCGATCGCCAGGTCGTGCATCGTCTTCAACTGTTCGATAAATCCGAGGATCAGGAGTCCCGGAATACCGACCACGACTGCCAGCCCAAGCACGGACCAGAACAGCTGTGCCATGTCACTCACCTCCACGACGCCGGGTGGACGTCCCAACAGGCTCAATCCCGGAAACTTCGAACCACAGGCCACTTCTTGTGCCGGTCGCCCACGGAGCGGCCATTACCGGTCCTACAAGCCCCACAGGCGTGAACGCTTCCAGCCCATCGGGAATGGGAGTGTAGAGAGTGAACTTCAGGGATCGTCGACTTTCAATGCCCGGAATGGCGGCAAGGCAGTCGATCTCCACTCCGGCGACACCATCACGGACCTTCGGGGTCTCCACCCACTCGCCCGCCCCATTGCGTTCGCGTCGCACCGCCGGCCGTGAATCGATGATCCTCACGTCCCATCCCGTCACGTCGACCGGTACGGAATCCACAGGTGAAATTGCCATTACTGCTCCTTTCGGTTTGCACGTCACAAGCGACGCACTAGTCAAATTAGCTGTGCGACAACCATGTTCCGATGATCAATGTCGGTTGGCGCGGGGTCGTGGGTTGACAAAGACGAGATCCTCACCCGGCTTGTTACCGAGGACAATGTGCGACCACGAGCGGACGTCTCCAAGAAGAGGATCTTCTGGGTCCATCCATTCGCGGAGTGTTCGTACGGTGAAGTTGACTGGTATCCATTTGCCCGACTGTGAGATTCGATCCTCGCAGCTCTCGGCATGCTCGACGAGCACATGGAAGCTCGCATCGAGACCCGTGCACCGCGCTTCGGTGACAATAAGTACATCGATGTCGTTGGGTGGACCGTATGCTGCCCCGTGGTGACAACTGACCCACGACCCGAAAATCACGACAAAGTGTGGCCGCGTGAGGGACATGTGGACGAATTCAGACCGCAGGATCTCAAGCTCGCGATCGAAGTCTGACTGCTGTGTCTCGACGGTCATGATGGAGCTTCCTCACAAGCGATTGTTGCAGCGCAATAGAAGTGGATGTATAGAAAGGGTGTGTGGGGCGTTTCAGGCGCCCCAACAGATGCGGATCTCGGCTGGTGGGCTCGGATCGTCGGGCATGGGTGCGATCGTCGAGTCATCGAGCCAGAGTGTGACTGGACTCGACGCGGCCTGGCTGCGGTTCGTCGCAGTCACGGCCTCAATCTGGTAACGCCCGAAGTAGGACTCCCGAGGACGAAGCACGTACAAGTTTCGTGCTAGCTCCTCCCACAATGTCGTTCCCAGTAGCCGTTTTCGGCTCACATCCCATCGGCCACATGCCAGCACCATGACATTCGACTCGACGGCGAGTGAGCGAATCGCTTCGAGTTCGGCGTATCGTGCGGGTGTTTTGCGGATGACTCCAGCCTTGGCCTCCAGGGCCGACGTGCTGTCGAGGACGAGTAGTCCACCCTCCCCGACTGTTGCTACTGCTTGCGCGAGAGCCTGGAAGCCTCCGAAGTCGAGAGCAGTGCGTCGGACGTTTGGGTATCCAAGGAGCTCGTCTGCGAGTTCGTTTGGTGTCCAATCGCTCGCTGCAATGGCAACATTCGACTGCCACTCCACTGACCGCGATAATTGCTTTGCAATCCAGAAACCCATGCGGGTGGAGATCGCGCCTGGGCCGTAGAGCGCCGCGAGGCCAGGTACAAGTCCGCCATAGATCATGTCCAGCGCTTCGACGCCTGTCTCATTGACCTTCGCTTCAGTCATTGTGTCGCCTCCACATCCTGTGGTCCCGTCCGAGTTAGCCGATAGGACCAACTGCTGCTATCGGTAGGAAGAGTGGTCACTGTGCCGACTCACGGCAAGCGGCAGAACCCACAGTTTGTGGAAATGTGCAGTACAGGACCGATTCTGGGAGGGTATGATTCGACTATGCCGCTACCCAAGGAAGTCCGCGATCTGGCTGTCGAGCGACTGGTTCGACTGGAAGCAATATGGATCATCGCTGTCTTCAAGCTTCCTCCTAGTGACACCTATCTTGAGAGCAACTTGATTGCGTCAATTACCAAAGGTGAAAAGAGTGAGGATGCCATTGTTGATTGGATGCGGAGTTTGCGACCGGATGAGTTGCTAGATTCGATGACGCGAATGACCGGCACGGAGTGGATACAAACAACCGAAGGGGGCGATGGGGAAAGTCCCGTGTACGATCACCTAGATCCAGGGGAGATTCTCGAAGATTGGATCTTCTTAAAAGCCATCGATTTCGCTATTGACTATGCTCGTCGGGTTCGAGTTGACGAAACTAGTATCGACGATTATTCCGCACGCTCAGCGCTTGCTCGCCTACTTGTTCTGGAAGCAATGAACTACGCTTTTGAAACTTACGCGCATGCTCATACATCTATTGCTCACGACGAACATCGTGAGGCAACATGGGGGCGGATAGGTGCCATTCTGGGAATGGAAGCGAAGAATATGAGCGCGTATCACTCTCGCCATCGGACACAATCTGTCAACACGCCATATCGGCGACGGAGCCGCCGTAAGCATTAGCGATGCACGGCTTATATTTTGGAATTCTATCCAAGGTATTTGCAACTCGTGTTGCACCGTATGGCGTAGTCAAAGATGTTCTCTCCGCGGACGTGGCGTGGCGAACTGTGCTGTCGGATCTCGCTCGCGAAGCGGCACGAGAATGGGCCAACGTTCGCCGGAGCAGGTTCCCCTACAACCCAGAGCCGGCCTGGTCCCGAAGTGTGCGGCGGCCTCAGGACTGTCGACACGGAGGGCGTTGTGAGTAGCGATACGATCGACGGGGTGGAGAGTTTGCAGTGAGTCCGATTCTCTGCGGCACATCCGGCGTGCTTTAGTTGCGTGTCAGCGTCCTGACTTACGATCAGTCCTTGGACACAAGCCAGAGCAAACTGCGCAGGAGGATTCCCCGATGGCGAAGCGCCTCTCCAGTGGGCGGAACGAAATCGGCATGTTGTCTGACATTCGTGACGTAGCGGAGCAGGTCGGTGCAGAGACGCTCGGCTTTGAGATCGAGTGGGCTGTTGAAACAACCGCTAGGCGTATCGGCAAGCGGCCGGATGTCGAGATCCGTCGAGCTTCCGGTAACCGTGAACTCTTGGCGTCTGGGGAGGCCAAGCGTCCGGAGGTGCCGGAGGGCGTGCATCCATACGTCTCTGGTGAGGTCAATGGAGCTATAGCGAAGGCCAAAGCGCTCGGCGGGCGCTACGCATTCACGACCAACTTCCTGTCGATCGCGATGTTCGATGCGGAGGCGTACGACGCCAGCTCCGGCTATCTCAACGCGATGGTTGGCGAGGAGGTCAGGCTTCTCGACGAGAAGGAGGCGCTCGTCGCAGACTGGTGGAGCACGCTCACACCGCAACGCCGCAGCGACCTCCTGCGCCCTGGTCTCGAAACGTTCTTCGGACAACTCCGCACGCTGCTTCGCTTGGGCAAGACTGTAGCCAAAGCTGGCAAGGACGAGGTTTACCTCACAATATTCAAGGCGTCATCCGACGCTATCCTCGCTGAGGCCCTGCCAACCGTCCTCGACGACATCTCCGGTCTCCGGCTGCCGGTCGCGGTGGCTGTCGAGGCGAGGGATCGAGGCTTTGATACTTCGAAGGCCGACGTTGTTCGGTACTACGTCGCGCAAGCCATCGGCGAGGTGCTCACATCAGGCCTTTTCTATGAGACTGTCCGCCCGACCTTCTCCCTGAAGGCAATCTTGTCTGGCACCTCGCCCAACACCTCGCAGCTTATGTGCGAGGTATTGATGAGAAACCTGGCCGAGGCGACCCGGGTTACCGGTGATTACGAAACGATCTTTGATTTTTCAGAGGGCGCGAAGTACGTACTCGGCATTGAGAGCCAGACACTTCGGAACCACTGGCTCGAGCTGTTCGGTGCGCTCGATGGAGTGAGGTTCGAGGAGGTCAACTCCGAGATCATCGGAGTCATATTTGAGCGCCTTATATCCGCAGAACGCCGACAAGACATGGGGCAGCATTACACCCAGACCCGCCTGGCGCGCGCGATGACGGCCTGGGCCGTCGAGGGGCCTGACGACATGGTCGTCGACTTCTGCGCAGGTGGCGGTACCTTCTTGGTCGAGGCTTACACCAAGCTCCGGGAGAACAAGCCTCACGAGACGGTGTTGGAGCAGGTTTTCGGCAATGACCTGGATTCTTTTGCGGTACATCTGTCGACGGTGAACCTTGCGACTCGCGATGTTTACAAAGGCCACAACTTCCCGGCAGTCTCCAACCGGGACGCTCTCGACATCCGACCGGGCGATGCGGCTGTCGACGTTTCACCGAAAGTCGGTGAGCAGTATCGGGTCGACTACCCAGATAGCTTCGAGGCCATCGTCGGAAACCCCCCGTACGACGAGAGGGCCGATAACCCGGAGGACTATCGAAGTGATCTTGCGACCGTCGCCGGGAGGGGCGGGTTGTCCGTACTTCCGAAGGGCATGCCGGACAACATCAACCTTGCAGGCTGGTTCGTCCTTCTCGCTGCAGCGTGGCTCAAGCCGGGGGGCAGGATCGCGCTCGTCCTACCGGCAGCCATTCTCCAGAACGAGAAGCATGTAACGCTAATCAATTGGCTCCGTTCCCGATTTGACATCTCTGTGTGGCATACAGAGTCGGACGTATGGTTCTCCGACGCCCGCGTCGCTCCAATCACATTGTTCGCCAAGGAGCGCGAGAAAAAGGAGGCTTCATACGGACGCTTCGAGTTCGTCGACGTGCTCGCCCCGGTGAGCGGAGGGATAGCCGTCGTGGATGGCTTTCCTCGCCCTGGCGATGCGCATGATGTCCGCGACCTCGGCACTCTGTTACCTGACCAGGATGGAATCATCGCAGGGACAATCCCTGACCCCCTCAGTGCCTTTGAGCTTGCTCCGAATGTCATCCGGCTGGGATCAATACCGGGCGTCGTCATTGCCAGCGGCAACAAGCTCGGCCATCCGCTTTATCGTCTCAAGGACCGTGACCCGAAGAAGCCCGGGGTGCGTCGCGACCTCGTTGGATTTGATATTCAGACTACACTGAACCGCAGTTACCTGACCCCGTTGTTCCGCTCGCCAAAGGACGAACCGACAGGCGAATTCGACCCGTCCCGAGTTGACTGGTGGATATTGTCGGCCCCTGCCGCAATTCCGAAGGGGGGCGCGTTGGAAAAGTACATCCGGGCTGTGAAGCGTGCGGGCGCGGCAGACGCTCCGAGCGTGCAAGCCAAGGGCAAGACTTGGTGGTCGGTCGACTGGAAGCTTTCGCACATCTCTGTGGGTATACATCCACAGTTCCAGCCCCAGGTCTGGTGGAGTGACGAGGAGTTCGTCGGAACCAACAACTTCCATACGGTGACGTTGACAGTTTCCACCCCCAAAGAAGACCAGGAACTGGTAGCTGCTTCACTCGCCAGTGTCTACGGCAACCTCTCGTCTCTGTACCGCAGTAACGAGGTCGGGTGCGAAGGAGTGCGCTGGGTCTCGACCAACAACCTTGACGGCTGGTACGTCCTTGATTGGGCGAAGGTGACCAGTGAGGACAAGAAGGCAGTGCTCGACGCGTACCGTGAGTTCCGGAAGCTGAAGTACACCAAGGTCTACGAGATGACTGCTACCGCAAAGTCGGCTTGGCAAAATCTCAATGCTGCAGTGGCGAAGGCGGCTGGTCTCACCGATCCGCATGCAAGCGCTCGTATGGGACTGCGCGAAGCGCACGAAACCACGTTTCGGCGCCGTCAGCGCGAGATTGTGGCCACGAGTGGCCGGACAAGGGCTGGGGCGTCTGGCGGTGGAAAGCTCTTGCGCGACATTAAGGCCTTCACCGAAACCAACTTCCAATCTGCCCTAGCCGCTATGTCCGACGGTGACGCGACCGTTAATCTCAGGACGCACACCGTCGAGGACACACTCTTTGACATCGAGAACGAATCGGAGAGGTACCGGATCGGCAACGCGCTAGTGGTGATGGTAGGTGAAGGTTTTGAAGCAGCGCCCTTGTGGGACGACTCAACCATCGATGCGGTCGCGACTCTGTATGATCAGGTACTCCGTCAGTTTGTCCAGCTGGACGATGACGGAAACCCGCCGTCCGGCTATCAGCACACTGCCGACCTCATTCGTGAGCAGGTCACGCGAACTCTCGCTGGGGCAGTGAAGAAGCGATTGTCATAGTCCGCAAGAAGGCAAATCGCATGTTTCATCGCGTGCTTAAGCACTATCTGCGTCGGCGGTCGGCCGCTGTGTCGATCAGCCATCCAAAGAGCTTTGCGCGGTGTCATTCTGATAGCCGACATGAGACCTCGACACGCAGTTGCGACCTGCCCACCCTAAATCAATCTTCGCCCCGCTCCGCGCCGTTACGCTGTGAAAATGCCCAGGGAGTCATACAACGTTCGTATCCTGCGCGGCAAGGCTATTGCTTCCCTACGCACGGGGGTCACGGCCTTCAACGGCCTGGACGACAGCGGGCGGACCACTACAGTTTTGCTGAGCTTCCAGCACGCTTTTGAGATGCTGCTGAAAGCAGTCTTGGAGGCGAAGAAGGACAAAGGAGTCTTCGACAAGCGAAGCCAGAAGTCGATCTCGCTGGACAAGGCCATCAATCGCTGCCAGCAGATCGAGGGGGTGAAGCTGACTGATGACGAGGCCGGGGTTATCCGGCACCTCGATGCCATGCGAGACGCTGAGCAACACTGGCACCTGGTGGTCGACGAAGGACTCCTGTTTCACAACGCTCGATCGGCGGTAACGCTGTTTGATGACCTGCTCCAGCGAGTCTTCGACGAACACCTGTCAAAGTACATTCCGACACGTGTTCTGCCGATAAGTGCCGAGGCTCCAATGACTCTGGACCTGCTAGTGGATAGAGAATTTCAACGGATCGCAGACCTGCTTAGGCCTGGGCGGAGAGCGACAGAAGAGGCAAAGGCTCGAGTGCGTGCGTTGTTAGCGACCGAGGCCGTCGCGGACGCCGATGCTGCGGAGGTGCGTGAGGACGATGTGCGCCGTGTGACCCGGGGTATCCGTGAAGGGAAGTCGCGTGCGCAGGTCTTCCCAAAACTAACTGGCTACACCTCGGAGATCGAGGGCGACGGGGTAGCAGTGGAGGTCCGCATCGTCAAGAAGGAGGGGCTGCCGATCACCTACACGGACGACCCCACAGCCGATACGGCCGCGATTCGGACAGTCGACCTGGAGAGAAAGTTCCATATGGGTGCTCGCGACCTCGCTGACAAGGCCGGAATCGGGAAATCTCGTGCTGTGGCCCTCCGCAGGCATTTGGGTCTCGATGACGACGACGATCACTTCTCCCATCGGTTCCGGTTCGGCGGTATGGAGCACCGTAGATACTCTGACAACGCTCTCAAGGCGATGCGACAGGCCGTGAAGACAATTGACCTGGAGAAGGTCTGGCAGTCACACCGGACCATCCCTTACAACAGCGAGATCGTGCCGCCGGCATGCGACCAGCCCGGCTGTGCGATCTCTGCCCTGAAGGACCTTCCGTGAGCGCACGGTGAGGCACAAGATGTAGACGTTCTGCGGTGGTCGACGAAATTGTGTGAATGACAGTGCTCTACGAAGAGGTTGCGGCAGCTCCTCGCGAGAATTTAGAGCTCGGTCGGAAGTACATCCGGACCCGTGGGGCCGCGGAACCTGACATGTCCATAATGTTCCCGACGCGAGCACCTGGCGAAAGCGTCGATCCCCTCCTGCGGGATGTACCCCACGGTGCCGTGAAGCACCGCTTCTCCAGAAAACCGTTCCGTGTCGGACAGGCGGTCGGTGAGAGCATAGGCAATCATCTTCTTACCGGCGCCGGGCCGCCCAGCAGGGCGTTGAGCCGTCCGGCGACGACGCTAGGGTCCACGTCCGTGAACAAAGTATCGCTCCAGCGCCCGGTGTTAATGCGCACGGTCAGCGATCGCAACGCCGCTGTCATGCGCCCAGAATCCTTCTACCCGAGGACCTCCATCTCTCTAGATGACATCTTCGGTGATTGGTGTAGGCGTTCGCAGGGAGAGGCAGGCTGTCGGCAGTTACCTGTAGGCCAACCAAACGACACTCGATAAGAGTGGCCACATACACGATCCTGTAGCTTGAGTGCGATGTCGGGGTTCGATATTGAAACTGATGGCGCTGAGCTGGCAGCTGCAGGACGGGGGCTCAACGCTGGCTCGATTGTGCTCATCGAAGCGGTGCGGATTCTGGACGATTGCACAGTCTTCCTAAGACGCCCAGAGAGCGAGTACGCGCGGCTCGACGTCTACACCGTGCGTCGTGAACAGTGGGTTCTCGGTTTCTCGACCAAGAATCGCCTGGTCAGAGTATTGGGGCCCTGTAGTTGGATGGCACTTACAGGGCAGGACTTGATGGAAAATATGCCACCTGAGGCCAATATTGGTATCGACGTCCAGGATGACCATGGCTTCTTTGTGCCAGCGGCGCTGATCGCGGCACGGTCTTTCACCGGCACCTGGGGGAGGTAAAAGTTGAGTACTGACACGTTCAGAATCCTGTTAGAGCAGGTCACGGGTGCTTCTATCGGGATCAAGTCGACGATCGATGACATGAAGACAATCGCGGTTGACAAGATCGACGGTCCATCAGGCCAGTACGGTCATGACGACCTAGCATCAGCCTTCCAATCGTTTTGTGACCGATGGGATCAGGGAGTCAAGGACCTCATTTCAGACACTGAGGGCCTCGCGGACGCATTGGATTTGGCCGTCGCCAATTACGCGCGGCAAGACCAGGTCAGTGCTAAAGCACTGGGCATCCCGATCGTCGAGTAGGTCGGGACGATGGCGGAACTTGGCGAAACGAGCGATCCGAAGGAGCTCATTCCTGGGGACGCCGCCGCGATCGACGAGAATGCCCTCGCGATCGGTGGACGCGGCAACTCGATGGCCCTGGCGGGAACGAGCCTTCAAGGAATTAATACTGGCGATTACTGGGACGGGTCTGGCGCCGAGGCGTTCCGGGAGGTCTTCAAACAAGAGCCTGTCAAATGGCTCACCGCGGCTGACGCATTCATCAACACCGGGAACACACTCGGACAGTACGCAGGCGTCGTCAGATGGGCGCAAGGCCAGGCTCAAGGCGCTATCGACAAGTACAACGAAGCTCAGCGCGCAACAGAGCAAGCAATCGCGGATTACAATGCCGCGGTCACCAGTGCGAACGCCACGAACACAGCGAACGCCGCCGATGGGAACCCGGTGCGGGTGACTGTGCCACCGTTTCACGACCCCGGCATTGAGGGCCGTGAAGCTGCGGAGGCCATGCTGGCACACGCGCGGCAGCAGCTCAAGGAGGCTGGAGACACCGCAGCAGGCAATGTTCGCAGCCAGCAGGCCCATGCCCCGAAGGGGCCGCACAAGCGAAGCGGGATCTGGGACTACATCAAAGAGGTTGGCGGTGGAATCGGCGATTGGGGAACTGGCTCATGGGGCGCACTGAAAAGTCTGTTCACGACCAACCCAGTCGACAGCGTAAAGGGGATCTGGAACGCTGTCTCGCAAGATCCCAAACAGTTCGGCAAGGACCTCGTCGACTGGGATACATGGGCTGAGAACCCTGCCCGGGCTGCTGGCCGTGTGATCCCTGACGCGGCTCTGACTGTCGCAACAGCTGGCGTGGGCAGCGTAGCTCGACGCGGCGCCGCAGAGTCCGTGGAGGCAGGAGTAGATGCTGCCGACGCCGCCAGTGCTGTGCCGAAAGGTCCGTCGCTGGCAATGAAGTACAAAGACACCTGGACTGATGCCCAGCGGGCAGAGATGGATCGGAAACTCGATACTTTCAACGAGAAGGTCAAGGACGACGGGTTCCAGCGACAGCCAGGACCGTTCGTCCGGGACCCCAACGTCAGGACCGAGTTTCTACAATCCCAAGGGTTGTCTCGGCCACCAACAGGCCTGCAAGTCGATCATATACAGGACCTCCAAGCAGGTGGAGCTGACGACGTATCGAATCTCCAGCTGCTCGACGCCAGTGTCAACACGAGCTTTGGCTCGCAACTGCGCAATCTCATGAGCCAGCATCCGCCGGGTACCGTGTTTGGTGCAGTCGAGATGCTACGAGAGTAGCCAGTCACGGGGTCGTCGCGGCTGGATAGCCTTGAGCGGTGAGAAGGGGCAAGCAGATGGAATGGAAGTTTGAGCGGCTGTCACGAAGCCTTTGGCAGCCCAGTTTGGTCGGCTCGTTTTTCGCCGATCGGGGTCTGTGCGGTGTTTCGGGAAACTCGGGTCTCCTTCGATTTCATGATAGGGAGTCTGGCCCGATCGCACAGCGGTTTGTCGATAGTGCGTTCGGCGGACGTGGCGTTCGCGCAGATGTGTTTGCGTTTGACTGGCGTGCAAGACAATTCGCGATCAGCACGTGTTTCGATGCTGAGGGCAACTACGCCGGAGGTGGTCAACCCGGAATGATTGTGGCGCTCGACCCGTTCGACATGGTCACCGAGCCGTGGGGGCTCACCATCGACAAGTTCGAAACGGCACTCACGCTGCCGGCAGTCGAAGCGCAGCTTGAGCCCGACCTTTTTGACTCGTGGCGGACTAGCCAGCAAGTCGAACCTCTAACGCTTGCGGCATGCGCTGGTGCTTCGGTACCTGGCTTCTATGGTGGTCAGCTCGAGATTGACAACCTCGAGCTGAACAACGTCGAGGTGTATTTGACCTTCGTTGAACAACTTTGGGCGCGAGCCTGTGAACAGCAGCCTGGCGACCCCGCACCAAAGCTGAACCTCTGATTCGATGCCTACGAAACTGACGCCCAAACAGTGGAAGCAACTCACCGCCGAACTAGCACCACAGGTTGGTGAGTGGCTCAGCAGGCATGACTCTGTATTGACGGACAAGGGAAGGAAGTTCGCCCAGCGGGCTATCGACAAGGCGAATCTCGCAGGCGAGACCGGAACCAGGACGCTGTTTGAGCCAGTTCTCCTCGTGGCCGCCTCAGCTGAACCCCTCGATATCGATGGCCTGTTCGCCATTTGCGACCGAATTCCCTTCACCGGCGACTACTTTCAGTGGGACTACGTCCGTGCGACCTATGCGACCGCATACCGCATCTTGGCCAGGGCCGGAGACGCTGAGAAGGCCGGGTATCCCTTGCAGATGCTCTCGTTTCCAGAAAATGGAGAGCGGCTGGCGGAACCCTTCGCTTCCGGCCTTCCCGCGATCGTGAATCGAGCCAACGGCGGTGTCCTCGGCAGGAGTGCCGATTACCCCCGGCCGACAACGACCATCCCGGCGCTTCAGCACTTGCTGGGTGCAGTTCGTGAATGGAATATCATGTGGGCGTACGGCATATCATCTGAGTGGACACGCGAGCGAATAGACGCCGAGCTGGCTCAGGCTGTGGCTAGCGCGTCGGCATTCGTTACGGCGGCTTAATTGAAGATGGACCTGCTCGATGTACTGGGGCTCCCTACGAACCTCGCGCCGAACTAGCCAGCCTCCGGACGATGAGGACGTAAGCCAAGGGCGATCGTTGGCGCGGACGAAGACTCAATGGCACTGGTATTTCCGCCGCATTACGGTCAGTGGACGTGAGACGAGCTAGTCTAGGCATGCCAGGACGCTCCCGCACTTCTCACATTCGCGAGAGCAAGTCGGCCTTCTTCGCTGAGAACTCGTCCTCGGTCAGCACTCCGGCATCCCGTAACTCTGCGAGCTTCTTGATCTGCTCAGCCATATCCGGCGCCGCGGGTGGCAGCAGCGGTGCCCTGGGCCGACCCCGATCGGCACGTACTCGGCGGAACGCCTGCACAAAAGTCTCGGCTCGCCCGTGCGCAACCTGCTTGATCTTGGCTGAGCGACCTGAAATCGATATTTCGATTACCTCTCCGCCAAGTTTCTGGGAGAAGCCTAGCGAACCGATCGCCGCAAGGTCGAATTCCTCGGTTCTTGCTGACAGCGCCGACTTGTCGAAGAAGAATAACCGCTCGGTTGTCAATACCAACATCCCCTGCCTGCCGTCGTAGACGCCTTGGGTCAGCTCGACAGCTCGCTCTTCAACGTGCAGGAACTGTGTCAGTGCTGAGGCCTCTCGGAACCCAAAGAACCGCCCCATTTTCCCGAGTCGGTCCAGCGCATCGGCGACGCCGAGATCATCAATTTGCGGCATCGTGGCCAGGATCTCGGTGAGCACCTCGTAGTGCTTGTCACCAGCCATATCGATCGCCCAGTCCACCAACGATGTGGAATCCGATTCTGGCCGCACCCCTGCCGTAACTGTCGACGCCCACCGATTCCTTCGGAGAGATCGTTTTGCCTCCCCGGTCACCGGATTACCCGGGACGGTAATGACCATGCCCGCAGCGGTCATGCCCGTGACCACTGCGTCGCAAGTGACGTCGAACGTGGCAAGGACTCGTGTGCTCGTGTGGCGAACAATTCCCATGGCAGCAACACCTTTCACGTCATCGCAATTGTACGTCGATTGCCCATACGAGAGGCACGTTTAGCGTTGATCAAATGTGGATGCGTTGACACATGTAGTTGGAAATACTGAACAAGGCCCGAAGAACTTGTCTGGAGGGGCGAAGCGCGCGGGGCACCTCAGGCCAACCAAGATGCCTTGATCCTGGAAGCTGCCTGTGAATGCGTACTGACTGCCGCGAGACCGCTGACGACACGAACCAAACCCCGTGTCGAGGAGGATGACGTTGGCCCAATTCGCGGAGTGCAACGCGATCACGCCGCAGATACCGGTGCCGTGACCGTTGAAGGTCGTCCGCACTCGCCGGCCTTTCAACGTCAAAGTGAAGGTATCGCCGCAGGTGCTCGAGCAGGCATGCGAACTGGGCCCGATCTCCTGAGCCAAACTTTCTCGGCAGTCCCGGCAGATGAGCCGGCGCTGTCGTGGTTATCGTGGTCAGGAAGGAACGGTGAAAGCGGCACTATCGGTCGAGTATGGCCAGACGATGTCGAGCTGGTCGTCAGGCTTGAGCTTAGTGTCCTGGAACATGATCCAGCCTTTGTGGCGATCACCAGGGTTGAGGTCGTTGTCGGTGAACTCGGGGTAGGCGTCGTCGCACGCCCCTGAGCTGATGGTGATGTCGTCGGTGACATATCCGTCAGGGCTCTTCGCGCGGAACCAGTCCGGCGACCCGAACGACATCGGTGCGGAGTCTTGGTCTAGCGCAACGTCGAACTGGATTGCGGTGAAGGGCTGTTCGGCGTCGACGTAGTCTCCATCGCGATAGGTTTCGCATTTCGGATGTGTGTCCACGGATACGATTGTCAGTGTTGCAGCCGCCGGCGGGCCGTTGGAGTAGGAGTTTCCACTAAGGTGGAATGGTGTTCCGACGGTGACGACCTGGGGAGCCGCTGACGTCGGAGCAGTTGATTGCTTGGAAGCGGTGGCATCCGCCGAGTCGCTACTATCCGAATCGCACCCTGCGAAAAGCAATGCGGCGGTAGCGAGGGCGAGCGCCGTTGGCCATAGTCGGCGATATGTGTGTGCCATTAGCGAGATCAGCCTCTCAAGTTGGTGTCGGCTCGCTGTGCATCTTGGCTGATAGATGCTCCGCAGAAAGTCTCTCACTGCGTTGGCGTTTCCGTCCGGCTTTTGCCGTAGAACCCGCGGGGTCTGAGGCAGGTCCCGGGTCACGGGGCCATGGTCTGCTCCAAAAGCGGACACCCGACTCACTCGACCGCTTCACCCAACTCGTCGGCGCCAGGCGAACGACTCGGACACTTGCAGGACGGGCGATTATTCGAGGTTACTGATTTGCGCAGTCGATCGCGTCTTGGTGTGCTGGTGTGCCGCTGAAGTTCTGTCCTTTGTATTGCGGCCAGTGGGTTAGGGCGGCGGCCATTGCGTCGGCCGAGACGATGGTCTTGGATGTGTCGTCCAAGGTGTTGACAAGCCATACGCCGGTTTGTTCTCCGGTCGACGTGGTGACGTTGAGCGCTACGTAGTAGAGGTCGGAGTCGGGCGATTGCACTGCTCCTGAACCGGTGACCGTCAACGGCGCTGGTTCACCACCGTGAGCGATGTCGGTGACCGTGGCCTCGGGGACGTCGATGCAGTTATCGGGCGTCGAATTGCTGCAGGCGACTGCTGTGGCAAAGATAAACGCGCCGGCGGACAGAGTGGCGACCGGTTTCCGCATAGGTGCACCTTTCTGGTGGGCAGTTGGGCGATTGTAAGTCGCGGAGTAGTCAGCGAGAACGGTTGTGAACAGAACTGTAGTCTGGTCGGCTCGTTTTTCGCCGACCGGGGACTGTGCTGCGCCTCGGGAAACTCTGGTCTGTTTCGATTTATCGATAAGGAGTCTGGCCCGATCGCACAGCGGTTTGTCGATAGTGCGTTCGGCGGCCGTGGCGTTCGCGCAGCTGTATTCGCGCTTGGTTGGCGTGCAAAACAATTCGCGATCAGTGCCTGTTTGACGCCGAGGGAAGCTGCGCCAGACGTGGTCGACCCGGAATGATTGTGGCGCTTGACCCGTTCGACATGGTCACCGAGCCGTTGGGGCCCACCATCGACAAGTTCGAAACGGCACTCACGTTGCCGGCCGTCGAAACGCAACTTGGGCCCGACCTGGTTGGCTCGTGGCCTACTAGCCAGCAAGTTGAACCCCTGACTCCTGCGACTTACGCTGGCGCTTCGGTGCCTCGGCTTCTATGAGCCGGTGTGTTTGATCAGTGGCTGGATCGTGTCGGCCCCATCAATGCGTTGGTGGCGGTGAGGATGGCGCCCCCCATGACGCGGCCCTTCCGTCGGCGGTCTTGGTGGCCGAATGCACGACGATGTCGGCCCCCAGGTCACAGCAGCGCTGCATGCCGAGTCCTAAACGAGTGACAAAATTTGACCTAACCTGAAGTGGTTTCACGCCGGAGACGAATCGAACGCCAGGTGAGAGGAGGTCGCACTCAGATGTCAGGCGACGGTAGCGGCAACCTGCATCCATACGTCCAGGTTGTGGGTCCCTTCTACGACGAGCAGGGAGCCGCGAGTGTGCTGGAAGTGACGTACAACGAGGTGGGCGCCATGATCGAGAACGGGAGTCTCATCGCCTGTCAGCTGGCGGACCCCGATAGGACCTGGGTCCTCCCTGCATGGCAGTTCGATCGGTTCGGAGGCGTCGTGGCGGCGACCGCCGATGTATGGCGTGTTCTGATCGATGAAGGCAGGGCGGATGATCTGAGATGGTCGGCGGCATTGTGGATGTGCTCGGCCAATCCTGATCTCGACGAGATGACCGCCGTCGACTGGCTGTCCGAAGGGCGATCGGTCGAACCGGTGCTCAACAGCGCCCGCACCACGATGTCGCAGTGGCAAGCCTGAACGCCGGTTCCGTCAGTTCCCGCCACGTCGGCGCGCAATCTCCGTCGACATGCTTATCGGTCTCCCGCCACACCCGTCACGTTCTCGAACGAGAGCACTCACCACCTGTCGGCAGAACGCCGGTCCGTCATTGACTGCGGCGAATCCACCGACAAGCGCTCCCTGAGCGCAGAGTCTGCGTCGCCGGCTCTGGGTATGGACCGCGACTGGAAACCGCAAACCGGGGTGGTACACCGCTGTTGTTCGTGACCAACGACGGATGATGCGACGGGCCCGGATGAAGTCGTCAACGTCCAGGGTCACCGACACTGCTGTCCGTTCCAGCCTCCAATAACCCCAGAATCGACCAGGACCTGTAGCGGGCATCCGCCACGCTTCAGGCACCAGGTGCTGGTACTCCTTCGCTGAGGAACCTTTTGCCGCACCATGTTTCGAAAAGTAGACGGCCAAACGTTTGGGGTCAGACGCACGAAGCCCCTCCTTCACATCGACGGCCGTTCCCGCCCGCTCATGCTTCATTCTCTCCACCGGATCAGGATGATCGACGATGTCGGCCCACGTCTCCGACAGCCACTCTCGGAATCGATGCACGGGCTCGGCAACCACCCGCGGAACGTGGCCGCGCTTGCGTTCGAGACGCGTACGAGGAGGTACGAGCCACAGGTGGACATGGGGCGCCCGACCATCGTCGCGTGTGCCGAGTGGGGACTCCCCACCACAGCACTCGGGGCAGTAGCACCGAGATCCTCGTGACCTCGCCTGAAACTCCAACTTCCACAGTGCTGCAAGGGGTCCGTACCGACGCTCGTATCGGCGTCGGAACGCCGCCAGATGTGCCTTCACAGTGCTCCCGGCCGGTGCCACCGACAGCCAGCACCGCGGATACGTCAGAGTGACCATCGCCGGAACGCCGCCAGCATCCAGGATCGGCGAGTAGTCGATCTCAGCCAGAGCCTTCACCATGTGCGCCCGCGACTTTCGCGACCATTCCGTGACTTCGCGCGTCGTCTCCGCGCGATCCGCCAGATGGACTGCCCCGACAGCCGACGCTGCCGCGGCAAGGAGCGCCCGCCGCTGCTCGTCGGTCAGCATCAACCACCATTCACCACACACCGGGCCCGAGGACGACGACGGCGCAGCCAGAGGTGGAAAGTCGCTCCGCCGAAGACCTTCTACCACGTGGTCGAGGCGTGCCCTGCCGAACTGCGACACCCAGAGCGCCACCTGAGATGTCGACTCTGAGGCTTTCAGATGCTGTTGGACCCCGCGCTCGACGGTCTTCGCGTCACGGTCAGGATTCACCGCAGATAGTGACACTGCACCCGGCGCGACCCGCAGAGCGAAGGTCAGTCCCTCCTTGGAACGACCCGAACCCACCGCCGACACATCCGACGCGAACACCGACCGCGCTACGCTCCGAAGCGGGCCTGGAATGGCCCGAGCAGCACCGAGAATCGTTGCCGCTGCGCCAAGTTTTCGGTCGTAACCAATCGGTCCCGACCCGACGCGTGCATTCCGACTCTCCGGTGGTGTGTCGCCGCGAAGTAGAAACTCAGCCGATATCCCGGCATCAACCACATCCACCGCGGTGGGGAACCGGAATCCGAGGTCGAACGCCCCTTCAACTGTGTCGGGTACTTCAGCGGCCAGTTTTGGGACATATAACAAGCCCTGCGCAGACGCGGTGGCGGAGCCCGCCTTGCGGCCTCCGCCTGCGCTCCCGCTCCCACCTGCGGCCTGCGCTTCCGCTTCCGCGCCTCCGGTCGGGCATGCGGACTCCGTCCGGTCCCTCCCTGCGGCGCTCCCGCTCTCGCTTCGGCCTCCGGTTCCCGCTCTCGCTTCGGCTCCGGCCTTCAGGCTCCCGTCACAGCGCGACTCACATTTCGCGCGGTTTGCGCCGTGCCCTTCGCTGCCGCCCGACCCCTGCGGGGATCGGTTGCCACTGATCGGACCCTGTCCTGCGCGGGCATCGTTGGATAGACTCGTAGTCGGAATCGACGGCATTTCGGCTCCCGTACCCCCGGCCAGCTCCAACTGGTGCGGGGGTTCTTTTATCGGGAGCTACAACGGATCCAGGTGGGCCACTGGTGGGCCAAGACCTCGGAAATACCCGGGCTAGCCGGTCCTGCTGGTCCTATCTGACCTGCGAAAATAGTTATGGTGCACGTACTCAACCGCCTGAAAAGCGGAAGGTCGTCGGTTCGATCCCGACTCTGGCCACCACACAACCCCCGCTGAGTCGGGGGTTTTCTGGTGTATGGACGTCGGTCAGACGACAACGAACTCGGCTCCGGCGACCCGGCGGATGAGTACCGGGTCGTCGGAAGCCGATGGATGTTCTGCGCCGTGACAGACGCCTCCTGATCAGCTGTCCGCGAGGATCAGATCCGCCGCCTTCTCGCCGATGATCACGGCCGGGGCATGCGTGTGCCCGCGCACGATCGTCGGCATCACCGAGGCGTCGGCGACGCGCAGGCCCGAGACACCGCGCACTGCGAGTGTGGGTGACACGACGCTGTCGGCGTCGCTGCCCATGCGGCAGGTGCCGACCGGGTGATACAGCGTGTGCGAGTGGCGATTCAGCACCTCGGTGAGGATGTCGTCACCGGGCACACGGACGTCGGTTCGCGGCTGCGACACCACGCCGAGACGCCCGCGCAGCGACGGCGCCTGTGCGATCTCGACGGTGGCCCGCAGCCCTTGCATCATCGCCGCGCGATCGACCCCGTCGGAGTCGCTGAGATAGCGCGGGTCGATCAGCGCCTTGGCGCTCGGGTCCGCCGAGCGCAGGGTGATCGTTCCGGTGCTCTTCGGCTGGACCAGGACTGGACCCATCGCGACGGCGTGGTGCGGATACGCCTCGCCGAGGCCCTCGTTGTAGAAGGCGACCGGCGCGAAGATCAGCTCGAGGTCCGGCAGGCGCAGATCGTTTCGGCTGCGGATGAAGCCGTATGCCTCGCCGACGTTCGAGGTGAGCATGCCGCGGCGACGGAGCAGGTACTCGGCCAGCTGGCGGGGGCTCTCGGCGTCGCGCAGCGTGCCCGAGTCGACGTCCCAGCCGATCGGCGCCAGCAGGTGATCGAGCAGGTTGCGGCCGACTCCGCGGTTGTGCGCGACGGTGCGGATGCCGTGCCCGGCGAGATCGTCGCTGTCGCCCACACCCGAGAGCATGAGCAGCTGCGGCGTGTTGACGGCGCCGCCGCACAGCACGACCTCGCGTCGCGCGTGCACGGTCTGGGTCCGACCCGCGTGGGTGTACTCGACACCGACCGCGCGGGTGCCCTCGAACAACACTTTGGTGGCGAGGGCTTCGGTGATGAGGCTCAGGTTCTTTCGCTTGAGCGCGGGGCGTAGGTACGCATCGGCGGTGGAGAACCGAGCGCCCTTGTGCTGGGTCACCATGGTTTGCGAGAAGCCCTTCGGCTCCGGCAGATTCGCTCGCTCGACGGTATGTCCACACTCGGCGGCCGCATCGAGGAAGGCGCGGGTCAGCGATCGGGGCGAGCGTTGCTGCGACACACGCAGTGGCCCGGTGGTGCCTTCGTCGCTCTCGGTGGCGCCGGAGACGTTCTCGATGCGCCGGAAGTAGTCGACGAGGGAGTCGAACGACCAGTCGTCGCCGGCGTGCTCGGCCCAGGCGTCATAGTCGGCGGCGAATCCGCGAACCCACATCATGGCGTTCATCGACGATGACCCGCCGAGCGTCTTGCCGCGTGGGTAGAAGACCCGCCGACCGCCCAGTTCCCGCTGCGGTTCGGTGGAGTAGTCCCAGTCCGACGCGCTGCCGAAGAGTTTCGAGAACGCTGCGGGGATGTGGATGAACTTGTCGGAGTCCTTCGTCCCGGCTTCGAGGACCAGGACCTCGTTACGAGAATCGGCGCTGAGTCGGTTCGCGACGACGGCACCGGCGGAACCGGTCCCGACGACGACGTAGTCGACGGTGCGTGCTGCTGTGCTGGGCATGGAGGCCTTTCGTGGTTGGATGGTCGGCCGCAGTTGTGTTCAGCCGCAGGTTGGTTCAGCCGCGTAGTGCGGACGCGAAGATGGCGGGCAGTTTCAGCGGGGACGGCGCGCTGGCGAAGTCGGCGAGCAGGCGACCGGTCGTGGCGGCGGTCCGGTTGGTGACGAACCACGGCGGCTTCGGGGAGATCGACCATTCGCGATGCAGAACCGAGCGCGGTGCGGGCCGGAAGGGCCCGCGAACCACGGTACGTTCGGTGTCGGCGAGCAGGAAGGCGTTGTGCACCACGCCGGTTCCCGATTGAATGTCGTCCATCGTGTGGCCCGGAAAGGCGCCCCACGTGGCGGCGGCGCTGAGGAAGCCCACCCCGGTCCAGGCGTTGACGGCGATGGTCCCGTAGCGCAGGTCGGCGATCATCGTCTCGAATGCCTGGCCGAGTTCGGCGATGGTTCCCGGGTGTGCGATCACGTTGATCCCGAGGGTGCCGAGGAAATGATTGTTGGCGGCATCGGTTGCGGTGGTCAGGAATTCGGTGCCCGTACCCGGGAGTTCGAGGACACCGAGGACGGGGCCGAAGTACTCCGTGCGCAGGATCGCCTCGTCACATTCCCCGTCGCTCCGCTCGCCCCGGTCGTCGAGGGACAGTCCGGTGACGAGTAGTCGCTCGTCAGCCGTGCCGAGCTGCTCGGCCTCTGGGTACGCCGTGCGGGCGGCGCCGACGCGGTCGTCGCTGCCCGGGTAGTAACAGACCCGTGCCGGAGCGGAGGCGAACGCCTCGCGGAGCGCGTCGAGGAACTCCTGCTTCTGGTCCCAGTCGGCGGAAACGACGACGACCTGGGCGGCCACGCAGTTGTAGCCGCCGTTGTGCAGTCGTTGGGTCGCGATGTGCTCGGCCTGGAAGCGTAGGTCCGATGCGCTCCATCGACCGGGCACCACGATGGCCGGGGACACACCGCCGAGTTCGCTCGTGATCGGCTTGGTCAGGCGGGGATTGTTCTGTGCCCGACGCTCCCGGGCTTGCTCGCCGGTGCCCCAGACGATTGCGTCGTGCGTGTTCGCGCTACCGGTCATGTGTACGTGCGCCACCGCGTCGTGGCCGACGAGGTACTCGCCGACGTCGGCCCCACCGGTGAGGATGCGGATCGCGCCGAGCGAGATCAGCGGTTCGAGCACCTGCTCGAGCACGGGCAGCAGGGGATCGGTGAGCGGGTTGAGCTTGAGGGCGACCACCCGGTTGTGGGCGAGGAGTTCGTAGATCACGTCCAGCGGGGCGATCGACGTGATGTTGCCGGCGCCGAGGACGACCCCGATGCCGCCGGTGACAGTGGGATCGAGCTGTGCGAGACCTGCCGCCGCTTTGGCCTGCGCGGCATCCACCCCCGGCCGCAACCACACGTCGGCGGTGAACCCGCTGAGCAACAACGAGTCGTAGACCGACGACGGCAGGACCCGGACGGTGGTCTGGCCCGCGGCGGTCCCGAAGGAGGCGTCGGCTACGGGGCTGCGACCCGCGACCAGGTCGCGAAGCGTTTGTGCCGCTGCACCGAGGCCGGTGGCGAATGCATAGGGACCGGACATCCATTCCTCGCCGAGGAGGGCCGAATGCGGCCCGAGCCGTTTGATCGACGCCGACGCCGCGACCCAGTCCGCGCCGTGCGTCCCGGTCAGTGCCCGGACACGGTCGAGAAGGTCGGCGCGTTTGAGCAGGGGCAACCCTGCCCAGGCCTTCTCACCTGCGGACAGATCGGAGAGCGCGGCGTCGATCAAGTCCCGGTGATCGGCGGTCTGGTGTGTGTCGACGCTCATGTGCGTAGATCAACTCCTGTTGTCTCGTGGTGTTGGAGGATGGTCCGATAATTGGATTCTTCGTGGTGGACCACAGTTGCCGCCATAGGCGACGGCCACGCTGTCTACCGCGTGGCCTTGTGCACGGGCACAAGGCCAAAGTGGTGCAGCTCACCATGGCGCGCTACGATGTCAGCCGTGGCCATCTCAACCAGCAGCTCGACCGCAGCTGCGCTCGCCGCCGATCTGCTCGAGGATCTTCCGGCACTCACCGGGACCCTTGTCGAACGATTGCAGAGGGCGGAGGAGACGTACCTCGAGTCGCAGTTGCTCACACTGGAGCAACTCTCGGCCGCGTGCACCGAGAATCTGAGTTCGATCCTCACGGTGCTTGCCGGCCGCGGCCGAGTACGTATCGACGTCGCGCGCGCGACCGGTCGACTCAAGGCCGAGCAAGCGATCCCGCTCCCGGCACTGCTACGCGCATACCGGCTCGGTGGTCAGCTGATCTGGGAGCAGATGCTGGACGGCTCCCGCGGTGTCTCGCCGGTGGAACTGCTCGACGTTCCCGGCCGGCTCTGGGCCGCGATCGATACGTACTCCGATGCCGCCGTGGAGGGCTATCGGGAGGCGGAGATCCTGCTGACCCACGCCGATGCCGAGGCGCGCGCGCTCCTCGGCCGGACGGTGTTCGACGACCACTCGGACAATCCGACGGCCATCATCGATGCCATGCGGGCACTCGGTCTGCCGGAACGGGCGAGCTACGTCGTGGTGTGTGCGGAGGGTTCCGAGTCGCGCCCTGCCACCGCGACCGCTACCGCCGGCCGTTTGCAGAGCAAGGGCATCACCTCGGTCTGGGACGCGCGACCGGACGGCTATCTCGGATTGATCTGTGGCCGGTACGACGCCGACATCGAGTCCGCGTTGACGGAACTCGGCGCTGTGTTCGATCAACGTGTCGGTGTGAGCGGACCGTTCTCGATGCCCATCGAGATCGCGCGTGCCGTGGACGAGGCGCGCCTCGCCCGACGTTCCGTCCCTCCCGGCGGTGCAGGTCTCAGCCGCTACGGAAGTCTCACGCTGGCATTGCTTCTCGTCCGCAGTCCGGATACGGCGCGTGAGGTTGCGGTCCGCACTCTGGGGCCACTTCTGAACCTGCCCGACGACGAACGCGAGGAGATGCTCGCGACGCTCGAGGCGTGGTTCGAGTGTGACGGTTCCACCGCGGCCACCGCGGGACGCCTGCATTTCCATCGCAACACCGTCCTGTATCGGCTGCGCAAGATCCGAGACCTCACCGGAAAGTCTGTCGACAAGCCGGTCGACGCCACCGAGTTGTACCTCGCACTGCGTGCGGTACAGCTGCTCGGTGATCCGCGGGTGTGAAGAGCTCCGCGGCGCGCATGGCCGGTGTACCCGAATGTGCGGATGAACAATGCGGTCGCAGATCGTGTGTCGCAACGACCATCGACGTCCGATCGGGTGTGCGCGACAATATGAGACATTCACGACATCAAGTTCCAGGAGTAGAGCGATGACAAACCTTTCCATGAATCTCGTGGCCACGGCACGCGATCACGGCGACACCGTCGCACTACGATGCGGGGAGCTGGAGCTCAGTTTCGCCGAGTTCGACTCGGCCGCAGCGCGAATCGCGACGTTGCTGGAAAGGGAAGGCATCGGGCCGGGGGACCGGGTCGGCATCATGTTGGGCAACACACCGGCGTTCGCGCTGGCGTTCTACGGGATTCTCCGCCGCGGTGCGATCGCGGTGCCGATGAATCCGTTGTTGAAGGCCCGCGAGATCGAGTTCTACCTGACCAACACCGGAGCGTCCGCGCTGTTCGCGACGCCGTTGTTCGCCGACGAGGCGCGCGTGGCCGTCGACGCCGCGGGCGGCCGGTTGTGGCTGGTCGACGATGCCGGTCTGGCCGAGATGATCGCCGACCTGCCGGCTCAGCCGAGCCCGGTCGAATGCGAAGACTCAGACACGGCGGTGATCCTGCACACCTCGGGCACCACCGGCAAACCGAAGGGCGCCGAACTGACCCACGGCGGCCTCGCGCACAACTGCGAGGTGACGGCGCGGACGCTGTTGGGGATCGAATACGGCGACGTGGTCATGGGATGTCTGCCGTTGTTCCACGTGTTCGGGCTGACCTGCGGAATGAACACGTCAGTCCTGGTCGGGGCGACCCTGACGCTCATTCCTCGTTTCGATCCGCGTACTGCCGTGCAGGTGATCGAGCGTGACCAGGTGAGCGTGTTCCTGGGCGTCCCGACGATGTACGCGGCGATGTTGAGCGTCGCGCGGGAGTTCAGCCCGTCAGCAACCGCAAGTCTGCGGACCTGTGCATCGGGCGGGGCGTCGCTGCCCGTTCAGGTGCTCAACGACTTCGAGAAGACCTTCGGATGCATGATCCTCGAGGGCTACGGATTGTCGGAGACCTCACCGGTCGCCTCGTTCAACCACCCCGACCGCGAGCGGAAGGCGGGCTCGATAGGCACCCCGATCGAGGGCGTGCGGATGCGGGTGGTCGACGGAGAGGGGAACGAGCTCGCCATCGATGAGCCCGGCGAGATCCAGATCGCCGGCCCCAACATCATGAAGGGCTACTGGAACCTCCCGGACGCGACGGCTGCGGCGATCGACGCGGAGGGATGGTTCTCCTCCGGCGACATCGGGAGGGTGGACTCCGACGGCTACTTCTTCATCGTCGACCGCAAGAAGGACCTGATCATCCGCGGCGGCTACAACGTGTACCCGCGTGAGATCGAGGAAGTTCTCTACGAGCATCCCGCCGTCGCCGAAGTAGCCGTCGTCGGAATCGCGCACGAATCGCTCGGCGAGGAGATCGGCGCCGCGGTCGCGCTGAAGCCGGGAGCTGCCACGGACCCACGCGAGCTCATCGACTTCGTCAAGGAACGCGTCGCCGCCTACAAGTACCCGCGCCACGTCTGGTTCCTCCCCGAGTTACCCAAGGGTGCCACCGGCAAGATCCTGCGCCGGGAAATCAACGTGTCCGACGTCGAGAGCAGCACCGGACGGGCAAACCGGTAACACACCTTCAGGATTCGCGCTAGGCTCCGCCACATCCGATCGACTTCGGCGGGGGGATGGGGCGGATGAAGGTATCTGTGCGATGGGCGCTGGCGATCGCGGTTTCCGGACTGGTCGGTGCGATGGTCGGGCAGACCGCTGCTGTTCCGATGGCGGCCGGTGAACCGTCACCGAGCCGGACCGAGCATCGGATCGCGTCGTCGTCGCCGGTGACCGACGTGATCGCGTCGGTGGTCAGTCTCAGGGTGCCGCTACCGTCGACCGCGAAGGCTCATCCCGCCGCGTGTGATCGCCTCTCCTACCTCCGGTACCGCTCAACCGACGGGCCGGCGAGATCGGTTGATGCCGACCGCGTCCTCGTCGCCCAACCCGGCATCTTCGAAGGAGCCGGGGCGTTCGAATCCGTGGCGCGCAACACCGTTTCCGCGGCGGCGGCGCGGGGACGTCATATCGAGTTCTGGGCGCTCGATCGCCGATCCAATTGCCTCGAGGACCACACCGGGACCCAGGCGGCGCTCGCGGCGAAGAAGCTCGATATCGCGACCGACTACTACTTCCACGGATCGCCGGTGAACGGGCGGAGATTCGGCGGCTACGCCGACGGTTCGGCCACCGCGTGGCTGGGTGATGTGGGGCTCGAACAGACGCTGCGTGACGAGTACGACGTGCTCCGCCGCGAGTTCCCCGACCAGGCGGCTCGCAAGCGGAAAGTCTTGTGCGGCGGACATTCACTCGGCGGATTCATCACCGGGTACTTCGCGAACTGGGACTTCGACGGCAATCGTGCCACGACGGGTGATGCCGGATTCAACCAGTGCTCCGGCTATTTCGCGCTCGACACCGTCATCAAGGCCGGCGGTCCCAACCCGATCCGCGGCGTCGACACCCCTGACATACCAGCCGCACTCGCGGCGCCGCTCGCGGCCGCCTCCGGCGAGCTCACCGATTTCTATCCGGTGCTACGGCTGCCTGCGGTCATCAATCCCGAGACGACCAATCTGCTCGCGATCGCCGGCCTCGCCGCGCGCCTGAACCCCGACGGCGTCAACGATCTCGTCTCCCGCCTTCCGCAGAACCCCAACATCGATGCCACCCTGCGGGCGCTGCTGTCGAAGGATCCGCTGATGGCCGCCACCGGATCACCGAGTATCCGCGACCTGTATGCCACCAACGACGCCGTCGTGGGGGCCCTGCTCGACGACAACTCACAGCCGCTCGGGTTCCTACAGGCGAGTGTCGGATTCATCGATCATGGGCCGGTGCAGGACAAGTCCTTCCCGGTGCCCAACGGGGTCGTCGCCGCCGCGCCGGCACTGGGCAGCGTGTTCGGGCCCGACCGCAAGGCTGCGCCTTCGGTGTACGGCGACCCCAGGGTCGTCTACACGTGGGACGACTACGACGAGGTCACCCCGAACGCCTACACCGACCCGTCGAAAGAGGTGACGTCAATCGCGCAACTGGTGCGGAGCCTGTCCGAGCCGCCACTCGACTTCACCGAATGGTATTTCCCGATGGCGATCAACACCGACCTCGTTCAGGGGACCGCTCCGGCGATCGCTGCCCACTACCTCTACCGCGACGGAGTCAAACGCAATCCCGTACTCACACTGCAGGGTGACGGTGGCCTCGGCCTGGGAGCGTCGGACAATCCCACAGACGTCCCGGTCACACTGCACGGCTACAACCACATCGACGTGCTGACCGCGGCGCAGCGACAGAACGACGGGCGGCCCGAGCAGGTCTCGACCCGGCTGGCGGCGTTCAGCGGGCGCTGACGAGACGGTGTGCGGTTCCTGACGGTGATCCACCTCGAGTGCCGCAATCCACCTGTGAACCATACGAAGGTGGATTGCGACGAACAGGGTGGATCGGGCGGTCGGGCTCGCCATACTTTCGACCATGACCGAATCGCGACAGTCGCGCACCACTGCGGTGGTGATCCGGAGCATCTACGGCACTGCGGCGGTGGAGTGGTTCCTGATCGTCGCGATCGCCACGATCCTGGTCACCCGGTTGTACTTGCAGCTGACCGGATACCCGCAGGTCGGAGGAGGCACGCTACACATCGCGCACGCGCTGTGGGGCGGTGCATTGATGATGCTCGCACTCGTGGCGGGTTGGCTGTTCCTCGGTCCGGCGATTCGCATTGCGACGATCGTGGTGGGTGGTGTCGGGTTCGGACTCTTCCTCGACGAGGTGGGCAAGTTCGTCACCAAGGACAACGACTACTTCTACGGCCCGGCGGCCGAGATCATGTACGTCCTGGTGGTGGTCGTACTGCTGATCAGCCGGGTAGTCCGCGACATCAAGAAGCCGACGGCTGCGGAGGCGATGGCCAACGCGGCCACGATCGCCGCCGACGGCATCTCGCACGGCGTCCCTGGCCGACGACGTCGGCAGGCGGCCGAGTTCCTGGACCTCGCTGCCGGGAAGGGTGCCGACCCCGCGGTAGTTGACCACATCCGGGCCCTTCTCGATGCGGGACAGGACGCGCCGGACCGGTTGATGCGGCTGCGCGACCGTGCCACCGCTCTGATCCCCGGAATGTTTCGCAGTCCACGATGGGTGACCGTGGTCGGCTGGCTGCTCGTGGTGAGCTCGGCGCTCACGTTCGTCGCCGGGGTGCTCGCCTTCTCCTTCGACTCCCGCGATTCCGACCTGTACTTCGAGGTCAGCCGCAACGGCCATGCAGCCTGGATTCTGTTCATCAGCGGCGTGCTGACGCTGGCTCTGACGTTGCCCGCCATGCTCGCGCGTAGGCGAACGGCCCGCGTGTGGCCACTTCGCTCACTCCGGCTGGCGGCGCTGGTCTTCACCCTGACCAACGCCCTCGTGGACTTCGCGCTGGAGGGCTTCGGCGCATTGTCCAATCTCGCCATCGGGCTCTTCGCGCTCGCGGTGATGACCTACCACCTCGGCCTGCAGGTCGAGGCGTCGGATGCACACGGCGAATCCGATCAACTGAGAGTGTGAGCACCGATCACCGGGTCAGTTGCAGCCGCCGCCAGGTCAGCAAGGTCAACACGGTCGACACGAGGATCAGTGGGGCCAGCAGCGCCAATTGCCACCTGGTCACGTCCACGCCGTCCGAGATCGCCCATAGTGCCGGGGCGGCGATCGTGAACCACCCGCCCGCCCCGCCGATCGTCGCGACCTGAGCCGCGATCACGATCCCGATCGCACCGACCACACCGACGAGGACCGATCGGCCGACCGTCGACACCCATGCCACGGGCAGGGCGCAGACGGCTGTCATGACGCCGAGCGCGAACTGGCGTCCCAGGCCGGGAAGGGTCTCGGCGGGAGGAAGACCCAGCCCGGATACCAGCCCGCCGACGAGCAGGGTGAGCGTGATCAGTGCGCTGGTGACGACCGCCCAAACCAGGTAGACAACGAGTTTCGCGGTCGCGATCATCGGTCGTGACACCGGGAGCGCGAACAGGCCGGTGATCGTTCCGTCGACGAATTCCCGACCGAACATCCAGGCCAGGACGACGCCGAATCCGAGAAGTGCGCCGGCCCCGGTGATCTGCGCCGCGCCGGACAGCAGGCCTGTCCAACTTCGCTCTCCGGCCGCGCCGAGTTTGTCGAGCATCCGGGGGTCGCCACTGTGCGCGGCCAGAGGCATGGCGCAGGCCAGTACCGCGGTTCCCGCTCCGAGCAGCAGGGTGCCCGCCCGCCCCACCGAGGCGCGCGCGAGCTTCACGGTCTCGGCGTAGAGCGCTTCCCTCATCGGCCTTCCCGTTCATCGTCGGCCCGGACGGTGTCGAAAAAGACGCGTTCGAGATCAGCGCTGCCCGGCGCGAGCCGTCCGATCAGGCGGCCCGAGTTGAGCACCTCGATCCGATCGGCGATCCGTGCGACCTCATCGAGATGGTGGCTGCTCACCAGGACCGCAGCTCCTGATGCTGCGCTGCGGCGCAACGCATCTCGGAGCAGGATCACGCCGGACGGATCCAGGGAATTGGTCGGTTCGTCGAGGATGACGAGCTTCGGGTGATGCTGGAGGGCGGACGCGAGTCCCAGGCGCTGTCGGTTCCCCAGGGACAACTTCCGTGCGCGCTTGTCGGCGTATCGGGTGAGGTTGAACTCGACCATTGCTTTCTCGACCACATCTGTTTGTGCCCAATGCAGTCGGGCCGACAGGATCAGATTCTGCCGCGCGGTGAGCTCGCCGTAGGTGAGTGGGTACTCGACGAGATGGCCGACCGTTGCCCACGCCGATCGCGCCACCCGGTCGATCGGTTGCCCGTCGAACTCGACGATGCCCGAGTCCGGCACCAGCATGCCCAACAGAACGCGCATCAAGGTGGTCTTGCCTGCGCCGTTGAGCCCGACGAGCGCGACGATCTCGCCGGGGTCCAGTTGCGTGGTGACGCCGCGGACGCCCGTTCCGTCACCGAATTCGCGGGTGACGTCGCGTACCGCGATCCGGGGAGTGGTCATCGGGCGCCCTCCAGGATCCCGAGAGCGCGCCCGATGGCGGCGCCGATCGGTTCGTCCGTCCGCTGTGCCCAGGACATCAGGGTCGCATTGAGTGCGCCGATCGCGGATGCCGCGGCAACGTCGGCGTCCAGGGAGTCGACTCCCCGTGCGCACAACGCGTCGCGAATCGCCATCTCTGTCCTCGCCGTACTTTGTGCCATGGCGACGCGCAGCCGCGGTGACGACGCGATCACTCGCAACCTGTCGCGGATCCGGTCGGTTTCGGCGGTGCCTTCGCTGGACCACACCGCCCGGATGCCGCGCGCGACCGCGACAAGGGCGGGGACGTCGCGAGGCTGGCGTGCCACCGCGGCGGCGATCGCAGGGTCGAACGGGTCGTCGAGCACCACTCTTTCTTTGCTGGGGAAGTTGCGATAGAACGTCATCTCCGTGACGCCCGCGGCCCGCGATATCTGAGCGACGCTGGTGTTCTCGAACCCGTCGGTGGCGAACAGCTCCAATGCCACACCGACGAGCCTCTCGCGGGTGCGCTGAGCCTTGCCGGCCTGCGACATACCAAGAATGTTAGATTCTAACATTCTTGGTGACAAGGGCCATGCCGCGGATTCCCGGCGACGTCGACATGATCAACTGAGACCGTGAGCACTCTTGATCGCGCGTCCGTGACCGCCCGGATTACTGGTTTCGAACGACGGGTGGCGGACGTGGCCGATGCCCGTGCCGCGGCTGTCGCGATCACCATCGCCCAGAAGGGCGGCCATCATGGGATCTGGCTGACCAAGCGGCCCGCGACGATGCGTCGGCACGCGGCGCAGTACGCCCTGCCGGGCGGCCGACTCGACCCGGGGGAAGATCCGCCGACCGCCGCGCTCCGGGAACTCCACGAGGAGATCGGCGTCGAACTACCTGCCGACAGCGTGCTCGGCATGCTCGACGACTACCCGACCCGATCCGGGTTCGTGATCACTCCGGTCGTCTGTTGGGCCGAAGAAGAGACGGAACCGACTCCCAGTCCGGAAGAGGTGGCGCAGTTGTTCTTCGTCACACTCGAGGAGTTGATGGTCGAGCCCCGGTTCCTCACCATCCCCGAATCGGATCGTCCGGTCATCCAGCTCCCGATCGTCGGCGCATTGGTCCATGCGCCCACCGCGGCGGTCATCTACCAGTTCGCCGAGGTCGTCCTCCGGGGGAGATCCACCCGTGTCGATGGCTTTGAACAGCCGGTTTTCGCCTGGCGCTGATTTTTTCAAAAAAATTTCCAGAACCGGGGAATTGAATCGGACCACGGTCCGTTTGAACGTGTGATGGGTCGCGAAGGCCCACGCCGACAGACCGAATACCGATCACCGTCCACTTGGAGGATTTGTCACCATGACCACAGCCGTAACCGCTCCCATCGCCGCCGGCACCTGGGCGATCGACCCGACCCATTCCGCCGTCGCTTTCTCCGTGAAGCACCTCATGGTCAGCAAGGTCCGCGGGAACTTCGAGACCTTCTCCGGCACCATCACCATCGCCGAGGACGGCACCCCTGCCGTGCAGGCCGAGATCGACGTCACCTCGATCAGCACCGGCAACGAGCAGCGCGACGGACACATCAAGTCCGCCGACTTCTTTGACGCGGAGAAGTTCCCGAAGGCCACCTTCGTCTCCACTTCTGTCGCCCCCAAGGGTGACGACTACGTCCTCACCGGCGACTTCACCCTCCGCGGCGTCACCAAGACCGTGGACCTCGAGCTCGAGTTCAACGGTGTGAGCCCCGGCATGGGCAACGGCCCGGTCGCCGGTTTCGAGGCCAAGACCGTGCTCAACCGCAAGGACTTCGGCATCGACATCGAAACACCCCTCGAGGGCGGCGGCGTCGTCGTCGGTGACAAGGTCACCATCACCCTCGAGATCGAGGCCGGCCAGCCTGCTTGATCCCGGCTGCCTGACCTCGGCACCGGAGTCACCTCCGGTAGACCCCTGACGGGAGTCGATGCCGCGCGAGACCCGCGCGGCATCGGCTCCCGTTTTCGTGTTCGGCGCCACCGCGGCGTTCGGTAGGCTTGCACTACGCCGCTGGGCAGGGAGGTGGCCGTATGGTGCGACCACGCGGCCCCTGGTCCGACACCGTCGGGTCGTGGGGCGGAGTCCATGTGCCCTCATTGTTGTGGGGCCGGATCAGCGCACCGATCTCGCAGCATTGGGCCAACTTGACCGCGACCGAACGCGCGCGGATGGCTCGATGGGCCACTGCGGCGGCGGCCATGGCGATCAGCATCACGAACTGTGTCGTCGGTGTGGAGACCTTTCTCCTCGTGCAACTCGCCTTCAACGGGGGCCAGCTCAACTTCGACACCACGCTCGGCGCCCCCAACTTCCCCGCGGTCGTGATCGCGATCGTGATCGGGCTGGGAATCAATGTGGTCCTGGGACTCTCGGTGTTCCGCCCACAGCTGCGCTGGTTCGTCAGCGGGCGTCCCGCTGACCGCGCCCGACGTCGTGCCGTGCAACGCATCCCCGGCTATCAGGTGATCACCACCCTGGTCGCGTGGTCCGCTGCGGTCCTCTCCTATGTCCTCGCCGCCAACGAGCTCACCGAGAAGACCGTGGTGGGTGTCGCGGTGGCATTCATGCTGGCGGGTTTCTCGAGTTCGTGTATCACCTACGTGTTCGCCGAGCGCGCGGCACGGCCGTTGTCGGTGGTCGCGCTGCAGGACGCGCCGGCACAGCATGTGATGCACGGCGTGCAGACGAGGATGATCGCGGTCTGGGCGGTGAGCTCGGCGGTCCCGATGGTCGGCCTGCTCATCATCAACATCGGGCGGTGGACGGGCATGCTGCCACCGGCCGTCGGCCCCGTCGACTGGGCCACCGTGGTACTAGCCATCGTCGGTCTGGCATCCGGCGCCCGCGTCATGGTCCTCGTCGGCCGAGCCATCGCCGACCCGCTCATCGATCTGCGGCGAGCTGTCGAACGTGTCGAGCAAGGCGACCTCTCGGCCCAGGTGGCGGTCTACGATTCCTCCGAACTCGGTGTCCTGCAACACGGTTTCAACGAGATGGTGGAGGGACTCGACGAGCGGGAACGCATGCGCGAACTGTTCGCCCGCCACGTCGGCGACACGGTTGCCGAACTCGCGCTCGAGCGTGGGGTCGGCATGCACGGCACCAACGCCCTCGTAGGTGTGCTGTTCGTGGACATCGTGGGGTCGACGTCGATTGCGGCCCAGCAGGATCCGCAGGCCACGGTAAAACTGCTGAACAGCTTCTTCACCATCGTCGCCGATGTGGTCGACAACCATTCCGGGTTCGTCAACAAGTTCGAGGGTGACGCCGCACTCGCGGTGTTCGGAGTGCCGGTCGTCATCGACGATCCGGCAGCCGAGGCCCTCGCGGCCGCGCGGGATCTGGCCGTTCGGCTCGAAGAACTGCCCGTCCGGTGGGGGATCGGGGTTTCCTACGGGATGTCGTTCGCGGGCAATGTGGGTGCCGAACACCGCTACGAGTACACCGTCATCGGTGATCCGGTCAACGAATGTGCGCGGCTGTCCGAGCTCGCAAAGACATCCGCCGTCCCGGTCCTCGCCGGTGATGGGGCCGTCGGTGCGGCCGGTGACGAGGCGCAGGAGTGGAGCTCGGTGGGCACACGGACATTGCGCGGTCGGCCGCGGCCGACCGAGGTGTTCGCCCCGGCGGCAATGGTCGTCGAACCGGCGACCCCGTCGGTCGGAGGGGTGCTGTCCGGCCTGCTGCGGCCGGCACGCCGCGTGGGACTGTCCGGGATGATGCGCCTGCCGTCCCAGTTCCTCGGTCGTTGACGGCCATCGGCGACGTCAATAGCGTGGACTGCATCATTCGCCGAGTAGGGGGTCGTGAGCACATGAGTGGTTGGTCGACATCGGACATCCCGGATCAGTCCGGGCGCACGGTGGTCATCACCGGCGCCAACAGCGGGCTGGGTGCGGAGACCGCGAAGGCGCTGGCGGCGGCCGGCGCCCAGGTGATCCTCGCGTGTCGTAACGCGCAGAAGGCCGATGTGGTGGCGCGGGAGATCGGATCCGCGGCGACCGTGGCGCAACTCGACCTCGCCGATCTCGACTCGGTGCGTGCCTTCGCCGACGGTCTCACCGGCGCCGACGTGCTGATCAACAACGCCGGCGTGATGGCGATCCCGCTCGACCGTACGGCGCAGGGCTTCGAGATGCAGATGGGCACGAACCATCTCGGCCACTTCGCGTTGACCGCGCTGGTCTTGCCGAAGATCGCCGACCGGGTCGTGACGCTGTCGTCGACGATGCATCAGATGGGGCGTATCGATCTCGGGGACCTCAACTGGGACAAGCGACGTTATCGGCGCTGGCGGGCGTACGGCGACGCCAAGATGGCCAACCTCATGTTCGGCAAGGAACTGGCGCAACGACTTGCCGCCGCCGGCTCCGCGACGGCGTCCCTGATCGCCCATCCCGGCTACGCGGCAACCGAACTGCAAGGCAGGTCGGGGACAGTCGAGGATGTGTTCATGAACGCGGCGAACAAGGTGTTCGCGCAGTCGGCCGCCGCCGGCGCGCTGCCGTCGTTGTACGCCGCGACGTCACCCGATGCCACGAACGGCACCTTCTACGGTCCGACTCAGATGTTCGGCGCTCACGGCGCTCCGGGGATCTCCGGCTACAGCAAGCGTGCCGACGACAAGGCCATCCGCGACGGTCTGTGGGCGACGTCGGAGAAGCTGACGGGCATCGGCTTCGCGCTCTGACGCCGGTGTGTCGGCGCCGGGGCTATTGGACGTCGAACTTGATGGAGTTCGAGGCTCCGGAGATGGTGTCGGTGACGCTGATCCCATAGGAACCCGGAGCGCGCAGGAGGAACGACTTCGCCGAGGTGCAGTCCTGTGTCTTGGTGAGCTGCGCCTTCTTCGGGACCCTCGGTCCCGAGAGGCGGATCTCCATCCGGCACTGGTTGCCGTCGACCACGGGGCCGGCGTCGATGGTCGAGTTCCACCGGACACCGAGCTGTGAGTTCTTCGGGTACACGCCCGGCGAGATCGCCTGTGCCTTGGGCGCATACGTCCACACGTTGATGGACTTCACGCCATTGGTCGCATCCGGGCGGCCGAGCTTGCCATAGTGCTGCGGCTTCGAGCTCGACGATCCGAGAGCGGAGCTGCCGGCGTTCAGGAGGTCGGAGCTGCCCGACCCCGAGCTCCCCGCGCTGCCGAAGAGAGTGTCCAGTGGACCGGCGGTTGCCGGGGCAGCGGCGGTTGCGATCGCGGCGGCGGCCAGAACGGCGACGGCGGCAGACTTTCGGATCATGATTCTCTTTTCGGCTCGGCCCCGGGGCGGTGACAACGCCCCCGATTCAACCATCCGACCAGGATGAGGAGGATATCGGGTTGGATCGATGTCGGGTCTGCCGGATCCCGGCGCTACCAGACGCCGGGTGGCCGGAACTGCACGCTGATGCGGGGTCCGACGCCGGGCGACTTCGGCACCGCGTGTTCCCACGTTCGCTGACAGCTCCCACCCATCACCAGGAGATCTCCCGGCCCGACCACGAACCGCACCGACGAGCCGCCACCGCGCGGCCGCAACATCAGCGGACGCGGGGAGCCGAGGGAGACGATGGCCACCATCGTGTCCTCGGTCGACCCGCGGCCGATCCGGTCGCCGTGCCAGGCGACACTGTCGGAACCGTCGCGATAGAGACACAGTCCGGCGGTCGCGAAACCCTCGGGCAGTTCGTCGCGATAGTGCCGCGACAGCCGCTCACGCGCCTCGCGGAGCAGAGGATCGGGGAATGACGCCGCGTCGAGGTAGGTCGCGACGAGGCGCGGGACGTCGACGACGCGGTTGTACATCTGCCGGCGTTCGGTGCGCCAGTCGGCCTCCCCGCGCAGCGAGTCGAAGAGCAGATCGGAGCCCGCGATCCAGCCGGGCCGGAGATCGACCCACGCGCCATCGGTGAGCACGCGACGCGTGGTCCGGTCGAGATCCCCGATACTCGTCTGGTCGCACTGCTGATCGAAGAGCGAACGCTGGATGCCCGCAGTCATGCTCACAGGCTACCGCATGATGCGAACATGTGTTCGATGATGTGCATCGCAGCCGGATGGCACCGAGGGGTCCGCCACAAATGTCCATTTCGTGGTGGCGGACAGCCGAGTCTTTCGGTATTCAGTAACAAGTGGAAGTCACTAACACTTTGGTGACCTCTGTCTGTTCGGCTCGTGCGAAGGGAAGACGATGGCGTCGTTGTTGTTCCGAGTCGGGAGGTTCTCCTTCCGGCACAAGTGGTGGGTGATCGCGGTTTGGTTGCTCGCCGCCGTGACGGTCGCCGGGCTCGTGGGCGCGTTGAGCCCGAAGTTCGCGAAGGACTTCAGCCTTCCCGGCACCGATTCGGGAACCGCGACATCGCAGGTCGAGAAGTACTTCCCGAATGTGATGAAACAGCAGTCACAGGCATCGACCAGTGTCCTGGTGGCCGCCGACGACGGACTGTCGGCGCACTCGTCGCAGATCGATGCGCTGGTCGATGATCTGCACAAGCTGCCCCAGCTGTCCGATGGCAACACCGTCGTGAATCCGACGGCGGTGGCCAAGGCGCAACCGGCGCTCGCCTCGTCCGTTCTCGGTGACGACGGCAAGGTAGGCCTGATCCAGGTCCGGCAGGGCATCGAGATGATGGACCTCACGGTCGATCAGAAGGACCAGCTCAAAGAGATCCTCGCCGACCACCGTGGTGGGGGACTGCAGGTGGAGGCGACGGGCTCCCTGATGCAGGTGCAGGAGGCGGGGGGCAAGGCCGAACTGATCGGTTTCGCGGTCGCCTTCGTGGTGATGATCGTCGCCTTCGGTGCGCTTGTCGCCGCATTCATCCCGCTCGTCACGGGCGTGCTCGGCGTGATGATCACCATCATGCTGGTGACCCTCGGGGCCAAGTTCATGAGCATCAACCAGACGGCAACCGGAATCGTCACGATGCTCGGCATCGCTGTGTCGATCGACTACGCACTGTTCATCGTGTCGCGCTATCGCAGTGAACGAAAGCGCGGGGGGAGCGCCGCCGACGCCGCGGGCAGAGCAGTCGGCACCGCCGGCTCGGCGGTGGTGTTCGCCGGGCTGACCGTGATCATCGCGGTGGTGGCGCTGATGGTCGTCGGTATCCCGCTGATCACCCAGATGGGTATGGGCGCGGCGATCGCCGTCGCCGTGGCGGTTCTCGCCGCACTGACGCTGATCCCGGCGTTGCTCGGCGCCGTCGGGCGCTTCGCCTTCGCTCCGCGTATCCCGTGGATCAAACATGCCGAGCCGTCCGAGACGTCCGAGACCGTCGGCGTGAAGTTCGGCCGGACCGTCGTCAAGCGTCCACTGCCGTTCATCATCGCGGGCCTGGCCGTCCTCGTGCTGGCCGCGATCCCGGCCACCAAGCTGGAGTTGGGGATGTCGATGACCACCGACGACGAGGCGGCGGCCCAGTCGCTGCTGCAGCGCGGCTTCGGTGAGGGCATCAACGGTCCGCTGCTGGTGGTGGTGCACACCGACAACGGTGACGTCACCGCGGCCGCCGCGCAGACCGTCGAGCACATCAAGACGCTCCCCGACGTCGCCAACACCAACACCCTGACCTGGGTCGGCAACGGCGCGACGCAACCTCAGGTCGGCGCGAACACCGCGCTCATCTCGGTGACGCCGACGAGCGCACCGTCGGACGGGGCCACCCACGAGCTCATGGAGCACATCCGCGACTACACGCCGGTCGTGGAGACCGCGGGTGCCCAGCTGCACGTCGGCGGGCAGACGGCCATCATGTCGGATCTGTCGGCCAAGCTCGACAAGGCGCTGATCCCGTATCTCGTGGTGGTGGTCGGCCTGGCGTTCCTGATCATGATCGCGGTCTTCCGGTCGATCTGGGTGCCGTTGATCGGCACCGTCGGCTTCATCTTCTCGGTGCTGGCGACGTTCGGCGTGACGGTGGCGATCTTCCAGGAAGGCAATTTCGGGCTGATCAGCCACACGCAGCCGATCCTCTCCTTCCTGCCGATCTTCCTGATCGGGGTGGTCTTCGGCCTTGCCATGGACTACCAGGTGTTCCTGGTGACGCGCATGCGGGAGGAATACATCCACGGGCTGTCGGCGAAGGACGCAATCGTCGCCGGTTATCGGCACGGTGCGCGCGTGGTGACCTCCGCGGCCATCATCATGATCAGCGTGTTCGCCGCGTTCATGCTGTCCCCGGACACGACGTCCAAGATGCTCGGTTTCGCATTGGCGGTCGCGGTGGCCTTCGACGCCTTCATCATTCGGATGATGGTCGTGCCCGCGATCATCGCGTTGCTCGGAGATCGCGCCTGGGGCCTCCCGAGATGGTTGGATCGACTCGTGGTGGACTTCGACATCGAGGGCGGAGCCGTCCGCGACCGCGGGCTGCCTGCCTCCGACACCGAGTCGACACCGCGGGAGCCAGTGGGTTCGGCGAGCTGATTCGAGGAGGTCGGGAGCATGGCCACACCGACGACGGCCCCGGGCGTCGGCCCGGGGCGTCGCATCGGGTTGCGGGAGAAGAACAAGATCCGTACCCGCAAGGCGATTCGTGAGGCGGCGATGCGACTGTTCGCCGAACATGGTTACACGCAGACCACCGTCGAACAGATCGCCCGTGAGGCCGAGGTCTCCCATACGACGTTCTTCCGATACTTCGCGTCGAAGGAGCAGGTGGTCATCTCCGACGACCTCGAGGAGGCCAGGGATGCGGCGACCGCCGCCATCCCCCCGGGGCTCGGGCATTTCGACCTCGTGCGGCGACTGGTGACCGATCTGTTCGAGATCGGCAACAGCGACGACTGGGCAAGCAACACCGAGAGGATGCGTCTGATCCAGTCCGAACCGGTCCTGCGCACCGCCTACCAGATCGAATCCGACCGGGCGATCTCCGAGGCGACGGACTTCTTCGCGGAATACACCGGTAAGACCGTCGACGACTTCCGGCTGCGGGTGTTCATCGCCGCGGCCGGTGGGGTGATGTTCCACTTCGCCCGGTCCGACGACCTCGCCGACGACGAGCTCCTGCGAGGACTGCTGGAAGCCATCGACCTGCTGGAACAGGGCCTGCCGCTCTAGGTCGGTCACGCATCACATCTGCTTCGACGGCGGCGGCATGGTGCCGACGCGTCACGAAAGGAGTTCTGCCATGGGACGTCTCGACAACAAGGTCGCGTTCATCACAGGGGTCGCGCGTGGCCAGGGTCGCGCCCACGCGGTTCGGCTGGCGGGTGAGGGCGCGCAGATCATCGGTGTGGACCTCGCGGGGCCGCTGCCCGGCGTGCCGTACGACCCGGCAACGCAAGCCGACCTCGACGAGACCGGCCGGCTCGTCGAGGAACAGGGCTCGAAGGCGCAGCTCGTCCGCTGTGATGTGCGGGACCTCGACGAGTTGAAAGCCGCTGTCGACGAGGGTGTCTCCGCTTTCGGTGGGCTTGACATCGCGGTGGCCAATGCGGGCATCTGCATCCCGGAGACGTGGGACGAGGTGACCCCTACCACCTTCCGCGACACCATGGACATCAACGTGATCGGGGCGTGGAACACGGTGACCGCAACTGCACATCATCTGATCGAGAGAGGTGGCGGCTCTATCATCCTGACCAGTTCGTTTGCCGGCAAGAAGATGCAGCCGTTCATGGTCCACTACACCACCAGCAAGCACGCGCTGGTCGGGATGACGCGGGCCTTCGCCGCCGAACTCGGGAACCACAACGTCCGGGTGAACAGCATCCATCCCGGAGCGGTCGCGACGCCTATGGGATCCGGCCAGATGGTGGCGCGGATCGAGGAGACCAACGCGGCCAACCCGCGTCTGGCCGGGATGGGTATGACGTTCCTGAACCAGTTCGTCGCCGAGGCAGACGAGATCGCCAATGTGGTGGCGTTCCTCGCCTCGGACGAGTCGAAGTTCATCACGGCCGAACACATCTCGATCGACGGTGGCGCGCAGTACTTCTGAGGACAACAGTACTTCTGACGACAGGAGACGGGTCAGCAGCGCCGCCCGCGGCCGGTCGACATCCGGCCGCGGGTGACCGTGATCCCCGTATGCGTACCCGCCTTCAGCCAGGTGGGGAGCGTGGGCCCGGTGAGGACCACGTCGACGCGTGCGGGACGAAAGGTCCCGGCGAGGGTCGCCGTCGCGCGGAGGAAATCGACCGGTCCGCCTTCCCTGCTGATCGGCTGCGCGAAGCCGAGCGCACCGGCGATGGGCAGCGTCACCGGTAGCGCGTGGGCGATGGCGTGCACGGACCAGTCCGCCCCGTTGGCGACCATCTCCGATGTCGCCTCCCCGTTGAACGCCGCCATCACCTTGGGCAGCCTCCAATGGACGCGACCACCGTGGACGGAGGTCTCCGAATCCACCGCGATGAACGGGACGTGCAGCCGCGGAAGAGGTCCGAGTCGTCGGCTCGGCGCCAGCAGCACCGGGCTGGCGAGAACCTCGCGATATGGTCCGACCGGCGAATCGAGGTAGTCGACCATCATCCCCACCGTGACCGGAATGGTCTTGGCGTCGGAGATCGCCAGCGACCGGGCGTCGTCGGTGGCCCGGTGCCACCAGAGGGTGGCGCGGACGGACGCAGGCCACGGCGCCGGCGGGCTCATCGGCCAGATATCACGATCAGTGCGGGACTCGACAACACTCCACATTCTGGTGCTCCTGGGATTCGCGGGATCAGGCGTGACGACGGACGGGGCTGATGGGGAGACGGATCGGCAGACGCAGGGCGCCCGGGGCGCCGTCCGGGACGGCCGCGCAATTCGGTGACACCGGCTCCACCGGTCGATAAGCCGTGCCCGGTTCCGGGCGTTGGTCCTGTTCACCGCGATTGGGCCACATGGCCAATGCCCGTTCCGCCGCGGCGGTGATGGTGAGCGACGGGTTGACGCCGAGATTCGCCGAGACCGTGGAACCGTCGACGATGTGCAGCCCGGGGTGGCCGAACACCCGGTGATAGGCGTCGACGACGCCGGTCCGCGAGTCGGTCCCGATGGCGCACCCGCCGAGGAAATGCGCTGTCATCGGGATGTTCAGGAGATCGACGACGGAGCCACCCGCATCGCCGTCGATGCGGTCGGCGACCGACCGGACAGCCCGATGTCCCTCGGGGATCCACCGCGGCGGTGGGTCCCCGGCTCCGGCTCGGCTGCGCAGACGAGGGCCGAGGCGGCCTCGTCGGGCGAAGAGTTCGATCGAGTTGTCGGCGGTCTGCATCACCAATGCGATGATCGTGCGCTCCGACCAGTGCCGCACCGACAGCGAACGGAGTGCGGCACCCGGATGTGTGAGCATCGCCCCGATCGCCTTGAGTATCCGCGGCATCCGCCCGCCGCCGTCGACGAGTACCGCCTGAAGGAGACCGATGAGGTTGCTGCCCTTGCCGTATCGGACCGGCTCGATATGGGTGTGCGCATTCGGGTGGAACGAGG
This sequence comes from Gordonia sp. DT218, assembly GCF_049847105.1. NCBI lineage: Bacteria > Bacillati > Actinomycetota > Actinomycetes > Mycobacteriales > Gordoniaceae > Gordonia > Gordonia sp. DT218. Next base: position 706,713 of record NZ_JBNCNS010000001.1, on the reverse strand, counting down.
AGGTGATCGCCACGCCCTGCGTGTAATCGACTGTGCGGTCGCGTGCGGTCGCTGCCAGTACGGCCTCCGAATTGGTGCGGACGACCTGGCCGAGACGATCCGAGAGGCCGGCGAGATCTCCGGACTGCTTCATCGAGAGGAGAAGTTTGTTGGTGCCGTAGGTACCGGCCGCGAAGACCACCTGGTCCGCGGTGTAGGTGCGTACCCGCCGACGGCGTCCGGTGCGATGGGTCCCGACGGTGTAGCCACCCTCGGCGCTGGGACGGACGGCATGCACCGAGGTCATCGGGATGATCTGTGCGCCCGCCTGTTCGGCGAGATACAGGTAGTTCTTCACCAGGGTGTTCTTCGCCCCGACCCGGCATCCGGTCATGCATGCCCCGCACTCGGTGCAGCCGGTGCGTGCCGGGCCGGCGCCACCGAAGAACGGGTCGGGGCTGGTGACTCCGGATTCCCCGAAGAAGACGCCCACCGGCGTCGGGACGAAGGTCTCCTCGACGCCGAATTCCGCGGCGACCTCACGCATGACGTCATCGGACGGCGTGACATGCGGGTACGTGGTGGCGCCCAGCATCCGTTCGGCCTGGTCGTAGTAGGGGCTCAGTTCGCCCGCCCAGTCAGTGATGGCGCCCCAGTGCGGATCGCCGAAGAACGACGCGGGCGGTCGGTAGAGCGTGTTCGCGTAGTTGAGCGAACCACCGCCGACGCCGGCGCCGGCCATCACCAGGACGTCGCGGAGAAGGTGCATCCGTTGCACGCCATAACATCCGAGGAACGGCGCCCAGAGATAGTCGCGGAGCCGCCAGCTCGTCGCGGGGAGTTCGTCGTCGGCGAATCGCCTGCCGGCTTCGAGGACGCCGACGCGGTAACCCTTCTCGGACAGCCGGAGTGCGGCGACCGAGCCGCCGAACCCGGACCCGATCACGATGACGTCGAAATCGGTGCCGGATGGACCGGCGGTGGGGCGGCCGATCATCGAACGACGCCCACGGTGGCCGGGGCCGTCGGCGTGATGTCCGCGTCCGGTGCGCCGGCAATCAGATGATCGGCCGGATCGAACTGCGACATCATCTTTCGATAGTCCTTGGTGAATGTCGGCCACATCACCGAGTTGCGTCCGGAGGAATCCATGTACCAGCTCGAGCAGCCGCCCGAGTTCCATACGGTCCCGGCGAGCTCGGCGTCCATCCGGTCCGTATACCGGCGCTGCGCGTCGGCAGTCACCTCGACGATCGAACGGCTTTGCGTTCGAAGGTGTTCGAGCACGGCCGAGATGTAGTACGCCTGCGGTTCGAGCATGAGCACTATGGAGCTGTGCCCGAGATTCGTGTTGGGCCCGTACATCAGGTGCAGATTGGGAAAGCCGTGTATCGCGACGCCACGATAGGCGCTCGGTGAACCGGCCCAGGTGTCGGCGAGCGTCCGGCCGTCGCGGCCCCGGAGGATGGTGGCGATCGGCGGCGTGGTGGGAGTGAAGCCGGTGGCGAAGATGACCGTGTCGACCCGATGCTCGGAGCCGTCGGCATCGACCGCCGCGCCGTCGGCGAGTCCGGAGATGGCGCCGGTCAGAGTCACATTGTCGCGCTGCAATGCCGGAAACCACTTGTTGGTCAGCAGCATCCGTTTGCACCCGATGGTGTAGTCGGGGGTGAGTCGCCGCCGCAGACCACGGTCGCGGACCTGGAGGCGGAGTTGCACCTTCGCGAGTGCGGTGGCTGCCGGGAGCAGCCGCGGGTGGCGGGCCATCATCAAGACGTAGGCCTCCCGATAGAGATAGGTGAGTCGGCGGATCAGCGTGTGGCTGATCGGCAGGGCGCGATAGGTGCCACGTTCGACGGGGCCGATGGTCCGGTCCATCCGCGGGACGACCCAGGCGGGCGTGCGTTGGAAGACGGTGAGATGCGCGACCCGGTCGACGATCTCGGGCACCACCTGGACGGCGGACGCCCCGCTGCCGACGATCGCGACGTGGCGGCCGGTGAGGTCGTGATCGTGACGCCACCGTGCGGTGTGGAACACCGTCCCGCCGAACTGGTCCGACCCGGGCAGGTCGGGGACGCCCGGCTCGGAGAGGGCGCCGGGGGCGGCCACCAGGTGGCGAGCATGGATGGTGCCGAGGCCGGTCTCGGCGATCCAGACAGCGGTGTCGTCATCCCAGGACGCCGCGGTGAGCGGACAGTTGTACCGGATGACGTCGGCGTGGTCGTGGGCAACCGCTTCGAGGTAGCGGCGGATCTCGTGCTGCCGACCGTAGGTGTGTGACCACTCCGGGTTCGCGGCGAAGGACAGCGAGTACAGGGAGGTCGGCACGTCGCAGGCCGCACCCGGATAGTCGTTGTCGCGCCAGACCCCGCCGGGGCCTGCCGCTCGCTCGATCACCCTGATGGTGAGCCGTGGGTGGTCTGCACGGAGGCGATGGACGGCGGCGAGTCCGCCGAATCCGGTTCCGACGATCAGGATGTCGACGTCTTCGGCCGGCTCGGCGCGTTCGGGATGTTCAGGCATGGCGGTCGAGGAGTTCCTTCCACACTGGGAGCAGTCGGGTGGTGAGCGCCCGGTCGGCATCGGCGGTTCGGAGAATTCGGGAAACAGCAAGTCCACGTGCGAGTTCCACGGTGAGCTCGAGTTCTGCGGGGGTGTAGCGGTCGCCGAAGAGGTCGGCGCATCCGGCGGCGAGTGCGTCGGTGACCTGTTGCTCGAGGGGGATCATCGCCTCGCGAAGCCCGCGGTCGGTGCGCGCGGCCACCCAGAGTTCCAGTGCCGCATCGAACAGTGGACCACTGAACGCTTCGACGACAATCTCGATGTCCTCGTCGCCGGTGCGGGGGCGGTTCAGGAGTTCGGTCAGCCGGCGATCCACCAGATGTGATACGGCAGCGACGACGAGCGCCTCGCGGGTCGGGAAGTGGTGCAGCAGCGCGCCGCGGGACACACCCGCACGCCGGTTGACCTCCTGCGTCGTCGTCCCGCCGTACCCGAGCTCGACGAGTGCGTCGACGGCGGCGTCCAGCACCTTCTCCCGGGTGGCGGCGGTGCGCTGCGCCTGGGTGCGCGTCACCGGTGCTGTCGGCTCGGTCATGGTGATGGAGAGTAGCGGGATTTAAAGAAACAGTCCAGACTGCTTGTTTCTTTCCGGGTTGGTGCATGTCGTGCACCTATCCGGGGAGTGTCGGGTCGGATAGCCTCTGACCTGCACGGCGCCGGAGCGTCGCCGGCCGCCGCGGAAATGAGGGGTGATCCGATGATGAAGGTGGGCCGGATTCATGTCGTCGGTGTCGTGGTGGTGGTGATCGCCGGAGTCGTGCCGTTGTTCGTCGGCGCGCAGGCGGCGGCCGCTCCTCGGTGCCCTGCGGTGTCGGTCACCACTGCGGCCGAGTCGCCGGGTGTCGCAGGCTGGGCCGAGAACCTGACCTTCGACGACGACGGCAACCTCTGGGTGTCGCGGGTGCTCGACAACACGGTCGAACGTTTTGATCGTGCCGGACGTCGCACCGCGGCAGTGCATGTCGTCGCTCCCGGAGCCATCCGGACCGGACCCGACGGCCTGCTCTACATCGCCTCGGGGGACACCACGCTCAACATGGTTCCGGGATCACCGCGCACCGGCACGATCGTCCGGTTGGATCCCTCAAGGCCTCGGCCGGCGGTGCAGGTGTTCGCCACGGGCCTGGGCATGCCGAACGGAATGGATTTCGACGCCGCCGGGATGCTCTACGTCGCCGACGGCAACTTCGGGGTCCTGCGAATCGACCGGCGTGGAGCCATCGACACGGCATGGTCACGTCGGGCTCCGAAGAATCTCGCAGTGTCCCGCACCGTGAACGGCACGAGCACCAATGGGATCGTCGTTCTCGGAGACAGTCTGTACGTCACATTGACGATGAGTCTCACCGGACGGATCCTGCGGGTGCCGATCGGTGATCCGGGCGCGGTGTCGGTCGCCGCCGACGTGACCCGGCCCTTCCCCGGCGTACTCGACGACCTGGTCGCGCTCGACGGCCGCACGCTGGCGGTCACGATGACGACCGGGCAGATCGCCACCGTCGATCTCCCGACGCATGGTGTCTGCGTCGCCGGCATCGGTCAGCCGGTCACGGCCATCGCGCAGCGTCCCGGCCGCCCGGACCTGCTGATCGTCGGCACCGAGTCCGGTGCGCTCCTGGCCGTCGCCGTGCGGCACTGAGTCGACTTCGTCGCCGAATGGCGAGAAAACTCGCTCGATGTATTGAGTCAGGTGACTGAATAGTGGTTGAATAGGCCGGACCCCGGGGACCGGGGGGGGGCTCCGGGGTCTAGGTCGGGGGACCGTGTCGGGGGCGTCGGACTTCCGGGGATGTGGGGGTCCTCGGCGGGTCGACGCCCCTGCTCCGGTTGGCTACTGCGCCGGTTCGCCTCGTCACTCCGGGGTGTGCGTCACCGGCGCCAGCCAGATACCGACGAGCGCGTCGATGAGCTGATCGCCGACGTCCGACCACGACCCGGTCGCCTCGCCGGCCGCCCGGGACCGCTCATGATCGGCCAGTGTCAGCAGGATCATGTTGCGCGCCATGGTGTCTCGCGATTCCAGGACGGTGGCGGGGATCGCGGGTAGCGACGAGTACAGGCCCGTGAGAACGGCCATCAGTCCGCTGGATGCGACTGCCTGATCGTAGAGGAGCGTCCCGAACTTCGGGTCGATCGTGATCTGCGCACAGAACCGGGCGAAATAGGTGGGTGTCCCGAGCGAACCCAGATAGTCGGTCTGCGGCGCGACGAGACAACCGATCCAGTCGCGTATCTCGACCTCCGGTCCGAGTGCGTCGACCATTGCGTATCGCAGTGGTTCGATCTCGGCGTTGTGAAGTTCGAGGATGGCCCGGACCAGTTCGAGCCGACCACCGAAGTGATATCCGACGGCATAGTTGTTGCCCTGGCCGGCGGCCTCGCTGATCTGACGATTGGACACAGTCGAAACACCCTGCTCGGCGAAGAGTCGCTCGGCAGTCGACATGATTCGGGCGCGGGTTACCGTGACCCGCTCGCTGCGGACCCTGCCCATCGTCGTCGATCTCCTAGCTGTCGCCGACTCCGTTCGGGTCGGGCATGCACTCGAGTCTAGTGCCCACCGAAGGCGCTGGGCCATGGCCGGCGCGGGTAGCGTGGGGCCATGCGATTCGGACTGTTCATTCCACAGGGTTGGCGTCTCGATCTCACCGGCATCGCGCCCGCAGATCAGTGGTCGGTGATGTCGTCGTTGGCCACGACAGCCGAAGAGACGGACTGGGATTCGATCTGGGTCTACGACCATTTCCACACGGTGCCGATGCCGACCGACGAGGCCACGCACGAGGCGTGGAGCCTGGTGTCCGCCTTTGCGGCCACCACGTCCCGCGTCGACATCGGGCAGATGTGCACGGCGATGAGTTACCGGAATCCGATGTATCTGGCGAAGGTGGCGGCCACCGCTGACCTCATCTCGGGTGGTCGAGTGCAGATGGGGATCGGCGCCGGGTGGTACGAGCAGGAGTGGCGTGCGTACGGTTATGGCTTCCCGTCTGCCGGGGTGCGACTCGCTCGGCTCGACGAGGGGGTGGCGATCATGAAACAGGCCTGGGAGACCGGACGTGCGAGTCTCGACGGTGTCCACTACCAGGTCGACGACGCGATCTGCGCACCCCAGCCGGTCGCCGGGCGCATCCCCTTGTGGATCGCGGGGGGTGGCGAGCGGAAGACGCTGCGGATCGCCGCGCAGTATGCCGACTACACGAACTTCGACGGAACGGCCGAGGGTTTCGCGCACAAATCATCTGTGCTGCAACAACACTGCGCCGACCTGGGTCGAGACTACGAATCGATCGTGCGCTCGGCCAACTGCAACGTGGTGATCGGCGAGACGGCCGCCGAGGTGGAGCGTCGGCTCGACGCCCTCGAGCAGCGGCTGGCGAAATTCGTCCATCCGGAGGCGGCCGCGGGGAGCATGGCGGCCTATCGCGGCATGCCTGCCGTCGGGACGCCGGAGCAGGTGATCGAGAACCTGTCCGCCCTGGTCGACCTCGGGATGTCCTATGGGATCTTCTACTTCCCGGACATCGCGCACGACCGCAGCAGCCTCGACTTGTTCGTCAACGAGGTCATGCCGGCGCTGCGCTGACAGCACCGCCGATCGGGCGCAACTTTCCGCCGATCGGGCGCACCGAAAGCACTGCGTCGGCCATCGGTCGGTGGCGGTGCCCGGTCGGCTGGTGGGAACCCGGGGATGGAACGTCAGAGTTGTCGAAGTCGTTGCGCGGCTTCGGAGATGACGTCCTCGCGCTTGCAGAAGGCGAATCGGACGAGGTGTCGCCAAGGTTCGACGTCGTCGACGAACGCGCTCACCGGAACGGCCGCGACACCGATCCGCTCGGGCAGCATCCGACAGAATGCGACACCATCGTCGAAGCCGAGCGGTCGCGGATCGGCACACACGAAATAGCCTGCCTCGCTTCGGTGGACGTCGAAGCCGGTGTCGCGGAGGGCGTCCGACAACAGAACGCGCGCCGAGGACAGTCGCTGCGCGGATCCGTGGACCCAGTCCATCTCGTCGTCGAGCGCGCGGGCCACCGCGGGCTGGAACGGTCCGGAACCCACATACGACATGAACTGCTTGGCGGAGCGGGCGGCCGCGACCAACTGGGCCGGACCGCTGACCCACCCGACCTTCCACCCGGTGCAGTTGAACGTCTTCGCGGCGCTCGAGATCCGCAGGGTTCGGTCACGCATGCCGGGAAAGGCGGCGAGCGGTCGATGGACCCGGTCGTCGAAGAGCAGGTGCTCGTAGACCTCGTCGGTCACCGCGACCACGTCGTGTTCGACGCACAGCCGCGCGATCTCGGCGAGATCGTCGTCGGAGAGGACCGTTCCGGTGGGGTTGTGCGGTGAGTTCACCAGGATGATCGCGGTGGAGGGGCCGAACGCGTCCGCCAGCCTGGTCCGGTCAAGACGGAAGCCGTCGCCGTCGGCGATCAGCGGAACGGTGCGTCGGATGCCGCCCGCCATCGCGACCGTGGCGGCATACGAGTCGTAGTACGGCTCCACCATCACCACTTCACGGCCGGGCTCGACGAGTCCGACGACGGCTCCGGCGATCGCCTCGGTTGCGCCGACCGTGATCAGCACCTCCGAGTCCGGGTCGTAGTCCAGTCCGTAATGTCGCCGCTGGTGCCGGGCCACCGCGTACCGGAGTTCGGGCACGCCGATCCCGGGTGGGTACTGGTTGTGTCCCTCGGCGATCGCGCGTTGTGCGGCCGTCAGCATCGACGCGGGACCGTCGGTGTCGGGGAAACCCTGCCCGAGGTTGACCGCATCGTGTTCGACCGCGAGCGCGGACATCTCGGCGAAGATCGTGGTGCCGAAGGGGCGGAGGCGGGAAACGGTGCGCACCGCTCAAGGCTGACACATCGGGGGTCATGCGTGCAGATGGCATCGTCACGGCCGTCATGGGCGGCGGTACGATCTGCGACTATGACCACCCCGCCCGTACCGCCGAACCCGGATTCACCGCAGGGGCCGCAGGACGCGGATCCCGAGCAGCCCCAGGGCAGTGGTGAGGGCCCGGCCGGAGCGCAACCGTCGCCAGGCGGCGAGCAGTACCCGGGTGCCCAGCCGGGCGCCGTTGCTCAGCCGTATCCGGGGGAACAGCCGTACTACGGCGCTCAGCCCAATCCCGGCGCTCAGCCTTATCCAGGTGCCCAGCCGTATCCCGGTGCCCAACCCGGTCCCGGCTCCCAGTCTTATCCGGGTGCGCAGTCTTATCCGGGTGCCCAGCAGTATCCGGGTGCCCAGCAGTATCCGGGTGCCCAGCAGTATCCGGGTGCTCAGCCGTACCCGGGGGAACAGCCATATCCCGGTGCTCAGACGTACCCGGGCGCCCAGCAATATCCGGGTGCCCCGCAATACCCGGGCGCGCAGCCGTACCCCGGTGCCCAGCAGTTTCCCGGCGGCCAGCCGTATCCGGGCCCGTATCCGTACGCGGCACCGCCGCCGAAGCGGTCGAGCAAGCGTTTGTGGTGGGTCGTCGGTATCGTGGCCGTCCTTCTGATGGCGATCATCGGGGTGGTCGGCTTCATCGCCCGCGATTCGGTCACCGACACCGGCGACGTCGCGGTGGGTGACTGTGTCTCGGTCACCGGCAGCGGACAGGGCGGTGACGTGCACGCGCGGAAGGCGGATTGCTCCTCGACGAGCAAGTTCACCTTCTACGTGGCGCAGAAGGTCACCGGAGCGACGTGCCCCAGCCAGGACTACTCCCGGCTCTACTGGATGCGCGACGGCGAGGAAACCGGCGAACAGTTGTGCCTGTCACCGAACCTGACGCAGGGCAAGTGTTACCAGATCCCGGTCGGCGGGATGCCGAGTGCGTCGCTGTCGGACTACAAGGAGCTCGGGTGCGGGGCCACCAAGGCCGCAGGCACCGAGATCGTCCGCGTCGATCAGCGGAGCAACGGACAGCCGTCCTGCTCCACCGACCAGCTGTCCGTCTACTTCGCGCTGCCCAAGCCGGTCGGCTACTGCCTCGCCGAACCCACCTGAGTCACCGGCAGGTCAGCCCGCCGATTCCTCGCCGATGGCGGGGCCGAGTAGATCGTCTGCGTCGGTGATCCGGTAGGCGTAGCCCTGCTCGGCGAGAAACCGCTGCCGATGCGCCGCATAGTCGGCGTCGAGGGTGTCGCGGGAGACCACTGAGTAGAAATGCGCCTGCCCGCCATCACGTTTCGGACGGAGTAGGCGGCCGAGGCGCTGCGCCTCCTCCTGGCGGGAACCGAAGGTGCCGGAGACCTGGACCGCGACGGATGCCTCCGGGAGATCGATCGAGAAGTTGGCCACCTTGGAGACCACCAGGGTCCGGATCTCACCTTTGCGGAACTGGTCGAACAGGACCTCGCGCTCCTTGTTCTTGGTGGAGCCCTGGATCACCGGCGAGTCGAGCTCGCGGCCCAACTCTTCCAGCTGATCGATGTAGGCACCGATGACCAGCGTCGGAGAATCCTTGTGCCGGGCCAGAATCGACTTCACCACATTCACCTTGGTGTGTGCGGTGGAGCAGAGCTTGTACTTCTCCTCGGCCTCGGCGACCGCGTACTGCATGCGCTCCTCGTCAGTGAGCGTCACCCGCACCTCGACACAGTCGGCGGGCGCGATCCAGCCCTGGGCCTCGATGTCCTTCCACGGTGCGTCATAGCGTTTCGGCCCGATGAGGCTGAAGACGTCGCCCTCGCGCCCGTCCTCGCGGACGAGGGTCGCGGTCAGGCCCAACCGGCGCCGTGACTGCAGGTCGGCGGTCATCCGGAACACCGGCGCGGGCAGCAGGTGCACCTCGTCGTAGATGATCAGGCCCCAGTCGCGGGAGTCGAACAGATCGAGATTCTTGTACTCGCCCTTCGATTTCCGGGTCATCACCTGGTAGGTGGCGATGGTGACCGGACGGACTTCCTTGCGTTCTCCGGAGTACTCGCCGATCTCGTCCTCGGTCAGGGATGTGCGGGCCACGAGTTCACGTTTCCACTGACGCCCGGCGACCGTATTGGTCACCAGGATCAGGGTGGTGGCACCGGCTTTGGCCATCGCGGCGGCGCCGACCATCGTCTTGCCGGCGCCGCAGGGCAGCACCACGACACCCGATCCGCCCGCCCAGAACGAATCGGCGGCCAGTTCCTGGTAGTCACGCAGATGCCAGTCGTCCTGATCGAGTTCGATGTGGTGGGCTTCGCCGTCGACGTAACCGGCGAGATCCTCGGCGGGCCAGCCCACCTTCAGCAGGACCTGCTTGAGCCGGCCACGCTCAGACGGGTGCACGACCACCGTGTCGTCGTCGAGGCGGGTGCCGAGCATCGGGGCGATCTTCTTGTTGCGCATGATCTCTTCGAGCACGGCGCGATCGAGGCTGATCAGGGTCAGGCCGTGTGCCGGGTGTTTGACCAGCTGCAGGCGGCCGAATCGGCCCATCGTGTCGACGATGTCCATCAGCAGCGGCTGCGGGACCGCGTAGCGGGAGTGGCTGACCAGGGCGTCGACCACCTGCTCGGCGTCGTGGCCTGCGGCGCGCGCGTTCCACAGGGCGAGCGGAGTCACCCGGTAGGTGTGCACATGTTCGGGGGCACGCTCGAGTTCGGCGAACGGCGCGATCGCCGCACGGGCCGCCGCCGCATCGGGGTGGTCGACCTCGAGCAGCAGGGTTTTGTCGGATTGCACGATCAGGGGTCCATCGGTCACCCCGTCCATTGTCCAGATCGGTGCAACTCTTGTCAGAAGCGGTCGCAGGTGGGAGGGCGCAGGTCGCCGCGACGACCCGTCGCAGCGGGTAGGTGTCGCCGGTGTCGCCCTCAGTTCTCGAGGAGTTCGACGCTGGTGATCCGGTGCAGGGAGAAGTGCTGCTCGTCCTCTGTTCCCGCGTCGACGGCGACGAGTTGCCCCGCCCCGAGGGTTCGTGGCGTCACCACATGCCGGCTGGCCGATCCGTGCGCGTCGACGTAGTCCACTCGCAGCCGCCGGTTCACCCGTAGCGCGAGCTGGATCAAGGCAGTCGCCGATTCGCCGCCACCGCTCGCACGGACCGGTGCCGCCGACGTCGCAAGGGATGCGGGACGGGCGGTCGCGGCCCGATCCTGGGAACGCATCCGGGCGACGACGGTCCGCAACTGATCTGGCGAAGGTACGGGCCGGCGCGGCTGGGGCGCTCGGCGCTGCCGTGCGACGGTGACGCGGCTGCCGCGTTCACGCAGGTCCACGACGGTGCCGGTGGAATCCTCGCCCGCCGGGGCGAACCCGGCGGCCCGGAGTCGGTCGATCACCTCACGGACGTCGGCCTGCGACACCGCAACCGTCGGCGCCAATGCGCGTAACGCCAGGTGTTCGGCGGCCTCGCTGCGTAGCACCGCGGCCAGGGTGGTGGGGTCCTCGCAGCGCACGAAGGCCGATGCGACGCCCACCCGCAGCTGGCCGTGCTTTCGCGCGACGTCCTCGATCAGGTAGGTCAACGACTGGGGCACCGGGGTGCGCGAATGTGCGGTGAACAGGGTCAGCAGTTCACTGCTGCTGCGGCCCGCGTCGAGCGCGCGTCGCACGCTGGCCTCGGAGACGCGATAGACCGACGCCGCGCCGCCGGACTCGAGGTCGGCGACGAGTTCCACCTGTTCGGCCAGGTCGGCGGCCATGGGTCCGGGGACCGTCAGGGTGAGGTCGGCCTGGGCGAGGAAGTGGTCGACGGGCTCGGGCAACGCCGCCCGCATCGCGGTGAGCACCGACGACTCCACCTCGTCGTGGTCGCCGGCGATGGCCGCCCGACCAACCGCGGTCAGCGATCCGTGGGCGACCACCCCCAGTTCGCGTGCCTCGCGCAGTGTCTCTTCGACGACGTGCCGTGAGTACCGGCGGATCTGGCGTGGGTGCTGCCAGTGCAGGGCTGTCGCCAGCGCGTCGGTGGTCACCGGCATGGCACGACCGGCCTCGCCCAGCGTCGAGAGCATCGCGTGACGCGCGATCGGTGCGTAGGCGTCGTGCAGCTCGCCCGACAACGCCGGCAGGGCGTTGCCGTCGCGATCGGGTTCGCCGATCTGCCACGCGCGCCGGGGCATCTCCAGCCATGCACCGAGCAACGCCCACCACTGCCGGTCGGGTGCCTGGTGCAACCAGGTGTCGGCGGCCATGGTGGGCGCGAAGGCGTGCTCGCCGGAGTCGGATGCCGGCGCGGGCTCGGGGAACCCGGCGTCGATGAATCGCAGGTACGCAAGGAGCTCGACGATGAATGCGAGACGCCGCTGTTCGAGGCCGGTCACCTTGGCCAGGCGCCGCAGCTCGCGAACACCCAGCGCGCCCGATCGCAACACCGCCGCGGGAGTTGCCCCGAGCGCGCGGATCAGCGAGGTGGCGTGGCGGATGAGCTCCAGCGCCTCGCCGCCCGCGGCGGCCTCGAGGGCGCTGGGGGAGAACCGGCGCTTGGCCGACTCGTCGTGCAGTGCGGGGGCACCGAGGTCGTCGGTGCGCAGCGTGGGCTCATCGCGCAGCAGCTGGCCGATCATCGGCGGCAACTCGACCGTCTGGTCGTCGATGCGCGCGAGGAGACCGGCCGCGAGGAGCCGGGCGACCGGCGAGTCCGGATCGGCGTCGGGTGCGGCGTCCCGGCTACGGCCCAGTGCGGGCCCGCGGGACAGGGTTTCGAGCAGACTGCGCTCGCGCTCATCGAGCCCGTCGAGGGTGGCGCGCAGGTCCTCGGGCTTCTGACGGGCGAGGGGCCCGGTGAGATGGTGGCCCCGCCACGGCAGGGCGGCCGGGGCATGCGCTCCGGTCAGGAGCGCGTCGTCGGGCCCCCAGAGCAGGGCGCGCCGCCGCAGCCGGTCGATCCGATCGAGGATCTCCTGCTTGTCGGCCTGCCCGGCGAGCGCGGCGACGATCGATGCGACGCCGGTCGGCGCGGGAATCGTGCCGGTGGTCTCGAGGCCGAGCGCGATCGCCTGTTCGAGCACGGCCACCGCGAGCAGATCGAGATCTTCGCCTGCCAGCGCCGATGACGCCGCCGACAAGGCCCGCGAGGCCAACACACCGGTGCCCGCCGGCGGTGGGGACGCGAGATCCGGGCGCGCGGTGAGCAGCTCGATGACCTCGTCGTCGCTGCGCAAGGCCAGGTCATCGGCCAGGCTGACGCCCTGGTCATCAGCACTCATTCGGTCGATTCTACTGAGCGGGCTCCCGACGGCGGTTTCGGCGGGACGGCCGTCGAGGCCACATGGCACAATGACCCCGTGGCTGAGAAGAAGAAGTACGTCGACAACGGCTGGCCGAAAGACGGAGAAGGCGACAGCGCACACGCTGTTTCCGAGTTCGCGGCCGGACTGTCCGGTGCCCTGTCGCCCTTCGGTGACATCGAGTTCCCGCTGGCCCCCGACGACCTGCCGTACCTCCAGCCGAAGACTGTCGTCAACCGCTGACGAGCGTGGCCGCCGGGAGCGAAGCGAGCGGGGCAGATGACACCGCCGCCGAGAGCGGGCCGATCCAGCCGGGCCTGAGTCACCTCGACTCGACCGGTGCGGCCCGGATGGTCGACGTCGGGGGCAAATCGCGCAGCGACCGCCGTGCGGTGGCCGGCGGGACGTTTCGCACCACGACCGAGGTGATCGGCTTGCTCAGCGACGGCAAGCTCCCGAAGGGCGATGTCCTCGCGACCGCCCGGATCGCCGGCATCATGGCCGCCAAGCGCACCGACGACCTGATCCCGCTGTGCCATCAGCTCGCCCTGTCGTCGGTCGAGGTCGAGTTCGCGATCGCCGACGATCACATCGATGTGACGGCAACGGTCGGGACCAGCGGTCAGACCGGGGTCGAGATGGAAGCCCTCACCGCGGTCGCGGTCGCCGGCCTCACCTTGCACGACATGGTGAAAGCGGTCGACCGCCGCGCCAGCATGGACGGGGTGCGCCTGCTCGAGAAGACCGGAGGCAAATCGGGGTCGTGGCGACGTGAGTGAGTCGCCGGGCGACGGCGGACGGTTCCGGGTGGCCAGGATCGTGGTCGCCTCGACCCGGGCCAGCCGTGGCGATTACGCCGACCGCACCGGACCCGTCATCGCCGACTGGCTCAAAGCCCGCCGATTCGTCGTCGACGACTGCAGCGTGGTGCCCGACGGCACGCCCGTGGGGAACGCGATCCGGGCCGGTGTGGACGCCGGTGCCGATCTGATCGTCACCACCGGCGGGACCGGTCTCTCGCCGACGGATCGCACCCCGGAACAGACCCGCCCGCTGCTCGACGTCGAGATCCCCGGTCTGGCGGACGCGATCCGTTCGGCCGGCCTGCCGACGGTGCCGACCGCGGTGCTGTCGCGCGGTACCGCGGGCGTGGCCGCCACGACGTTGGTGATCAACCTGCCGGGGTCGACCGGCGGGGTCAAGGACGGACTGTCCGTCCTCGACGGAGTCCTTGACCATGCGCTCGACCAGATTCGCGGCGGTGACCACTGATGTCGGAAGGGGCTGCCGGCGTGGCGGTGGTGCGGGCCTCGTTGTCCGACAACGAGATCGACCTGGCATCACACGAGGCGCTCGTCGTCGAGGCTGCGGGCGGTGCCGCCGGTGCCGTCGTGGGGTTCGTGGGTGCGGTGCGCAACCACGACGGCGGTCACGAGGTGACCAGGCTCGTCTACTCCGCCCATCCGACGGCGCCGACCGTGCTGTCCGACGTCGTCGGTGAGGTCGCCGGGGCAGCGGACGGGGTCCGTGCGGTGGCGGTGTCGCATCGGGTCGGAGAACTCGCGATCGGCGATGTCGCCTTCGTGGTGGCGGTCGCGGCCGATCATCGTCGAGCGGCCTTCGAGCTCTGCGCACGCCTGGTAGACGAGGTTAAGGCGCGACTGCCGGTGTGGAAGCACCAGTTCTTCGGCGACGGCAGCGACGAGTGGGTGGGGTCGGCGTGACCTCGCCACCTGACGAGGACGACGCGTCCCGGCCACGCCGCCACGAGACTCCTGCCGAGCGACTCGACCGCAACTGGGCCAGCCTGTTGCAGGAGCTGCGGGTGGTGCAGACCGGTGGTCAGATCCTCACCGGTCTGATGCTGACCGTCCCGTTCCAAGAGGGCTTCGAGGAGCTGAGCTCTCGTGAGCAGTACATCTTTGTCGTCAGCCTGGTCTGTGCGGTGCTGTCGACGGTCACCTTGATCTCGCCGGTGGCCCTGCATCGTCTGTTGTTCCGGCGCCACGCGATAGATCAGCTGGTGGACCGCGCACACGTGTTGACGCTGATCGGTATCGGACTGCTCGGAATGGCGCTGATCGGCGTTCTCACGGTGATCTTCGACATCGTGTTCGGCGGCTGGGCCGCGATCGCGGCCGGGTGCGTGGCACTGGTGGTCTTTCTGTTCATGTGGGTCGCGATGCCGCTGCGTGAACGGCGACGCTTGTCCCGACCCGACTGACCGGGCGTCCCATGAGAGTGGAAAAGGGCCCCGCACGGGTCTGAAACCGTCGTGCGGGGCCCTTCGACTGTGGGCCCGTGGTGCGGGCCGAGTCAGCTGCTCCTATCAGGGAGTGGGCAGCTGGTCCTTGTGCTCGTTGAACATCTTGATCTGGTCCGGGGTGAGCTCGTAGCCGCTCTTCTTGGCCATGTCCCACATGTTCTTGACCTCGGGCGAGATCCTGCCCTTCTCCTGCGCCTGGCTGAGCGCGGAGTCGAGCTGCTTCTGCACGTCATCGGTGCTCTTGGCCTCGGGCGCGGCCGACCAGTTGAACGGTGCCGGCAGCTTCGGGAGCTGCAGGCGCGGGGCCTCGCTCGGCGCGTTGCGCTGGGTGGCGCCCGAGAGGCCGGTGCCACACACGGGCCATGCGCCCTTGCCCTGGCTGCCCAGCACGCGCTCGGCAACCACGATCTGCTGCTCCTTGGTGGCCTGATCGGCGCTGGGAGCGAACTGGGTGCCGCCGTGGCCGGCCCAGGTGCCCTGGTTGAACTGCAGGCCGCCCTGGTATCCGTTGCCGGTGTTGATGGCCCAGTTGCCGCCCGACTCGCACTGGGCGACCTGGTTCCATTCGGCGTCGGTTGCGGCGTTTGCCGAACCGGTGCCGCCCAGCAGGGCGGCGCCGCCGCCGAGGACGGCTCCGGTGAGGGCGACCTTGGCGAAGGTCTTGGTGGGAGTGCCTGTAGTCGGTTTGCGATGGCGTCCGGACATGGTGGTGTTCCTCTCTCCACGCGCCTACGAAGTCAGCTGTCGGGTTCGGGCGAGAGGTGCCCGGTCTCGGCCTGACGTGAGTCACGCCGGGACTTAACCCCAAGGACGTCGTGATGACCGTCCGGTTCTCTGTCGGAGGGTGGGTCCCCCGTCCTCACTCCTAGATGTCGTTCTGGTGCGTCCCGTGACGGAGTGAGGTTCGGCGCGGCCGACGGGACGTTATGCATTTGGTTACTCGGTCGTGACCCCCCGGGGGGCGTCGTTCAGTCACAGTATTACGTCTGCGAGCTCGAATCACGTTGTTGGCAAGCCTGTTTTCGCGGCCCGATTGGGTCTCTCGACCCAATTTGAGGGTCATCCCTGCTCACGGGGCGATAGTCGACTTGTGTCCTTCTCGTTATCGACCCGTTATGTGATGAAGGTCACAGGGCGAGTGTGGCGTCAGCCACCGGTAAACGGCGGCAGAACGTCGACGATCGCACACGTCCCAAGGGTCACAGTGCGATCGCAGAGCGCGACGGAGTCGCGAAGATATGAACACCGTGCCAACACCCGCTGCAGATCCGGGTTGTCGGCGGACAGGATCGACTCGAGGTCGGCGAGCGTCGTATCCGCGTCGACGTCGACGACGGCCGTGTCCCTACCCGCCGCAGCGCGCGCAGCAGCGAAGTACCGGACGGTCAACTGCATCGCCGATCAGCCCCCGATGGCCGACATCGGCCGGGTGGGCTGGTGGAACTCGGGGCTGTTCACGCCGTGCCCGGCGGCCTTGACCCACGTGTTGCCGCGCCAGCGGTCGGCGATGGCCGCGTCGAGGCGATCGTCCGGCAGGCCGCTGCGCAGCACGGCGCGGAGATCGGTCTCCGACTCCGCGAACAGGCAGTTGCGCAGCGCGCCATCGGCGGTGAGTCGGGTGCGATCACAATCTCCGCAGAAGGGGCGGGTGACCGATGCGATCACACCGACGCGCGCCGGTGCACCGTCCACGTCGTGGCCGTCGACCAGCCACGTCGCGGCGGGAGCGCTGCCGCGCGGCCGGGGATCGGGCAGCAGGGTGTAGCGGGCGCGAAGCGCGGCGAGGATCTCGTCGGCGGTGACCATCGACGACCGGTCCCATCGGTGCTCGGCGTCGAGCGGCATCTGCTCGATGATGCGCAGCTGATAGCCGTGGTCCAGGCAGAACCCGAGAAGGTCGGGGAGGCGGTCGAGATCGTCGTGGCCGGCGAGGACCGCGTTCACCTTGATCGAGCGCACTCCGGCGGCGCGTGCGGCAGCCAGTCCGTCGACGACGTCGTCGAGGCGGTCACGTCGGGTGATCTCGGCGAATCGCTGTCGGTCGACGGTGTCGAGCGAGACGTTGATCCGATCGAGTCCGGCGGCCACGAGCGGTTCGATCCGGCGCCGGAGACCGAGGCCGTTGGTGGTCATCGCGATCTCGGGTGCGGCCGGCAGGGCCGACACGGCGCCGATCAGGTCGTCGAGGTCGCGGCGGAGCAGCGGTTCGCCGCCGGTGAAGCGGATCGTGCGGATGCCGAGGTCGCGGACCGCCACGGTCATCACCCGGATCAGCTCACCGGTCGTGAGCACGTCGTCGGTGGGCAGCCAGTCGAGCCCCTCGGCGGGCATGCAGTAGGTGCATCGCAGATTGCACCGATCGGTCACCGACACGCGCAGGTCGGTGACGATTCGACCGAACCGATCGCGCAGCGGACCCGTCGTCGGGGTGTCCGCCGGCGGTACGTCCATCGACGGCGATGTGGTGGGGAGGCCGAGCGAGACAACGGTCATGTGCCGGTCCTCCGCACTTCCAATGAGCGAAATGTGCTGGCGTGGAACACGAGTGGTTCCACGCCGGCGTCGTACTGCAGCGCCTCGATGCGGAGGAGGACCAAGGTGTGGTCACCGGCCGGGATCTCGTTGTGGAGCGAACAGGACAGGCAGGCGGCCGCGTCCGGGATGAACACGGCGCCGTCGTCGGTGCCGGAGGGGGTGATCCCGGAGAAGCGCGCGTGGCTCGGGCCGGCGAGCTGTCGACACAGGTCGGACTGATCGCGCGCGAACACGCTGACGCCGATGGCCGGGGCCGAGCGGAGTCGTGGCCACGTGGTCGACGAGTTCTGGACGCACAGCGAGACGAGTGGGGGGTCGAGCGAGACCGTGGTGAACGCACTTGCCGCCATCCCGACGAGTTCCGGCGCGCCGTCGGCGCCGACGACCCGGCACGCGACCGCGACGACGCCGGAGGGGAAACAGCTGTACGCGCGTTTGAGCACATCGACGTCGGCCGCGGGGGAGAGGTCGGCCGCGGTGGTCGGGAACGCGGATTCGAGGGTCATCGTGCCCGCCGCCCCGATCGGAGTGCGAAGACCAGCCCGATCACAAATCCCACCGGCGCGCACATGGTCAGCACGTACACGAACGTGGGTGCCGTGCCACCGTCGGTGACCATGGGAGTCACGAACAGGGCGACGATCGCCGCGAGTCCGATCGCGAACACGACCCCGGCCAGCTGCAGCAGTCGCGGGGACGATTGGCTCTTCATGTCTTCCACGGTAGAACACGTCGCGGGTCGGTGGCGCCCGGTGATCGTCGCGGGGCGTGAGGTAATCCACGTGCCCGGTCCGATTCGCGTTGGCTAGACTGAATCCTCATTGGCGCCTCTGCTCATCTGATGTGGAGCCGGGTCCCGGTCACGGGACCAGCTGTGACTCAGGTCAGGGGCGCTTTTGTCATGGACGCCGACGTACAGATGAGGGTGAGCACAGTGCCGACCGGCAAGGTGAAGTGGTACGACGCGGAAAAAGGTTTCGGCTTTCTCTCGCAGGACAGCGGTGAGGACGTCTACGTCCGATCGTCCGCATTGCCCGACGGCGTGGAGAGCCTGAAGCCGGGCCAGCGCGTCGAGTTCGGCATGGCCGCGGGACGTCGCGGACCACAGGCGCTGACCGTCACCGTTCTCGAACCGGCGCCCAGTGTCGCGAAGAACACACGCGAGGCCGCGCGCAAGGAGACCAAACGGCACACGCCCGACGAACTGCACGGCATGGTCGCCGATCTGATCACCCTTCTCGAGGGCGCGGTGCAGCCGGAGCTCCGCAAGGGCCGCTACCCGGATCGCAAGACGTCGCAGCGCATCTCCGAGGTGGTCCGTGCGGTCACCCGCGAACTGGAGCGCTGACCCCACCCCGGTGATCCGTCAGCGCGGGTTCGCGGCGGGCAATGGTAGGTCCTGGGGGCTTGTGTCCGCCGCGAGGTAGCCACGCGCGATCACGTTGTTGTTCTGGGCATCGGCGATCGCCGACGGCACCTGCACCTCGACGTTGACCAGGATTCGGTCCGGCGTCGAGTGCAGCACCGTGGTGTAGGTGGAGTTCGACCGCATCGGGACCGAGGTCCCGTCGAGCCCCTCGGGTGTGAGGTACTGGATCACCAGGTTCCAGGGCCATTCGGCGATGTCCTTGGACACCGACAGCATCACCGACTCGCCGACCGGCACCGGCACGCGCTGGACCTGCGCGTCGGCCATCCTCTTGGGCTCGCAGTTCTTGAGGAAGACGTCGCACATCCGGGTCGGGTCCACGCGTACGAGCCGATCGCCCACCGCGAGTTGCAGATACGGTTGTTCCTCGGTCGAATCGCCGGACCACTGATCCTTCGTCAGCACGGCGACCGTCCCGCCGACGATCACGACGAACGCGACCACCACGGCCGCGATGATCGCGAGCGCCTTCTTTTCTCCACTGTTCACGTGCACGGTCTACGACTGTCCTCGATCGGGTTCGGCGGGCATCTTCCGGGTGGGGTCGGCGGCGTGGCCGCGACGTGGATCAGGATGCCGACCACCAGGATGATGCGCGATGCGGGTCGGGGCGTCGGACGGGGGGTGGTGTGCGGGCGACGACCGGCGCGGCGGTGCCGCGGGGTGGCCGACCGCACGCAACGCCACCGTGGGTGCCGCGTAGTCGGGTCGTTGTCCGCCGATACCCGGCACCAACGACGATCCACGTGTGGTCATCACGGTCTGCAACAGGCCGATGCCCAGTAGCACCGCGACCACGGTGAAACCGATCCACAACGTCGGGGGCAACAGGACACCGAGCGTCGCGCCGAAGACCCATCCGAGCTGGAGAACGGTCTCCGACCGGCCGAAGGCCGAGGCCCGCGACTCTTCCGGCAGATCGTCCTGGATCGACGAATCGAGGCAGACCTTGCCGATCGCACTGGTGCCCGAGGCGACGAACGCGGCCAGTGTGGCGATCACGATGTTGCCGAAGATCGCGGCCAGTGCGGCGACGATGAAACAGGCCGCGGTGGACCAGACCACGATCCGGGGCGGGTTCTTCAGCTCCAGTCGGGTGCCGAGGCCGTTGCCGATCATGTTTCCGACACCCGCGGCCGCGCCGAACGCACCGAGCAGTACGAGTTGGGTCCAGTCGGAATGCACGTCCTGTTGCGCCTTGGCATAGAAGGCGATGTAGAGCGTGAGGAACCCGGTCAGGATGCGGATGGTCGCGTTGCCCCACAGCCCCGCGACGACCTTGCGGCCGAGTGGCTGCCGCATCTTCGCCGCCAGCGCGGTGGCCGTCTCGCGGGCACCGCGGCGCCCGCCCGCGGCGTCACCCGCAGGAGCGTGCGACATCGCCGGCTCCCCGTGGTAAGTGAGCGTGGTCGGGATCTCGCCCTCGGTCACCTCCACCCACGACGGGATGCGCATGCACAACCAGGCACCGGCAGCGGCGATCACCGCCAGCCAGACCATCGCGCCGGGGATGTGGATGGGCAGCACCTTGGCCAACAGCACCTCGAACATCGCCGCGACGGCACCGCCGATGATGGTGCCGCCGATCAGGCCGAAGGTGGTGAGGCGGGAGTTGACCCTGGGCAGGTCGATCGTGGGTGGCACCACGCGTGGCGTCACCGCGGATTTGAGGACCCCGAACGATTTGGACAACACCAGCAGGCCCAGCGCGCACGGATAGAGCACCCAGGGGTCGTACTGCAGTTGTTGCGTCGTGGCGTCCCAGGACGAGTTCGCCAGGATGAGCAACGCGAGGATCACCCGGAGCCCGAACGTGGTCGCCATCGCGATGCGCCGCCCGTGCTGGAGGCGATCGAGCATGGGGCCGATCAACGGGGCGATCAACGCGAACGGGGCGATCGTCAGGGCCAGGTAGAGGCCGACATTGGTCTTCGACTCGCCGGTGGCGGCCGCGAAGAACAGGGTGTTGGCGAGTGCGACGGCCATCGCGGCGTCCACCGCGAAGTTGGCGATCACCGGCAGTGTCAGGGCAGTCAGGCCGGAGCGGTCGGCGCCGTCGGCGGTCGCGGCCTGGTAGATCTTGCCGATCCCGCGGCCGGTCAACTCGCGGCTGCGCATCGCGGCGACGCGGGCGACGGTGATCTTCTTGGGGATTCCCGGACCCGAGGTGCCGCCCGGCATCGCCTTGGTACCGCCGATCCGGTCGGTCGGGGCGCCCGTCGGGGTCTCATCGTGCCCGTCGAGGGGTGGCAGATGCGGATTGTGGGTGGGCGGTGGCAGATAGGCGGTGTCGGCCGGTCCGCGGGACGTGGAGCGTCCGGTGACCGGACGCCGGGCGGTGGTCGGCTCGTCGGCAGGGTAGTTCGCGGTCCCGGGGTGTTGCCGACGACTGCGACCGTCGTGGCCGGCACCCGGTTCGACATCGTGACCCGCGCCGCGCGGGTCGGGCCCCGTCGGTTCGCTTCGCTTCCCCCGGGGGAAGCGGGGGCTGGGTCGGTTCACACCGACAATTGTTCCTCATCCCACCGACTCGGTGTCGGCACGGCCACCGCCCGCGCGTTGGATGGTCGACACATCGCCGACCGGGCGCACCTTTTCGCCGACCGGGCGCATCTTTTCGTCGACCGGGCGCATCTTTTCGTCGACCGTGCGCAGTTTCCTGTCGATCGTGCAGAGCCGACCCCAGTGCCGTTCACCGACGTGCACGGTCGGCGAGAAGGTGCGCACAGTCGGCGCGGGAAACGCCCCGAGCGGCGACATCGAGTCGCCCGCGAGGCCGATCGGGCCGGCTCGCGCGGTGCCGTGCGGGACCGCGATGCGAGACAAAGTGCGGGTCGGTGCCGCCGCGATCGCGCGATGTTGCACACTGGACACGTGACTCTTGCATTCGACGGTGACCGGCTGCTCGCCGCTGTCGACGCGGCGCGCGCAGCGCTGGTCGAGGATGGTCAGCAACCCGGGGCGCACCTGGAGAGCACCCCCGAGGGGGACTGGGCGGTCGCCCACTATTTCGAGGCCGACCTCGCCGGCTACCGAGGCTGGCAGTGGTGCGTCGTGCTGGCCGGGGCGCCGGACACCGACGAGATCACCGTCAGCGAGCTCGTGTTGCTGCCGGGTCAGGAATCGTTGCTGGCCCCGAACTGGGTGCCATGGAACCAGCGGGTCGCCCCGGGCGACCTGTCCGCGGGCGACGTCCTGGCGGCGGACCCCGACGATTCGCGGCTCGTGCCCAACCAGATCGACACCGCCGACGAGTTCGGGTTCTCGTCCGACGACGACGATCCTGACGACATCGGGCAGATCGCCGGTGAACTCGGCCTGGGTCGACGGCGATTGCTGAGTCGCGACGGTCGTGACGATGCTGCACAGCGCTGGCACGACGGCGAGTTCGGTCCCCGCAGCGAGATGGCTGTCGCCGCGGCGTACTCGTGTGCCAGCTGTGGCTTCTACCTACCGCTCGCCGGTGCGTTGCGGCCGGCCTTCGGCGTGTGCGCCAACGAGTACTCGGCCGACGGTCATGTGGTCGCCGCCGACTACGGGTGCGGTGCGCACTCCGATGTCGCCCCGCCGTCCGGTGGTGGATCGCCCGCCTACGACGCCTACGACGATGGTGCGCTCGAGATCGTCAGCGCCGGCGTGGGTGCCGCCGCGGACGCGACGTCCTGACCGACGTGCCCACGGGCATCGATCCCTGCGAACCTGACGATCCCTTCGCTCTCGACGAGCTCCGTGCGGCCACGCTCGACGCGTGGCGCGCCTCGCCGACGAGATTCGCCGAGGATGCCGCGGCCGAGCAGGACCTGGTCACCGTCGGCTACCGGGACCGGCTCTTCATCGAACTCGCGGCCAACGCGGCCGACGCCGCATCCGCATCCGATTCCCCGGGCCGGCTCGCCGTCTGGCTCGACGGACGTGCCCTGCACGTGGCCAACACCGGTGCCCCGCTGACTGTCGACGGCGTGCGATCACTGCTGTCGTTGAGGGTTTCGGCAAAGCGGGGTGATCTCGGGCGGCCGAGTGTCGGCCGGTTCGGGGTCGGCTTCACCGCGACCGGTACGGTCGCGGATCGCATCGAGATCCGGTCCAGGTCCGGGTCGTTCGTCGTAGATCGCGACCGGACCGCTCAGGCTGCCCGCGACGCCGGGGTGGCCGTGTCGGGAACCGACCGCATGCCGTTGCTCCGACTGGCATGGGCGCTCGACGTGCCGCCGGTGCCCGATCATGACACCGAGGTGGTGCTGCACCTGCGCGACGATGTCTCGGCCGACGCGCTGTTGGCGGCGGCCCGAGCGCAGGCCCCCGACCTGCTCCTGGAACTGGTCGGCCTGGAGGAGATCTCGGTGGCCGGCTCGACGACGACGATCGACCGGGGGACGCCCGTCGCGGACGCACGGACCCGTCGGTTGACGATCACCGAGACAGCGGCGACGGACCGCGTGGTGCGGACCTGGATCGAGGCCGATGGCAGCGGCACCCGATGGCTGATCGAGGCGGGGGAGTCGGGACCGAGACTCGCCGACCGGGATGTACTCAGGGCGCCGACCCCCACCGACATCGAGCTGTCGTTGCCGGCGCGATGCATCACCGACCTCCCGCTCACCCCCGACCGCAGACATCTGCATCCGGACGCCGACATAGCCACGGCGGCAACGGGTCACGCGGACCTGATGACCGGGGTGCCGGCGTCGTGGCGGCCGCTGCTGATCCCTTCGCCCGCACGAGCCCGCAACCGCGACGACGCGGCCCTGATCGAGGCCGTGCTCGGTGAACTACGCGACAGTGCGTGGCTGCCGGCGGCCGAGGGCGCCGATCTGGTCCCATCCCGGGCAGTCGTGCTGCCGGACCTGAGTGAGGACCTCGCCGCCGTGCTCGCCCCGGTCCTGGGGGATCTGGCCCATCCCGACGTCTCCGAACGCCGCCATCTGGGCCGCCTGCGCACGGTCGGCGTCGGCGAGATCGGTCTCGCCGACATCGCGGAGAGATTGGTCGGCGTCGAACGGGAATCGGAGTGGTGGCGTGACCTGTATGCGGCACTGTCGCCGTTTGTGACCACCGGAGTCGACGCGGACGAGCTGGGCGCGCTGCCGATCCCGCGAGCCGACGGACGGATGAACATCGGCGCGCGCGGGGTGTTCGTGGCCGACGGCATCGACATCCCGATGCGCTGGATCCCGACCGTCGCGACGGCTGCGCGACATCCTCTCGTGGAACGGCTCGGCGCCCAACCGATCTCGGTGGACCAGGTGCTCGCCGATCCGGCGTTGGCGCAGCTGGTCGACAAGGCCGACGACGACGAACTCGTCGAGGTGACCGACGAGGTCTTCGCGCTGCTCGCCGCGGACCCCGCTGCGGCAGTGCCGGATCGGCTGTCGCGTCTGCCCGTACCCGACCAGGACGGGGAGCTGCGCGCGGCCGACGAGCTCCTGCTGCCGGACAGTCCGCTGGCATCCGTCCTCGTCGCCGACGCACCGTTCGGTCTCGTATCCGACGATCTGGTCCGGCGGGTCGGGCCCGAGGTGCTGCGGCGGCTCGGCGTGGGCTGGGGCTTTCACGTCCTCGTAGACGATCTCCCGGTGGCGCCCGATCACGACCTGCCGGACGAGGAACAGTGGTGGGACACCCACGATGATCCCCCGCAAAGTCTCTCGGCCGTACGCGATCTCGATCTCGTCGACGAGAACCGCTGGCGGGACGCACTGACGCTCCTCGCCACCGACGACGCCGTGGCACCGCTGCTCGCCGACCGCGCCGGGTACACGGCCTGGTGGCTGCGGCACCACGCACTGATCGACGAACATCCGCTGGGGTGGTACCGGGCGCCGTCGGACACCACGGTCGAGGGTGTGCGTGCTGCGCTGGATCATCCGCAGGCCGACGTGTTCGCCGCGGCGCTCGGCACCGTCGATGTGGAGTCGGCTGCCGACGCCGATGCCATGCTCACCGGTCTCGGCGATCCCGGGCGTCAGGTCGCCGCGGGCGTGGCGGGAACGGTCTACGCATCGGTCGTGCGGGCGTGCCGGTCCGGCCTGTTCCTGGCAACAGAACTGGCTGTGCCGCAGCGAGTTCGGGCAGTGTCGGGGGCGACCGTGGAACGGGCCGCGGTGCTCGATCGCCCGTGGCTGATCCAGTCGATGGATCCCGACACGACGGTCGTGCTGGGTGGCCGTGTCGATGCCGACGACGCGGGGGTCCTCGCCGACATCCTCGACCTGCCGACCGTGAGTGAGGAAGCGCGGGCTGTGGTGCGCGACGAAGGGATCGCCACCACCTGGACGTCCACGGAGGCCGTGCTGTTCGCCGCGGAGTGGGGTCGCGACCTGGGTCACGGCGAGGTACGAATCCACGACGAACTCTGGATACGATTACAGCGCAACGGTTCCGAGTCGGATGTCGAGGTGACCTGGTGGGTGGATGATCGCGGGGTCACCCACCTCGCGCGTCGATTCCCCCGGTGAGGATCGAGGCCAGCTGCCGGTAGGCCTCCGCGTCGTCGAGGCCGGTGGTGACCGCCACGTCGCGCCGCTGGATCCGGCTCATCACGGATGCCGCCAGATCGGCGGCGAAGGCGGCGTTCACGTCGCGGAATGCTCCGGTGGCCACCCCCGCGGCGATCAGCTCGGTGACCCGGCCGGTGGCGGCAGCGGTGTTGCGTTCGTACAGTTCGCGGGTCGGTTCGTAGGCGTGCAGGTCGGTCATGAACGCATCCGAGGCGGGCGCGAGCGCATCCCCGACCGCGATGAGGTAGGTGATCACCTTCGCGCGTGCATCCAGCTCAAGGGCCACCCGTGCCTCGACCTGATCTGTGGCCACCCGGAAGAAATGCGTCACCGTCTTGACGACCAGTTGCTCCTTGCTGCCGGCGAGCGTGTACAGCGTGGACTTCGAGCATCGCAGTGCCGAGGCCAACTCGGCCACGCCGAGATGGGCGAATCCCTCGGAGAGCAGGAGTCGGACCAGGGCGTCGAACACGTCGCCGCGACGTCGGGTGGCGAAGCCGGTGTTGTCACTCACGCCCACATAGTACTGTGGCTGGTACTTGAGTACTGTTCAGTTTCCCTCGGAGGTTCGACATGCCGGTTGATCGACTGCTGCCAACGGATGAGGCGCGCGACCTCATCGCCCTGACCAGGGAGTTTGCCGACAAGCGGTTCGTTCCGATCGTCGATGAGTACGAGAAGGCGGAGAAGTACCCCGACGGCCTGTTCGCCGAAATGGGCGAGGCGGGACTACTCGGTCTGCCGTATCCGGTCGAGTGGGAGGGCGGCGGTCAGCCCTACGAGGTGTACCTCCAGGTGCTCGAGGAACTCGGCGCGCGGTGGGCCGCGGTGGCCGTCGCGGTCAGCGTGCACGGACTGGCGTGTCATCCACTGTTCAACTTCGGTACCGAGGAACAGAAGCAGCGGTGGCTACCGGACCTGTTGAACGGCCGACAGATCGGTGCCTACAGCCTGTCCGAGCCCCAGGCCGGATCCGATGCCGCGGCGGTGGCCTGCAAGGCGACCGCTGTCGACGGCGGGTACCGCGTGAACGGTGCCAAGGCGTGGATCACCCACGGGGGTATCGCCGATGCCTACAACCTCTTCGCCCGCACAGGTGAGGGATCAAAGGGCATCAGCTGTCTGCTCGTACCCCGCGACACCGACGGCCTCAGCTTCGGCAGGCCCGAGGAGAAGATGGGTCTGCATGCGGTGCCCACCACGTCGGCCACCTACGACGATGCCCTCGTCGCCGACGATCGTCTGCTCGGCGGCGAAGGGGACGGGCTGACGATCGCCTTCTCCGCTCTCGACTCCGGGCGACTCGGTATCGCCGCGGTGGCCACCGGGCTCGCCCAGGCTGCCCTCGATGCCGCCGTCGACTATGCCCAGGAGCGAACAACCTTCGGTCGCAAGATCATCGACCATCAGGGCTTGAGTTTCCTGCTCGCCGACATGGCCGTCGCGGTGGATTCGGCGCGAGCGACCTACCTCGACGCCGCGCGCCGGCGCGACGCCGGACGTCCGTACTCCCGGGCCGCGGCGACGGCGAAGCTGGTCGCCACCGACGCCGCCATGAAGGTCACCACCGATGCGGTCCAGGTGCTCGGTGGGTACGGCTACACCCGCGACTTCCGCGTCGAGCGCTACATGCGCGAGGCCAAGATCACGCAGATCTTCGAGGGCACCAACCAGATCCAGCGACTCGTGATCGGCCGGGCACTGGCCTCGCGATGATCGCCACGTCCCGGACCCCGGCATCTCAGATGGCGGCGTCGGGGTAGTAGCGGAAGGCGCGTCGTTCACCGCGCCGCAACGACCTCGAGCCGAGCCGGGCGATGACCCACATCGGACCCGGAATGCGTCGCCCCGTTCCCTGAGGTGCGAGCTCGCGAGCCTCGAAGGGCGGATTCGTGGGTGCCGGTGGCGGTGGTGTCTGGATGGTTGTCATCAGCGGTCTCCTTGTCGGTGGGCTGTCCCGACAAGCATCCGGCGGACCGCTTGGGCCCCACTTGGAGTGCACTCGTGTGCGAGGACCCGATCACACGGGCGTCATGTGTGTTTCCCGCCGGGTGGGCTTCGGGTCCTCCGCCGAATCGGCATCGGGCTCGAGCCCGACCTGTGGCAGCAGCCGGTCGAGCCAGGCGGGGAGCCACCAGTTGAATCGCCCCAGCAGTGACATGGTCGCCGGCACCAGGACCATCCGAACCAGGGTGGCGTCGAGGAAGACGGCCACCGCCATCCCCAGACCCAGCATCTTCATCACGAAGTCGGTCTCCGTCGCGAAGCTGAGGAACACCGCGACCATGATCGCCGCTGCCGTGGTGATCACCCGGCCGGTCTTGGCCAGCCCGCTGATCACGCTCGCCCGCGCATCACCGGTGGCGAGCCAGTCCTCTCGGATGCGGGAGAGCAGGAAGACCTCGTAGTCCATCGAGAGGCCGAACAAGATCGCGAAGACCAGGATGGGCACCCAGCTCGACACCGCGACCGGGTTGTCCACACCGAGCAACGACAGACCCCAACCCCACTGGAACACGGCGGTGATCACGCCGTAGGCGGCAGCCACCGACAGCAGGTTCATCGCCGCGGCCTTCACCGGGACCACCACCGACCGGAACAACACGGTCAGCAGGATCACCGAGGCGATCACGACGAAACCGATCACCAACCACAGCCTGCGCTGCAGCATGTGCGAGATGTCGTCGTAGTAGGGGGTCTCACCGGTCAGGATCGCGCCGTCGGGCAGACGTTCACGGATTCCCGAGAGCACATCGCCGGTCGCTGCTGCTGCCGGATCGGCGCTGATGGTGATCGGGACGATCTCGATTGCGCCGTCGGGGGATTCGGTGACCGGGGCCACCGCGGTCACACCCGGGACGCGGGCGATGTCACGCAGCGCCGCCATCAATCGGTCGCGATCGGTGGCCGACGGCGCGACGATCACGACGTCGGCATTGGTCCCCGGACCGAACTCGGCGGCCAGCAGGTCATGTGCGCGCCGCGTGGTCAGTTCGGTCGACTGGGCGCCGGAATCCGATGGCCAGGTCCGCATCGCGGCGGCCGGCGCGGCCAGCGTGACCAGCACGATCAGCGCCGGCACGATCGCGACGACGGGCCGTTGCCCTACCCGTCCGGCCCAGCGGGCGGTCAGAGGCATGCGGCGCGCTCCGTCATCGGCTCCCGTCGGGAGGGGGCGCCTGGCCTTGCGCGACACGATCCGGTGACCCGCCGGCCGGCACAGGACGGGCACCACCACGAGGGTCGCGGCAAGCATCGCCACCACCGCGATCGCCGTGGCGAACCCGAACGACGAATACGTGGGCAGTCCGGCGAGCCGGAGACCCATCAACGACACGAGCACAGTGGTCGCGGCGAACGTCGCCGACCGGCCCGCGGTGGCGACCGACCGCGCCGCGGACTCGACGGGGTCGTGGCCCCGTCGGAGGAACTCGACGTGCCTGCTCACCACCAGCAGGGCGTAGTCGATCCCGACGCCCAATCCCACCATGCTCGCGACCATGGGTGCGGTCGGGCTCACGTCCATCAACCCGGCGAGCAGCATGATCCCGGCCGACCCCGCGACCAGCCCGGCGATCGCGGTGACGATCGACAGACCGGCCGCGACCACCGATCCGAAGGCGAACACCATGATGAGCAGCGCGAGGGTGATCCCGATGATCTCCGCATGTCCCTTGATCGGGGCGGCCGCGGTCTCGGGTACCGACCCGTTCATCTCGACCTGCATGCCGTCGTCGGTCGTCGGGGCGACGGCCTTCTCGAGGCCGTCGGCGTTGCCCATGATCGACTGGTCGGTGACGGGGACGTCGTACCCGACGGTCACCACAGCGGTGTCGCGATCGGCGCTGTAGCGGGCGTCGCTGACGGTGGCCACGTGGTCCGTGTCGCCCAGCCGGCCGCGCAGGCCGTCGATCACGGACGCCGGGATGGTCCCGTCGTCGGAGTGGACGACGATGCGCGCGAACGCGTTTCCGGCGCCGGGGACGTGTTGGCGGAGCAGGTCGATCCCGGCCTGGGACGGGGTGCCTGCGACGTCCCAGTCCTCCTGGGTGTCACCGCCGAAGGTGGCCGATGCGGCCAGGAGGATACCGAGCGCGGCGACAAAGCCGATCAGCGCTCGGATGGGATGGGCCGCACTGGCGTGCCCGATCCGGTACAGCAGGGTGGTCTTCATCGGAGTCCTTTCGATGTGGGTCTGATCGTTAGGGTGGAATCCGTGACTTGTGGATCGCTTGGATGTGACTTGGGCCCGCGTCGAGCGGCGGACGCGACAGGTCGCAACCGGTGTTCTTGAGCCCCAACGGCGTGGATCGCGCGATCACCGACGCGGTGGTCGATGCACGCACCGACGTCGTCACCGACATCGCGCTCGTCGTGACGGCGACGGGAAACACCCTGGTCCTCACAACGGTCGTGGTGGTTGTGGTCCTCGGCCTCGTCGCAATCCGCGCGTATCCCGAGGCGGTCCTGGTGGGAGCCGGTTCCGCTGTCGGCTATCTGGCGATGGTGGGTCTCAAGCACCTGTTCGGCCGGCCGCGCCCACCGACGGTCGATCGCCTGCTCGACATCGACACCTACTCGTTCCCGTCGGGTCACGCGATGATGAGCACGATCGTGTTCGGGCTGTTGGCGGCCGCCGCCTTCCGACTGAGTGCCTGGGTGCGCGCGCACCGGTTCGTGCTCGCCATCGCGCCGATCTGGGCGATCGCCATCGGATGCAGCCGGGTGTACCTCGGCGTGCACTGGACCACCGATGTCCTGGCCGGATGGTTGATCGGCGCTGCCTGGGTGGCCGGATGTGTCTGGCTCTGTGCGCACTGGGCCCCGATGCCGAGCCGATTCCACGCGTCAGGACGTCTCGACGGCTGAGGCACAAACGTCCGCGCTCGCCGATGCCGACCGACTACCGTCGCGAGTATGGATTTCGCCCTCTCCGCACGGTCGGCCGACCTGACCGATCGTGTGCGCACGTTCATGGCCGACGAGATCATCCCCGTCGAGGCGCAGGTGCATCGCGACATCGCGCGGCGGCGCGAGTCCGGCGAGGACCGGTGGACGCCGCCTCCGATCCTCACCGAACTCAAGAGCAAGGCCCGCGCCGCCGGCCTGTGGAATCTGTTCCTGCCCAAGGAACATGCCGGCCGATATGCCGCAGATTTCGGCACGGACGGCGGCGAAGGTCTCAGCAACACCGATTACGCGCCCATCGCCGAGGCGATGGGTTCCTCGATGCTCGCCCCGCTGGTGTTCAACTGCAACGCCCCCGATACCGGCAACATGGAGGTGCTGTTGCGTTACGGCTCCGAGCCGCAGCGCGAGCGGTGGCTGGAGCCCCTGCTGAAGGGTGAGATCCGCAGCGCCTTCTGCATGACCGAACCCGACGTCGCGTCGTCGGATGCGACCAACATGGCCGCCACCGCGATCCCCGACGGCGACGACGTGATCATCAACGGCACCAAGTGGTTCTCCACCGGCGTCGGCAATCCCGACTGCAAGATTCTGATCTTCATGGGCGTCACCAACGCGACTGCCGACCGGCATGCTCGGCACACGATGGTGCTCGTGCCGATCGACACCCCGGGCGTCACCGTCGACCGCATGCTCACCACCATGGGCTACTTCGACGAACCGCTCGGACACGGCGAGGTGTCGTTCGACGACGTGCGGGTGCCGGCGTCGAATGTCCTGTTGGGGCCGGGCCGGGCCTTCGAGATCGCGCAGGGCCGACTCGGTCCCGGCCGCGTCCATCACTGCATGCGGGCCATCGGCCTCGCCGAACGTGCGCTCGAACTCGGCGTCCGGCGCTCGTTGGAGCGCACCGCCTTCGGGCGGCCGCTGGCCAAGCTGGGTGGCAGCAGCGAACGGATCGCCGACGCCCGGATCGCCATCAACCGATCACGGCTGCTGGTCCTGCACGCGGCCTGGCTGCTGGATCAGGGGCTATCGCGCGAAGCGGTCTCGGCGGTGAGCGAGATCAAGGTGGAGGTGCCCAACATGGCGCTCGACGTGATCGATCTGGCGATCCAGCTGCACGGCGGCGCGGGCCTCACCGACGACTTCCCGCTTGCGGCATCCTGGGTCGGCGCACGCTCGCTGCGGCTGGCGGACGGACCGGACGAGGTGCACCGCGGTGTCGTCGCGCGGATCGAGCTGGGGAAGTATCGCGGATGAGTGGCGATGGATCGTGTCGGAGTCGGAGGGAGACAACATGAGCAGTCAGGTGGCCGGGGCCAAGGCGGTACGGGACGAGGACGCGTTCGACGTCGAGCGGGTGGCGGAGTGGTTGCGTGCGAACGCCGACGACGCAACAGGTCTCGACGGCACCCCGGAGGTGCGTCAGTTCTCCGGTGGTGCTTCGAATCTCACGTTCCAGCTGACCTATCCGGATCGGGAGGTCATCCTGCGCCGGGCGCCCAAGGGCACCAAAGCGCGCGGTGCGCACGACATGGGCCGTGAGTTCCGGATCCAGTCGAAGCTCGCAGGCGTTCTGCCCTACGTGGCACCGATGGTTGCCTTCTGCGACGACGAGTCGGTGCTGGGCGCCGACTTCTATGTGATGGGCAAGATCGACGGCGTCATCCCCGGCAAGGAGTGGCCCTCAGACGTCGCTCTGTCGGGGGAACAGGCCCGCCAACTCTGCTTCACCTTCATCGACGTCCTCGTCGAACTCCATTCGGTCGACGTCGAGGTGGCCGGTCTCGCCGATCTCGGCAAGGGCCTCGGCTACGTCCGGCGCCAGGTCGACGGATGGTCGACCCGGTTCCGCAACGCCCGGACTGACGATGCGCCCGACTATGAATCGGTGATGGCGTGGCTTGACGAGAACCAGCCCGACGACGTCGCGAACTGTGTCATCCACAACGACTACAAGCTCGACAACGTCGTCCTGGCGACCGGGGATGTCACCCGCGTGGTCGGCATCCTCGACTGGGAGATGGCCACATTGGGTGATCCGCTGATGGATGTCGCCGGTTCGCTCGCGTACTGGGTGCAAGCCGACGATGACGAACAGCGGCAGATGATGCGCCGGGTGCCGACCAATCTGCCCGGCATGATCACCCGAGCCGAGTTCGTCGCATATTATTGCGAACAAATGGGTTTCGCGATGACGCCGGATCGGTGGCGATGGTATGAGGTGTTCGGGTTCTTCCGATCCGCGGTGATCGCCCAGCAGATCTACTACCGCTACTACCACGGACAGACCACCAACGAGGCGTTCGCGATGCTCGGCGCAGCCGTTCACGTCATCGACGAGGAGATCGCGCGGCTGATGGCGCGTTGATCACTGGCCGGTGGCCGGGACCCGTGTCAGGAATGTGCCGATCTCGCGGGCGACCGCCGCCGGCTGGTCCAGCATCGACAACACGTAGGCCTCGTGGATCTCGGCGTACAGGGCGTTGGGGATCAGATCCGCGAGCCTTCGCCCGTGTTCGGGCGGCATCACCCGATTCTCTGGCGACCACAACACCAGGGCGTCGCCGCCGAATCCCGCGAGCGCCTCGGTGTCGCGGATCAGGGCCGCATCATCGAAGGCGGTTGCGGTGTACTTCTGCAGGTCGCGCCGCACGCCCGGATTGCGCAGACACGGTTCGGTCCACCGGCGGACGACCTCATCGGGGATCGGGTGCCGCACCATCGCGCCGAACAGCAATGGCGTGCGGCGCAGCCATCCGATCCGGAGCTGACGAGCCGCGAGGGTTATGCCGCCCGGGAGCTTTGTTGCCAGGGTCGCCATCCGGCCGGGCAGGCCCGGCGGAAAGTTCTCGAAGGCCTCGCAGGGCAACACGACCATCGCGCTCACCCGGTCGTCGCGACCGATCGCGGTGAGGAAGAGCCCGCCGCCCCAGTCGGCATGGATGAGCGTCACATCATGGAGGTCGAGTGCGTCGAGGAAATCGGCGACCAGGTTGACCATCCCGGGCATGGCGAGGTCGGCATCCGGATTCATCGAGACCCGGTGCCCGCCGAGCGGTAGGACCGGACGGATGTACCTGAATCCCTTCGGCAGCAGCGGCAGCGTGGTGTCCCAGAGGGTCTCGTCCATGATCAGGCCGTGTAACAGCACTACGGGCGGACCGTCGCCGTCGTCGGTGTATTCGATCGTGCCTGCGGGCAACCGGACCTGCATCATGATGAACTCCTTCGCGTGGCGTCCGTCTGGAGTAGTTTCTCTAGAGAAATCACTCTAGAGCAAATGATCTAGGATGTGAACCGTGCAGACAGATCAGCGCATCACCGTGGCGATGGCGGAGCTCCTGCGTCGGCAGGGCTACGCAGGGACCGGGATCAAGCAGGTCATCGAGGCGGCCGGGGTGCCGAACGGCTCTCTGTACCACCACTTCCCGGGCGGCAAGAGCGAGATCGCCGGTGTGGCGCTGCGGACCATGGGCGCTGCCTACGCCGAATTGGTCGGCGGGCTGCTCGCCGACGGCGACGATCTGCCTGCCGCCATCGAGCGTGCTTTCGACGCAGCCGCGGACGACATCGAGAACACCGGATGGATCAACATGTGCCCGGTGGGGACGATCGCCGGAGAGGTCGCCGACGCCGAGCCCGCCCTGCGTGAGGTGGCGGCAGAGATCTTCGCCTCGTGGATCGACGGCGGCACGGAGCTCATCGTGCACCGCGGATATGCCACCGACGACGCCCGCGGCTTGGTGACGGCGCTCGTGGCCGCGCTCGAAGGGGCCTTTGTGATGGCTCGGACACTCCGGTCGACCGAACCGCTGCGTGGCGCCGGTCGCGCCATGGCTGCATATGCCTCGTCACTGCCGGTCGGTGCGCGATCGTGAGTGAACAGGCGGGTCGCGCCTTGACCTTCACGTTGGTCGAAACCCCAGCATTGTCGTCATGATCAACGACGACCTCCTCACCATCAGTGTCTTCGCGCGGGCCTGCGGCCTGACCGCGAGTGCGTTGCGCTTCTACGCGGACTCCGGACTGCTCGAGCCCGCATTCGTCGACGAGGCGACCGGATACCGCTACTACACACAGGATCAGCTCGATGGGGCGGTGATGGTCCGGCGCCTGCGCGAGATGGGGATGCCGTTGTCGCGCTTACGCGATGTGATCGACAGCGGCGACCCGCGGTCGGCAGCCGAACTGATCGACGATCACCTGGCGGAACTCATCGCCAGGGTGCGCAGTGCGACGGAAATCGCCGAGGTGGCGAAAGAATCACTGTCGTCACCGCTGCGAGCTGCGACAGTGCATGTGGACCTGAGCGGGATCCGCCTTGCCGCGGCGCTCGAACAGGTGCTGACGGCGACGGTCGTCGACGCGGAGTTGCCGGTGCTGAACGGGGTGCACGTGGTGGTGGGGGCCGGCACGATCACTCTGGTGGCGACCGATCGACTCCGGTTGACGACGCGGACGCTCGCGACGAACGGCGGAACCGGCGAGAACTGGTCGGCCACCATCGACGCCGATGATCTGCGGTCGGCGTTGTCGTGGATCCGCCGGCAGCATCAGGTGTCTCTCGCCGGTGGTGACGGAACTGTCGAGATCGCCTCGGAAGCCGGAGTCCGACGGTGCCGGATATTGGACGTCGTCTTCCCCGATCACGAGGAGATGCTGCGGTCGTTGCCGTCGAGTGCGACTCGTGCGGTGGTCTCCAGAGGCCGGTTGCTCGATGTCGTCGAGCAGTTCCGCTCGAGGTACCTGCGCCTCGAGATCGGCTCGTCCGGCAACGATTTCGTGGTCTCGGGAGGAGTGGACGAGCCGGCCGTGGCGGTCACTGCGTCGGTCAGCGGTCCGGCCATCGGTATCGACTTCGACGCGGTGACCCTACATCCCGCGGTCGGGGCCGCGATCGGTCCCGAGGTGATGCTCGAGCTCTCCGGGCCGGAGCACCCGATGATCGTGCGGTCTGCCGACAGCGGCGACCTGACCACCGTCGCCATGCCGGTTCGGGTGGGCTGATCCGCGGTGGGACGCCATCAGATCCCCACCAGGTCGATCCGCGACGGCCAACGCGGGCAACGTGAATCGTCCACGATGGTCGCGAAGCGTGCCAAGGCTCACACCGGCGGATCGGCATCATCGGGAGGTGTGACTCAGAACGGTGGTGAGCTGGTGATGAGGAATCGTGCAGGCCGGTCGGCGCGGTTGTGCCAGCGGTGGCGGACGGTCGCGGCGTAGTAGAGAACGTCGCCGGGGGCGAGCCGATAGGTGGTTGCGCCGACTTCCATCTCCAGCGCGCCGGCGATGACGTAGACGAATTCCTCACCGGCGTGCTCCGTCGCCGATGACGCTGAAGTGCCTGGGCCGGCGGTGATCTCGTTGGCCGCCATCGCCGCGCTGCGACGTGCACACCGGCGCATGGTGGCCCCCGGGGACGCCTCGAGCAGCGGTCCGTCGGAGGCGCGCACCAATGACACCTCGTCATCGGAAGGGCTCAGCAGCTCGTGAGCGGTGGTTCCGAGCGACCGGGCGATGGTGTGCAGATTGAGGATGCTGGGAACGGTGTGTCCGTTCTCGGCCTGGGACAGAAAGGACTGGGACAAACCGGTACGCTGCGCGAGCGCCTGGAGCGTCAGTCCTGCGTTCTTGCGGGCGGATCGGATGGCTGCGCCGAGCGTCACGGCGAGTGCGGATGCGTCCTCGCTCTGATCCCCGACATCGGGCGCCACCTCGTGCACGCGTCTCACGGTAATCGAGTTCAGCGGTGTCTGCGCAGCGTGCGGCCTCGTGGCGGACGTTTACACGGCGGTCACAATATGGGTAGCACTGAAGAAATATTCGATCTGTTCAATATCGACTGCCCGCTCCTCTACGCCCAACGGAGAACACATGTCGGAACACACGGTCGATGTCAGACCCCCTTGGGGACGCTTGGTCGCGTTCGCCATGCAGCACGTCCTCATCATGTATACGGGATGTATCACGGTGCCCTTGGTCTTCGGCGCCGCGGTCGGGCTCGACAGCTCCGACATCGCGTTCCTGATCAGCGCCGACCTGCTCATCGCCGGCATCGTGACAGCGCTGCAGGGCTTCGGACTGGGGCGCATCGTCGGCGTCAGACTCCCGATCGTGTGTGGCGCGACCTTCAGCGGTCTGACCCCGATGATCCTGATCGCCCAGAAGTACGGGCTGCAGGCCGTCTATGGGTCGATGCTCATCGGCGGCATCGTCGGGCTGGCGCTCGCGATCCCGTTCTCGCGGGTGATCCGGTTCTTCCCAGCCCTGGTCACCGGCAGCGTGCTCACGGTCATCGGGCTTTCCCTGATCGGCGTGGCCGGTGGGCTCATCGTCGGGTCCGATTCGGCGGCACCGGATTACGCCTCTCTACGGAACCTTCTGGTGGCCGCGGTCGTCGTGGTGGTCGCGCTGGTGCTGTTATGCCTCGGGAGAGGTCTGTGGTCGCAGTTGGCCGTGCTCATCGCACTCCTCGCGGGAAGTGCTCTCGCCGCGAGTCTGGGTATGTTCGATCTCGGTGCGCTCGGTTCCGCTTCCTGGGTGGGATTCCCCGCACCCTTCCACTTCGGCGTCCCGCACTTCCCGATCGCCGCAGTGGTGTCGATGAGCATCGTCATGACCGTGGTGTTCGCCGAATCCACGGCCAGCATGCTGGCGATCTCAGAGATCACCGGCAAGAAGCTCAGCACCGGGGACCTCGCTCGGGGGCTCGTCGGAGACGGAGTGTCCGGTGTCCTCGGCGGCATCTTCGGCGGCTTCATGGACACCGTCTTCGGGCAGAACGTCGGCGCGGTGGCCACCAGTCGTATGCACAGCCGGTTCGTCACCGGCAGCAGCGGGTTGATCCTCATCGTGTTGGCCCTGATCCCCAAGATGGGTGCCGCGGTCGCTGCGCTGCCCGGTCCGGTGGTAGGCGGAGTCGGGCTCGTGTTGTTCGGTACGGTCACGATGATCGGCATCCGGACGCTCGCCCAGATCGACCTCAACGATCAGGTCAACGTGGCGATCGCCGCCACGTCGATCGGGATCGGGTTGCTGCCGGAATATGTGCCGGACATGCTCGAGCGACTTCCGGATGCGATGCAGATCATCTTCGGTAGCGGCATCACCCTCACGGCGATCGTGGCCTTCACGCTCAATCTCGTGTTCCGCCACTCGCCCTTGCGGAGACGCGTCGCCACAGAGCCGGTGACGAATGCGACCACCGACATCGTGGTCGTCTCCGCAGACCAGCCCGCCACAGTGAAAGGCAGTGCATAGATGAACCAGCGCGAACCCGGCGACGCGTTCGTCGTCCCGACCGTCGACATCTCGGCCTACGTCGGTGAGGGCTCGACGACGGCCCGCCGCGACGTGGCGCGTGCGATCGACGATGCCTGCGCCACGGTCGGTTTCATCCAGATCGTCGGCCACGGCATCCCCGACTCCGTCATCGAGGGCCTCGCGTCGGCGGTCGACGATTTCTTCGGTCTCGGCCTCGAGGACAAGAAGGGTTATCGCGTGCCCGGTGCCAACCGCGGCTACACGGCACCGAAGACGGAGTCCCTGAGTCTCAGTGCCGGCGTCGAATCGGCCTCGCGGATGAACGACTTCTTCGAAGCGTTCAACGTCGGTGCGGAGGCGAGGTCGTTCACCGGACTCGATCTCGACGAAGCCGATTACGGCATCAACCTGTGGCCCGACATCGATGGATACCGTGTGCGGGTCGAGGCGTATTTCCAGGCGGCACAACGAGTTTCCGGAGCTCTCACCAGGATCTTCGCGGACGCGCTCGGCGAAGAGTCCGACTTCTTCGAGCGGCTCACCGATCACTCGATCGATGTGTTGCGGATGAACAACTACGCTCTGCCGCCGGGCACCGACGTCACACTCGACGGCGACCTCACCGGAATGGGAGAGCACACCGATTTCGGCATCGTCACCGTGCTGTGGGCGGATCAGGTCCGAGGGCTGCAGGTACTCGCACGCGATGGATCGTGGCACGACGTGGAACCTGCCGACGGCGCGTTGCTGGTCAATCTGGGCGACCTGACCGCACGCCTGACCAATGACCGCTGGATGTCCACACTGCACCGTGTGAAGCCGCCGGTGGTCGACGGCACCATCGAGCGCCGACGGTCCGTGGCGTTCTTCCACGACGGCAACGCCGACGCGGTCATCTCCACCTTGGCGAGCCACCTCGAGTACGACAACGGACTGGCCTACGAGCCGATCACGGTGACCGATCACATCGCGGCGAAGTTGGCCGGATCGCGTGGCGGGAAACTCAATTCCGCCGCGGTCCGGGAGGCCACCCGAGTGCTGCACGCTGCCGAGAAATGGTGACGCGCAACCCGACCGCGGTTCTCATCCACGGCGCCTGGGCCGGCCCCTGGGTCTGGGACCTGGTGGCGCCGTACCTGGCCGAGGCCGGGATCGACACCCGGTGTCCGGACCTTCCCGGGTCGGGCGACTGGGAGCCGGACGAGACCGTCGCGCTACCGGACCTGGTTGCCCACGTCCTCGGGGACCTCGGCGACATCGAGGGGCAGATGGTCGTGATCGGTCACAGCGGCGGCGGCGTGGTGGCGACCGGCGTCGCCGAACACCTCTGCAGGGTAGGCGATAGCCGTCTGGCCGGATTCGGTGTCGTCGCGGGAATGATGCTGCCTGCCGGAATGGATTTCGGCCAATTGTGTGATGTCGCGGGACTGACTGCACCGGTGGGTATCTCGGCTTTCACGGAGCCGACCGCAGATGGGCGCGGAACCGTCGTCGATCCGGCGGCCGCAGCTGCGGTCTTCTTCCACGGCGCCCCGCCCGCATTGTCGGTGCCTGCGGCGCATCGTCTTGTGCCGCAGTTGGAGAGTGCACGGTTGATCGCGCCGGACTGGACGCCCGATGGTGCCGGAGTGCTGCCGAGGCTCTATGTGGAGGCCACGCGGGACCGCTCGGTGCCCCTGGCCGCGCAGCGAGCGATGCAACGATTGAGCCCGGGAGCGCGGGTCGTGACACTGGAATCCGATCACGCTCCGCAACTGTCACAGGCGGCGGAGTTGAGCGAGATCCTGGCGGCGTTCGTTCTCGACGTCCGGGACCGGGCCGAACCGCCGCGACCTCGGGTGCCCTCGGGCGCCGATCGTCGGTGAGCCGCGTGGGCTCGCGAGGTGGCTCAATCAAGGCCCTGCTGGGCGGTGCGGTCGCCGCGGCGCACGGCGGCACGCTGTATCAGGAAGATCGTCGTCCC
Source organism: Gordonia sp. DT218 (assembly GCF_049847105.1). Lineage (NCBI taxonomy): Bacteria > Bacillati > Actinomycetota > Actinomycetes > Mycobacteriales > Gordoniaceae > Gordonia > Gordonia sp. DT218. The sequence goes on along the minus strand of NZ_JBNCNS010000001.1, from coordinate 667,148 downwards.
CAGGGATCCGACCGCCAGGCCGACGAGGCACACTGCCAGCGTGCGATCGCCACCCCAACCCGTCAGTCCCACCACGATCGCCGCGACGAGCCAGGCGAGCATGCCGGCGATGATGACCGGCTCCGGGGCGCGCAAGACAGAAGGTAGTTCGGGGATGTCGGATGCGTCGGCCATGCCATCAGAGTAACTTTCGTTTGTGCCCACCGATCCGTCGAGCGAGCCCAGCACGTCGTCGACCGAGTCCACGGAGACATCGGCGGCGCCCTCCACCCCTTCGATGGAATCCACCGGTTCACCGGGGGAGCCCAACGGTTCGCCGGGGGAGTCCTCCGCACCATCGGGTGAAACGGTGAGGTCGCAGCCCATGGGACCGCTGGACCGATTCTTCAAGATCGGTCAGCGCGGGTCGACCGTCAGTCGGGAGATCCGCGGCGGCCTCGTCAGCTTCTTCACGATGGCCTACATCGTGGTGCTGAATCCGATCATCATCGGCGGCATACCCGGTGAGCCGAAGAATGCCGACGTACTCGGCAACGTCCTCCCGCTGGCACAGGTCGCGGCGGTCACCGCCCTCGTCGCAGGCGTCATGTCGATCATCTTCGGTCTGGTCGCCAACTACCCGTTCGCCATCGCCACCGGTCTCGGCATCAACAGTCTGCTGGCCGTCACGATCGCGCCACAGGTGACGTGGCCGGAGGCGATGGGACTCGTGGTGATCGACGGCATCATCATCGTCCTGCTGGCGGTGACCGGGTTCCGGACCGCGGTGTTCAACGCGGTCCCGGCCGAGTTGAAGGCGGCGATCGCGGCAGGCATCGGTGCCTTCATCGCTTTCCTCGGCTGTGTCGATGCCGGGTTCGTGCGCCGGGTACCCGACGCCGCGGGGACGACCGTCCCCGTGCAACTCGGTACCGACAACTCGATCAGCACGATCCCGACGCTGATCTTCTCGCTCGGTGTCCTGTTGATGGGCGTGCTGGTGGTGCGCAAGGTGCCTGGTGGACTCCTGATCGGCATCGTCATCACGACCGTCGTCTCGATCATTCTCGAGTCGACTCTCGACCTCGGGTCGAGTGCTGACGACCCCAAAGGGTGGAGTCTGTCGATTCCTCAGATTCCCGACGGATTCGGCGGCATACCCAATCTGAGTCTGGTCGGCGACGTCGATCTGTTCGGCGCTTTCACTCGGATCGGGGTACTGGCGGCGTCGGTTCTCGTCTTCACCCTGGTGCTGTCGAACTTCTTCGACGCAATGGGCACGATGACGGGTCTCGGCAAGGAGGCCGGACTGAGCGATGACAAGGGCAACCTGCCCGGGATCGGCCGCGCGCTGGTCGTGGAAGGGACCGGCGCGGTTGCCGGCGGCGTCGCGTCGTCGTCGTCGAACACCGTCTTCGTCGAGTCGGCATCGGGCATCGCCGAAGGTGCGCGGACCGGTCTCGCGAACGTCGTGACTGGCGTGTTGTTCCTGCTCGCGATGTTTTTGACACCGCTTTACGAGGTGGTTCCGCTGGAGGCGGTGGCACCCGCACTGGTGGTTGTGGGCGCCATGATGATCGGTCAGGTGAAGCTGATCGACTTCACCAAGTTCTCCCACGCGCTGCCCGCATTCCTGACCATCGTGATCATGCCGTTCACGTATTCGATCGCCAACGGCATCGGTGTGGGGTTCATCAGTTGGGTGGTGATGGCGGCGGCAGCAGGCAAGGGCCGGTCGGTCCATCCGTTGCTCTGGATCATTGCCGCGGTGTTTGTAGCATATTTCGCCCGCGGACCGATCTACGACTTGGTGGGCTGACCACAGCGGGTCGGAATGGTCGACCTGTGTCCTCCAAAAGGACCAATCCCGCAGTCGCAAATCACGCTATCGCATTGCGTGATCGCAGAAGTGAATTACGCTTAGCGGCGTGGACTCAGTGGTCTCAGATTTGGCTCGCTCGGACAGGACATTCGCGGACATGACTATCTCGCACCTCGCAATCACGGATATGACCTTGCCCGACAGAACGCTGTCCGGTGAGTTGTCGCTGGCGATCGTCCGACTCGCCAGACGGCTGCGTGGGCGCCGGGTCAGCAAGGTCGTGTCGCTGACGCAGTTGTCCGCGCTGTCGACGCTCCACCACGAAGGCCCCATGTCGCCGGGCGCGCTGGCCCTCGCCGAACGCGTGCAGCCGCCATCGATGACCCGGGTGATCGCGTCGTTGTCGGACCTCGGGATGGTGCGGCGTGAACCGCATCCGACCGACGGCCGGCAGGCGATCGTCACGCTTGCCGAACGCGGCAATGAGGTGATCACTGCCGAACTCGACGCCCGCGAGGAGTGGTTGAGCGCGCGGCTGGCAGAGCTGACGCCACACGAGCGAGGTCAGCTGGCCGCCATCGTCCCGATCATCAGCAAGCTCATCAATGGCGACGACGACGTCCGCTGAGTGAACGGTCGTCCCGCGACGTGAACGACGACTAGAAGAACGTCCCGGCGAACGGTGCCCGATCGGTGCCGAAGGCACGGTCGAGGGCAGCGAGGGTGTCCGCGCTGTCGGTCCACAGACGCTCGGATGCCGCGAATCTGCGGGCGGGTGTCCCACCGAGGAAGATCGACCCGAGTACCGAGATGTCCAGGCGTACCGTCGGCGTCGCCGAACTGGGCGCGACGATCGCGCCGCCGTCGCGGACGGAAACGTCGAAAATGCCTCCGCGGCCTCGGAATTCGTCCGTCACCTCGATCACGGCGTCGAGATCTGCCGCATAGCGGCGGGAGCCGAGCGCACGTGGGACATCGAGGATGCGGAGCCACATCGTGTCGCGGACCCCGGTCACCGCGACTGCTCGATGATTCGTCAGGGAGACGGGCAGCGGATCGTCGACGGGAATCGACGCGGTGACCGTCGGCATGAGATCGAGTCCCACGAGCACCCGCCACAGGTCGATGCGTGCCTCGTCCGTGGCAGCGACCACCTCGGTGATGTCCCCACGGGTCGGTTGGGTGGACTGGTTGATCCGGTACGCCGCGTAACCGTCGGGGTGGAGCAGATAGTGCATGCCGCTGCTATGGGCCGGGCGCTGCGATTCGCGATCGGCCAGGATCGGGTCCCACCACGACTGTGGGCGGGCCAGGGCGCCCGGACGGGTTGTCGTCCAGCGCGCGTGGAGTTCGGGGATGTGGCGGGCCACCTCGTCGCCCGTGGCGTAGTTGACCGGTGAGTGAGCACGGTCGGCCCGGTGTCGCATCTTGGCGGCACCGAGGTCGACGGTGACGTCCTGCGCGAAACAGGTCGGGCCGAATCCGAAGCGCTCGTAGATGGTCGCCTCGCTCGCGGTGAGGATCGCGAACACGTGATCGTCGGCTTCCCACTGATCGAACAGCTCCGTGATCATCGTCCGCAGGATGCCGCGCCGGCGGTGGGTCGCGGCCACCGACACCCAGGAGAGTCCGGCCGCGGGGTGCGCCGCGCCGCCCGGCAACGTCATGACCATGCGATAGAACATCGAGACGCCGACGAGAGGCTCGCCGGCGAGGCCGTCGGGATTGCGCACCAGCACGACGTCGGCGTCGTCGACCTTGCCCCGCATGTCCGCCTGCTCGGCCGCCGACAGCGGGTTGGTCATCAGGAAGGCGCGCGCGTCGGTCGCGAAGATCTCGTCCCAGTCCGCATCGGTGGCACGGGCCACGGTGAGCGCGGATGAAGCGGCCTGCAGATTACTCACCTGTCAACCGTTTCACAGGCGGTCGGGACCGATGCGAGCAGCCCCGCCATCCCGCCGACAGCAACCTCGATCCCGGCGACAGCAACCCCGATCCCGGCGACAGCAACCCCGATCCCGGCGACAGCAACCCCGATCCCGCCGAGAGCAACCCCGATCCCGCCGAGAGCAACGCGCGTCCGGACCGGTCCGGACGCGCGAGTAGCTCCTTGGCAGACTGTCGGGGTGGCCATCATCCGAGTCGACGTCATCGACATCGACGACCCCGCCGATCCCCGGGTCGACGACTTCCGGGATCTGAACTCCGTGGACCGGCGACCCGACCTGCCCGTGTTGCCGGGCGGCCGGGTGGGCAAGGGCCTGGTGATCGCCGAGGGGGTGCTCGTCGCCAAGCGCATGATCGCCTCCCGATTCGCGCCACACGCATTCCTCGGGGTCGACAAACGCCTCACCGAACTCTCCGACGAGCTCACCGCGCCGTCCCTCGACGGTGTGCCCTTCTACCGCGCCTCCGCGGAGGTGATGGCCGAGGTGGTCGGTTTTCACCTGAACCGAGGAGTCCTCGGGGCGGCGCGCCGGCCCGAGCCACTGTCGGTCGCGGATGCGATCGCGGATGCGCGGACCATCGCGGTCCTCGAGGGCGTCAACGACCACGAGAACATCGGCAGCATCTTCCGCAATGCCGCGGGGCTCGAGGTGGACGCCGTGCTGTTCGGTGCCGGTTGCGCCGACCCGCTGTACCGACGCTGCGTCCGGGTGTCGATGGGTCATGCGCTGCTCGTCCCGTTCGCGCGCTTCGACGATTGGCCGAGAAGCCTGACCGCACTGGGCGACAATGAGTTCCGGCTGATCTCGCTGACCCCCGGCGACGGTTCCGTCCCGTTGTCGGATGCGGTCGGCGCGGAGAAGGTCGCATTTCTGGTCGGCGCCGAGGGGCCCGGATTGTCCGAGACGGCGATGCGCGCCAGCCATGTCCGCGCCCGGATTCCGATGAGCCGCGGCACCGACTCGCTCAATGTCGCGACGGCCGCGGCGATCGCGTTCTACGAACGTGCCCGATCGGGCACCATGGACGGATGATCTCGACCGATCGCGACAGTCGACGCCGGATGCATCCACTTGCGCCGGATGCCGACCGGGTCGTCGACGAGCCGACGCCGTGGGTTCTCGGTCTGCTGGTGTCGGCGATCTGCGCCCTGTTCGCCACCTGCTTGCTCGTCGGCGTCTACGAACTCATCGGTGGCGTGCTGAGCTGGCTCGGTCTGGCGGCGGTCGCGGTGGTCACCGTCGGACTCGGGTGGACCCTGTGGGATCTGCGTGAGCGACCTGTCTGGCGGTGGATCGTCTGGGGCAGCGTGATCGGCCTGCTGGCCGGATTCGGCTCGACGGTGGCACTCCTCGCGATGGGCCGATGACCGACGGCACGCCGACCGCACGCCGCCGCTTGCCGAACCCCCGTCAGTTGCCGAACCCGCGTCAGTTGCCGACCACCGTCAGTTGCCGAACCCGAAATACCGGGCGATCCGGCCTCGTTGTCGGGTGGGTCGGACCGGGGCCGCCTGGTCCTGGTCCGGAGATGTGGGACGCGGGGTGCCGTCCGTCGGGCGCTCGACCATCATCTGGCTGCGGTTCCGGTAGTCCCGCCAATCCGATTCTCCCGGTACGTAATCGGCAGGGTGGATCGCGAAGGCGGTGACCGGGATTCGCGACGGGTCGTGGTCGCCTTCGATGCGCGGGTGGGTGAACCGGAAACCCAGCCATTCCCGATTCGCCTGCTCGGCGAGGTGCTGTGGGTGAAACGGCAATCCGAGTGGTTCCGGCGGGACGCCGGGCGCGTAACGGAGAGGGTGCTCGCCGGCCCAGAACTCCCGCTCGAACGGATACGGGAGTCCGCAATCCTCGAAGATGGTGACCGGATCCGCCCCGAACGATCTACGGAGTTCGCCATTCTCCCATCGGGCAAAGATCCCGGTTGCCGTGTCGGGATCCGTGTAGAGCACCGTCGCTGCGGAACTCTGCCGGATGGACGAGATCGTCCGGGTCAGCGTCGATGGCTGGGTGGTCGCGAACAGCGAACAGGTGATGACGGCGAGTCGCCCGTACCACCCGGCGTACACGTGGGCGTCCTGCGCCGCGGCGGCCGTCGCGAGGTCGGTGTCCGCGAACGGGACGAGTACCCGGTCGCCGTAGATCGCCTCGGCCAATTTCTGCGCTGCGACAACGTCATTGGTAGGGGAGGCGAGCTCCGCAACCGGGTTGTCGGTGTCGATGAACCAGAGGGTGACCGCGCGTGCCGACACGTCGAGAGACTAGCTGTTGCCGTTGCTGCGGACGCCGAGCAGAACGTCTTCCCACGCGGGGACAGCCGGCTTGCGAGACTTGCGCCGAGGCTTCGCGGACGGGGCAGCAGCCTGATCATCGGTGTGCTCGCCGGAGGCGGTGGTCGCCGCCGGCGCCACCTCGTCGTCGCGATCGGAGGCGTCCGCGGGCCGAGGGTCGGGCTCGGTCCAGGTCGCATCGTCGCGACCGCCGAAATCGATGGCTACGGTGCCGTGCTCGTCGTGGCCCGGTTGCGGTGATCCGCCGCGGGTGCGCTGGGCGTCGATGAGCCGGTCGGCGTCGAGGGTGACCTCGTCATGACCGTCGGCGTTGGTGCCGGCGGCCGGGTCGACCTCTGGGTGCGGCGTCAGGTGCGGGGTCGCCACCGGCGTCAGTCGCCGGCGTGGCGGAATGGACTCGGGATGGGTCAGCTCGTCGGCCAGGTCGTCGAGCGGATCGGCGGTGCCACCGTGGGCGCCGGGTTGGAAACGCCAGTGGGCGTGATTGTCGGTACGCCCGACATGCCAACCGACCTGCACCACCCAGTGGCCGTCGTCGCCCTTCCAGGCGTCCCATTCCACGTCCTGCTGGTTGTGGCCCATCGCGGTCAGGGACTCGGCGACGACTTCACCGAGGGTCGAGACCGACGGACCGTCTTCCCGGATCGGGTGCGACATCGAGGCCAGTTCGGTGGCCCGGGCGCGCTCCAGGAGAACGGGATGGGCGAAACGCTCGATCCTGTCGACCGGAACCCCGGCCAGTGCCGCGACCTCCGGCACACTTGCACCGGCCCGGATTCGGGCCTGTATCTCTCGTGGCCTGAGTGAGCTTTCCATTTCGATCTCGATCTGCCCCAATCGTGAGATGTCACCGCGTGCGGCGGCGCGGAGGCGCTCGTCGGCCGCGATCCGGTACTTCTCACCCGACTCCGGGTCCTGACAGATCACATGGGTGCCATCGGCCTCGACGCCGATTACGCGTAGCTCACGCATCTGCTCCTCCTCCAGTGACCACGAGTGCGGGCATTGGGGTCAGGTTAGACCACCGGTGGGTCGTCGAGCCGTGGGACACGCGGCAAAACCGCAGATCAGCAAGGCTGTGGCGCATGCTGCCACAGGGGCAGATGTGTCACGAGTGACCCATGCGCCACCCTACCCTCCCTCTTGCCGCACACCCCCACCAACGCCAAACACCGCAGCCGCGACGGTTCCCGGCATCCGCGACGTCCAAACGGGGCGCGGATGCCGGAAACCGTCGCGGCTGCGGTTGGGGAAGTCGGGTAAGGGTTACAGGGCGCCGACGACGTGGTCGATGCACTGGGTGAGTTTGGTGATGTCGTCCGGCTCGATCGCCGGGAACATGCCGACGCGCAACTGGTTGCGGCCGAGCTTGCGGTACGGCTCGGTGTCGACGACACCGTTGGCCCGCAGCGTCTTCGCGACCGCGGCGGCATCGACGTCGTCGCTGAAGTCGATCGTCCCGACAACCTGGCTGCGCTGCGACGGGTCGGTGACGAACGGCGTCGCGAACTCACTGGCCTCGGCCCACTGATACAGCCGCGAGCTGCTGTCGGCGGTGCGTGAGACACACCAGTCGAGGCCGCCCTGTCCGAGCATCCACTGGATCTGGTTGTCGAGCAGCAGCAACGATGCAACGGCCGGGGTGTTGTAGGTCTGGTCCTTGCTGCTGTTGTCGACGGCGGTCGGCAACGAGAGGAACTCCGGGCACCACCGGTCGGTCTCGGCGATCTGGTCGATCCGTTCGAGGGCCTTCGGGCTCATCAGGGCGATCCACAGACCGCCGTCCGATGCGAAGCATTTCTGCGGCGCGAAATAGTAGACGTCGGCGTCGGCGACGTTCACCGGCAGACCGCCGGCACCGGAGGTCGCGTCGATGGCCACCAGTGCGTCGTCCGAACCGGCCGGCCGGGTCACCGGCACCGCGACGCCCGTCGAGGTCTCGTTGTGCGCCCATCCGATGAGGTCGATACCGCCGAAGTCATCGGAGGTCAGCGCGGCCGGGTCGGGAGCGGTCCCGGGGTCGGTGGAGATCACCGACGGCGAGTCCAGGAACGGTGCCTTCTTGGCCACGGTGGCGAACTTCGACGAGAACTCGCCGTAGGTCAGGTGGAGGGAACGCTGCTTGATGAGGCCGAACGCCGCGGCGTCCCAGAACGCGGTGGTACCGCCGTTGGAGATGACCACCTGATAGCCCTCCGGCAGCGCGAACAACTCGGCGAGGCCGGCGCGGACGGAGCCCACGACGTTCTTCACCGGTGCCTGGCGGTGGCTGGTGCCGAACACCGATGCGCCGGTGTCGACGAGGGCCTGCAGTTGCTCGGGCCGCACCTTGGACGGACCGCAACCGAAGCGGCCGTCCGACGGCAGAAGGTCGGCGGGGATCGTGATCGGTGCGGTGGCGGTGTCACTCATGTGGCCAATTCTAGGGTTGTGGCGCCAACCACCCACGGCGCGGTCCCTCGTCAGGTTGCTGGTGGCGCCGGCCCGACGGGTCGTTTCGGTAGCCGCGCACCTGCTGTGCAGGCGCGCAGGTCGCGGCCTGCGCGGCCTCGTGGGGGCTACGCGGATGATCTGGGGAGATGGCGCCGGACGGATCGGTGGGGGTGTTGACCGTCGCTGAACGTGCGTTTAATGTACTGAACATGCGTTCAATGGACGCCGACGACCGCACCACGCGAGCCCGTCTGCGCGACGCCGCCATCGAGGTGTTCGCCCGTGACGGGTTCTCCGCGACGGTGCGGGCCATCGCCGAGTCGGCGCGCGTCAGCCCCGGTCTGGTGATCCATCACTTCGGCAGCAAGGAGAAGTTGCGGGCGGAGTGTGATGCGCATGTGCTGCGGCAGACCCGCGAAGCCAACCAGGCAGGCCTCGAAACAACTCCGGGTGCAACGGCTTTCGGCGGGTTGCTGGCCAAGATGGACTCGATCGAGGAGGACGGGCCCCGCATCGTCTACCTCATCCGCAGCCTGCAGGCGGGCGGCGAGATGGCGCGGGAACTCCTCGGCCATCTCGCCGACGACGCCGAGGAGACGTTCCGAGGCGGGGTGGCGGCCGGCACGATTCGCCCCTCACGCGACGAGAAGGCAAGGGCCCGATACATGGTCGCCCAGTCCATGGGTGCGTTGCTGGTCGATGTGGTCATGCACCCGCCGGACGACTGGGCGGACGCGGGCGCGATCCTGCGGTCCTACGTCGACCGCGTGGTGGTCCCCGCCACCGAGGTGGCCGTCCACGGTGTCATGGCGGACGACTCCCTGCTCGACGCGGTCTTGGCATACCGAGAGGAACACGATGACCCGACAAGATGATCCGGTGATCGACGTGACCGGGCTGCGCAAGCGGTTCGGGTCTTTCCAGGCCCTCGACGGCCTGGACCTACAGGTGCGTGGTGGCGAGGTGGCCGGGTTCCTCGGTCCCAACGGTGCGGGCAAGTCGACGACGATCCGGGTTGTGCTGGGGATGTACCGGCACGACGGCGGCCGGGTCCGGGTGTTCGGTGCCGACCCGCTCGCCGACGCGGTGTCGATCCACCGGCGCCTCGCCTACGTACCGGGCGACGTGAGTCTGTGGCCGCAACTCTCGGGCGGTGAATGCATCGACCTGCTGCTGTCCCTGCGTGACCTGCGGGTCGAATCTGCCACGCGCAAGGCCGAACTCATCGATCGATTCGAGCTCGACCCCACCAAGAAATCGTCGACCTACTCGAAGGGGAACCGCCAGAAGGTCGCGCTGATCGCGGCGTTGTGCGCCGACACCGAGCTGTTGATCCTCGACGAACCGACCTCCGGACTCGACCCGCTGATGACGCGCGAGTTCGCGGATTGTGTCGCCGAACGAGCCCGTACCGGGTCGGCGGTACTCATGTCGAGTCACATCCTCGCCGAGGTGGAGGAGCTGTGCGAGACAGTGACCATCATCCGTGCAGGGAAGACGGTTCAGTCGGGCACCCTCGCCGAGCTGCGGCACCTACGTCGATCGCGTGTGACGGCGACGGTCGAGGGTGATGCGTCGGGCCTGGCCGACCTGCCGGACGTGCACGATTTCACGACCGACGGCGACGGTGTGAGTTTCACGGTGGCCGACGGTGGTCTGGCCGCGGTCACGACCGCCCTGGCCGGACTGGACGTCCGAACCCTGTCCGTCGAACCGCCGAGCCTCGAGGAACTGTTCCTGCACGCATATGGCGACAAGGAGCCGGCGTGATGGCGGCGCCGACGATCACCCCGGCATCTTCATCGACCGAGGGCGGGCGCGACCTGCTCGCGAAGTCCGGTCGGCTCGTGCGGCTGATGACGCGTCGCGAGCGGTGGATCATCGTGATCACTCTGGTGGTCTTCCTGCTGATCAACCTGTCCACCGCCGCGACCATCAGTAGTTCGTATCCGACATCGGAGAAGCGAGCGGCCTTGCAGGTCGGCGCCGGATCGAATTCGGCCTTCCGATTCCTGCTCGGACCACTGGACCACGTCGATTCCGCTGCCGCGGTGACCGTGTGGCGGGCCGGGCTGTTCATGATCGCGGCGCTCGCGGTGTGCGCCGTGATGATGGTGGTCCGGCAGACGCGGAAGGAGGAAGAACTCGGGCGGGCAGAACTTCTTCGTGCGGGCGCCACCGGCCCGTTGGCCTCGCTGTGGGCGGCGACCGTGGTGTCGACGGCCTTCTGCGTGGTCGTCGCCCTGGGGATGTCGGTCATGCTGTTCCCGCTGGGAGCCGGCGTCGGCGATGTGATCGCGGTGTTCGCGCAGTACGTGACGACTGCGATGGCCGCTGTCGGGGTCGCCTTGGTGTCGGCCCAGATCGCCAAGACGTCGCACATCGCCAACCTGACCGCGAGTTCGATCGTGCTCGCCGGCTACGTGCTGCGCGGTGTCGCCGACGTCGATGACACGTGGTCGTGGTTGCGCTGGATCACGCCGGTCGGGTGGGCCGAACTCATCGATCCGTTCGGCGCGAACAACCCTTGGCCGGCCGTCGCATCGCTCGCCGTTGCGGTCCTCGGCGTCGGCCTTGCGGCCCGGTTCGCCCTCGGGCGCGACCTGGACGCGGGATTGATCTCGCCACGTCCCGGGCCGGCGTCATCGACGAGGTTGTCGTCGGTCAGGGCCGTCGCGGTGCGGTTGTCGGGCTCGTTGCTCTATTCGTGGACTTCAGCAATCACGTTGTACGCGTTGGTCATCGGATTTCTCCAACCGTCGGTGGACGAGTTGGCCGGAGACAACGAACAGATGCGTCGGGTGCTGGAGCAGTCGGGTCTGCAGGGCGATCTGAGCACGCTGTTCGGCTCGACGATGATGACCTTCCTCGCCGTGGCGGCGAGCGCGTGGTCGGTCAATGTGGTGACACGGATGCGATCGGAGGAGGTGTCGTCGCGCACCGAGGTCCTGCTCGTCACCCCGACGTCGCGATCGAGATACCTGGCCGTGTACGCGGCGACCGCCGCTGTCGGGGTCGTGGTGATCCTCATCGCTGCCGCGCTCGGCATGACGGTGGGTAACGGCGTGGCCGGTGGGGGCTGGAGCGCGGCGGGCGACAACCTCGCGGCCGCCGGAGTGCAGATCCCGGCGGCGCTGCTCGTCAGTGGTATCGCCGTCGCGCTCTACGCGTTTCGGCCGATGCTGGTCCCGGTCGGCTGGCTGGTGGTGATCGCCGCGCTGTTTCTCGGGCCGCTGTCGGGGATGTTCAGCCTGCCGCAGTGGGCCCGCGACCTCTCTCCGTTCTCCCACGCCCCGGCGGTGCCGCTGGAACCGATGCAATGGCTCCCGATCGTGGTGCTGCTGGCCATCGCAGCGCTGTTCGCCGTTGCCGCCCAACTCGCCTTCCACCGTCGCGACATCGGCTGAGGCCGACACCGGCTGAGGCCGACACCGGCCAGAGGTTCTGGCCGCAGTTCCGTGTTCCGGCTTCGAGCTGATCCTGCGGCCAGCAGCCGAAAGTGCGGCCGGAACGGCAGTCAAGGGCAAGGGGGTCAGAGGCCGGGCTTCACCAATTCGCCCCATCCGGCGACATCTTCGGGACGACGCGGCGCCGGTCCCGTGTAGATCGCGGCCGGTCGGACGAGTTTGCCCAGGCGCTTCTGTTCGAGGATGTGTGCACACCAGCCCGCGGTGCGGCCGCAGGTGAACATCGCGGGCATCATGTGCGTCGGCACCTCGGCGAAGTCGAGGATCACGGCGGCCCAGAACTCCACGTTGGTCTCGATGGCCCGATCGGGGCGGCGTTCGCGCAGTTCGGTCAGCGCGGCCTGTTCGAGGGCCGCCGCGATCTCGTAGCGGGGTACATCGAGTTCCTGCGCGGTGCGGCGCAGCACCCGGGCCCGGGGGTCCTCGGCCCGGTAGACACGGTGACCGAAGCCCATCAGCTTCTCCTTGCGGTCCAGCACCCCCCTGACCAGGCCGCGGGCGTCGCCGGTGCGCTCGACCTCCTCGATCATCGGCAGCACGCGGGCCGGTGCGCCGCCGTGCAGCGGGCCCGACATCGCGCCGATCGCTCCCGACAGCGAGGCCGCGACGTCGGCTCCGGTGGACGCGATCACCCGGGCGGTGAAGGTGGAGGCGTTGAGACCGTGTTCGGCGGCGCTGACCCAATAGGCATCGATCGCCCGGATGTGCTTGGGGTCCGGATCGCCCTTCCAGCGGGTCATGAAGCGCGCGGTGACTGTGTCACAGTCGTCGATGACGTGCTGGGGGACGGCCGGTTGATGGATGCCGCGAGCCGACTGCGCGACATAGGAGAGCGCCATCACCGACGCCCGCGCGAGATTGGCGCGCGCGGTGGCGTCGTCGATGTCGAGTAGCGGTTGGTATCCCCAGATCGGCGCCAGCATCGCCAGCGCCGCCTGGACATCGACTCGCACGTCGCCGGTGTGGATGGGCAGCGGGAACGGTTCGGCCGGGGGGAGGCCGTCGCCGAAACGGCCGTCCACCAGGAGCGCCCAGACATCGGCGAAAGTGACGTGATTCTCGACCAGGTCTTCGATGTCGACCCCGCGATAACGGAGATTGCCGCCGTCCTTGTCCGGTTCGGCGATGTCGGTGGTGAACGCGACAACGCCCTCCAGTCCGGAGACGAAATCGTCGGGAACACTGTTCGCCATGGTGACCACCTATCTCGAAAAAACGTCATCGTGGGCGGCGCTGTCGGTGATGTCCGGCGTACCGGACCGAGCACCCACTTGGACTGTAGGGCAGCCGCGCGCCCAGGGGTGTACCGGGGAGTAACAGGCGTGTCCGGGGAGTAGCCTCACGCACGTGCCGGATGAACCGATTGACCTGCCGAACATGCGTGTCGGCTACGGCGGTGGCATTCCGCCCAACATCGGCGAGGGCGACCGGGCAGCCGGCGCCGACGGGATCCGCGAGAACCTGGACCCGAGTTGGCTCCGCGGAGATCCGCCGTGGGTGGATCTGTTCACCGTGTGGCTGCGCGAGGCGATCGAGGCGCGAATCCCCGAACCCAATGCCATGGTGCTCGGCACGGTCGACGCCGACGGTCATCCCGCGACCCGGACGGTGCTCTGCAAGGGCGCCGATGCGGCAGGCATCGTGTTCTTCACCGGCTACGACTCGGACAAGGGCCGCCACCTGGCCGCCGATCCGTATGCCTCGGTGACGTTCCCGTGGATCGCGCTCGAGCGCCAGGTCAACGTCCGCGGTCGCGTCGATCACGTCGGCATGGAGGAGACCCATGCCTACTGGTTCAACCGCCCGCGTGGTTCGCAACTCTCGGCCTACGCCTCCGAACAGTCCCGGCCGATCGGCAGCCGGACCGATCTCGAGGCCAAGGCCGCGGCGGTCGCGGAGGAGTTCGGCGGGTTCGACGACGGCGCCGAGATCCCGGTGCCGGCCGACTGGGGCGGCTTCCGCCTGGTTCCGACCGTCGTCGAATTCTGGCAGGGACGCGCCAATCGTCTGCACAACCGCGTGCGCCTGACGTTGCTCGACGACGGCTGGCGGGCGGAAAGACTCCAGCCCTGATGGCCAGACTCCTGGCCGACACCACGCCGCTGCGCAACGCCTACTTCCGACGTCTGTGGCTCGCGAACATCGTCACGGTCATCGGTGCACAGCTCACCGTGGTCGCGGTGCCCGCACAGATCTATCAGATCACCGGTAGCTCTGCATATGTCGGACTGACCGGCATCTTCGGACTCGTCCCGCTGGTCGTGTTCGGACTCTGGGGCGGCGCGCTGGCAGACGTCTTCGATCGCCGCACCCTGCTGATCATCTCGACACTGGGGCTCATCGCCTGTAGCGCCCTGTTCTGGGCGCAGGCTGCCGCCGGTGTTCGAAATGTCTGGATCATCCTGTCGCTCTTCGCCGTTCAGCAGGCCTTCTTCGCCGTCAACCAGCCAACCCGCAGTGCGGTGCTGCCACGGCTGTTGCCGGATCGCGAACTGCCCGCGGCGTTGTCGCTGAACATGACCGTGATGCAGGCGGGTGCCATCGCGGGTCCGCTCATCGGTGGTGCCCTGATCCCATGGCTCGGGTATTCATTGCTCTACCTCGTGGACACCGTCTTCCTGGTGCCGACGCTCCTCGCGGTGATCCTGCTGCCGTCGTTGCGGCCAGAGGGCGACGACCGACCCAAGACTCCCGGTCTGCGGTCGGTCATCGACGGCCTCAAATACCTGGCAGGCCACAAGATCCTGATGGCGTCGTTCCTGGTCGACCTCATCGCGATGATCTTCGGAATGCCCCGTGCCCTCTTCCCGCAGATGGCGCACGAGAACTTCGGCGGGCCATCCGGCGGCGGCATCGCGTTCGCGCTCCTGTTCACCGCCATCTCGGCCGGGGCCGTCGTCGGCGGCATCTTCTCCGGGTGGGTCAGTCGCGTCGAGCGGCAGGGACTCGCGGTCATCGTGTGCGTCATCGTCTGGGGCCTGGCCATGGCGGGTGTCGGCGTCGCCGTGGGCTTTGCCGGCGGCACGTCGTTGCCGATGCTGCCCGTGGCACTGGTCTTCCTCATGATCGGTGGTGCCGCCGACATGGCGTCGGCGGCGTTCCGCCAGTCGATCCTGCTGGCCGCGGCGACCGACGACCTCCGTGGCCGCCTGCAGGGAGTGTTCACCGTGGTGGTCGCCGGTGGCCCGCGGATCGCCGACGTCGTCCACGGTGCCGCCGCTGCCTCGATCGGGGTCGCGGTGACCACCACAGCGGGTGGACTCCTGGTCGTCGTGCTGACCATCGTTGCCGCTCTGGCGATCCCGGCGTTCGTCGCATATCGCGTCGGTCAGCACGCCTGACCCCGCAAAGCGCCCAGAGTTACGCCGTGCGCAGGCACACCATTGACGACACGCCGGTGAACCCCCGGTTGGGCGGGCGTTATTCCGGGGTGTTTGTCGGGAATGCCCCAGGCGGCATGCCCGACACGCGGGCGACAGCACGTATCGGCTGATCAGCGAGGTCGGCGATTCGATGCCACTATGGGTGCCATGAGCGCGGTCGTCGACAACCCCGCGGGGACCTTTTCGGTGCCCATCATCGACATCACCCCGTACACCGGCAACGGAAGTGCGGCTGATCGTGCTGTCGTCGCCGACCAGATCGACAATGCCGCCAGTGCCGTGGGGTTCATCCAGATCGTCGGGCATCAGATCCCGTCCGTGGTGATCGACGAGTTCACGGCCGTGATGGACGACTTCTTCGCGTTGCCACTGGAGCGGAAGAAGGCCTACCGCACCCCGCCGGAGATCAACCGGGGCTACGCGCCACCGAAGTCGGAGTCGTTGTCACTGAGCCTTGGCGTCGAGCCTGCCGATCGGATGAACGACTTCTTCGAGGCTTTCAACGTCGGAGTGGAGGCGACCAACTATCCGGATCTCGAACTGCCGGAGGATCAGTACGCCGGCAACACGTGGCCGGCCGTGGATCATTTCGAGGCTGCGGTGTCGGCGTATTTCGCCGAGGCCGCACGGGTGGCACACACGCTGACCCGGATCTTCGCCGACGCACTTGACCTCCCGCCGGACTTCTTCGACGGTTACACCGATCACTCGCTCGACGTGCTCCGGATGAACAACTACGCCCTGCCGCCCGGCGAGGTGGAACTCGACGGTGAGCTGACCGGGATGGGCGAGCACACCGACTACGGCATCGTCACGGTGCTGTGGGCCGATCAGGTCAAGGGGCTGCAGGTGCTCGATCGCGGCGGCGTCTGGCACGACGTCGAACCCGCCGACGGGGCGCTGCTGATCAACCTCGGTGACCTCATGGCGCGCTGGACGAACGAGCGGTGGATGTCGACGCTGCACCGCGTCAAACCGCCGGTGGTGGACGGGACCGTCGAGCGCAGGCGATCCGCCGCGTTCTTCCATGACGGCAACATCGACGCCATCATCTCCACGTTGCCGTCCTGCGTCGGCGCCGGAAGCCGCTACTCGCCGATCACGGTGGGCGAACACATCGGCGCCAAACTGGCCGGCTCCCGTGCCGGACAATCGAATCCGTATGCGCGCCGGGAGGCGCAGCGGGTGCGGCAGGCGATGCGCCGGGGGCTGGGACAGCAGTAGGGAATCTGTTGCAGGCCGGGAGATCTCGATACGGGTCCTCGCTGCGCTCGGTCCCTACTCGATCGGCGGGGAGGATGCCGGGCCTCGCTGGGCTCGGTTCCTACTCGATCGGCGGGGAGGATGCCGGGCCTCGCTGCGCTCGGTTCGTACTCGGTCGGCGGGGAGGCCGGGGGGTCAGTTCTCGCTGATGCGGCCCGGATAGGTGGCCCGTCGCGCAGCGTGCACCGGGCAGTAGTGCATCGGGTTGTCGCGCTCGGGTTCCGGTGGGAGATTACGAGCCGGCGTCTCCACGAGCGGGGCGTCGGGGGCCACCCGGCCATCGACCCGATCCCATGCGTCGCGCGGACGTGGATGGCGCAGAAAGCGTTTCGGGAGCAGGCGGTGCATCACGAGGTTGATCGTCCGGCCCAGCAGGCGGAAGCGCCTCTCGTCACGGTCGGTCCATGGCAGCCCCATCAACTCGCGGATCGGCTCGTCGTAGAATCCGGTGGTGAGCCAGGTGAAGAAGCGCTGATTGGTCTCGGCCATGTAGCGGAACCACAACGTCTCCGGAATGAACCGCAGGAACGGGGGCGGCGGCAGTTGTCCGATGTCGAGAACGGTCCGGACCGCCGGATGGTCGCGAAGGACGTTGCGGCACATGTAGTCCCAGTATTCGAGGAAGTCCTCGTACGTGTCCGGCACCGGTCGCATCGACACGCCGTACATCGCATACCACGCCTTGGACTCCTCGAAGAGCTGACGCTTCTGATCCTCGGTCAGCCACGGGCCGAAGCGTTCGCAGAGCCGTACATTGCCATACCAGAACGTAGCGTGTGCCCAGTAGAAGACGTCCGGATCCAACGCGTGGTAGCGCGTGCCGTCCTCCATCTGGCCCTTGATGTCCCGGTGATAGTCGCGCACCTCACGGCCGGTCGCGGTGCCGCCGTCGAAGACCACACCGCTGATGGGGTAGAGCGAGCGCATCAGTCGCTGCCATCGTTCACCGAAGAAGTCGGAATGCTCCCAGACGGCCGCCCCGAGCTTCGGGTGCATGTTCTGCATCGAGCCGGCCCACAGACCCTGGAACATGCCGGTCCAGGTGCCCCAGATCTGCCAGGTCAGCGAGTCCGGTCCGAGTGGTGCGTAATCCTCGGGCCGCGGCGTCGGGGCGCCCTCGGGTCCGTCAGTCGTGGCGTCCGCAGATTTCGTCAGCACCTCGGTCATGAGACGAAAGTCTAGGATCGTCTCAGCCGGACTGTCAACGACGGTGGAATCGGATCCGTTGTCCCGCGACGAGTTGGGCGGCGTGGTCGACAGCGGCCGGGGTGAGCACCGCGATGACCGGATAGCCACCGGTCACCGGGTGATCGGCGAGGAAGATCACCGGTCGTCCACTCGGTGGGACCTGCACGGCACCGTGCGGCACACCTTCGGAGGCGAGCTCGGGGGCATCGGCGCGATGGACGACGAGTGGGTGGTCCGACTCGGCCGGTCTGTCCAGTCGCACGCCGACCCGATTGCTGTCCGGGCTGACCTCCCAGATCCCGTGCGTGAGGTCCCGGGGCTCCTCGACCAATTCTCGACGTGGACCGTCCGACGCCTCGAGGGCGACGACCTCGGGCTCGCCGTTGTCGACCGGCGCGGCGGAGATCGCCGGCCATGGAGCCGTGGCGTGCCCGATAAGGACTTCGACGTCGGCGGCGAGCGGTTCGGGACCGAGGCCGGAAAGGGTGTCGGTGGAACGGGAGCCCAGTACCGCGGTCACGTCGAAACCGCCGCGGACGGCCACGTAGTTGCGGCAGCCTCGGGTGGGTGTGTCGATGGTGAGTTCGGCGCCGTCGGGAAGGGGGGCCGCGGCGGCATTGCCGACCGGAGACCCGTCGACGCGGACCTCCGCACGCGCACCGGTCACGGCGATCACCAGGGTCCCGTGTGCGCGAATCCGTAACCCGCCCAACGTCGTCTCGATGACGGCGGTGGATTCGGGATTGCCGACGAGGCGGTTCGCCAGCGTCAGCGATGAGCGATCGGCGCCGCCCGAACGCGGCACGCCGAGATGTGCATAACCCGATCTGCCCAGATCCTGCACGGTCGACAGCGGGCCCGGGTCGAGCACGGTGACGGACTTCACGGCCGGAGTCCTCACGATCCGGCGTCGGCGTCGACGAAGCAGATGAGTGTGCCGGGTTCGAGAAGTGCCGGCGGAGAGTTGTCTTCGTCCCACATCGACTGTTCGGTGTGCCCGATCAGGTGCCAACCGCCCGGGCTGACCCGTGGGTAGACGGCACTGTAGCCGGCGGCGATGGCGACGGACCCGGCCGGCACCCGGGTCCGCGACTCGCTGCGACGGCCCACATCCCGGAACGGATGATCTGAGTTCTGTTGCGGGACGAGATAACCGAATCCAGGTGCGAATCCCATGAACTGGACCTGCCAGGTGGTGTCCCGATGGATCGCGGAGACCTCGTCCGGGTTGAGGTCGAGCAGATCGGCGACGTCGGCGAGATCTGGTCCGTCGTAGGAGACCGGGATGCGGATCTCGGAGGTGGTCGAGTCGTCGGTGGCGCCGGGCGCCACGGAGGTCCGCAGTGCGCGATGGATACCCAGCACGTCGATCCCGCGGCCGGGTTCGGCCTGCACCAGCAGCGTCTGCGCGGTCGGGATCACCTCGATGGCGTGCAGGGTTCCGGCCTGTACGGCACGCCGCAACGCGGCCGCCGCCGTGCCGACAGCGTGCAGCGGCGCTGTGTCGGTGGCGGAGTCGAGGTCGGTGGCGAAGTCGAGCAGCACCGCGTCGGGCCCGGCGGGTAACTCTCGCATGTGCACAACCTACCGGTGCATCGACGAATAGTGCCGGTGGAGTCGGCCGTCGATGGCAGGATTGTCGGCAACTCCGGAGGTGTCCTGATGCGTGAGATCGTGATCTGCGGCGAAGCACTCGTCGACGTCGTCGCAGCCCGCACACCGGTCGGTACCGGCCGACTGGCCGCGCTCCAGCCGGCACTCGGCGGCGGCCCGTTCAACGTGGCCGTGACCCTCGGCCGGCTGGGCAGTGCCGTCTCGCTGTGTACGGCGGTGTCCACCGACACCTATGGCGACGCGATCGTCGCAGCGCTCCAGGCCGGCGGGGTCGGAACCGGGCACGTGCAACGGCGTCGCGAGCCGACCTCGCTGGCGCTCGCGACGATCGGCACCGACGGCGCCGCGCATTATTCGTTCTACGTGGAGGGCACGGCCGACCGTCTGGTCGAGGAGCCGGGAGTCTTCCCGCAGACCGTCGCGGCGGTGTGTTTCGGCACCCTGTCGCTGGTGCTGGAACCCGGTGCGTCGGTGTACGAGTCGCTCATCCGCCGCTGTCACGACGAAGGGCGTCTCGTGGTGATCGACCCGAACATCCGGCCGGCGGTGATCGCCGACCACGACGCGTACCGGCGTCGTTTCGCGTCCTGGATGGACGCGGTGGACATCGTCAAACTCTCCGATGAGGACGCCGACTGGCTCTCGGCGGGTCCGGCGGGCACCGGCCCCGACGCCTGGCTCGCCGCAGGCGTCACCGCGGTGATCACGACCGCCGGTCCGGACGGGATCACGGTGACCACAGCTGCGGCGGCGGTCACATCACCGGCGCCGAAGGTGCAGGTCAGCGACACGATCGGAGCAGGGGACAGCGTCGTCGGTGGAGTGCTGCGCCACCTGGAGAACCTCGGCGCGCTCTCACCTCGCGCAGTGGCCGAACTGAGTGCCGAAGAGTGGCTGGCGACCGCTGAGTTCGCAGGTCAGGTAGCCGCCGTCACCGTTTCACGGCCGGGCGCGGACCCTCCGTGGGCGGGCGAGCTGCGAAGCGACTACGTTGATAAGCAACAGCATCCTTACCCGGATCTGCGTAGTACAAGACTCTCACCTGAGTAAAGGGGTTCGTGTGTCCGCTGAAACAGTCCCAGCTGACCAGGCGTCCGATACGGCATCAGCGACGTTCACCTACCCCGGTGGTCAGCTGGAGCTTCCGATCCTGAAGGCCACCGAGGGTTCCGACTCGGTCGGACTGGGCAAACTCCTCGCCGAGACCGGCCTGACCACCTTCGATGGCGGCTTTGTCAACACCGCGTCGACCAAGTCGGCGATCACCTACATCGACGGTGACGCAGGCATCCTGCGGTACCGCGGTATCCCGATCGACCAGCTCGCGGAGAAGTCCACCTTCATCGAGGTCAGCTATCTGCTCATCTACGGTGAGCTGCCGACGCCCGCGCAGCTCGAGGACTTCACGGACAAGATCCGGAGGCACACCCTCCTGCACGAGGATCTGAAGCGCTTCTTCGACGGCTTCCCGCGTAACGCCCACCCGATGCCGGTGCTGTCGAGCGCGGTGAACGCCCTCTCGGCCTACTACCAGGACTCGCTTGACCCCAAGGATCCCGAGCAGGTCGAGCTGTCGACGATCCGACTCTTGGCCAAGCTGCCCACGATCGCGGCCTACGCGTACAAGAAGTCGGCCGGTCAGCCGTTCCTCTATCCGGACAACTCGCTGAGCCTCGTCGAGAACTTCCTGCGCATGACGTTCGGCTTCCCGGCCGAACCGTACGAGGTCGACCCGAAGGTCGCCAAAGCCCTCGACATGCTGTTCATCCTGCATGCCGATCACGAACAGAACTGTTCGACCTCGACCGTGCGTCTCGTGGGGTCGTCACAGGCCAATCTGTTCACGTCGATCTCCGGCGGCATCAACGCGCTGTGGGGTCCGCTGCACGGCGGTGCCAACCAGGCCGTGCTCGAGATGCTCGAGGACATCAAGCAGTCCGGCGGCGACACCCAGGCCTTCATGAACAAGGTCAAGAACAAAGAAGACGGCGTGAAGCTCATGGGCTTCGGTCACCGTGTCTACAAGAACTACGACCCGCGTGCTGCGATCGTCAAGAAGACCGCCGACCAGATCCTGGAATCACTTGGCGTGCAAGATGATCTGCTCGACATTGCGAAGGGCCTCGAAGATGTTGCGCTGAGCGACGACTACTTCATCGAGCGCAAGCTGTACCCGAATGTCGACTTCTACACCGGCGTCATCTACCGTGCAATGGGCTTTCCGACCCGGATGTTCACAGTGCTGTTCGCACTCGGCCGGCTGCCCGGATGGATCGCGCACTGGCGTGAGATGCACGCGGATCCGTCCGGCAAGATCGGCCGCCCGCGTCAGCTGTACACGGGCTACACCGAACGCGACTACGTGAACATGGGACAGCGCTGACGCGCCGGAAGGCCTGAGATCGGCGCCACGTACGCCGATCTGACCAGACACCTGATCCGACGACTCAAAGGAGAGTCCCGTTGACCAGCACAGAGAAGCCCGTAGTCGAATTCCCGGAGGGTCCCGCTCCCGCCGAACTGCAGGTCAAAGACCTCATTGTCGGTGAAGGCGCCGAGGCGCAGAGTGGTGGCGTGGTCGACGTGCACTACGTCGGCGTCGAATACGACACCGGCGAAGAGTTCGACTCCTCCTGGGACCGTGGTCAATCGGCGAACTTTCCGCTCGACCGGCTGATCCCGGGCTGGCAGGAGGGTATTCCCGGCATGAAGGTCGGCGGCCGCCGGCAGCTGACGGTTCCGCCGCAGCTCGCCTACGGTCCGGCAGGGGCCGGTCATCGACTCTCGGGCAAGACACTGGTGTTCGTCATCGATCTGCTGGGCGTGGGATAGCCGCTCCGGCAGGCGAGCGAGCGGGCCGGGTTCGTGCCGTCGGCACCGTCGGTGCTGTGGCTCAGACGCGATCTGCGTCTGAGTGACCTTCCGCCCCTCATCGCCGCCCATGACGGCGGTGACCAGATCCTGATCTGTTTCGTCGTGGACCCGAGGCTCGAGAAGTCTTCGGGTCCACGACGTCTCAGCTTCCTGTTCGACTCACTCCGAGAACTCGACGACAAGCTCTCCGGCCGTCTGCTGGTGGTGCGTGGCAGGCCGGAGGAAGAGATCCCGCGGGTGGTGGCCGCAGTCGACGCCGCGTCGGTTCACGTGAGCGACGACTTCTCTCCGTTCGGACGACGGCGCGATGCGACCGTTGCCGAGGCGCTCGGGGACATACCTCTCGAGGCCACCGGTTCTCCATATCTCGTCTCGCCCGGCCGGGTCACCAAGCCGGACGGCGATCCGTACAAGGTGTTCACCCCGTATTTCCGGGCGTGGTGCCGACATGGCTGGCGGCGGCCCGCATCGTCGGCGGTGGCTGTCTCGGACCTGTTGAACCCCAGTAATATTCGTCACTCGGGACGCATCCGGGTGCCGGCCGCTCCGGCGACACTCGAGATCCCCGCAGGCGAGGACGCTGCACTGGCGCGCTGGTCGGAGTTCGTCGGCGACGATCTCGAGGACTACGAAACGGGCCGCGACAGACCGGATCTCGATGTGAGCAGCCGGATGTCGGCCTATCTGAAGTTCGGCAACATCCATCCCCGGACGATGGCCGCCGACCTGGGCCGGTCTATGGGCGCTCAGGCGTATCTCCGGGAACTCGCGTTTCGGGACTTCTACGCCTCGGTGCTCTACCACTGGCCGGACAGCTTGTGGCACAACTGGAATCGTCAGTTCGACGACATCGAACTCGACACCGACGCCGATGCGCACCGGCGCTTCGATGCGTGGAAGGAGGGGCGGACCGGCTTCCCGATCGTCGATGCCGGCATGCGTCAGCTCGCCGAGACCGGCTTCATGCACAACCGCGTCCGGATGATCGCGGCGTCGTTCCTGGTCAAGGATCTACACCTGCCCTGGTGGTGGGGTGCGCGATGGTTCCTCGATCAGCTCGTCGACGGGGACATGGCGTCCAATCAGCATGGATGGCAGTGGGCGGCGGGCACCGGGACCGATGCGGCGCCGTACTTTCGCGTCTTCAACCCGGAGACCCAGCGACGGCGGTTCGATCCCGACGGCGCGTACGTGCGCCGGTGGGTGCCGGAGGTCGACGATGATCACCCCGACCCCATCGTCGACCACAAGGCGGAACGCGAAGAGGCTCTTCGACGCTTTCGCCAGATCTGATGTCCTTCGCTCGCCATTGCGACTCCGCATTAGGCTGACACCCGTGATCGCGACTCCAGACCCGTTTGTCGCCGACATCTCCGACGATGCGGCGTGGGCCCGTCTCGCATGGTCGGCGGACCGCCACGTCGAGTCCGTCCGGATCGGATTCACGTCCGGGTCGCTCCCGACGGTGGACTGGGCGGTGCTCGGCGAGCGATGCGACGTCGTCTATGCCGCTCCCGAGGCCGAGGGGGTGCACCGATCGGTCGTCGGGACCGTCGAACCCGAAGCGGCCGCCCACCGACTCGCCGACCACGTCGCCCGCAATCCGCAGGCCGCGACCACCTTGGCCGCCGTGCTCCGGACGGGGACGCAGGTGTCGGTCCGGCAGGCGCTGGACATCGAGTCGTGGGCGTACTCGACCTTGCTCGGCGGAGATGAGTTCGCGGCGTGGCTCACCCGGCGAGGTCCGCGTCCGCTGCCTCCGGCGCCCCGGGGTGTGCCGGTGATCGTCGATCGCGATGCCGGCCGGCTCACGATCGGTTTGAACCGGCCGGAGCGCCGCAACGCTTTCGGCGCGGCCCTTCGGGATGCGCTCGTCGAGTCGCTCGACGTCGCGGTGCTCGACGAGACGGTCACGGAGGTCCACCTGCGCGGCGCGGGTCCGGTCTTCTGCGCGGGCGGCGATCTCGACGAGTTCGGGACCACGCCGGATCCGGTGATCGCCCATTTCGTCCGCACGGCCGGCGGGGCAGGCGTCCGCCTTGCGGAGATCGCCGACCGGACAACGGCTTTTCTGCACGGCGCGTGTGTGGGTGCGGGCATCGAACTGCCCGGCCTGGTCGGTCGGGTGGTGGTCGATCCGGGAGTTGTGATCCGCCTGCCCGAGGTGGGCATGGGTCTGATCCCGGGTGCCGGCGGTACGGTCGGCATCCCACGACGGATCGGCCGCTGGCGGGCCTTTCATCTCGCGGTGGACGGTGGCGCCATCGGAGCGGAGACCGCCCTGCGGTGGGGACTCGCGGATGAGATCGCCGATGTCGTGCCCGTCGACGTCAGCGGGCCAGGGACATGGCCTCGGACCACTTGACGCGGGTGCCGGTCCGCAGGATCGACCGCTGGTAGATCCGGGATGCGAACCAGGTGGCGGCCGCGCAGGCGAGCACCATCAGTGCGAACGTGACGACGACCTGGAACGTCGAGGTGTCGCCGGTGGCAATCCGGACCGGCATCAGCGCCGCGCTGAACGGTGGTATCCAGGTGAGCACCTGGATCAAGGTGGAGTCGAGGGCCTGGATGCCGAAGATCCCGGAGTACATCACCGCCATCGCCAGGATGGTCAGCGGAGCCGAACTGGCGTTGAGTTCCTCCTGGCGGGAGACGAGCGCACCCGTCGCCGCGTAGAGCGTGGCGAAGAACAGGAAACCCAGTACGAACCAGGCGATCACCGCCGCGAACATCCCGATCGCAGCCCCCGGGATCGTCAGCAGCCCGGTCATCCGACCCGCGATCACTGCGGTCGCGCCGAGCAGCAGGACCTGCGCCATCGCGATGGCGCCGATGCCGATGATCTTGCCCCACAACAGGTGCAGTGGCTTGATCGTTGCGAGCAGCAGTTCGACGACCCGTGATGTCTTCTCCTCGACGACACCGACGGCGACCATCGACCCGCCCATCATGATCGCGGTGATCAGCAGGATGGTGCCGACGAGCGCGATCACGATGCGTTGTCCCTCGTCGGGCTTGTCGGGAGTGGTCTGTTCCACGGTGATCGTCGCGCGGGGGAGCGATGCGGCGTCGACGCCCCGTTCGGCGAGCGAACGGGTGAGGCCGACCTGCTCAACCGACGACCGCAGAACACCGTCGAGAGTGGGGCTCAGCCCGCTCTCCGAGACCGCGACATACGCGTTCGGTGAGGTACCCGGCAGGAGGGCGGCGGTGAGATCACCGTCGGCCACCCGGGCGCGGGCGTCCGCCGCCGAGGCAACCGGAACCACATCGACCGAAGTGCCGGTTGCCGAGCCGAACTCCTCGATGGTCTGCGAGAGTGCGGCATCCTGGCCGACGACGCCGACGCGATCGGCGTCGTCACCGCCGCTCAGCGCCGACCAGACGATGGCGCCGACGATGATCACGATCATCAGCAGACCGGTGCTGATCAGAAACGACCGGGTCTTCGCGCGGGTCGCGATCTCTCGTTCGGCGACCAACCAGATCGACTGCACGGCACCGGCACCACCGGCACCACCTGACCCGGACCCGGTTGATCCGGCGCGCTCGTGCGGGGGGCGTGAAATGGGGGAGTTCATGCGGAGACCACCTCTCGGAACAGTTCGGTCAGGGAAGGGGTCGACGTCGCGAAGCGGTGGACCGGACCCACGCGCAGAGCCGCGCCGAGGATCGCCTGGTCGTCTGCGACAGCCGGGTCGAGCCGCAGCGTCGTCAGGTCGATGTCGGTGTCGTAGTCGGCCTGCTCGACGCCGGCGATGCCGTCCGCCCACCGGGTCCGGGCCGACGGCCCGGCGACCTCCAGCGTCACGCCTTCGCGTGCACGGAGATCGTCGACCCGGCCCAGTGCCCGCATCTGGCCGCGCGCGACGATGCCGACCCGATCGCAGAGGCGTTGGACGAGATCGAGCTGATGGGAGGAGAAGATCACCGGGATACCCTCGGCCGCCTTCTCTTTGAGCACATCGCTCATGACGTCGACCGCCACCGGGTCCAGCCCGGAGAACGGTTCGTCGAGCACCAGGACGCGGGGATCGTGGATGAGGGCCGCCGCGAGCTGGACGCGCTGCTGATTGCCCAGGCTCAGATCGCCGACATCGTCGTTCACCCGTTGCTCGACCCCGAGCCGGGTAGTCCACCGGTCAACGCTCTCGCGGGCTGCGATGGACGACATCCCGTGGAGTCGGGCGAGGAACACGAGCTGTTCGCCGACCTTCATCTTGGGATAGAGCCCGCGCTCCTCGGGCATGTACCCGATGCGCCGACGCGTCTGCAGGTCGATCGGATGATCGCCGAGGCTCACGCTGCCCGCATCCGCGGCGAGGACCCCGAGGATGATCCGCATCGTGGTGGATTTGCCCGCGCCGTTGCTCCCGACGAATCCGAATATCTCACCGGGTGAGACCTGAAAGGTCATGTCCTGCAGGGCGATCAGTTTCCCGTATCGCTTGTGCAGTCCGTCGATGATCAGCGGCCCGTTCATCCGTGGCTCCGTTCTGTCTCGCTGGTGATGAGGTCTTCGGGGTCGGGATCGTTCATCCACCAGGCGGTGAGCATCGTCGGGAGTACCACCGCCATCACCACGAGGGTGATGAGCAGAATGGCGGTGCCGTACACCGATTGGCCGCTCACGCTGTCGTTGGTGCCCAGGATGATGAGGATCAGGTACGGGATGAACATGAGCGAGTAGAGAACGACGAACCCGATGGACCTCGCCGAATTCCGTTGGGCGAGCTGGATCTCGTCGAGCGCAGGTACCGGGGTGTCGGCGATCGATCCGGTCACGATGCGGAGCGCGTATTGCACGGTGCAGGATCCGACCACCCCGACGACGAACGGGATCACGAACCACATTGTCGCGAAAGACATCACGGCACCGGCGAGGGTCACCACGAGGGCGGACACCTGGAGCAGGACCAGTCGTCGGGCGCCGCGACGAGTGCGCCACGAGTTCAGCGCGCCCGCATGCTTCTCGTTGAAACGGAGATGACGCCCGGCCCGCCACTCGTCGTAACGCCGCCACAGGGCGGGGGTCGCGTCCTCCGGGATGGCCGAATTGGGGTCCCTCATCGTGCTCCTCCGTGATCGGGTTGTCGGTCGTCGGTGACCCGCGGATACAGCTCGGCCGACATGGCCCCGAATTCACGGCGGCTGAACACGGCCTCGACGGGCAGGTCGAAGACGGCGCAGATACGGAACGCGAGGTCGAGGCTGGGGTAGTTGTCGCCGCGTTCGAGGGCGCCTACGGACTGGACGTTGATGCCGACCAGTTCGGCAAGGTGTGCCCGCGACATCTTCCGCTCCGCGCGCAGGACGCCGATGCGATTGAAGATCGGGAGCTTCTCGCCTCTCCTGACAGGGCTCACCTACGCAATTGTTAGGAAAACACAACAGAATGTCAAGGTCTCCCGCGAACGTCGATCAACCGATCAACCGATCAACTCCGCGACGTTTCGCGCCGCCGCGCGGCCTGCCCGATTGGCTCCGATCGTGGATGCCGACGGCCCATAGCCGAGGAGCTGGATCCGTGGCTCCGCCGCGACGGTGGTGGCCAACCGGCCGGTCATCGTGATCCCGCCGCCGGGTCCGCGAAGGTGTAGTGGAGCGAGATGGTCGAGCGCGCTGCGGAATCCGGTGTTCCAGAATATGACGTCGACGTCCAGGGTGGCGTCGCCGCTCGTGGCCTCCACCCCGCAGTCCCAGCACACGCCGGTCTCCGTGATCCGGGTGAACATCGGGCGCCAGGCGAGGATGCCGTCGTCCTGCGCGGCCCGGATCGCCGGAGTGAGGGCCAGTCCGGTCACCGAGACGACCGACGTCGGTGGCAGGCCGGCCCGGACACGTTCGTCGACGCGGGCGACCGCCCGTCGGCCTTTGTCCGGATCGAACGGGGTCGGGTCGAACACCGGCTCGGTCCGGGAGCACCAGAACGTCTGTGCCCCGGGTGCCCTGCGGGCGATCTCGATGAGCAACTGGATCGCCGAGATGCCGGCCCCGACCACGAGCACCCGTTTGCCCGCGAACTCCTCGGGCCCGACGTAGTCATGCGTGTGCAATTGGCGGCCACGGAAGTCGCCGATCCCGGGAACATGCGGGACGAACGGGCGTTCCCAGGTGCCCGTCGCGTTGATGATCGCCCGGGTGGTGATCGTCCTCCGGTCGCGGAGAGTCGCGACAAAGCCGTCGTCGCCCGACTCGGCGTCGAGGCGCTCGACCGAGCGGACATCGACCGGCCGATGTACCCGCAGGCCGAACTTCTGCTCGTACTTACCGAAATATTCCGGGACGGCGGTCGCGGCGGGAAACGTCTCGCAGTCGCGTCCGAGTGCCTCTACGAGCCCGTATCCGGGCAGGTCGTGGACGCGATTGGCCGCAGCGAGTGTCAGCGTCGGCCAGCGGAACTGCCATGCCCCGCCAGGCCCCCGGGCGTGGTCGAGGAGCTGATAACGGTCGTCGAGTGAGAATCGCTGCAAGAAGTACGCGGCCGACAACCCGGCCTGCCCGCCCCCGATCACCAGCACGTCGCAGTCGTCTCGGATGTCGCTGTCGTTGTCGGGAGCACCCACACTGGGCAGTCTGTCACCTCGGTAGGCTTCGGCACATGATTCACTCGTCTGCAGAAGGTGCAGTGGTCAGCATCGAGCTCGACCGCCCCGACAAGCGCAACGCCCTCGACGAGACCATGGTCTCTGAGCTCTCGGAGGCATTCGTCGATGCGGTGGACGGAGGAGCGCGGGCGATCGTCCTCACCGGGAGGGGGCCCGTCTTCTGTGCCGGCGCCGACCTCTCCGGTCCGGTGTACGACCCGGCGTTCCTGGACAAACTGGTGACGACCCTGCAACAGATCGAGGCGACACCTGTCCCGGTGATCGCGGCGTTGAACGGCTCGGCGCTCGGCGCGGGACTGCAGCTCGCGATGGCGGCGGACCTGCGCGTGATGGCTCCCGATGCGATGGCCGGTATTCCCGCCGCGAAGATCGGTGTGGCGGTTGATGAATGGACGATCAAGCGGTTGGCGTCGCTGGTCGGGACCGGCCAGGCAGCGGGCATGCTCATCGGATGCGATCCGCTGTCCGCGGATCGTGCCCATGCACTCGGTTTCGCCAACCGCATCGGCGATCTGACCGACGCCCGACACTGGGCTTCCGTCATCGCCGATCTGGCGCCGCTCACCCTCCAGCACTACAAGCTGGTCCTCAACGGTGACGGTGCGCGCGATGAGCCGCCGTCCGATCGGTTGGCCGCGATGATGCAGGCCTGGGAAAGCGACGATCTCGCGGAAGGTCGTGCCGCACGGGCGGAAAAACGCACTCCGAACTTCAGCGGACGCTAGGGAATTCGGACAAAACGGTCTCTCCGTCAGGTCGGGATGGGAGTTTTCGTGTCCGAAACATTCCGGTCAAGTGATCGAAATCGCCCGTTTCTACCTTCACCCAAGGTGTCCTCCGGTCCGGAGTGCGCACGAAACCTGGTGAGGGAGCGGTATGTCGAATGAGTCGGTCCACGACGGGGTCGGGGGGTTCGCCGACCAAGTCGGTGATGTGGAGAAGGCCGAGGGGGGAATCATCGCCACCGGCCCGCAGGCCGCGGCCATGCGCGAGACACTCGAGGATTACACCCTCCGGTTCGCGCCACGCAGTTATCGCAAGTGGGGGCCGGGCGTCGTCGCCATCTCGGCACTGGGCGGCATCGCCTATCTGGCCGACTTCGCCATCGGGGCGAACGTCGGCATCGCGAACGGCACCGGAAATGCGCTGCTGGGCATCGGATTCTTCGCAATCGTGATCGTCCTGACCGGGTACCCGCTGGCCTTCTATGCGGCCCGCTACAACATCGACCTCGATCTGATCACGCGCGGAAGCGGATTCGGATACTACGGGTCGGTGCTGACGAACGTGATCTTCGCTTCGTTCACGTTCATCTTCTTTGCCCTCGAGGGGTCGATCATGGCGCAGGGCCTCGAATTGGGGCTGCACATACCGTTGTGGATCGGCTACCTCCTGTCGTCCGTGTTGATCATCCCGCTCGTGATCTACGGGATGAACACGCTGGCGAAGCTACAGGTGTGGACGACCCCGCTGTGGCTGATCATGATGGTGCTGCCGTTCCTGTACCTCGTGATCAAGCATCCGGATGCCATCGGCGACTTCTTCGCCTTCAGTGGTGTCGACTCCAATGGCCAGCCCCTGGGCAAGGGAGTGAGCTTCGCCGGGACGATGCTCGCTGCCGGTGTCTGTCTCTCGCTGATCGCCCAGATCGCCGAGCAGATCGACTATCTCCGATTCATGCCGCCGCGCACCCCGGAGAACTCGCGCAAGTGGTGGATCGCCACCATCACGGCCGGTCCGGGCTGGGTCTTCTTCGGTGCCATCAAGCAGATCGTCGGCCTGTTCCTGGCCGTCTACCTGATCGGGATCTCGGTCGACAACGCCGGCATCGCGAACCAGCCCGTGCATCAGTTCGTGGAGATCTACCAGGACTTCCTACCGCACTGGCTCGCTCTGACGCTGGCGGTGATCCTGGTGGTCATCAGCCAGGTCAAGATCAACGTGACCAACGCGTACTCCGGCTCGCTGGCATGGACCAACAGCTTCACCCGCGTCACCAAGACCTATCCGGGACGACTCGTCTTCCTGTTCTTCAACGTCGCGATCGCCATCGTTCTGATGGAGTCCGACATGTTCAGCTTCCTCAACAACCTGCTGAACTTCTACGCCAACTGTGGTATCGCCTGGGTCGTCGCGGTGGCGTCGGACATCGCGATCAACAAGTACCTGCTGAAGATCTCGCCGAAGCAGCCGGAGTTCCGGCGCGGCATGATCTACAACTTCAACCCGGTCGGCTTCGTGTCGCTGATCGTCTCGGCGGGTGCGTCGATCCTGGTCTACTTCCACGTCTTCGGCGACACCATCCAGCCGTACTCGCCGCTCGTCGCATTGGTGCTCGCCCTGGTGCTGCCGCCGATCATCGCGCTCTCGACCAAGGGCAAGTACTACCTGCGTCGCACCGACGACGGCATCGACATCCCGATGTACGACGAGCACGGCAACCCGACGCACGAAAAGCTGATGTGTTGCGTCACGGGGATGGAGTTCGAGCGTCCGGACATGATCGCGTCCGCCGTCCCGGGCCCGGACGGGGAGAAGCAGTACATCAGTTCGTTGGCGTTGTCGTGCGACAAGACCGGTGAGCACGTACTGCCCGCGCAGACGTAACGCGTTCGTGGTCGACCGGGTTCGGGAGTTCGTGCCGAGCCCGGTCGACGTCGGTCTGGGAGAATGACGAGATGCGAAATCTCATCCCCGTGCTGCTGGACCGTCTCGCCGACGGTCCGGTGGCGCTGGCGCGGGTCGTCGCGACGAGTGGCCCGGCGCCTCGCCGACTCGGTGCGGCGATGGCGGTCACCGCGGCCGGTGAGGTGATCGGTTCACTGTCGGGGGGATGTGTCGACTCGGCCATCGTGCAGTCGGCGCGCGACGTACTGGACACGGGATGTGCGGTCGGCGAGCGCTTCGGTCCCACGGACCTCGACGACGTCGCCATCGGCCTCACCTGCGGGGGAGAGATCGAGGTCTTCGTCGAACGGATCGATGCGGGTCACGTGGCCGATCTCACCGATCTGCTTGCCGCGATCACCAGCGGCCGGCCGGTCGCGGTGGCGACGACGCTGACCGCGCAGCCGCTCTGGCGGGTGAACCACGGTGACGCGATCGAGCGGTGGCGCGAACTCGACGAGGACATCGCCGACCTGCTCGACGCCGGGCGAAGTGGGATCGTCGGCGTCGACGACACCGAGATGCCGCTCGGTTGCGCGGCCGGCAGACCGCGGACCTTCGTGCAGACCTTCGCATCGCCGCGTCGCCTGATCGCGGTCGGCGCCAACGAGTTCGTCCGCGCCCTCACCACCACGGCGAAGAACATCGGTTATCACGTCACCGTCGTCGATCCGCGTCCCGTGTTCACGACGGCGGCCCGGTTCCCCGATGCCGACGAGGTGATCGTGGACTGGCCGGACCGATATCTGGACGGCGAGATAGTCTCGGGTCGAACAGATTCCGCCACCGTGGTCTGCGTGCTGACCCACGACGTCAAGGTCGACGTGCCGATCCTGATGTCGGCTCTGCGGTCCGACCGGGTCGGGTTCGTGGGTGCCCTGGGTTCCCGGCGCACCCACACCGACCGGATCGCGCGCCTGATCGACGCCGGGCTCCCGCGGGACCAGATCGATCGGCTGCGGTCTCCGCTCGGACTCGACATCGGCGGCCACACCCCGTCGGAGGTGGCGATATCGGTTGTGGCGCAACTGATCTCCGATCGGAATGGTGGAAGCGGGCGGCCGCTGCGCGACATCGACGGACCGATCCACCGCATGTCGGAGGCTCCGTCCGCGGATTGAGTGGCACGGAGCGGGATAATCCCTGGCCAGGGTTCCTCGGACTGCACAGGCAGATCCGCCTGCTGGTGACCTTCGTGGCTCCTGGTCTCCGCACGGCGGTTTCCGGCGGATGCACCGCCCCGGGACTCGGCCCGCTCAGTCCTCGACGACGTAGGTCATCAGCGCGGTCACCACCAGTTCGATGATCTTCGCGATCGCCACATCGTCAGAGGTGCTCAGATAGGTGAGGGTGATGGTGTTGGTGGCGGCGATGATCACCGGGCTGAGATCGGAGACCGGCTCCTTCCATCGCACACCCGCGCGCTCGGCCGCGATCTCCAGGCCGATGCCCGCCACCTCGTACAGTCGGCCGTACATCTCCTTGCCGACCTCCTGCAGCTCCGCGTGATTGTGCGCGTAGATGCCCAGTGAGATGGTGGCCTGCATCCGGCCGGGATCGGCCTTGAGCAGGGTGTAGAAGCCCTCGAGGTGTGCCTGCGCGTTCTTGCGCATCGCCTCACGCCCGCGGCCTTCCGGATCCGCGGCCATCGGCAGGATCGCCTCGAGCATCCGGCTGATGTCGGAGGGCACGGCCGTCTCCATCACCGCGCAGAGCAACGCAGTGCGACTGTCGAACGCGTAATGGAAACTGGCGAGCGGCATGTTCGCGTGCGCGCAGATGCGACGCGTCGTCGCACCTTCGACACCGTGATCGGCGATCACGCGATATGCGGCTTCGATGAGCGCCGACCGACGCTCCCCGACAGACATTCTTGCCAACGAGGACTACCCCCAAGACCGCATGTGACCTGCACATGTATGGTGACGTGTTCGTCGAAGCCTATCAGTGCGAATCGGGCAACGAACGTGAGATGGGCGGGTCCGCCGCGTCGGGACGGTTCGTCGAGACGATCAACACGTCGGCGTCGCGGCCCGTCCCAGAGTCGGACGGCACTATCCTGAGTCCCGTGACCTCGACTATCAGCCGGACCGGCGCAAATCTGGCACAGCGTGCGGCCTCAACTCTCTCGACGGTAGGGCTGGCGACGGCCAATGCGGTCACGGGCGGACTGGCCAGACGTGGACTACCCGCGGCACGCGCCCTCGGCGCCGACGCCGAGGAGATCCGCCGGTTCACGGCGGCGTCGGCGCGGCAACTCGACGGGGTGTTCAGCAATGTCGAACAGGCCGAACCCGCGGTCGACGCCGACTTCCGGGTGTTTCTCGATATGGCGCGGCGACCCGGCCGGCCGCGTCGGCCGATCCCGGTCCTGAGACCCGAGTTCGCGGATGAGGTGCGTGCCCTGCACGCCACCTGGCTGGGGCACGCCTCGGTCCTGGTCGAACTCGACGGGGTACGCGTGCTGACCGATCCGGTGTTCAGCCGACGTTGTTCACCCGCCAAGGCAATCGGCCCGGCCCGCATGCATCCCGCACCCGCCCAGGTCGCCGACCTGCCGCCCATCGACGTGGTCCTGATCAGCCACGACCACTACGACCACCTCGACATGCCCACCGTGGTCGACCTCGCCGCACGGCAGCCGGGTGTCCGCTTCGTCGCCCCGATCGGAGTCGGTGCCCACCTCATGTCCTGGGGGATCGCGGCGGACCGGATCGACCAGATCGACTGGTGGGACGACCACACCCTGTCTTTCGTTCGCGGCGACCTGACGTTCACCTGTACCCCCGCCCGACATTTCTCCGGGCGATCGCTGACCCGCAACCTGACGCAATGGGCGAGCTGGGTGGTCGCAGGACCCACCCACAGTTTCTTCTTCTCCGGTGACACCGGATTCTCTGAACAGTTCGACGAGGTCGGGATGCGGCTCGGCGGCGTCGACCTCACGCTGGTGGCGGTGGGCGCCTACGATCCCGTCTGGCCGGATGTCCACGTGAACCCCGAAGAGGCGGTTCGGGTGCACCGGATGGTGACCGGAGATCGCGTGCGCGACGCGGTGATGATCCCGATCCATTGGGGGACGTTCAATCTCGCCCGCCATTCGTGGGGCGACCCCATCGCCCGGCTGCTACCGGCCGCGGCAGACAACGCGACGACGGTGATCGTTCCGCCGCCCGGCGGTTCGATCGATCTCCTGACCCGGTCCGGCACCGCACTCGACGACCCGGCGTGGTGGGAGGCCACCGCGTGACCCAAGTGACCGCCGGACATCCCGGTCTCACCGCGGCAGAGGTCGCACAACGGGTGGCCGACGGCCAGGTCAATGACCTTCCGGACCGGTCCGGGCGCTCCGTCGCCGACATCGTGCGGGCCAACGTGTTCACCCGGATCAACGCGATCCTCGGGGTGCTGTTCGTGATCGTCGCTTCCACCGGCTCGCTGATCAACGGCCTGTTCGGCCTGCTGATCATCGCGAACAGTGGCATCGGCATCATCCAGGAGGTTCGTGCGAAACGGACCCTGGACAAGCTGGCGATCGTCGGCCAGACCACGCCGATGGTGCGTCGCGACGGGCAGGTGGTCGCACTGTCGCCGAACGAGATCGTCCTCGACGACATCATCGAGATCGGTGCAGGCGATCAGGTCGTCGTCGATGGCGAAATGGTCGAGGCGATGGCTCTCGACGTCGACGAGTCACTGCTCACCGGGGAGGCCGACCCGGTCGACAAGACGTCGGGGGATCAGATCCTGTCCGGGAGCTTCGTCGTCGCGGGCTCGGGTGCTTATCGGGCCACCAAGGTCGGTGCCCAGGCCTACGCCGCACAACTCGCGTCGGAGGCGTCCAAGTTCACCCTGGTCTCCTCGGAACTGCGGTCGGGGATCGACCAGATCCTCAAGGTGATCACTTGGCTGCTGATCCCGGCGGGCATCCTCACCATCGTCAACCAGTTGTTCATCAGCGACAACGGGATACGCGCCTCACTACTGGGCATGGTCGCCGCCCTGGTGCCGATGGTCCCCGAAGGTCTGGTCCTGATGACCTCGATCGCGTTCGCCGTCGGCGTGGTGCGGCTCGGTCAGCGGCAATGTCTGGTCAACGAACTGCCCGCGATCGAAGGCCTGGCCCGCGTGAACGTGGTGTGCGCCGACAAGACGGGAACACTCACCGAGAACGGGATGCGGTTGTCGGAAGTGCGGCCGGTCGCCGGGCAGGCGCCGGCCGATCTCGGACCCGTCCTGGCGTCGCTGGCCGCCCACGACCCGCGCCCGAACGCCAGCATGCAGGCCTTGTCCGAGGCCTATCCCGAGCCGCCGTCGTGGACGCTGGTCACGGTGGAGCCGTTCACGTCGGCCAAGAAGTGGAGCGGAATGTCGTTCCGCGACGACACCGACGGTGAGGACATGGGCAACTGGCTGGTGGGTGCGCCCGACGTGCTTCTCGATCCGGAGAGTGCCACCGCGCATCTGGCGAACGAACTCGGCTCGACAGGACTGCGGATTCTGCTGCTCGCGCAGACCGATGTGCCGGTCGACACCCCGCCCGCGCCGGGTGCCCACACCCCGGGCTCGGTCACCCCTGTCGCGCTCCTCGTGCTCGAGCAGCGGGTTCGGACCGATGCACGGGAGACTCTCGACTACTTCGCGAGTCAGCACGTCGACGTCAAGGTGATCTCCGGCGACAACGCGCGATCGGTCGGCGCGGTCGCGGCCTCACTCGGTCTGGGTTCACCGGAGACGTCGGTGGACGCACGCAGCCTGCCCGCCGACCAAGAGGAACTCGCCGAGATTGTCGAACGCGGCGTCACCTTCGGGCGGGTTCGTCCCGATCAAAAGCGGTCGATGGTCAAGGCGTTGCAGTCCACGGGCGACACCGTTGCGATGACCGGAGACGGTGTCAACGACGTGCTGGCGCTCAAGGACGCCGATATCGGGGTGGCGATGGGATCGGGGAGTTCGGCGGCGCGCTCGGTCGCGCAGATCGTGTTGCTCGACAACAGGTTCGCCACCTTGCCCTATGTCGTCGGCGAGGGTCGCCGCGTGATCGGCAACATCGAACGGGTCTCCAACCTGTTCCTCACCAAGACCGTCTACGCGGTGCTGCTGGCATTGTTCGTCGGTATCGGCGGACTGGTGGATCACCTGTTCGGTGCCGGTTCTCTCAGCTACCCCTTCCAGCCGATCCACGTCACCATCTCGGCGTGGTTCACCATCGGTATCCCGGCGTTCGTACTGTCGCTGGCACCGAACAATGAACGAGCCCGGCCGGGATTCGTTCGACGTGTCCTGTCCCAAGCGGTGCCCAACGGCATCATCGTCGGACTGGCCGCCTTTGTCACCTACGTCATCGTGAACCCGGGTGGGGCGGGTGTCGAGATCGGGAGCAAGGACTCGGTCGACCTCAGTCCTCTGCAGACGCAGGCGGCGACCGCGACCTTGATGACCCTGATCGCCGTCGCGCTGTATGTCCTGGCGGTGGTCGCGCGGCCGTACAACTGGTGGAAGGCGATCCTGCTCGGGGTGTCGGTCGGCGCGTATGTGCTGATCTTCCTGTGGCCGTGGACTCAGGACCTGTTCAAGCTGGACACGTCGAATGCGCAGATGATGTCGGTCGCCGCAGTGTCGGCGGCAGTGGGCATCGCCGCGGTCGAGGTGGTCTCGCGGATGGTTCCGCGGGTCGTGGCGGCGCGCGATCAGCGCCGGGCCGATGCCGCGGATCCAGTCGACGACGGGACTGCAGCGGGACGCCCGGACTGACTAGACTCGGAACATGGATCTCAAAGGACTGGTGGACAAGGCCAAGGCCGCGCTCAAGGGCAACCCGAACCTGATCGACAAGGGCGGCGACACGGTCAACAAGGTCACCGGCGGCAAGTACGCCGGTCACGTCGACAAAGCGCAGGACGCGGTCAAGAAGGCGGTCGGCCCGGATACCCCGAAGCCGGATACCCCGAAGCCGGAGAACCCGGCTCCATCCTCGAGTCCTGAACAGCCGAAACCCGAAGAGCCGAAGCAGAATCCGCCTCAGGCGTAGGGTTCGCCCCGGGGCTCGGCCCGAGCATGCCGCCGATACGACGACACGCTCGGATCGGCAGCGATCCAGAATCGCCACGGCACATCGGCGGCACGTCGGACGCCGACACGTGGTCCCACGCTGATCGCTGCCGACACCACCGGTCCTGATCGGTCGAGGCTGACCGGCCAGCCGTCGTCGACGTCGCTGTCGAGGTCGTCCATCGTGATGCCGAGCGCGCGGGTGAGATTTCCCGGTCCGCGCGCCAACGACACGTCGTCCTTGGCGGTCGGGCGCCGTGTCCGGGCCAGATCGAGCCCGTCGACGATCTCGCCGGCGCGGATCAGGACGGCCGATCCCTGTTCGGTGGGTCCGGTCACCACATTCGCGCAGAAGTGCCCGTGAATCCGATAAACGTAGAGCCGCCCGGGCGGGCCGTACATGATCTCCGACCTGCGGGTGCGGGTGTACGCGTGCGATGCCGGGTCGTCGCGACCGCCGTACGCCTCCACCTCCGTGATGCGGGCGGCGACGCCGTGCCCGATCAGAACGGTGCCCAGCAGCGCTCGCGCGTAGTCGCTGACGCTAGGCTCACTCACCATGGCCAAGACTAGTGACTCCATCGATGTGGACCTGTCTGTCGAAGATACCTGGGCCGCGGCGTCGGATCTCACGCGCTACACGGAGTGGCTGGTGCTGCACGACGGCTGGCGATCGGCGGTTCCGGCGGCCGACGAACTCGGCGAAGGGGTTTCTCTCGCATCGGTGGTCAAGGTCAAGGGGACCCGCATCCGGTTCGACTGGACGATCGAGAAGTACCGTCCACTGGAGCAGGTGCGGTTGAAAGGCAACGGCAAGGGCGGCGTGAAGGCCAAGCTCGACCTGGGCATAGCGCCCACCGATTCGGGTTCGACAGTGACCTTCACTGTTGATCTCGGCGGTTTGCCACTGATCGGGCCGGCCGGCAAGGCAGCGGCCATGGCGGTATCCGGGGATCTGCGGAAGTCGTTGACGACCTTCCGTGAGGTCTTCGGCTAGACGACAAAACAGGGGGAGACGGCGATGGGGCGTCACAGTTCGGGCGGTGACCGCCCGGAGTCGGGAGAAGGTCGAAAGCGGCCGGAACCGGGAGCGGGGCGAGATCGACAAGGCTCGGGCGCGGAACGAGTGTCGCGCACCGGGCCGATCGACATGCCGGCGAGCGGTCCGATCGAGCGGCAGTCGGCTCGGCGGGGTTCCGGCGACGATTTCGGGTTCGAGCACCGGCGTGCGTCGACGGGTCGCCGGGCAGGCTGGCTCTGGGGTACTGCCGCGCTGATCGTGGTGGCCGCCCTGGTCACCGGCTTCGTGTTGTGGCGGACAGGCGCCGTGGGCTGTGCCGATCGGAAGACCATCTCGGTCGCCTCGGATCCCTCGATGACCAGTGCGTTGCGCACGGTCACCCAGGAAGCATCCGAGGACTCCTGTTACGACTACGACATCAACGGCGTGGCCGGCGCACAGGTGCCCGGTCAGTTGACCAGCGGTGACAAGGCGCCCGACCTGTGGGTCGCCGACTCGCAGATCCAGGCCCGCCGGGTCACCACTCAGGTGCGCCGTGATCTGAACATGGTGTCGCCGTCGATCGCATCCTCACCGACAGTGGTGGCGGGGAAGTCGGTGCCGCAGTTGAACAGCTGGGTCGACGTGATGAAGCTGCAGGATCTGCGGACCGGCAGCCCGATCGACACCAGCACCGGCGACGCACCGATCGTGGGTGCGCTGGCGGAGGAGAACGCCGGGAACCTGTCGGACAAGCAACTGACCGCGGCGATGACGGTGCTCGCCGTGCAGCAGAACAACGCGCGCCTGGCCAACGACAACGAGGGCACCCGCCTGAACTTCGCGAACACGACCGCGGTCCCGGTGGTCACCACCGAACAGCAGTACCTGCTGTTCACGCGAACGCATCCAGGGTCAGAGCTCAAGGCGTCGGTGCCCGCCGACGGCACAGTGATGCTCGATTACCCGATGGTCAACACGGCGAGCGCGGCCCGAAGTGACACTGCGGCCAAGGCCGGCAAGGAGCTTGCCGACAGGCTCGCGTCGTCGGATGGGCAGAAGACGCTCAACGAGTCGGGGTACCGCAATCCCGATGGTGCGGCGTTGCCCGACGGCGCCGGGATCGGTGAGGTCAAGAACCTCGAGCTCAAGGATCCATCGCAGGTCGACCGGGCGATCCGGCAGTGGCAGGTGCTCGGCGTGCCGATTCGGACGCTCGTCGTCGAGGACACCTCGGGTTCGATGGCCGCGCCGGCAGGTGACCAGACCCGTGCCGATCTGCTCATCGATGCGTCGATGACCGGTCTCACCCTGTTCCCCAACAACGCCATGGTCGGTGGATGGGCGTTCGGCATCGACAAGGGCGGCCCCGATCAGGACTGGAAATGGATGTCCCCGATCCGGCGTCTCGACGCCTCGGCCGTCGGTGGCGGAACGCACCGTCAGGAACTGGGGCGGGCGGTCCGTCGTGGTCTCGCGCCCTCTCAGCTCGGTGGCGGCACAGGCCTCTACGACACCACTCTCGCGGCGTTCAAAGAGGTGCAGAACAGCTACGACCCGAACTACTCGAACTCGGTCATCATCATGACCGACGGGCAGAACGAGGATCCGAACAGCATCAGCCTCGACGAGTTGCTCTCGCAGCTGAAGGAACTCGAGGATCCGGCGCGCCCGGTCCTGGTCCTCACGATCGGGATCTCCGAGGATGCCGACACCGAGGCGTTGAAGGAGATCGCCGACGTCACCCCGGGCGGCACCACGTAC
Source organism: Gordonia sp. DT218 (assembly GCF_049847105.1). Taxonomy (NCBI): domain Bacteria; kingdom Bacillati; phylum Actinomycetota; class Actinomycetes; order Mycobacteriales; family Gordoniaceae; genus Gordonia; species Gordonia sp. DT218. Next base: position 626,792 of record NZ_JBNCNS010000001.1, on the reverse strand, counting down.
GTGGCTCAGACACCCGAGGACATCAAGTCGGTGTTCGTCGATGCGATCCAGGCGCGCGTCGCCGCGGCCGGCCGCTGACCAAACTCGGGCAGTGCGGTCGTTACGTCCGGGAATCCGCGGTCAGTCCGTTCGACCGCTCGGGCGATCCGACACATCGACTCCGCCGCGCGGTCGCAGTTCTGGCGCGTTCACACCGACGCGTGCCTGGGCTGGTGTCCGACCCCGACTGACCCGACCCCGACTGACCCGACCCCGACTGACCCGACCCCGACGTGGCCGCCGGGACCGCACGCACGATGGGCGACATTCTGCGCCCGATCGACGGGAAACTGCGCCCGGTCGGAGGGGTTTGCGTCACTCGTCGCGCGCGACCCGCCGCAGGACCGCCAGCACTTGTTCGATCATCGGTGACGGATCGCCGGCGGGCCGCGCGACGGCGAGATCGACCGGCGCGACATCGGGGGCCAGGGGCAGATACCGCACCCCCGCGACGCCGAGCGCAGCGGTGGGTTCGGGGACGATCGCCACGCCCAGCCCGGCGGCGACCAGAGTGACGAGTGTCGACGTCTCGGTGACTTCGTGCCGGATCGCAGGTACGAATCCGGCCGACGCACAGATCGTCGCGACGATCCCGTTCATCACCGATCGGCCGTGCCCGGCATGCACGATGAACTCCGCGTCGCGCAGTGTGTCGACGTGGACTGTCGCATCCCGCCATCGACGGTCGCCCTCGGGTATCGCGACGAAGAGCCGGTCTCGCCGGACGGTCTCGACGACGATCTCCGTGCCACCCGCGGGTGGCCGTAGCAGTGCCAGGTCGATCTCGCCGGATGTCAGCGCCGACAGCTGTGCAGGCGCCAACATCTCGCCGCGCACGCTGACGTCCAGATCTGGCAGGTCCTCGCGGAGCGCGCGGACCAGCCGGGGGAGTAGCGAATAGGTCGCCGACCCGACGCAGCCGATCGCCAAGGTGCCCTGCCGGCCTTCGGCGACGCGTTGTGCCTGCAGCCCCGCCACGTCGACAGCATCGAGGATGGCCTCCACCCGCTCCAGGTAAGCCGTGCCTGCCGGCGTGAGTTCCACGCGCCGGGTGGACCGCACGAAGAGGGTCACACCGAGTTCGGCCTCGAGTTGCCGGATCTGCTGCGACAGGGGCGGCTGCGCGATGTGCAATCGCTCCGCGGCACGGCCGAAATGCAGTTCCTCGGCGACGGCCCGGAAATACCGGAGATGTCGGAGTTCCATGATTGAGACCTTACGCATATCACTGAGCGCGAAATAAATACTTCTCAATATCGGATGACGTTCCTATCGTGGACGTATGAGTACCGGATCCGACGTTGTCATCTGTTCCCCGTTGCGCACACCGGTCGGGCGCATGGGTGGCGCGCTCGCCTCGTTGACCGTGACCGACCTCGCCACCGGTCTGCTGCGGGAACTGGCCTCCCGAACGGGTCTCGGCGAAGGCGACATCGACGACGTGATCCTCGGCCAGGGCTATGCCAACGGCGAGGCCCCGGCGATCGGCCGGATCGCCGCGCTCGACGCCGGGCTGGGCACCGGTGTCCCCGGCATGCAGGTCGACCGGCGCTGCGGTTCCGGGCTGCAGGCGATCCTCAACGGCGCCGCACAGGTTGCCACGGGTGGCGCAGGCCTGGTGGTGGCCGGCGGCGCCGAATCGATGTCGAACGTCGAGCACTACGCGCTTGGGTTGCGGACCGGAATCCGGCAGGGCGGCGTCGAACTGATGGACCGCCTCGACCGTGGTCGCCTCACGGCGGGCGGCGACAGCCATCCCGTGCCCGGCGGCATGATCGAGACCGCCGAGAACCTCCGTGCCCGGTACGGCATCAGCCGCGCGGAGCAGGACGAACTCGCCGTGCGCTCTCACCAGCGTGCGATCGCGGCGCACGAGGCCGGTCGCTTCGCCGACGAACTCGTGCCCGTGACGGTCCCCGGTAGACGCGGGAAGCCGGACGTGGTGGTCGAACGTGACGAGCATCCCCGTGCCGATGCCTCGGTGGAGTCGATGGCTGCCCTGCGACCGATCCGACTGAAGATCGACCCCGAGTCCACCGTGACCGCGGGCAACGCTTCCGGCCAGAACGACGGCGCCGCCATGTGCGTCGTCACGACTCGTGACGAGGCGGCTCGTCGAGGTCTCGAACCGATGCTCGCGCTGACGTCATGGGCGGTCACCGGATGTGAGCCCGAGGTCATGGGAATAGGTCCGGTGAACGCCACGGCCGCTGCGCTCGAGCGGGCCGGCCTCACCCTCGACGAGATCGACCTCATCGAACTCAATGAGGCCTTCGCGGCCCAGGCTCTTGCGGTTCTCGCCGAGTGGAAAGTCGATGCGAACGATGATCGGCTGAACCCCAACGGTTCCGGGATCTCCCTTGGCCACCCGATCGGCGCCACCGGTGCCCGCATCCTCGCGACGGCCGCCCACGAGGCACGTCGTCGCGATGCCCGCCATGTGTTGGAGACGATGTGCATCGGCGGCGGTCAGGGCCTGGCCGCGATCTTCGAGGTGATCCGATGAGCGCCGTCGACGTCGAGGCGGTGGTGTCCGGCCGCACCGACGGACCCGTTGTGGTGCTGTCGAATTCGCTCGGCTCCACCTACCGCATGTGGGACGCTCAGCTCGCGGCCCTCGAGGAACGATTCCGGGTCGTCCGCTACAACACCCGCGGGCACGGTGCATCGCCGGTACCGCAGGGGCCGTACACGATCGACGATCTCGCCGACGATGTGATCGCGCTGCTCGACCGGTTCGACGTCGAACGCGCCCACGTGGTCGGGCTCTCGCTCGGGGGCATGACGGCGATGCGTGTGGCGGTTCGCAACCCGGAGCGGGTGCACGCGCTCGGACTGCTGTGCACCGGCGCGCAGCTCACCCCGTCGTCGGCGTGGACCGACCGGGCGGCAACCGTCCGCGCGCAGGGGAGCGCGGCAGTCGCGGAAGCCGTTGTGCAACGGTGGTTCACCCCGGAGTACCTGACCGACCACCCGGGCTCTCGCCGCCATCACGAGGCAATGGTGGCCGATACCCCTGCCGAGGGATACGCGGGGTGTTGCGAGGCGATCGCGGTGATGGATCAGCGCGCGGACCTCGCGTCGATCACCGCGCCGACCCTGGCGATCGCCGGCGCCGACGATCAGGCCACGCCGCCGCCGAAGCTCGAAGAGATCGCCGACACGGTCAAGTCCGGCCGACTCCTGATCGTCCCGCAGTCGGCGCACCTCGCCAATGCCGAGCAACCCGAGATCATCACGCCCGCACTGATCGAACACCTGGAGCAATCATGAGCATCGACAAACTGGCCGATACGGCCGCCGACGCCGTCGCCGACATCCCGGCCGGCGCCAGCCTCGCGGTCGGCGGGTTCGGCCTCGCGGGTATCCCGTGGTTCCTCATCGATGCGCTGCTGGAACAGGGCGCGGCGCAACTGACCGTCGTCTCGAACAACTGCGGCGTCGACGGTGCGGGCCTCGGGCTCTTGTTGGAGGCCAGGAAGATCGACAAGGTGATCGCCTCCTACATCGGTGGGAACAAGGAGTTCGGCAGGCAGTTCCTGGCCGGTGAGGTGACCGTCGAGCTCACCCCGCAGGGCACGCTCGCGGAGCGGATGCGTGCCGGCGGCAGCGGGATCGGCGCGTTCTTCACCCCGACCGGAGTCGGCACGCTGGTCGCCGACGGCGGACTGCCGTGGCGATACAACCCCGACGGCAGTGTCGCGCTCGCGTCGCCGCCGAAGGAGGTGCGTACGTTCAACGGACAGGACATGGTCCTCGAGGAGGCCATCGTCACCGACTACGCGCTCATCCGCGCCGCCGTGGTGGACAAGGCCGGCAACTGCAAATTCCATGCGGCGGCACGTAATTTCAACCCGCCGGCAGCGATGTCCGGACGGATCACGATCGTCGAGGCGGAGCGGGTCGTCGAGGTGGGCGAGCTGAGCCCGGATGAGATCCATCTGCCGGGCATCTTCGTCAAACGGATCGTCGAGCTCACGCCGGAACAGGCCGCGCGTAAAGAGATCGAGCAGCGCACCACGAGGCCGCGCCCCGCCCAGACCGACGCCAACCCCGAACAGCCCGTTCTTTCCTAGGAGGACATCATGACCTGGACCCGCACCGAGATGGCGGCACGCGCGGCACGTGAACTCCGGCCCGGCGACTATGTGAACCTCGGTATCGGCTTGCCGACGATGATCCCAGACCATCTCCCCGACAACTCGGGTATCACGCTGCACGCGGAGAACGGCATCCTCGGTGTGGGGCCGTACCCGTACGACGACGAGGTCGATCCGGACCTCGTCAACGCCGGCAAGCAGACTGTGACAGTCCTGTCGGGGGCGTCGTTCTTCGACTCGGCAACGAGTTTCGCGATGATCCGCGGCGGCCACGTCGACGTCGCCGTGCTGGGCGGTATGCAGGTGGCGAGCAACGGAGACCTCGCCAACTGGATGGTCCCCGGTGCGATGGTCAAGGGCATCGGCGGCGCCATGGATCTGGTGAACGGCGCAGGCCAGGTCATCGTGCTCATGGAGCACACCACCAAGAAGGGCGATCCCAAGTTGATCGCCGACTGCTCGCTGCCGCTCACCGGCCGTTCCGTGGTCAGCCGCGTCATCACCGATCTCGGTGTGTTCGACGTGAACGGTACGGGATTCGACGTCGTCGAACTCGCGCCGAACGTCGACTTCGCGACTGTCGAGGCGAAAACCGGTGCGCCGGTGGTAGACCGGACGTCCGCGAACGAGCCCGCAAAGGTCTAGCGAGTCGGGCGTGGTCTCGATACGGCGCCTCGCTGCGCTCGGTGCCTACTCGACCAGCGGTGGTAGCCGCGCTGCCGCGGTCCCGCCGGTCGAGTAGCCGCGCTGCCGCCGTCCCGCTGGTCGAGTAGCCGCGAACGGAGTGAGTGGCGTATCGAGACCAAGTCGACCGGCAGGTAGCGCATCAGCGCCGCAGCGCCGCGAGCTCCGATCGTGAGCGGATCCCGAGCTTGGCGTAGATGCGTGTCAGGTGATACTGAACCGTCTTGGGGGAGATGAAGAGTTCGGCCGCCACCTCGCGGTTGGACATGCCCCGGGAGACAAGCTCGGTGACGGCCTCCTCCTGCGGCGTCAGGTCCACGGCACCGCGATCGGATCGGAGGGCATTGAGTCCGCCCGCCTTGAGTTCACGTTCGCACCGCTCCACATACGTGGTCGCACCGAGCGACAGATACATCTCTCGCGCCGCACCCATGACGGCATCGGCCGCCCGGCGTTTCCCTGCGCGTCGCAGCGTCTGACCGTACGCGAAGTTGACCCGCGCCTGGTCGTAACGTAGTGGCAGCCCGTCCAGGAGCTCCAGTGCCTCTTCGAAAATTCTTCTGGCCTGGTGTATCTCGCCGGTCGCTCCGAGTAGTCGGCCGCGGGCGTACTTGAGTCGTGCGGATGCCGACCGGTGCCCGCGCAGTTCGACGAGGTCCTCGTACGGCCGTAGCAGGTCATCGGCTGCGCCGAGTTGGCCGTCGATGACGAGCGCGTTGGCCAGGACATCGACCCATGGCCACCATCCGGGTTCGCTGAGTCCGGGGATGTCGGTGGCCATCCGCATCAGCGGTTCCAGCGTCCGGCGCACCTTGCCGTAGTCGGCGGCGGACTCCGCGATCTGACTGCGCGCCAACAGGTCCGGAATCCGCATGATCTCGTAGTCGCCGACGGCGGTCGCCGCCTCCTGGACACTGCGCTCGGCCTCCTCCCATTCGCCGCGCAGCGAGTGGATCTGCGCCGCGGTCCAATTCAACAACGGCGTGGCCAGCGCGATGCCGCTGGTCCGCGCGAGCGCACGCCCCTGTTCCACGGTGTGCAGCGCCGGCTCCCAATCGCCGGTGAGAAATTGTGTCCGGGCCAGCCAGCCGAGCGCCCACAACGAAATCCGCGCCGAACCGCCGAGATTGGCCATGGACACCGCGGTCTCGAGGTTGCTGCGGGCTGCTCCGATGTCGTCGAGCCCCAGTTGCAGCCAGCCCCGGCCCATCGTCGCGCGTTGCGCCTGTGCCCCGAACCGAATCCGTTCCGTGAGGGCGGCGTATTCGGCGGTCGCCTCGGTAGGTCGTCCGGACCACGCGAGGCCGAGTCCGCGGATCACTGCCGCCTCCACGCCGGCGGGCGACTGGCTGCCGGCCATCGTGATGGCGCGGTCTGCCCATTCCACCAACTCGGTGCCCTGACATCGGACCAGGTTGTGCAGGACGTAGCGCTGCGCGATGAGGGCGGCGGTGTCCGGGTCACGGTCGAAATTGACGATGTCCCAGGCTCTGTCGAGGCGCACCTGAGCTTCGGCTGAACGGCCGCGCAAGATGGCGAGGTACGCGAGTGCGGCATTTCGCAGGGGAGTCTCCCGGAGGCTCTCCACCTGAGGCACCAACGCGCCGGCGCCCACGCAGTCGCCGGCGGCGAGCAACGCGTCCAACGCGAGTGTCGAACGTGTTTCGCGCACGAGCGGATCCGCTGTCAGTCGACCCGCCTGGGCAAAGAGCCCCGCCGCCTCCGCCCATGCGCCGTCGGAGCCGCGTTCGCGGGCCAGTGCGTCCAGGTCGTCGGCCAGGGCGGGGTCCGGGATCGCCGTCGCGGCGACGCGATGATGGAGCTGTCGGACGGGATCGGTGACAACCGACGCTGCCCGTTGGTGGAGATCCCCGACGGCGCGGATACCCATGACCTCCAGAATTGCGGCCCGGATCAGCGGGCCTGCGGTGTGTGGCTGTGTCTGTGCGGGTGTCAGCGCCGTCGGCGCCACCACCAAGCCGGTCCCCAGCGCCTCGTCGACCGCGGCGAGCGGGTCGTCGATCTCGCTGAGAGTGACCGCGGTGTCGAGCGAATCCATGTCGCTGAGCACGGCGATCGCCTCGATGAGGGCACGGGTCGGTGGGGTGGTACCCGCGAGCCGTCGACGAACCTCCGCCACGATGTGCGACGGCGCGGGCAGCTCGACGTCGACCCGGGACCAGGTGGCCGTGGGCAATTCGTCGAGGAGGGCGATGGCGTCGCGTGGATTGCCCCCGGTGTGCCTGGTCAGCCGGTCGACGACGATCGGATGGAGTACTCGTCCGCGCGCGGTGGCGAGGGCCGCGATGCTCTCTCGATCGATGCCCCCGAGGCGGAGGGTATCGGCCAGCAGCGCGCTGATCGCAGGCGTCGGATCGGCGGCGGTGAGTACTACGAGTACCGGTGCATCGCGATTCTGTTGCACCAGAGCTGCGATGTCGCGGACGAGTTCGTCGTTCTGGTCGGCGTCGTCGACCAGAACGAGCGCAGGTCCCGCAGCCGACCGGATCGCGCCCTCGACGTCGGACTGTGCCGGGCGTCCGTCCCACGCCACCCACGTATCGAGGTCGGTGTCCGCGGCGACCTGTGTGAGCCGTCGCAACATCGTGCTCTTGCCGATGCCGGCCTCGCCGATGAGAGCGATGAATTCCGGGCCGGTCGCCGCCCGGGCGCGCTCGAGGAGTTCGGCGATCTCGGCATCCCTTCCGAGACACTCCGCCGCGATGATCACCGTCCCATCGTATGTCCGATGCGGGAGGTTCAGCCCAGATCCCCGCCCGCCACCGGGAGCACGGTCCCGGTGATGTAAGCAGCCTCGTCGGAGGCGAGGAAGCAGATCGCAGCAGCCTGCTCGTCGAGGGTTCCGTAGCGTTTCACCAGCGACGACGAGACGGTCTGATCGATGTGCGCCTGGAACCACTCCTGTTCGATGGGGTTCGCCGGTTCCGGGGTCCCCCGAGAAATGCGGCGTGGCGGTGCCTCTGTGCCACCCGGGGCAGTGGCCACCACTCGGATACCGTTCTCGGCGAACTCCATCGCGAGCGAGGCGGTGATGGCATTGATGCCGCCCTTCGCCGCCGAATACGGGATGCGGTGGATACCGCGCGTCGCCGCCGACGACACGTTCACGATGACACCGCTCCCGGCGGTGATCATCGACGGCAGCACCGCGCGGCACGCATACAACGTCGTCATCAGCGACCGGTCGATCTCCGCGCGGATCTGCCGCTCGGTGAACTCCGTGAACGGCTTGAAGTTGATGGCGCCGCCCACATTGTTGATCAGCACGTCGACGCGGCCATAGGCGGCCACGGCCGTCCGCACCACCGACTCGGCTCCGTCATACGTCTCGAGGTCGGCGATGGCTGTGACGGCACCGGCTCCCGCGGCATCGAGCTGTCCGGCCAACTCCGCGACGATGTCGGAGCGGTCCGCGAGCACCACCTTGCCGCCCTCGGCGCTGATCCGCCGCGCGGCCTGAGCGCCGATACCTTGTGCGGCACCTGTGATCACCACGACCTTGCCGGTGAACCGCCCCGGTGAGACGAAACGGGGTCGATTCGTGGCCATCTCGTCGGCCATCGCGCGACGCATGGTCTCCTTGGACCGGTCGGCGTGGTCGGCGATCAATGTGCGCGCCGACGCGCGGTCGCCCGCCTCGAAGGCCGCCACGATGTCGACATGGTCCTGGGCGCAGAGCGGGTGGCACCAGGTGGCGTTGCGCAGCACCTCGCCCATGCGGCCCTTCACACCGAGTGCCTTGTAGGCCTCGAGGAGGTGGTTGTTGCCGGTCAGGGTGAAGAGGTAGTCGTGAAAGTTCGCGTTGGTCTCGGTGTACTCCGCGGCGTCCACGAACCGCTCACCCTCGACGAACGGCAACGTGGTCTCCGCGAGTAACCGGTAGCCGGCGAGTTGCCGGCTCGTGAGGCGGCCGAACGTCAGCTCGAGGGCACCGAGTTCCAGCGCGGCGCGTGCCTCGAACAGTGCGTCGGACTCGTGGATCGCCGGGTGTTCCTCGCCGATCTGGTAGCCCTCCGGGGTCACCATGGTGGCGTCGGGAGCGGGCTGTGCCGCTGGTGTCTCGGGGATCTCGGTTGCCGGGATCTCGGCTGTGGGGACCGCAGGCTGCGGTGTCGTCAGACCATGCAGGGGCTCGATCACGCTGGGCGCAAACACTTCCTGACCGGCGATGCCACGAGCGGCCACCGGCGCGACTGTGCCGTCGTCGGCGTCGAGATCTGCGCCGGCCCCGCTGACCGTCCACAGTTGCTGTCCGGCGATCCGCAACCTGGTGTCGTCGTCGCAGGGGGCCTCGACAGTTTCGGGCCACGGACCGATGTCCCAGGGCTCGATGTCACTCGGCGGCAGGGTGATCTGGCCGGCGATCGCGCGGGCGTCGGTGGCCGGGATCACCGGTTCATCGGTGGTCGTTGCCGATTCCGGTCCAGAGGCCATGACGGCGGAGGCCGTCTCGGTCTGGTTTGCCGCACCCGACGGAACGGCCAGGGCGAATTTCTCGTAGTAGAACCCGGTCGGCTCGATGCCCGCCTCGCCGACATGTTTGCGGACCGATTCCACCATCGGCGGTGGCCCGCAGAGATATATGGCGACGTCACCACCGTGGAGATGTCGCGGTTCGATCAGGCTCATCACGTAGCCCTTGTTGGCGGCGGCGCTGCCGGGGTCGGAGACGCAGTGGTCCCAGGTGAATCCGGGTAGCTCACCGGCGAAGTATTCGATCTCGTCGAGCGCGACCAGATCGACGTCGGTCGACACGCCGTAGATCAGGTGGACTCGGCGGTCGCTGTCGTCGTCGTGCAATTTGCGCAGCATCGAGAGGATGGGCGCGAGCCCGGTTCCGCCCGCCAGCAGCAGGACCGGTCGGATCGCCTCGCGGAGAAAGAACGATCCGTGCGGCCCGCTGAGGGTGATCGAGTCCCCGCGCTGCGCACGGTCGGTGAGATAGGTGGACATCGCGCCGCCCGGCGTCAGTTTCACCAGGAAGACGAGTCGTTCCTCGTGGGGACCGTTGGCGAAGGAATACGAGCGCGAGAGAAATCCGCCGTCACCGCAGTCGGTTCCGGGTACCGAGATGTTGACGTACTGGCCAGGCAGAAAGGCCAGGTCGCCACGGTTCGGGATCTCGATGGCGACCCGCATCGTGGAATCCGAGAGCCGGTCGAGCTCGACGACCGAACCGGTGAACGTCGAGGCCTGTGTCTTGGCGATGTCAGAGGTGGCCGAGATGTCGAGCACCAGGTCGGATCTCGGCTTCATCGAGCAGGGCAGAGCGTAGCCGGCGGCGGATTCGTCGTCGGAGAGTGCATCCTCGATGTAGGTGCCGCCGTCGTAGTCGCCGGGTTCGCAGAACGCCTTACACGTGCCGCACGCACCGTCGCGGCAGTCGAGGGGGATGTTGATCCGCTGCCGGTAGGACGCGTCGGCGACGGTCTGGTCCTCACGGCACGTGATGAACCGCGTGACACCGTCTTCGAAGGCCAACGCGATCTGATGGGTCCTGGGTTCGGCCCCGGTGGCGGCCGCCGTGTTCCGGCCTGTCGTGACAGTCATGTGCTGATATCCCTAGAAGTGGTAGATGTCCACCACGTGGTGGATGTAGTCGTTCTTGAGCACGATGGTCTTGCGCCGGATCAGCGGGTGCTCGCCGGAGAAGTCGATCGTGTAGAAGGACGTGCCGTAGTAGGGGTCGACCGTGTTGTACCGGAAATACATGGTGTGCCAGTTGAATCGGACGTCCACGAGGTCGCCTCGACGCTCGATGACCTCCACGTTGCTGATGTTGTGACTGGTCCGCGCCTCCGGCAGAGACGTCGCCGACGACCGCTCGGTCCGGATACGGAAGACCCGATCCTCCAGGCCGCCCTTGTTGCCGTAGTAGATGAGAGAGATCTCGCGCTGCGGGTTCTCGGTCAATCGGTCACGGTCGTCCCACGAGGGCATCCAGTAGACGACGTCGTCGGCATAGCACTCGAGCCATTTCTCGAACTCACGGTCGTCGAGGTACCGCGCCTCGCGGTAGAGGAACTGCTCGATCATGTTCTGGGTGATGAGTTGTGCCGAGGCGTTCGCGGTGGAGGTCTCGGCTGGCTCTGTGGTGGTCATGGGATCGTCCTGTCTGAGAAGGTTTTCGGGACGGGGTCTCGATACGCCGCTCCTTCGTCGCGGCTACTCGACCGGCGAATAGTATGGTGCGGCTACTCGACCGGCGAATAGTGTGGTGCGGCTACTCGACCGGCGTAAGGTGGGGAGCGGCTACTCGACCGGCGGTTGAAACCCCGTTGCCTTGCGCATCGTCTCCAGCCAGTAGCCGTGCTGAACCGGGTACAGACCTTCGTCCTCGTTCTTCACGCCGGCGGAGATGACACCGGTCATCCCGAGCGTCTCGGCCACCGGGTCGGGTCCGGTCAGCCAATGTTCGGCGCCGCGGCTCATGTCGTTCCACGGCGCGGCCTGCGCGCGGAAGGTGAGCTGGCAGGACCGGAATTCCTCGAGATCGTCGGGGGTCGCCATGCCGGAGGCGTTGAAGAAGTCCTCGTACTGCCGGATGCGGTGGGTGCGGGCCGCATCGCTCTCACCCTTGGGCGCGATGCAATAGATGGTCACCTCGGTCTTGTCCGGGGCGATCGGCCGGAAGTGGCGGATCTGTGTCGAGAACTGGTCCATCAGATAGACATTCGGGTACAAGCACAGATTGCGTGAACCCTTGACCATGAACTCGCCCTTGGCGTCGCCGAACTCCTCCTTGAGTGCGTCCATCTTGTCCCAGAGCGGTCGGTCCTGCGGGTTGGCGGCCCAGGTCCACAGGCAGAGATGGCCGTTCGGGTACGACCAGTATCCGCCACCCGATTTGCCCCAGCCGCCCGCGTCGAGGGCCTTCGTGTCGTTCTTCGATTCGCCCGTGCTGCGCCGCGACGTGGTGGCGGCATAGTTCCAGTGGGTCGCGGTCACGTGATAGCCGTCGGCGCCGTTCTCCGCCTGGACCTTCCAGTTACCGTCGTAGGTGTAGGTCGACGCCCCGCGCACCACCTCGAGGCCGTCGGGCGACTGGTCGACGAGCATGTCGATGATGGTTCGGGTGTCGCCGAGGTGCTCGTCGAGGGTCAGCACGTCGGGATTGAGGCTGCCGAACAAGAATCCGCGATAGGTGTCGAACCGCGCGACCTTGGTGAGATTGTGGGAGCCGTTGACATTGAAAGTGTCCGGATATCCGGCGTCCTCGGGGTCCTTGACCTTGAGCAGCGTTCCGTCGTTGCGGAAGGTCCATCCGTGGAACGGGCAGGTCAGCGTCATCCGGTTGTCGGTTTTGCGACGACAGATCATGGCGCCGCGGTGAGCGCACGCATTGATGAGGCAGTGCAGCTCGCCGTCCTTGTCCCGCGTGATCATCACCGGTTGCCTGCCGATGTACGTCGTGAAGTAGTCGCCCGGTTCTGGTACCTGGCTCTCGTGCGCCAGGTAGATCCAGTTGCCCTCGAAGATGTGTTTCATCTCGAGCTCGAAGATGTCCTCGTCGGTGAAGATGCGCCGGTTCGCCCGGTAGATGCCGGCTTCGCGGTCATCGATGACGGCATCTGCCAAGACCGAGTTCACATGGTGCGGGTTGTCGGTGGTCGACGCGGTCATGCTCTACCTCCAGGAACGATGAATGTGGGCCTTCCCTGCACTGTGGCACTGCGTGGTGCCGATCACACCAGGGCTATGGCTAGTCCTGACCAAGCATCTTATTGATCGTTTTGGTTTATCAATCAGGGAAAACTGTGTCCTTGTCAGGTATGTATCGCTGTCCTACCGTGGGATTCATACGTGGTGTCGATCACAGCAGGTCATCACGGTGAGACAGGACAGGAAATCGCACGGACATGGAGCTACGGCACCTTCGCTACTTCGCGGCCGTCGCCGAGACCTGCCATTTCGGGCAGGCGGCGGCGCAGTTGCACGTCGCGCAGCCCGCGCTGTCGTACGCGATCCGCCAGCTCGAGAACGAGCTGGACGTCACGTTGTTCACCCGGACAACTCGTCAGGTCGCTCTGACCCCGGCTGGTGAATACCTCAAAGGGGAGTCCGAGCGCATCCTGGCGGGTGTCGACGACGCCGTGGATGGCGTGCGCCGGATCGCCGCGGGCCGCAGTGGACTGGTCCGCCTGGGTCTGACCGGCATCGCGGCCTTCTCGCACTTACCGAGGATCGCGCGAATGGTCAGGCGTGAACTCCCCGACGTCGACCTCCAGATCCAGTCGGACATGCTCACACCCGTCCAGTGCGAGGGTCTGCGCACGATGGCGCTCGATCTCGGAGTGCTTCGTCCGCCGGTGGTCGGGGAGGAGATCGACATGCGCACGATCGACATCGAACCCATGGTGCTCGCCGTCTCGGTCGACCACCGCTTGGCGGTCGAGCCCGTGGTGTCGATGGACGACCTGCGCAACGAGATGTTCGTGATGTACGACAGCCGCGATTCGGCGGTCAACGATGCCGCGATCCGTAGCTGTCATCGTGCCGGGTTCGTTCCACAGCGAGCGCACGAGGCGCCGGGTACGGCGGTGCTGCTCGCACTCGTCGCCGCCGGACTCGGGGTGGCCGTCCTGCCGGCATCGGTCCGGTCGCTCCCGCTCGAAGGTCTGGTGATCCGCGATCTGGTCGACGGCGGCACCGTGGAGCTCGCGCTGGCCTGGCGTGCCGGACAGGACAACCCGGTCGTGCAGTCCGTCGCCGACGCCATCGCTGCCGCGTTTGCCGGCGCATACCTGGGAGAGAATCGATGAAAATCACTGCTATCGAAGCGATTCCGTTCGCGATCCCGTACCTCAAACCGCTGAAATTCGCCTCCGGCGAGGTACACACCGCAGAGCACGTCCTCGTCCGGGTCCACACCGATGACGGGGTGGTGGGCGTGGCGGAGGCACCGCCGCGGCCCTTCACGTACGGCGAGACGCAGGACGGCATCATCGCGGTCATCGAGAAGGTCTTCGCTCCCCAGGTGATCGGCCTGACGCTGCTCGAGCGAGAGGTCGTGGTCTCGCGGCTGGCGCGGACGATCGGTAACCCGACCGCGAAATCCGCACTGGACATGGCCATCTGGGACGCGCTCGGAAAGATGTTGACGCTCCCGGTGTCGGATCTGCTCGGCGGTTACACCGATCGTATGCGGGTCAGTCACATGCTGGGCTTCGCCGATCCGGCGACGATGGTCGCCGAGGCCGAGAAGATGCGCGGCACCTACGGAATCACCACCTTCAAGGTGAAGGTCGGACGCCGACCGATCACGCTCGACACCGCGGTCGTCCGTGCCCTCCGTGAACGATTCGGCGACGAGATCGACCTCTATGTCGACGGCAATCGGGGATGGACCGCGTCGGAGTCGGCCCGCGCGATGAAAGAGATGGCCGACCTCGGACTCCTGTTCGCCGAGGAACTCTGCCCCGCCGACGACGTGATGAGCCGCCGATGGCTCGTCGGCCAGGTCGATGTGCCGTTCATCGCCGACGAGTCGGTGCCGACCGCCGCCGACGTGACCCGTGAGATCCTCGGTGGCTCGGCGACGGCGATCAGCATCAAGACCGCACGCACCGGCTTCACCGCGTCGCGACGCGTCCACCATCTCGCCGAGGGACTCGGCCTGGAAGTGGTGATGGGCAATCAGATCGACGGCCAGGTCGGCACGTCGTGCGCATTGGCGTTCGGCGCCGCATTCGAATCGACATCGCGAAACGCCGGGGAGTTGTCGAACTTCCTGGACATGAGCGACGACCTCCTGACCGAGCCACTGCAAATCCGGGACGGATATCTGCACCGATCATCGGCCGCTGGAATCGGCGTCGAGATCGATCCCGACAAACTGGCCCACTACCGACTCGATCGGAGCTGACGAGATGCTCTTCCACGTACGGATGGACGTCAACATCCCGCACGACCTGGACCCGGACACCAAGGCCGAGACCGTGGCACGGGAGAAGGCCTATTCGCAGGAGCTGCAACGGTCCGGCAAGTGGCCGCACATCTGGCGGATCGTCGGGGAGTACTCCAACTTCTCCATCTTCGACGTGGCCGACAACGATGAACTGCACGGCATTCTGTCCGGGCTTCCGTTGTTCGCCTACATGGACATCTCGGTGACCCCCTTGGCCACCCACCCCTCGGATATCGCTGCGGGCTGACCGGCCCTCACCCGAAGCGTCAGCCCACAGGCCAGCACAGAAGGAGTTCCACCCATGACCGACATCAGCTTTGTGGCCGAAACGTCCGCGAAAGCCGCCGACTCCGGGGCCAACGCCTCGGCCCGGTTCCGGGAGCGCATGGCGGGCGGCGGCACCCGCTCCGGTGTCGTCGACACCGAGCGCGTCAACTACCTCGCCGGCAAGGTGGTCAAGAGCCTCAACGACATCATCCTGTCCGACCGGGTCAGCTACGAGGAATACAACGCACTCAAGGCATGGCTGATCCGGGTCGGCGAGGACGGCGAATGGCCACTGTTCCTCGACGTGTGGCTCGAGCACTCGGTGGAAGAGGTCGCCAACGAGCATCGTGAGGGCAGCAAGGGCACGATCGAGGGTCCGTACTACATCGACGGCGCGCCCGAACTCCCCTGGAACGGCACCATTCCGATGCGCGACGACGAGCCGGGCACGCCGCTCGAGTTCGCCGGGCAGGTGCGCGCGGTGGACGGCACCCCGTTGTCGGGCGCCACGGTCGAGCTCTGGCACGCCGACGACCTCGGCTTCTATTCGCAGTTCGCACCCGGACTGCCGGAATGGAATCTGCGCGGATCGTGGACTGCAAACGAGGACGGGCGCTTCGAGATCCACACGCTGCGACCGGCTCCGTACCAGATCCCCACCGACGGCGCGTGTGGTCAGCTCATCGAGGCGGCGGGTTGGCACGCCTGGCGCCCGGCCCACCTGCATTTCAAGGTGAGCGCTCCCGGTTACGAGCTGATCACCACACAGCTGTACTTCCCGGGTGACCCGCACAACGACGACGACATCGCCACGGCGGTCAAACCGGAACTCATGCTCGACCCGCACTCCACCCCGAACGGCGAAGGCGTCGTCGTCAACTACGATTTCGTGCTCGATCCCGAGGGCTGAGCACGGCTGCCGATCGACTGCACTGACCGCCGATCGGGGCCTTGTCTGCTGATCCAGTAGCCGATGAGCGGAGCGGGGAGCTCCTGACCGCTGATCGAGTAGCCGATGAGCGGAGCGGGGAGCTCCTGACCGCTGATCGAGTAGCCGACGAGCGGAGCGAGGAGGCGTATCGAGATCACCACCGCCACAGCGTTGGAATCCGGTACGCCCCGCTCACTCCGTTCCTCGCTACCGGACCGGCGGTGAATTGCCTCCTGTCACCAGCGGGATGACCTCCTGCGCAAGGAGTTCGAGTTGACGTTCGTGATCGGCGAGCGGCCAGACGAGGACCTGATCGGCCCCCGCGTCGCGGTACTCCCGCAGCAGAGCGGCGCAGTGCTCCGACGATCCGATGAGTACCCTGCCCGCGAGGTCCCGCTCGTCTCGGCCGAGGAGCGCCGCGAGTCGAGCGAGCCACTCGGACCGTTCGCGCTTGCCGTGCGTCACCTGGGTCCACATCGTGGCGACCACGCAGGACAGGTCGCGGTCAGAGCTGTCGGTGCGGCTCGCGCGCAGTACTTCCCGGCCGAGGGCGAGGTGGTCCGGCGTCGTGTTGTAGGCCGACGCCAGCCAGCCATCGCCCAGGCGGGCGACGCGACGGAGGCCGGCGGGCGATCCCCAGCTCGCGATCCACACCGGTGGTCTACCCGCACGTTTCGGCTGTGGTGCCAATGGTGTCGGGTCCGGGTAGAAGCGGCCACGTGACGACGGGCCGTCGTCGCGACCGAGTTGTGACCGCAGCAGCCGGACAGCTTCCTCGAACCGTGGCCACCGCTCATCGAAGTCGACGCAGGAGAGTGCGTAGTCGGCTGCCGAGGACCCTGCCCCCACGCCGAGTACGAATCGGCCGTCGGAGAGGATGTCCAGCGCTGCAGCCGCTTTGGCGAGTGCAGCAGGCCCGCGAACCACTGGCAGCGCAACCGTTGTCGCGAGGTCGAGATCGCCGCTCGCGTCGACGACCGACGCCAGCGCAACGATCCCGTCCAGCCATGGTCGCCGAAAGGCGAGATGATCGTTGGCGGCCACGGTGGCGTACCCCAGCCGCTGCGCGGTCCGGGCGTACGACGACAGTCGACGCGCATCCCAACCGCGACCGTCGAGGTCGATCAGCGGCAGGTGTGCGCCGTACTCCATCCTTGGAAAGTACTCTCGTCGAACCCCGTTGGTCGAGGGTGCCGGGGGAGTGATCTCGATACGCCACTCACTTCGTTCGTGGCTACTCGATCAGCGGGTGTTACGGCTCGCTTCGTTCGTGGCTACTCGATCAGCGGGTGTTACGGCTCGCTTCGTTCGGCGGGTGGTGCCACTCACTTCGTTCGGCGGGATGGGTTGCGTCCTGCTGATCGAGTAGCCGACGAGCGTAGCGAGGAGGCGTATCGAGATCACCGACCCGACGGCGGGATATAGTGCAGTCCACGGAATGTCGCGCTACTGGCGAAAACCGAGGCGTCGAGCTCCACCCCGCGGTGCGCCGCCATCCGCAGCGCCAGTCGCAGCAGCATCTTGATGTCGCGCGGAGTGATGTCGGGGAAACCGCCGACGAGATCGTCGAGCAGTCCTTCGTCCAGGGTGACGTCGTTTCCGGCTGCGAGGATCTGCCAGACCTGTCGTGCATCCTTGGGGCCGGGTGGCCGGTATTCGATGACCGCCGCGCACCGGGCATGGATGGCCTCGTCGACTCCGTCGATCCGGTTGGTCGTCAGGAACAGCAGTCCGTCGAAATACTCCAGCGTGCGCAGGAACTCGGCGACGATGGCGTTCTGGGCGAGGTCGAGCCCACGCTCCATCACGAAGACGTCGGCCTCGTCGAGGAGGAGTACGGCGTCCCACCGTTTCGCACGGTCGAAGATCACCTCGAGGTTCTTGCGCACGAGTTCGGCTGTCACACCCAGGGATCCGGAGTGGATCGAGTACAACGGTCGGCCGGTGACCTCCGCGTACACCTCGGCGGTCAGGGTCTTGCCCACTCCGGGCCGCCCCATCGCCAAGATCACGTTGCCTGCGGACTTCCCGTCGATGATGTCGCCGGTGAAGACGGAGATGTCCGTGGTGAGGATATTCAGCAGTTCGCGCTGATCATCGGGGAGGACCAGCTTGTCCTGGAGATCGGCGTCGTAAGTGTACTCGGAGAGGTCCCCGGTGTTCACATCCAGAAAATCCTGCGCGCCCAGGTCGAAGACGCGGACCGCCGTGATGACCGGCACCGAGCCATAATCGCCGCCCTCGAACAGGACCGAGGCTGCGACCATTCGCAACGCCGCGATCTCGCTGGGCGCCACGTCGTGGACAACCTTCCGGTTCTCGCGTTTGTTGGGCGAACGGTAATCGTCGGTCCGGATCGCGCGGCCGGTGAAGGTGAATTGCTGCCCGAATCCGTCGTCGATGATCTCCTGGTACCGGTCGCGGCGCACTTGGTATTCGGCCTTGAGTTCCACCGTCTCCTTGTACGCGCCACCGGCGACCAGGACATCGCCCGGCAGTTTGCCGACGATCTCCGTCTCCTCGAAGTACAGCACCCGCGGTTTGCGTGACGGCCGCTTCACGGTGGCGTTGTCGGCCTCCATGGTGAACTTGATCCGGGGCCCGTGCGTGCGGTCGCCGTGTTCCAGCGTGAGGTCCATGACCAGATACGGATGCAGATAGCCGTCGGATTCACGGACGTACAGCCAGCCGTCGATGAGGTCGTCACGCAGAAAACTCCGGAAGATCTCGGCGGCTGCGTCGACGTGTGGGATGGCCGGGAACTCGCCGGCACGTGCCGATCGGATCGCGGACACCGCGCGGGCGAAGGAGTCGTCGGCGGTTGACGTCGCGGCGGCGACCAGGTCTGCGAGCGCGGCGTCGGTGAGGTCGCGGTCGGCGATCCCGATCTCTGGCGATCGCCACGACTGTGCCTGTTTCCGCGCGGCCGCGAGGTCTTCCGACGAGGTGGCCGCGACCAGAGTGGTGGGTGCGACGAGCATGGTGGTCCTTTGTCGAGCAGCGCTGCCAACGGGCGTTCTCATCAGGCTATCGACCATGTTTGACATGCGCCAATACCCAATCTGACTCCACTGAGACATGGTCTTTATGAATGCGGAGACGAGTTCGCGACGCATACGGTGGCGGTATGGAGTATCGGTTCGAGATCGTCTCATTGCTGGTGTCGCCGCGGCACGCCTACTTCGGCAGGCCCAAGGACGGCCCCGCCGACGAGGTGGAAACCGCCGCTCCGGATCGAGTGGACATCGTGGCGGACAAGGGGATTCGCGGTGACCGGTTCTTCGGGGTCCGGGCGCACACCGAGGCCTCGATCACCTTCTTGGCGCTCGAGGCGTGGCGGGCGGCTGCCGGTGACGTTGATCCGGCGGTCGGGCGACGCAACATCGTCGTCCGCGGCCTCGAACTCGATCCGCTCCGTGGTCGTGAGTTCGAGATCGACACCGGTGACGGCGGCATCGTCTTCCGTGGCGGCCGTCCCGCTCATCCGTGCTCGTGGATGGACTCGATGGCGGGTGAGGGCGTCCGTAAGGCGCTCATCGGCCGTGGTGGGTTACGTGCCCAGCCGTTGTCGTCGGGTGTCCTCCGCGTCGGACCGGCGGTGATCAGATGCGACGTCGAACTCGATGCCTCGCGAGCGGCCGATCAGGTCAGGCGGGCTCAGCCGCTGTGACCGGATGGCGTCGGTCCGCGAGCGCCCGGAGAAAGAAGGTGACGTTGGCAGGCCTCTCGGCGAGGCGCCGGACGAAGTAGCCATACCACTCCCGGCCGTAGGGGATATAGACGCGCACACGATGCCCATCTCCGGCGAGCCGCAGCTGCTCGTCGGTGCGGATGCCGTACAACATCTGGTGCTCCCAGGAGTCCGGGGCCCGCCCGAACTCCGCCGCCAGTTCGTGCGCGGCGCCGATCATCATCGGATCGTGGCTGGCCACCATCGGGTGTCCGTTGCCTTTCATCAGGATCCGCAGGCAGCGTAGGAACGCCTCGTCGATCTGGGTGCGGTCGGCGAACGCCACCGTGGGCGGCTCCGCATATGCACCCTTGCACAGTCGGATTCGTGCACCGGATTCGGCGAACTCGCGACAATCGTCCTCGGTGCGGCGCAGGTAGGCCTGGAGTACGGTGCCGAGGGAGGGCAAATCGCGACGCACGGTCCGCACGATGTCGAGTCGCCCGTCGACGGTCGCGTGATCCTCGGCGTCGACCGTCACGAGGACGCCGGCGGCCTCGGCTGCTGCGCAGATGGTGTGAACATTCTCTTCGGCGATCTTGCGCCCGTGTCGCGGCAGCATCTGGCCGAGGGCGGTGAGTTTCACCGATACCTCCAGCGCATTGGGAGTCGGCGGCGACATCCTCGACATCTCTTCCAGGAGTGAGAGATATGCGTCGACGGTCCGTGCGGCCTGCGCGTCGTCGCTGGTGTCCTCACCGAGGTGGTCGATGGTGACCGACAACCCGTTGCCCAGCGAGTCGCGGATCGCCGCCAACACGTCCTCCTCGGTTTCGCCGGGGACGAATCGCTCGACGACACGTCTGGTGACGGTCAGCCGTTGCGACGTCTCCTTGATGCGCTCGCTCGCCGCGACGGCGGTGATCATCGGTCGCATCGTGGTGTCGAAGAACTTGCTCATCGGGTCTCCTCGGTGCGGGGCGGGTGCGCTGGTCTCGATACGCCACTCACTTCGTTCGTGGCTACTCGACCGGCGGTAGGGGTGTGGCTACTCGACGGGCTGGGATGCCGTCATGTGGGGGTACGCGGATGCGGTGGGCGGCACGAAGGTCTCCTTGATGGTCCGGGTGGAGGTCCAGCGCATCAGATTGGCCTTCGAGCCCGCCTTGTCGTTGGTGCCTGATGCGCGCGCGCCGCCGAACGGTTGCTGCCCCACGACGGCGCCGGTGGGCTTGTCGTTGACGTAGAAGTTGCCGGCCGCCTGGCGCAGCAGATCGGACGCGGTCGCGACAGCGGCCAGGTCGGTGGCGATCACCGCGCCGGTCAGGGCATATCTCGCGGTCGAATCCACCAGCCCCAGGGTGTGTTCGAAGTCGTCGTCCTCGTAGACATGGACCGACAGCACGGGTCCGAAATACTCGGTGGAGAACGCCTCGTCGTAGGGGTCGTCGGACAGCAGCACTGTCGGGCGGACGAAAAATCCCTCACTGTCGTCGCACTCACCGCCGACGGCCACCGTCATGGTCGGGACGGTCTTGGCGCGGTCAATCGCGGCGACATTCTTGTCGTAGGCGCGGCGGTCGATCAGTGCCCCGCCGAAGTTCCCCAGATCGCGGATGTCCCCGTAGGACAGCTGATCTGCCTCCGCAAGGAAGTCGTCGCCCATGCGCTCCCACACCGACCGTGCGATGTACGCGCGGGACGCGGCCGAACACTTCTGGCCCTGGTACTCGAACGCGCCGCGGATCAGCGCGGTGCGCAGGACATCGGGATCGGCCGACGCATGCGCCACGATGAAGTCCTTGCCACCGGTCTCGCCGACGATTCGCGGATAGTTCCGGTACCGGTCGATATTCGCACCCACCTCACGCCACAGGTGCTGGAACGTTCTCGTCGAACCGGTGAAGTGGATACCCGCGAGATGTTCATCGGCGAGCACCACTTCGGACAACTCGACACCATCGCCGTGAACCAGGTTGATCACACCGTCCGGAAGTCCTGCGGCCCTGAGCAATTGCATTGTCAGGTGGGCGGCGTAGGCCTGTGTTGGTGACGGCTTCCAGATGACTGTGTCGCCCATCAGCATCGGGGCGGTCGGCAGGTTTCCGGCGATCGCGGTGAAGTTGAACGGGGTGATGGCGTAGACGAATCCATCCAGCGCGCGATGGTCGATCCGATTCCACACCCCCGGCGAGGAGATCGGTTGCTCTGCGAGTATCTCCCGGGCGAACGAGACGTTGAACCGCCAGAAGTCGATGAGTTCGCACGGCGCGTCTATCTCGGCCTGCTGCACCGATTTCGACTGACCGAGCATGGTCGCAGCGGCCATCCGCTCCCGCCACGGGCCGCTCAGCAGGTCGGCGGCACGCAGGAGGACGGCCGCGCGATCGTCGAAGGAGGTCGCCGCCCACGCGGGCGCGGCCGTCCGTGCCGCGGTGACTGCCGCCTCACCGTCGTCGTGGGTCGCATTGCAGATGGTGCCCAACACCTCTCGATGTGCGTGCGGCTGGACCACATCGATGCGCTCGCCGCTGCCATGCAGCTCGTAGCCGCCGATGACATGCGGGAGCTCCATCGGTCCCGCCGAGGACTGCCGGGTGAGCTCGTCGGTGATCCGGGTCCGCTCGGGTGTTCCGGGTGCATAGGTGTGGACCGGCTCGTTCGACGGGCGCGGGGGTGTGGTGATGGCATCCATACCAGCAGTTCAGCACCCCAGAACCCGGGACGATATGTCCGATCGGCAAATCGAATACGGCGGCCTTTGTCGATCAGGACAACGCGGTCATCGCACCACGGCCCGGGACCTGAGTCTGCCGAGCAGCGCCAACGAGATCAGCGTCGCTGCAAGCAGCACCGACGTGCAGGCCGCCGCGGAGAACACCTGACCACGGTCGGACAGACCGAAGATCGTCACCGGGAGGGTCTTCCAGGTCGCCGGGTAGACCATCACCGTTGCGCCCAACTCACCCATCGACAAGGCCACCGCCAGGCCCGCCGCCGCGCCCAGGGCGGGTAACAGGAGTGGCAGCGTCACCCTCGTCATGACCCGAAACGGTCCTGCCCCGAGCGATTCCGCGGCCTGTCGATACGCCGGATCGAGTCGCTCCAGGGCGGCCGAGACGGCGCTGAAGGCGAACGCCAGCACCAACACCGTGTGGGCGACGATCACGATCCACTTCGTCCCGCCGAGCAGCAGCGGCTTCTCGTTGAAACTGATCAGTAACCCGAGGCCGATGGCGACCGACGGTACCGCGATCGGCAGGTGGAACACCGCGTCCACGACCCTGCCGACCGGCCCGCTTGCCTCGCGCGCCGCGATCGCGGCCCACGTACCCAGGATCAGCGCCAGCGTGCCGGCGATGAACGCGGTCTGCAGGCTCACCGACAGACTGGCGACGTTGTCGCCGGATAGTGCGTCGCCGAAGTGTGCGAGGCCGAGATCCGACGGCAGCGGTCCCGTCCAGGATCCCGCGAAACCGGCCACCACGACGGTGGCGATCGGCGCGACGAACACCACCAGGACCACCACGGCGAACAACGTCCACACCACCGCCCGGCCCCGTCGAGTCCAGAACAACATCAGTGGTCTCCTCGCCGGCTCGTCGTCATCCGCGCGAACACGAGCCGGTACGCGCCGTAGAGGATCAGAGACAGGAGCACCTGCACGGTCGCGATCACGGCAGCTCCGGGTAGGTCGAAGGAGACGATTCCGCGTGTGTACACGAGCATCGGCAGCGTCACCACATCTTTCGCGCCGGTGAACAGCACGATGCCGAACTCGTTGAGCGTCAACAGCAATACCAGGCTGCCGCCGGCCAGCAGCGAGGGCACCGCCTCGGGCATGACCACGGTGCGCAGCACACGCCACGGCGACGCGCCCAGGCTGGCGGCGACATCGAGCTGATCCCTCGACATCACGGTGAACGACGCGAGCAACGGGCGGACGACGAACGGTGTGAAGAAGGTGATCTCGGCGGCGATGACCCCGGCCGGCGTCGCGAGGAAATTCAACGGCCGGTTCCCCGTGACCTCGAAGATGGCCGCATTCACCGCACCCGCACTCCCGTACAGAAACGTGAACGCGAGCGTGATGAGAAACGACGGCAGCGCGAGCACCGTGTCGATCAGGCGCGCCACGACGGTGGAACCCGGGAAGGGAACGAAGGCCAGCACGATCGCGAGGAACGTGCCGAGTATGAGGCAACCGACGGTCGAGCAGACCGCGATCTGTGCCGTCGTCGCGAGTGCGCGTCGGAAGATCTCACTGCTCAGCACGGCTCGCCAGGTGCTCTGACCGGTGCCGCCTGCCGACTCGGTCAGCACACGGACCAGCGGGTAGACCGCGATCAGGAGGACGATCAGCAGGGGCGGCGCGACCCAGGCCGCCGGACGCCACCGGTTCGGAGACGTATTCGGCTGCAGATCAGCCTGTTCGATCGGCGGCGTCCGCGCCAGAACATGACTCGTGCTCATCGTGCCGTCCCCGCGGCCTCCACCAGCACGCCGGTGGGGCTCGGAAACCTGACACCGACACGCGATTCGGTCGGATGGTCCGCCCGACCGGTCACATCGGCCTCGAGGAGCTGATCGGGCAGCCCGTCGACGGCGAGCGTGAGCCGTGTCGTCGCGCCACGCCACACGGACCCGGTCACCCGGGCGGCCAGTGAGCCGGCGGCCCACAAGGCGGTCACCTCCAATTCGTGTGGACGGATGCACAGCGATGCACTGGTCCCGGGCGCCCAACGCCGCGCAGGCGCCGGTGCGCTCGCGGTGAACATCTTGTCGCCCACCGAGACCAGCGCCGTGGTACCCGACACCCGGCCCACGGTGCAGCCGATGAGGTTCGCACCGCCGAGGAAAGCCGCCGTGAAGCTGCTGGGAGGGCGCGACCACAACTCATCCGCGGTACCGATGTCGACGAGTTGCGCGTCCCGCATCACCGCAACCCGGGACGCGAGCGCCAGCGCCTCGGACTGGTCGTGCGTCACGTACAGCATCGTCGTGTCGGGCAGCGCATCCCGCAGTCGTTGCAGCTCGATCACCATGGACTGGCGCAACGCCGCGTCGAGTGCGGCGAGCGGTTCGTCGAGAAGCAGCACATCGGGCCGGATCGCCAGCGCCCTGGCGATCGCCACTCGCTGCTGTTGTCCGCCGGAGAGCTCACGGGGCAGTCGGGACGCGTAATCCGACATGCTGACCATCGCGAGGGCGTCCGAGACCCGTTCGGTGATCCGCGCTTTGGGCATCCGGCGCGCCTTCAGGCCGAACGCGACATTGTCACGTACCCGCATATGCGGGAACAACGCGTATGACTGCACCACGACACCGATGCCGCGTTTGGCGGGTGGCAGATCGGTCACGTCCCGGCCCGACAGCCGGACCCGTCCGGCGCTGGGCCGCACGAATCCGGCCAGCGCCTTGAGCGCCGTCGACTTACCCGATCCGCTCGGCCCGAGCAGAGCGATCGTCTCACCGCGCTCGACCCGCAAGGTGAAGTCGAGCAGGGCGTCGGTGGACTTCTCACCGCGCCCGTAGGTGACGGTCACGCGGTCGAAGGCGATGCTCGGCTGCGCCGGGGCGACAGTGACGGACGCGCGTGCGGTCGGGGTCGTCAACGGGTTGGACATCTCAACTCCCGGTGGACTTCTGGTACGCGGAGACGTCGGCATCGAGCGACGTGAGTACCGAGTTCCAATCGGGGTTCCACACGGTGACCCCCTTGATCACCTCGGACGGGGTCGGGGTGGTGCCGTCGGGAGCCGGCGGCGTCACGTCGGTGCGCACCGAGACACCGAGCGCCTGGGTGCCCACGGTCTGTTGGACGTCCTTCGAGAGCAGGAACTCGAGGAGCTTCTGGGCGTTGTCGGCGTGCGGCGCTCCCTTGGTGATGCCCGCGAAGTAGGGCAGTGACACGGTGGTCCGCGACCCGTCGGGCATGGCGGGGAAGAACAGGTTGAACTTCGACCCGTCGTCGCGGATCGATGCCAGGTTCATCTGCACGTCGCCGTTGGCGACCATCAGTTCACCATTGCTGACCTTGGGCTGGAGCTTACCGGTCGAGCTCGACGGACCGACGTTGTTGACCTGCAATTTCGCGAGGTAGTCGAGGGCGGCCTGATCGCCCATGAGGTGTTGCAGCAGGAGCAGAACCGCGGTGCCGTCACCGGCTTGGCCGGGTGTGGAGTACTGGATCTTGTCCGTGAATCGCGGTGCGAGGAGGTCGTCCCAGGTCTTCGGCGCGGGCGTCGCCGACGGATTCGCGATGAACGACAGGTAGTTGTCGACGATGGCGACATACTTGCCGCCGGCGTCCTTGTCGGCCTTGTCCACCGCCGTGGTGTCCACTCCGCTGTCGGCGAGTAGGCCCTCGCCCGCCGCCTTCTGGATGAACGGCGGCAAGGTGACCAGCAGGTCTGCCTGCGGATTGGACTGCTCCTTCTGGACGCGCGACACCACCTCTCCCGAACCGGCTTCCACGATGTTGACCGAGATCCCGGTCTGCTGCCGGAAGGTGTCGAACTCGGTCTTGTACCAGCTTCCGAGCCCGTCGGCGGTGTAAACGGTGATGCTCTTGTCGCCGGACTCGGAGGTTCCGGTACCGCCACAGGCGGCGGTGACGGCGACGGTGGCCGTGGTCAGGGCGAGAACCGCGGCACGCCAGGTGCCACGTCGAAAGACGGAGAGGCGCATGCTGTTTCCTTCATTCGGGTGATGAGGTTGAGGTGATCGGGGGCCGACGCGCCGTTGCGTGCGGTCCCGGGGCTGGATCAATGGGTGAGCAGCTCGCCGAACTGGCTCACGGAGTCGACGATGTGGGTGGCGCCGGCCGCGTTCAGGCGCGTTTCGTCGTGGGCGCCGGTGAGGGCGCCTGCCACGATCTCGGCGCCTGCTCGGATGCCGCACGTGATGTCGTTGGCGGTGTCGCCGAGGACCGCGACCTGGCGGACATCGTCGATCCGCAGGTCGATCACCGCGGACAGGATCATGTCCGGGAACGGGCGGCCGCGGAGGGTGGCCGACGGTGCGACCGCGAGGTCCGCGAGGTCTACCCAGCCGAGCGCGGTCAGCAGCCGCCGCTGTGTCTCGGCACTGAAGCCGGTGGTCAGTGCGACCTTGATCCCGGCGGTACGCAACGATTCGATGGTGTCGGCGGCTCCGCCGATCTCCCGCACGCCGCCATCGGAAAGCGATGAGGCGTAGGCATTCTCGAATGCCGTGTTGGCGAGTTGGGCACGCACTTCGTCACCGCCGACCAGATGGCGGAAGACGACGATCTTGGACTGGCCCATCGTGTCGACCACGTACTGGCGCGCCCGTTGGTGGCCAGGGCCCTCCGCGGGGAGCCCGGCGGCCTCGGCCGCCGCATCGAAGGCGGCCAGCACGAGGCCGTCGTCGGCGACTGTGGTGCCTGCCATGTCGACTGCGGCCAGGCGGATCTTCAGGTCGGACAAGGGAATACCTTTCGAGTCGGGCTCAGAGGTTCATCAGGTCGGCGGTCTGCTCGCCGATGGCGGGGCCGAGCGTCATCCCACGGCCGCCGGGACCGGTGACCACCCAGACGCCGGGCGACACCTGCTCCCGGAATGCGATCGCGGCCGGGTCGAGGCATTGTGAATAGACGCCCGACCACCGGCGGGCGATGCCGGGCAGCGGCCGTCCGAGCAGGGATTCGACGACCTGCCGGAGATGCTCGTAAGGCCCCTCGTCGACATCGAATCCGAACACGGCGTCGTCGTCGTACTCGTGGGTGTCGCCGATCGTCAGACCGCCGTCGAGCCGTTGCACGCAGAGCAACTGCATGTGGTGCTCGGCCGCGACCGGAACCTGGGATTGGTTTGCGGTGAGCACCTCGAGTGCGTCGCCGGCGAAACCCGGGTAGTACCGGAAACTGTCGGCGTCGGCGATGGCGGTGGTCAGTTCCTCGCCGAGTGGAGCGGTCTGCATCATCTGCAGGCGGACGCGTCGGACCGGCGGCGCCGAACCGAGCAGTTCACGGGTGAGGCCACCGTGTGACGCGCCCGGACAGTGGATGACCGCGTCGCCACGATGAGTCGTGCCGTGGTCGTCGCGCACCGACACGCCGGACTCTGCCGATTCGACCGACCGGACCTCGCGTCCGGGCACGAAATCGTATCGACCGGTACCGGCCAGATGGGATCGGAGAGCGGGTAGCGCGATGCGGGACTCGACTGCACCGTCACGAGAACAGTGCAGCCCGGCGCGGAAGTCGCCACGCAGCGCGGGATTGATCCGTCGCACGGCTTCCGGGTCGAGCAGGGTGAAGCTGCGATCGGCGGCGTCGGGCCGGGTGGACACGTCTTCGGCCACGGCGAGCTCCGCGGCGCTCCGGACCAGCGTGAGTGACCCACACGGTCGGAACCCGATCCCGGGTACCTCGGTCCCGATCTTCTCCCAGAGATCGCGGGACCGTTGCGCCGCAGCGAGTTCGCCCGGTGCGCGCCCGGAGACCCACACGAGACCGAAGTTGCGGACCGTGGCGCCACGCGCCTCGCGTTCGCGTTCGATCTGCACCACCCGGTGCCCGCGAACGACCGCCGACCAGGCGTGGGCGGTGCCCAGGATTCCGCCGCCGATGACGATGATCTTCATGCGGACCAGTGTGCAATCTTTGGTCTAGACCAAACAGGATCCTCCGTGGAAACACTCGGTGAACTTTTGGTCTAGACCAGAAACGCTATGCTCGGGTACATGTCGTCTTCCTCCGAGGCCGCTGCTGAGGTGACCGCTGTGCTCCGATCCCTGCGTGGCGTCTGGGATGAGCCGACCGTCGACGAGTTCGACCACGCGATGCAGGCCGGATGGCATGCACGGGTCGACGGCGCGTCCGACGAGCTGGTCCTCGCCGCGGTTCTCCACGATGTCGGCCGGAGCCCGCTCCTGCCCGGGCCGGAGCCACACGACCGGATCGCCCGTGAATGGCTGACTCCCCGCTTCGGGGCGCGGGTGGGCTGGCTGGCCGGGGCGCACGTCGCGGCGAAGCGATTTCTTGCGGACACCGAATCCGGCTATGCCGCCGGACTTTCCGAGACCTCGGTGGATTCGCTGGCGCACCAGGGCGGAGCGGGGGGTGTCGATGCTGCGTGGACGACGCACCCGTGGTGGCCCGATGCCGTCCGGTTGCGTCGATACGACGACGCCGCAAAGGTTGTCGGGGCACCCGGCATGGAGATCGGCGAAATCGGCATCCTGGCGGGGAGAATTGCCGATCGATCGGCGGTCGAGCGGCGGTCGAGGGGAGTGCCATGGTGACCGTCGAACCCCGCAAGTACTACCGGGTCCGGACCGAGCTCGAGCGAATGGTGTCCGCCCTCGAGGAGGGTGACGCCGTTCCGCCCGAACGTGCGCTCGCCGAGCAGTTCTCGGTCGCGCGGGAGACGGTGCGGCAGGCGTTGCAGGATCTGCTCGTCGAAGGACGGATCGAGAGGCGAGGTCGTCGGACCGTGGTGTCGTCGCCGAAAATGGTGCAGCCGTTGTCATTACGGTCCTACACCGAGGGGGCGAAGGAACACGGACGGGTGCCGGGACGCATTCTGGTGACCTTCGAGGACATCGTTGGTGATGAGTCGATGTGTGAGGCGCTGGGTATCGCGCCGGGTTCGCCGGTGATGCACCTCGAACGGGTATTGCTGGCGGACGGCGTCAAGCTGGGTCTGGAGAGCACTTATCTCGCCCAAGCGAGATTCGGCGACTTTGCGGCGACCTTCGACCCGCAGACGTCGCTGTACGCCGCAATACGTGCGGAAGGCGTCGAGTTCGCCAGTGCCGAGGAGCGCATCGAGACCGCGCTGGCTTCCCCACGGGAGGCCGATCTACTGGAGACGACGACCCTCATGCCGATGATGCTGCTCCGCCGGCGCTCGCTCGATGTCGACGGGATGCCCATCGAGGTGGTGCGGTCGCTCTACCGTGGCGACCGGGTCGCGTTTGCGGCCGTGTTGCATCGCTGACCGATTCGCGCCGAGTCATCGGGAACCTGTCCGATCACACAATGTGTAGGGCGATAATTGGCCGTATGACCACACCTGCGGGCGTATCCCTCGGTCAACTGCTCCTCGCCCTCGACAGCACGGTGGCGAACCTGGTCGGCGCTCCGAGCGGCCTGGACCAGCGTCTGTCGTCGGCGGCACTCCTCGACGTCGACGACATCCTCCTCGGCCTGGGCCGCGCGGCCCGAGGCGCCGAACTGTTCCTGTTCGTCGGCGTCCCCGACGACGCCGTGCTCACGTGGCTGTCGGGTCTCGGCGCACACCGGCCGGTGGCCATCCTCTGCAAGGCGCCGTCCGAGCGTGTCGTCGAACGTGCCGAGACGACCGGCGTCGCCGTCATCGCGATCGATCCCCATGCGCGCTGGGAGCGGATCTATCATCTGGTCATGCGCGTCCTGGAGGGCGCGCCCGGGCCCGGCTCCGGTATGGCAGGTGAGTCGATGCGATCCGGGGCGATCGGCGATCTCTTCGAACTGGCGGGCGAGGTCGCCCGGCGAACCGGCGGACTGGTCAGCATCGAGGACGAGCGGTCCCACGTCCTCGCCTACAGCAGCGCCGGGGACGAGGCCGACGAGTTGCGTCGGCTCTCGATCCTCGGACGCGAAGGGCCACCGGAGATGCTCGCCTGGCTGCGGCAGTGGGGGGTGATGGACGCGGTACGGACCGGCACGGACGTGGTCGTCGTCGACGAGCGGGCCGATCTGGCGCTGCGCCCCCGGCGCGCCATCGGCATCCGCAGGCCCGCGGCGGACGGACCGGAAGAGTTCCTCGGTGTCGTATGGCTCCAGCAAGGACGCACGGCGTTGACCATCGACACCGACGAGGTGCTTGCCGGGGCGTCGGCCGTTGCCGCACGGATGATCTCGCGACGCAAGACCGCGGGCACCGCTCACGACGACGTGGTCCGGCGTCTCCTGGGTGCGCGGGGGGAGATCGTCGACGCGGATTACCTCGGCGCGCAGCTCGGTATCGCTGTCGACCTCCCGATGACGGTCGCCGGTTTCGCCACGGCAGACGACGACGAGGGCCCGGCCGCGATGCTCCAGGGGGCCGGGGAGGTGTCGGCACTCACCTTGCACGCGAGCGCGTTCAGTCCACTGTCGGTGACGTCCACGATCGGATCTCGCGCGTACGTCGTACTCCCGCAAGTGGATCCCGACGCGACCCGCACCTGGGGGAGATCGGTGGTCGCGGCGGCGGAACGCCAGTTCGGCGTCGCGCTACGGGCCGTGATCGCCGGTCCGGAGGATGGTCTCGCGTCGGTGCCTGCGCTGCGCGCCCAGGTCGATCGCGTCCTCGACGCCGCCGAACGCGAAGGAGAGCTGATCGCCGATGTGACCACGGTCGGCGAATCGCAGACGGGCGTTCTCCTCGGCGAGATCGTCGCCCACCTCACCGCGAACCCGGAACTGATGGACACCCGGGTCGTCGAGCTCGCCGAGACGGACGAGCGCACCGGCAGCGAGTTCACCTCGTCGTTACGCGTGTACCTCGACCGGTTCGGCGATGTGCGCTCGGCAGCAACGACTTTGCACATCCACCCGAACACCCTGCGGTATCGGATCCGTCGGCTGCAGGAGCTCACCGGAATGGACCTCGACGACCCGGCGACCAGGCTCGTCGTCGCGCTGTCGTTGCGTGCCGGCGCGGCGGCACGGTGAGGTGTCCAGATGGTCACTGAACCCGACGGCGCTCGGGCAGCGCTGAGCGCCGACCGTGCCTCCACGCTGGCGCTCATCGAGTCCTTGTCGGCCCGATTGGAGTCGGTCATCGAGGCCACTGCGGATTCCAGCTCCGACGACGAGCACGACCCCGAAGGCACGACACTCGCCGTCGAGCGCGGACAACTCGTCGCGCAACTGGACAGATCGCGGGTGCGGCTCGAGGAGATCGATGCGGCGTTCGGCCGCCTCGATCACGGGACCTACGGCCGCTGCGAGAGCTGCGGTGAGCCGATCGGCTCGGAGCGTCTCGACGCGCTGCCTGCCGCGCGGCACTGCATCGCCTGCGCGGCGCGTAATTCCGCCCGACGTTGGTGATCTCGACAGCAACCCATTTCCCGCCGACAGCAACCTCGATCCCGCCGACGGCAACCGAATCTGCGCCGACAGCAACCCGTTTAGCGCCGACAGCACCGTAGCGGTTGGGCGAACGAGCGGCCTGACGGCATGGTTGTGCGTGATGGTCGCTCCACGGCCTCCCACTCGCGCGATATCGGGGTTGCCGTCGGCACGAAATGGGTTGCCGTCGGCGCTAAACGGGTTGCCGTCGGCGGGAAACCGGTTGCTGTCGGCGGGCGGGGAGACGACAGTGCCCACCGGTGAAGTTCCGGCGGGCACTGTCACAAGTCGACGAGCTCAGAGGATGGTGAGCATCTCGTGGTAGGTCGGTAGGGGCCAGAGATCGTCGGCGACGATGCTCTCGAGCTTGTCCGCGACGGTCCGGACATCGACCATCGCGGGGATCAGCGCCTTCAGCGCGTACTCGGCCTCGCCCTCGACGCTGTCGGCGTGAAAGCCACCGATGGCCTCCTCGAGCGTCAGCATCGCGGCGTAGAGATCCTTGGTGCTCTTGGTCACCGACATCAGGACCGGGTGGTCGGTCTCGACGCCGGCGGCCTTCAGACTGGCCGCGGTGCCGGCGAGTTCTCCCTGGTAGCGGTTGGCGGCAGGGAGGATCATCGTCTTGGCGATCTCCAGGGTCTCCTTGGCTTCCACCAGGAGCGCGAGTGAGTACTGCTCCAGCACGACCTCCTTGCGTGCCTTCAGCTCACGATTGCTCAGGATTCCGTACGCGCTCATGACCTCCTGGATCGCGGGCTCGTCGTACTGCGCCATCGCGTCGACGGTGGTGCGCAGGTTGAGCAGGCCTCGCGCCGCCGCCTCCTCCTGCCATTCGTCGGAGTAGCCGTTGCCGTTGAACACCACCTTGCCGTGCTCGACGATGATGCCTTCGAGCACCTTCTGTACCGCGGCATCGAACTCCACGCCGTCGGCGAGCTCCTTCTCGAGGAAGTTCGCGACGTAGTCCAGAGATTCGGCCAACATGGCGTTGATGGCGATCATCGGATCGGCGATCGACTGGTTGGAACCCGGGGCGCGGAACTCGAAACGGTTGCCGGTGAAGGCGAACGGGCTCGTCCGGTTGCGGTCGCCGGCGTCCGCCTTGAGTGGTGGCAAGGTGTCGACGCCGAGTTCCAGCACGCCGGTTTCCTTGCTGGCCTTGGCGCCGCCCTTGGCAATCTGGTCGAAGACGTCCATCAACTGCTCGCCGAGGAAGATCGAGATGATGGCCGGCGGTGCCTCGTTCGCGCCGAGGCGGTGATCGTTGGACGCCGAGGCGATGGACGCGCGGAGCAGTCCGCCGAACTTGTGCACGCCACGGATGATGGCCGCGCAGAACACCAGGAACTGCTCGTTCTCGTGTGGGGTGTCGCCCGGGTTGAGCAGGTTGCCCTGATTGTTGTTGCCGAGCGAGAAGTTGACGTGTTTTCCGGAGCCGTTGACCCCGGCGAACGGCTTCTCGTGGAGCAGACAGACCATGCCGTACCGCTCCGCGACGTTCTTCATCGTCGTCATCATCAGCTGCTGGTGGTCGTGGGCGAGGTTGGACTTCTCGAAGACCGGTGCGAGCTCGAATTGTCCGGGGGCCACCTCGTTGTGGCGAGTCTTCGCGGGGATGCCCTGTTTGAACAACTCCCGGTCGAGCTCGATCATGAAGGCCAGTACGCGATCGGGGATGGCCCCGAAGTAGTGATCGTCGAACTCCTGTCCCTTGGAAGGATTGTCGCCGAACAGGGTTCGGTTCGTGGTCATCAGGTCGGGCCTGGCGAAGTAGAAGTGACGGTCGATGAGGAAGTACTCCTGCTCGGCGCCGGCGTACGAAACGACGGTGTCGACCTCGGCGTGGCCGAACAACTTCAGCACTCGCATGGCCTGCTTGCTCATCGCCTGCTGGCTGCGTAGCAACGGGGTCTTCTTGTCCAGCGCCTCACCGGTCCACGAGATGAAGATCGTGGGGATGCAGAGCGTATTCCCGTTGGGGTTCTCCATGATGTAGGCCGGGCTGGTCACATCCCAGCCGGTGTACCCGCGGGCCTCGAAGGTGCCACGCAGACCGCCGTTGGGGAAGCTCGAGGCGTCGGGCTCGCCCTGTAGCAGCGTCTTGCCCTGGAACTCGGCCAAGGAGGCTCCCGAGCCGTCGGGTTCGAGGAACGAGTCGTGCTTCTCCGCGGTGAAGCCCGTGAGCGGATAGAAGACATGGGCGTAGTGCGACGCGCCCTTCTCGATCGCCCAGTCCTTCATGGCCGATGCGACGTAGTCGGCCATGGTGGGGTCGAGCGGCGCACCCTTGTCGATGGTCGCCGAGACCGCCTTGAAGACGTGCTTGGGCAGGCGGGCCTTCATCGCAGACAAAGTGAAGACGTTGCGCCCGAAGGTGTCTGCCAACGGTTCCGGGAATCCATCGGTTTCCACCGAGTAGTTCGTCACTGCCTCGATGGCTTGACGGCGGGACATGCTGCCACTCATTGTCGCTCCTGGGATCGTCACCTCGTCCTCGGCGTCGGGAGTGCATCGAGGACGTTTCGTGGTGGTGCAAGCGATACGACGCTATGAGCAGGACGTACCCGGGTCGTTTCCCCTGTGTGACGTGCGTGAAAACAGGCGTCACCAATGTGAACTCCGCACGGGATCACGGCCGTGGGGCGCTGACGGCGGACGCGTAGACGCGTGCGTCAGGGCAGATCGGACATGTCGAGTACGAACCGGTAGCGGACGTCGTTGCGTGCCAGCCGGTCGAGGGCGTTGTTCACTTGCGCCGATGGCAGAACCTCCACGTCGGCGGTGATGTCATGGACGGCGCAGAATTCCAGCATGGCTTCGGTCGCGGGTCGGCCCCCGCTGCCTGCCGAACTCAATTTCTTGCGCCCCACCAGCAGGTCGGTGGTCTGGACGGTGACCGGTCCGAGGTACCCGAGGTGACTGAGCGTGCCGTCCATGGCGACCAAACGGAGGTAGGGCCCGAGGTCGTGGGGAGCGGAGATGGTGTCGATGAGTACGTCGAACCGATTCTGGGCGGCCGCCATGTGGGTGGCGTCGGTGGAGATGACCAGATCGTGGGCGCCGAGTCGAGATGCGTCGGCGGCTTTGTCTTTCGATCGGCTGATCACGGAGGTCTCGGCACCGAGCGCGACGGCCAGTTTGACGGCGAGATGGCCCAGCCCGCCCAGGCCGGCCACGGCCACGCGCGTGCCGGGTCCCACACCGAGGCTGCGCAGCGGCTCCCAGACGGTGATCCCGGCGCAGAGCAGAGGCGCTGTGGCGGCCGGGTCGAGACCTGCCGGTAGCTGGTAGACGAATCGGTCGCGGACGACATATTCGCGGGAGTAGCCGCCCAGCGTGGTCGATCCGTCGTGACGGTCGGTGCCGCCATAGGTCAGAGTCGGGAACTCGTGGCAGAAATTCTCCTGACCGGCCCGGCACATGGCGCACACCCCGCACGAGTCGACGATGTTGCCGACCGCGACCGGGTCGCCGACGGAGAATCGAGTGACGTCGCGTCCGAGCTCGGTGACGGTGCCGGTGAACTCGTGCCCTGGTACGAGGGGGGTGTCCGCCCCACCGCGATGGTCGCGGACGGCGTGCAGGTCGGTGTGGCAGACCCCGCAGTAGTCCACCCGCACCGCGACGTCGTCGGGGCGCAGGGCTCGCCGCTGCAGCGGCTTCCGCACCAGTCGCCGTGTGGTCTCGTCCGCTTGCCATCCCACCGTCGTTCTCACTGCGCCTCCAATATAAACAGAATGTTCGGTCTATTTTAGAATAGCAGCGTCTGAAATAAACAAACTGTTCTGTTGCTAGCGTCATGACCATGACCGACCGGCCTCGCACCGCCCGTGGCGCCGCGACACGTGAGCGGATCCTCGAGGTGGCAACGCGTGAGTTCGCGGAGCACGGGATCGCCGGGGCCCGCATCGAGCGGATCGTGGCGGGTGCACACACGAACAAGGCGCAGCTCTATGGCTATTTCGGCAACAAGCAGGGCCTGTTCGACGCCATTTTTTTCGGGTCACTGGAGCGGATCACGAACGTTGTCCCCATCGATGCCACCGACCTCCCGGACTGGGCCGTGCGACTCTACGACGAGTACCTCCGCCGCCCGGACCTCATCCGTTTGGCCACCTGGGCGCGCCTGGAACGACGCCCCGCCGGTCACCTCGTCGACGACGCCGACCGTTTGGACGACCACAAACTGCGCGCCATCACCGAAGCGCAGGCCGCCGGCATCGTGCGACCGGGTGACCCGTTCGACGTGATGGCCATGGTCATCGCCATGTCCATGGCATGGTCGCCGGTCAGCAATGTCTATGCAGCGACTGCCCAGGAGCCGCGCGACGTGCATGACCGTCGCCGCGCTCTGCTTCGCCAGACCGTCACAGCGGCACTGACAACGGTCGGCAACGGCTGAACGGCCGGCGGGGAACATCCTGTGCTGCGGTTCATCGAACTCTTCGGCGTGGGTGACTCACGTTGCGATGAGTCACGTTCCTTCCGCTCATGTCGAGATCTTCGCCGGCTGTCGAAGGCGCCCGACGTCGGGCGCCGTGATCGTCAGAGCGGCGACCACAATCCCGATCACGACACCGATCAGCGTGTCGGTCACCCGGTCGAGGGCGGCAGACGGCGGGAGGTCGGCGCTGAGCCCGGTCAGGAGCAGGGCCATCGGCGTCACCGCCACCGACGCGACCGCATAGTTGACGGGAGCGGTGATCTCCGCCGCCAACTGACAGATGACGATGACGACCACGGCGCCCCAATAGTTGATACCGAGGCCCAGTAGCACGACGGCGATGATCGCGCCGCCGACGTTGCCGAGCAGCCGCTGCACTCCCCGCTGAACGGTGACGTGATACGACACGCCCTGCATGGCGGCGATGGCGCCCATCGCGGCCCACATCGGATGGGAGAGTCCGGCGGCCGTGGCGATGGCTGCGCTGGCCGCCATCGCCACGACGATCCGCAGACTGTTGGCCACCAGATCGTGCCGAGGTCGACGAGTCAGGGTGGTCCAGAGCGATTCGTACTGAACCGGCGTGTTGTCGGTGGTAGGGCGCAGCTGCGTCGGGCGGATGCGCGACCACGTGCCTCGCAGGAGCCACGGCGCCAGGGAGGCCACCGCGCCACAGACGGCGCCGATGACCGTTGCGGTCAGGGTGCGGCGCAGATCTGAGGCACTGTCGACAAATCCCATCGAGCCGGTGGCCGCGAAGACGAAGATGATCGCGCCGGGTCCGGCCATGCGCAAGGTGCCGACGAGCAGTGCCGCGCAGCCTCCCAGGATTGAGATCGTTGCGATCTGCACCGTGATCGACGCATCGGTCAATCCGAGGGCTGCGCCGATCCCGACTGCTGCGACGATCCCGATGCCCAGCACGCCGAGGCGCCCCACCCGCACGCGGTACGGATCCGGGCGACAGAACGCCGACGTCACTGCCCCCAGTGCGGCGAAGCCTGCGACGTCGCGACATCCGAGTAGTCCACTCACCACCAGGACGATGGCGACCGCGATGCCGACCCGGATCGGGGCCGCGACACCGGCCCGACTCATGTCGAAGGTCGAGACAGAGGACCGCCACACCGAGGGGTGCACGGCATGAACGAGGGCGGACTGCCGATGACGGACGTGGTCGCCCAGGGTGCCGGTGCTCATGGAGAGGTACTTTAGCACTGTTTTATTAGTAAAATAAAACGCGCGGACCTACCATGTGGACGTGAGCACCCCACCAGCGCCGGGAACGCAGCGGGCCGACCGCACCCCGGACACGCCCGATCTCGTCGACCGCATCCAGCAGGAATGGGCGCAGGCGTACCCACAGTTCGACGTTGGCCCGATCGGGGTGCTCGGCCGTATCCAACACATCGCGACCGCCAGCAGTCACCGGCTCGACCGGCATCTCGAACCACACGGCGTCACCCGATCGGAGTACGACGTGCTCGGCGCGCTGGCGCGCTCGGATCGACCCCTGCGCGCGAGTGATGTCGTGTCGACGACCCTGCTCAGCGGCGCGTCGATCACCAAGATCACCGAGAGTCTCTCGCGGCGGGGTCTGCTGGAACGACGTAAATCCGAACGCGACGGGCGGGTGGTCCTGCTGGAACCGACCGCCGACGGCCGGGCTCTCGTGGAAGCCGAGTTGCCGCGCCGCCTCGCCGACGACGAACACGCACTGTCGGGCCTCGACCCGGCCGAACGGGAGATGCTCGCCACCCTCCTGCGCAAGGTCTCGGCGACGGTCGGTGGCTGAGGTGGCCGTCCTCCCGGGGTGCCGTGAGGGGCATAGTGGGCTCCATGGAGTTGAACGACGTCATGCGTGCCACGTTCGCCGCTCGCGAGTTCACCGACGACCCGTTGCCCGACGAGGTGCTCTGGCGCATCCTCGACAACGCGCGGTTCGCGCCGAGCGGAGGTAACCGGCAGGGCGCGCACATCGTCGTGGTGCGCGACACCGACACGAAGCAGAAGCTGAGCGAGCTGGGGAAGCCGACGGTGCGTCGCTATGTCGCGCAGCGGAATGCCGGCGAGAGCCCGTGGAATCCGGTACACCCCACGGCCGTCCCACAGGACGTGATCGATACGACCGCGGTGCCGGACAGTTTCGTCGAACCCATCCGGACAGCTCCTGTGGTGCTGGTGGTCTCGGTGGATCTGTCGATGGTGGCGGCCATCGATCAGGATCTGGATCGGGTGGGCGTGGTCAGCGGCGCGTCGGTCTATCCGCTGGTGTGGAACATCCTGCTCGGCGCCCGTCAGGAAGGCTACGGCGGCACCATCACCTCGATGGCGGTGCTGGCCGAGGATCAGGTTCGGGAGATGTTGGGGTTGCCCGGGACATACGCGATTGCCGCGGTGATCCCGATGGGACGGCCGGTGCGTCAGCTCACCAAGTTGCGTCGTCAGCCGGTCGGTGAGTTCGTCACGCTCGAGCGCTTCGACGGGCCGCCGCTGACGCCCTGACCGTCGGATCAGGCACGGCGGATCCCGGTGGCCGCAGTCGGGTCGGTAGGACCTGTGGAGTCGGTCGGCCGCGACTGCCGGACGGACACGACTGCAGCGCCGACGCCTGCCATCGCCAACGCGGCGAACCCGAAGGTGAGGAACCGTGCCGAGGTGACCTCGGGGTCTCCCGCCGCGCCGACAGCGGCACCGATGCTCACGAGGAGTCCGGCGGTGGCCGAGCCGAAGGTGTTCGCAACCATCTGCACGGTGTTCACGCCCGCCGAGGCGCGTGCCGCCTCGTTCTCGTCCGTGGTGATGGTCATCGCCGCCGTCGCGATGTGCGGGAAGGCCATGCCGATGCCGGTACCTGCGATGAACAGCGCGATGAACCATCCGACGATCACCGCACTGCTCGCCGTGAACTGCAGCAGCCCATAGGTCGCGAGACCGACGGACAGGACAGCGGGACCGGCGATCCGTACGGCCGTTGCCCGTCGGCCGTGCGCCCACGTCGTGCTCGCGATCTGCGCGGTGGACCAACCCCAGGACAGCGCAGCGCCGAGCATGCCGGCGACGAGCGGTTCCATCCCGGCGATCTGCTGACCGAACAGCGGGATGAACGCCTCCGAGGTCGATCCGATGGCCAGGACGGCGATCGAGACGTAGATCCATTTCAACGGGTTGCGCGCGGTGTAGGTGAGCCGGGGGAGCAGTCCGACCCGGCTTCGTCTGTCGGCCAGCACGAATCCCAGGGCGGTCACGATCGCCACCGCGACCAGGATGCTCACCGTCCGGGTGCCGTCGATCACGCCGGCCACCGAGACCGCGACGGTGGCTCCGACCAGCAGGATGAGCGACACGATGGGGAGGGGCGTCGGATCGGGGTCGTCGCGCGCACGTGCCGGGAGGGCTCGCAGCGCGAGAGCGGTGATGATCGCGGTGGCCAGCGCCAGAAGCCAGAACGACCCCCGCCAGAACCCGACCTGGGCGAAGAGGCCGCCGAGGACGGGCCCGATGAGATTGCCGACCCCCCACATCGCGGAGGTCAGGCCGACCGCACGAACCCAGAGACGCTCGGGCAGTGCCAGGCGGATGACCGCGAACGCCAACCCGGTCAGGAGTCCGCCACCCAATCCCTGGATGGCTCTGCCGCCCAACATGATCGGCATCGTCGGGGTCAGCGCGCAGACGAGGGAGCCGACACCGAAGGTGGCGAAGGCGATCAGGTATGCGTTGCGTGCACCCCATCGGGTGAGCGTGCGGGTGACGAGCATCGACGAGAAGACCGAGGTGATCAGGAAAACGGTCATCACCCACGCGTAGAGACGTTGACCGCCGATGTCGGCCACCGCACTCGGCAGGGAGGCGGCGGTCAGATAGGTGTTGATGGCGAACACGGCGATACCGCCGGCGAACACCGCCACCGCGGCCCGGTGCTCGCGGGCGAAGAGTTCGCGCCAGCTACCCGTGGGCGGTGTGGGCGACCTGTCGCGACCTGACGGACGCGATCGACCACGGTTCGGCATGATCCGAGGATTGTCGGAACCGTCGGCGGCGGTCAAATCGCGGGCCGGAGGGCCGCGATGCGATCAGATCAGCGTCGACCAGTAGTCCCAGAACTCCACACCGATCGCCACGATCACGATGGCGTACCAGACGACGAGCAGCGGCCACAGCCACGACCGGACGACCCGGGCCCAGGGTGCCTCGCCGAGGGACCGCCCGATGGCGAGGATCAGGATGATCGGCGTGATCACCCAGACGACCATGCAGTAGGGGCACAGGGCGTGAATCCGGTAGAGGCTCTGGAAGATCAGATAGTGGATGAACACGACGCCAGCCGCGGATCCCAGCGCGAGGCCCGCCCAGAACCACCGTGGCAGGTCGATGCGGGCGATGGACTGAACGCCGATGACCACGACCACCGCGAAGGCGGCAATGCCGATGTACGGGTTGGGAAAACCGAAGAACGCGGCCTGATCGGTCACCATCACCGACCCGCAGGAAAGCACCGGGTTGATGCTGCAACTGGGTCGGTAGGACGGGTCCAGGAAGAGCTTGTACCGCTCGACCGACAAGGTGAACGCGGCGAGCAGACCGAGTGCGCCGGCGATCAGCAGGACGACCGCCGGGACCGTCCCGAGGCCGACTCGTGCGCCCCGGACTTCCGGCTCGGCGGCTTCCGCGGTGTCGACCGGTTGCGACCCGTCCGTCATCGGGTTATCCCGCCAGCGCTTGCTCGACGCGTGCCTTCAGGTCCTCCGGGGTGGTGAGCTGGAGGTCCTGGCCGTTCAACCGCACCGTCGGTGTCGAGTTCACGCCGGTCTTCGTGACGTCCTGGGTCTGCTGGGTGACCCAGTCCTTGAACTGGCCGTCGGTGATGCAGGAGTTGACGTTGGACGCGCCGGCCTCCTTGGCGATGCTGTTGAGCTCGCTGTCGGGCAGTCCTGCGCCGCCTTCCTCGGGCTGACGCTGGTAGAGCAGATCGTGGAATTTCTGCCACACCCCGAAGTCGCCGCCGCCCGCGGTGGACTCCGCGACGCAGGCCGAGGCGTTCGCCGAGCGCGTCGAGTACTGCGTGCTCGAGGAGTGGTCGAGGATCGCGATCGGGTGGTAGTCGACGGCCACCTGTGGGTTCTCGCGGAGCTCGGCGACGGTCGCGCCGAACGATTCCTCGAATTGCCGGCAGGCCGGGCACTGGAAGTCCTCGATGACGGTGAGGACGGCCTTGGGCTGGGTGCCGGCAGGCGCCTTGGTGACCCGGAATGCGCCCGTGTCGGTGGCGACACTCACCTGTGACCCGCTACCGGTGTCCGACTCGTTGGACATCACCGCCCACAAACCCACGGCCACGGCCA
The DNA here is from genome assembly GCF_049847105.1 of Gordonia sp. DT218. NCBI lineage: Bacteria > Bacillati > Actinomycetota > Actinomycetes > Mycobacteriales > Gordoniaceae > Gordonia > Gordonia sp. DT218. Next base: position 585,314 of record NZ_JBNCNS010000001.1, on the reverse strand, counting down.
CGGCGATCAGCACCACGACGGCGCCGACCCGGATGAGGATCGAGCGTCGTCGCTCCGCCTGACGCGGGTCGACGATCGGTTTGCGGGACGATTGACTCACAGTTCCTCCGGGGGTCGGTACGCAACGCCGTTTTCGATTTCAGCCGATCTGACGCACATCGGAATCGTCGACGGCCATGAGGGGCGCCTCCCGTGATCCGTTCGCCCCCGCGGCCAGGCGCGCGGGTGGCGTGATGTCGGGATCCGGGGTCGCTGCCACGCCGTCACTCTAACGGAGTCGGTCTGTGAAGACGGTAAGGAGCTGCCGGTGCGCGCCCGGGGCGGTTCGTCGTGGGGCCCGGACCTGCCGAAGTGGGGGCCTCGACCCGCCGAAACCGTGCCGATCCGCCGGGAACGCCGTGTCGTAGACTCCAAGGGTCCGATCGGCCCCGAGCGGCTCACCGGACCGTGACCGGCACGAACGTCGAGGAAGAAGCCCGCAGCGGGCGGTCGCCTCGACAACACCGTCGGTCCCGCCTCAGTAGCTCAGGGGATAGAGCATTCCTCTCCTAAAGGAAGGGTCGCAGGTTCGAATCCTGCCTGGGGCACCGTGACATCCCTGCCGGCCTCCGGCCGATGTGCGCCCACTGTGTTTGACAGATCTACGCGGGCGCACTTGTTCGGCTCGAGAAGTCGACCGAAGACCCCGATCGCACATCGCCGACTCACCGGGGTCGACCGGCGATCATGATTCACCGATACCGCCGCCGTACGTTCTTGATCTGACGGAAAAATTGATTGTTTTGCGTCGCCTGATGGGCGTCGGTGCCCTCTACCTGCGGGGTCTCTTTTCGGAGGTTTCGAGATCGCAATCCGGGTACTTTCGGCGATCACTTTCTCGGATTGTCATGTGCTATGTGCGTCATTGAGGCAAATTGTTGTTTTGGGTGGATTTTTTCGCCGTTTCGATGACAACCAGGTCGATGACAACGAGTTCGAGTGAGGCGAGGTCGAGGAAGGCAATGGCCACATCACACACACGTGCGAGGCTCGGTGGTCTCGTAGTCGGTTTCATCGCGGCGGCCGGCGTAGCGGTGCTGCTCGCGCCGCACGCGGGCGCCGATCCGCAGAGTGACGCACAGGCCGCGATTGCCGACCTGGAACAGCAGATCAGCGCGGGCGACGCGGATCGCGGTCAGGCCGACACCGGACTCGGTGCCGAGGACGGTGATCTGACGGCGGTCGGGGGCGGCTTCGAACAGGAGTTCGCCAACGGCACGGTGTTCTGGTCTCCCGAGCACGGTGCGCGAGTCCTCTACGGCGGCATCCTGTCCAAGTACACCGACGAGGGCGGCCCCACCGGCAGTCTGGGCTTTCCCAGCGAGAGCGAAGGCCCGGCGGACTATCGCCCGACCGGTCGTGGTGCGTCATTCGCAGCCGCCGACCAGCCGAAGATCTACTGGACGCCGAGCGGTGGTTCCTGGGTGGTACGGGGACCGTTCACGGTGGCCACCGACAAGCTCGGCGCCACCTTGGGTGCGCCGACCGCGGACATGACGACCTCCGGCGATGTCATGACCCAGGAGTTCGCCAACGGCACCTTGACGTACAACAGATCGACCGGAGCGTGGACGAGTGCACCCGAGGCGAGCTGGGCACAACAGCTCGCCGGGTCGAGCATCCCGGGTATGACGGACTCCCGAGGTGACGCGACAGCCGCCGACGACACGAACACGGCGGACTCCGACACCGACGGGTCGTCCTGGTGGTGGCTGCTCATCCCGTTCCTGCTGATCCTGGTCGGGCTCTTCCTGATCTGGCTGTTCCGCAAGGCACGGGGACCGAAGACACCCGATGTGCGCACGGATGATGTTTCGGCGGCGACCGCCCCGGACGCTGCCGTCGACGAGTCCGATGCCACCGAAGGTGCCACCGGAACGCCGTCGACACATCTCGGTGCGACAGCCGGTGTCGCCGCAGCGGCCGGCGGGGCAGTGGCAGCCGGTGCGGCGATCGGGGCGCGACGAGAAGGTGAGGCGCCGGACGCCGACGATGCCGACATACCCACGACGGATTCAGGAGAGGGAGCTGTCGTCGACAGCGCTGCCGAGGAAGCCGCTGCCGAGGAAGCTGCTGCCGAGGAAGCTGCTGCCGAGGAAGCTGCTGCCGAGGAAGCCGCTGCCGAGAATCCAGAGGCCGACACTGCCGACGAGGAGACCGTGGCCGCGGTGGCCGATGGGTCGGTGGTCGACGGGTCGGCGCACGGCCACGGTGACGGGGTCGGCTACTACGTCGCGAACGGTCAGCGCGAGCCCGTGCCGGTGGGCGCGCATCTCCCGCTCGACGATCCGAAGCAGGCCCCCGAGGGGTACCCGGTCAAGGTGAGCGCTGCCGACGGCGTCTACTACACACCGGATCAGCCCTCGTACGCCGAGATCGACCCCGAGGTCTGGTTCGCGTCGGAGTCCGCTGCCGAGTCCGCGAGCTTCTCGAAAGCGGTGCCGGACTGAGCACTGCGCCTTGAGGCCGGCACGCTACGGTGTGTCGGTGGCTGCTGCATCAGGTTCCAAGGTCGTTCTCGTCACCGGCGCCTCGAGTGGGATCGGGGCCGAGGTGGCCCGGCTCTTCGTCGAGCGCGGACACACGGTGTACGGCACCAGCCGCCGACCGGCGGCCGTGGCAGACCCGGTTCCCGGAGTTCGGTACGTACGCCTCGACAACGCCGACTATCAGAGCGCGATCGATTGTGTCGACGAGATCGGCGCGGTCGACGTGCTGATCAACAACGCGGGCGAGAGCCAGGCGGGTGCACTCGAGGACACCTCGATGGCTGCGATCGAGGATCTGTTCGCCGCCAACGTGTTCGGACCGGTGGCGCTCACCAAGGCGGTGTTGCCGGGGATGCGGGGCCGTGGCACCGGGACCGTGGTGATGGTCGGTTCCATGCTCTCCAGCTTCCCGGTTGCCTTTCGATCAAATTATGCCGCAACCAAATCCGCGCTCAAGGCCTTCGCATTGGCCACCCGGCGGGAGGTCGCGCCCTACGGGATCCGGATGATCTCGGTGGAGCCCGGGACCATCGCCACCGGGATCGGGGATCGACGCAGCATCCACATCGGCGACGACTCGCCCTATCGTCGCGAATACGAGGTCCTCGCGGCGGCCACCCGCAAGAACGAGGACGCCGGCATCGATGCCACGGCGATGGCCTCGGTCATCGTCGACGCGGCTCTGGTCGAGCATCCGAAGCCGTTCTACGCCAAGGGGAATAGAGCCGGGATCGTCTTCGCGCTACGGCGGCTGATGACCCGCCAGGCGATGCTGGACATGACCGCGCGCATACATGGTTTGCCCAAGGTGCGGATCTGACAGCCACATGCAACTCACACTGCGGGTCATCGGGATAGGTCCGGGCAACCCGCGCCAGATCACTCTCGAGGCGATCGATGCCCTCGGCGACGTCGACGCATTTCTCGTGCTGGACAAGGGCGACGACAAAGAATCGCTCGGCGCGATGCGGCGCGACATCCTCACGCGGTACGCCCCCGACGGTCACCGGGTCATCGAGGTCGTCGACCCGCCCCGCGACCGCGATCCCGCGGACTATGACGCCGAGGTGCGTCGGTGGCACGCCGCGCGCGCGTCGATCTTCACCGATGTGCTCACCACCGAGGTGCCCGACGGAGGTGTGGCGGCCTTCCTGGTGTGGGGCGACCCGGCGCTGTACGACAGCACGCTGCGCATCGTCGACGATCTGGCCGAACATTCCGGCCTGTCGCTCGTCGTCGAGGTGATCCCGGGGGTGACCAGTGCCAGTGCCCTCACCGCCGCTCATCGCATCGCGGCGAACCGGATCGGTGAACCCGTCCACATCACCACGGGGCGCCGTCTCGGCGACACCCCGCCCGGCGCGGACGCGAACCAGATCGTGATGCTCGACGGATCTCTGGCGTTCCGGCGGACCGCGGAGCCCGACGACCACATCTGGTGGGGTGCCTACGTGGGCACCGACGAGCAGATCCTCATCAGCGGCCGGGTTGCCGACGTCGCCGAGCGGATCGTCGCGGCGCGGGCCGAGGCGCGCGAACGCATCGGCTGGATCATGGACATCTACCTGCTCCGCAAAGGCTGACACCTCGCCGCCCACCTCGCCGATCGTGCGCACTTTCTCGCCGATCGTGCGCACTTTCTCGCCGATCGTGCGCTCAGTCGTTTACCCGACTCGATCATGTGCACGATCGACAAAATTGTGGGCACGATCGGCGCGGAAGTGGGCACGGTCGACGAAATTCTGTGCACGGTCGACGAGATTCTGGGCCCGACCGGTGGGTGGTCGCGGCCCGACCGATCACCAGATCTCGTCCAGCGCGGCGAGGAGATCGTCGCGAATCTCCTTGCGGCAGATGACGAAATCGGGCATGTACGGGCGGGGCTGGTTGTAGACGATGGTCGACCCGTCGAGGCGGCTGCAGTGCAGATCGGCCGCCAGGGCAACACCAACCGGAGCGCAATTGTCCCACTCGTACTGACCACCGGCATGCACATAGGCGTCGACGTCGCCGCGCACCACCGCCATCGCCTTCGCGCCCGCCGATCCGATCCCGATCATGTTCAACGACAGTCGCCGGGACACCCAGGCACTCTCGTAGGAGCCGCCATAGCGCGATGCCGCCATCCGTCCGGTGAGTGCGCTGCTCGGCGGTTTCACCGCATCGGATCGGAAAACCTCACCGACGGCGGGCAGTGCCACCGACGCTGTCGTCACCACGCCGGACTCGGTGAGCGCGACGTGCACGGCCCAGTCGGCGGTGCCGGACGAGAACTCGCTGGTGCCGTCGAGCGGATCGATGATCCAGACGCGGTCGGCTGTTGCCCGGTCGCCGACGTCGGCACCCTCCTCGGACAGGATCGCGTCATGTGGTCGGTGCCTGCCGAGGACGTTCGCGATCCACGCTTGCGCCATCGCGTCGCCGACGTCACCGAGATGGCGACCGCCGAGCAGTCCGCCATGACGGACACCCATGAGGATCTCGCCCGCACCTTCGGCCACGCGCGCCGCCAGTTCGGCATCGGAAAGGCGGGAGATCATCCTCCTACTAGAGCACACTGGACACATGCCTGAGCTCCCTGAGGTGGCGGCGGTGGCTGCCTACGTGGACGGCCGAGCGGCCGGTTTTCCGATCCGGCGGGTCGACGTTGCGTCGCTGGCCGTCCTGAAGACCGCGGATCCGCCGTACACGGCGTTGGCCGGGCGACTGGTCGAATCGGTGGGTCGGATCGGGAAGTACCTGGTCATCCGAACGGTCCCGGGCCCCGACAGCACGAACGGCGACGCTGCTCCGGATCCGGTGATCAACCTGGTGATCCATCTGTCGCGTGCCGGCTGGCTGCGTTGGAGTGAGCAACTCTCGCAGACGCCGCCGCGGCCGGGCGGGAAGGGGCCGATCGCCGTGCGTGTGCACTGCGGCCTGCCGGGCGAGGGATTCGACGTCACCGAAGCGGGCACGCAGAAGCGGCTGGCGGTGTGGGTGGTGCGCGATGTCGGTGAGGTCGACCGGATCGCCTCGCTCGGGCCGGACGTCCTCGCGATGTCCCGTGACGAGTTCGGCACCCTCTTGGCCGCGACGTCGGGCCGCATCAAGAACGTCCTCACCGATCAGCGCACGATGGCCGGGATCGGCAACGCCTACTCCGACGAGATCCTGCATGACGCCCGGTTGTCGCCGTTCGCGTCGGCCAAGTCGCTGACCGACACCCAGGTCGAGTCGCTCTACACGACGATGCGGTCGGTGCTCACCGACGCCATCGGTCGGCTCGAGGGGCAAGAGGTCGCTCGGCTGAAGTCGGAGAAACGAACCGGGCTGAAGGTGCATGCGCGTACCGGCCTGCCGTGCCCGGTGTGCGGCGACACGATCCGTGAGGTGTCGTTCTCGGACCGCTCGTTTCAGTATTGCCCGACGTGTCAGACCGGAGGGAAGGTGCTGGCCGACCGCCGGATGTCGCGTTTGTTGAAGTGAGGTCAGGTCATACGCCGGTCCAACCGGGTGACCGTGGCAACGAATCCGGCATTGTCGGTCAGGCCTGCGTCGCGACCTTCCATGTCATCATCGCCCACCGTCCACGAGAATCTGCGGACCATGTCGTGGAGGACTGTGAATGCTTCAACTCGGGCGAAATGCATCCCGATGCATTTGTGCGCACCGCCGCCGAAGGGCATCCAGGCCATCCGGTGCGACCGATCCTCGGCGCGGTCGGGACAGAAGCGCTCCGGATCGAATTGGTCGGGCTCGCTCCAGACGTCGGATCGCCGATGGTTGGCGCCGATGAGGGAGATGACGAATGTCCCCTCGGGGATGTGATAACCGCACAGAGATGTGTCGCGCAGCGCTGCACGGGGTATCACCGGGACCGGCGGACGGAGCCGAAGTGCTTCGCGCATCACCAGATCCATCGACGCCATGTCCGCCAGGTCTGAGTGGTCGGGATGTTCAGGCAGTGCCATCGCCTCGTCACGCACCCGCTGCTGCCACTCGGGGTGACGTCCAAGTTGGTAAGCCATGGACGTCATCGCGATGGTCGCGGTGTCGTGGGCGGCGAACAGCATGAAACGCATGTGGTCGATAACCTCGCGGTCGGTGAGTAGTTGGCCGTCGGGGGACCGGGCCGAGCAGAGCGCCGACATCAGGTCGGGTCCGGGATCGGATCGTCGCGTTGGCAGGAGGTCGCCGAAGAAGTCGTCGACGACCTGCTTCGCTGTGTGTCCGCGTCGCCATCGCAGTCCTGGGACGGGCAGGCGAACCAATGCACTCGCGGCCTCGATCAGCTCGACGAAGCTCCGGTTGATGCGATCGGCCTGGTCTTGTGTGAGCGCCGTGCCGACGAAGATCTGCAGTGAGATGTCGAGCGCGAGGGCCTTCAGCCAGACGCGCATGTCCACGTCGTCGTCGACTGGCAAACGATCGACCGCCGAGACGATGATCGGTTGCATCGTGCGCTGATACTTCGACAGATTCTCGCGAGTGAAGGCCTCCTGCATGATGCGGCGATGAGCGTGGTGTTCGGCGTGATCCATCAGCAGGATTCCGCGCTCGAAGAGGCCTCCCAACGCGAAGCCGTAGACTGGCGCATTGGCGAATGCGCGATCCGGGTCGCGGACCAATTGCCATGCTGCTTCGGGCCCCTGCGCCACGACGACGTCGTGGCCGAGCGCGCTGGTCAGCGCGATGTCGCCGAATTCCGCACGGAGCGACTCGGCGAGCCCGGTCGGATCACGCCGGAGTCGGATGGTGCTGCTCAGCGGGATTCCGCGCCGACCACAGACTGGGCGTAGGCTCATATTCGGGTCGGGATGGGACAGGTGACGGATTCTCATCGAGGCCTTTCGGTGTCATGCCGGGCTTCCGTGGGACGGTCGGCGTGGAGCGAGGAAAATTCAGTGCGAGTGCTGGTTGTCGACGACGATGTGCGCGCGGCGGAAACCGTGCGTCGGGTGCTGGCGAGCGAGGGATGGAGCGTCGTTGTCGCCGCCGACGGTGCCGAGGGCCTGTGGCGGGCCACCGAGGAGCAGTTCGATGTCGTCGTGCTCGACATCATGCTGCCGAAGCTCAACGGATTTCTTGTCGTACAGCAGATGCGTGAGCGAAATGTCTGGACGCCGGTGTTGATGCTCAGCGCCAAGGACGGGGAGTACGACCAGGCCGAAGCCTTGGATTACGGGGCCGACGACTACCTGGTCAAGCCGTTCTCGGTGGTCGTCCTCAAGGCTCATCTGCGGGCTGTGATGCGTCGGGGCGGTCGGGAGCGGCCGGCGATCCTCACGGCCGGAAGCCTCACGCTCGACCCAGCGGAGCGAAAGGTTGCCCGCGGCGACACCCCCGTCGCATTGACTCCGCGGGAGTACGCCCTGCTGGAGTTCCTGATCCGGAACAAAGAGACGGTGGTGTCCAAAAGGCTGATCCTCACATCGATTTGGGATGAGAACTATGAGGGCGACGAGAACATCGTCGAGGTGTACATCCGATATCTGCGCAAGCGCATCGATACTCCCTTCGGGGTCCGGTCGATCGAAACCGTTCGCGGGGCCGGCTATCGGCTCTGCGAGGTCTGAGGACTGGGGGAGACATCCGCCGGTCCGTCGGTGGTGATCGTCGGCGGCGTCGGTTCGCTGTCGACGGGCACGGACAGTGGCAGCCTGATGGTCACAGTTGCTCCGCCCGTGTCGCTTTCGCCAATGCTCGCGGACCCTCCATGTGCGTGGACGATCTCCGCGACGATGGCCAGACCGAGGCCGGCGCCGAACTGATTGCGGCGATCGACGTCGAGCCGGGCGAACCGCTGGAACACGACGTCGCGATCGCGGACCGGTATGCCGACACCGTCGTCGGCGACCGTCACGACGGCATCATCTCCTTCGGCACGCATCGACACGGACACCGTGGACCGGGCGTGCCGGACTGCGTTGTCGAAGACGTTCCGCAGTGCCCGGGTGATCTTGTCGCTGTCACCGACCATCCTGATCGGCTTGACGTGCAGCCGAATTCGAGCCGAACCGAGTGAGCGGACGCGTCCGACCTCGGCGGCTACCACGTCGTCGAGGTCGATCTCGTCGAGGTTCAGGGTCAGCCCGTTCTCGTCGGCACGGGCCAGCATGAGGAGATCGTCGACCATCACCTGCATCCGCTTCGCCTCCGGCAGCAGGATGGTCCGGACGGTCGGCAGGTCGAGGGCGGAATCGGTGTCGTCGGCGAGGTCGAGGATCCCGACGATGGTCGTCAGCGGACTGCGCAACTCATGGGAGGCATCAGCAACGAAGCGGAGTTGGCCATCCCGCGCGTTCTGCAGTCGTGACAGCATGTCGTTCATCGTTGTCGCGAGGGTGCTGATCTCGTCGTCGGCCGACGGCACCGGTACCCGCTGTTCGAGAGCGGTCGCGGTGATCTCGTTGACCCGCTTGGTCATCCGGGACACCGGACGTAGGGAACGCCCGACCAGGAGGTACACTGCACCGGCCGCGACGACGACGAGAAGCGGGATCTCGGCCGCCAGGATGATGCCGGTCACCCACTCGCTGTGCCGCACGCCCGTGGCGCGGTCGAGGGCCAACACGGTGTAGTACTCGTCGTCGTGCTCCGCGCCGACCGCACTGGCGCAGAACTCCCCGGCAAATCCGGATATCTGGACGTTGTCGAAGTAGCGGTAGGTGCGCGGCGCCTGGTCGACGTCGATGATCGGTCGGCTCGGCGCACCCGGAGATGATCGGACCACGCGGCCGCTCGCATCGATCACCTGAATGACGTCGACGCCGGCGCCGGGTGCCAGGTCGTCCATGTCGACGCCCTGGATGCCGCTGCGGTCGATCGCGGACGCGATCTGATAGGCCTGCCGACCGGTGGATCGGTACATGGCTTCGTTGTTGGCCCGGTGCAGCATGAACAACATGGCCATTCCGCCGATCGCCAGGGCTACGGTGACCACGGCGGCGGCGATGATCGTCGACTGCGCGCGCACACCACCGCGACGTCGAATGACATGCGGCAAGCCTTTTCGCGTGATCGCCACGATCTGGTGACCCTTCGGTGTGAATCGATGCACCACGAGCGTATTCCCGTGCCGACGTCGATGGCCAGAGCGCATTTTCAGCAAACCTTCAGCGCGCGGGACGCATGGTTGACACATGGCGCGAACCCGGTCGACTGCGAGGCATCTCATGCAGGTGCTCCATGATCACGGCGTGCGCCTCGCGTATGGCGTCCACGGCGCCAACATCGAGGACATGTATGCGGCTGCGCAGGAAGTCGGGATCCGCCCCGTGGTCGCCAAACACGAGTTCGCCGCGGGGGCGATGGCGGACGGGACGACCCGGATCACCGGCCGGCCCGGTGTGGTGATGACGACCTCTGGCGGCGGAGCGATGAACGTCGTGCCCGCGTTGGCCGAGGCGTACGACAGCCGTGTGCCCTTCTTGGCCCTGATCGGTAGTGCACCAACGGGTTTGGTGGGCCGTGGCGCATTTCAGGATATGCTGAACCCGCCGGACACGATCGATCTGATCGCGTTGATGGCCGCGGTGAGTGGATCGTGCGCCGCGGTCTCGTCACCGGAGACGATGGCTGCCGCACTCGCCACCGCGTGTCACACACTCGACCGCGGGCTACCCGCCGTACTGATCATCCCGAAGGATGTACAGGCTGCCCCGATGCCCCGTTCGGCGCCGGCCCACCCGGACGTGCACCCGGAACCGAGCGCATCGACCGACGACGGCCCGATCGAAGCCTTGGCCGAACGGATGGCAGCGACGGCGACGGCGCCGGGGCGCGTCTGCCTGTGGGTCGGTGAGCAGGCGTCCTGGGAGCGGCTCGGTACGCAGATCGGTGAACTCGCCGAGTTCGTCGGAGCGGTCACGGTCGCATCACCTGGAGGGCGTGACGTGTTCTCCGCCGGCGGTGGTTTCGCGGGGGTCACCGGCGTGATGGGGCACCCGAGCGCGCACGCCGCCATCCGCGCGGCGCAGATGGTCGTCGCGATCGGCTGCCGGATGTCGGTCACCGATCGGGCCGGACTCGACGACGTACTCCGTTCGATCGACCTGACCTCCATCGGACGTCACAATGCCCGTTTCGGGGATTGTGCACAGATCACGACGGACGATCTCGAACACTCGATACGGATGCTCGGAAAGTTGGTGGGCGCGAAGATGTCGCGATCACCGGAGATTCCGGCCATCGCCATCGACCACCTACCGGTGCCGCGCGCGCAATCGACCCGACCGAGTGCGCGAACGGTCATCGAGTCGATCGGTGCGCAGCTCCCACCGGTGTGCGCGGTGTTCGCCGACGCGGGCAACGCCGGGGCCGCCGCACTCCATCACCTGCCGTTCTCGCCGGCGCAGCGGTTCACGGTCGCGCTCGGCATGGGCGGGATGGGTTACGCGATCGCGGCCGGTGTGGGTAATGCCGTGCGGTGCGCGGTGGCCGACGACCGGTCGCGCTCGATCGTAATCGCCGGTGACGGCGCGTTCTTCATGCACGGTATGGAGATCCACACGGCAATCGAGCACGACGCCCCACTCACCTTGGTCATCCTGAACAACGACGCGCACGGGATGTGCGTGACCCGCGATCGGCTCTACTTCCCCGAGGCGCCCACCGTCAACCGATTCCGGCCGACCGCCATCGCCGCGGGGGTCGACACCATGTTCGCCGATCTCGTCGTGCGCCACGTGACGGACATCGACGAACTCGGGGAATGCTGCGCCGAGCTCTTTGCCGCAGACGGCACGAATTGCGTGGTGATCGACGTCGATCCCGAAGAAGTGCCCCCGTTCGCCCCGTTTCTCTGAAAGGACTGCGCATGACCGTGACAACCCCGCTCGCCGACCTCGGCGATGATGCGACGACGCTGCCCGGGATCACCAGGATCGAGAGCCATCCTCGGCAGGTGGCCACTCCGGTGCTCGTCGACCGGCTGAGGTCCGTCTACCCCCATCAGCAGATCTACGGTGACTACTGCCCGGTTCAGGGGTACGTGGACGCACCACCGCGCGAGCTCTACAGCTGGCTGTCGGACACGCGGTCGCTGGAGGAATGGACCTACAGTCTGCGCGGGTTCGTCCCCACCGACGAACCCGGCCTGTGGGTCGGCCGCGACCGCCTCGGTGACCACACCGAGATCTACGCCCGTACGATCGCCAATCCCCATGCGATGACGGTCGACTATCACTGTGCGTGGGATCAGGGCAAGCATCTCTGGATGATCTATCTGATGCGGGTGGTGGACGCCCAGGTGGTGCTGGACAAACCGGGGTCGGTGGTCCTGTGGCACAACTGCCACCACCCGTTCTACGACGAGAATCCGTATCCCGAGACGGCGCCTCCGGAGCGTCCGGTGTGGGTGGGGGACTTCTGGGACATGTTCTCCGCCGGACACCAACTCGAACTCGAGAACCTCACGGCCATCGCCGAGTACCGGTCTCGCAATGGCCTGCCCATCACCCCGGAATGGATGCGATCATGACATATCCTGCACCACAGGCGATGCTGCTCGACCTGGCCACCTATCTGCCGGAAAAGCGAGTGCCCGCAGACTATTTCGCACAGTTCGCGGAGAACGACGATCTCACCGGCAACATGATGTTCCGGGCGCCCGCGTTCCGGCATCACGCGGCGGACGGTGAGACCTCGGCCGACATGATGCTGGCCGCGGCACGCGTGCTCACCGAACGGCATGGCGACGACTTCTTCGACGACGTGGACGTGGTGCTCACGCACAGTCAGCTGCCCGAGGTGCCGGTCCGCGGCTGCGGTGGTGAGGTGGCGCATCGACTCGGACTGCGACCGTCGACAGTTCTCGACGTACACAACGGCGGGTGCGCGGCGTTCATCCACATGATCGATCTCGCGTCAGCCCTGCTGCGCGCCAACGGCGGTCGACGGGCACTGCTCGGACTCGCGCAGAACAGCGCGGCCCAGGTGTTCACCCAGGAACAGGTACGCGGCAAGGCGCAGGCCGCCATCCCCGGTGACGGTTCGGCGGTAGCCGTTCTCACCCTCGACGGCGATCGCGGCAGTCCGGTCCTCGGCCTGACCTGCCGGTCGTATGGCCAGTACTCGGGCGACATGACCGGGGTTTCCGAGCCGCAGCGCAAGTACTGGGAGGCCGGTCCGGGACAGATTCACATCGGATTCACCGAGGCGAAAATCGCGAAGGTCCTCGCCCGCGGCAACCGGATGGTGCCCGAGGTCGCGATCGAGGTGGCCGACACCATCGGCATCCCGCCCGCCGATCTCGACTGGTTCGTCACCAATCAGCCGAACCGGATCTTCTTACGCAATTGGCGTGAGGCGCTGGAGCTCCCGGAGGATCGGCACCCCGACACCTTCGACGAGTGCGGCAATCTGTTCGCAGTGGGTATCCCGGTCACGCTCGACACGGCGATCGCCGATGGTCGGATCCGGGAGGGCGAGGTGGTGATGACGGCCGCGTTCGCGCACGCCGGCGACTTCGCTGCTGCCGCCGCCCTCCGCTGGGGTGGGCGTCCATGAGTCCGCCGCTCGATCCCGCCGGCGAGCCCTGGCCGCTTGCCCGGCTCGACCTCAATGAATCCGCCTATGCGCCACTGCCCGCCGTGGCCGCGGTGCTGGGCGAGGTGATGGCCGAGGCCAATCGGTATCCCGATTTCCTGCCGGATCGGACTCGCGGCCAGATCGCCGACCACCTCGGTGTACCGCACCGGCAGGTGACCGTGGGCGCGGGCGCCACCGGTGTCGCATTGTCCGCCTTTCAGGTCTGCATGCGCCGGGCCGCGGAGGCCGGCATCCGCGCGCCGTCGATGGTGACGGCGGTTCCGACCTTCGACGGATATCCGATTCTCGCGGAGATGGTCGGTCTGCGTGTCGACGGAGTCGCTCTGGCGGACGACGGCAGCGTCGACCTCGACGCGCTGCGCGCTGCGGTGAGCGACGACACGGTGGCGGTGGTGGTGTGCTCCCCACACAACCCGACGGGCTCGACCGTCGCGCCTCAACCGCTGTACGACTTCATCGATTCGATGCCGGCGCAGGTGCTCACCTTGGTCGACCAGGCGTACGTCGAGTTCTGCGACAACCCGCCCGATCTGCACCTGCTCGTCGACATCCGCGACGACGTGCTGGCGCTGCGGACCTTCTCCAAGGCCTATGGTCTCGCCGCGCTGCGGGTCGGATTCGGTATCGGGGACGGCGGCGTGGTGTCGGAGGTACGCCGTCACGAGGTGCCGTTCGCGGTCGGGCCGGCGGCGGTGGCCGCGGTTCCGGTCGCGCTCACGGCGGAAGCCGAACTCGCGCAGCGTGTTCGATCGATGAAGGCGGAGCGTGAGCGCTTGGCCGACATGCTCGCGGCAATCGGCTGCCCGACCTTGCCGAGCGAGGCCAATTTCCTGTTCCTGCCGGGCGCCGAGGGTATTGCCATCGGCCGACTCCTGCGGAGTTGTGGCGTGGCGACCAAGGAGTGCGGAAACCACGGGATGCGGATCACGGTCGGCGACCGCGCCGGCACCGACTACGTGGTCCAGGCCCTGCGGTTGACGGCCCTGACCGCCTGAGGCGAGCGCGCGGCACCTCGTCGGTCGGGTTGCGAATCGGCGCCCCGCTCCGCGGCAGGTAGGTTGGTGAGCCGTGAGCGCGACGACACGGCAGAAGATCTTGATCACGGGTGCGAGCTCCGGGCTCGGCGAAGGCATGGCGCGACACTTCGCCGGCAAGGGGCGCGACCTGGCCCTCTGCGCACGCCGCCTCGGCAGGCTCGATACGCTGGCCGACGAGCTGCGACCGACGGCGGGCCGAGTGGCCACCGCTCGACTCGACGTCACCGAGACAGATTCCGTCCCAGGTGTTTTCACTGCTCTCGCCGACGAGATCGGCGGACTCGACAGGGTCATCGTCAACGCCGGGCTGGGCAAGGGGGCGCCGATCGGAACGGGAATGGCGTCCGCGAACATCGAGACGGTGCAGACGAACCTGGTCGGCGCCCTGGCGCAGGTCGAGGCCGCGATGGAGATCTTCCGGGCGCAGGACCACGGACATCTCGTGCTGGTCAGCTCGATGAGTGCGGTCCGCGGGCTGCCCAGGGCGCAGGCGGCCTACTCGGCGTCCAAAGCCGGGCTCGCCACTTTGGGACAGGGATTGCAGGCCGAGTTCGCGGGTTCCGCGATCACCGTCTCGATCCTGCTCCCGGGATATATCGAGACCGACATCAACCGGGGAGTCAAGACGGCCATGATGACGGGCACGGAGCAGGGGGTCACGGCGATGGTGTCCGCCATCGAGAAGGAGTCCGCGTGGGCGCCGGTGCCGCGCTGGCCGTGGATACCGATCGCCGCAGCGCTGCATCATCTGCCGTCGGTGATCACCCGCCGGATGGTCTAGACGACACGGGTCCCAGGGGTCAGAGATCAGGGCCGGAGATCAGCCCGGTGCCGGTGCAGGCGGACCTGCCGCCGAGGGTGGTGGGCCGGCCGGCGACCAGACGACCGGCGACGATTTGTAGTCGAGCGCGGGATCTCCCGTCGTATCAGCCCAGTAGATGACCTGACGGAGTCGCTGACCCGGGTCGGCCACCGCGACCAGGCAGGTCGCATACGATTCGCCACGCTGCATCCGCTGCGGCGGCGTGCTGACCGGGCACTTCGCCAAACCCGGGGTGGGGGACATGGTCAATGCCGGGGTCTTGCCGTCGGCGCTCGCACTGAGCCCCATCACGCCCGGCGCCCCTGCCGCCCTGGTCGCGAGCGATGTCACCGTCACATAGAAGAAGTACGGGGCGCCACCCTTGGTGGTGTCCTCGGGGACGCCTTCGGCCGGGGTGATCCCGGTGACCGTGTACATCGCCAGTGGCCCGGTCTCGGCGAACGCATCCGCGGGCAGGACGGCATTCGCGCCGAACGTCAGTCCGGTCCCGGGTGCGGAACGGGCGCTCTGGCCGGCCGGCACGGTGACCGCGGTGCTGGTGGGAACCGAGGTCGGTGGCTCGACCTCGGCCGTCGTCGACGTCGCGCATGCCGCGGTCGTCAGCGCGGCCACCAGGCACACCACGGGCAACACGCGGCGGGTCGCATACATCACCGAGGGTGAGAGTCTCACGTTGCGTAAGGTAACCGATGTGTCGGCAAAGCAGGGGCAGGTTGTGGCCAATGGCGCGTTTCAATTGTTCGGTGAGCGCCGTCGTGACGAGATCCGTGGCCTTCTGACGGACATCTTCGGGCGAGACGACGTGACCGCGCTCGGCGCGGACTGGCGTGGCATCGTCTATTTCACGCTCGACGACGACTCGGAACTGTCCGTCGACACGGTGGTCGGCTTCGATGCGTCCAGCGGCAGCAGCGGTCCGCTGACCTCGGTGGACGAGGTGCTCGAGGCCGTGCGCACCGGAGACATCGCGGAGGCGGTCGACGTCGCCAGTTTCGATGCGTGGCGAACGGCCACCGGGCAGCGGTCGGTCGACATGGGTGATTGTGTGCCGCCTTCGGTGTTCGAGTTCATGGGTGGCGATCCGGCGGAACGGTCCACGGAGCCACAAGATCTCATCACCTTCATCGCGGTGGCCGCAGCCCTGATGGGCCGCATGGAAGCCCTCGGTGTGGAGCCGGGTGACGAGATCCCTGACGAAGTGTTCGACGAGACGCGCTGGCAGTGATCGCTACCGCGCCCGGCCGCGATGCGCGCGATACCACCGGACGAGTTCGTCGGTCGACGAATCCTCCTGCTGCGCAGGGGATTGTTCCTCGACGATGATCCCGAGTAGTTCCTTGGCCTGCGTCTTGCCGAGTTCGACGCCCCACTGATCGAACGGGTTGATCCCCCAGATCATCCCCTCCACGAAGACCTGGTGCTCGTACAGGGCGATCAGCTGCCCGATGACCGACGGGGTCAACCGGGGGGCGAGGATCGACGTGGACGGCCGGTTTCCGGGCATCACCTTGTGTGCCACCACATTCGGTGGGACGCCCTCGTCGGCGATCTCGTCGGCGGTCTTGCCGAAGGCCAGCACCTTGGTCTGCGCGAAGTAGTTGCTCATCAGCAGGTCGTGCATGGAGCCGGTTCCGTCGGCCGTCGGTAGATCGTCGGTGGGTTCGGCAAACCCGATGAAATCGGCCGGGATCATCCGGGTGCCCTGATGGAGCAGCTGATAGAAGGCGTGCTGGCCGTTGGTGCCCGGTTCACCCCAGAACATCTCGCCGGTGTCGGTGGTGACGTGATGGCCGTGTGCGGTCACGGATTTGCCGTTGGACTCCATGGTCAACTGCTGCAGGTACGCCGCGAAACGGGCCATGTCGTCGGAATAGGGGAGCACCACGCGTGACTGGGCATCCCAGAAGTTGTTGTACCAGAGCCCGATCAAGCCCAGGATGACCGGCGCGTTCTGTTCGAGAGGCGCGGTGCGGAAGTGCTCGTCGACGATGTGGAACCCGGAGAGGAAGTCGGCGAACCGCTCTTTGCCGATCGCGGCCATCACCGACAGGCCGATCGCCGAGTCCACCGAGTAGCGGCCGCCGACCCAGTCCCAGAACCCGAACATGTTGACGGTGTCGATGCCGAACTCGGCCACCGCGTCCGCATTGGTGCTGACGGCGACGAAATGCTTGGCCACCGCGTCGTCGCCTGCGCCGAGTTCTTTCAGGAGCCAGGTACGCGCCGCAGCCGCGTTGGTCAGTGTCTCGAGAGTGGTGAATGTCTTGGACGCGATGATGAACAGCGTGGTCTCCGCGTCGAGCCCGGCGAGGGTGCCGACCATGTCGGCCGGGTCGACGTTGGACACGAAGTGGCAGTGGATGCCGGCATCCACGTAATGACGAAGCGCTCGGTAGACCATCACAGGACCGAGATCGGAGCCGCCGATGCCGATGTTGACGACATCGGTGATGGGCTTACCGGTGTGACCTTTCCACTCACCGCTGCGCAGCTTGTCGGTGAACTCGCCCATGGCGGTGAGGACTTCGTGGACGTCGGCGACCACGTCCTGGCCATCGACGTGCAACGTCGCATCGGCCGGCAGGCGTAGGGCCGTGTGCAGGACCGCGCGATCCTCCGAGGTGTTGATGTGCTCGCCGGCGAACATGTCGTCGCGACGGTCCTCGAGCCCGACCTCACGTGCGAGGCTGGCGAGCAGTTCGAGGGTCTCGCGTAGCACCCGATGCTTCGAGTAGTCGATGTGCAGATCGCCGACGTCGACCGTCAACTCCCGCCCGCGATCCGGATCCACCGCGAACACCTCGCGCAGATGCATCGCGTACACGTGCGGCTGATGTGCGGCGAGGGCCTGCCAGGATTGGGTCGCGGTGATGTCGTCGTGGTCGCTGGTGTCGAAGTCGCTGCCGGAGACGTCGCTCATGGCTTTCACCCTATGTGGTCGGCGGGCCCGACGGGGCCCGACGTCAGCGGTCGGTGATCGGCGGCGGGACGATTCCGCAGGCGAACCAGGCGCGAGCACTCAGCGTGAACGGTCCGTCCGGTAGATGCGGACGGCAGAGCTCGCGTACCCGCTCCTGCTGGTCGGTGGGCAGGGCTGCCAGATGTGCGCCGGCCGGCCCGACCCCGAAGGTGAACGGCTGCCAGAAGTCTTCGAAGTCCGTGTAGTCGGCGTGGGCGATCAATGCGCCGTCGACGACGTCGCGCAGACCGATCCGGCGGAGACGGGTGGCGATGTCGCCGCGACCGACACCCACCCGCATACGCTCGCCGACGACGTCGGGGTCGAGTTCCCGGGCGCCGGCCCAGAACGTCTCGAGCATCGTCATGCCGCCCTCGTCGAGGTCCCACATGCATGCGGCGACGACCCCGCCCGGCCGCGTGACACGCGACATCTCCCGCAGGCCCTGGTCGGCGTCGGTCATGAAGCCGACGACCAGGCACGAGTACGACGCGTCGAAGTCGTCGTCGGGCCAGGGCAGCGCCTCGGCGGTGCCCTGACGGACGTCGGCAGCGGGATGTCGCTCGTGGCAGGCAGTGACGAACTGGGCAGCGGGGTCGATCGCGGCGACGTGCTGCTCGCCGAGCCGCCGGGCGAGCACACCCGTCAGACCGCCCGGTCCGCAGCCCACGTCGAGGACCCGCTCTGCCTGGTCAACCCCGGCCACGTCGACCAGGGCGGGTGCGAGCGTCCGGGTGTAGCGGCCCATGAAGCGGTCGTACCCGTCGGCGGGCGACGTGAACATGAGGTCCACTCAACTCCGACCCGAGCGCATCGTCAATCGTGCCGGTCGTCGTGGTCCGGGAGCAGTTGCAGGAGTTCGCCTTGCGGTGGCGGTTTCGTGTGCGTCGCCTCAACGCCCGAGCGGGCCGCGCCCCAGACGCAGCAGCAGCATCGCCAACGTGTGGCCTTCCTGCCCGAGTTCGGCGAAGCGGTCGAGGACCTTCACCTCACGACTGTGGACCAGGCGGGGCCCACCCGATGCCATCCGGGCGGCCCCGATCTTCTTGGACACCGCCGAGCGGCGTTTCACCGCCGCCAGGATCATCGCGTCCATGCGATCGATTTCGCCTCGCAGCACATCGATGTCGCCGGGCAACGTCGTGACGTCGGCGGACAGGTCGTAGGCATCCACGTCGAAGCCGGTCGTGGTGCCCGCATCGTCGCCGACCTTGTCGTCGGGGGTGTTGGCGTCAGTCACCCGATCGATTTTGCCACGGGTCCGATGGCCGTGAGACTGGAGCCCATGCTGAGCAGGGGGACAGTGTCGTCGGTTGCCATCGCGTTGATTCTCGTACAGCTCGTCGTCCGCGGCTGGTTGGCAGCCACCGGTAACTTCTACTGGGACGACCTGGTGCTGATCGGCCGCGCATCGACGCTCCCGATCCTCAGTTGGGATTATCTCGGGCACAGCCACGACGGGCATTTCATGCCCGCGGCGTTCCTGCTGGCAGGCCTGTCCACGGTGATCGCGCCGGTGAACTGGCTGGTGCCGGCCATCAGCATGATCGTGCTGCAGGCCATCGCCTCGTTCTCCGTGTGGCGGATGATCCGGGTGATCGCCGGCCCGCGAGCCGGGTTGGCGGCACTCGCCGCCCTGACCTTCTACCTGTTCAGCCCGATGACCGTGCCGGCGTTCGCCTGGTGGGCAGCCGCGCTCAACACATTGCCGATGCAGGCGGCGATGGCCTGGATCGTCGCGGACGCGGTGCTGTTGACGAGGTCGCGTGGCCGCCGACGCGACGCCCGGATGATCGTGATCCGGTCGTCGGTGGTGTTCGTGATCGCTCTGACATTCTTCGAGAAGTCGCTCTTCATCCTTCCGGTGGCGTTCGTCGCGGCCGTACTCGCCGCCCGTTTCACCGAACGCCCGGATGACAACGCCGTGCCGCGGACCGAGACCGCGGCCGATTCCGGTCCTGATCGCCCGGACAGTGCTCTGATCAGGGCATTCACCAGTGCGCGCGCACTGTGGGCGTCGCTGGCGGTCATCTTCGTGGCGTGGGCGGTGGTGTTCTTCTCCGTCTCCGACGCCACCGCGGGGCAGCACTCGGCGACGCAGACGCTGAGGCTGGTGTGGCGGTCGATCAACGACGCGGTCATCCCGTCGCTGGTCGGCGGCCCCTGGGAATGGGAGCGCTGGGTGCCGAGCCCGCCCATGGGATTCGCGCCGGTATGGATGATCGTCCTGGGCTGGGTGGTCCTCGCCGTGCTGGTGTGGTGGGCGGTCACACGTCGTCGGGGCGCGGTGGCGGTGCTGGTCTGTACGGCCGTCTACGTTGTCGGCGCCCAGCTCCCGGTGTTGTGGAACCGCTCGAGCGCCAACACCGCACTCGAACTGGCGCAGACCATGCGGTACCTCCCCGACGCCGCCCTCGTGATCACCATCGCGATCTCCCTGATCGCCGCGTCGCCGGCGACGGCACGTGGTGAGGCCGTACGCCACGGCGGTTCCCCGGAGTCACGACGACTGGCTCCGGTCATCGTGCCGCTGGCCGGTGCGCTCGCCGTGGTGTCGGCGGTGATCTCGCTGGTGTCCTTCTCGACGTCGTGGCGCGACGATCCGACCGGCGACTATCTCGCCAACGCGAAGCGCTCGCTTGCCGCGAACCGGGATCATCCGATGTTCGACCAGTCGCTCCCGTTGGAGGTGCTCCTCCCGGTTGCGTATCCGAACAATCAGATCAGTCACACGTTCGGACGGGTGCAGGACCGCCCGGATTTCGCGGCCACAACCGACCGGCTGAACGTTCTCGACAAGGCGGGCAACATGGTGCCCGGCGCCGTCACGCCCGCCCGCACAGTGCGGCCGGGCCGGGGGTCGTGCACCCGTCCCGAGGTGGCGGGTCCCCGGCGGCTCGTACTCGATGGTCCACTGCTGCAATGGCGTTGGACCGTCGCGGTCAGTTACTGCGCCGACATGGACGGTGACGTCGACATGGGGCTCGACGGCGGCCGCACGGTTCGCGTGCCGGTGCGCGCCGGATTGCACGTCGCCTATGTCCAGCTCGAGGGGCGGGGTCGGCACGTCAGCGTGCGACCGGTGACGCCGGGGCTCTCGCTGCACACCGGGGAGGGCCGGGTCGGTGAGGTCGCCGAGGCCAGACTCGTCGGCTGAGCCTGCTCAGGCGTCGTCCAGAGGAGTGGAGAACACCTTCAGCTTCTCGGGGCTGACGCCCTCGGTGAGCGCCAGGATGCGCAGTGCGGTGGCGACCTCGTCCTCGGCGGCGACGTAGGTGATCTCGCGATCGCCGGCGGCGGCCAGCTGTTGCTTGAGTTGCTCGGTCAGGAGCGCGGTGCCCGGCCAGCTCGGATCCAGCCGACCCAGCTCGACATGCTGCGCGTATCCCGGTCCGAACGAGACGAAGAGATTGCCCTCCGGGCCGACGCCATCGAAGATGTAGTCGCCCTGCTCGACGCCGTAGCTGCTGGGAAAACCGGCCACCTGATCGTTGTAGCGGGCGGCGTCGAATTTCTTGGCACCGGTGCGCACCAAGGTGATCGGCAGGGTGGACGACTTCTCCTGGCTGTCGATGTACTCGTTCAGCTCGTTCGCGCCGACGTCGACGAACGGCAGGAACCGGACCGACGTGTCGGTTCTGACCCCGCGCGAACCTGGTGGGAGGTTCGTTGCGGCACAGGTTGTCTCGGCCCGGCCGCCGAACGGGGTGCCGACGATCCGGGTGCAGATCCCACCGCGTTCGCCGGGTCTGAGGTTGTCGACGGCGAATCGCATGGTGATCCCGAAGTTGACGTGACCGGCAACACCGCGCATATCGGTCGCGACGTCGGGGTCCAGTGCCCCGTTGACGGCGATGACGAAACCGCAGGAGGCCGGTGTGCAGCTGCCGCCGGCGCGGCTGTTGACGGCATTGTCGGTCAGCGGCACCGCCGGGGCGGGCACGCTGGTCAGCTGCGGGACCAGGGATCGCTCTTCGGTGAAGAGCGTGTCCAGCTCGCCGGTGGGGAGCAGCGTCACGTCGGTGTCGACGGTGACCGTGGTGTCCGAGCGGGTGAACTCTCCCTTGAGGTGGGTGACCCGCTTGGTCGTCGGGTCGAAGGTGGTCTGCATCGAACCGACCCGGACCTTGTCGTCGCCGATGGCGGTGATGACCGGATCGGTGGTCGGCCAGGACCGCGCGTCGGGCAGTCCCTTGTTGGGTGCGGGCAACTCCAGACCGAACTCGGGTGTCTTGACGCGTTCGGTGTTGCCGATCCGGCCGGCGAGCAGAGCCGGAGACAAGAGGTAGCCGAGGTCCGGCAGACCCGAGTAACGCAGGTTGGACCACTTGTTGTCGGTCACGCCGAGGTCGAGTTGGGTGGCGACGGGCGCGGTCCCGAACAGGTCGGACCACAGTTTCGCCGGGCCGTTGACGTAGCGGTAGTTGCCGATCTGGCGGTACTCCGCGGTCGACGAGTCGTAGGTGACGGTGCCCGCGGCGTTCTTGGTCGATGCCACCGTGAGGTCGGTGAAGTCGACCGTCCGGGCCTTGGCGCCGGTGCCCGTGCCGGTGGTGGTGAGTGATCCCGAATACCGGGCACCCGGGCTGCTGCCCAGTTGGAAGGCGACGTCGTCGAGTTCCTGCTGGGCGGTGAAGGCCGCGGTGGGAGCGCCGGACCCGTCGGTCGGGAACGGTACGACGGCCGCCACGAGCGCCGCGATGAGCGCGAGCAGCCCGACGCCGGACACCAGCACGGGGACGGTGTTGGACTGACGTTTCATCGCAGACCCCTCTTCACATGCCGCGAGCACGCGCGACAACCTCCGCATGACAGCAGACCACGGCGAAGGCGGTCGGCAACATGCGCCGGATGAATGACCCCCGGGGTATCGACTCCCCGATTTCGGGCATATCGTAGCCGCTCGCGGATGCCGGAGCGGTCGAGCGGCCGACGCGTGATCGTTTGGAGCGGGCGAGCCGATCCGGTCGTGTCGCAGCCCCGGAGTAACCTGAACCCCGATGACAAGCTCCACCCGCGAAACGGCCCAGACCTCCCAGGACTCCGGCACCGGAAGCGCGTCCGACGACCACACCGCCCGTCTTCTCGACGGCCTCAACCCGCAGCAACGGGCGGCGGTCCTGCATGCCGGTGGGCCGTTGTTGATCGTGGCGGGCGCAGGTTCGGGCAAGACGGCGGTGTTGACGCGAAGGATCGCCTACCTCCTGGCCGAGCGGGACACGACGCCCGGCCAGATCTTGGCGATCACCTTCACCAACAAGGCCGCCGCCGAGATGCGCGAACGCGTGATCGATCTGGTCGGCCCGCGTGCCGCATACATGTGGGTGTCGACGTTCCACGCCACCTGCGTGCGGATCCTGCGTGCGCAGTCGGCACTGCTCGGATCGCGGAACTCGAACTTCTCCATCTACGACGCGGATGATTCGAAACGGTTGCTGGGCATGATCATCCGTGACATGCAGCTCGATCCGAAGAAGTTCAGTCCGCGCGGTGTCTCGGTGAACATCTCGAATCTCAAGAACGAGCTCATCGACCCCGATTCCGCGCTGGCCGCGGCGTCCGACGCCGAGCCCTCGGTGTTGGTGGTGGCGCAGGTCTATGCGGAGTACCAACGCCGCCTGCAGACCGCGAATGCCTTCGACTTCGACGATCTGATCGGCGAGACCGTGGCACTTCTCCAGCGGCATCCGGAGGTCGCGGAGTATTACCGCCGCCGGTTCCGCCACGTGATGGTCGACGAGTACCAGGACACCAACCACGCTCAGTACGTTTTCATCCGCGAGTTGGTCGGCGACGAGGACTCCGATTCGCCGGTGGCGCCGTCGGAATTGTGCGTGGTCGGCGACGCCGATCAGTCGATCTACGCGTTCCGCGGCGCGACGATCCGCAACATCGAGGAATTCGAACGCGACTTCCCGAACGCCGAGAGCATCCTGCTCGAGCAGAATTATCGCTCCACCCAGACGATCTTGTCGGCAGCGAACGCCGTCATCGCGCAGAACACGAACCGGCGCGAGAAGCGATTGTGGACAGATTCCGGAGACGGCGAGCTGATAGTCGGCTATGTCGCCGACTCCGATCGTGACGAATCGTTGTTCATCGCAAAGGAGATCGAGGATCTCACGGACTATTCGATCGGCGGGTCATCGAGCCATTCGTACTCCGACATCGCCGTGTTCTATCGCACCAACACGGGGTCCCGATCGCTCGAAGAGGTCTTCGTCCGGCACGGCATCCCGTACAAGGTGGTCGGCGGGACGAAGTTCTACGAGCGCAAAGAGGTGCGCGACGTCGTGGCCTACCTGCGGGTGGTGGCCAACCCCGACGACTCGGTCAGTCTGCGACGCATTCTCAACACCCCACGCCGAGGTATCGGAGACCGGGCCGAGGCATGCGTGGCGGTGCACGCGGAGAATCGGGGGATCGGGTTCTACGAGGCGCTCGTCGAGGGCGCGGCCGGAAACGTACCGCTGCTGAACACCCGTGCGGTGAAGCAGATCGGCGGATTCGTGGACCTCATCGAAGGGCTGCGCAACGACTTTCTCGCGACCTTCGGGGCGGCGGGTGAGGCGAGCGAGGATGTCGCCGTGGTCGACGCCACGGAAGAGGGCGCCGACATCGGTGAGCTCGTCGACGCCATCGTCGAGCGGACCGGTTACCGGACCGAGCTCGAGGCGTCCCGCGATCCGCAGGACGGCGCCCGACTCGACAACATCAACGAATTGGTGGCGGTGGCAAGAGAATTCAGTGCCGATGCCGCCGGGTTGTCCGCCGACGACACCGCAGATGTCGACGACGAAGGGCTCGACGAACGTCCGGACAACGACGGCGAACCCGAGCCGGGATCGCTCTCCGCCTTCTTGGAGAAGGTCTCGCTGGTCGCCGACGCCGATCAGGTGCCCGACGAGGGCGAGGGCGTGGTCACCATGATGACGCTCCACACCGCGAAGGGTCTCGAGTTCCCGGTCGTGTTCGTAACCGGTTGGGAGGACGGTCATTTCCCGCATCTGCGCGCGCTCGGTGATCCTGCCGAGCTCAGCGAGGAACGACGGCTCGCCTACGTCGGGATCACGCGTGCCAAGGAGCGTCTGTACCTCACCCGGTCGGTGATGAGGTCGTCCTGGGGTCAGCCGGTGTCGAATCCGGAATCGCGCTTCCTGCAAGAGATCCCGCAGCATTTGCTGGATTGGCGACGCACCGAACCGCGTCGCTCGGCCAGTAGGCACCTGTCCTCGAGCGGTGGCGTGTTCGGTCGTGGTGACTCGGGCTTCGGAGGCGGTGGCTTCGGCGGCGATCGTGGACGGTCGTCGTACTCATCGGATCCGACGCGGGGCCGGAACAAGCAGGTGCACTACGAGGTCGGGGACCGCATCAGCCACCCGAAATACGGCATGGGTAAGGCAGTGGGCAAAGAGGGTAGTGGTGCAACCGAACGCATCACGTTCGATTTCGGCGGCAACGTCGGACGGGTCACGCTGCTGACCGCAGGAGGGCTTCCGGGCGACAAGCTCTAGGCCCGTCTGGCTCCCGGCCCGTCGTGTGCACGCGCGGAGGGCGACAACCAGATCGCCCCGGGTGCCGTCGGTCAGCCGCTGAAGTTGGCGAGCTTCACGCCGTGCTCGGCGAGCCAGGGCGCGGGATCGATCTTGGTGTTCCCGCTTTTCCAGACCTCGAAGTGGCAGTGCGGGCCAGTCGAGAAACCCTCGCTGCCGACGAGTGCGATGACATCGCCGGCGGTGACGCGCTGGCCCTTCTGGACCAGCACACCCGACGATGCCATGTGGCCGTACATGGTGATCGTTCCGTCGGCGGCCTGGACCTGCACCCAGTTGCCGTAGCCCGATGCGGGACCGGCCTCGACGACGACACCGTCGGTGGCGGCGTGGATTGGGGTGCCAAGGGGCGCGGCCAGGTCGATGCCGCCGTGGAAGCTACCCCAGCGATTCGAGTACGTGGACGTGAAGTCGTACTTGCCGAGCGGGATGGGCGACTCGAACAGCGGGCGGCGGAGAAGGTTCTCGCGCTGCTCTTCGGCGGCGGCCCGCTGCTTGCCGACGGCCAATTGGTCGGTGAAGGTGTCCATGTCCTTCGCCGGGGCGGCCGCGGCGACGCCGGGCCCGAGGTCGGGTGCCTCGCCGGTCGTGTCGACGTTGGCGGCATTGGTCGGTGTGGTGGGCGTGCTGTCGGTGGAACCGACCTGTGCCACCGCGGCGACGGCGGCACCGGCCGCCATGGCGATGAGTGCAGCACGGCCACCCTTGAGGGCGGCCGGGGGAGCGCTGATGCGGTGCTTGCCACCGCGGCGGACAGAGCCGCCCTGGGGTGTGCGCGTGCGGAAGGGCTTGTCGTCGGAGATGTGCAGCGGGCGCTCGTCGCTGCCGTCAGTGCTCGCGAGCGAGAAGCTGTCGGGGCGGGCGCCGTCGACGTCGAACGGCTCGTCGTGTTCGTAGGCGTCGAACTCGCTCTCCGGGATCAGGATGTCCTGGGTGATCTCGGAGCGGGTCGGATGGTAAGAGCGGCTCCACGTACCCGAGTCCCACGTCGTGTCGCCGTCGGTGAAGTCGTCGATCGGGATGATCGTGGTGACGTCCGTGGCGGAACGGTCTTCGGTGAAGCGGGCTGAGGACTGCCCGGTGGTCGTGACCGGTCGGTCCGGATTCCCGCGTCCCGTCAAGTCGTCCACCTCATCTCTTTGCTAACGAGGACTACCGGATTGACGACCGTAATCCTTTTGTGACCAACTGACAGCCGACGGTAACGAATTGATTGCGACAAGTGCAACGGCACGAGCCCAAAACCTGCGGATATGTGAGCTGCATCACCGGTCGGACACCCCGATGCCGACCATGGTGAATTCTCGATCCACGTGGGTGCACGCACAGATGGCCTCGCCCCCTCGACAACCGGTCCATCAGATCACGTTCCGATCGGGCTGCGATCAGCGGGGTGGTGAGGTGCGTGAGGCCACCGAGCGAGTGATCTGTCGCACAAGCGGTGGGTGCGCCGACAGGGGCCATACGCGGCAGGTTTAAAGTCCGATATGGCCCGCAATACACCCCTGCGGTGTTACATCCTTCTGCGGACAAACCTACGAGATGGTGAGCTGAATGGATCTCTTCGAATACCAGGCGAAGGAACTTTTCGCCAAGCACGAGGTACCCACCTCGGCCGGCCGCGTTACCGACACGGTTGCCGGGGCACGGGAGATTGCTGAGGAAATCGGCAAACCGGTGATGGTCAAGGCCCAGGTGAAGGTCGGCGGCCGCGGCAAGGCGGGCGGCGTGAAGTACTCCGCTGACGTCGACGCCGCGGTGGCGAACGCGGAGTCGATCCTCGGCCTCGACATCAAGGGACATGTCGTCAAGAAACTGCTGGTCGCAGAGGCGAGTGACATCGCCGAGGAGTACTACATCTCCTTCCTGCTCGACCGCACCAACCGCACCTACCTGGCGATGTGCTCCGTCGAGGGTGGAGTCGAGATCGAGGTGACCGCCGAGGAGAATCCCGACGCTCTCGCCAAGATCCCCGTCGACGCCGTCAAAGGTGTCGATGTCGCATTCGCGCGCAGCATCGCCGAGGCCGGCAAGTTGCCGGCCGAGGTGCTCGACGCCGCGGCTGTGACCATCCAGAAGCTGTGGGAGGTCTTCATCAACGAAGATGCTCTGCTGGTGGAGGTCAACCCGCTGGTTCGCACCCCCGACGATCAGATCCTCGCGCTCGACGGCAAGGTCACCCTCGACGCCAACGCCGACTTCCGTCAGCCCGGGCACGAGGCCTTCGAGGACAAGGACGCCACCGATCCTCTGGAGCTCAAGGCCAAGGAGAACGACCTCAACTACGTCAAGCTCGACGGTCAGGTCGGCATCATCGGCAACGGTGCCGGGCTGGTCATGTCGACCCTGGACGTCGTCGCGTACGCGGGTGAGGCCCACAAGGGCGTCAAGCCCGCCAACTTCCTCGACATCGGTGGCGGCGCCTCGGCCGAGGTGATGGCCGCGGGTCTCGACGTGATCCTGGGTGACGAGCAGGTCAAGAGCGTGTTCGTCAACGTGTTCGGTGGCATCACCGCCTGCGACGCCGTGGCCAACGGTATCGTCGGCGCGCTGAACAAGCTGGGCTCGGACGCGAACAAGCCACTGGTCGTTCGTCTGGACGGCAACAAGGTCGAAGAAGGCCGCAAGATCCTGGCTGATGCGAACCACCCGCTGGTGACGCTCGCCGAAACGATGGACTCCGGCGCCGACAAGGCCGCCGAACTGGCGAGCAAGTGAGGAATTGAGCCATGTCGATCTTTCTGAACAAAGCGAACAAGGTCATCGTCCAGGGCATCACCGGCGGTGAGGGCACCAAGCACACCGCGTTGATGCTCAAGGCGGGCACCAACATCGTCGGCGGCGTCAACGCGCGCAAGGCCGGCACCACGGTGAGCCACGACGGCGGCGTGGAGCTGCCCGTGTTCGGCACGGTGGCCGAGGCGATGAAGGAGACCGGCGCCGACGTCTCGATCGCGTTCGTGCCGCCGAAGTTCGCCAAGGATGCCATCATCGAGGCAATCGACGCAGAGATCCCGCTGCTGGTGGTCATCACCGAGGGAATTCCGGTGCAGGACAGCGCCTACGCGTGGGCCTACAACGTGTCCAAGGGCAACAAGACCCGGATCATCGGACCGAACTGCCCCGGCATCATCACCCCCGGCGAGTCGCTGGTCGGCATCACCCCGGCCAACATCGCGGGCACCGGACCCATCGGCCTCGTGTCGAAGTCGGGCACCCTGACCTACCAGATGATGTACGAGCTGCGCGATATCGGCTTCTCCACCGCGATCGGTATCGGCGGCGACCCTGTCATCGGCACCACGCACATCGACGCGATCGAGGCCTTCGAGAAGGATCCCGACACCAAGGTGATCGTGATGATCGGTGAGATCGGTGGCGACGCCGAGGAGCGTGCGGCCGACTACATCAAGGCGAACGTCTCCAAGCCCGTCGTCGGTTACGTCGCGGGATTCACTGCGCCGGAAGGCAAGACGATGGGCCACGCCGGCGCCATCGTGTCCGGCAGCTCGGGCACCGCGCAGGCCAAGAAGGAGGCCCTCGAGGCCGCAGGCGTCAAGGTCGGCAAGACGCCGAGCGAGACCGCCAAGCTGGCCCGGGAGCTCTACCAGAGCCTCTGACATCCAGCACGACGCATCTGCGGCCGTTGTTCCCGTTTGCCGGGAACAACGGCCGCAGTTCGTTCGGGGGCTACGATTCGTTTGTGGGCCAGGACAACGAGGTACCGCGTGCGGTACTGGTCGCGGCGGCAGTCGGGGCGGTGGCGCTTGCCGGTCGGGCGACGGTGGCCTCGGCGTCCGTCGTGGCATCGGGTATCCGTTTCGGCCTCCGCCTGCCGGTGATCGGTGCACTCGGAAGGCGAGGAGTGGATCGACTGGCGGCGGGTGGTGAGCAAGTGCTCGACGCGCTCCCGGAGGCCATCGATCGGGTGCGAGCCCTTGTCGCGGTGATCGTCTCCGCCATCGTGGCCGAACTCGACCTGACCACCCTGGTGCGGGAGAACGTCGATCTGAACGAGGTCGCCGCCGGCCTGGACATCGCGGCAATTCTCGACCGTGTCGATCTCGACGCCGTGATCCGTGACCGGGTGGACCTCGACGCGGCGGTGGCGAATGTCGATCTCGACGCGGTGGCCGGTGGTATCGACATCGACGCGATTGCAGCGCGAATCGATGTCGACGCGATCCTGAGTCGGGTCGACCTCATCGGTCTGGCCAACGAGATCATCGAGGGTGTGGACCTGCCCGACATCATCCGTGAGGCGAGTACCTCCGTGACCTCCGACGTGATGACGGACGTGCGCAGCACAAGTGAGCGTGCCGATGACGCGGTGGCCGGGATCGTCGGCCGGATTCTGCGGCGCGCGCCGGAGGTGCCGCCCGATGAGTGACGCCCTGCCTCCCCATGCACATCCGCCGGCGATACACGACAGCAGCAAGAACGCGGGGATCGTCAGCCGCGGGGTTGCGGCATCTCTCGACCTCCTGGTGGTGCTCGCGATCCTGAGTGGCGCCTACCTCGGCTTTGCCATGGTGCGGCTCCTCTTCAGTATCCGCGACTTCTCCTTCCCGCAGCCCAATGCAGTGTTCACCGCAACGGGTTTCATCGCCGTGTCGATCGCCTATCTCGCGTTGTGCTGGGCGGTATCGGGGCGCACGCTCGGGTCGGTGGTGATGGGCCTGCGTGTGGTGAACCACAAGGGCGACCGCATGCGTCCCGTGGGCGCCCTGCTGCGTGCGCTGTGCTGCGTGTTCTTCGCCGTCGGGCTGGTCTGGGTGGCGGTGGACCGGCGACGCCGATCGGTGGCCGACGTCGTGCTGCGGACCCGGGTGGTCTACTCGCGCTGAGCGGGTCCGATCTCTGATTCGGATTTCAATGCGGCCAAACCCTTTTCGAAGTCCTTCCCGATCAGCTTGTCGAACAGTCCCAGCGGACCGGCGATCCGCGAGAACAACGAGTGCGGTCCGGTCATCGTCCAGGTGATCTCGGTCTGCGCGCCACGTGGCGCCAGGGTGAACACACTGGTGCTGGTCGACTTCATCGGCTTCTCGAACGCGACGGCGACGCCGATCCGGGTGGGTTCCGTGACGTCGGTGATCTCCATCGTGCCCTTGCCGGCCTTGCGGTTTCCCGACCAGGAGTACGTCGCGCCGACACCGCTGTCGGCCCCCGCATACTCCCGTGTGAGGTCAGGGTCGAGGCCCTCCCACGGCGACCACCGCTTCCACTGGTGGAAATCGACGATGAGCGGGTAGATATCCTCAGGCGCCGCGGCGATCGTGGTGGTTCGCGTCACGGTGTAGTCGGACATGGTGAGCTCCTGTCAGGGTGAGTGTATTCCGCGATTATGACCGCCGCGGGCGCCACGAATCACCGGTCCGGGCCGATTGTTTCCGAACGGTCGTCCGGCGGGCGGGCCACACTACGATGTGAGGGTGACCGATCGCCCGCGCGCCGATGCCAGCAGTCTGGTCGAATCGCTGTTCGATCACGGCACATTCGAGAGATGGGATGCTCCCGTCGGCTGGGAGCCGACCGACCCGCGATATCGGTCCTCGCTCGCCCGGGCGCGTGAGCACACCGGGCTGGATGAATCGGTGATCACCGGATCCGGTCGCGTCCGCGATGTCCGGGTGGCCGTGGTGGTCAGCGAATTCGGCTTCCTCGGCGGGTCGATCGGCCGGAGCGCCGGTAAGCGAGTGGTCGCGGCGATCGAACGGGCGACACAGGAGAGGATCCCCGTGCTGGCCCTCCCGGCGTCGGGTGGGACCAGAATGCAGGAAGGCACGGCGGCGTTCCTGCAGATGGTTGCGATCACGGGCGCGGTCAACGCGCACAAGGCTGCCGGGCTCCTGTACCTGGTGTACCTCCGACACCCGACGACGGGTGGGGTGTTCGCGTCGTGGGGTTCCCTCGGGCACGTGACCTGGGCGGAGCCGTCGGCGCTCGTCGGGTTCCTCGGTCCCCGTGTCTACCAAGGGCTGTACGGCGAGCCGTTCCCCGCGAACGTCCAGACGTCGGAGAATCTGCAGCGACGAGGGTTGGTGGATTCCGTTGTGCCGACCGACCGTCTTGCCGCCGTCGTCGGAGAAACGCTCGCGGTGCTGTCCGCCACGGCGCCGGGAGCGAACCGGCAGGGGGACGCGCAGACCGACCCGCGCTCGGACCCTCCGAACACCGGCACGGCCTGGGACGCCGTCGTCGCGACCAGGGCGCCGGATCGGCCCGGACTGAAGGAGCTCCTGGCGGTGGATGGCGCTGTCGTGCTCCGTGGCAATGCGCCGTTGTGGTTGGCGCTCCACAGGTTCGGCGGCAATTCGGCGGTGGTGATCGGGCACGACCGGCGGATACAGGCGGGCGGGGAACTGATCGGTCCGGTCGATCTCCGAGTTGCGCGACGCGGGATGACCATGGCGACCGACCTGGGTTTGCCGGTGGTCACCGTCATCGACACCCCGGGTGCCGAATTGTCGGTGACAGCCGAAGAGTCCGGGCTGGCCTCCGAGATCGCCCGCTGCACAGCGGAACTCGTGGCGGTCCCGGTTCCGACCGTCTCGGTTCTGCTCGGGCAGGGTGCGGGTGGGGCGGCGCTGGCCATTTTCCCGGCGGACCGCAGGATCGCGGCGACCGATGCGTGGCTGTCGCCCCTGCCGCCGGAAGGTTCCAGCCTCATCGTGCACCGAGACACCGACCACGCGGCAGAGTTGGCTGCCGACCAGGGGATCGTCGCAGGCGCATTGTTCGCCGACGGCACCGTCGATCGTCTGGTCGAGGTGATGGCACCCGACGGGATGGCTCGTCTCCGATCGGCGATCGCCGCGGAACTGGCTTGCGGACCGACACCGTCGTACTCCCGTCGAACTCGCGTCCCCAGAGTCGGCAGGTGACCCGGCGTGTCGTCGGGGTCGGAGCCGTCGTCTGGGATTCCGCCGACCGGCTGCTACTGGTACAGCGCCGGTATCCGCCACAGGCCGGCCGTTGGAGCGTGCCGGGCGGCAAGGTCGAGCCAGGGGAGACGCTCCCCGCTGCGGCCGCGCGTGAGGTCGAGGAGGAGACGGGTCTCATCGTGGAGGTGGGGGCACAAGCGTGGGTGGTCGACATCCCGGGCGA
This sequence comes from Gordonia sp. DT218, assembly GCF_049847105.1. NCBI lineage: Bacteria > Bacillati > Actinomycetota > Actinomycetes > Mycobacteriales > Gordoniaceae > Gordonia > Gordonia sp. DT218. Next base: position 552,771 of record NZ_JBNCNS010000001.1, on the reverse strand, counting down.
CGACGACGTGCTGTACGAGGTCCACGACTTCGTGGCCGAATACCGTTCGGGCACGATCCGGGCCGGCGACGACGCTGCGGATGCCCGATGGGTCGCAGCGTGCGAGCTGAACGAGTTGCCGCTGACCGACGGGTTGGTCGACCACCTCCGTCGGTATGGCCTGCTCCGGTGAGATTCCCGAGCCGTGCCATCGCGGCAGGTCGGGCGGCCGGCATCGACATCGTCGCCTCGTGCGGCCAAGCTGGAGAGTGGTCTCACGATGGCCGACCGGCATTTTCGACAATGGAGGATCTCGCATGACGGACCTGTTACCGCTGGACCCCGATGAACTGCTCACCACCACACGTTCGGTGCGCAAGCGTCTCGACCTGGAACGTCCGGTGCCACTGGAGATCGTCACCGAGGCGCTGGAGGTGGCGCTGCAGGCGCCGTCGGGAAGCAACAGTCAGGGTTGGCACTGGATCGTGGTGACCGAGCCGGACATCAGACAGAAGGTGGCCGACCTCTATGCGAAGTCGTTCGCCGCGTACTCGGCGAACCAGCCCAGGGCCGACGACACCGCCCGCCGCGTCGCGTCGAGCGCGCAGTACCTGGCCGACACGATGGGGCAGGTGCCGGTTCTGGTGATCGGTGCGATCTACAGCGGAGGCGAACTCCCGGCGGGCAACCAGGCGGGTCTCTGGGGTTCGTTGCTGCCGGGCGCGTGGAGTCTGCAGCTCGCGCTGCGTGCTCGCGGATTGGGATCTGCCTGGACGACTCTGCACCTGACCTATGAACGTGAGGTCGCCGAGCTCCTGGGCATCCCGGACTCCGTTCACCAGGGGGTGCTGCTGCCCGTCGCGTACTACACGGGTACCGACTTCAAGCCGGCCGGCCGCAAACCCCTCGACGACATCCTGCACGTCAACGGCTGGTGACGGCCATGATGTGACCGACGCGGCGGTAGAGTGCGAACTCATCATGACCACGTCGCCAACCTCGTCATCCGAGCAGCCTGCGCGCACCCGTCGCGGGCAGGCGAAGGCGGCGCGGCGGGCCGAATTGCTCGAGGCCGCCGCGCGCCTGATGGCGGCCCGTGGCTTTGCCGGGGTGACCCTGGAGGACATCGGCGGAGCGGTGGGCGTCAGTGGCCCGGCGATGTACCGTCATTTCTCGTCGAAGACCGACCTACTCGACGAGATGCTCGTCGACATCAGTCAGCGACTGCATGACGGCGGCGCGGAGGTCGTCGCCCGTGACGGTGCACCTGAGCAGACGCTGCACGATCTGATCCGCTTCCACATCGACGTGCTCGTCACCAAGCCCGATCTGATCGCAGTGCAAGACCGCGACCTGTCGTCGCTGACACCGGCCGCGAATCATCGGGTGCGATCCCTGCAGCGGCGCTACGTGGAGCAGTGGGTCGACGTGCTGCTGGCCGTGTACGTGACCGCGGGCGTCGGTGCGCTCGACCGCGATGAGGCCCGGGTGCGAGTGCATGCCACGTTCGGTCTGCTGAACTCGTCGCCGCGTCTCCCGGCCTACCCGGAACCGGGCCTGCGCGCCGTGCTCGGCGCGATGGCGTGGGCAGCGTTGCGGGCGGAGTGATCTCGTGGTCTCGATACGCCGGCTCGCTTCGCTCGCGGGCTACTCGACCGGCGGTTGGGGTTCGTCGGGTCGCTTCGCTCGCGGGCTACTCGACCGGCGGTTGGGGTTCGCCGGTCGAGTAGTGGAGGAGCGTAGCGACGGAAACGTATCGAGACCAATCGCGCACGGTCAGATCCCCAGCGCCGCGCGCTGTTTGACGACCTCCTCGCGGTAGTGCTCGACATTGCCCATCTTGATGCTCTCGTAGCCGCGGACCAGGTCCGGCAGGTCGGCGAGTGCGACAGCGGACGGCAGCTGTTCGGTGCCGATCCGGCCGCTCGACAGCCCCGCGAGGATCGCCTCGACGATCTCGCGGTACTCGACGATCAATGCGCGCTCGGTCCGGCGGATCTCATTGTGTCCGAACGGGTCCAGCTTGGTACCGCGCAGGCGCTTCATCTTTGCGAGACCGGCCAGCGGCCGATCCGCCCAGGCCCCGAGCGATATCTTCTCGCGCATCCCGAGATGACGCAACGTCGGCGGATGCAGCCGCACGGCGACCTCGGCGTCGTCGCCGAATTGCTCGGCGATTCGTGAAGCGAAAGCCGCATCCTGCGTCAGCCGGGCCACCTCGTACTCGTCCTTGTAGGCCATGAGCTTGTAGAGGTTGCGGGCCACGGCGCCGGTCAATCCATCGCCGTGGCCGGCCCTGTGCACCCGCTCCACCAGCTCGAGATACCGACGCGCATAACGCTCGTTTGCGTAGGCGATCAACTCGTCGTATCGGGCCGCGATCGCGTGGGCGAGGTCGTCGTCGACAATATCCAGCGCCGTGACCGCCGACGCGGCACGGTCGCTCGGGATGATGTCCGGTGACGACGAACCGTGCAGAGCCGCGAGCGCGTCCGTCACGGCATCCGGGTCGTCGACGATCTGCCGACCACGGCGGAAGGCCTGCGTGTTGGCCTCCACGGCGACGCCGTTGAGTTCGATGGCACGCTCCACGGACTCTGCCGAGATCGCCAGCGCACCTGCCTGATATGCCGCCCCGACCATGAGCATGTTGGCGTACTGCTCGTCGCCGAACAACCCGGTCGAGAGCGCACCCGGGTCGAGGTAAACCGCACGTGACACCTTGGCGTCGATTGCGGAGTGGACCTGGTGGGCGGCCGGGAAGCCGACCGAGGTGTCGATGACCATCGCGCCCGTGGGGATCTCGGTCGTCGAGACCACGGCCACCGTCTTGTCCGGCGCCGCGACCTTCAGGTTGACGGGATCGGTGCCGACGAGGGGATCGCACACCAGGTAGAGGTCGCAATCATCGGAGGCGACCTTGGCGGCCTGCTCGATGACTCCCGGCGACACCTTCACATCGCTCACCACCGCACCGCCCTTCTGGGCGAGGCCGGTCATGTCCACGGTGCGGGCGGCGTGCCCGTCCAACACCGCCGCGGTGGCCAGGACCTGCGACACGGTCACCACGCCGGTGCCGCCGATTCCGGTGACCCGCAGGGTGAATGTGTCACGGAGTTCCGGGACGTCCGGCGTCGGCAGTGCCGTGTCGGCGATGTCGTCGGCCCGCGCGCTTACGCGGCGTGTTCCGGGCGTGACGGTCACGAAGGACGGGCAGTCGCCCTTCAGACACGAGAAGTCGAGGTTGCAGGAACTCTGGTCGATCCGGGTCTTGCGGCCGAACTCGGTCTGGACCGGATGAACGGAGAGACAGTTCGACTTCTCGCCGCAGTCGCCGCAGCCCTCACAGATGCGCTCGTTGATCATCACGCGCTGATTGGGGGTCTCGACGGTGCCGCGCTTGCGCTTCCGGCGTTCCTCCGCAGCGCAATGCTGGTCGTGGATCAGCACCGTCACGCCGTCGACCGCGGCCAGTTCGGTCTGTACGTCGAGCATCTCGTCCCGGTGACGTATCTCGACACTTCCGGGGAGTGCGAGGGCTTTGGTGCGCTTGGGATCGTCGGAGGTCACCACGATTCGGGCGACGCCCTCGTCGATCAGCAACGACGTCAGACGGGGCAAGCCCATGGCGCCCACGGGATCCTGGCCGCCGGTCATCGCCACGGTTCCGTTGTACAGCAACTTGTAGGTGATGTTCTCGCCCGCCGCGACCGCCGCGCGCAGGGCCAGCGATGCCGAGTGCATGAAGGTCCCGTCGCCGACGTTCTGAACGAAGTGGTCGGCGGTCACGAATGGCGCCATTCCCAGCCACTGTGCGCCCTCGCCGCCCATCTGGGTGACGCCGGCGATGTCTCCTACCTGACGGGGGTCCATCAGCAGAACCATGGCGTGACAACCGATCCCGGCTCCGACGAGTGTGTCGTCGGATACCTTGGTAGAGCTGTTGTGCGGGCAGCCGGAGCAGAAGTAGGGCGTGCGGACGGCGAGCGGCAGTTCGATCCGCCCGCGCCGCTGCGATTTGCGGTCGAGCCAGTTCTGCGCGGCGTCGATGTGATGGTGGTGCGCGAGGCGTTGGGCGAGGCCGCGGGAGACGGCGTCGACGTCGAGTTCGCCGAATCTCGAGAAGAGCGTCGAGCCGTCCTCGTTCGTCTTGCCGACGATCCGAGGAGCACGAGGGTGTCGGAAGAGAATGTCACGCATCATCGTCTCGATGAAGTCGCGTTTCTCCTCGATCACGATGACCTCGTCGAGTTCGCCGGTTGCGGTGTCGAACATGAAGCGGTTCAGGATGTCTCGCTCGATCGGGTACACCATCCCGAGCTTCAGGATGCGGACGCCGAGACGGCACAGATCGTCGTCGCTGATGCGCATCAGGCGCAGCGCCTCCCGGAGGTCGAGATAGGTCTTGCCTGCGGCGACGATGCCGATGTGGTCGTCGGGGCTCGACACGGTGATCCGGTTGATCCCGTTGAGGCGCGCGTACTCGAGCGCACGCGGGATGCGGGTGGTGAGCTGATTCTGTTCCAGCTCCATCAGATTCGCGCCCAGCAGACGACCGCTCGGAACGTGTGGGCTGGTGCCGAGGTCTCCGTAGACCGGCATGATCCGGGCCGGATCCACCATGGCGGTGGAGGCGCCGTCGGCGACGTGCGCGGAGATCTTCATCGAGGTCCACAGGCCGCTGGCTCGACTCATCACCGCGGCGTGCACGCCGAGATCGAGGATGTCCTGGGAATCGGCAGGGTAGAGGATCGGCATGTACAGATCCGCGAGCGCCATCTCCGACGCGCACGGGACCGTCGAACTCTTCGCGCCCGGGTCGTCGCCGACCAGTGCGACCGCTCCACCGGCGGGGTGCGTGCCGATCAGGTTGGCGTGCCGCAACGCATCGGTGGCGCGGTCCAGGCCTGGAGCCTTGCCGTACCAGTAGCCGACCACCCCGTCGCGGGCATGTCCCGCGGCGTCCGGGGCGAGATGCCCCACCTGCCCGGCCACCTGGGAACCCATCACCGATGTCGCCGCGATCTCCTCGTTCAGCCCGGGGCGGTGGACGATGTCGTAGGGCTCGAGGTAGGTGCGGCGACGGGCGATCTCCAGGTCGTAGCCGGCCAGCGGCGAGCCCTCGTAACCGGAGATGAAGGAGGCGGTCCGCAGATTCTGCAGCCGATCGATGCGAGCGCGGTCGCGGACCATTCGGACCAGCGCTTGGATGCCGGTGAGGTAGATGGTGCCCGACTCACGCGTGTAGCGGTCGTCGAGGGAGAATGTCGCGCCCCCGGGAATCGGGGCGCCGCGTGAACCGGCTTCGGTGTGCGCACCTACTCGGCGCGCGCGGTCGTCTGCGAGGGTCATGGGGTTACCTGGCCTTCTTCATATGTCGGTCCACGAAGCCGGTGGGTGGTGGCGTCGCGGGCGTCGGTTATGTGGGCCCGTGGGTGGTGGGCCTGACACCACAGTACGAAATTTCGTGAGCCGCGTCACGTCGGCTGCGAGAATGTGATGAGTGTCGGGAAGGGCACGTGACAAGTCGCACCGGGCTGACGTACGATGCGGTTCAGTTAATCACCACTAACTGAAAGGTCGATGGTGACCAGCACGTTCAGCACGGAAGTCACGAGCGGGTCCGGCGAAGAGCCGGTCGGGTCCCGTGTCGCCCATCTCCGCAACATCGGCCGACTCAGGGAACTCCTCGCCGCAGCGCGGCGAGGAGGCGGCGAGAAGGCGCGCGACCGGCACATCTCCCGCGGCAAGCTCTTGCCCCGCGATCGGGTGGACGGACTCCTCGACGTCGGTTCACCCTTCCTCGAGGTCGCTCCCCTCGCGGCGACAGGGATGTACGACGACCGCGTGCCGTCGGCCGGTGTGGTCGCGGGCGTGGGTCGCGTCGCCGGGCGCGAATGCATGATCGTCGCCAACGACGCGACGGTCTCCGGCGGCACCTACTACCCGATGACCGTGAAGAAGCACCTGCGCGCACAAGAGATCGCCGCGGCCAACCGGTTGCCCTGCATCTACCTCGTCGACTCGGGCGGCGCGATGCTCCTGCAGCAGGACGAGGTGTTCCCGGACCGGGATCACTTCGGCCGGATCTTCTACAACCAGGCGACAATGAGCGCCGCGGGCATCCCGCAGATCGCCGCGGTCCTCGGATCGTCGACGGCCGGCGGCGCCTACGTGCCGGCGATGAGCGACGAGACGGTCATCGTGCGCAATCAGGGCACGATCTTCTTGGCCGGCCCGCCGCTGGTGAAGGCGGCCACCGGTGAGGACGTGACCGCCGAGGAGCTCGGCGGCGGTGCGATGCACTCGTCGATCTCCGGGGTCACCGATCATCTCGTCGACAATGACGAGCAGGCCCTGGCGAAGGTCCGCGACATCGTCGCCACCCTGGGCCCGCGTGATGCGGCGCAGTGGGAGACGATCGCCGCTCGCGAACCGAAGCGGCCGCAGACCGATATCTACGACGTGGTCCCGACCGATTCGCGGACCCCCTACGACGTCCGCGAGGTCATCGAGATCCTCAGTGACGCCGGAGAATACACCGAGTTCAAGGCGAACTACGGCACCACGTTGGTCACCGCCTTCGCCCACGTGCACGGTCACCCGGTCGGCTTCGTCGCGAACAACGGCGTGTTGTTCAGCGAATCCGCGCTCAAGGGTGCACATTTCATCGAGCTCTGCGATCAGCGGCGGATACCGCTGGTCTTCCTGCAGAACATCACCGGCTTCATGGTCGGACGCGCCTACGAGGAGGGCGGCATCGCCAAGAACGGGGCGAAGATGGTCAACGCCGTCGCCTGTGCGCGGGTACCCAAGCTGACCGTCATGGTCGGCGGCTCGTTCGGCGCCGGCAACTATTCGATGTGTGGCCGTGCGTATTCGCCGCGTTTCCTGTGGATGTGGCCCAACGCTCGCATCTCGGTGATGGGCGGCCCGCAGGCGGCCGACACGCTGGCCACGGTCCGTCGCAACCAGGTCGAACGATCCGGGGGTGACTGGGCGGCCGACGACGAGGAGGCGTTCAAGGCGCCGATCCGCGAGCAGTTCGAGCGGCAGGCGGACGCGTACTACTCGACTGCCCGGCTGTGGGACGACGGGATCATCGATCCCGCACAGACGCGCACCACCCTCGGATTGGCGCTCGAAGCCTGCCGATATGCCCCACTCGACGACCCGCGCTACGGCGTCTTCCGGATGTGATCACGTGACCGACAACAACACTCCAGCTATTCGGCCGATCCGCAGCGTGCTGGTCGCCAACCGCGGCGAGATCGCCTGTCGGGTGATCGGCACCCTGCGTCGGATGGGCATCCGCAGTGTCGCCGTCTATTCGGACGCAGACGCTGACGCGCGCCACGTCCGGGAGGCCGACGTCGCGGTTCGGATCGGGCCGGCGCCTGCGACCGAGAGCTACCTCGACATCGACGCCGTGGTGCGCGCGGCGCAGGACTCCGGCGCCGACGCCGTGCACCCCGGATACGGGTTCCTCTCGGAGAATCAGAAGTTCGCCTCGGCGCTGGCCGGTGCGGGTCTCGTCTTCATCGGTCCGCCGGTGGATGCCATCGCGACGATGGGCGACAAGATCACCGCCCGAGCCGCGGTCACCGAACGCGACGTCCCGGTGGTTCCGGGACTGTCACGCCCGGGTCTGACCGACGACGACCTGATCGCCGCCGCGCCCGACGTCGGCTTCCCGGTACTGATCAAGCCGAGCGCCGGTGGCGGCGGTAAGGGCATGCACCGTGTGGAGAACGCCGCGGACCTGCCTGCTGCCCTCGAACGCGCGCGCCGAGAGGCCGGCTCCGCCTTCGGTGACGACTCCCTGTTTCTCGAGCATTTCGTGGACACCCCACGTCATATCGAGGTCCAGGTCCTCGCCGACGAGCACGGCAACGTGATCCATCTCGGAGAACGTGAATGCTCGCTGCAGCGCCGCCACCAGAAGGTGATCGAGGAGGCGCCGTCGGCCCTGCTCGACGACGAGACGCGTGACCGGATCGGTGCTGCGGCGTGCGACGCCGCGCGCAGTGTCGGCTACACCGGTGCGGGCACGGTCGAGTTCATCGTCTCCGCCCATCGGCCCGACGCGTTCTTCTTCATGGAGATGAACACGCGGCTGCAGGTGGAACACCCGGTAACCGAGCTAGTCACCGGCGTCGACCTGGTAGAACAGCAGATCCGGGTGGCGAGGGGTGAGACCCTCACGCTCGTCCAGGACGACCTCGTGATGAGCGGGCATGCGATCGAGGCGCGAGTGTATGCAGAGGATCCGGCGCACGGATTCCTGCCGACCGGCGGCACCATCGCAGGCCTCGTCCACCCTGATTCGAATCCGGGCAACGGGATTCGTGTCGACTCGGCGATGACCGAGGGGTTGGTGATCGGTAGCGACTACGATCCGATGCTCGCGAAGATCATCGCGCACGGCAGAGATCGGGAAGAGGCGCTCGAGCGACTCGACCAAGCGCTTGCGCACACCCACGTACTCGGCGTGGTGACCAACATCGACTTCTGTCGACACGTGCTCGCCCAGCAGTCCGTCCGCGCCGCGGAGCTCGACACCGAACTGCTCGACCGACTCGTCCGCGACTACTCGGTACCCGATCCTGTCCCGGAAGCTCTTGTCCTGGCAGGGTTCGCGCGTATCGGATCCCGCGACCGCGCAGACGTATGGCAGTCCGCGGTGGGTTGGCGGATCGGCGAGACTGCGCCCGTCGTGACCCGATTGGTGAGTGGCGCTGAGCATTTCACTGTCGCCATCCACGTGGAGTCGGCGTCGGCGGATGCGATCGCCGGTCAGGCGACCGTGACGTACGACGACGACGACGACCGGAAACCCTGGCATGCGGCAGTCGAATATCGTCGGGTCACCAACGGCGACAACGAGAGCCGACGGCTGATCGTCGGCGGGGTCAGCCAGTCATGGTCGAAGGCCGAGGTCGACGGGACGTGGTGGGTGGCGGGTCCGCACGGGACCTGGCTGCTCGACCTCGCCCGAACGCTGCTCGACGAAGCAGCCGACGAGCATGCCGGCGAGATCCTCAGCCCGATGCCGGGAACGGTGGTCGCGGTCCGGGCCGAGGCGGGCGACACCGTCTCGGCGGGCAACCCGATCGTCGTCGTCGAGGCGATGAAGATGGAACACACGCTCACCGCTCCGATCGACGGAGTGGTGGCCGTCTCGGCGAGGGTCGGCGACAAGGTGGCGGCCGGCCAGACACTCGCACATGTGGAGTCCGCCGCGAGCGATTCGATCAACAAGGAGAACTGATGGAACTCAGTCAGGAGTACACCGACCTCATCCACAGCGTCCGCGACTTCGCCCGGTCCGTCGTGGCGCCCGTCTCGGCGAAACACGATGAGGAACACAGCTTTCCCTACGAGATCGTCGCGCAGATGGGGCAGATGGGGCTGTTCGGGCTGCCGTTCGACGAGGAGTACGGCGGCATGGGTGGCGACTACTTCGCCCTCGCGCTGGCTCTCGAGGAACTCGGCAAGATCGATCAGTCCGTCGCCATCACACTCGAGGCAGGGGTGAGCCTGGGAGCGATGCCGATCCACCGGTTCGGCACCGAGGCGCAGAAGCAACAGTGGCTGCCCGACCTCACCTCCGGCCGTGCACTCGCGGGATTCGGTCTCACCGAGCCGGGCGCGGGTTCCGACGCCGGAGCCACCGCGACCACCGCGAAGGACGACGGTGACTCGTGGATCATCAACGGCGGCAAGCAATTCATCACGAATTCCGGAACCGACATCACATCGTTGGTCACGGTGACCGCCGTGACCGGCACGAAAGAGAACGGGCGCAAAGAGATCTCGACGATCATCGTCCCGTCCGACACTGCGGGATTCACTGCCGAACCGGCGTACAACAAGGTCGGGTGGAATGCCTCGGACACGCATCCGCTGACATTCATCGACGCGCGGGTGCCCACCGAGAATCTCCTGGGTGAGCGTGGCCGTGGCTACGCCAACTTCCTCTCGATCCTCGACGAGGGGCGGATCGCAATCGCCGCACTGTCCACCGGTGTCGCGCAGGGCTGCGTGGACGAGAGTGTGAAGTATGCGAAGGAGCGCCAGTCCTTCGGGAAACCGATCGGCGAATACCAGTCGGTGTCGTTCGCGATCGCGCGGATGGAGGCCCGTGCGTACGTCGCCCGCACCGCCTACTACGACGCGGCGGCGAAGATGCTGGCCGGTAAGCCGTTCAAGAAAGAGGCCTCGATCGCCAAGATGGTCGCCAGCGAGGCGGCGATGGACAATGCGCGGATGGCCACCCAGATCCATGGCGGCTACGGATTCATGAACGAATACCCCGTGGCCCGGCATTACCGGGACTCCAAGATCCTGGAGATCGGCGAGGGCACCACCGAGGTCCAGTTGATGCTGATCGCACGGGAACTGGGGTTCGCATGAGTCGGGAGCGCGTCGAGGATCCGGTCCGCATCGTCCAACGGGGCCTGTGGTTCGACGAGTTCGCGGAAGGAACCGTGTACGAGCATCGGCCCGGCCGCACGGTCACCGAGGCGGACAACGTCCTGTTCACCACGCTCACGATGAACACTCAGGCCCTCCACCTCGACGCGGCGTGGTCGGCGCAGCAGCCCGGTTTCGGTGGTCAGCGGCTGATCAATTCGATGTTCACGTTGTCGACCATCGTCGGTCTGTCGGTGTCGCAGCTGACCCAGGGCACACTCGTCGCCAATCTCGGCTTCAGCGAGGTCGCCTTCCCGGCGCCGTTGTTCGCGGGTGACACCCTATACGCCGAGACCGAGTGCACGGGTAGGCGGGAATCGAAGTCGCGACCCGGCGAGGGCGTGGTGAACTTGACCCACATCGGACGCAATCAGCACGGCGAGGTCGTTGCGCGCGCCGCACGGGCCACGCTGGTGCGAAAGAAGCCAGTGGAGTAGTGATGAATTTCGACAGCCCGCAGTTGATCAACGCCTGGACACCCCCGGGTCCCGCCATGCTCTTCTGTCCGGCGGATCGTCCCGAGCGGTATCAGAAGGCGCTCGATCGGGCGGACGTGGTGATCCTCGACCTCGAGGACGCCGTCTCGCCGGAGAACCGCGTGGCTGCCCGAGAGGCGCTCGTCGCCAACCCACTCGACCCCGGTCGAACGATCGTCCGGATCAACCCGGCCGGCACGGGCGACTACCGTCGCGACCTCGCGGCCATCGGCGACACCAATTACCGGGTCGTCATGCAGGCCAAGGCCGAGGACGTCGACTCCATCATCGACACCGCGCTGCAGACCGTCGCGCTCATCGAGACCCCACTGGGCGCGACCCGTGCCCACGAGATCGCCGCTGCGCTGAACTGTATCGGGCTGATGTGGGGTGCCGAGGATCTCGTCGCCGGTCTGGGCGGCAAGTCGAGCCGGTTCGGACCAGATGAGGAGCGGCCTGGCTCCTATCGGGACGTGGCCAGGTGGGTCCGATCGTCGACGAGGATCGCGGCCGCGGCCCATGGCAAGTTCGCGGTGGACTCGGTCCACCTCGACATTCCCGACGTCGCCGGGCTGATCGCCGAGGTGCGTGACGCGGTTGCGCTGGGATACACCGCGACCGCGTGCATCCACCCATCGCAGGTGCCCTACATCCGCGACGGTTATCGGCCGTCGGAAGAGGAAGTCCGATGGGCGCAGCGCGTGGTGGAGGGATCCGCCGAGTACCAGGGCGGGGTGTTCAGCATCGACGGACACATGATCGACGGCCCGGTGTTGCGGCAGGCCGAGGTGGTCCTGGCGAGGGCCATCGCCACCCAGGGCGACGCCCAGCGCGGTGACACACCGACCACCGAGCACCAATGAGAAACTGCCGCTGACGCGGCCCAGAAGGAATCGGAGCCCGATCATGACCGAACCGGCATATTCGCGGGGCGAGGACAGCCCGGATCTGCTGACCGAGACGATCGGCGCGACGTTGGCACGAACGGCGTCGACGTTCGGCGACAACGTCGCGCTCATCGATGCCGCAGCCGGGCGACAATGGACGTATACGGAGTTCCTCCACGATGTGCGCGCCGTGGCCGCAGGACTCGTCCGCACCGGGGTGAACCCCGGTGACCGGGTCGGCCTCTGGTCGCCCAACCGGTTCGAGTGGGTGCTGACCCAGTACGCGACAGCCGAGATCGGCGCGATCCTGGTCAACCTCAACCCCGCATATCGGCAGAACGAGATCGAGTACGCGCTCGCCCAGTCGGGAACCAACGTCGTCATCGCGGCCGAACGGTTCAAGGATTCCGGATACGCGGCGATGCTCGCGGCCGCCCGTCCCAACTGTCCAGAGCTCCGCGAGGTGATCCTCTTCGAGTCCGCGGAATGGGCCGCGCTGCTCGCCGAGCCCACCCCGGCCGAGGCCGCCCGGGTCACGGAGATTGCCGGATCGCTGGCGCCGGACGATCCCATCAACATCCAGTACACCTCGGGCACCACCGGATTCCCCAAGGGTGCCACGCTGTCTCATCGCAACATCGGTAACAACGGCTACCTCGTGGGCGAGCTGCTCGACTACACCGAGGCCGATCGGATCTGCCTGCCCGTGCCGTTCTACCACTGCTTCGGCATGGTGATGGGCAACCTTGCGGCCACCAGTCACGGCGCGGCCATGGTCATCCCGGCACCGGCCTTCGACCCGGCGGCCACCCTGGCCGCGGTGTCGGAGTATCGCTGTACGAGCCTCTACGGCGTGCCGACGATGTTCATCGCGGAGCTCGCCCTCCTCGACGACACCGGCGGGGCAGCAGGTTTCGACCTGTCGAGTCTGCGGACCGGCGTCATGGCCGGCTCGCCGTGCCCGGAACATGTGATGCGTCAGGTCGTCGAGCGGATGCACATGAGCGAGGTGTCCATCTGCTACGGCATGACCGAGACCTCGCCGGTGTCCACCCAGACCCGCGTCGACGACACGCTCGAACTGCGGGTCGGCACGGTCGGTCGGGTCGGGCCGCACCTCGAGGTCAAGGTCGTCGACCCGGGCTCGGGAGACACGTTGCAGCGTGGCGAGACCGGCGAGTTCTGCACCAAGGGGTACTCGGTGATGAAGGGCTACTGGAACGAGCCGGAGAAGACCGCCGATGCCCTGGACGCCGAGGGATGGATGCACACCGGCGACCTCGCCGTGATGGACGACAGCGGGTACGTCCGGATCACCGGCCGGATCAAGGACATGGTGATCCGCGGCGGCGAGAACGTCTACCCCCGGGAGATCGAGGAATTCCTCTACACCCATCCGGACATCCTCGATGCGCAGGTCATCGGTGTCCCCGACGACAAGTACGGCGAGGAGCTGATGGCCTGGGTGCGATTGCGCGACGGCGCAACCGATTTCACGAAGGACGACCTGCACGCCTTTGCGGCGGGCAAGATCGCTCGGCACAAGATCCCCCGATACGTGCATGTGGTCAAGGAATTCCCGATGACGGTGACAGGCAAGGTGCGCAAGGTACAGATGCGTGCCGAGGCAGTCGACATACTCGGACTGCGAGACGAGGCGAGCGAGGACACGTGAGCGATTCCCAGCAGAGCACTTCCCAGCAGGGCACTTCCCAGCAGGGCACGTCCCGGACGACGTACATCGATTCGTTTGCCGCGGCGGCGGGGGAGCGGTCCGGTCGTGACCTCACCGACTACGCAGCGTTGTGGCAGTGGTCCGTCGACGAGCCGGCTCAGTTCTGGCGCGCGGTCTGGGACTTCTACGACCTCGATGCCGTCGCCGTCACGACGGATGGGCAGTCGCCCGCCGACGATGCCGACGTGTTGGCGAGCCGTGATATGCCAGGCGCGCAATGGTTTCCGAGGGTGCGACTCAACTACGTGTCCGCGATCCTGCGGCACGCAGACCGGCCGGGCGCGGCGATCGTCGGCGTCGACGAGGACGGCGGACGGACCGAGGTCGCGTGGTCGGAACTGTCCGAACAGGTGACCGGGTTCGCGAGGACCCTGACCGATCTCGGTGTCGGCGTCGGTGATGTGGTGGCCGCCTATCTGCCCGACATCCCCGAGGCCGTGGTCGCCTTTCTCGGCACCGCGTATGTCGGTGCGATCTGGTCGGGCTGCGGACAGGACTACGCGCCGGAGGGGGCCGCGGGCCGGCTCGCACAACTGCACCCGAAGGTTCTCGTCACCGCTGCGGGTTACCGCTACAACGGCAAGACCATCGACAAGACAGCCGACAGCGCAGGATTGGCAGATCTCCTGCCCGAGTTGCTCGCGCACATCGTCGTCGCGCCGCCCGTCGGCGGTGGCGTTCCCGGCGGCGGTACCTCCACACCGCCGGATGCGGCGCCGCCTCGGCGCATCGACTACGCGGAGGCAGTGGCCGCCCCGGGTGAGCCATTCGAGCCGGCATCGGTGCCGTTCGACCACCCACTGTGGGTCTTGTTCAGCTCCGGCACGACCGGTAAGCCGAAGGGCATCGTCCATGGCCACGGTGGTGTGGTGGTCGAACATCTCAAAGCGGCGGGACTGCACGGAGACCTGGGGCCCGACGACGTCTTCTTCTGGCAGACCGCACTCAGTTGGATGATGTGGAATTTTCAGGTTGCCGGATTGCTCTGTGGCACCAGGATCATCTGCTACAGCGGATCACCACTGCACCCCGATGCGGACCGGCTCTGGCAGATCGTCGAATCCGAAGGGGTCACCTACTTCGGTACCAGCCCCGGGCAGCTGCAGGCCTCGCGCAAGGCGGCGCTGCGTCCCGGCCGGGATCACGACCTCTCCGCCCTGCGAACCCTCGGCAGCACCGGATCCACTCTCGCCGCCGACTTGTTCACCTGGGTCGACGACAACGTGAAGCCAGGTTTGCCGATCTCGTCCATCAGTGGGGGGACCGACGTGGTCACCGCATTCGCCGGTGGTTCGGTCGGTGTCCCGGTCGTCGCGGGTGAGCTCTCGGTTCGATACCTCGGAGTGGCGCTGGAGAGTTGGGCGCCCGATCGCACATCGCTGATCGACGAGGTCGGGGAGATGGTCGTCACCGCACCCATGCCCTCGATGCCCGTGTCGTTCTGGAACGATCCCGGCGGCGCGCGTTACCGCAGTGCGTACTTCACGCACGAGTGGGCATCTCCGCCGCCCGAGCCGGTCTGGCGGCACGGCGACTGGGTGACGGTGACCGATCGCGGATCAATGGTCATCCACGGCCGCAGCGATGCCACCCTGAACCGGCACGGCATCCGGATGGGATCGGCCGACATCTACGAGGTGGTCGAGGGAATCGACGAGGTCGCCGAAGCCTTTGTCCTCGGCGTGGACGGCCCGCGCGGTGCGTACTGGATGCCGTTGTTCATCACCCTCGTGCCCGGCGCGAGCCTGGACGATCGGTTGATCTCGCACATCGCGTCGGAGGTTCGGACCAGGTTGTCGCCGCGTCACGTGCCCGACGAGGTGATCGAGGCGCCGGGAATCCCGCACACCCGGACCGGCAAGAAACTCGAGGTGCCGGTGACCGGGATTCTGGCGGGCCGAGCGGACGTCAGCATCGACCCGAAATCCGTGGACGACTACGGCCTGATCGAGTGGTACGCGAATCAGGGGAGCGTCCATCGCTGGTAGAAGGTGCAGGTCATCGGCACATCGCGCAGTGCGGCGAATCCCAGGTCCTGGGGGCATCGAAAAACATGTACTAGCGTGGGGCCCGGCACATGCGCTCACCGCGGGGGCAGAGACGACTGAGCAGGAGATGCGATGACCTACCAACCGGGATCCGGCCAGCAGGGTTACGGCCAGCAGGGTTACGGGCAGTACGGCGGCTACTCACAGTCCGGCCACCAGGAAGGTGCGGGCTACGGGCAGCCGGGGTACGACCAGCAGGGACAGGGCCAGCAGGGACAGGGCCAGCAGGGCTACGGCCAGCAGCCGACCTACGGTCAGCAGTACCCGCAGAATTACGGCCAGCAGCAGTACCCGCAGAATTACGGGCAGCAGCAGTACCCGCAGAATTACGGCCAGCAGCAGTACCCACAGAATTACGGGCAGCAGCAGAACCCGCAGGGCTACGGGCAATACGGTTCCCCGGCGGCACCGAAACCGCAGGGCCAGGGGCTGCCGGCCAACGTCGGCCAGTTGCTCGCCATCGCGGTTGCCGCGGTCGCCGGTGTCGACGCGATCGTCAGCTTCTGGAACCTCGGTGCCTACCTGCCGTACATGGCGTTCATCGCACTGCTCGCCGTGCTGACGTTGCATCCGAAGATCGAGACGAAGTTCTTCGTGCCCGTGATCGCGGCGGCCGCGGTCGGGACGGCGATCACGGATATCTTCGCGGTGATCCACACGGCGTCTCGCGGATCGGAGTTCATCGCCAACTCGGGAATCGACTACACCCAGCTCGTGCTGTCGCTGATCGTGGCCGCGCTTGCCGTGGTCTGGCTGTCGATCGTGTTGGACCTGGTCAAGGTGGCGCCGGCAGTCGGCGGGACCGGTGGGACCGCGGCGTCGGCCGACGCCGCTTCTCCGACCACTCACGTCCCGGCCCAGGCCCCGTCGTCGGCCGCCTACGGCGATGCACAGACCAGCGCCTACGGAGCGGCCACCGCGCAGCAGCCCACATACGATCCGTCCGCGTACACCCAGGTGCCGTCGTCGCCGACGTCTTCGCCGTCGGGCTACAGCCCGACGGTCGGCGCATCCGAGGCCGGGGCGTCGGCCGGCTATACCCCCGAGCGGTCCGCCCAAGCCGGCGAGAGCGGTTCGGAAGCCACCACCAAGCTCAACAGGCCGGATCAGTCGAGCGGTCACTGACCCTCCGGCACCGCATCATCCGGCGCCCCGTCGACAATGTCGGCGGGGCGCCGCGGTGTCACGGAGGACATCGGCCTGCGACGCCTGCGACGCGTGTCGCTTTCTGGGGTTGACGCGGCGCGTCTGCCGGGCGTGACGGTTGTGTCGTGTCACGCTCATGGCGATGCCCTCGCCAACAGCTGACAACCTCGCGTCGCGTCTGCGTCAGATGCGGCAGCTGAGCCGTGCCCAACGGGCGATGCCCGACGGGTCCGCACGTGAGCTCGTCGTCGTCGCGTTCGCCGTTCCGGTCGTCACGATGCTGGTGTCTGCGGTGGTGGTCCTGACCGTGTTGCTGTCGGCGGGGAGCGGGCTCGACGGGCTGGCAACCGCGGTCGGTGCGATCTGGCTCGCCGTCCATCAGGTCCCGCTGACGATGAGTGGCGTCACGGTCGGCGTGCTCCCGCTGCTGCCGACGATTGCGGTGGCCGCCGGAACCGCACGGATGGCTGCATCGGCGAGCGGTCCGGAGCGGCCGGCATCCGAGCTGGTAGCGGTCGTGTTCTCCGCGATGGGTGGTCCATTGCTGATGACCGCTCTGTCGCTCGCGGTCGTGATGGACGGATCGTCGGTCTTCCCGTTGCAGAGTCCGGCCGCGTTGACCGCGTTCGGCTATACGGCCGGCATCCACGCCGCAGCGGCCACGCTCGGGATCGTGTGGCAGCGTCGGCACGAATGCTATGAGCGCTTCGGGATCACGCCCGCAGTTCGGCGCGGTGTGCGGCTGGGAGGGTTCGCCGTCACCGCGCTGCTCACCTGTGCGGCTGCCCTCGTCGTGATCCGGATGGTCATGCGATGGGGGATCGTCGGTGACCTGATCGGCGGAGGCAGTGATTTCGACGGCTACCTCGGACTCACCGCGTTGTCGGTGCTGTACCTGCCCAACGCGGTCATCGGGGCCGCGGCGGTGCTCGTCGGGTCCGATGTCCATGTCGGGGGCGCCACTGTTGATCTGCTCGACGTCCACGGGGGCCCGGTGCCTCCGCTGCCGGTACTCGGCGTGCTGCCCGAGGATGGCGCAGGCATGCTCGGGATCCTCGGCTTCGTGATCCCGGCGTCGATCGCCCTGCTCGTGGCGTGGCGATGCCGCGACATCGATCCGCTGGCGAATGTGCGGTCCGTGGCGGTCGCCAGTGCGGTTGCCGCATCGACGATGGTGGTTCTGTGCTCGATGGCGGGTGGTGCGCTCGGCGAGTTCGGCGACGTCGGCGTCACCCTGCCCACCGCGGGCGTTTTCACACTCGGCTGGCTGGCCGTCAGCGGCATGGTGGTCGCGCTGGTTTATGGAACCCTTCCGTCGACTCGCGCCGCGCGCGAGATGCTCGACGTCGATGACGAGTACTTCGACGGCGATGACCTCGGTTACGAGGACGACTACCTCACCGCGGACGACGACGGCGATGAGCACTGGGAGTACGACGACTGGGAGCACGAGGGCTGGGAGCACGAGGGCTGGGAGAACGCGGATGACGGGGCCGACGGGGCCGACGGTGCCGCCTGGTCCGACGACGACCCGGACCACAGCCACAAGGACGACGAACACACGGATGACGACGAGTGGGCCGTCGCCGCATCGGCCGACGAGTTCGACGTAGCCGACGACCATGAGAGCGTGGCCACCTCGGACGAGGACGTCGAATACTCCGGCGACCCGCGCTGACGCCGCACGACCGTACCGCCCCGACGACCCGGGCATTCAGGCCGCCCACTAGGCTCCCAGATGTGAACGCAGTCCCCGCAGAGCCCTCCGTGCCTGCGGTTCGCGTACCCGTCGTGGTGATGGCATCGGGCACCGGTTCGCTGCTGGAATCGTTGCTGGCGCGGGTGGATCAGGGTGCGCCGTTCCGAATCGTGGCCCTCGTGGTGGACCGGAAGTGCCGAGCTGCGGACATCGCCGCCGCCCACGACGTCCCCCTGGTGGATAACCGACTCGCCGATCATCCCGACCGTGCCGCTTGGGATGCCCGCTTGACCGAGTTGGTCGCCGACCACGACCCCGCGTGGGTGGTGACCGCCGGATTCATGAAAATCCTTGGGCCGGCGTTCCTCTCCCGATTCGGCGGTCGCATCGTGAACTCCCACCCGGCGCTGCTGCCGTCCTTCCCTGGCGCACACGGGGTCGCGGACGCCCTTGCCCACGGCGTGAAAGTGACAGGTGCCACCGTTCATCTGGTGGATGCAGGCGTGGACACCGGGCCGATCCTCGCGCAGGAGCCCGTGCCGGTGCGAGCGACCGACACCGCGGACACCCTGCATGAACGAATCAAATCGGTCGAGCGTGTGTTGCTCGCCGACGTGGTGACCGCACTCGTCACCAAAGGTGTAGTGATCGACGGACGAAAGGCCGATATCCCGTGAACGCACAGAGCCCCGCCGGCAGCGCCCGCCGCCCGATCCGCCGCGCACTGGTCAGTGTCTACGACAAGACCGGTCTCCCCGACCTCGCGTCGACGCTGCACGGTGCCGGCGTCGAGATCGTGTCCACCGGTTCCACGGCGAAAACGATTGCCGACGCCGGGGTCCCAGTGGTCGAGGTGTCGACACTGACCGGGTTCCCCGAGTGCCTGGACGGACGGGTCAAGACGCTGCATCCGATGGTGCATGCCGGGATCCTCGCGGACAGCCGCAAGCAGAGCCACGTCGACCAACTCGCCGATCTCGGTATCGCGGCGTTCGATCTGGTCATCGTCAACCTGTATCCGTTCACCGAGACCGTCGCGTCGGGAGCGGGACCGGACGAGTGCGTCGAGCAGATCGACATCGGCGGACCCTCGATGGTCCGCGGTGCGGCCAAGAATCACCCGACGGTCGCCGTCGTGGTGAACCCCGGTGACTACGCCGTGGTGCAGGATGCGCTGTCGGCCGGCGGTTTCACACTTGACGATCGTAAGGCGCTGGCGGCCAAGGCGTTCCGTCATACCGCCGATTATGACGTCGCGGTCGCATCGTGGATGTCCAGCGTGGTGGCACCGTCCGCGGACTCCGAGATCTTCCCGGATTGGGTCGGCGCGACCTGGAACCGGTCGTCGTTGTTGCGCTACGGCGAGAATCCGCATCAGGCTGCGGCTATCTATCTCAGCGAAGCCGGTGGCGGACTCGCATCCGCGGAGCAGTTGCACGGCAAGGAGATGAGCTACAACAACTACACCGATGCCGATGCCGCATGGCGTAGCGCACATGACTTCGACGCCCCCGCGGTCGCGATCATCAAGCATGCCAATCCATGCGGGATCGCGGTCGGCGAGGACATCGCCGAAGCTCATCGCAAGGCCCACGCGTGCGATCCCGTGAGCGCATACGGCGGTGTGATCGCCGCCAATCGCGAGATCACCGTGGCAATGGCCGAACAGGTCGCGGAGATCTTCACCGAGGTCATCATCGCCCCAGGCTTCGCGGACGGCGCGCTGTCGGTGTTGACCCGCAAGAAGAACATCCGGGTCCTGACCGCACCGGCGCCGCAGCGCGCGGGACTGGAGACCAAGCCGGTCTCGGGTGGCCTCCTCATGCAGCAACGCGACGTCCTCGACGCCGACGGCGATGACCCGTCGAACTGGACCCTGGCCGCCGGTGCCCCGGCCGAGCCCGCGACGCTCGCCGATCTCGAATTCGCCTGGCGGGCCTGCCGGTCGGTGAAATCCAACGCGATCCTGCTGGCCCACGGCGGTGCGTCGGTCGGCGTCGGGATGGGTCAGGTCAATCGGGTCGACTCCGCCCACCTCGCCATCACGCGCGCCGGCGACCGGGCAACCGGCAGCGTGGCGGCGTCGGACGCCTTCTTCCCGTTCCCCGACGGATTGCAGGTGCTCATCGCGGGCGGGGTCCGCGCAGTGGTCCAGCCCGGCGGATCCATCCGCGACAACGAGGTGATCGAGGCGGCCTCGGAGGCCGGTGTCACGTTGTACCTCACGGGCGCACGACATTTCGCACACTGAGTCCGTGCATCTGTGAGCCCGGTCGAGTTCGCGTTCCTGATCCTCGCCGGGTTCGGGGCCGGACTGATCGGTTACATCACCGGCCTGGCATCGGTGGTCAGCTACCCGGCCCTGCTCGCGGTGGGGCTCAGCCCGATAGCGGCGAACGTCACGAACACGGTGTCGTTGGTGGCGGTCGGCATCGGGAGCACATCCCAGTCCGGCCGGGTCCTCCTCGACGGTGACCGGCGCCGCCTGATCGGCGGGGCCATCGCATCGCTCATCGGCGGCACGATCGGCGCAGTGATCCTCTTGCTCACCCCGCCCGGAGCGTTCGAGGCCATCGTGCCGTTCCTGGTGGCCCTCGCAGCGGTCGCGCTGTTGTGTCAGCCCATTCTCCGGCGCTGGGCGACCAGCCACCAGGACCGGCCATGGGTGTGGCTGATCTCGCTGGTGATCATCTCCGTCTATGGAGGCTATTTCGGTGCCGGGGCGGGAATCATGGTGCTCGCCCTGATGCTCGTGCTCACCAGCGAGCCGTTGTGGCGTGCGGCGCTGTCGAAGTCGTTGTTCCTGGGCATCGCGAACACCGTCGCGGCCGTCGGGTTCATGATCTTCGGGCCGGTGGACTGGTGGGCGGCACTGGCGATGGCCATCGGCTGCCTGATCGGTGGCTGGTGCGGACCGCCGGTGGTCAAGCGGCTGCCGGCCGAGCCGTTGCGGGTCGCAGTCGCCGTCGGGGGACTTGCCCTCGCCGTCTGGCTCGCCGTCCGCTGAGCACGCCGCCCCCGCCGACAGCAACCCAAATCTCGCCGACAGCAACGGCATCCCCGCCGACGGCAACCGCATCCCCGCCGAGAGCAACCGATATTCCACCGACAGCAACCGATTCTGCGCCGGCAGCAACCTGCTCGGCGGCGACAGCGTGGCGCCGACTCGACCCTGACCACGGGTTTCGGCCATTCCGCCGGTGCCCTCGGTGCAGAACGCGTTGCTGTCGGCGAGAAGGAGGTTGCTGTCGGCGGGGAGGGCCTGAGCCCCCTTTCGCTCAGCGTGCGACAAACCCTGGGCAGACCTGCGTCTGTTCACTACAAAGATGAGATGACTTCCACCGCGCCCGGCCCGCCGACACTCGATGCAGGTGTCGTGTGGTCCGTCCGCGCACACCTCGTGACTCCTGCCGGATCGGGGAAGGTCGCGACGACCGGGGTCCACCGGATGAACTGGTCGGACGGATCGCATCATGGATCGCCTCCGGGAGATGACGGAGCCCATC
Organism: Gordonia sp. DT218; assembly: GCF_049847105.1. Classification (NCBI taxonomy): domain Bacteria; kingdom Bacillati; phylum Actinomycetota; class Actinomycetes; order Mycobacteriales; family Gordoniaceae; genus Gordonia; species Gordonia sp. DT218. The sequence continues at coordinate 530,819 of NZ_JBNCNS010000001.1, read as the reverse complement.
CCAACCAGCGCGATCCGAGAAGGACCATCCATGACTCTCTCCATCACCCCGTCCTCCGGCATCACTGACACTCTTTCCGCAGGTGTCGAGTTCGACATCGATGAGCTCGGTCCGTCCTTCGGTGCCGAGATCCGCGGCATGAACATCGCATCCGCCTCCGACGACCAGATCGTCGCCCTCCGTCGCGCTCTGATCGACTACAAGGTGATCGTCCTGCGCGACCAGCAGATCGACGATGCCGAGCACATCGAGTTCGGCCGTCGGCTGGGGGATCTCACCTTCGGGCATCCGGTTTGGAACAGCGGTGATGTTCCGGGTGAGGTCTACTCGCTCGACAGCGCCGACGACGGTTTCGCCGACGTCTGGCACACCGACGTCACGTTCATGCCACGTCCTCCGATGGGTTCCATTCTTCGGCCGGTCGTGTTGCCGCGCAACGGAGGCGACACGAATTGGGCCGACGCAGAGATGGCATACGAGTCGCTGTCGGAGCCGGTGCGCCGCCTGGCCGATTCGCTGACCGCAGTGCACGACGGCAACCGTGCGTTCGGCTACTACCTCGAGCAGCGTCGTGGCGGTCGCGGAAATACCTGGGACGGAGCGGAAGTCACCGAACTCGTGCCGGTCACTCATCCGGTGGTGCGTATCCACCCGGAGACCGGCCGCAAGTCGTTGTTCGTCAATCCGGGGTTCACCTCGCATATCGACGGGGTCTCCGATGCGGAGAGCCGCGGGATCCTGGATCTCCTCTATGCCCACATGACGAAGCCCGAGCACATCGTTCGGCACCGGTGGCGTCTGGGCGACGTCGTCCTCTGGGACAACCGCAACACCTTGCATTACGCGAACCGCGACTACGGCGACATCCGCCGTGTGATGCATCGGATCACACTGCGGGGCGACGAGCCCATCGGTCCCGCCTGACCCTTCGCTCCTCAGGGTCGGATAACGACGCGCGTCATTCTGCTGATCGAGTAGCGGCCGAGGCGCCGGCCGAGGGCGGGTATCGAGATCACGAGCGTGGCCTCGATACGGGCTCCGCTGGCGCTCCGCCCTACTCGGCCGGCAGGTGGTGGCTCCGCTGGCGCTCCGCCCTACTCGGCCGTCAGGTATTGGGCTCCGCCTTACCCCGCCGGTGCCGGATTCGTATTCAACCAAACGGTTGACAATGACGACAGCAGCGCGCAAGGTTGTATTCAACCAAACGGTTGAGGAGGGGTCAGGTGGCCGACGAGCTGTCAAAAGTGTTCGCCGCTCTCGCGGATCCGACCCGGCGCGACATGGTGGCGCGGTTGGCGGTTTCCGATGCGACGGTGAGTCAGCTCGCCGACCCGTACGACGTCAGCGTCCAGGCGGTGTCGAAGCATCTGAAGGTGCTCGAGGAGGCCGGTCTGGTGACCCGTACCCGGGAGGCGCAGACCCGCCCGGTCCATCTGGAAGCGGAGGTGTTCGACCTCATGACCAAGTGGATCGAGCGTTATCGCAGGCAGGCCGAAGAGCGCTATCAGCGACTCGATGCCCTGCTCGCGGACATGAACGACGGCCCCGCGGCACAACGTCGCGAGGAGAAGAGACCACGACGGAGAGGAAAGGCATCATGAGCGCAGTACAGACCCGTTATCCGGAGGCCGCGATCGAGGCCGACAAGGAGGTCCCGATCATCCGGATCACCCGCGATTTCCGCGGTACGCCCGCCCAGCTGATGAAGGCGCACACCGATCCCGAGCTGTTCGTCCGGTGGGTTGGGCCGAGCTCGATCAGTAGTCGGATCATCGACTGGGATGTCCGTGACGGGGGCAGCTGGCGATACGTGTCCGAGCGCGACGGCGAGCAGTTCGGCTTCCGGGGATGTTTCCACTCGGTCTCCGACGACAAGGTGGTGCAGACCTTCACCTTCGAGGGGATGCCGGACCAGGTGGCCCTCGAGACCCTGTGGTTCGAGGACCTCGGCGATGGCACGACACGTCTGCATGCCCAGTCGCTGTGCGACAGCTTCGAGGCGCGCGACGGATGGCTCGCATCGGGCATGGAGGTCGGCGTCAACGAGGGATACGACGCACTCGAGAACCTGCTCACGTCAGGTGAGGTGTGAGTCCGGTGGCCGAGTCGATCGTCGGGCTCTCCCCGGCCGAGCGCCACCGTGCCGTCGCCGACGGCTTCGACGCGCAGATCTCCGACGTCTCGGATTGGGATGCGCCGACGCCGGTCGACGGATGGGTGGCACGTGATGTCGTCGCCCACCTCGTCGAGTGGTTCCCCGGTTTCCTCGCCGGGGGAGGTGTGGAACTGCCGGCAGGGCCGCCGGTCGCCGACGATCCGTCGGCCGCGTGGAAGGCGCATGCGGCAGCCGTTCAGGCGTTGCTCGACGGCCCGTCCGCCGACGACACCTTCACCCATCCGATGGCCGGTGAACACCGGTTGGCCGACGCGATCGACCAGTTCTACACCGCCGACGTCTACATGCACACGTGGGATCTCGCGGCATCGGCCGGCCATGCGCCGGCACTGGACCCGGCGTTCGCCGAGCACCTGCGCTCGGGGATGGTCGGGATCGAGGAGATGCTGCGGGCGTCGGGTCAGTATGGGCAGGCGGTGGCGGTGGCGGATGACGCAGACCCGGTGAGCCGGCTCGTCGGGTTCATCGGCCGCGATCCGGAGTGGTCCCCACCTTCGCCGAGGTGACCGCGTACACCGCGGAGTACCGTGGATCGGGTGCCAGAGGAGAACTTCACCACACATACCTCCCAGACCACCGAAACCCATCACCCGTCGCCCCGAACGCTGGGTGAGCTGCGCGCGAGTGGCCACATCCAGCGCAGTGTGCGCGACGAGATCCGCAACAACCTGCTGAGCGCGTTGCGTGAGGGTCGCGATCCCTGGCCCGGCATCGTCGGGTTCGAGGGGACCGTGATCCCACAACTCGAGCGGGCGTTGATCGCCGGACACGACGTGGTGATGCTAGGTGAACGCGGTCAGGGCAAGACCCGCATCCTGCGAACGCTGGTCGGCCTGCTCGACGAGTGGACTCCGGTCATCACCGGTTCCGAACTCGGCGAGCACCCCTACGAGCCGATCACCCCGGGATCCATCCGCAAGGCGGCCAACCTGCTCGACGATCTGCCGATCGAATGGCGCCATCGCAGCCAGCGTTACGCCGAGAAGCTCGCCACCCCCGATACCTCGGTCGCCGACCTGGTCGGCGACATCGATCCGATGAAGGTGGCCGAGGGGCGCAGCCTGGGCGATCCGGAGACCATCCACTTCGGTCTGATCCCACGGTCCCATCGCGGCATCGTCGCCATCAATGAGCTCCCCGACCTCGCCGAGCGCATCCAGGTGTCGATGCTGAACGTCATGGAGGAGCGTGACATCCAGGTCCGTGGCTACACGCTGCGGCTACCGCTCGACGTCCTCGTGATGGCCAGTGCGAACCCGGAGGACTACACCAACCGCGGCCGCATCATCACACCGCTCAAGGACCGTTTCGGCGCCGAGATCCGGACGCACTACCCCCTGGAACTCGACGACGAGATCGCCGTCATCGAGCAGGAGGCCGACCTCACCGCGACAGTCCCGACCTTCATCACCGAGATCCTCGCGCGGTTCACCCGCTACGCACGCGATCATCCGTCGATCGATCAACGCTCGGGTGTCTCCGCGCGCTTCTCGATCGCAGGGGCGGAGACGGTCGCTGCCGCTGCACTCCATCGCGCGACGGTGACGGGGGAGGACGTGGCGGTAGCACGAGTTGTCGACCTGGAGTCGGTGATCGAGGTGCTGCGCGGCAAGATCGAGTTCGAGTCCGGGGAAGAGGGGCGCGAACTCGAGATCCTTGAACACCTGATGCGTAAATCGGTCGCCGACACCGTGCGCGCACATCTCGGCGGCATCGACATGGCCCCGCTGGTCGACGCATTGGAGAACGGTGAACCCGTGGTGACCGGAGACCGCGTCACTGCCGCCGATCTGCTCGGATCGATCCCCGACCCGGAGACCACGTCCGCGGTCCTCGACGACATCGCCGCTCGCCTCGATGCGGAGGTCGACGGCGAACGCGCCAGCGCGATCGAACTGGCGCTGGAAGGTCTCTTCCTCGCCCGGCGGATCGGCAAGGAAGCCGACGAGACCGGGCAGACGATCTACGGCTGATTTCGACAGCTGGAAACGGGAGCCGAACACCATGGTGCACAAGAGTTTCCATCGATCACGGTATCAGCGGTACGCCGGCGGCCCGGACCCGCTGGCGCCGCCGGTCGATCTTCGGGAAGCGTTGCGGGACATCGGCGACGACGTCATGGCAGGCACTTCGCCACAGCGCGCCCTGCGGGAGTTCCTGCGCCGCGGCTCGCCCGACATGCGGGGGCTGGACAAGCTCCGCGAGCAGGCCGAACGCCGTCGTCAGGAGTTGCTGAAGCAGCGGAATCTCGACGGTACCTTCGCCGAGATCCGCGAACTGCTCGACCGTGCGGTCCTCGAGGAACGCAAGCAACTCGCGCGCGACCTCGACGACGACGCGCGGTTCAAGGAGATGCAGATCGGCAGTCTCCCGCCGTCGACCGCGCAGGCCGTCGAGGAACTGTCGGGATACGATTGGCGCAGCCAGCAGGCACGCGAGGACTACGAGAAGATCAAGGATCTGCTCGGGCGGGAACTCCTCGACCAGCGTTTCGAGGGGATGAAAGATGCCCTCGAAGGCGCGAATGAGCAGGACCGGCAACGTGTCTCGGAGATGCTCTCCGATCTCAACGAGCTGCTCGATGCGCATAACCGCGGCGCGGACACCACAGATCAGTTCAACGAGTTCATGGACAAGCACGGGGACTTCTTTCCGGAGAACCCGAGTAACACATCCGAACTCATCGATTCGCTGGCGCAGCGTGCGGCCGCGGCCCAGCAGTTCTACAACTCGCTCACACCCGAACAGCGCGCGGAACTGGATCAGCTCGCCCAGCAGGCCTTCGGATCGCCGGAACTCATGAGCCAGCTGGCGCAGATGGATTCGGCACTGCGCGAGGCGCGGCCGGGTCTCGACTGGGACAACGCGCAGTCGTTCTCGGGGGACCAGCAGATGGGGCTGGGGCAGGGGGCCGCCGCGTTACGCGACATCTCCGAGCTGGAGGCCCTCAGCGAGCAGTTGTCCCAGCAGTACGCCGGTGCCCAGATGGATGACCTCGACCTCGATGCCCTCGCCCGCCAGCTCGGCGACGAGGCGGCGGTCGACGCGCAGCGCCTCGCCGAGCTGGAGAAGGCCTTGTCCGAGGAGGGATTCTTCGATCGCACCTCCGACGGACAATTGCGGCTGAGCCCCAAGGCGATGCGGCAGCTCGGACAGTCGATCTTCCGCGACATCGCCGAGCAACTATCGGGGCGCGGAGATCGGCAGACCCGCCGAACGGGTGCCCTCGGCGAGCCGATGGGGGCGTCACGCGAATGGGAGTTCGGCGACACCGACCCCTGGGACGTGACCCGCACGGTCTCGAACGCGGTGTTGCGCACCGTTTCGGAGAGTGACGAGCCGTCGTTGATGTCGGCGGAGATGGCCCGCGGTGGCGTGCGTATCGACGTCCGTGACGTGGAGGTCGCCGAGACAGAGGCCCGTACCCAGGCTGCCGTCGTGCTGCTGGTGGACACCTCGTTCTCGATGGAGATGGAGGGCAGGTGGACGCCCATGAAGCGCACGGCCATCGCGCTCAATCACCTGATCTCCACCCGCTTCCGCAGCGACGAACTGCATCTGATCGCATTCGGCAGGTATGCCAGGTCCATCGACATCGCCGAGCTGACCGGGCTGCAGCCGCGGATGGAACAGGGGACCAACCTGCATCACGCCCTGCTGCTCGCCCAGCGTCACCTCCGCAGGTTCCCGAATGCGCAACCGGTGGTCCTCGTCGTCACCGACGGTGAACCGACCGCGCACCTCGATCCCAGCGGCGAACCGTTCTTCTTCTATCCGCCACACCCACAGACGATCGCGGTCACCGTCCGCGAACTCGACCACGTGTCGCGGCTCGGAGCCCAGGTGACGTTCTTCCGGCTCGGCGAGGATCCCGGTCTGGCACATTTCATGGATCAGATCGCCCGGCGGATCGGTGGGCGTGTGATCGCGCCGGACGTCGACGGACTCGGCGCCGCGGTGGTCGGGGACTACCTGCGATCGCGGCGCGGTCATCGACGATGAATCGGAGCTTCTCAGGGTGGCGGATCAGGGTTTCCTGGGTGTCTGTGAAGTAGGGCGACCGACGGAAATCAGGGTGGTCGCGCCGAAGTGCGCCCACTAGGCTCGAACCCTGTGACAACCCCCGAGGATCTACCGGCCCCCGACGACCGCCGAGCCCGTCTGCGGGCCGCCGACACCGATCGTGAACTCGTGCACCAGATCCTGTCCGCCGCGATGGCCGGTGGCAGCCTCTCGCCCGCCGAATACGAGGAGCGTGCCGGGAAAGCCGTTACGGCCAAGACTTTCGGTGAGCTCGACGAGCTCACCGACGATCTACCGGTCGGTCAGCTCGGAGTGCCGATGCCCTTCGTCGGTGAACCCTCTGTCAGTCGGGTCGTCACGGGCTCGGGTCGCTCGCCGGTGGCACACCGATTCGCGCTGATGTCGGCCGCCGAGATCAAGGGCACCGTCGTCGTCGCGGACAGCATCACCGCCACCGCGATCATGGGCGCCGTGGAGATCGACCTCCGGGACGCCGAGTTCACCGCTGCGGTCCTCACCATCCGCTGCACCGCGATCATGGGGTCCGTCGACATCACCGTGCCGCCCGACGTCGGCGTCGAGGTCAACGGGTGGCCGATCATGGGCGGATTCGGTGGCCGCGCGACGGGGCCGGGTATGCCGGGTGCGCCGACCGTCCGGGTCGTCGGGTTCGCGCTGATGGGTGGCGTCGAGGTCAAGCGCAAGGACCGCAAGCAGCGGACACCGTCGTAGTTCAGGCGAGCAGAAAGGCGATGATCCCGATCGCGGGAATGGACGCCAACGTGGTGATCAATGCGGTGTCGCGAGCCATGATCTGCGCACGTCGATACCGGGTCGCGTAGACGAGCACATTCTGGGCCGTCGGCAGAGCGGCGATCACCACCTGGGCGAACAACTGATGGCCCGTTTCGCCGAATCCCCACCGGGCCACGACATAGACCAGCGCGGGCATCGCGACCACCTTGAGGACCGAGGCCAACGCGATCGCCCGGCGCGGGCTCTGGCCCTTCTTGAAGACGGCGACCCCGGTCAACGACAATCCGAACGCGAGCAGGGCGCCCGGCACCGACGCGTTGCCCAGCATCTTCATCGGCTCCATGACCGCGGCCGGCGGCATCCAGCCGACCGCGGAGATCACCAGTCCGGCCACGCCGCCGACAACGATCGGGTTGGTCAGGGGCGCGACCACGGCATCTCGGAGCGTGGACGTGCGCGGTGAGGTCCCGGTGGCCGGATCGGAGACCGTGAGGTCGAGGGTGATCAGTGCCATCGGCGAGTACACCAGGATCTGGAACAGCAGGAGCGGGGCGATGAACGACGCGTCGTCGAGGACGAAGATGGCGATCGGGAGTCCGAGGTTCACGCTGTTCACGTACGACGACGCGAGGCCGCCGATCGCGAGTTCGGGGATCTCACTGCGAATCCAGAGCCGTGCGACCACGACGTAGATAACGCCGATGGCGAGTGCGCTGCCACCTGCGATGACCAGCGTCGTCGAAAAGATGACGGACAGGTCCGACGTGATCAGCGAGTGGAACAGCAGGGCGGGTGTGCACACGAAGAAGACGAGCCGGGACAACACCTCGTGGGCACTGTCTCCGAGCACGCGGGTGCGGCCGAGGATGTAGCCGATCCCCACCATGATGAAGATGACGGTGAAGCCCGAGACCACTCCTGACACCGGGCCGAGTGTATTCACCGTGTTCGAGGCGACGTTCACAGGTGCGGGACCGGCATCGGTCGACGACGCGATCGGATCACCCATCCGTTCGCATACGCTGGGGATCGTGGAAAGGACCATTCGATGACGAATCCGACCGACGGCCCCCAGAATCCACAGGACGATCGCGCGGCAGGTGACCAGAACGAGCCGGTGACCGATCGGTCACCGGCCGCCGACCAGGCCCCACAGCCGGAGTCGCCGACGACCCATTCCGAGGGCTGGCAGTCGTACGGGACGGGCCCTCAGTACGGGACGGAATCTCAGTACGGGACGACTCCCGAGTATGGCTCCGCCCCGCAGTACGGCACAGCACCCCAGTACGGCACGGCACCCCAGTACGGCACGGCACCCCAATACGGCACAGCACCCCAATACGGCACAGCACCCCAGTACGGGTCCGCCCCGCAGTACGGCGCTGCACCCCAATACGGTGCGGCACCCCAATACGGTGCTGCTCCGCAATACGGCACCGCACCTCAGTACGGGACGGCACCTCAGTACGGGACGGCACCTCACTACGGCGCACCTTATGGTGCGGGCTATCCGGGGATGCGTCAGACCAACGGAAAGGCGATCGCGGCGCTGATCTGCGGTATCGGATCGTTTCTCGTCTGTCCCGGTGTGCTCGGTGTGGTGGCGGTGATCCTGGGCAACTCGGCCCGCGACGAGATCGAGGCATCGGCGGGAACTCAGGACGGCGAGGGCATGGCCAAGGCCGGACTCATCCTCGGATGGATCTCCATCGCGTTGGTGGTGATCGTCCTGCTGATCGTGCTGATCGTGCTGATCGCCGGAGCGTTCGCCACGTCGTCGTAGACCCGGCAGGGACGACGTTTTGGAGCTTGGGCCACGGGCCGGTAGTCTGGGGAGGTTGTGTGCCGCGCCTGACCGGCTCGAAAGCTGTGACAGTCCGGGCGCACGGATCGACGGGACCTACCGACAGTCATGCCGGACGGTTCCCACGGACTCGCACGTAGGAGAAGGGCTCAACCATGGCTGTACCCAAGCGCCGGATGTCGCGGGCGAACACCCGCAGCCGTCGTTCGCAGTGGAAAGCGGACAACCCGGCATTGCAAGAGGTGAAGGTGAACGGCGTCGCACAGCGCATTCCGCGTCGTCTCGTGAAGGCGGCCAAAGCCGGCATCATCGACCTGGATCGCCGCTGAGCGCATACCGCTGACTTCGACGTCACGTCGAAGCCGCGAATACTTTCACAACGACCGCCCCGGCCCGCCGGGGCGGTCGTTGTTGTGCTCGCCGGCTGCTGACACCATGATCGGGTGCTGCAAGACATCCTCAACGACATCGGGATCGTCGTCTTCGCCGCTTCCGGTGCGCTGCTGGGTGTGCGCAAGGATTTCGATCTCTGGGGCATTCTCACGGTCGGTGCGCTGACCGGCGTCGGCGGCGGCATCCTCCGCGACGTCCTGCTGGGGATCACCCCACCGACCTCGGTCGAGAACTGGCCGCCCATCGTCGTTGCCACGGTGGCAAGCCTCGTGGTCTTTTTCTTTCACCCGGCGTTCTCCGAGTTGCGCCGTAGTGTCTTGCTGCTCGACGCGATCGGCATGGGCCTGTTCGCCACCAGCGGCGCCTCCATCGCGATCGATCAACACGCGAGCGCGTTCGCCGCGACTCTCGTCGGTCTGCTGACGGCCGTGGGCGGCGGCATCCTTCGCGATGTCCTGGCCAACGAGATCCCGTTGTTGCTGCAACCCGCCGATCTCTATGCGGTTCCTGCTCTCCTGGGAGCCGGGGTCGTCGGAGTCGGCGCCACCTATTCGTCGGTGCCCACCTGGGTGTGGTTGGCGGTCGGCACGGTGCTCGCCACCGGGCTGCGGATCACCGGGCTGGTGTTCGGCTTGCGGCTACCGACCGCGCCGAGCGGTCTGCGGCGTCGCAACTGACCGGCCTTCGCTCCCTGAGCCGTTGTGATCCGACCGATCGAAATGCGTCGGTTTTGTCGCCGGGGACCGGAGGGTCACATATCTTGCTCGGATGAACCGGAAGTGGGGGAGGCCCGGTCTGTGTGGTCGGGTGGTCGGGCTGTCGGTGGTGCTCGTCGCGGTGTGTGTGCTCGGCGCGACGGGTGTCGCCCAGGCCGCACCGGATGCGGGGCGCGGTGCGGGAAGTGTGACGCAGGCCTACCTGCTCGGGGCGAGTCCCGGAGCCGGTGTCGCCCTGCGGAACGGCGCGGGACAGGTCGTCGGGGCGGGCCACGTCGACCGGCTCGGCTCATTCCTCGTCAGGGAACTCGGCCCCGGTCCCGGCTATCGCTTCGAGGTGAACGGACGGTCGGGTAACACCTTCGCGGTTCTCGACGGTCCGACGCCACCACCGGACACGCTGTACCGACAGCCCCTGAGGCAGGGGCTGAACTACATCCGGGTGCGCGACGGCGTGACCCTGGCGGCAGTTGTGCATCCGCCGGTGGGAAAGACCTTGGCAGACGGCCCGTTCCCGACAGTGATCGAATACTCGGGTTATCAGACGGCCGCGCCCCATGACTTCGTGATCGGCGCGATCGGTGGCGCGGCCAACCGCCCCGATCCGCTGGCGCCCGCCGTCAGTACGAATCTCGGCGGCATCGTCGCACCCACTGCCGGTTTCGCCACGGTCAGCCTGCAGATGCGCGGGAGTGGTTGTTCTGGTGGGGCTTTCGACCTGTTCGACTATCCGACCGTCTACGACGGCTACGACGTGATCGAGACCGTGGCACGTCAGCCGTGGGTTGCCGGCCACCGCGTCGGAATGGTGGGCATCTCGTTCTCCGGGATCTCCCAGATCTCGGTTGCGGGCACCCGTCCGCCGAGCCTCGCGGCCATCGCGCCGATGAGCATCACCGACGACCTGTACTCGACGGGATTCCCCGGCGGCATATTCAACACCGGCTTCGCGAACACGTGGCTCGCCGAACGCCAGGCCGACGCCCGTCCTGCGCCCGACGGCGGCCAGCCCTACGCCCGCGAACTGGTGCGTCGCGGTGATCGCGTGTGTGCGGCCAACCAACGACTCCGACTGCAGACGCAGGACGTCGAGCAGCTGGTCGAGCAGAACCCGACGCGAACCCCGGCCCTGTTCGATCATCGTGCGCCCGCGTACTGGGCGTCGAAGATCACCGTGCCGGTCTTCCTCGCCGGCGCCCTTCAGGACGAACAGACCGGCCCCCAATGGACCTCCGTCATCGGTCAACTGCGCGGAAATCGCAATGTCTGGGTCCGGGCAGTCAACGGTGCCCACATCGACTCGATGGACCCGCAGATCCTCGGGCCGTGGAACGAATTTCTCGATCTCTTTGTGGCCCAGCGTGTACCGCAGACCAAGCCCGCCCTCACCGCATTGGCTCCGGTGCTCTACGAGTCGACCACGGGCACACCCGGACGGCCCGTGGTCACGTCCCGGTTCCCACTGGCCACCTCGCTCGCCGCGGCGCGTGCCGCGTTCGCCCGCGACCCGCGGGTGCAGATCTTATTCGGGTCGGGTACCGACCCTGGCACGGCCGGCGGTCCGGGGAATCTGTCGTCGCCGTGGTCGGCCGGCTTCGGCGCGTGGCCGCCCGCAGCGGTGGGCGACGGGCAGCGATTGACCCTCGATGCGGGTGGCCGGCTGACGGCTGATCCGGCCGGTCCGTCGTCGATCTCTTTCCGACCGGACCCGGCTGCGCGGCCGGGAGGAACCCTCGACGTGGTCGGTCCGTCACAGCTGCCGTGGAAGGCCTTGCCCCGCTACGACTGGGCGTCGGTGCCGGGTCGGTCGGGGGTTGGCTTCGTGTCCGCTCCACGGCCGGTGGATGCGGTTGCCGTCGGACCCGCGAGTCTCGATCTGCGGCTCGCGTCCTCGGCGCCGGACACCGACCTACAGGCCACCATCTCGGAGATCCGCCCCGACGGCAACGAGACCTATGTGACCTCGGGGTATCTGCGCGCATCGCTGCGCCGGGTGAATGCGGCTGCGACACCGCTGGATCCGAGGCGGGACTGGGTGGCACCGCAACCACTGGCAGGCGGCTTCCAGACGGTGCGGATCGCCCTGAATCCCATCGCATATCCGTTCCGGGCCGGCTCCCGGATCCGGGTCACCATCACCGCTCCCGGCGGGGACCGGACATCGTGGCGCTTTGCGACACCGGCCACCGGCGGTCGCGTGGTCGACAGCATCGCGCTCGGGGCGGGTGGCTCTGCGCTGATTCTGCCGATCGTGCCGGGGATGCGCGCAGGAACACGGCTGGGCGCATGCGAAGGGCTCCGCGGCCAGCCGTGCCGGCGCTATTCGAGCGCGTTCAACGGCGGGTGATCGCTACTGGGCGATGAACTTGTTGACGGCCCGGTTGAGGAAATTCGGGATGAACTTCGCGGCGTTGCCGAGGAACAGTGTCTGCGCGCCCACCGAGTAGCTGGTGCGGTGCAGGAGCTTGTCCTGCCGGGTCGGATGCACCGACTCCCAGACCTTCTCGGCGACCTGCTCGGGGGTGATCCGCACGCCGAGAGTCTTTGTCGACTTGGCGTCGTTGTCGGCGAGTGCGGTCTTCGCCCACAGCGGCCAGATACCCACGACGCGGATGTCGTCTTGCTCCCATTCCAGTTCGAGGGCCTCGGTCAGGCCGCCGACGAAGAACTTGGCAGCGCTGTAGGTGGCAATACCGGGCTGGCCGTAGATGGCCGAGGCCGAGGCGATGTTCACCAGGTGCGCGCCCGGTGTCGCCTTCAGATACGGAAATGCCGCTTGCGCTCCAAGTGCCACGCCGAGGGCGTCGATGTCGATCTGGCGTCGCACGGCGTCGGGCGAGATCTCGTGCAGCGGCCCCTCGACGAGGATGCCCGCGTTGTTGTCGAGCACGTCGAGACGGCCGTCGGTGTGCGAGGTGAAGTCGGCGAGTGCCTCGGCCCACTGCACGTGGTCGCGCACATCGAGCTTTCCGACGATCCAGCCGGGGTGATTCGCCTGCACCTTCGACAGCGCATCATCCGAGACGTCGTAGACACCGACCGTCCAGCCCTCCCGATCGAAGCGCTCGGCGGTCGCCAATCCGATACCAGACGCACCGCCGGAAATGAAGATCGATGACATGTGTGTTCTCCTGCCTTTGCCCAGTTGAGAGGGGATATCGAGCTAAGTTACCGGTCAGTATATGCCGGAGCCTGTTTACTCCCTCACACCCCGATGCTATCTTGACAACACGCATTGTCATAACAGTGCTCATTGTCAAGAAAGAACAGTTGTTCACCGACGACCTGGAGGTCGAATCCGATGACTGCAGCGATGGAACGGACGCAGAGCGACGGCGGCACGCCGGACCCGGCTCGCCCGGACAACGTCGTGAGCATGCGCGACCAGGGAACCAACGAGGTCTCCGAGCGCCTACTGGCGTCAGCTGCGCGCCTCTCCCGCAACGCGATGACCGAGATCGACTGGTCCGAGCCGATGGATCCGACGAAGTACGGCTGCAGTCCGGAGTGGTCGTCGCTGTACGGGACGGCCTACTGGGACGAGCTCAGCGAGGAGCAGCGCATCTCGGTGACCCGTCACGAGTTCGCGTCGATCATGAACATCGGCATCTGGTTCGAGATGATCCTTCAGGAGATGGTCATCCGGGACCAGTATCTCGGCGATTACCACAACCCCGAATTCCAGTTCGCACTTGTTGAGGTGGCCGACGAGTGTCGTCACTCGATCATGTTCGCCAAGGCCTCCGAAAAGATGGTCGGCACCTCCTACAAGCCGACCAAGAAGGTCGGACGGCTGGGCAAGCTTTTCAAGCGCACCGCCAAGAACGAGATCGCCTACGCCGGCATCCTCGTCGCGGAGGAGGTGCTCGACGTGTTCCAGCGAGGCTGCATGCGCGATGACCGGGTGCTCCCGTTCATCCGCACGGTCAACGAGATCCACGTGCTCGAGGAGTCACGCCACATGAAGTTCGCGCGTGAAGAGGTGCGGGAGTCCATGGAAGGCGTCGGCTGGGCGCGGCGTCAGTTCAGTGCCCTGTACGTATCGCTCGGCGCCTACTTCATCGTCACCAGCCTGGTGCAGAAGAAGGCGTTCGCCGATGCCGGACTCGACGCCGATCGTGCAGTCGCCGAGATGAATTCGAACTCGCACTTCCAGTCGATGATCCGCAGCAGCTGCGCGCATCTGATGGAGTTCCTCGACGAGGTCGGGCTGCTGACCCGCCCGGCGATGCACTACTACCGCAAAGCGAACATGCTCTGATGTTCGTCATCACCCAGTCCTGCTGCAGCGATGCAGCATGTGTGTCCGTGTGTCCGGTGAACTGTATCCACCCGACGCCGGAGGAACGCGGTTTCGGCAGTTCCGACATCCTGCACATCGATCCGGAGACGTGCATCGACTGCGGTGCCTGTGCTGATGCCTGCCCGGTCGATGCCATCTACCCGGCCGACAAACTGGGCACCCGCGACAAGGTGTTCATCGACATCAACGCGGATTTCTACAAGAACAACGCTGACATCACCTCCGGGTGGGATCAGGTCGAATACCCCGAGATCCCGAAACTTCCTGCAGGACTGCGGGTTGCGTTGGTGGGTACGGGACCGTCGGGCGGATATGCCCTGCGGACGATCCTCGACCGTACCGAGGCGCAGGTCACCGTGATCGACAAGCTGCCGACGCCGGGCGGGCTGGTCCGTGCCGGTGTCGCGCCCGATCATCCGGGTACCAAGGGCGTGCTGCGCGGGTTCGACCTGCTCTACCGCGACCCGCGGGTCACCATGGCGACCAACGTCGAGGTGGGTACCGACCCCGGGCAGATCACACCGGCCGAGTTGGCCGAACACTTCGACGCGGTGTTCTACGCCGTCGGTGCAAGTGAGTCACGGCGTCTCGGTATCGCCGGTGAGGATCTGCCGGGTTCGACGTCGGCGACCGATCTGGTGGCCTGGTACAACGCGGTTCCCGGCAAAGAGGCCCCGCCACTTCCTGCCGACGGCACCGATCGCGCGGTGGTGGTCGGCACCGGTAATGTCGCGCTCGACGTCGCGCGCATTCTCGTCTCCCCGCCGGAACTCCTCGCCACCACCGACATCGCGGATCGTGCTTTGCGGATCCTCGAGCAACAGAACATTCACGAAGTCGTGGTGCTGGGCCGGCGGGATCAGGCGAGTGCCGCGTACACCTCGGCGGAATATCGTGCGTTGTCGACCATTCCGGGCGTCGAGATCGTCGTCCACGACGATCCGTCGGCCGAGATCCCGGATCTCCGTGGGCCCGCCGACCAAAGCAAGCGCCGCATCGTCTTCCTCTTCCACACCTCGCCCGACGAGATCGTCGGAGAGCAACGCGTGGAGGGCGTGACGGTGCAGACCGGTGGCACCCGACACACCGTTGCCGCCGACCTCGTGGTGCGATCCATCGGTTACCGATCGACGCCGATCGCCGGCCTGCCCTTCGACGACGAACGCGGCGTGTTCCCGAACAGCGACGGCCGGATGCTCGACGACGACGGGAATGTCATCCGGGGCGCCTATGTCCTCGGATGGGCAAAGCGTGGTCCGAGCGGCGGCATCGGCACCAACAAGGTGTGCGCCGAGTCGACGGTCGAGGACTTCATCCGCGACGCCGCAGGCGGCCGACTCGAGCGAACGACCACGGAGTCCAAGGCGTTCGCCGCACTGCTGCGCAAACGTGCGCGGCATGTGATCGGCTATCGCGGCATGCGGGCGATCGACGTGAGTGAGCGGCGTCGGGGCCTCCCCCAGGGGCGGCCCCGGGTCAAGTACACCGACGTGGCCGACATGGTCGGCGCCGCGGGTTGGCGCAAGCGGTAGTGCTGGGGCGTAGATCTCGATACGCACGCTCGCTTCGCTCGCGGGCTACTCGATCGGCGAAAACCACGGGCAATCGCGGGCTACTCGGTCGGCGAGAATCTCCGCTGATCGAGTGGCGTGGACTCCGGTACCGCTGATCGAGTAGGTACCGAGCGCAGCGAGGCACCGTATCGAGATCACCGTATCGAGATCACCGTCGTTCGTGTCGGCGGTGAGGTCCTGACAATCGTCTTGTAACACCGAGGCAAGCAATGAGTCATGCGCGGTCGCGATAGTGGCACACATGTCCAGCACACCGCGGTTCCTGCAAGGCGTCTTCGCGTTCACCGGCACCGGACTCACCAAGCCGGGCCCGGTTGATCCGTCGCTGACCTTCGTGGTGCCGTCCGGGCTGACCGCCCAGCCGCTCTACTTCCGCGGCGGCAACAGTTCCGACGAACTGATCTACGTCACCCTGACACGCGACGGCACGCCGATGCGGATCTTCCCGATGGGGGCCAAGGCGTCGGTGAACGTGCCGCTGCGGGTGGTCGAGGACGTCGACCCGGACTCGACGCTCGAATTGGTACTCGCAGCCCCCGAGGGCGCCACCGGGGAAGTCGTCATCGATTTCGGGATGGTCGTGTTCTGATGCCGAAACGCAAGCTCGTCGTCGTCGGCAACGGGATGGCCGGTGCGCGCACCGTCGAGGAGATCCTGGCCCGCGGGGGTGCGGAGCTGTTCGACGTGACGATGATCGGTGACGAACCCTACGGCAACTACAACCGCATCATGCTCAGTCACGTCCTGTCCGGCGAGGCGTCGGTCGACGATGACGACCTGATGCTGAATCCGATGGCGTGGTACCGCGAGAACGGTGTCACGCTCTATTCCGGCGACAGCGCAGAGTCGATCGATCGCTTCGCCAAGACGGTCACCTGTGCGAGTGGGCGGGTCATCGACTTCGACTCGCTCATCATCGCAACCGGATCGAACACCTTCTTCCCCAACATGGATGGCCTTCGTGAACCGGACGGCCGACTCGCACGTGGCGTGTTCGGGTTCCGGACCATCGCGGATACCAACGGAATGCTGCAGATGGCGACCTCGCGCGACGACGTGCGCGCCGTGGTCATCGGCGGTGGCCTACTCGGCCTGGAGGCGGCGTACGGGCTGAAGACGCAGGGTCTCGAGGTGGATGTGGTTCATTCGCCGGGGCACCTGATGAATCAGCAGCTCGACGAACGCGGCGGAAAGGTGCTGCGCAACAAGATCGAAGAGCTCGGGGTGGGCGTGCACACGGGTAAGCGCACCACTGCGGTACTTCGCGCCGACGACGAGACCGTGGCCGGCGTGGGCTTCGCCGACGGCGAGTCGTTGCCCGCCGACATGATCGTTGTCACGGCGGGTATCCGGCCCAATGTCGAACTCGCCCGCGGTGCAGGCCTGGTCATCGAGCGCGGCATCGTCGTCGACGATCAGATGCGCTGTGAAGACGAGGGATTCATCTTCGCCGTCGGCGAGTGCGCGCAGCATCGCAGCGAGGTGTACGGCCTGGTGGCACCGCTGTGGGAACAGGCGGTGGTGCTCGCCGACGTCATCACGGGTGCGAATCCGTCTGCGGAATACCATGGTTCGCGTTTGACCACGAAGCTGAAGGTGGCGGGGGTCGATGTGGCGGCCATGGGTGTCAAGGGGCCCGAACGTGACGACGACGAGTTCGTCCAGTTCTACGAACCACGCAGTGGTACCTACAAGAGTGTGGTGGTCCGCGACAACAAACTGATCGGCGCGATGCTGCTCGGCGACATCTCCAAGGCGAACTTCCTCACGCAGGCGTTCGATGAGAAGGTGCCGTTGCCGGATGAACGTATCTCGATGTTGTTCGACATGGGTACACCGAGCGCTGAGACCGGTGCGGCCGAACTCGCCGACGACGTCCAGGTGTGCAACTGCAACGGAGTCACCAAGGGTGACATCGTCGGGTGTGTGCGGGGCGGTTGTACGAATGTCAGCGAGGTGTGTGCGGCCACGCGGGCCGGAAAGGGCTGTGGCTCCTGCAAGTCGCTGGTCGCCGACATCGTCGAGTTCGCGGCGGGGGACGCGCTCACCGCCGACGTGTCGGCCGATTGGTACGTGCCCGCAATCCCGCTGACCAAGCCGGAGCTCGTCGACGCGATACGTCGTCAGGATCTCCGCTCGGTGACCGATGTCTTCGCGGCGCTGGCACCGGGTGGCGAGGATGCCTCCGCGAAGATGCCGCTGGCCTCGCTGCTGCGCATGATCTGGGGTGCCGACTGGAAGCGGGAGCCGGGCGCGCTGTTCGTCAACGACCGCGTGCACGCCAACATCCAGCGCGACGGCACCTTCTCGGTGGTGCCACAGATGAAGGGCGGCGTGACGTCGCCGCAGCAGCTGCGTCGGATCGCCGATGTCGCGGAGAAGTACGACATCCCGATGATCAAGGCGACCGGTGGGCAGCGTATCGATCTGCTGGGGGTGAAGAAGGAAGACCTGCCGAAGGTCTGGCAGGACCTGGACATGCCGTCCGGCTATGCGTACGGCAAGTCGTTCCGGACCGTGAAGACCTGCGTGGGTACGGATTACTGCCGCTTCGGACTCGGCGACTCGACGCAGCTGGGGATCGACATCGAGACGCGGTATCAGGGACTGGAGTCGCCGGCCAAGCTGAAGTTGGCGGTCACCGGCTGTCCGCGTAACTGTGCCGAGGCGTTGTGCAAGGACTTCGGGGTGGTGGCGATCGGCGATGGCAAATGGGAGATCTACGTCGGCGGCGCCGCCGGCGCCCACATCCGCAAAGGTGATCTGTTCGCGACCGCGGACTCGCCCGACGAGGTGATCCGGTTGTGCGGCATCTTCATCCAGTATTACCGGGAACAGGCGAAGTGGCTGGAGCGGACCTACGCGTGGGTACCGCGGGTCGGCATCGAGGAGCTTCGCGCGATCCTGGTCGACGACCGCGACGGCATCGTGGCCGGTCTGCAGGAGCGGATCGACGATGCGGTGGCCGGCTATGTCGATCCGTGGCTCGATCGGGAGGAACCGAAGTCGCCGGCGCAGTTCACGTCGTCGTTGCCGTTGCTCCCGTTGCCGAAGGTGCCGGTTCGGTGACCCGCGTCGATACCGGGGTCGCGGTCGGGCCGATGGAGGATCTCTTGCCGGGCGAAGGTCGCGCGTATGCCGTCGGTGATCGTCAGATCGCGGTGTTCCGGATGGCCGATGGGACACTGCGGGCCACTGATGCGGTATGCCCGCACAAAGGTGGTCCACTCGCCGACGGCCAGTTCGACCTCGGTCAGGTCGTGTGCCCGTTGCACCAGTACGCTTTTCGATTCACCGACGGGGCGTGCACTTCCGAGGGGGTCGGGTCGGTCCAGACTTGCCGGGTGGAGGATCGCGACGGCCAGGTCGTGGTCTGGGTGTGAGTCGCTGTCCCAGATGACACCCGAGCGCGACTCCGAGGCGAGATGGAGCGCGTCGGCTCGCTCAGGTGTCGTCTGAGACAAGCTGTTTTCGCTCGACAACCGGCTTGAGGTGCTCACGGCGACGAATGAGGTCCAGGATGGTCTCCTCGACGTCCGGCCATTCGTGGACCACCTGGTGGTACGTAAGTCTGATGACGACGTACCCGAGTTCGACTGCTTTTCGATCGCGCTCGCGATCTTTCTCGAACTGTTCTTTGCTGCTGTGGGTTTCGTAGCCGTCAACTTCGATGATCATGGAGGTGCCGACAACAAAGTCGACGATGCCGACGGCCGGGATGGCGACCTGTGATCGGACCCCGATCCCGCGGGAGCGTAAGCGGAATCGGGTCATGGACTCCGTACCTGACTGTGCCTCACCTTCACATCGGTCGAGTAGGCGGCGGATGCGTGTCGGGGCCGAGTGAAACTGGACCTCGAGATCGGAGACGTCGAGCAGTTGGTGATTCAGGATCGAATCGCAGACCACCACGATGCCTTCGTCGTCCAGGCACTTGAGTGCGTGGCGCAGGGCGACCGTGAGCTCATCGACGCTGGACAGCTCTGATTCGGGTCTGCCGTACTGTTCGCAGAACGTCCTGTGCGTGCCGCGATGAGCGGTCGCGCGTGCGCGGACATGTACGACCTCCGATGTGCCAGGGACCCAGACTTCGTGAAGCCGAAGTGCGGACAGACAGCTGAGAACGCCGCCCGCTGATACTGCCGCCGCGACATCTTGGTTCGCCCAGGTTGTCGCGTACCAACCACGTCGCAGGCACCGCAGGACCCCACTCCTGATGGCGGTCCGGAGTTCGTTGCGGGTCATACCTGCTGAACAGAGTTGTTTCCAAGAAGCGACGCCGAAGCCGGCCGTCAGGACACCAGCGCAATCGGAATGAACCATTGCTGCAGCGTCGCATTTCGGAGTCGTCGAAAGCGGACGGTGACCTCGAGAGCGGCTTTCTGTGGATAAAAGAGGGACTGTGCAGTGTCCGCTGTCTGCGGTGTCCCAGATGACACTTGAGCGCGGCACGGCGGCAACTTATGGTTCGGTCGTCCGCTCAGGTGTCATCTGGGACAGCACCACAGCAGATTCAATAGACGTCGCGGACGTAGCGCTTGTCCGCGGCCAGCGCCTTCACGTATCCCTCGGCGCTCGTGGGTGCCAACTTTCCGTGCTGGGCGACCACACCTTTCAGCGCGGAGTCGACATCCTTGGCCATGCGTCCGGCATCGCCACAGACATAGATGTGCGCGCCGTCGTGTAGCCATCGGTATAGTTCGGCGCCGTGTTCGCGCATCCGGTCCTGTACGTAGACCTTTGAGGCCTGGTCCCGCGAGAAGGCCACGTCGAGTCTGGTGAGCACGCCGTCGGCCAGCATCGAGGTCAGCTCGTCCCGGTAGTAGAAGTCGGTCGCGGCATACTGCTCGCCGAAGAACAGCCAGTTCGGACCCGTGTGACCGAGCGCCTGCCGTTCGTGGAGGAAGGCCCGGAACGGTGCGATTCCGGTCCCCGGGCCGATCATGATCATCGGCGCGTCGGGATCGGTCGGTGGCCGGAAGTGGTTGGTGGAGTTGACGAAGATCCCGATGTCCTCGTCGTGGGCCTGGTCGGCGAGGAACGTCGAACAGACGCCGCCGCGGGGCGTGCCGTGCACGTTATATCGGACCGCGGAAACCGTCAGGTGCACCTCCTCCGGGCTCGACAACGGACTCGACGAGATCGAATACGACCGAGGTGTCAACGGTTTCAGCACGTTGATCCAATCGGAAGCCGACGCGTGCACGGGGTGGTCGGACAGCAGATCGACCGACTGGCGCCCCCAACTCCATTCCGCGAAACGATGCTTGTTCCCGCCGGCGGTCAGATCGCGCAGGTCGTCGTCCCCGGTCCGTTCCGCGACGAACCGGACCAGATCGTTGTTCACCTTGGCGAACTCGAGGCGTTCCCGCAACGCACGGCGCAGCGTCATCTCACCGGCATCGGGGAGGTCGACGACTTCGTCGCCGTCGAGGCGGGTCGCCGACAACCACTCCTCGATGAGGGCCGGATTGTTGCGCGGCCAGACGCCCAGGGCATCTCCCGTGCGGTAGGTCAACGAGTTGGGCGGTAGGTGAAATGCGAAGTTGCGAACGTCTTTCTGCGATCCTGCGCCATTGAGCTTGATGTTGCGGGCCAAGGACGTGACGAAGGGGTTCGTGCGGGAGTACGCGGTCGTGCAGTCAGCGGCTGGGCTCGGACGGTCCGAGGCGGATACACGAGGTCGGTTGCTGTCGCCGAGATCGTGGTTGCTGTCGGCAGGATTCGGGTTGCTGTCAGTGGTGGTGGTGCTCAGCGCACCGACGACCTGCTCGAGCCAACTGCCTGCCGTGTCCTCGAACTCGGGCTCGCAGTCGACACGATCGAGGATCCGAGAGCCGCCCAGCTCACCGATGCGTGCATCGAGTTTGCGTCCGTGGCCACAGAAGTCGTCGTAACTCGAGTCGCCGAAGGCGAGCACCGCGTACCGGACGCCGGAGAGGTCGGGTGCGTCGTCGGTGTGCAGTGCCTCCCAGAACTCACTCCCGTTGTCGGGTGGATCTCCGTCACCGGTGGTCGAGGTGACGAACAGGACTGTCTCGTGGTCGGGGAGCCCACCCGGGTCGCATTGGTCCATCGGGACCGTGGTGACGATGCGACCGGTGCCGGCGACGCGATCGGCGCACAGGGTCGCGAACTCTTCGGCATTGCCCATCTGCGACGCCCAGAGGACGGTGACCGCTCCGGCAGACCCCGCTTTGTCGGTGAGGTCGACGGGTGCCGACGCACCTGCGGAAAGTGTCTGGCGGGAGAACATTCCGGCCAACAGACCCGACACCCAGGTGCGGGTGTCGGGTGTCAGGGGCGCATCGGCAGGTAACACCGGGACCGCGCCGACCGGCGGATCGGCGCGTAGTCCACCGATGATCCCCGCGAGGTAGAGCTTCTCGCGGTCAGTGGACTGAGGGGCCGCGATCTCGGACACGCCGAGAAGGCCGGCGAGAGTGTTGATCACGGATTGCCCTTCGGGTGACGGAGGGGAATGTCCTGCTGTTGGTGCGTTCTCGGAACTCGCGGCGGCGGCCACGCGGGTCAGGGTCACCGCGCACACCTTGAACTCGGGTTGCTGCGACGTCGGATCGACGGCGTCGGAGGTGACCGCGTTGATGGCGAGGTCGTCGCCGAACATGTCGTTCCAGTGAAAGGGCACAAAGCAGTTGCCGGGCCGTACGCGATCGGAGATCGATGCCGGCAGAACCGCATGCCCTCGGCGCGAGGCCACCTCGACCCGATCGTCGGCGCTGATGCCGAGGCGCTCGGCATCGGTGGGATGGATCTCGACGAAGGGGCCCGGATTGAGTTTGTTGAGCTTCGCCACGCGCCCGGTCTTGGTCATGGTGTGCCATTGGTGCGGAAGCCGACCGGTGTTGAGCAGGAACGGGTGATCGTCGTCGGGCATCTCAGCGGGATCGACGTGCGGTCGGGCGAAGAACTGGGCACGACGGGACGGGGTGGCGAACGCCAAGGCCGGGGCGGAGCCGTCCTCGGCCCGATGCAGGGATTGGCTGACACCGTCGTTGAGATAGCGGATCGGGTTGCGGCCGTGTGGGTCCGAGTGGTCCACGAGATCGTCGGGTGGGCACGGCCATTGCATGGGCGTGCGGCGCAGGCCGTCGTAGGTCATTCCGCGCAGGTCGTATCCCGTGCGCGGATTGGCGAACTCACGGATCTCGTCGAAGACCTCCTCGGCGCTCGCATGGCCGAATGCGTCGGCATAACCCATCTCGCAGGCGATCCGGGCGATGATCTGCCAGTCGGGGATGGCCTGTCCCGGGGCCTCGACGGCCGGCTCGAACAGCGTGACGTTGCGTTCCGAGTTGACCATGGTGCCGGCGGATTCGGTCCACAGTGAGGCCGGGAGCGCGACGTCGGCGTAGGAGTTGGTCTCGGTGTCCGCGAAGGCGTCCTGGGTGATCACCAGCTCGGCCCGCTCCAGGCCGGCGATGACCGTCGACCGATTGGCTACCGAGGCAACCGGATTGGTGCAGATGATCCAGCAGGCGCGGATCTCCCCGTCGGACATCCGGCGGAACAGGTCGATGGTGCCGCCCCCGGCGTCGGTGCGCAGGGTGCCGGGCTCGAGCCCCCATTTCGCCTCGACGAAGGAGCGGTCGTCATCGGAGGTCACCGCACGTTGTCCGGGGAGTCCTGGACCCATGTACCCCATCTCGCGACCGCCCATTGCGTTCGGCTGCCCCGTGAGCGAGAAGGGTCCGCTGCCGAGCCGGCAGATCGCGCCGGTCGCGAGGTGAAGGTTGATGAGCGCGTTGGTGTTCCAGGTGCCGTGCGTCGACTGGTTGAGACCCATCGTCCAGCAGCTCATCCAGTTGTCGGCGGTGCCGATCATCTCGGCGGCGCGGCGCAGATCGTCGGCGGGGATGCCGGTGATCTCGCTGACCAGGTCGGGCGGGTACTGCGCGGCGAAGTCGGGCATCTGGTCGAAGCCGTCGGTGTACGACGCGATGAAGTCGTCGTCGGTGTGCCCGCCGGTGATCAGCAGGTGCAGCAGTCCGTTCAGGAGCGCGAGGTCGGTGCCGGGCTTGACCTGCAGGAAGAGGTCGGCTTTGTCGGCGGTGGCGGTGCGGCGCGGATCGACCACGATCAGCTTGGCCCCGGCCTTGATGCGGTCCATCATGCGCAGGTGCAGGATCGGATGGCAGTCCACGATGTTGGAGCCGATCACGAAGAAGAGGTCGGCGTGGTCGAAGTCCTGGTACGAACCCGGCGGACCATCGGCGCCCAGGGATTGCTTGTATCCGGTACCGGCGCTCGCCATGCACAGACGCGAGTTCGACTCGATCTGGTTGGTTCCGATGAATCCCTTGGCGAGCTTGTTGGAGAGGTACTGCGCCTCCATCGACATCTGGCCGGAGACGTAGAGCGCCACCGCGTCGGGGCCGTGTTGGTCGATGATCGTTCGCAATCGACGGGCGGTGTCGGTGATCACCTGATCCAGGTCGCCGGGTTGTGGAGTGGCGCCGCGTTCGGTGCGGATCATCGGGGCGCTCAGCCGACCACCGCCGGCGAGCATGTCGGCGGTGGTGGAGCCCTTGGTGCAGAGGCGGCCGAAGTTGGTCGGGTGGTCTTTGCGGCCGGTGGTCTTGAGGATCTGGCCCGATTCTCCGACGGACAGATCCATGCCGCACCCCACGCCGCAGTAGGCGCACAGCGATTGGACGATGCCGACGGATTTCACATGGTCCAGCGTCGGCGGGACGTGTTTCCTGATTCGAAGCGCCCAGTTACACGCCCATCAACTTGACCTCACAGGCACGCTCGATCCGTGTGCGGGGCAAAGGTGATCCGGACGCGATCTAGATCGGCCTGCGGCGTACCTGCGTGAACGGCCTCGACGACACACTTGTCGTCCTCAGACACATCTCAGCAGTTCACGATAAGACTGTAGGTATGCGCATCCTTGTGGTCGACGACGATCGGGCGGTTCGTGAGTCGCTGCGCCGGTCGTTGACCTTCAACGGGTACGGCGTGGACACCGCGGCCGACGGGTTGGAGGCTCTGGAGAAGATCGTCGCGGAACGACCCGACGTCGTGATCCTCGACGTGATGATGCCGCGGCTCGACGGTCTCGAGGTCTGTCGACGACTGCGGTCGGCGGGCGATGACCTGCCGATATTGGTGTTGACCGCCCGTGACTCGGTCTCCGAGCGTGTCTCCGGCCTCGACGCGGGCGCCGACGACTACCTGCCCAAGCCGTTCGCACTCGAAGAACTGCTGGCACGACTGCGAGCACTGCTACGACGCGCCACCCCGGAGGACGACATCGATTCCGAGGCGCTCGCCTTCGCCGACCTCACGCTCGACCCGGTGACCCGCGACGTCGCGCGCGGCGATCGGAGCATCAGCCTCACACGCACCGAGTTCGCGCTGTTGGAGATGCTGATGGCGAACCCGCGCCGCGTGTTGTCGCGCAGCCGCATCCTGGAGGAGGTCTGGGGCTACGACTTCCCGACCTCGGGCAACGCCCTCGAGGTGTATGTCGGCTATCTCCGTCGCAAGACGGAGGCCGATGGTGAAGACCGGCTGATCCACACGGTGCGAGGTGTCGGCTATGTGCTTCGGGAGACGCCACCCTAGTGCTCGCCGAACACACCGACCCCGCGTCGTCACCGGCGTCGCGCGGGTTCCTGCGGCGCAAACGCGACGATCTCGCCGAAATGCGGGCACCGATGCCGCTCACCCGTGCGGTGTCGCTGAAGACTCGTGTGACGCTGTTGTCGGCCACCGTGGTCCTGGTGTCGGTCAGTCTGATGGCCGCGGCCGCCTACTTCGTCGTCTATCGGGCGATGTACAACGAGGTGGATTCGCAGCTCGAGAGTCGCGCGGACGGTATGACCGCGCTGGCGAGGACCGGTCTGCTCAACGAACGGCCCGAGTCGCTGGTGACCGGAACAGTGTTCTCCACCAACATCTCTCTCGCATTGGTCCGTCCCGACGGCCGCAGTTACCTCATCGGCGAGGTGCCGTTCGAGGACGTCGAACGCAAGATCGCCCGGTCGACATACGCGCCTGGCCAGGACAATCAGAGCCTTCGCACCATCCACAACCAGCGCGTGCTCGCACGGAAACTCAGTGACGGCAACACACTTGTGTTGGCGCAGAGCCTGTTACACACCGACCGGGTGCTCAAGAGGCTGGCCTGGGTGTTACTCGTGGTCGGCGGGGGTGGTGTGGCGCTGGCGGCACTGGCCGGTACGACCGTTGCGCGAGCAGGACTGAGGCCGGTGGCGCGACTCACCCGGGCGGCCGAAAGAGTGGCCCGGACACAGGATCTCACTCCGATGCCGGTGAGTGGCAACGACGAATTGGCCCGGCTCACGGAGAGCTTCAACACGATGCTGCGGGCACTGGACGAGTCGCGCGACCGCCAGTCCCGGTTGGTCGCCGATGCGGGCCACGAGCTCCGGACCCCCTTGACGTCGTTGCGCACCAATCTGGAACTGCTGATCGCGTCCAGTGAACCCGGCGCCCCGGCGGTCCCGGCCCAGGACATGATCGAGCTGCGCTCGGACGTGATGGCGCAGATCGAGGAGCTCTCGACTCTGGTGGGGGATCTGGTGGACCTCGCACGAGAAGAGGCGCCCGAGGTGGTGCACGAGGAGGTCGATCTCACGGAGGTGATCACGCGAAGCCTCGATCGGGTACGGCGCCGGCGGCTCGACGTCGATTTCCAGACCAATCTCACGCCTTGGTACGTCTTCGGCGAGGAGCACGGGCTGAACCGGGCCGTGCTCAACGTCCTCGACAACGCCGCCAAGTGGAGTCCACGTGGTCGGCCGGTGCAGGTGCAGCTCAGGCAGGTCGATGCCGGGACCGCGGAGCTGATCGTCGCCGACGCCGGGCCCGGAATCCCGGACGAGGACCGGGACCTGGTGTTCGAGCGGTTCTACCGGTCCACCCAATCGCGGTCGATGCCCGGCTCGGGCTTGGGCCTGGCAATAGTGCGTCAGGTGGTCGCCAGGCACGGCGGCACTGTCCGGGCTGAACAATCGGAGCTCGGGGGAGCGCTGATCCGCATGGCGTTGCCGGGGAGCCCGACCCCCGAGGAACCTTCCCCACAGGTCGTTCGTCAATAGTGTGAACAGGCCTCGTTGGTGCGAACAGTCCTCGACTTCGCCCCTCGCGGTACGTACCTGATCCCCTAGGGTTGAGGATCGGATCGGTGCAGTGGGTCGGCGCCGGGCGCGACTGTCGGGAGATCGCCGGATTCGGGCGACATGGAGAGAACTGAGGGCGACGAGATGACGAGTGGCGGTTCGCAGGGCGATCCGTACGGCACCGGGAGCGGGGCCGGCCAGAATCCGTACGGCTCACCGGGGCAGCAGCCGACGCCGGGCTACGGGTCGAATCCGTACGCTCCCGGTCCGCCTGCACCGGATGCGAACACCTACGGCCACCACGCCGCGTCCACCCGGCCGTACTCCGACCCATACGGAGCGCCGGCGTCCGCGCCGTTCCCGACTCAGCCCCAGTACGCGGGGGGCCCGGGCGGGCCGATGCCTCCTGGAGGGCCGCCATACGGAGGCGATCCTGCGCCCCGAAAGAAATCCGGCGGCGGCAAGGCTGCGCTGATCGTCGGCGCGGTGGTGCTCGCGCTGGTGGCGGGCGGTGTCGGTGGTGCGATCGGTGCCAACGTCGCCGACGACTCGTCGACGGCACACAGCGGTCCGCTCGGCGGAGACCCGAACAGCGGTTCTCAGGGGCAGATGGAGGCCCCGGCGGGATCCGTGCAGGAGGTAGCCGCCAATGTGCTCCCGTCGGTCGTCTCGATCATCGTGCGGTCCGGAAACTCGGAGGGCAGCGGGTCCGGCGTGGTGCTGTCCGACGACGGCGTGATCATGACCAACAACCACGTCGTGACCGAAGGTGGTGCCACACGGGCCAGCGACTTGTTGGTGAACTTCTCCGACGGATCGCGTGCGCCCGCCCGGGTGCTCGGTGCCGACTCGGTGTCCGACATCGCGGTGATCAAGGTCGAGAAGACCGGTCTCAAGCCGATCAACGTGGGTACCTCGAACAATCTCGCCGTCGGCCAGGACGTCATCGCCATCGGTGCACCACTCGGGCTCGAGGGCACCGTCACCACCGGCATCATCAGTGCGCTGAACCGTCCGGTGTCGACGTCGAAGGAAACCGGCGGGACCACGTCGGTGATCGATGCGATCCAGACCGACGCCGCCATCAACCCCGGCAACTCCGGTGGTGCCCTGGTCAACGCGAAGGGTGCGCTGATCGGCGTCAACACCGCGATCGCGACGTTGGGGTCCTCCGCGGAACAGCAGGGCGGCAGCATCGGACTCGGCTTTGCGATCCCCATCGATCAGGCGATCCGCGTGGCCAACGAACTACGGGACACCGGCAAGGCCACCCAGGCCGGCCTCGGCGTGTCGGTGCGGGCGAACACGGAGCTGGACCAGCCGGGTGCCTATATCTCCGACGTGACCGCAGGTGGACCCGCGGCCAAGGCCGGCATACCGACCGGCGCGGTGGTCACCAAGGTGGATGATCGCAACATCGCCAGCGGCGACGCCCTGGTGGCGGCCATCCGGTCACACGCACCGGGCGACACTGTCACGATCACGTACGTCGTCAACGGACAGACCCGGACCGCGCAGGTCACCTTGGAGACCCTGCAGACCGGCTAGAACCACGCACGATCTCCGCAGGGAACAGAAAGGCAGAGCATGAGCGACACAGGATCCACCGCCATCGACCCCGACGACGTGGTGGCCGCCGACGCGGCCGCGCGCGAGTTCGTCGCGCGCCACAGCGACGATGACGTACGCATCTCTCCGAGCGGCGACGAGATCGGGCGGGCACTGGTCGTGGTGGTCGACGATCGGGCGGCACACGGGGAAGATCAGAGCCTTCTCGGCCCACTCGTGGGTGAACTCCTCGGCGAGGCGGGCTTCCACGTGGATGCGACCGTGGCCGTCTCGGGCGACGAGGTCGAGATCCGCAACGCGCTCAACACCGCCGTGATCGGTGGCGTGGATCTCGTGGTGTCGGTCGGTGGTGTCGGTGTGGGCGCGCGTGATGTGGCACCCGAGGCGACCGAACAGATCCTCGATCGGCGGCTGCGGGGCATCGAAGAGGCCGTCCGGAGCTCCGGACTGGCTGCCGGCGCCACCGACGGCGGACTCTCGCGGGGACTTGCCGGGATCTCCGGACAGACGCTCGTGGTGAACCTTGCGAACTCGCGGGCGGCCGTGCGTGACGGCATGGCCACGGTCGCCCCGCTGGCCCAGCACGTCATCGAGGCGATCAGCGAATTCTGACGATCGGCACCTCGTCGGACGACGCCGAGACCCTCATGGAACGTGAATCGGACAACTCCCCGGAATCGCCGGTGACCAGCGATTCCGGGGAGACTTCGCGTCCGCGGGACACCTGGCGCAAGAAGGCAAGAATCGATGATGTCTTCGGCACCGAGCTTCCTGAGGTAACATCCGACGAGTGTGATCAAGGTCACACGGGCGTATCTCGGGACTGGTATGAAGCCAATCGCCCGCCGCATTACGAATAGTCCAGCTACCTGCTGACATGGCTGACGCAGCGTGTTTTCCCTCCGTTAACATTCGCATATCCAGGAATAGTGAATGTGAGATTCAAGATCGTCAGACCGGGTTTTGCCACGCGCGAGATCCCATCTGTTGCTGGTCTCGATCGCGCTCCGATAACGTTCGCACCGACGAAACTCGATGCTCGCGACGAGCACCGACGGAGAGTCCTGCGATCTGTCGCGAATGACAACGCAGCAGTGACCAGGGGTGTGCGAAGGCGACTTCCAGCCGACCGGAACCGGATCTGGATTCGGTTGCGGGGCGGGGGTCCGCAGCCCACAAGGGTCGACTCACCCGGCACGTGGTTGTGCCGGGTGGGATAACAACCGAATCCTGTGAGAGGGAACGAATGAGCAAGTTCAGCAAGCTCGGGCTGCGCCGCGTTGTTGGTGCAGGCGCCGTCGCCGCGGTGGCGGTAGTTGGCCTGGCCGGCATGGGGGCGGGAAACGCTGCGGCAGTCGGCCTGCCGAATGGTTACAAGAACGCCGTGGGTGTCGATGGTGAGTCGATCCAGACGTGGCGCACCGGCGAATCGGCCCTGCCGGCCCCGTCGGTGGCGAACAATGGCGCAGGACGCGCCGCGGTCGTGTCGGGTACCTACCGGGCCAAGGCCAGCGCAGGCGTCAACGGGGACATCGCGGTCAAGGTCCTCGTCGGCTGCCAGGTCGACATCACCGGTCTCGAGGGCGGTCTGTCCGGAAGCATCACGCAGGCGCTCAGTCCCTCGCTCTCCGGATCGCTGACCCTGCCGCTGAACCCGGGCCAGGTTGCCGTCGCCGATGTCACGCACAAGAGCATCAAGGCGGGCGGCGTGGCGGCCATCCAGCTCGACAAGTTCGCGATCGATGTCCAGAACTGCGGCGGCTACGCATCCGCACGGACCATCGTCAAGACCGTTGGCGCCAAGGGCTTCAACACCGACGACGGCACCGTGAACGGTGAAGGCTCCTACGTCCAGTCCACCCTCTACGGCAAGCCCTTCAGTCTCAACTGACCGGGCGCAGACAACTCAGCAAACTCTGACTTATCTGCCCCGAGCAGATTGATATTCCACGAAGGGGAATCATGAAGAAGATCAACACTCGCGTGGCCGCTGGAGTCGGCCTCGCCGGTGCCGTGGTGGTGGGCCTCAGCAGCCTCGGTGCGGGTGGCGCCGCCGCCGGCGCGCTGCCCGGCGGCTACGTCAGCAAGACCCTCGTCGACGGCACCCCGGTGACCGTTCGGCTGTTCGACGAGTCCGTGAACGTCCAGAAGGCCGTCACCAACGTTGCGACCAGCCGTGAAGCTTGGGTGTCCGGCAAGGTGAAGGTGACCGTCGGCGGCAAGGCCGAAGGCGGCACGATCGCCGGTGGCTACCTCGTGGGTTGCCAGGTGAACTTCGGTGCCGGTGCCGAGGGGGGCGCGGGCGTCACGGTTGCGCCGGGCGAGAATGGCGGCGCCTCAGCGGCCCCGTCGGGCAATGCCGGCGGAGGCTTCACGCTCGGACCCGGCCAGGCGAGCTACGTGCCGATCATCGACACCACCTCGGGTGACAGCACGGCGTACAAGGACTACACCGTCAACGATTACAGCTTCAAGGGCAAGACGGGCGGCGTCGCCTACAGCCAGGAGCGGTTCAAGATGGACGGGTGCGCCGGCTACGCCTCGGCCAAGGCCAAGATCAAGGTGACCGTCGACACCGATTCGGTGAAGGGTGTCATCACCCTGTACGGCAAGCCCTTCAGCCTGGGCTGATCTGAGTTGCCGGGTCGTTCGTCGACCCACAACTGAACAACCGCGGCAGGGCGGGATCGGAGATTTCTTCCGATCCCGCCCTGTCGTCGTCGGAGTAGTGGTTGTCGGAGTGCCAGGAAAGCGATCACCGGGTGCGGCTAGAGTCGCGCACGGTGGCCGGGTGCCCCGCCGGCGGTGAGGAGGATCCTGGTGTCGACAACGGATGACGTCGTGGATGAGGGATATCCGGATTCGATCGACGCACATCCCGAGGCGCTCAACGTCCTGTCCGCGATGCGTCGTTTCGCCCCGGTGATGCACGGTCAGCGGTGGAAGCTCGCCGTCTCGGTGCTGCTCTTCTTCGTCGAGGTCGGCACGAGTGTGGTCACGGTCGCGGTGTTCGCCGACATCGTCGACAACGTGCTCGTCGCCGGTGACCTCTCGGCGCTCTGGTGGCCGCTCGGAATCTGGGCCGCGGTGTCGCTGCTCGGCGCTGCGGCGTCCTACGGCGGGACCGTGATCTCCGGCCTCGTCGCCGAACGAACCCTGTTGCGGTTGCGCGATCGTCTGTACGCGCACACCCAGCAACTGGCCCCACATACGCGCAGGCAGTTCGAGACCGGCGACCTGATCGCGCGGCACAGCGGCGACGTCGACGAGATCGAACACCTGGTGTCCTCGGGCGTGGTGGCCGGCACCCTGGCGATCGGCAGCGCCGTCATCTACGCCGTGGCGGCATTTGTGACGCGATGGGACCTGGCCCTGCTCGCGTTTGTGCTCGCCCCCTTGCTGTGGGTGGTCTCGCGCTGGTTCGGGAAGGTGGTCAAGACCGCCGCGCGCCGCGAGCGGAAGGCCAACGGCCGCATCAGCTCTCGAATCCAGGAGGGCATCACCCACGCGATATCGATCCAGGCTGACAACCAGGGCGAGCGCGACCGTCGGAAGGTTCTGCGGGAGAGTCGGATCTGGCGCAACGCCCGGGTGTCGGAACTCAAGGCCAATGCGGCCTTCTCGGAGACCGTCACCGTCGTGGAGATGCTCTGCATGATGGCGGTGCTCGCGGTGGGTGCGTGGCAGATCTCGCGCGGCGTCGCCAGTGTGGGAACCCTCATCGCCCTCACCGGCTACCTGGGCTACATGTATCCGCACATCCAGACCCTCGGTGGCCTCGTGGTGTCGGTGACCTCGGCCACGGCGAGCGCCGAACGCGTCGCCGAGGTACTCGACGCGCCGATCGGCATCACCGACACGGCCGAGCCGGAACTTCCCGAGGCCGACGCACTCGCCGGGAGCGACGCGGATGCCGCCGACGTCCATCCCGACGCAGATGTCGCCGCGGCGTCCGCCGGACCGGTGGCATCCGCGGTGTCCGTGCACGTGGACCGGGTCACCTTCGCCTATCCCGATTCGGACCGCCTGGTCCTCGACGATGTGGACCTGACAATCGAGTCGGGGGACTTCGTGGCACTCCTGGGTCCGAGCGGCTCGGGCAAGAGCACGCTGATGTATCTGATGCTGCGCTTCTATGACCCGCAGCGCGGCGCGATCCGCTTCAACGACACCGACATCCGCTCGATGAGCCTGCGACGGCTGCGTGCCCACATGGCCGTCCTGCCGCAACGCGTCGCGCTGTTCAACGCGTCGATCGCCGACAACATCCGATACGGGCGGCCGGACGCAACCGACGATCAGGTTCTGGCGGCGGCCGCCGCCGCCGATGCGGCCGGTTTCATCGGTGAGTTGCCGGACGGACTCGATACTCAGCTACGCGACGGTGGCGCCAACCTGTCGGGCGGCCAGCAACAGCGGATCGGACTGGCCCGTGCCTTCCTGCGTGACACCCCGTTGCTGATTCTCGACGAACCGACCACCGGCCTCGACGACGCCACCACACACCGCGTGATGGCACCGCTCGAGAGGCTGGCCCGATCGCGCACGACCGTGCTCATCACTCATGACGACAAGGTCGCCGCGGTGGCCGACTACACGCTCACGGTTCGCGACGGGACGATCCGGCGCCGCTGATCGCGGTCGTGAACACGACCGATGACAGACCGAAGGCCCCGTCGCAGACATGCGACGGGGCCTTCGGTCGGGTTCTGATCAGCTACCGAAGAAGAACGGCGGCATCGGACGGCGCGGCGGGCGCGGGGCCCGGCCCGGTCCGGGACGGGGTCCCGGGTGCGGTCCCCCGTGCGGATGCGGTGCGCGATGCGGCGGCATCGGATGGCGGGGTCCTCGATGACCTCGTGGCATGGTGTTCCTCCCTTGACACTGCGGTCCGCAATATGTCGGACCGTCGGTGTGGCGCCCGGGCTGCGTGTCGAGCCAGGGGCCACAAGGAGGAAGGTAACAGTTCGGCAACGGCAGCTCAACGATCCGGGTCCGATCGTCGACGATGCCGACTAAGGGTGAAAGTGATTCTGTAACAGTGCATTTCGGCGGGTGATTGTCGGCGGGGTGTCGGTATTGGGCGTTCTGTGACGTACCTGTGAATGCAACTGTGAGTCTGCTGTGAATCTGCCGCTGAGTCGCGCATCATGGACGACGACGGCACGGGCCCGGCGGGGGAGACAGGCCCGTGCCGTGCTGTCGTCAGGCCGGTGAACCGGCCGGCGGTCAGCTCCCGAAGAAGGGGAACGGGAACGCGGGCCGGCGCGGACGACGCGGCGACGGGCGCTGCGGCTGACGCGGCGCGGGACGGTGATTGTTGCGGCCCTGAGGGCCCCGGTTCTGCTGCGGCATTTCTTCTGCGACCTCCGTGTAGTTGATCTCTTGTCGTCCGGCCGACGTGCTCCGGACTCCAGTGACACTAGGGACGCAACCTTGCGGTTCCCTGGCTCGTGGGCTGGCAAACCGCTGGGAACCAAGGGGCACGGATTCACACCGCGGCAGATCGGGCCGCGCTCCGGTGGGGAGCGTGGCCCGAATCGTCGAGGTCAGCGGGAATGCCGTCCCGGGGCGTCCGGCGGCGGGTACTCGCCGGGGAACTGCGTCTGCCCGGGGTAGCCGCCCTGCTGGGGGTAGTTGCCCGGTGGGTAGGCGCCGGGCGGCGGGTAGTTGCCCGGCGCGGGCTGGGGAGTCGGGTACGGCGGATTTTCGCCCGGGGGAGGAGGTGTGGGCGCCGGTTGTGTCGGCGGAATCGGCTCGGCGGGGGGCGGAGTGGTCAGACGCTGCGTGGCGCCGGCGTCGTTGCCGGGGGGCGCTCCGTGATCCTGGATGTGATCCGGGAGTTCGGCCTCCGCGGCGTCCTGTGCCCTCGACGTGCCCTCAGGATCGAGGAGGTCGCGGATCTCGGCGAGGAGCGCTACTTCGGTGACCTCGGCCTTCTTTCCGTAGCCACCGAGTGCGGCGAGTTTGTTGTACGGCACGACGATCAGGAAATACACCACCGCGGCGATGATCACGAAGTTGATGATCGCGGTGATGAGGGCGCCCAGATTGACGAACGTCGACGGATTGTCGGTGATCTGGAAGCCCAGGCCTTTGGTCGGATTGCTACCGCCCGGGATCGAGTTGAGCAGTGGCTCGATGATGCTGTCGGTGAATGCCGTCACGATCGCCGTGAACGCACCACCGATGATGACCGCAGTGGCCAGCTCGACGACGTTGCCCTTGAGTATGAACTCCTTGAATCCCTTGAGCACGGTGTGCGGTCCTCTCGTTTTTCGGTGTTCCGCTCTTGTTCAGGTATTCACGCTATCCAGGATCGTAAACGACCGTTGCACTGTTTTGCTGTATGCGCGCGTGACGACGGAGACAATCGATCAGTGCACGACGACGGTGATCGGAGCGTCGAGCGCGGCGGCCGCCACCCGGTGCGCGGCCCGTTCGTCCATCGCGAGCAATACCGGTCGCCCGGTGGTTCCACCGCCCGACAGGACGCCATCGGGAGGTTCGTCCGAGGTGAGGGCCACCACCGCCGCTCGCGCGAGTACCGCTGCATCGGGCTCTTCTGCCGACGCGGTCAGTACGTCCACCACGTCTCCGGTCCGCAGGAGCGTCGCCACCGATTCGTCCGACAGCCGTACCGGTACGAGCCGGGCATCGTCGTTCCCGGTGAGCCGGCTGGGGAGACGGGGAGAGAGCAGCCGGGAGTCGGTGACCATCTCGCCCGCCCCGATCGGCCCCACCGCGGTGCGTCCGACACCGTCGGCGGTCAACCGCAAGGTGCCCTTCGGGATGAGTCCGCCGGGTACATCGCGCACCGTGAGATCGGTGGCGACGATCGATTGTCCGGGCACGAGGTCTCGCGCCGCGACCACCACCGCACGCATCTCCGCGCCGCGGTGACCGAACAGCGTCAGCGTGACCGCGGCGACGACCAGGAGCACCGACGCACCGCGACGGACCATCACCGATCGCGCCCAACCAGGACGCAGCGCATGCCGGACACGGTCGACGAGGCGCGGCGACAAGCGGTCGCGGGACATCGGTTGCATGGTGGGCGACGCTAGCGGCCTAACCGGCGCAGACGACGCCTCGAGACGCATCTGGGGACAACGTCGGGCATGCACGCGGATGTGCACAAACGCCCTCCGATTGGCCCCGAGTCGGACCATCGGGGAGAATGACGCGGAGGTGAGCCGGGAAGTCTGGTCGGCCTCCGCCGGATGTCGGCGGAGATGAAAACGTGGGTGATCGCTGTAGATTTCCCTGTGACCAGGAGGTTTGATGTCCACACCGGAGCGCGATTCGGGACCACCCGGCGTCGAGGAGTCCCGATCCGACAGTGTCGCCTCGGACGGCGGCGAACCGATCACCTCAGGTCGAGTGCGGTTTCGGCGTTGGGTCTCACTCGACACCACCAGCGGGGCACTGTTGCTCGTCGCCGCGGTGGTCGCGGTCGTCTGGGCGAACTCCCCGTGGCGGGACGCCTACGAATCGCTGACGACCTTCGAGTTCGGGCCCCAATCGCTGCACCTGCATCTGTCGGTGGCCGAGTGGGCCGCCGACGGACTGCTCGCCATTTTCTTCTTCATCGTCGGCGTGGAACTCAAGCAAGAGTTCGTGGCCGGCAGTCTGCGTGATTTCCGATTGGCCGGCGTCCCGATCGTCGCCGCGATCGGCGGAATGGTGACCCCGGCGCTGTTTTATGCGGTCGTGGTCGCCGTGTTCGATCCGGAAGCACTCCGCGGCTGGGCGATTCCGACGGCCACCGACATCGCGTTCGCGCTGGCGGTACTGGCGATCTTCGGTCGCGGACTGCCCGTGGCGTTGCGGACGTTCTTGTTGACCCTGGCCGTCGTCGACGATCTGCTCGGCATCACGGTGATCGCGACGTTCTACACGGAGACAATTGATTTCGCGCTGTTCGGCGCGGCGATCGCGGTGATCGCCGTCTTCGGTGTGCTGGTGCGGCTGCGTCGTCCCCGGTGGCGAACGCCGGCCAGTCTGGTCCTGATCGCACTGGCCGTGGTGGCCTGGGCGTTGATGCACGCCTCGGGCGTGCACGCGACCGTTGCCGGGGTCCTGCTGGGCTTCACCGTCCCCGCGCTGCTCGTCCACGGCGAATCGAGTTCTCGTACGCACCAATTCGATATTGCGGTGCGTCCGGTGTCGTCGGCGGTGGCGTTGCCCATCTTCGCGTTTCTGTCGGCCGGCGTCGCCGTGATCGGTGGTGACAGCGCGATCGTTCAGCCCGTGTCGATCGGCATCTTCCTCGGCCTCGTGGTCGGCAAGGTGATCGGCGTGATGGGAGCGACCGCGCTCATGACCCGGTTCACACCGCTCCGGCTGCCCGACTCGATCGGGGTCCGCGATCTGCTGCCGGTCGGGATGCTGACCGGTGTCGGCTTCACCGTGGCGTTGTTGATCGCCGAACTGTCCTTCCATCAGGGTTCCGACGACCATGCGTCGGCGGCGAAGGTGGCGATCTTGTTCGGCAGTGTGGTGGCGGCGGCGCTGGGCGCGGTCCTGCTGCGCATGGATGCACGCAGATTGCGTGACCCGGACATGAACTGCGACGGAGTGCCCGACCGCGATTTCGATGTGATCGAGTGATCTGAGACGAGGGCGCCCCCACCGGATGTAGGGGTGCCCCGGCTTTCTCGTCAGACGTCAGGAGCTCGGTCACACCTCGCGGTAGGCCTTCGAGGGCATACAGCAGCTTCGTCAAGTTCGAGCCGAAGGGGTGCTGCGCAACGGCTGGGTGTAGACGGTCGAGGTGCTCGGCGTGGTCCTGTGGCTTGGCACTCGGAATGTTGGAGTGCCAAGTTCGGTTAGTATGAGCGGCGATCACTACTTTCCGGAGGTTTCGGTGCCCACTTACTCGTATGCGTGCACGGAGTGCGACAACAAGTTCGACATCGTGCAGTCGTTCTCGGATGACTCCCTGTCCGAATGCCCGCAGTGCACGGGACGGCTGCGCAAGCTGTTCAACTCCGTCGGGATCGTGTTCAAGGGCAGCGGCTTCTACCGCACCGATTCCCGCTCGGGATCGAGTTCCAGCGAGACGTCGACCTCGTCGTCGGACAGCTCGTCGAGCAACTCGTCCTCGGATTCCTCGTCGAGCAGCAGCAGCTCCTCCTCGAGCAGCGGTTCTTCGTCGAGCAGTGGTTCGTCGTCGAGCGACAGCAAGGCCGCTACCCCCACGCCTGCCTGACGGCCGATTCAGCCGAGCTCGCGGAAGCCGCCCCCCGGCGTCAGCGCCCAGCCCACCCGCACGTCGTGCGGTGCCGATGGCAGCGACTCGACCACCTCGTCGTCGAAGACGACGGCCACCACGTCGGCGGCGAGACCCGTCAGGGTCCGGTCATAATAGCCCGCACCGCGGCCGAGTCGTGTCCCCGACTTGTCGACCGCGTATGCCGGGACAAAGATGACCGACGCCGCTCGGATGGCGTCGGTGCCGAGGCGATCGCCGGTCGGTTCCAGCAGGCCCCATCGGCCTCGTGTCAGCGAATCGACGCCGTCGAAGCGCACCCAGTCCAGCGCGGTCGGGTCTCCGCCGGGCACCGCGGGCACCAGAACCGTCACCCCGCGATCGGTCAGGGCATCGAGCAGGGCCGGGGATCCCGGCTCGGAACCGAAGGGGACATACGCGGCGACCGTCACGTCGTATTCGAGGCGGAAGGGCGCCGAATAGATCCATTCTGCGAGGTCGGCGGCGGCTCGTCGACGCACCGGAAACGAGCGGGAAGTCCGGCGCTCCTCGAACTCGGCTCGTAGTCGCCTCTTCGTCGTCCGCACCCGACCGCCTTCGCCTCATCGCGGCAGCTTCTCGAGTCCGCCGCACCAGGATTCTGAGAACTCGTCAACAGGATTCTGGCAGGGATCGCCACTAGGGTGTTCCCATGACCCCCAGTGACGTGAGCCAGACTACCGACGCGTTCACCGAGTACCAGTCTGTGCCGAACACGCCTCCGATCCCGCGAACCGCGGTCGTGCCGGCGGCCGGTCTCGGAACCCGGTTCCTGCCCGCGACGAAGACCGTGCCCAAGGAATTGCTGCCCGTCGTCGACACCCCCGGTATCGAGCTGGTTGCCGAGGAGGCCAAGGCCGCAGGCGCCGAGCGGCTGCTGATCGTCACCTCGCCCGGCAAGGACGGCGTGGTCGCACACTTCGTCGAGGACCTGGTGCTGGAGAGCACCCTCGCGAAGCGCGGCAAGGCCGCCATGCTCGCCAAGGTGCGCAAGGCGCCCTCGCTCCTGGAAGTGGCCTCGGTGGTCCAGGAGAAGCCCCTCGGGCTCGGGCACGCGGTGGGCTGTGTCGAGCCGTATCTCGACGACGAAGAAGACGCGGTGGCCGTCCTGCTGCCCGACGACCTGGTCCTGCCCGGTGGCGTCCTCGAGGTGATGGCACGGACCCGAGAGCGTCGCGGAGGGTCGGTGCTGTGCGCGATCGAGGTCCCGTCCGACCGGATCAGTGCCTACGGTGTCTTCGACGTCGAAGAACTCCCGGACGCCAACAATCCCAACGTGATGCGCCTGAAGGGAATGGTCGAGAAGCCGAAGCCGGAGGACGCGCCGTCGAACCTGGCGGCCGCCGGCCGCTACATCCTGGATCGCAAGATCTTCGACGCACTCCGCCGCATCAAACCGGGTGCGGGCGGGGAGCTGCAGCTGACCGACGCGATCGCCCTGTTGATCGAGGAGGGCGAACCCGTGAGCGTGGTCGTACATCGCGGCACACGCCACGACCTCGGCAATCCCGGCGGCTACCTCAAGGCTGCCGTCGATTTCGCGCTCGATCGCGAGGACTACGGCCCCGACTTGCGTGAGTGGCTGGAGAAGCGGCTCACCGAAGGCTGACAGTCTCGGCAGACGGCGGGCGTCAGCGCGCCTGCGCCCACCGGCGACCGGTGGCGGCTAACGTCTAGCCCAACTGTGTCAGCCGAGATGGGGGCGAGAGGTGAGATGCGTTCGGTCGAAGATCATCTGACCCGGGTGACCGCCGCCGCGGTCGCGCCGCGACCGGTCCGCGTGGCGATCTCCGAGGCCCAGGGCCTGATGTGCGCGGAGGAGGTCGTCACCGAGCGGCCGATGCCCGGGTTCGATCAGGCTGCCATCGACGGGTATGCCGTGCGGGCGGTGGACGTCGGTCTAGCGGGCGCGATAGCTCCCGACGACGTGGAGGATTTCGATTCCGGCGGAGCCGAACTCGTCGACCTCGCCCCCGGCGAGCCGATGATCGTGGCGCTGCCGGTGGTCGGTGACGTCGGTCCGGGTGCGCGCACCCCGACGCGTCTGCAACCTCGCCAGGCTGTCCGCGTGGAGACCGGGGCGCCCATGCCGACGCTGGCCGATGCGGTGATCCCGCTGCGCTGGACCGACGGCGGTGAGCAAAAAGTGAAGGTCGGCCACGGCGTCGAGAGCGGCGACTACGTCCGTCGCATCGGCGACGATGTGCAGCCGGGTGACGTCGCTGTGCGGGCCGGCTCGATCATCGGTCCGGCGCAGGTCGGATTGCTTGCGGCGGTTGGTCAGGCACGCGTCATGGTGCATCCGCGACCGCGGATGTCGGTGATCTCCGTCGGCAGTGAGCTCGTCGACATCGACCGCTCGCCGGGGCCCGGCCAGATCTTCGATGTCAACAGTTACGCGCTGGCGGCCGCGGGGCGAGACGCCGGCGCGGACGTCAACCGGGTCGGCATCGCCGAGCGGGAGACCTCGCGGATGCGGGAAGTGGTCGAGGCGCAGCTGATCAGGTCGGAGATCGTGGTGATCTGCGGTGCGGTGGGCGGCAAGTCGTCGCGAGCGGTCGCGGATGCGCTCAGCGACCTCGGTGATCTGGAGATCGTGCGCGTCGGCATGCACCCCGGTTCGGTACAGGGATTCGGCCGTCTCGGTCGCGACGAGGTGCCCACCTTCCTGCTGCCGTCCAACCCGGTGAGCGCGCTCGTCACCTTCGAGGTGATGGTGCGGCCACTGATCCGGATCGCACTCGGTAAGCGACAGCCGATGCGGCGCGTCATCAAGGCCCGCACCATCGGGCCGATCGCATCGGTGGCCGGGCGCAAGGGCTATCTCCGCGGGCAATTGATGCGTGACGAGCGATCCGGGGAGTACCTCGTGCAGGTCATCGGCGCATCGCCGACCGGGAGCTCGCATCTGCTCGCCGAGTTGGCCGAGGCCAATTGCCTGATCATCGTGGAACCCGACGTGGAGGAGCTGGGAACCGGCGACGAGGTCGAGGTGGCATTCCTTGCACAGCGGGGATGACAGCGCGCTCCGGGCATTAGACTCCGATCCGTGTTGAGGTGGTTGACCGGGGCGCAGATCAATCCCGGCTGGCCCGCCACCCTGGGGCCGTTGCGCACCCAAGCGGGAGCGGTGGGGTTGCGGCCGGTGCGACTGCGGGATGCAAAGGCGTGGAGCGAGCTGCGCATCCGAAATCAGAACACCTTGCTGCCGTGGGAACCCAGTGGCATCGGCTCCTGGGCCGAGCGGCATCATCCCGGAACGTGGCCGCCCCTGTATTCGGTGCTGCGCGCCGAAGCCAAGCGAGGCGCGGTGCTGCCGTTCGTCATCGAACTCGACGGCAGGTACATCGGTCAGCTCACGGTCGGGAACATCCAGCGCGGTGCGGTGCGCAGCGCGTGGATCGGCTACTGGGTCGACGCGCAGCATTTCGGTCAGGGCATTGCGACGGCGGCCGTCGCCCTGGGCGTCGACCACTGCTTCGGTCCGGTTGGTCTGCATCGCCTCGATGCGACGGTCCAGCCCGCGAATGTGGCGTCGCAGGCGGTGCTCACCAAGGTCGGGTTCCGACGTGAGGGCCTGCTCGAGCGATACATGGACGTGAACAACCGGTGGCGCGACCACATCCTGTTCGCCCTCACGGCCGAGGAGATCGCCGGGAGCGCGGCCGAGGCACTGGTGCGGACCGGTCGGGCGTCGTTCCACTAGGCGCTCGTTCGGCTGCGAGCGGGACGTATCGTCGGCGTCATGTCGCCGTTGGAGATCGTGGTCCGGGGTGTCGCGCGTCGAGAGTTCCGAGCCGAGCGGGCGATTCTCCGACTGGCCATCGCGCTCGAGGGGTCGTCGCGGGACGGCGTCTATCGAGAGGCCGTCGGTGTGCACGGACCGGTGGTGGACGATCTCACCGAACTGGCGACCGGGAACGCGGTCATCGACTGGTCCAGTGATTCGGTGAGGGTGTTCGGTCACCGGCCGGTTCATCCCGACGGGAGTCGCCAGGATCCGGTGTTCTCCACGCGCATCGAGGTCGAGGCCCGATTCGCCGACTTCGAGGCGCTCTCGCAGTTCATCGACCGTTGGGCGCCGACGGACGGGGTAGAGGTCGGTGGCGTGCGGTGGGATGTGGCCGAGGAGAACCGGCGACGATATGAGCGTGACCTGCGCAAAGAGGCGGTCGACGACGCCGTGGTCAAGGCTCAGGCCTACGCCGACGCGGTCGGACGCGGTGCCGTGGTGGCCACGCAACTCGCCGACCCCGACATGCTCTCGGACCCCCGGCCATCGCCGCGGTTGTCACGCCGCATGGCCGTCGGCGCTCCGGGTGCATCCGACCCGGCGCTCGCGTTGCGCGCGGAGGACATCGCCATTGCGGTGTCGGTGGACGCGAGGTTTGTCGCGGAATAGGGCCGAAAGGCACCCGAACACACCCGCCCTGAGAGCGCTCTGTGAATTCGTGGAATGTCGCCGACGCCCGGCGCGTCTGCGCTGGCCGAGGCATGAGCACCCCTACATTGTGAGGTGGCTTCGTGTAACCAGAGTGAAAGAAGGGAGAGTCGCATGCCGAACTCAGTCTTGTGGGTCTGCCTCGTGGCCGTATGGCTTTTCGTACTGGTACCGATGGTCATCAAAGGCCGGCCACAGATGCGGAAGACGACGGACGCCGTCAAGGAGACTCGTCTGCTGCACCGGGGAGGCACCCGCACCCGCACCACCCGCCGTCGGGCATCGGGGAGTCATCCCCACGACCCGTCGTGGAAGGCCGACCGCACGAAGCGTTCCACCACGAGTGCGCGCACGGCGGTCCTCGACCGCGACGAGACCGACGACACCGACACGGACGCAACGGTTTCCGAGACAGAAAATCCGACGCGGACGACCCGGGTGAGCAAGGCCACCGGGGCCGCGGTGAAGGCGCCGACCGTCGACGACGTCGATTCGGACGACGACGCCGAAACGCCTCGGGTCGATGCGGATGACGAGCGCGACTCCGACATCCCCGATGAGGTGACCGCGGAATCTGATCCTGACCTCGACGCTGCTGACGATGACGCTGCTGACGATGACGAGGTCACGGTGGACGGCGAGTTCGTCGATCCCGAGCGCGAGGACGTCGAGGACGAACTCGACGACGTCGAGGACGCCGAGATCGCCGAGATCGCCCTCGTCGACGACATCGATGAGGCCGACGACTCCGAAGACATCGAGGATGACGCCGATCTCGAGGACGAGTACGACGATTCGGACGACGACGTCGAGTACGCGGATGACGAGTACGAGGCCGACGACTACGAGGCCGACGACGAGTACTACGACGACGTCGATGAGTACGACGTCGATGAATATGACGACGACCTCGAGGATGACGACTACGAGGACGAGCCGGCCGTCGCGAAGGAGGAGGGCCCGACCAAGCCCTCGATGACCGAGAGGTCGGCGCCACGCCGGCGGATCGCCCATTCGCCCGACGCGCAACGGATCCAACTGCGTTACCGGGAACGTCAGCGTGTGATGCTCGGCATGATCATCCTGTTCATCGCCGCATTGGCGTCGGGCATCTTCCTCGGGCTCACCGGCTGGATCGCAGCGGGCGTCGTCGGGGTGGTGCTGTTCACCTACCTGGCCTACCTGCGGCGTACCGCGGCGACCGAGCAGAAGATCCGGGCCCAGCGCGCGGCTCGTGCCCGCCGCGCCGAGCGGGAGCAGGCCGAGCGTCGGCGCCAGCAGCAGGCCGTGCCCGAGTTCGCGTCGGCCCCGCCACCGCAGCGGCTGCGCCGTCCCGGTGGTGCCACCGTCCTCGAACTCGACGACGAGGACCCGGTGTTCGACCATCTGCCGCCGTTCCAGCGCCGTCGGATGATGCGTGAGGACGGCGAACTGCGCCGAGTCGCGGGCTGAGCCCGACCACAGCGCCCAGCCGACACCAGAGCCGCACGCCGTGACAGCTATGTCCGCGGCATGCGGCTCTGGTGTCATCTGTGTCGGTCAGGTCCGGGTGATCGCCTCGGGGTGGTCGGCAATCCACTTTCGGGCCTGCCGAGTCGCCTGTGCGAGGGCGAATCGTTCGCCGATGTAGCTCGCGGGAGCGCCGACGATCGGGATGTAGGTCAGGAGGCGAAGCGGTCCGGGCGACCCGGGGCGTCGTTCCATCTCGCCGGTGAGACTGCGCAGGACCTTCGCGGTCTCCCAGACCGTGCCGACCAGGGTGTGCCTTCGCTCGACGGGCTCGGTGGGCAGCTCCGACCGTTGGTCGTCCTCGGGCATCGCCGGGTCGACGGTGCGGCCGCACAGCACGGCCGCCAGCAGCTGAACCTGTCGCGAGCGCTCGGTGACGCCGTACTCGCGGGCGATCGCGACAAGGACCATCGCCTGGTTGGCGAAACCCAGCGTCGACGACAGCGGCAATCTCCTCGTCCACGCGCCGAAGACACCGGGGTAGGCGACCGCGATGTTGTTCACGGCACCGATCCGGCCGATCCACCAGTCGGCGCGGCTGTTCATCGAGCGGCTCGACCAGCCCTTGGTGCCCGGCCAATCGGTGACGTCGAGCGCGTCGGCGAGCAGATGCAAGGCCCGCTGCACCGTCGAATCCCGGTGTCGGTCGTCGTGGAAAGTGTGCCGCTTGAGGCCCAGGGGATCGCGATGCGCGAGGGTGTCGAGAACCGGGTTGATACCTGCGACTGTGCGGTCGAGGATGCCCGCGACCTGTGCGTCCGACATTTCGGCCATATACCGAGGCTAACCGAGTGCGCGGGCCGAGATCGTGCGTGAAGCGGGCGCCACGGCGAGCCCGGGTGGCGGTTT
The DNA here is from genome assembly GCF_049847105.1 of Gordonia sp. DT218. NCBI lineage: Bacteria > Bacillati > Actinomycetota > Actinomycetes > Mycobacteriales > Gordoniaceae > Gordonia > Gordonia sp. DT218. The sequence continues at coordinate 486,339 of NZ_JBNCNS010000001.1, read as the reverse complement.
GTGAGATCGATGCGGAGGGCTGCTAAAGTGGCCAACGGCCGGTCAGTCGATGACCGCCCGGGGCTATGGCGCAGTTGGTAGCGCGACTCGTTCGCATCGAGTAGGTCAGGGGTTCGATTCCCCTTAGCTCCACAATTTGGCTCCACAATCGAAGTGGCTCCCCAATCGGAGAAAGCTTCACACCCGAAAGCGCGGTTCCGGATCATCGGAACCGCGCTTTCGTCGCTCATCAGCCGTGGTTCGTCAACCGTCGTTCATCAGCCCTGGTCGAGGATTCGCCGCGCGAAGCCGTCGGCGCGAGTCCGCAATGACTCGACCCGCCGGCTACGGACGGCCTCGGGGTCGTCGCCTGCGTAGATCTTCGACGGACGCACCCGGACATTGGCGCAGCACTCGAAGTTCGAGCACACCAGGGTTCCGACGGTGTTGCCCTTACGTCCGGCAGGGCCGGCGAGTTTCGCGCTGTAGAACGCAACCTCGTTGGGTAGTTGAACGTCTTCGCACAGCGAGCATTGTGGGCGGGTTCGAGGCTGCCTACCGCCCAGTCGCAGCATGATGCCGACCGGCTGGTCGTCGACCGGGACGATCATGTAGCCGATCAGCGGCAGTTTCGGGTCGCGCCAGCCGAGGTAATCGGTGTTCTCCCAGTCGATGTCGGCGAAGTCTGGCGGGAGCGTGAGGGAATTACGTTCTCGCAGAGAAGCATTGACGAAGGACTTGCGGATCTGCGATTCGGTGAGTGCGTGCATGTGTATCGGGCCCTTGGTGGATCGTCGTGACAGGGGTGCGCGTGACCGGACGCGGTACACCCGGCCGGGTGAGCTCCGCGTCTGTCGGGGCGGTGTCGTCAGTTGTCGGCGTGCACGACGCCGACGACCTCCCCACGCCCGACGGGCGACGACATGGATGGATACACGTATCGCATGGTGCCTCCGGCGCGTGGCGATCGTCAACTGGATAGTCCGCCTGGGTGACTGCCATGATCTGCGTCACCTGATTTGGCCGTGCTGTCAGAAGTCGCGTAACGTTGGTTTCAATTGATGCACCGATCAGGTGCCGTCAACGCGTCGTAGAACGCTTCTTCGACAGGCCGGTTAGTGCCTGCTCTTTGACTTCGTACGGCGAACGAACACGCACAGATGCGTCTTCGCCATCGACACCTTGCAGAGCTGTTCACCTGCTGCTGTGGCGTGTCCACTACAGAAAGACACGGACCTTGTCCATTACTTTTGCTTCTCTCGGCGTGCCCGCCGAACTCGTCGATGTTCTTGCCGCCGAAGGTAAGACCGAACCGTTCGCGATCCAGGCCGAGACCCTGAAGGACACCCTCGCGGGTGACGACGTGATCGGTTCCGGCAAGACCGGTTCCGGTAAGACCCTGGCGTTCGCGATCCCGATGGTCGCCGGACTGGCCGAGCTCGACGTCCCGCGCCGTCCCGGTTCACCGACCGGTCTGATCCTGGCTCCGACCCGTGAACTGGCCACCCAGATCGCCGCCGTGGTGACCCCGCTGGCCCGCGCAATGAACCTCACCGTCACCACCGTCTTCGGCGGTGTCAGCCAGAAGCGGCAGGAAGATGCCTTCCGCCGCGGCGTTGACATCGTCGTCGCCTGCCCCGGCCGTCTCGAGGACCTGATGCAGCAGCGCATCGTCCGTCTCGACCAGGTCGACATCACCGTTCTCGACGAGGCCGACCACATGGCCGACCTCGGCTTCCTGCCGGGCGTGACCCGCATCCTGGCGGCGACACCGGCCGACGGGCAGCGGATGCTGTTCACCGCGACGCTCGACAACGGCGTCGACAAGGTGGCCAAGCGCTTCCTCGACAAGCCGTCGATCCACTCGACCGAGGAGACCACTGCTCCCGTCGAGATGACCCACCACGTCTTCGAGGTGTCGCCCGGCGACAAGAACGGACTCGTCCAGGAACTGGCCTCCGGTCAGGGACGACGAATCCTGTTCATGCGCACCAAGCATCAGGCCAAGAAGCTGGCCAAGAAGCTCACCGACAGCGGCATCCCCGCCGTCGACCTGCACGGCAATCTCAGTCAGGCGCAGCGTGACCGGAACCTGAAGGCGTTCGGCGGCGAGGGCGTGCGCGTCCTGGTGGCCACCGACGTCGCCGCGCGTGGCGTCCACGTCGACGGGGTCGAACTCGTCGTCCACGTCGATCCGCCTGCCGAGCACAAGGCGTACCTGCACCGCTCCGGTCGCACCGCCCGTGCGGGCAGCAGTGGCGACGTGGTGACCGTCTGCCTGCCCGAGCAGCGTCGTGATCTCGCCGGCCTGCTGCGCAAGGCGAACATCAAGGTGACCCCGACCCGCGTGGATGCCAAGTCCGCCGAGGTCGACACCCTGGTGGGGCCGCGCGCCGAGTACGTCACGCCGGTGGCGCAGCCGGTGCAGCGTCAGGCGCCGAAGTCGAACGGCCAGCGTCGTGGTCGACCGGGCGGGCGTAACGGCCAGGCCGCGAACGACCGGTCCGGCTCCGCTCACTCGGGTCAGCGCCGTCGCGGAACGGGTCGCTCGGCAACCGCGCAGTCGCAGTCGCACACCGGGGAGTCATCGCACGGTCGTCGCCCGGCGAATCAGCAGCGTCGACGGGCCACCAGGGCAGGCGCTCCGGCAGGCGCTCGCTGACTTCAGCTGCCTGAATCACCTCAGCATCCGGAATCCACCTTCGCGCACGCGAAGGTGGATTCCGGCGTTCTGGGGGAGTCCTCGACGTACGAGGACCAGAACGGCTCCTGCGGAACGGCTGGGTCTACGCGACTCCGACTGCGCGTAGACCCGCGGCCACGACGGCCGCCAACACCACGACCACCACGAGCGGTGCCTTGCACAACGCGGCGATGATCCCCACCGTCACGCCCGCCGGCCGTGCCCAGCCGACGAAGTCGTGACCGGCGAACAGTGCTCCGGTGGCGGCCACCCCGACCAGCAGCACGATCGCTGCCCGGTCCATCACGGCGGCTGCCTGCGGGCTCACCTCATAGCGGCTGCGCAGCGCCGGACCTGCCAGCCTGATGAGATATGTCCCGACGGCCAGCACACCGACACCGACGAATAGTCCCGTGGCACTCATCGCCGTGACTCCTGCGCGTACTCGACTTCGGCGTGGTCCATGAATTCCTTTGCCGGGGCGGGGGATCGGAGTCGCCGGGCGATCTCGACGAGGGCAACTCCTGCGAGTGAGAGCATGATCGGCACACCGGCGGGGGCGAATGGCGAGGCGAGTACCGCGATACCGCCGCCGGCCAGAGCGGCGGCGAGGGTCGTCCGCTCACGGAGCGCGGGCACCGCCAGCGCGGCGAGCAGGGCCGGGAACGCGGCGTCGAGGCCGAGGGTCTCGGGGCTCGCGACCAGCCCGCCGATCGCCGAGCCGAGTACCGACCCGAGTGGCCAGCCGATGAGGATCCCGATGCCACACAGGAAGAACATGGCACGTGCGCGTCGGGAATCGTGCTCGCCGGATGCCATCGCGGCAGTCTCGTCGTTGATCAGGTGCGCGCCCAGGGCGAGCGGCAGCCCTCGTCCGAGGTGTTTGCCGACGGACAGTCCGTAGCCGAAATTGCGGGTGTTCACCAGCAGTCCCGCGAGTGCGGCCACCAGCGGGGCGCCGCCGCCGGCGATGACGCCGACGAACACGAACTCCGATGACCCCGCGAGCACGACGGTGGCGATCGTGAGGATCTGCCACCAGGCGAGTCCTGCGGTGTGTGCGGCGACACCGTATGAGGCGCCGATCACCAGCACGGACGCACTCATCACGACGATGGCGCGAACCGCCGACGGGTCGAGTGTTCTCCAGGACGAACGCATGACCACTATGATGGACAATATGGCTGGTGTTCGTCAAGAAGGACGGTCGTCCCGTTCAGTGAACGACCCCGAGGTCGACCCCGCCGACGCTGCGTCGGCGGCGATCAACCCGAAGCAGGTGGTGGCCGCGTCACTCAAACGCGAACGCACGCGAGCCGGACTGTCGATCGGCGAGCTCGCCCGACGCGCGGGGATCGGCAAATCCACTCTGTCGCAATTGGAATCGGGCGACGGCAACCCGAGTGTCGAAACGCTCTGGGCGCTGTCGACGGCCCTCGGGCTGCAGTTCTCGGCGCTCTTGGACGCCCCCGTGCACCCGGTGGCGGTGATCCGTTTCGGCGACGGGCCGGTGATCCCGGCCGCGGCCGCCGACTATTCCGCCACGCTGCTCTCGACGGCGCGGCCGGGGACCCGCCGCGACATGTATCTCATCCGGGCCGAGCCAGGTGAACCGCGTATCTCGGCACCGCACGCACGCGGCGTCGTCGAACACGTGGTGCTCAGCTCCGGACGTGCGCGCGTCGGGCCCACCGACGCCGCGGTGGAACTCGGGGCCGGCGACTACGTCTCGTATGCAGGCGACATCGAGCATGTCTTCGCGGCACTCGTGCCGGGCACGGTGGCCGTGATGATCAGCGAGTCGACTTGAGCGTCCGGGCCGCATCGTGGGTCGGGCCGGTGGCGGTATGCCGGATCAGGCTGGTATGAACCGCCTGTGCAGACCTGCGGCCAGCCATGGCCGGGCGCCCCACGCGAATGCGCGGCCCGTCAGCGCCGCCCAGGTGGGTGACACGCGTCCGTACGCGGCGAGCAACGCGACGACCGGATCGACGCTGATGTGCACGTCGGGAGGCCGTGGATCGGCCGGATCGATCTCGAGTCGGCCGTCGGTGAACTCGTAGACGAAACGCTCCGCGCAACCGCGCAGCTTGATGTCGTAGGTCGCCGAGTGTCCGTCACACGCGATCTCGTCCACCCAGTCGGGCAGGATCTGATGACGGCCCCTCGCCACCAGTGGCGCGACCGCCGGATCGATGTCCCAGGGTGCGCCGATCGCGCAGGCGACGTCGTGGCCGTGCACGATGAACTCGCCGATGAGGATGCCGAGTGCGGCGTCGGACCGGATGCACCGGCCGCCGTCGAACTTCATCAGCGGAACCCGTGCGCCGAAATGCGACACCTCGTCGAGCAGACAGTCGAGGTCGCCGAGGAGCTTGTCGGTGAGCAGGGTGACATCACGCGTGGTCAGGTTGGCGATCTGTTTGGCATTGAAGTCGGGCAGGTCTGTCGCCCGTCGCGACCATGAGCCCTCGCCACGGGCGAGATCGCGGTGGCGGCCGGGCGCCGACGACACGTGTCCGAGACAGTCCGCCACGGTCCACGACGGAGTGGCGGACAGCCGGGTCTCGGGATCGGCGACACTGCGCACCAACTCGACGAACTGCGCGCCGGTCTCCCGCGCAGTGTCGATGTAGTCGAACCGCGAGAACATCGTCCTCACAACTGGCCACCCCCCAGAGCAACAGGGACCCAGGATAACCCCGAGGGGTCGTCCGGGCGGACGAACGTGACACAACTGTTTCCTGCGCGTATTCGATTGTGCACAGCGACTTTTGCGAAACTGCAGATCCGATTGCAGTGGGACGTCTGTCCCAGACTGCTCGCCGCGGGGCGGATGTCCTCGAACCGCCCCGCGAGCCGTGGCGACCAGGGGCGGTCAGCCGAGTCTGTTCAGCATCCGGCGGCGTCGTGGCCGGCCGTGTTCGGGTAACCGGCCCGCCTCGAGGTCGGTGAGGAGCGATGCGACGGTCTCGGCCGAGTCGGTCTTGTTGGTGCCGATGAAGCCCGACGGCCCGCGCTTGATCCACCCGGTCACATACATGCCGGGCACCGGCTTGCCGTCGTCGACGACCCGGCCGGCGTCGTGCGGGATCACCGCGCGGGCGTCGTCGAACGGCAGACCCGGCACTGCGACCCCGCGATATCCGATCGAGGTCAGGACGAGACCGGCGTCGATTTTGTCGGTGGCGCCGGTCGGCGTGATGACTCCGCCGGCGTCGACGGTGTTGTGCGCGACCACCAGGCCGCTGGCCCGGCCGTCCGTTCCCACCTCGACGGCCGCGGGCGAGCGATGGAAGGCGAGTCGGATATGCCGCCCGCTCCGTGGTGCGCGCTCGGCGACCTCGGCCAGCAGGTCGAGCTTGGCGCGAGTGATCGCGTCATCCGGCGCGGGGGTGGGTGCGTGTGCCAGGTCCTCAGGATCGACGACGACGTTCGCGCCGTGGTCGACGAGGCCGATCAGCTCGGGCAGGGTGAAGGCGGCGTGGGTCGGACCACGGCGACCCAGTACCACCACCTCGTCGATGGCCGACGAACGCAGCGCCGACAGTGCATGTCGGGAGATGGTGGTGTCGGCAAGGGTTTCCGGGTCGGCGGTGAGGATGCGGGCGACGTCGAGAGCCACATTCCCGTTGCCGATCACGACGGCCCGGGAGGTGGCGAGATCGACGTCGAGGTGGTCGTGATCCGGATGATCGTTGTACCAGCCGACCAGCGCGGTTGCACTGTGCACGCCCGGCGCGGAGGCGTTGTCGATGGCGAGACGACGATCGGTCGGGGCGCCACCGGCCCAGATGACCGCGGAGTGGCACTCCCGTAGATCGTCGAGGGAGAGATCGCGCCCGATCGTGGTGCCGAGCCGGATGTCGCAGCGCGGGTTGCCGGCGACGTCGTCGAACAGCCGCATCACCGACCGGGTCGCCAGATGGTCGGGAGCGACTCCGTAACGGGCGAGCCCGAACGGACGGCGGAGCCGCTCGTACACGGTGACCGAGATCTGCGGTTGACGCAGGAGTTCGTCTGCGGCGTACATGGCCGACGGCCCGGACCCGACGATGGCGACCGACACCGGGGCATCGACGGCGAGTTGGTGCGGTTTGTCGACGGGGGCCAACGGGAGACGTCGTGCCGGGTCGACGGGGAATCGTGCCGCGCCGTCGCCGGTCGGATCGAAATGTGCGGCATTGACGTCGACGAATCGTGCTTGCTCGTCGGTCAGCCGATGGCCGGGCACGATCGCGCCCACCGGGCAGGCGCTCACGCAGGCCCCACAGTCGACACAGGTCGACGGGTCGATGTAGAGCATCTCGGAGGTGCCGAAACCGGGCTCCTCGGGGGTGGGATGGATGCAGTTTACCGGGCACGCGTAGACGCATGAGGCGTCACCGCAGCACGCCTGCGTGACTACGTGGGGCATGTCGGATCCGTCTGTGAAGGGGCGCGGCTCAGGCCGCGGTGTAGGTCGGCTCGCTCCGGAACCGTGACGGACGGCCGCCGATGCCGAGGATCTTCCACAGCAGTCGCGAGACCGGGTTCATCAGACCGCACTGGTCACCGAGCATTCGCACGTCGCCGAAGACGTTGCGTAGGAACTTCTTCGACTCGTCGGAACGCCAGAAGATGTCGCGCATCACCTCGTCGGGCACATCGAACCGCTTCTGGAAGCTCTTCGGCGGCACGACGATCGCGCCGCACAGGATGCGCATGGTGAGAGGGAACATGAGCGAGAGCAGGAAGCGCTGGATACGGCCCTTCTGCGGGACGGTCTCCCGCAGGAGGTGGTGCGCGAACGAGATGTGCCGGGCCTCCTCGGCCACGTGCAGCTGCATGACCGCGGCCATGGTGGGGTGCAGGGTGGCACGGGTCCGCAGGAAGTCCTTCTGGATGTGATCGATCGGCTCCTCGCCGCCGAGGACGCCGAAGAAGAAGATGGTCGGGAAGATCGTCGACGCGAGCGGCACCAGTGGTGAGATCAGCCGATAGCCGATCTTGGCGCCCGGCACGTCCATTCCGGTGCGGTTCACGAACTCCTGGAACATCAGGGTGTGGTTGCACTCTTCTTTGGACTCGTGCGTCGTGTAGCGGAACTCCTTGGTCCCGTTGGGCAATTTGAAGCTGTACTGCATCAGCCCGCGGATGAGGATCGACTCGAACTGCAGGCCGACCTTCGCGACGTTGGCCTGCCGCCACATGCCGATTTCGATCTGCTTGTCGACCGGTAGCTGCTGATACCACGGGTGGCGCCCGACCGGGTCGACCTTGCTCGACAGAACCCAGCGACGATCGTCGGGAACGATCGCCATCTCGGGTGCATCCCAGTCGATGTCGATATACGGGTCGAAGTTACGGTGCACCGACGCGGCGGACAGGTCGTCGAGGACCTGGGTGTAGTTGTCGGCGTCGCTGGACTTGTCGTGTTCGGGAACGTACGACTGACCCACACGTTCGAGGGCGTTCGTCATGGCTTGACCCTTCTCGTCGTCGGAGATGGTCCGGGCGAGACCGGACGGCTCACCGGATGGATCCGGTACCGCCGTGTTGATGAACCGAACGTAATTGGACGTTCGATCATTTGTCAACACTCAATGTCACAATCCAGGATGGCACCGCGTGCCGGGCCCGGAACTCGACGTGTGCGTCAGGATGGTCAGGTGCAGCAGATCCTCCTCGTGGTCATCGCGGTCCTCGGTATCGCAGCCGCTCAGGTCATCGGCCCTCGCATCCGTGTGGCGCCGCCGTTGTTGCTGGTCGTGGTGGGCGTGGTGGTGGGGGTGATGCCGTTCGTCCCGGCCGTCGACGTCGATCCCGAGTGGATTCTGATCGGGGTGTTGCCGCCCCTGCTCTACTCGGCGGCCGTGTCCATGCCGACGATGGACTTCCGCCGGGACTTCGGCGCGATCAGCACATTGTCGGTGGTGTTGGTCCTGGTCAGTGCGGTACTCCTCGGCTTCTTCTTCGTCTGGGTGATCCCCGGTCTGGGCCTGGCGACCGGTATCGCACTCGGTGCGATCGTGAGTCCGACCGACGCCGTCGCGACGTCGATCGCCAAACGCTTGGGCGTGCCCCATCGGGTGACCGCGGTGCTGGAGGGCGAGAGCATGCTCAACGACGCCACGTCGCTGGTGCTGTTGCGATCGGCGATCGCCGCGATCGCCGCGAGCATCTCGTTCGGGCAGGTCGCCCTCGAGTTCGTGTTCGCCGTGGTGGTCGCCGTGCTGATCGGGACGGTCGTGGGATGGCTCAATCTCGCGGTGCGTGCCCGGGTGTCCGATGCCACCGTGAACACCGCCATCTCCTTCACCGTGCCGTACCTGGCCTACATACCGGCCGAAGAGCTCGGTGCCTCGGGGTTGGTGGCCGCCGTGACCGCCGGCCTGATCACCGGTGCCGGTGCCGTCCGGTTCCTGACGCCCCAGCACCGACTCTCCGACACGCAGAACTGGCGCACCGTCGAGCTGATCGTCGAGGGTGGGGTGTTTCTGCTGATGGGCCTCGAATTGTGGGGTCTGGTGGTCGATGTCCACAACGACCACGACGGGGTCGACACGGCGGTCTGGATCGGGTTCGCCGCCCTGGGCCTCGCAGTGGTGATCCGGTCGGTCTACGTGGTGCCGCTGGTCCTCTGGCTCGATCGCGCCGCCCAACGGGGGACCGAGATGCGGCCGATGCTCGCCGACATCAACGCGACCATGGTCGAACGTCAGCGGGACGGCCCCGACCGGCCGATACGTCGCACGCGTGAGGCGCGCAGTGCGATCCGGCGTGAGTGGCGGCGTCTGCGTCGTCGCATCGAACCCCGGCGCTGGTCCGATTCCGAGGAACTGCCGCCGACGTCGCCGGAGACGGCGCGGATGGTCAGTTCGCGACTCACCCGGCAGATCGCCGATATCGACTACTACCGTTCGGCGCCACTCGGGCCGAAGGAGGCGACCATCGTCGTCTGGGGCGGGTTACGCGGCGTGGTGACCCTCGCGGCCGCCCAGACCCTCCCGGATGATGTCGAGTCGAGGTCCCTGCTCGTCCTCATCGCCTTCGTGGTCGCGGCGGCGTCGCTGCTGTGCCAGGGCGGTACCCTCGCCTGGCTGATCCGCGCGTTGAAGGTGACCGAAGATGCCGACAGTCGCGTCGCCGAACACCATCGGCTCCGTGCCGAGCTGGCCGCCACCTCGCGGAAGGTGATCTCCGAGTCCGAGACGGTCGCGCGGTATCCGGTGCTGCGCAAGAGATTCGCCACGATCGCCAAGACTGCCGACACCGAGGAGGGCATCATCGACGCCAATCTGAAGGTTCGCGCCGCCTACGAGAAGATCCGTCGTGACCTGGTCGCCGCGCAGCGCGAGGTCCTGCTCCAGATGCGGGACGAGGGAACATTTCATTCGGCATTGCTCGAGCGGGAACTCCGGCAGCTCGATGCCGAGGAGATCAGCCTGGACCTGCGGGCCGAGGACTGATCTCCGCCGGGTGTCGCTTCGATCGGCCACGGAATGACGCCGACCGGGCGCAGTTTCGCGTCGATCGGGCGCAGAATGACGCCGACCGAACGGACGCCGACCGAACGGACTCCGTTGAGCGCGAGCACGTTCGGTGAACTTCCACGCACGCTCGACGTGAACTGCGCACGGTCGGCGCGGATCTGCGCCCGATCGACGCCATTGTGTGCCCGGTCGGCAGGGGCTCAGGGGGCTCAGGACATCAGCGCCGGTGCGGTGTTGAAGAGGAAGACGATGAACACGGCCAGCAGAAGCCACGACGCTCCCTGCCAGGTCTGCCATTTCCCGCCCGCCCGCCAATTCCGGTACGTGCGCCACAGCGCGGCGAGCGCACCGACCAGCACGATGATCGGGGCCGCGACGATCAGTGCGGTCCGCACCCCGTCGTCAGAAGCCCAGGCCACCAGGAGTGCCAAGAGCCCGAAAGCGATTGTGACACCTGCATGTACCGCAGCCTGACGGAGTTCGTCGCCGGTGGACGCCGGCCTGTGGGTCTCGTTCATGTCTGTTTTGCGTTCGATGTCGGTTCACCTCTTCTCCACCATACCCTGCCTCGAAAAGTGCTGTGACCGGGACTTTTTGCTCATTGCCGCAGAGCTTGACGGCAGGCAGGATGGGGTGAGGGCCACACGGGGTGACCAAGTGAGGAGATGGGACCGGAGATGACCGCGATACTCGTCGGTGTTGATGGATCGGATGCGTCGAATCGGGCCGTGCGGTGGGCGGCCACCGCGGCTGCGGCCGAGGAGGTCGACCTGAAGCTGGTAGGCGTCTATGACATCAGCACCAGCAATTACGCACCGGGGCTGATCATCCCGCAGGACGTGGTGGACGCGATCAAGCAGGATGCCGCCGATGCCGTGCGCGACGCCGCGGCGCTCGCCAAGGAGGTGGCTCCGGAAGTTGCGCTGCAGACCTCGCTGGTCGAGGGCGACGCGGCGCGCGCGCTGCTCGAACTGGGCAAGGACGCCGGGACGATCGTCCTCGGTACGCGGGGCCTCGGATCGATCAAGGGGTTGTTCCTCGGTTCGGTGAGCACCACGGTCGCGGCTCATTTCCACGGTCGCGTGGTAGTGGTCGCCGGCCCCGGAGGCGGCGGTCCGGTGGTGGTCGGCATCGACGATTCGCCCGTGAGTGACGCCGCGGTGGGCGAGGCCTTCCGTCAGGCGGGACTCCGCAAGACCAAGCTGGTCGCGGTGCACACGTGGACGCCGCTCGACGTCGACGCCCTGCACGGATACGGCATCGAGCCCGACGAGGTCGCGCGGATGTCGCAGGAAGCCGTCGAGGCCGTCGCGGAGCGACTCGCCGGCTACCGCACCGAGTATCCCGATGTGGTGGTCGAGCGGGTGGTGATCCCCGAGGAGCCTGCGAAGGCGGTGCTCGATGCGGCCGGCGACGACGCGCAGCTGATCGTGGTGGGCAGCCGCGGTCGCGGTGGGTTCACCGGTCTGCTGCTCGGCTCGACCAGCCAGAAGATCTTGCACCAGGCCGAGAGCCCGGTGATGGTGGTCCGCACCTAGGCCCGCGCGGCGGACTTCAAGTTCACTTGAAGTCACCTACGATGGATTCGTGTCGCTCAAGAAGCTCGAACTCTCTGTCGGCGAGTTGGCCCAACGCGCGGGTATCGCGCCGTCGGCGGTGCGGTTCTACGAGGACCAGGGACTGATCTTCAGCCGTCGCACCTCCGGCAACCAGCGCCGCTACCACCGCGCGATGCTGCGCCGCGTCGCATTCATCCGGGCATCGCAGTCCGCAGGCATCCCGCTCGCGGTGATCGCCGATGTGCTGTCCGAGCTCGGCACTCACGAGTCGCCGCCGAAGTCGATGTGGGAGTCCGCATCCAAGCGGTGGATCGACGACATCAACAACCGGATCGCACTGCTCGAGAACATGCGCGACATGATCGGCTCGTGCGTGGGCTGCGGTTGTCTGTCGTTGGGCGAGTGCCACCTGTTGAACCCCGGCGACGAGATGAACAAGCTCGGTCCGGGCCCGCGTCGACTGATGCGGGACTGATCAGCCGAGCCGATGACCCCGCTCGGCGCCGGTGATGTCGAGAACAGGGTGCTGTCGAGAACAGGGTGATGTCGGCCCGGTTGTGGCGGTCGATAGGCTCGCATCATGGCCAGACCCACCCGCGTGGCACTCGCCCTCGGCAGTGGCGGGGCACGTGGTTACGCGCACATCGGTGTGATCGCCGAACTCGAAGAACGCGGATTCGAAGTGGTCACCGTGGCGGGATCGTCGATGGGTGCCCTGGTCGGCGGTCTGTACTGCGCGGGCAAGCTCGATGAGTACGTCGACTGGATAACCGGCCTCTCCCAGCTCGACGTCGTACGGCTGATGGACGTCTCCCTGTCCAAGTCCGGTGTGATCGGTGCGGAGCGCATCTTGTCGAGGGTGCGGGAGATCCTCGGCGACGCCCGGATCGAGGATCTGTCGACCCCGTTCACCGCGGTCGCGACCGACCTCAATGTGGGTCGCGCGGTGTGGTTCCAGCGGGGTTCGGTCGTCGAGGCGATCCGTGCCTCCATCGCGATTCCCGGCGTCATCAGCCCCCATGACCACGGCGGACGGCTGCTCGCCGACGGTGGCATCCTCGATCCGTTGCCGGTGGCCCCGACGTCGGGCGTGGCAAGTGACGTCACGATCGGGGTCGTGCTCGGCGCCGACGGCGGTCCGGACCACGGGGCCACCCGCGAACCCAAGACCAAGCGATTGCTGCGCCGCAACGTCGCACCCATCCTCGACAGCGACTTCGTCCGGTCGGTTCGGGACAGATTCGGACTGGAGGCTTCCGGCGGCGACGAGTTGCATGCCGCCGCGCCCACTGCGGAACCCGACGTCGAGACCGGCCGCATGGGTCGTATCGAGGTGCTCAGCCGGTCCCTCGACATCATGCAGGAGGCGCTCACGCGCTATCAGGTGGCCGGGTATCCACCCGACATCCTGATCCGCGTACCCCGGAAGTCGGTGCGCACCCTCGACTTCCACAAGGCGCCCGAGATGATCGCGCTCGGGAGATCGCGTACCGCCGAAGCTCTCGACCAGCTCCCCGAGCTGACCCTGTGAGGGCCCGGACGTGAAACAGATTCCCCGCGGGATCTGGGTGCTGCTGGCTGCCAATGTCGTCATCGCACTGGGATACGGACTGATCGCGCCGGCGTTGCCCGCCTTCGCGCGGACCTTCGACGTCACCTTCACCGCGGCGTCGGCCGTCGTCTCCGCCTTCGCGGTGATGCGCCTTCTCTTCGCACCGGCGACGGGGCGACTGGTCACCGTCTTCGGAGAGCGCAGGATCTATCTGATCGGACTGCTGATCGTCGCGGCGAGCACCTTCGCGTGCGCGTTCGCCCAGACTTATTGGCAGCTGTTGCTGTTCCGCGCCGCGGGTGGCATCGGATCGACGATGTTCACCGTGTCGGCGATGGCCCTGCTGATCCGCATGTCGCCCGGGGAGATCCGCGGGCGGGTCTCCGGCTACTTCTCTGCCGGCTTTCTCATCGGTAATATCACCGGACCTCTGATCGGTAGTGCGCTGGTCAATTTCGGCCTGCGCATGCCGTTCGTGGTGTATTCGATCGCGTTGCTGATCGCTTCGGTGGTGGTCGCCACCCAGCTGCGTGACCAGGGTGGTCGACCGGACCCGTCCGTTGCGAAACCCGCCGGGGTGGTGGGGTTCCGCAGCGCGTTGCACGACAGTACGTACCGCGCGATCCTGTCGTCGAACTTCGTGCAGGGATGGGCGTCGATGGGGGTGCGGGTGGCGGTGGTGCCGCTGTTCATCACCGACGGCCTCGACGAAGGTCCCGCGATGGCCGGGGTCGCGCTCGCCGTGTTCGCCGTCGGCAATGTCGCGGCCATCGTGATCGCCGGGAGACTGTCCGACGGTCTGGGTCGTCGGCCGGTCATGTTGCCGGGTCTGGCAATCGCCGCGGTTGCCACCGCGGCGCTGGGTTTCGCGCCGAATCTGCTGGTGGCGCTCGCGCTGTGTCTGGCCGCGGGCGCCGGATCGGGACTGTTCGCCCCGACGCATCAGGCCGCACTCGCCGATGTGCTCGGTAACCGGCAGCAGGGTGGATCGGCACTTGCCGCCTACGGCATGTCGTCGGATCTGGGTGCGGTGAGCGGCCCGATCATCGTGGGTTTCGTTGCCGACCGGGCCGGTTTCGCACCGGCTTTCCTCCTCACGGGTGTGGTCACCACGGTCGCCTTCGTGATGTGGTGCGTGGCCGACGAGACGGCACCTGCGGTGGTGGGCGGCGGTCCCCATCTCACCGAGGTGGAGCGCGACACCGACGAGTAGTGTCCTGAGTCGGAAGTTTCGTCGCGGTACCGATCGAACACCGAAGAGCGCACAAGAACTTCTGACTCAGGACACCAGGGCGAGCGAGCAGGTGAGATCGACTGCGACGGATTACCGTTGACACATGAGCAGCAGCGCCGCCGGCTACGCCCTGGGATCGACCTCCGAGGTGGGCCGGTTGCGGGCCGTCATGCTGCATCGACCGGGTGACGAACTGCGGCGCCTCACGCCGCGCAACAACGATCAGCTGCTCTTCGACGGTCTGCCGTGGGTGGCCCGTGCGCAGGAGGAACACGATGCGTTCGCCGAACTGTTGCGGGCCAATGGTGTGGACGTCTTCCTGCTCGGCGATCTGCTCACCGAGACCATCGGGCACAGTGGTGCGGCACGTATCCAGGGCATCGCCGCCGCCGTCAGCCCGCGACGACTCGGCACGCACCTCGCCGACGATCTGGCCCGCCATCTGCGCGGGCTGCCCGCCGCGGATCTGGCGCATGTCCTGACCGCGGGGATGACCTTCGACGAACTCCCGGTCACCCCGGCTGCGGCGTCGTCGTCGCTGGTGCGGCGGATGCACCACGGTCCTGAGTTCGCCATCGAGCCGCTGCCGAATCTGCTGTTCACCCGGGACAGTTCGTTCTGGATCGGCCCCCGATTCGCGATCACCTCTCTGGCGCTGCCCGCCCGCGTGCGGGAAACCTCGCTCACCGACCTGATCTACGCGCATCACCCGCGGTTCACCGGCGCCCGCCGTGCCTATGAGTCGCAGGTCGCGCCGGTCGAGGGCGGTGACGTCCTGTTGCTCACGCCCGGCGTGGTCGCGGTCGGGGTGGGGGAGCGGACGACGCCTGCGGGTGCAGAAGCGTTGGCGCGCAGTCTATTCGATGATGGGCTCGCGCACACCGTGCTGGCCGTCCCGATCCAGCAGTCGCGTGCATTCATGCACCTCGACACCGTGTGCACGATGGTCGATGTGGACGCGGTGGTGATGTACCCGAACATCGCGGAATCGATGTCCGCGTTCACCTTGCGCCACCGCGACGGCACCGTCGAGGTGAGCGGTTCACGTCCGTTCGTGGAGGCGGCTGCCGAGGCCATGGAGATCGAGAAGCTCCGGGTGATCGACACCGGTCTCGATCCGATCACCGCCGAGCGTGAGCAATGGGACGACGGGAACAACACACTCGCGGTCGCGCCGGGAGTCGTCGTCTCCTACAACCGGAATGTCGAGACGAATCAGCGCCTCCGGGATTCAGGGGTCGAGGTCCTCGAGATCGAGGGCAGAGAGCTGGGGTCCGGTCGCGGTGGGCCCCGGTGCATGTCGTGTCCACTCGCCCGCGACGAGGTCTGAGCAGGAGGCGACGTGTCGGCAGATCTGGCGACCTTGTTGACGATCGACCACGACGGGGCAGAACCACCCTTCGAGCAGGTTCGAGCAGGTGTCATCGAGCTCATCGCATGCGGAGAACTCCTGGTCGGAGAGCGTATCCCGACAGTCCGGCGACTCGCCGCAGATCTCGGACTGGCGGCCAACACCGTTGCGCGCAGTTACCGGGAACTGGAATCGGCGGGCATCATCGAGACCCGGGGCAGGCACGGCTCGTTCATCAAGTCGAGTCGTGACGCAACGCTCGACCAGGCGCAGCAGGCGACCGTCCAGCACGTGAGATCGCTGCGCGACCTCGGCATCGACGACGCCACAATAGTCACATTGGTGACACAGGCTACCCATACGGGTTGAGAACCTGCATCAACCTTTGGTTGTGTTGATGGGTGACAACGGAACAGAAAACGGTCAGAAGGTCGCGTATCGGCTTTGATCCGTGGGTGTTCGGGATCACCGCGGCCATCGTCGTCAGCTTTGTCGTGTGGGGAATGGTCGACTCCGACAGTCTGAACGCCTCCAGTACCAACGCTCTCGGCTGGATCACCGACAACATGGGGTGGTTGTTCATCCTGTCGGCGACGTTCTTCGTGGTCTTCGCCGTGTATCTGGCGGCCAGCAAGTACGGCCGCATCCCGCTCGGTCGCGACGGCGACAAACCCGAGTACCGGACGATCAGCTGGATCGCCATGATGTTCAGCGCCGGCATGGGGATCGGACTCATGTTCTTCGGTGCGTACGAGCCGCTGTTCCATTTCGTCAACGCACCGCCCGGATACGACGCACGGGATGTACAGATCGCCATGGCGACCACCATGTTCCACTGGGGTTTCCATCCCTGGGCGATGTATGCGGTCGTGGGTCTCGCGATCGCCTACAGCACCTATCGGTGTGGTCGCGGTCAGTTGATCAGCGCGGTCTTCGCCCCGTTGCTCGGCGGCCGGGAGAACGGGCCGATCGGCAAGGTGATCGACATCCTGGCCATCTTCGCGACGTTGTTCGGCACGGTGGCGTCCCTCGGCCTGGGTGCGCTGCAGATCGGCTCCGGCCTGGTGAAGGTCGGCTGGGTCGACGAGCCGTCGACCATGCTCCTGGTCGCGGTGATCGCGGTGCTCACCGCTGCCTTCGTCGCGTCGGCCGTGTCGGGCGTCGCCCGTGGCATCCAGTGGTTGTCCAACATCAACATGGTGCTCGCGCTGATCCTGGCGATCTTCGTCTTCGTGGTGGGCCCGACGGTGTTCATCCTGAACCTGATGCCCACCACGCTCGGCGCCTACCTCAACGACATCCCCAGTTTTTCCGCACGTTCGGGAGCCACCGTGGATGCCGACGGCCAGGATTGGTTGGCGTCGTGGACGATCTTCTATTGGGCGTGGTGGGTCTCGTGGACCCCGTTCGTCGGATTGTTCCTCGCCAAGATCAGCAAGGGACGCACCATCCGGGAGTTCGTCATCGGTGTCATGGTGGTGCCGACCACTGTGTCGCTGGTCTGGTTCTGCATCTTCGGCGGGACCGCCATCCGGCAGGAGACCGACGGGCTCAACCTGCCGGTGAACGACAGCGATGCAACGCTCTTCGAGGTGTTGGCACACCTGCCCTGGACGGCGGTCGCCTCCGCGTTGGTCATGTTGCTGGTCGCGATCTTCTTCGTCTCCGGCGCCGACTCCGCGTCGATCGTGATGGGTTCGCTGTCGCATCGCGGGGTACACGATCCGCCCAGATGGCTGACCATCTTCTGGGGTGTCCTCACCGGTACGGTAGCCGCCGTGCTGCTGGCCATCAGTGGAGACGACGGATTGACCGGACTGCAGCAGATGGCGATCATCGCCGCGCTGCCGTTCGTGGTGGTGATGATCTTGATGTGCTTCGCTCTGTTCCGGGACCTGCGCCGCGATCCGCTGATCGTCGCGCGGATGGAATTGCGTTCCGAGATCGACGAGCACATCCGGCAGCAGGCCACCGAGATAGCGACGAGCGAGTTCTCGGCCATCGGGGGCTATGTCGAGGAGCCGGTCAGCGTCGACGAGCCCCTCAACCCCAGCTCGGAAGCCAGATCTGCTGATGCCACTGAGCAGGGGAGATCGCACCTGCCGTGAGGATCGGCCACAGCCAGATGAAGTTCGCCACCACGAGTCCGACGTAGATCGCGACCACGAGGATCGCGAGGGTCCGCCGTTCCGGGCGTGCCCTCGCCGTCGCCGTCGCGGACCGCAACAGGTCACCGGTGCACAGTGCCAGTCCCATCACCAGGAAGGGTGCCATCACGGTCGCGTAGAAGAAGTACATCTGGCGGTCGAGGTCGGCGAACCAGGGCAGATAGCCGGCGGCGTATGCGGTCACCACGGCGGCATACCGCCAGTCGCGGCGGACCAGGAACCGCCACAGACCCCAGGCGAGCATCGGGAGTGCAAACCACCAGAGAGCGGGTGACCCGATCAACATCTGGGCCCGGACACACTCTCCGCCGCCGCACTGGTCCGGACCGTTCTCGATCGCGTACAGCATGGGCCGCAGACTCATCGGCCACGTCCAGGGCTTGGATTCCCATGGATGATGGTTGCCCGCCGAATTGGTCAGTCCCGCGTGAAACTGCAGGACGCCCGACTCGTAGAACCACAGGGAACGCCACGCGCCCGGAACCCATGCGAATGGTCCGCCGATGCCGATCTGGTTGCCGACCTCGTAGCGGTACACCGCGGTCTCGCTGTTGAACCAGGGGATGAACGTCGCGAAGTAGATCAGTACCGGCATCGCCGCGAGACTCAGGCCGGATGGGATCAGATCACGGCGCAGCACGCCGAGCCACGGACGACGGACGTGATACGCCGTGCGGGCCGCGACATCGAAACCGATGGCGAGCACGGCGAAGAAGATCACGAAATAGATGCCCGACCATTTGGTACCGCAGCCCAGACCGAGCATGACGCCCGCGGTGAACCGGTACCAGCGGAACCCGAGCCGTGGTCCGTAGTCGCTGTCGCCCATCCGACCCTCGACCCAGACACGATGCATCCGCGCACGTACCTGGTCGCGATCGGCGATCAGCGCGGTGAAGGCGGCGACGACGAAGACGGCCTGGAAGATGTCCAGCATTCCCATCCGGGATTGGACGAACAGCACGCTGTCGCAGATCGCGAAGAGCCCGGCGATGGCGCCGACCAGCGTGGATCGCGACATGCGTCGGACCACGCAGTAGATCATCACGACTATCGCGACCCCGGCGATCGCCGGTGCGATGCGCCAGCCGACCGGACCGTAGCCGAAGACCGACTCCCCGGCCGCCAGCAGCCATTTGCCGACCGGCGGGTGCACCACGAGTCCGTAGGCCGGGTTGTCCTCGATCCAATTGCCGCCCGTGAGCACCTGCCAGCCCTGCGGGACGTAGTGCTTCTCGTCGAAGACCGGAGTGCCCTGGTCGGTGGGATTGGCCAGACCCCAGAGCCTGGTCGCGGTGGCGACCACGGCGATGACCAGACCGACGAGGAATCCGCGTCGCCGATCGGGGGCACCGAACAGCGGGGTCGGGATCTCGGGTCCCGGCCGGGTGCCCAAATCCTCCGCGCGGCCACGATCGGCGGACAGGCCGCGCTCCTCATCGGGACCTCGATCGAGGATGGCGGCGTTGGTCACCCGTCCGATCGTAGTGGTCACTCGTAAGCTGTCAGATGATGAACTCTCGGGAAGCCGTCGAAATGTCGCACGGCCATACGATCGACGAGGTCGGTCGGCTCGTCCTGGCGGCGACGCCGATGGGACAGGCCGACGATGCGTCGCCGAGGCTGCGCGCCGCCCTCGCCTCGGCCGACATCGTGGCGGCCGAGGACACCCGCCGTGCGCGGAGTCTCGCCGCTGCGCTCGATGTGGGGATCGGCGGTAGCCTGGTGAGCTACTACGACCAGGTCGAGGCGGCTCGGACACCTGCGCTGGTAGATGCGATCACCGGGGGATCGACCGTGCTGCTGATCACCGATGCGGGGATGCCCTCGGTGAGCGATCCGGGGTTCAAACTGGTCGCCGCCTGTGCCGACGCGGGATTGCGGGTCACCTGCCTCCCGGGTCCGTCGGCGGTGACCACCGCGCTCGCTGTCTCGGCACTGCCCTCGGAGCGGTTCTGCTTCGACGGATTCGCTCCGCGGCGTCCCGGTGCCCGCCGGGAGTGGCTGACGACTCTGCTCGACCAGCCGCGGACCACCGTGTTCTTCGAGTCACCCCACCGTCTCGCAGACACACTCGCCACCGCCGCCGAGGTCCTGGGGGGCGATCGACGTGCGGCGGTGTGCCGCGAGCTCACCAAGACCTACGAGGAGGTGCGCCGCGGAACCCTCGCGGAACTCGCCGACTGGGCCGCCGACGGCGTGAAGGGGGAGATCACCGTGGTCGTCGCGGGCGGGCGGCCACGGATCCGTGACATGGCCGAGCTCGTCGAGGAGGTCGAAGAGCTGGTGGCCGACGGTGCCCGCCTCAAGGAGGCCTGTCAGGAGGTCACGCGGGGCGGCGGTGCTTCGCGGCGTGACGTGTATCAAGCGGTTCTGGCCCGTCGCCAGGACTCGTGAGCCAGGCCTCGGCCGTATCGACAGCGCTCTCGTCCTCGGAGACGTGAAGGGTCACACCCGGCGCCAGCCGGTAGGGACGGCTGGTGAGCAGGGCGCCGACCGCACGTCGCAGCCGCGACATCTCCGCACGAACCGTCACGACGTGCCCGGAATCGCCGAAGATCAGTCGGCTCAATCGCGCCGAGGTCAGACCCGATTCCGACGCCTCGGCCAGCAGGAGCAGGATCTGGGCATGTCGGCGCGTCAGCACGGTCTGCCAGTCGTCGCCGTCGCCGGCCACGGTAAGCGTTGGTTCGCCGCGTAGATCGAGTTCGGCGACAACGGGATTCGCGGGACCGACACGCCGCAGGAGCCATCCGCTGCCGATCTGCTGGGCGACGCAGATGCCGATCCCCGGCACGAACTGATGGGTGTCCTCCATGGGGGCCGCCACCGCGTCCGGCGCCGTACATCCGCGGCTGTCGGCGACCCAGCCGTCCCCGTCGACCAGGAGCGCCGGACCCCGGATGCCGGTCAGCCGGGCACCGGCGTTCTTGCGAAGGTCGGCGAGAGATCGCGCGTGGGCGTTGGCGATCTCGTGCTCGCCGAGCGCTGCCATGCTGGCCGCGAACGCCGTCGACGACGGCTGCAGGGCCTCCACGGGTCCGGCCAGGGAGACTATTCCGGTCAGCTGCCCGGTACGGGGATCGTGAATGGGGGCGGCCGCGCAATAGAGCGAATGCAGAGCACGATTGAAGTGTTCCCGGCCGACGACCCGGGTGGACCGGTGATCGGACATCACCAGGCCTACGGCCGTGGTCGCGGTGGATTTCTCGTCCCAGCGGCTGCCCTCCACCAGGTCGAGGTGGTCGGCGACCCGTAGCCACCGCGAGGTCCCGCAACGCCACAGCAGCACACCGTCGGAGTCGAAGACGCCCATGAGGAGTTCGGGGTCGTCGGTGGTCTCGGCGAACACCCGTTGCAGGCGCTGCGCGCCGTCGCCCAGTGCATTGCCATGTCGCCGGTCGTGGACCTGGCCTGGAGGTAGATGCCCCGGCGCATGCTTGTCGGCGTCGGCTCCGGTGTCGACGGCACGTTGCCACGAAGCGAGGACTTCGTTGCGGGCGGTGGGCACCGGGAGATCTCGGGTCACGTCGGCTTGAGACCGATCACCAAGACTGCCGACGTCGCCCGTACTTTCCGTACCCGGCAGTATGGATCGGCGCATAATCCGACTCTACCCCAGATGTTGACATGCGGAAGGGGGTCGGCCGTGCCTTTTGCCGATGTTCAGGACTATGCGTCAAGCGGTGCTCAATTCACGACGAGCGGGCGCGTCGCTGCGTCGAACGGTCATCGTCCGGCGTCATCTGGGCACGATCGCGGCTCAGCGACCGGTCGGGGTCGCACCGACGATGCTCGCCGCCTTGTCCAGGCATTCCTGCCATTCGAGGGCCGGATCCGAATCGATGGTGATCCCACCGCCCACCCCGAGGGTGGCCGTACCGTCCGGCGTCATCGCGACGGTACGGATCGCCACGCTGAGGTCGAGGCCGTGCCCCGGCCCGGCCATGCCGATCGCGCCGCAGTAGACGCCTCGTGGTGACGGCTCCCAATCCGCGAGCAGTTCGGCCGCGCGGATCTTCGGCGTGCCGGTGACCGACGCGGGCGGGAACATCGCACGCAACAACTCGTTGGTCCCGACCGCGGGATCGACGATGGCCTCCACCCGCGACACCAGGTGCCACACCCCCGGGGCCGGTACCACCGAGAGCAGATCGGCCACCCGCACCGTGCCGGTGACGGCGAGACGGCCGAGGTCGTTGCGCACTAGGTCGACGATCATCACGTTTTCTGCGACGTCCTTCGCCGAGGCCGACAACGACTCGGGCACCGCATCGGCCGGTACCGTCCCCTTGATCGGCGACGACGAGACGAGGTTGCCGGTCCGACGTAGGAATGTCTCCGGCGAGAAGCTGGCCACGGTACCCCAATCACCGTGTAGATAGGCGGATTTCGCCGGCATCGTCGTGCTGGTGATCGACGCGAAGAACTCCAATGGGTCGCCCTCGACGGTCCCGGTGAAGCGGGTACACACGCACGCTTGGTAGACCTCGCCGGAGCGGATCGCCTCGAGACACCGGTCGATCGCCGCGAGATGGGATTCCGACTGTGGCGGGATCCAGTTCGCCGACCACCGGTGTTCGACGGTATCGGTGGGCTCGCTCAGCGCTCGTTCGATCCATGGGGCACAGGCGCTTCCGTGGACGCTCTCGTGACGCCAACGGCCGTCGCGGAGAATCAGTACCTCGTCGGTCAGCCCGCCGACCGCGATTGGCAGCGGCGACTCGGTGGCGTGGACCGGAAATCCCAGATAGCCGAACCAGAACAGGTCGGGGTCGTCGGGCGGGGCGAATCCCGGTCGGAGGCCGATCGACGGCGCGATGACGGCGTCCGCGTCCCACCAGTCGCCGATCAGGGCGGCCGGCGGCGGCAGTCCGGCCGCACGCGTGTGCGCGTGCAGCGCACGCAGGACATCGAGCGCCGGAGTCGTCACGCCTCGTAGCGGGGGAAGATCGGCGTGGGCTTCGGCAACGAGATGCCGGCGACGAGAGGGTCACCGACGGCGGTGAACTGGCGATTGTCGGGATCGACGGCGAGCAGATCGAGCAGCCGATTCGTCGACTCGGGCATCACCGGCTGGGCCAGCAGCGCAACGGTGCGGACCACCTCGGCGCACACATAGAGCACGGTCGCGGTGCGGTCGAGATCGGTCTTGGCCAGCTTCCACGGCTCCTGAGAGGAGATGTAGCGGTTGGTGTCGGCGAGAACCGACCACATCGCCTCGATGCCGAGATGGATCGCCTGGACGTCGAACTGATCCCGCACCCGGGGCAGCAAACCCGCCGCCTTCTCGAGCAGCGCGGTGTCTTCGGCGGTGTACGTGCCGGCGGCCGGGACCGCACCGTCGAAGTACTTGCCGATCATCGACAGACTGCGCTGTGCCAGGTTTCCGAACTCGTTGGCGAGGTCGGCGTTGATCCGGCTGACGATCGCGTCTGTCGAGTACGACCCGTCCTGGCCGTAGGAGACCTCGCGCAGGAAGAAGTAGCGCACCGGATCGAGCCCGTACTCGTCGATCAGATTGTCCGGGTCGACCACGTTGCCGACCGATTTGCTCATCTTCTCGCCCTTGTTGAAAAGGAAGCCGTGGGCGAACACGCGTTTGGGCAGTTCGATACCGGCGCTCATGAGGAAGGCCGGCCAGTAGACGCAGTGGAACCGGATGATGTCCTTGCCGATGATGTGCAGGTCGGCAGGCCAATACCGGTCGAATGTCGCAGCGTCGTCGGGGAAGCCCACGCCCGTCAGGTAGTTGGTGAGGGCATCGACCCAGACGTACATGACGTGGTCGGGATGACCGGGCACCGGTACGCCCCAGTCGAAGGTGGTGCGCGAGATCGACAGGTCGTTCAGCCCACCCTTGACGAAGCTGACGACCTCGTTGCGCCGCACATCCGGACCCACGTACTCGGGGTGGCTCTCGTACAGCTCGAGCAGCTTGTCCTGATACGCGGACAGCCGGAAGAAGTAGGTCTGCTCTTCGGTCCAGGTCAGTACATGGCCGCTGTCGGCCGCGACGCGATTGCCGCTGTCGTCGATGGTGGTGTCGGCCTCGGTGTAGAAGGTCTCATCGCGGACGTCGTACCAGCCGGAGTATGTGTCCAGGTAGATGTCCCCGGCATCGGACATGCGCTGCCAGATGGCCTCGGAGGCGCGCTGGTGATCGGTGTCGCTCGTCCGGATGAATCGATCGAAGCTGGACCCGAGCCGCTCCTGCAGCTCTTGGAAGCGATCGGAATTGCGCTTGGCAAGGTCCGCGGTCGGGATGCCTTCGGCCTCCGCCGTCTGCTGCATCTTCTGCCCGTGGACGTCGGTGCCGGTGAGGAATCGGACGTCGTAGCCGTCGAGACGTTTGAACCGGGCCAGCGCGTCGGTCGAGATGTACTCGTAGGCGTGCCCGATGTGCGGAGCGCCGTTGGGGTATGCGATGGCGGTCGTGATGTAGCACGGTTCGCCTGCGCCGTGCGAGGCGTCAACAGCGGATTCGGTGCGCGTCGGATCGTCGGTCATGGTGTCGCCAGAATACGTGGGTTGGCTCGCACTCCGCTGTCCGCCCCGGCTGCTGGTCACCCCATCTGTGGGTTGTCACCTTCGCCTACGCAAAGGTGGCAACCGGCAGATGAGGTGGCTGCGTCACGCCGGCGGTGGTGAGCCGGGCGCCGGTCACTCCACGCGGCGGTAGGGCTCGCATCCCGGAGGCGCCTTGGGTGCCTCACGCTTGTCGAGTTCCAGGATCGGCTTGCTGACCGGGGCCGCGTCGAGGGTGAACTTCTCCCCGTGGTGAGCGAGATCGATCGGCGGACCGGACAACAACCGGTAGGTCGCGGTCTCGCGGTCGATGGCCACCACGATCTTCGATTCACGCACTGTCATCCGGAACGAGAGGTAGGTGAGCCGGTTGGGCAGTCGCGGCGCAAAGGTGATCTGGCCGCCGAAATCGCGCATTCCGCCGAACCCGGCGACGCAGTCCGTCCAGGCGCCTGCCAGTGCGGCGATGTGTAGGCCGCTCGAGACGTTGTTGTGCAGATCATGCAGGTCGGTGAACACCGACTCGCACATCAGGTCGTAGGACAGATCGAGGTAGCCGACCTCGGCCGCGACCACCGCTTCACAGCAGGCCGACAGCGACGAGTCGCGCACCGTCAGCGGGTAGTAGTAGTCGAAGTTGCGGATCTTCTGCTCCGGGGTGAACGACGACCCGAAGTTGTACATGGCGAAGACCAGGTCGGCCTGTTTCACCACCTGCTTGCGGTATAGGTCGTAGTACGGATAGTTCAGCAGCAGTGGGTATTTGCCCACCGACGACTCGAAGTCCCACGCGCCGAGGAGGGTGAATGACTCGCACTGCTGGTGCACCCCGAGGTCCTTGTCGAACGGGATCGACATGTCGTCGGCGCAGGATTCCCAGTGAGCGGCCTCGGCGACGGTCACCCCGAGTTCCCGCGCCACGTCGGGCCGCCGGTGCACGGCGGCCACTGCGTCCCGAAGGTTCTGCTGCGCAGCGAGATTGGTGAACACGTTGTTGTTCACCACGGCGGTGTACTCATCCGGTCCGGTCACGCCGTCGATGCGGAACTTCCCGTTCACGTCATGATGACCGAGGCCCGCGAACAGGCGGGCGGTCTCCACCAGCAGTTCGACGCCGCACTCGGCCTCGAACTGTTCGTCGTTGGTGGCACGCAGGTAGCGGCTGGTGGCGTTGGCGATGTCGGCGCTGACGTGCACCCCGGCGGTGCCGGCCGGCCAGTACCCCGAACACTCGTCGCCGTTGATGGAGCGCCAGGGGAACATCGCGCCACGCTGCCCGAGTTCGGCCGCCCGGCTCTTGGCCTTGTCCATCGTGGCGTGGCGCCATCGGAGCTCTTCACCGGCCGCGGCCGGTGCCGTGTAGGTGAGCATCGGAAGGATGAAACTCTCGGTGTCCCAGAAGGTGTGGCCGTCGTAGCCGGGACCGGTGAGACCCTTGGCGGGAATCGCGCGGGACTGTCCGCGCGCGCCTGCCTGCAACACGTGGAACAGCGCGAACCGCACCGCCTGCTGCAGTTCGGGATCGCCGTCGAGCTCCACATCGGCGTCGCGCCAGAAGTCCTCGAGATAGTTGATCTGATCGGCCTTCAGTGCGTCCCAACCGGTTTCCATCGCCATCGCGAGTGCGGCGTCGACCTGAGCACGCAGCGCGGGCACGGATCGGCGCGCCGACCAGCCGTAGCCCATGAATTTGGTCAGCGACACCTTGGTGCCCTGTGGCACGTTCGCGGCGACGGTCAGCCGTGCCAGGTCGGAGTCGGCACGGATGAAGGCGTCGGCCTTGTCGGGGAAGTCGATCTCGTGGTCCATCCCGGCCGCCACGTGCAGGCCCGACCGCTTGGTGTGATGGACGAGCATGCCCCAGTAGTTGCGGCAGGCGGAGAGATCGGAGACGAGTGGCTGGTCGAGCGCGGCCGCCAGACGCGGATCGTTGCCCGGCGCCGGGACGGGTTCGTTCGCGAGCAGATCCGACTGCAGCACGAGCTTCATGTCCTCACCGATCGGTTCCACCTCGTAGTGGATGGCGGCGATGGTGCGCTTGGTGAACGACACCAGCCGTTCCGACCGGATGCGGACGGTGCGACCCGTCGGGGAGGTCCACAGGGTGTTCCGCCGGAGGGTGCCGGTGCGGAAATCGAGGATGCGCTCATGCTCCTCGGTGCGGCCGTAGCGCAGATCCATCGGCTCGTCCTCGACGAGCAGGCGGATGATCTTGCCGTCGGTCACGTTCACCACGGTCTGCCCGGATTCCGGGTAGCCGTAACCACTTTCGGCATAGGGCAGGCCGCGTAGCTCGTAGAAGCCGTTGAGGTACGTGCCGGGATGGTCGACGGGTTCGCCCTCCTCGAACGTCCCACGCAGACCGATGTGCCCGTTCGACAGCGCGAACAGTGTCTCGGTGCGCCCGAGGACGTCGACGTCGATGCCCCGCCAGCGCAGCTGCCACGGGTGGACGTCGAAACCGTGTTCCATCGCACCCGGGTTCATGCCGGGAGCAATTCGTCGAGATCGTTGACGACGACGTCGGCACCGGCCGCCCGCATCGCGTCGGCCTGTCCGCCACCGACCCGATCGATGGCGACCACGTAGCCGAACTGTCCGGCCACCGCGGCCTCCACACCCGAGATGGCGTCCTCGAAGACCACCGCCTCGGCGGGTGGCACACCCATCAGTTCGGCGCCCAGAAGGAATGAATCGGGCGCCGGTTTACCCGGCAATCCCCGTGATGCGGTTTCGAGTCCGTCCACCCGCACCTCCACGAATTCGCTGAGGTCTGCGGCATCCAGCACGGCTGCTCCATTCTTCGATGACGTGACGACGGCAATGCGTAATCCGGCCTGCCGCGCCGCTTTCAGATAGCGCACCGACCCAGGGTAGGGATCGACCCCGTCGCGCTGCAGCGTCGCGGTGAAGAGTTCGTTCTTGCCCTCGCCGATGGCGGCCAGCGTCTCGGCGGAGACGTCGTCGATCTGCCGTGAGTGCAGGAAGGTCCGCACA
Source organism: Gordonia sp. DT218 (assembly GCF_049847105.1). Taxonomy (NCBI): domain Bacteria; kingdom Bacillati; phylum Actinomycetota; class Actinomycetes; order Mycobacteriales; family Gordoniaceae; genus Gordonia; species Gordonia sp. DT218. The sequence goes on along the minus strand of NZ_JBNCNS010000001.1, from coordinate 458,813 downwards.
CCGTCCTCACGTCGGCGACCGTCGACGTAGTCGAGGTAGTCCTGCTCGGTGAATTCGTCGAAACCGTCGGGATCCTGCTCGGACAGGAACGCGTCGAACGCCTGTTTCCACGCATTGCGGTGCAGGACGGCAGTGGACGTCAACACTCCGTCGAGGTCGAACAGCGCGACCGTCATGACATCTGGCAATCCCAACACGGTTGGAACGCTACCTGTCCGAGCGGTGACTGGCGCGCCATGCGAGAGGTTCGTGTGTCGGCCGAGGACGTCTGCGCGGTCCGGCTCGGCCTAAACTCGGTTGGCCCCTGCGGGACTCGCCGCCAAGATGGACTGATGACCCGTCGATTCGCCCAAGTGGATGTGTTCTCGTCGATCCCCGTCGCAGGTAACCCGGTTGCCGTCGTGGTGGACTCCGATGGCCTGACCGACGAGCAGATGGCCGCCTTCGCGCGGTGGACCAATTTGTCGGAGACCACCTTCTTGTTGCCGCCGCAGAGCTCCGACGCCGACTACCGGCTGCGGATCTTCACTCCGGCCGGCGAGCTGCCGTTCGCCGGACACCCGACGCTCGGCTCGGCGCACGCCTGGCTGGAATCGGGTGGGAGCCCGGCGGGCGACCTGATCGTCCAGGAGTGCGGTGTCGGCCTGGTCCCGATCCGCCGGGAGAAGGTCGGACCCGACGACGCCGGGGCCGAGGACGCCCGCCTCGCCTTCGCGGCGCCGCCACTGCGTCGGTCCGGACCGGTGGACGCCGACCTGGTCGCCGAGGTGACCGCGGCGCTCGGGCTCGAGCCCTCCGACGTCGTCGACGCGCAGTGGGTCGCCAATGGTCCCGAGTGGATGGCGCTGATGCTGACCTCCGGGCAGCGGGTCGTCGAGGTCGAGCCGGACCTGGTCGCGCTCGGGACGCACGAGGTCGGTCTGGTCGGGCCCCACGCCGACGGCCTGCCCGACGAACCGGAGGTGGACTTCGAGGTCCGCGCCTTTGCTCCGGGCTTCGGGATCGACGAGGACCCGGTGACCGGCAGTCTCAACGCCGGGATCGCCGTCTGGCTGCGGCGTGACGGTCTCGCCCCAGCGTCCTACGTCGCCGCGCAGGGGACCGCGCTCGGCCGATCCGGACGTGTGCACGTCACCGACGACGGGACCGACATCTGGGTGGGGGGTGCGACCACCACGGTCATCGCTGGCACAGTGGTGCTGTGAGTCAGACGCCAGCGACCGGCGAGGCCGGGACGGTAGCCGACGGGAAGGCCGAGACCGAGAGCAACAAGGCGGCGCGCAAGCGTCGACGACGGGAGCCGCCGCCCGACCCGACGCCGTTGCCGGGCCTCGTCGACGCCCACACGCATCTCGCGGCCTGCGGCGGGCGTGACCCCGATGCCGTCCGCGCGATCCTGGACCACGCCGAGAGTGTCGGCGTGCACCAGGTGGTGACCGTGGCCGATGACATGATCGACGCCCGCTGGGCGCTTGATGCCGCGCACTGGGATGACCGGGCGTTTGCGGCGGTGGCATTACATCCCACGCATGCGGCCGAGCTCGACGACGACGCGAAGGCCGAGCTGGAACAGATGGTCGCCGACCCGCGGGTCGTCGCAGTGGGGGAGACCGGCCTGGACTACTACTGGCCCGGCAAATCCGAATCGTGCGCGAGCCCGACCGAACAGGCCGAGGCCTTCCGCTGGCACATCGATCTGGCGAAGCGGATCGGCAAGCCGTTGATGATCCACAACCGCGAGGCCGACCGCGATCTGCTGGACATCCTGGCCGCCGAGGGTGCCCCCGAGTCCGTGATCATGCACTGCTTCTCCGGTGACCTGAATGTTGCATTGGAATGTGTCGACCGTGGCTTCATACTCAGCTTCGCCGGCACGGTGAGTTTTGCGAATGCCGAGGAATTGCGCGCCGCGGCCGAGATCGTGCCCGACGCTCAGATCCTGGTGGAGACGGATGCGCCCTTCCTGACGCCGCATCCCTACCGTGGCCAGCCAAATCAGTCGTATTGCCTGCCGTACACGGCGCGCGCGCTGGCGCGGGTGCGCGGCGTCGACGACGCGGCGATGGCCCGGATCCTCGGTGCGAACGCGCGCCGAGTGTATGGGCTGCCTTTGCAGTAATAGCCCCTGTTCGTTATCGTATTGTGATCCCGCTGCCTAGGGCAGCGATTTCGAACGGGTGGGCCAGGGGGTCCGGGGGTTTGAGTCGCTGGTGGAGCGAGGACGCAGTTGTCCCCGACCAGGATGTTTATCTTGTCTGTTCTCGCGCGTATCAATCATTCACAGTCCACTCGTGCCCGCGTCGCCGTTGGCGCAGTGCTGGCCACGCTCACCGCGGGTGGTGTCATGGGCATCGCCATGCACAAGGACGTGAAGATCAACGTCGACGGGCAAGTGAAGAACGTCTCGACGATGTCGATGTCGGTGGACTCGGTGCTGCGTTCGCAGGGCTATGACCCCGCCTCCGGCGACCACGTCGCCCCCGCCCTCGGCTCCGGGGTCAGCGATGGGCAGACCATCACGCTCAACCGGAAGAAGACCGTCACCCTCGAGGTGGACGGGGCGCGCAAGGAGATCCAGACAACCGCTTCCAGTGTTCCGCAGTTGCTCGCCGCTCAGGGGTTGTCCGCGGGTTCCAACGACACCAATTTCCCGCGGGCGGGCGCGCTGCCCGTCGACGGCGGTGTCATCGACGTCACCATGCCCAAGCGGGTCAGCCTCACCGACGGCTCGGTCAGCTACAAGCCCGTCGTGGCCGCGAAGACCGTCGGCGACCTCCTCGCTGAGACCGGGAAGCCGCTCGCCGGCGACGACAAGGTCGTCCCGGCCGCCGACACGCCGGTCACGCCGAACATGAAGATCAAGGTCACCCGTATCCGCACGATGGATTCCACTGTGACCGAGCACGTCGCGCCGCCGGAGGTCAAGAAAGAGGACCCGACGCTGGTCCGCGACAAGAAGGTGGTCCTGAAGCCAGGAAAGCCGGGCGAGCAGAAGGTCACCTACAAGCTCACCATGGTCAACGGCAAGGTGGTCAAGCGCGACAAGGTGGACGCCGAGGTCCTCACCGCTCCGCTCGCCGCCACCGTCAAGATCGGGACCAAGGAAGGCCCCCCGGACGTGCCGGTCGGCTCCGTGTGGGATCAGCTCGCGCAGTGCGAGGCCACCGGCAACTGGGCGATCAACAGCGGCAACGGTTTCTACGGCGGCGTGCAGTTCGACCAGAACACCTGGGCGCGGTGGGGTGGCCTCGAGTACGCGCCACGCGCCGACCTGGCGACCCGTGAAGAGCAGATCGCCGTCGCGTCGAAGACCCAGGCCGCGCAGGGATGGGGCGCCTGGCCGTCCTGCTCCTCGAAGCTGGGCCTGAACTGACCGACGACGCGCCGCGACTACTCGGGCCTGCGCAGATCCGTCGGCTCGCCGCCGAACTCGACATCCGGCCCACCAAGACACTGGGCCAGAATTTCGTCCACGACGCGAACACGGTGCGCCGGATCGTCGCGGAGTCGGGCGTCGGCGCCGACGACATCGTCCTGGAGGTCGGTCCCGGTCTGGGATCGTTGACGCTGGCACTGCTCGGCACCGCGGGCTGCGTGATCGCGGTCGAGATAGACCCGACGCTGGCCGGTAGGCTGCCCGCCACCATCGAGGAGTACGCACCCGGGCAGGCGGAATCCTTCGAAGTGATCACCGCCGACGCGATGTCGGTCGTCCGAGACGACCTGCCGGCCGCCCCGACGGCGCTCGTCGCCAATCTGCCCTACAACGTCGCGGTGCCGGTGCTGTTGCACCTGCTCGCCGAATTCCCCAGTATCGCAACAGCTTTGGTGATGGTTCAGGCCGAAGTCGCGGATCGCCTGGCCGCCGGCCCGGGTGGCCGAGTGTACGGGGTCCCGAGCGTCAAGGCGCGGTACTACGGCACGGTGGCCCGCGCCGGTGCGGTCGGACGCAACGTGTTCTGGCCCGAGCCCAAGGTCGAGTCCGGCCTGGTACGCATCGAGCGCACCGACGCCCACGCCGACGATGCGATGATCCGCACAAAGGTGTTCGCAGTCATCGATGCCGCCTTCGCGCAGCGCCGCAAAACGCTGCGATCGGCGCTGGCGACCTGGGCGGGCAGTGCGCCCGAGGCCGAACGCCGCCTGCGGGCGGCCGGGATCGACCCCGGCCTGCGTGGCGAACGGCTCGATGTGGACGACTTCGTCCGGCTCGCGTCGACCGACTGACCCGGCGACCCCCGATCTCGCCGACAGCAACCCGTATCCCGCCGACAGCAACCCGTATCTCGCAGACAGCAACCCGGGTCTGGCCGAGAGCATCACGAGTCGCGTCCACCCGACTGCTCGCGCGTCCATTAGGCTCGATACCTGTGTCTCGAGCCTCGTTGTCGGTGGTGTCCGACGCGGTCACCGTGCGTGTACCGGCCAAGGTGAATCTGTACCTCGGCGTGGGCCCACTCCGCGACGACGGCTACCACGACCTCGTCACCGTCTTCCAGGCATTGTCGCTCTACGACGACGTGCGGCTGAGTCCGGCCACCGAACTCCGTGTCGCCACCACCGGCGAAGGCGCCACCGACGTACCGGCCGACGGCACCAACCTCGCCGCGTTGGCGGTCACGGAGGTGGCGCGGCGGGTCGGCCGGACGCCGAAGGTCGCCATCGACGTGACGAAGCGGATTCCGGTCGCCGGCGGGATGGCCGGCGGTAGTGCCGACGCGGCGGGTGCCCTGGTCGGCGCCGACAAGCTATGGGGTCTCGAACTCGCGCGTCCGGAATTGTCGGATATCGCGGCCGGATTGGGCAGCGACGTACCGTTCGCCCTCCACGGCGGCACGGCGCTCGGTACCGGTCGCGGTGAGCAACTGATGCCGATCCTGGCGCGCGGTCAGTTTCACTGGGTGCTCGCGATGTCGAAGTCGGGGTTGTCGACGCCGGCGGTCTACCGGGAGCTGGATCGGTTGCGGGAGAACCGGTCTGATTCCGACATCGTCGTCGAGCGTCCGGATGAGCTGATGGCGGCGTTGACGTCCGGCGATCCGAGCGTGGTCGCGCCGTTGCTCCGCAACGACCTTCAGCCGGCGGCGCTGAGTCTGCAACCGGCCCTCCGTCGTACTCTGCGCGCGGGCGTCGATGCCGGCGCACTCAACGGGATCGTCTCTGGGTCCGGACCAACGTGCGTGTTCCTCTGCGCGGACGAGGCGTCGGCGGTCGACGTCGCCGCCGAACTGTCGGGGGCCGGGGTCGCACGCGCCGTGCGGACGGCCAACGGCCCGGTGCCCGGTGCGCGGGTCGTCACCGAGTAGTTGCACCGGCAGGTCGCCCGTCGACCGATCGGGTCAGCTCCCGAAGACGTTGATCGCGTTGCCGTACGCGCGTAGCGACGCAACGGAACCGTTGTACCGGTTGAGGTCGACTCGGGTCGGCACACCGGGTAGCCAACCGGAGTCGGTGAACTGCCAGAACCTCCAGGTCCGCCAGCCACCCCGCGGCATCTCGGGGGCACCGCGCCCGTTGTACGACGCGATCCAGAGCGGGTGGTCGGAAAACTCGCGGGTGGCGCCCATCGCCGTGTTCCAGAATCGCGGGTACGTGTAGAGGATCGTCTTTCGACCGGTCAGGGGTTCGAGGACGGCGAAAAACTCCCTGACCCAGGCGGCGAGCGCACGAGGACCGAGACCGCCGGAATGTTCGAGATCGAGTACCGGCGGGAGGTCGAGGATACCGTTCTGGCCGAGCACGACCGTTGCGTAGAACACCGCCTGTTGCGCCGCGGAACGGGTTGGGTCCGCATAGTGATACGTCCCCCGGACCAGGCCCGCGGCCCGCATCGCCAGGCTGTCCTGGACGAAGTACGGGTTGACGTACCAGGTGGACTCGGTCGCCTTCACCATCGCCAGCTGTTGACCCGACGCACGGACCGCGAACCAGTTGATGGATGCGCCACCCGGATGCTGATGGCTGGAGACGTCGGGGCCGACCTGCGGGGCCCCGACTGCCACCGGGGCCGAACCCATCGCGCCGGCGAGACCGACGGCGCCGGCGATGATGGTGGTCATGATCGATCGTCGAAGGATCACGGCTTCACGCTAGGGGAGATGCACCGACCTCGCAGTCCGATTGGGCACTTCGATCGTGATCGGATGGGTAATGTCCCAGTCGTGCGAGCACACAAGAGGGCCGGTGGGACGCTGGTGGCGGTGGTCACAGTGGTCTCGATCGTCGCGACGATCGTCGTCGGAGCAGCGTCGGCCGCGCCCGCCCCGGGTGCGCGGATCGGTTCGGTGATGCGGGATTCCGTGCTGCCGTCGGCGCAGTTGCCGACGGGTGCGGTACGCGGACACCGGCTGTTGTACGTCACGCGCGATCAGCGTGGGAAGCCGGTCACCAGCACCGGCGCCCTGTATCTCCCCACCGGGCGTCCGCCTGCCGGAGGGTGGCCCGTCTTCTCCTGGGCGCACGGCACCAGCGGTATCTCCGACAGTTGCTCGCCCAGCTTGTCGTCGGGAGCGCGGCGCGACACGCTGGAGCCGACGATCAAAAAAGCTCTGCGATCGGGCTATGCGGTGACCGCCACGGACTATCCCGGTGTCGGTAGCGGGGGCGTCGCGGAGTATCTCGGCGGCCGCGCCGAGGGGTACTCGGTGATCGACATGATCCGTGCCTCTCGGACGGTGGATCCGTCGGTGTCGCGGCGATGGGTGTCGAGCGGCCATTCGCAGGGTGGACACTCGGCGCTCTGGGCCGCGCAGCTGGCACCGCGGTATGCGCCGGAACTGCCGTTGTTCGGCACCGTCGCCTTCGCGCCGGCATCGAACATCGAACACGTGGTACCGCTGATGGCGCCGGGGGTCGGCGACCTCGGGAGGTTCAACGCCTTCAGCGGACTGATCCTCTATATCCTGTCCGGACTCGATCACGCACGACCCGATCTGCACGTCACGGGTTACCTGACGCCGACGGGCCGGACGTGGCTGGGCCGGGCCCGGCAGATGTGTGTCGGCGAACTCGGCACGGCACTTGCCGGTGTCCCGCCAGGCGCCTTGGTGGCCAAGCCGTTCACCGATCCGAAGTTCACGGCTGCGCTCGCCGACTATCTGGCGGTGCCATCCGGTGGCTACCGCACTCCTGTCCGGATCGAGCACGGTCTGTCCGACACCACCGTCCCGTTTCCGCTCAGTCTCGCGTTGACGTCGCAGATGCGTTCGGCCGGAACGGATGTGACACTCATCCCGTATCCTGGCGTCAACCACATGCAGGTGGTGACGGCAGGTCTCCCGGATGCGTTCCGGACGATCGACGGATACTTCGGCCGGTCATAGCCGAGGCTCTCCCACTCATCGATCGGGCACGAACCCCCGCCGATCGTGCGCAGTTTCGCGTCGACCGGGCACACCTTGACGTCGATCGGGCGCCGCCCGCGAGTTCCCGCCGATCGTGCGCACCTTGTCGGCCATCGTGCACAGTTTCGCTCCGATCGTGCGCTCGACCCGTCAGAAATACGCCCCACGCGATCGGAGTGCTCTCTCGATCTCGTTGATGACGCTCCAGGGCCTGGTCCGTAGGCGTTCGGCATCGATCCTGATGATGATCCACCCGAGTTCCCGGAGTCTGGCATCGCGTGCCTCATCGTGAGCACGCTGCGCCGGGGATGAGTGAAGTCCTCACCATCGAACTCGATGCCGATCTTGGGTACCCGGTAGCCGAGGTCCAAGCGTGCGAAGACATATTCGTTCTCGTCCGCCACCTCGATCTGGGTTTCGGGAGCGGGGAGGTCGGCCCGGATGATGACCAGACGGACCCAGCTCTCGGGTGGCGACTCCGCCTTGCCGTCGATCAGCGGGATCAGTCCCCGTAGTTGGCGGATGCCGCGTCGGCCATCGCGGCCGTCGGCATAAGCGGCGAGTTCGTCCAGCGAGAAGCCGGTCGCCCGGGCGAGGTCGTCGAGATGACCGAGCGCTCGCCAGTCGGGGCGGATTCGGCCCAGGTCGAACGCGGTGCGGACCGGTGACGTGACCGCAATGTCATCGATCGTGATGATGTCGGGCGGCTCGAGGTCGGTTCGATGAACGCGGCTGCCCCGGCCCCGTCTGCCCGATCCGGACGGGTGTCGGACGAGCTCGACGACGAAATCCTTTTCGTACCAGCGACTTCCGTGCATGATCGCTGCCGCGATACCGCCGACGACGGGACTTCCTTCTGCGCTCAGGGCGGTCATCCGGATGCGCTCACATGCCGTGAGGATCGCGGTTCTCTCCAGGTAGTGGTCACCCTGCAGGTGGGTGAACGCGGCGTCGAAGTGCTCCGCCGACATCCCGCTGCGTTCGAGCGCGGCCTGGCGGCGTAGTAGGCGCTTGTCTTCGCGGGTGATCTGTTGCTGCATAGATCTTCGACGCAGCGCACGCCGGATCGGTTGCATCCTTCCGGGCGAAGCCCGGAACCTGTGGATTCTGCGCACGATCGACGCAATTCTGCGCACGATGGGCGGGGTTCTGCGCCCGCTCGGCGGGCGGGAGCGGGGGCGAGGGCACGCACTCGAGGTGACCGCTCGAGGTGGCCGCTCGAGGTGGCAGCGAGGGGTGGCCGACGACCCGTTGCTAGGGTCTACAGAGTGGCACCTTCGAACCCGTCTGCGCTGATCAACGCGGACCGCATCAGCAAGAGTTTCGGCATCAAGCCCTTGCTCGAATCCGTGTCCCTCGGGGTTCACGAAGGCCAGCGGATCGGTGTCGTCGGCCTCAACGGCGGCGGTAAGACGACGCTGCTGGAGATCCTCGGTGGCATCACCGAACCCGACGGCGGACGTATCTCGCGCGCCGGCGGCATCCGGGTCGCGACGGTCACGCAGCGCGGCGAACTGCCCGCCGGCGCCACCGTCGCGGAAGTGGTGGTAGGGGGACCCGAGGTGGCCGTCCACGAGTGGGCGGGGGACCCGCGGGTCCGGGGCATCCTCAACGGCATCGGCGTCGACGGCCTCCTCGACAAACGCGTCGACGAACTCTCCGGCGGCCAGCGTCGACGAGTGGGTCTGGCCACCGCGCTCGTCTCCGACGCCGACCTGCTGATCCTCGACGAGCCCACCAACCATCTCGACGTCGAGGGCGTGCAGTGGCTGGCCGACCACTTGGTCGCCCGCCGGAGCGCGCTGATCGTCGTCACACACGACCGGTGGTTCCTGGACACGGTCGCGACCCGCACCTGGGAGGTCCACTCCGGCCGCGTCGACGAGTACGAGGGTGGTTACAACGACTGGATCTTCGCCCGCGCCGAACGCTCCCGGCTGGCGGACACGATGGAGGAGCGACGCCGCAACTTGGCTCGCAAAGAACTGGCCTGGCTGCGTCGCGGCCCGCCGGCCCGGACCTCCAAGCCTCGCTACCGGATCGAGGCCGCCGAGAAGCTGATCGCCGACGTCCCGCCGCCGCGCGACAGCGTATCGCTGTCCGCCTTCGCCAAACGACGCCTCGGCCGGGTTGTCGTGGAACTCGAGGACGCGCGGGTGGCCACGCCGGCCGGCGATGTGCTGCTCGACGATCTCACCTGGCGGTTGACACCCGGTGAACGCATCGGCCTCGTCGGGGTCAACGGTTCAGGCAAGACGACCCTGCTGCGCGCGCTAGCGGGGGAGATCGACGTCGCCCCGGGTAAGCGCAAGGAGGGCACGACGGTCTCGATCGGCTGGCTGCGCCAGGAGCTCGACGACCTCGACGAGGATCAGCGGGTGCTGGACGCCGTGGAGGCGGTGGCATCGCGGATCGTGCTGGGGGACAAGGAGATCTCCGCGAGTCAGCTGGCCGAACGGCTCGGCTTCACCCCTGCACGCCAGCGCACGCCGGTCGGGGACCTGTCCGGTGGTGAACGGCGGCGGCTGCAGATGACATGCGTGCTGATGGCCGAACCCAATGTGCTACTCCTCGACGAGCCGACCAACGACCTCGACATCGACACCCTGCAGCAACTCGAGGATCTCCTCGACGGCTGGGCGGGCACGCTGGTGGTGATCAGTCACGACCGCTACCTGATCGAACGGATCTGCGACAGCACGTGGGCGCTGTTCGGCGATGGGAAGTTGACCAATCTGCCGGGCGGCATCGAGCAATATCTACGACGACGACTCGAGATCACCTCCGCCGCACCGCGTCGCACGTCCACGTCGAACGCTTCGAGTGCGGCGACGGCCTCGACCGCCCCCGCGATCAGTGCGTCCGAACATCGGGATGCACGAAAGGCGATGAACCGGCTGGAACGCCAGATCCAACAGCTGGACACGCGAGAGAGTCGCCTGCACGACCAATTGCTCGATGCGGCAACCGATCCCGACAGGCTCATGGAACTCAACGCGGAACTGAAAGACGTCGTGGAGGCCAAGGAGACCGCGGAGACGGAGTGGCTCGAGGTCGCCGAAAAGGTCGAGTGATGGACGCCGACGGAGACGTCTTGTTACGCACACCCGGCGCCGAAGTGCGGGTGAACCCACAAGGTGGCCGACTCACCTCCCTGCGCATCGCGGACGTCGAGCTCCTGCAGCAGGGCGAACCCTACGGATGCTTCCCGATGGTCCCGTGGTGCGGCCGCATGCGGAACGGCATCCTCGACTTCGACGGCAGGCGTCATCAATTCGAGCTCAATGATCCGCCGCATGCGCTCCACGGGCTCGCACGCGACCACCGGTGGGAGACCGACGCGGTGGGCGAAGACCAGGCGACACTGACTCGGCGCCTGGACCCGCACTGGCCGTTCGACGGCACGGTCACCCAGGATTTCGCTCTCGCCCCGGGGGAATTGACGATGCGGTTACGGGTCTCGTCCGCAGCTGCGCCCTTTCCAGCACAGGCGGGTTGGCACCCGTGGTTCCGTCGTCACCCGATGTCCGGCGAGTCCGCCCCTCTCGCAGTGGAGTTCGCGCCCTCCTGGCAGGAAGAACGTGGTCCCGACCACCTTCCGACCGGCACCCGGCTGGCGCCGCTGCCGCCACCCTGGGACGACTGTTTCGGTATGCCCTCGGGCGCCGACGTCACCCTGGACTGGCCCGATCTGCTGCGACTGCGGATACGCAGCGACGCGGAATGGGTGGTGATCTTCGACCATCGGCCGTTCGCGATCTGTGTGGAACCGCAGTCCGGGCCGCCCGACGGCCTGAACACGATGCCACGTGTCGTGGCGCCCGGACGCGACCTGGTGGTCACCACTCGCTGGACGTGGTGAGAAGCTCTGCGTCAGAGCAGGTGTGCACCACGACCCGGTCGCACCCGGCGAACCGTCGAGGTGGGATATCCGGCGTCCGAGATCGCCTGGGGCAGGTCGGCGCAGATCCGGTCCGCGGCGTCGGCGGGGGCCAACGCGATCACCGACCCGCCGAATCCACCGCCCGTCATCCGCGCGCCATGTGCACCGAACTGCTGCGCGGTGGCCGCGATGAGGTCGATGTGCGGAGTCGTGATCTCGAAGTCGTCGCGCATCGAGTCGTGTGAGGCGTTCATGAGTTCGCCGATCTTCGCGAAGTCGGCATCGTGCAGTGCCGCGGTGGCCGCCAGGACTCGTGCGTTCTCGGTCAGGATATGCCGGGCGCGAACCCGGTTGGTGCCGTCCGGCAGCTGATTCCATGCGTCGGTGTCGGCCTCGCGCAGCGATGGGACACCGAGTTCGGCGGCGGCGGCCTCGCACGACGCGCGTCGCGCCGCATACTCGCCGGCGGCGTGTCGGTGGGGCGCGTGGGAGTCGATCACCAGCAGTTGTGCGGAATCGTCGACCGGCATCGGGACCGGCTCCACCTCGAGGGACCGGAAGTCGATGAGCAGGGCGGTGTCCTGCTGCCCGAACAGGCTCGACAGCTGGTCGAGCAGACCGGTCGGTGCTCCCACGTAGTCGTTCTCCGCCTGCTGTGCGACCCGGGCGAGCTCGTGTCGGGAGAGATTCAGGTCGGTGGTGATTGCCAGCAGCACTGCACATTCGAGCGCTGCGGACGACGACAGTCCGGCCCCGACCGGAACCGTGGACTCGATGTGGAGGCGTCCACCGGGCACATCGTGACCGGCGGTCCGGAGTGCCCACAGGCAACCGGCGATGTATGCGCCCCAACCGGATACGTCGCCGGGTCCGCTGGTGGGACTGATGGTGACGACGTCGGACTCGTCACTCGACTCTGCCACGATCGTTCCGTCGACGGTGTCGGGGGCGAAGTCCGCCGTGGTGCCCAGGTCCAGGGCGATCGGCAATGCGAATCCGAGGTTGTAGTCGGTGTGTTCGCCGATCAGGTTCACCCGCCCGGGGGCGTAACTCCGTATTCGTCTGTCGCTCATGTCATTGCCCCGCGCAGATCGGCGGCGACATCCTCGGGCGTCTTGTCGGTGACGAATGCGTCACGCCCCGACTCGGAACCGGCCAGGTACTTGAGCTTGTCGGCACTGCGACGCACGGAGAACAACTCGGCGTGGAGGTAGCCTTCGGCCGACTCCGCCCGGTATTGGTGCCACGACGCGATGTAGGGCAAGGGTCGGCCGTAGAGCGCGTCGTAGGCGCGCAGCACCTTGAGGTACACGCGTGCCAGATCGTCGGCCTCGTCGTCGGTGAGCTCGGAGAGTCGTCGGACATGTCGCAAGGGGTAGATGTGGACCTCGGCGGGCCAGCGGGCGGCGAACGGAACAAACGCCGCGGTGTGGTCGGTCCGTACGAGAATCCTTTCCCCGCCGTTCAATTCGCCGGAGAGGATCGACTCGAACAGGTCCGCCCCGGTCTGGGCGCGGTGTGTCGCCGCGGCGCGCAGCATGGTCTCGGTCCGGTGCGTGCGGAACGGATAGGCGTAGATCTGGCCGTGGGGATGCGTCAGGGTCACCCCGATCTCCTCGCCCCGGTTCTCGAAGCAGAAGACCTCTTCGACGCCGTCGCGCGCGAGCAGGTCGTCGGTGCGCTGGGACCAGGCGTCCACCACCAGCCGGGCACGCTCGGGCGTGAGTCCGGCGAACGAACCGTCGTGGTCGCTGGTGAAGCACACCACTTCACAGCGGCCGTGACCCGGCGCCTCGACCGTCAGATCGCCCGGCCGGTCCGGGAGCCGGAAACCGCTGCCGGCATGTGCCGCCGCCAACGAGGGGAAGCGATTCTCGAACACCACCACGTCGTAGTCGTCTGCGGGGATCTCACTGGAACGTCCGGAGGGATCCGGGCACAGCGGGCACATCCGTCGCGGCGGTTTGTAGGTCCGCTCCTGCCGCGCGGGAGCGATCATCACCCAGTCGCCGATCTGCGGGTCGCGTCGGACGCGGGTGGCCGAATCATCGGGGTGGGCAGGCAGATCGCGATGGTCGATGCCTGGCGCCGGCGGGTTCTCGGCGGTCGAGAAGAACAGGATCTGCCGGTCGTCGGCGAGGCTCGCCTCCTGCGGCGTCGGTAGTCGGCGCCCGGCGCCGTCCTGGTTCGCGGGATCTTCGGTCACGTCATCTGGGGTCATCGGGGTCTTCCTTCGGCGATGGTGAGCACGGTGACGTCCGCGAGTTCACTGCGTGCTGCGGCGGGCAGGCCGTCGTCGGTCACCAGTCGGTTGATGCGTCCGAACTCGGCGAAGAGGTGCGCGCCGATCTCGCCGTACTTGGTGTGGTCCGCGAGCACGACGGTCGACCGAGCCGTGGTCAGAAGCTTTCGATTGGTCTCGGCCTCACCGAGATTGGGGGTGGTGAACCCCGCGGACGGGTCGATGCCGTGGGTTCCGACAAAGGCCCGGTCGGTTCGGTAGTGCTCCAGCGCGGCGTTGGCGATCGGCCCGACGAGGGCATCCGACGGCGTGCGCTGTCCACCGGTGAGCTGGACACTCGCGGCGTCGAGATAGGAATCCGAGGGGTCGGTCAGCAACTCGAAGATCGACACCGAGTTCGTCACCACCGAGATGTCGCGGCCGCGGAGCAGTCGGGCCAGTTCCAGTGTGGTGGTACCTGCGCCGATCGCGACGGTCATGCCGTCCTCGATCAGCGGCAGCGCGGCCGCCGCGATGGCGCGCTTGGCATCCGGTTCGCGGGTCGCCTTGAGCGACGACGGTGGTTCGAGTCCTCGTCCGGTGAGGTCACCGTCCGTCCGGACTGCGCCACCGTGGACCTTGCTCAGCTCCCCGTCGCTCTCGAGGTGGTCGAGATCCCGTCGGATCGTCATCTCGGAAACGCCTAGCTCGGCGGCGAGATCGGTGACCCGCACCGCGCCTCGGGAGACCACGGCAGCCAACACGTGTCCCCGTCGCTCCGCTGCAAGCATGGCGAGATATTAGCAGGAACGCACTAAAACGAACATCTATTCACAATTGCGCACCAGGATGGTGTTATCTTCTGTTAGTTTCTGACAGTCATCGACATGCCGAGCGCAACAAGGGGGTTGCCGTGCACGTGGCATCCGACTCCATTCTCCGGTTGAACACCGGATGGATGGACTACGTCCTCATCGCCATCTACTTCGTTTTCGTTCTGGGGATCGGTTATCTCGCCCGCAGCCAGATCGCCACCAGCATGGACTTCTTCTTGTCCGGCCGACGATTGCCCGCCTGGGTGACCGGTATCGCGTTCGTCTCGGCGAACCTCGGTGCGGTCGAGATCATGGGCATGTCCGCCAACGGCGCCCAGATCGGCCTGGCGACCATGCACTACTACTGGATCGGCGCTGTGCCGGCGATGGTCTTCCTCGGCCTGGTGATGATGCCGTTCTACTACGGCTCCAAGGTCCGCAGCGTCCCCGAGTTCATGCGTCGCCGATTCGGGACCGGCGCACACCTGGTGAACGCGCTCAGCTTCGCCGTCGCCCAGGTGCTGATCGCCGGCGTCAACCTGTTCCTGCTGGCGACCGTCATCAACGCGGTACTCGGTTGGCCGCAATGGATCTCGCTCATCGTCGCGGCGGCCGTGGTGCTCACGTACACCGCGCTGGGCGGGTTGTCTGCGGCCATCTACAACGAGGTCCTGCAGTTCTTCGTGATTCTCGCCGCGCTGGTTCCGCTCACCGTCATCGGCCTGATCAAGGTCGGCGGCTGGAGCGGCCTGAAGGACAAGGTGATCGACACCCACGCGTCCGACGGAACGGTGACCGCCACGGTCCACGAGCAGTTGTCGTCGTGGCCGGGACAGGCCTTGAGCGGATTCTCCTCGCCGGTCTGGTCGGTCGTCGGCATCGTGTTCGGCCTGGGGTTCGTGTTGTCGTTCGGCTACTGGACGACCAACTTCGTCGAGGTACAGCGGGCCATGGCCTCCGACTCGATGTCGGCCGCGCGGCGTGCCCCGATCATCGGTGCCATCCCGAAGATGTTCATCCCGTTCGTGGTGGTCGTCCCCGGCATGATCTGCGCCGCGGCGATCGGCGACATGATCCACCTCAAGAACACCGGGTCGGGCAACGGGGTCACCTACAACGACGCCATGTTGCTCATGATGCGCGACATTCTGCCGAACGGATTGCTGGGCGTTGCGGTCGCGGGACTCATCGCATCGTTCATGGCAGGTATGGCGGCCAACGTCTCGGCTTTCAACACTGTCTTCAGCTACGACATCTGGCAGCAGTACGTGGTGAAGAACCGCGAGGACCACTACTACATCACGGTCGGACGGGTCGCGACGGTCGCCGCGGTGCTGCTTGCGATCGGAACGGCAACCATCGCCTCGGGCTACTCCAACCTGATGGACTACCTGCAGACGCTCTTCGGGTTCTTCAACGCGCCGCTGTTCGCGACGTTCATCCTCGGTATGTTCTGGAAACGGATGAGCCCGACCGCCGGTTGGGTGGGTCTCGTCAGCGGCACCTCGGCCGCGGTTGTGGTGTTCATCCTGCAGGAGACCGGCGTGATCGACCTGCCGGGGCAGGGGATGCCGTTCGTGGCCGCATCGATGGCGTTCATCGTCGACATCCTCGTCTCGGTGGTGGTCTCGTTGGTGACACGCCCGAAGCCCGAGTCCGAACTGAAGGGCTTCGTGTACTCGTTGACCGACAGAGCGACGCTGACCGGCGACGACAGCGCGACACCATGGATCGCGCGGCCGGTGCCGCTCGGCGCGGTGGTGATCGGCCTCGTCATCATCCTCAACATCGTCTTCCACTGACCGAGCAGACCAGGAGCGTTCACCATGAGCGACAAGAAGACCCGAACCTTCGCGCGGCTGTTCGACATCCGCAACATCGTCGGTGCCCTGATGGGGATCTACGGTGTCATCCTGCTGATCGCCGGACTGCTGCCATCGGCCGCGGAGGCCGGCGCGGCTTCCACCGAGCGCTCGTCCGATCCGATCGACATGTCGGTGGGCAGCGGCGCCAACCTCTGGGTGGGTGCGATATTGCTGGTGGTCGCCCTCATCTTCATCGGATGGGCGGCGTGGCGGCCACGATCGTGACCCAGGACAACTGACGGTCCGAGGTCGGGCCCGGCAAGCCGGGCCCGACCTCGGCGGTCATCGCCGGATCGCCCCGTTCACCATCGCCGCGATGGCGATGGCGCCGGCCTGGTTGATGTGGTACGGGTAGGCGATCCGGTTGGACATCGCACTCTCATACCAGGGGGTGATCACGTTGCACGGATCATGGCCGGCGGACAGCCGATTGGCATCCACGAAGGTGCCGTCGACCTTGACGGTCGCGCGGCGAAGCGCATCGCCCGCACGGTTGAAGACCTGATTCATCCACCGGACGTCGGGGTCACTGATGGGCACCATCGGCCAACAGCCGTGGTTGCCCATGAACCCGCCGATACCGACGACGATGATCTGGGCGCGGGGTGCCTGCCGGCGGATCGCGCGCAGTGCGGGGGTCACGCGATTCTCCATCCGGGCGATGCGCCAGCGGGCCTCACCGTTGAGCCTGGTGCGGCAGAACCGGTCGGTGAGCGGTGCTGTGGTGCACTTACCGACGAGCGCGCCCCAGCGCATGTCGTTGCCGCCGATGCTCACGCTCACCACCTGGGCGTCGCGTGGGACCATTCGTAACTGCGGTGGCTTGTAGCCGGCGTTCGTGCGTTGCCCGGCCGTGTACAGATTCGGCGCCTGGGCGCCCGCGCATGACGTGTCGACGAAGTTCCGGGGCAGCGTCATCAGCGCGACAATCGCCGGGTAATTGGCCGCCGAGCGTTTGCATCCGAGGAAATAGTCGGGTGTCGGGGTGAAGAAACCGCCGGACGCCCGGGAATCGCCCATCGCCACATAGGTCCCGTTGGTGTATCGGCTGGGTGTCGTATCCGGTGCGGCCTGGGCGGCTGGTGCCACCACCAGGCTTGTCAGAGCGACAACAGCCGCCGCCATGGAGATCAGGACTGCAGGACCACCACGAAATACCCGACGACTCACCAGCACACCTCACAACGACATTTGCTCTCTTCGATGCCCACCAACCGCAGGTCACCAGGGATTGTATGCGAGGTCACACAGATCGGGTGCGACAAGAGCAAACCTCGCAGCTCTCAGGCGGTCCGGATCGGATCACACCGTCGGGCGAAATCGTCGATCAGCGAGGCCGTCCGTTCCGGCTGGATCAGCGGGAACAGGTGGGCGGCGCGAGGGACGACCTGGAGTCGGGCGCGCTCCGAGACCGCGGTGAAACGCTGCTCGTGGATGCGGAACTGGTCCCAGCCCCCGTTGATGAACTCGATGGGTCCGGGGTATCGGGCGACCTCGGCGAGCGCGTCGAACCTCGACAGCTCGCCCACCACATCGCGGATCGAGTGAAGAGCCAGGCCACCTGCCTCCATGTCCTCGGCGACCCGCGTGCCGACCGCGACCCGGGTGAGGCCCTTGCTGATCACGGCGGCCTGGCGTGGCAGGAATCCGGTCGCCGCGCCGAATGCCCGGAACGGTGCGGCGAGAAGCCGACTCGGCTGCGTCGTCGCGCACATCGCGACCAGACCGGCGATCGCCGCCGGGTGCCGGCCGGCCGCAGCCATCGAGACGTACCCGCCCAGCGACATCCCGGCCACCACCGCCGGTTCCCCGACGTTCCGCACGGCGTCCAGTACTGCCGTGACGGCATCGTCGATCGTGAACGTATCGGCGGACCGGGTGCCGTGACCGGGCAGATCAGGGGTGATGACCGGTCGGTCGGTGATCCCGGCCGCGATCCGGTGGAGTGCGGCGCCACTGACCCGGAGGCCATGGACGAGGACGACAGGAACGGGCGACACCTCACGCGATGGGCTCATCGGAAGCCAGTATGCCCGCCGCCGGCCGCCATGTCGCGGTCAAACGGCGGGGTCACGGCTCGCTGATCAGGTCTCGGGCACCTCGACCGTGCGGTCGATCGCGATCCGGTCGAGGAAGCCGACGTCGTGCGAGACCACCAGCAACGCACCCGACCATTCCCGGACCGCCTCGACGAGTTCCTCGGTGGTGTCGATGTCGAGGTTGTTGGTCGGCTCGTCGAGGATGAGGAGCTTGGGGGTCGGGTCGGCGATCAACGCCGTGGCCAGCGCGACCCGCAGTCGTTCTCCGCCCGAGAGTTCGCGCAGCGCCCGGTCGGCGCGAGCGCCCCGGAACAAGAAGCGTGCGAGGTGTGCGCGGACCTCCTGGACCGGGACGTCGGGGTGTGCGTCCGTCACCGCCTGCGCGATGGATCTACGGTCGTCGTCGAACACGATCCGCTGCGGCACATAGGCGTATGGCACCACCACCCGGCCGGCCGCGATGAGGTCGGAGATCAACGTGGTCTTCCCGGAGCCGTTGCGCCCGGCCAATGCGATGCGCTCGGGCCCGTCGATCCGTAGCCGCTCGTCGTCGATCACCTGTGCGCGCGAGGAGATCTCGACCGGCGGCATGGTGATCCGTGCCGTGCGGTCGTCGCGGATCTCGTCGCGCGCCGAGTCCAGGCGGGATGCCGCCGCGGACACGTCGTCACGATGTGCGTTGCGCAGCTTGCCGGCCGACACCTGTGCGGCATCGCGGCGGAGGTGGGCGACGATCTTCGGTACCCGCTTCTCCCGTTCCGCGGTCGCCGCGGTGCGAGCTCGTCGGTCGAGCTTGATCTGGGCCTCCACCATCTCGCGACGCTGCTTGCGCACGTCGTTCGCGGCGGTTGCGACCGCCGCCTCGGCGGACTCCTGCTCGGCGTCGAGGGTGTCCCGGTACAGCGAGTACGGACCACCGAAGAGCCTGATGCCGCCTCGGTACAGCTCGAGGGTCGCATCGACCCGTTCGAGGAGCTCGAGATCGTGGCTGACCACCACGACCGTTCCCGAGAATCTGTCGATCACGTCGAAGAGCCTTGTGCGCGAGGCGCTGTCGAGATTGTTCGTCGGCTCGTCGAGGAGCAGCACCGCCGGGCGGCGGATCAGCTGTGCGACGATCGCGAGGAGGGTGGCCTCGCCGCCGGAGAGTGCTCCGATTCGCCGGTCGAGATCGGTGGGCAGACCGAGCGCCGACAGCTGGCCGACCGCTCGGTCCTCGACATCCCAATCGTCACCGACAGTGCCGAAGTCCTGCTCATCGACCGACCCGCCCTCGATCCGGCGCAGGGCGGAACGGATCTCGTCGATGCCGAGGACGGTGGCGACCGAGAGGTCGGGATCGTCGTAGGGATGCTGGCCGACCATGCCGACATCACCGCGGACCGAGACGCTGCCGCGCAGAGGGGTCAGCTCCCCGGCGATGAGTCGCAACAGAGTGCTCTTGCCTGCGCCGTTGACGCCGACAAGGGAATAGACGGCGTCGGGAACGTTCAATGAGATCTGGTCGAAGACGGCGGTACCGTCGGGCCATCCGAAGGCCACGTCGGACAGGGTGATCGAGGGGGACGGCTGGTTGCCGGTCGCTGAAGATGCAGTCATGAAGGGACTCCTGAGGTGGTGGGCGATGGCCTGCCTGTGCCGGAGCACGGCGGCGGTTTCGGGCCTACCTCAGATGTTCATGACTGAGACATCACTCCTCGGTTCGTAAGGTGTCGGCGTGCCGACGTCGCCGTCCACGGTAGCGCGGCGGGGCCGTGGTTGCCAACCGCTGTTCCGAAGCCCCCGCCGCCATCGCCGATGTCCCGCGCGATATCGCCTCGGCGAGGCGGCTACCGTGACCCCATGTCGTTCATTCGCACCTCGGTCGCCAACGGTGTCGGTGAGATCATCCTCGACCGGCCGAAAGCTCTCAACGCCCTGGATCAGACCATGATCGACGACATGCACCGCGTGCTCACCGAATGGGAGGACGACGACGGTATCGAGACGGTGCTCGTGACCTCCGCAGGCGATCGCGCCTTCTGTGCCGGTGGCGACATCCGGGCGATCCGCGAACATGCGGTCGCGGGGGAGCACGATGCGGTGACGAAGTACTTCGCCGCCGAGTACCGGCTCGATCAGTTGGTGGCGAACTACGCGAAGCCGTATGTGGCGGTCATCGACGGGGCGGCCATGGGTGGCGGCCTCGGGATCAGCGTGCACGGTGAGGTGCGGGTGGTGAGCGAGAAGGCGTTGATCGCCATGCCCGAGACCGCGATCGGGTTCTTCCCTGACATCGGCGCGACATATTTCCTGCCCCGGCTACCAGAGGGGGTCGGGATGTGGCTGGGGATGACCGGTGCTCGGATACGTGGCGTCGACGCGGTGGAGGTCGGTCTCGCCACCCACTTCGTCGAGTCAGCCGACATCGGTGATGTCACCGACCGGCTACGTGACGGGGAGCCGCTCGTCGAGGTCCTCGCCGGCCATCGCGATCGTCCGGCGGCCGAGATCCCGTTGCGCAAGGTGGGCGAATACTTCGCCGACGAGAACGTATCGGCGATCATCGGGGGCCTCAAGGGGGCGGTCGGCGACGACTGGGCAACCGAGATGGTCGATCTGATCGAACAGGCATCGCCGACCAGTCTGTGGGTCACCGCGGCGATGATCGAGGCCGGCGCGCGTTCCACGCTCGACGAGTGTTTCGATCGTGAACTCCATGCGGCCGAACAGATCACCAGGACCGGTGACTTCGCCGAAGGTGTGCGTGCGATCCTCGTGGACAAGGACCGGCGGCCCGAGTTCGCGCCCGATTCGGTCGACGACGTCGACCCGGATGTGGTGGCGCGCATCATCGGGGTGGTGTGAACCGGTCACGGTGTCAGTTCGAACCACCCGGACAGGGTGACGCTGCTCCGTGAGCCGGTGGTGGTGGGCATCGTCGGCGAGGTGGGACTGCTCGGTGAGGTCGGCGTCGATTCGTCGGTGTCATAGGTGACGTCGTCGTCGGGCGCGAACGGGTTGGCTTCGCTCTGCGCGGCCCGCTGACAGGTGAACGCCGCGGCCGCGCGTCGGGACGACATCGCCGTGATCTTCAGTGGGCACGAGGTCGAGTGATAGTAGGTGCCGTTTACGGAGACGCCGATCGCCGCATTGATCGCTTTCGACAACGGCCCCACTTTCGGACGGGTGTCGCCGATCGGCGGGAGCACGCCACCGGTGAGGTCGCTCGCCAGGAACTCGACCTGTGCGCCGTCGGTGCCAGGTCCCTTGAACACGAACAACAGGGTGTCCGGCGGCACTTCCGGGCGAGCATTGCCCCACCTGCTGAACCCGAAACACGCGGTGTCGTCGTCGCCCACGACGGCCGAGGCCGGGACACCACCGGGGTTGTCCCGATCGGCGACAGGGGAACCACCTATCGCCACCCGTATTGCGCCGGAACGGAAGTCGAGGTCGGCCCCGGTGCGGTCGATGCGGCCGGTGTCCGGCGTCTCGCGACATTCGGCGGCGTCGAGATGGGCGGATGCGGTGGGGCCGGGTGGCGCCGACGACGACGAGGCCGGCGGGTCCTGGCTGTCGCCGGTGCCGCAGGCTGCGATGACGGAGACGGCCGCCACGGCCGCGAGCCACCAGGCGGTGCGACGGGTGGCCGTGTTAACCACAGGCTCAATCCGCTGTTGCGACAAGGGGTTCGAGAGTGAGATCAGGGTGTTCCTTCTCGATGTACTGTAGTCGCCACTTGTCGCTGAAGAGGGCCAGCAGTGCGCCGTCGCTGCGGGTGAAGACTTCGACGCCGCGCTGCCGGCCGAGTTCGGCCGCGCTGTCGGCGTCGGTGCGACGTGCCAGGCTGTAGCCGAGCGGCTCGATCGTGGTGGCGACGTTGAACTCCGCCTTCATCCGTGCCGTGACGACCTCGAACTGCATCGGGCCGACGGCGGCGAGGACCGGGGAGGCGTCGCCACGCAGTTCGTTGCGCAGGACCTGCACCACGCCCTCGCTGTCGAGCTGGTCCATCGCCTTGCGGAACTGCTTGTACTTGTCCGCCGTGTTCACCCGCAGCGCCGAGAAGTGTTCCGGGGCAAAGGACGGGATCGGCGGATACTGCACCCGGGGATCGATGAACAGGGTGTCACCGGGCGCGAGGGCCATCGCGTTGACGAGGCCGACCACATCCCCGGGGTAGGCCTGGTCCACGGTCGACCGATCACGGCCGAAGACGGCCTGGGCGTACTTGGTGGCAAAGGGTTTTCCGGTCTGCGCGTGGGTGACCACCATCCCGCGTTCGAACTCGCCGGAGACGATCCGCATGTAGGCCAGCCGATCCCGATGACTGGCGTCCATCCCGGCCTGCACCTTGAAGACCACTGCGCTGAACGGGTCGGTGACGTCGCGTACGGTTCCGTCGACGTCGGTACGCCCGGTCGGCGGGGGTGCGAGTTCCACCAGCGTCTCGAGAAGCTGGCGCACACCGAAATTCAGCATCGCCGACGCGAAGATCATCGGTGATGTCTGACCGGCGAGGAACATCTCCTGATCGTGGTCCTGGCCCATTTCGGTGAGCAGTTCGCTCTCCTCGAGGGCCGTGGTCCACTCGTCGCCCTCCCGCGCTGCCGCGTCGTCGGCACCCATGATCTCCTCGGGTGCCACCTTTGCGCCGCCGGCAGTGCGGGTGAAGCGGATGTACTCGCCGGTGCGGCGGTCGAGGAGGCCGCGGAAGTCGCCGGCGATGCCCACCGGGAAGTGCAGCGGTGTCGGTGTGAGGCCGATGCGCTCGGTGATCTCGTCGATCAGTTCGAGCGGTGTCTGGCCGGGACGGTCCCACTTGTTGACGACGGTGATGACCGGGATGCCCCGGTGGCGGCACACCTGGAACAGCTTGAGCGTCTGTGGCTCGAGGCCCTTCGCCGCGTCGATGAGCATCACGGCGGCATCGACGGCGGTGAGGACCCGATAGGTGTCCTCCGAGAAGTCGGCGTGACCGGGGGTGTCGACCAGGTTGATCACATTGGGCAGGTCGTCGCGGCCGTGCTCGCCCACGAAGTTGAACTGCAACGCGGTGGAACTGACCGAGATGCCGCGGGCCTTCTCCATCTCCATCCAGTCGGAGACCGTGGACTTGCGGCCCGCCTTCCCGTGGATGGCGCCGGCCTCGCTGATCATCCGGGCGTGCAGTGCCAGCGCCTCGGTCATCGTCGACTTGCCCGCGTCCGGATGCGAGATGATCGCGAAGGTGCGACGGCGGCTCGCTTCGCGGGCGACGGCTTCAGAACTCACTCGAGAAGGCTACCGTTCGGGCGCTGGCCAGGCCAAAATGCACCAAAAGTTGCCGCTTGGTTCGCTCCACGGACCAAGCGGCAACCTCGGTGGGTTGATGGAACGGCCGCTACGCCGCGTGCGTCGAATGTGTGTGAATCCAACACGTGCAGTTCGGCGCCACCTGGCCGATCGAGATGGTGTCATCACCCTGAGGGACGCGCTCGGATGCGGGTTGAGCCGTGCGGCGGTGAAGCGCAAGGTCGCCTCGGGCGAGTGGGTGCGTGAAGCGACCGGGGTATATCGGGCTGCCGACCATTCGCGGACGCCGCGCGCTCGTGTTCGGATCGCCGTCGCATCTGTCGGCACACGTGCAATTCTCTGCGGACCGATCGCCGCGTGGTGGCACGGCCTGGTCGACGACTTCCCGGAATCCATCACCGTCGCGTCGGAGACGAAAGGGCATCACCGCGGGGCGGTGGCGTGGGTGCGCATACGACATCGCAAGTACGACGACGTCGATGTCGTCGAATCGGACGGCGTCAGGGTGACGGCGGTCCCGGTCACTGTTCTCGACACCGCCGCCGAAACCGGGAGGTCGCAGGCGGTCGACAACACATTGCTCCGTCGCCGTGTCAGCCTCGACGAACTTGCCGGCGCACATGCGAGGTATCCGAGGAGGGTGGGAGTGGCGTCCACCCGCCGACTCCTCGAAGCACTCGA
This sequence comes from Gordonia sp. DT218, assembly GCF_049847105.1. Classification (NCBI taxonomy): domain Bacteria; kingdom Bacillati; phylum Actinomycetota; class Actinomycetes; order Mycobacteriales; family Gordoniaceae; genus Gordonia; species Gordonia sp. DT218. Next base: position 434,689 of record NZ_JBNCNS010000001.1, on the reverse strand, counting down.
ATCAGGTGCGCGTTCGGAGGCCGAACGCGCGGCGGTGGACGTATTCCGCAGCCGCGGTATATCCGGGTGGTGTGCGAACACGATGGTTTGCGGCTTTCTCGCCGACTTCGTCTTCGACGCAGAGAAGGTGATCGTCGAGATGGATGGGTTCGCGTTCCATCGAGATGCCGAGGTCTTTCAGCGTGATAGGACGAAACGCAACACCTGGCTGGCTGCGGGGTTCACGACGCTCAACTTCACGTGGGATGACATCACCACCCGACCCCACGACGTCGCAGCGCGCGTGACGGACTCGCTCGGCCAGAAGTTGCCCTCAGGTCCGCTCAGCGGACCAAACGGCAACGTCAACCGACCGGATCATTCGAACGGAACAGGCGGCAGTTTGACGACCTGCGACGCATAACTCAGGCCGGCTCCGTACCCGAGGAGCAGCGCGGTCTCGCCCGGCTTCGCGGCGCCGGTCGACAACAGTTCTTCCATCGCCAGCGGGATCGATGCTGCGGAGGTGTTGCCGGTGTGCTCGATGTCGTTGGCGACGACGGTGCCCTCGCGCAGTTTCAGGTTTTTGGCAAGGAGGTCGTTGATGCGAGAGTTCGCCTGATGCGGGACGAAGACGTCCAGATCCTCGGCGCCGACCTTCGCGGCGTCGAGTGCGCGCTGGGCGACCTTGCCCATCTCGAAGGCAGCCCACCGGAAGACGGCGGTGCCCTCCATGCGGAGGTACGGGCGATGGGTGCGGTCGCTGTCGAGGAAGGTCACCCAGTCGATGTCCTGCCGGATCGCATTGAACTGCGAACCGTCGCTGCCCCAGATCACGGGTCCGAGTTGCTGGTCCTCGGTCGGCCCCACGACGACGGCACCCGCGCCGTCGCCGAAGATGAAGCAGTTCGTGCGGTCGGTCATGTCCATCGTGATCGACAACTGTTCGGCGCCGATGACGAGCACATGTGTGGCGCTGCCCCCGCGGATCATGTCCGACGCCACGGCCATGCCGTAACCGAAGCCGGCGCAGCCGACCGTGATGTCGAAGGACGGGACGCCGTTGGCGCCGAGCTCGGTCGCGACCTTGGTGGCCCCGGCCGGGGTCAGCAAGAGGTGGGTGTTGGTCGCCAGGATCACTGCATCGATGTCGGATCCCGAGAGCAGCGCATTGGCGATGGCCTTGCGCCCGGCGTTGACCGACATCTCCATCACGGTCTCGTCGCGCCGCGCGAAGCGTCGCGTCTTGATCCCGGTGCGGGTGTAGATCCACTCGTCGGAGGAGTCGATCCGCTCGCAGATCTCGTCGTTGGTGACCACCCGCTCGGGGCGGTACGCACCGATGCCGAGCATGCCGATGTTGTTGATCCCGGCAGTGTCCGCGATGACAGCCATGAGTGTCCCTTTCACTATGCGACCCGCCATAGACGGTCTCACATCGGCGCCCTACTGGGAAGTAGCGTTGCGCGCGGGCTGCCGCTGCCCGATCATCTCGCGATATCGATCGCGGTCGGCGGTCATCTGATGGCCGGGATCGTCGGCGGGAGGTGTCCAGCCCCGGGAGCTGAGGTCGAGCCGCCCCGATCGCAGGTCCTCGACGACGTCGGACAGCCAGAGCAGTTCGGCCCGAGCTTCCGCACCCCACAGCTGCATTCCGCGGAAGGCGTGCGGCGGTACGTGGGGGTGGTCGTCGGCCCGGCTGTCGACCGGGAACTCGGTCACCGCAGCGGCGAGAGTCTGGTGGCGACGCTCGAGGAGCTCGAGCGCTGTCTGCTGCCCGAGCATGGGCAGCATCCCGAAGGCGGCATGGAACTCGCGACGGTCGAAGACATTCACCGTGACGATCGCATCGGTCAGCAGCCGGTCGAACTCGGTGCGGCCGGCACCGGTCAGCTCATAGACCGCGACGTCCCGCGCCCCGTCGGTGAGGTCGTGGCGGACGGCGAGATGATCGGTCACGAGCCCGCCGAGGCCGTGATAGATCGAGCCGGGATTGACATTGGCCCACTGATCGACCTGCCAGGACATCAGTTCGCGCCGGATCTGGTAGCCGTTCACCGGCTCGAACAGGGCAACGGCACCCAGCAGCAGTAATCGAGTGGTGGTCGCTGCCATGTCCACGAGGGTAGGTCCAGATCCGCGCTCGTACCAGGACCGTTGTTGTCCTCGATTCGATGAATCCTCGAGGTGAGGCAAGTCAGCCTCTCTGAGCTGCGAGCGTCGGATCTCGCCGTTGACTTCCGACGTACAGATTGGGATAGTCGAATATATTCAAACTTGAACAGTCGGAGATCCGAACGGTGCGGCTCGGGAGTTCCGACGGACGCGAAGGGGACAGGCATGATCCATGCACGCGGGCTGGTGCAGACATTTCACACCGGCCGTGGAAAACAGAAGCGGGAGGTCCGCGCCGTCGACGGTGTGGACCTCGACATCGCGGAGGGGGAGGTCGTCGGCTTCCTGGGTCCGAACGGTGCAGGTAAGACGACCACGCTCCGGATGCTGACCACGCTGTTGCGGCCCACAGCCGGTACGGCGACCGTCAACGGGTACGACGTCGTGAAGGACTCGGTCATGGTGCGTCGCAGCATCGGCTATGTCTCTCAGGCGGGCGGCGCCTTCAGTCAGGCGCAGGCCGGCGACGAGGTGGTCGACCACGGGATGCTCTACGGGATGACGCGCTCCGCAGCCACCGCCCGCGGTAAGGCCCTGTTCGCGCAGTTGCAACTTGACGGCCTCTGGGACCGGATGCCCAAGAACATGTCCGGCGGACAGAAGCGTCGTCTCGACATCGTCATGGGTCTGGTGCACGATCCGACGCTGGTGTTCCTGGACGAGCCGACCACGGGTCTCGACCCGCAGGCACGGGCCAACCTCTGGGAACACATCCGGCGGCTGCGTTCGGACACCGGTGCCACGGTCTTCCTCACCACGCACTATCTCGACGAGGCCGACGAGCTGTCCGATCGCATCATCATCATCGACAACGGCCGCATCGTGGCGGCGGATACGGCCGACAATCTCAAGGCCACGGTGTCGGGTGACCTCGTCGATCTCGAACTCTCCGACGACGCGATGGTCGCCGTCTCCGCGGAGAAACTCGGTGCCATCGGCAGTGATGTGGAAACCGACGGACGCCACGTGCGTGGCCGGGTCCGTCGCGCTGGTCGTGAGGTGCCGGGCCTGCTCCGCGAATTCGACGCCGCAGGCATCAACCTCGATTCGATCGAGGTGATCCGCCCGACCCTCGACGACGTGTTCCTCACCCTCACCGGTCGTTCGCTGCGGGACGCCCAGGACGAACAGTCCGCCGACGATTCCGTTGTCGCCGAAGGATCTCCGGCCCACGAGTCGGCCCAAGGAGTGTCACAGTCATGACTTTTCTTCGCGAGAGCAACATCGTGTTCCGTCGTCAGATCCGGATGAACCTGCGGAACCCCGCGTGGGTGCTGATCGGCGTCATGCAGCCGATCCTCTATCTGTTGCTGTTCGGTCCGCTGCTCACGCCGTTGGTGAGTCAGTTCCCCGGCGGCGCCGACAACGCCTACACCTTCCTCGTCCCCGGACTGCTGGTCCAGCTGGGCATCTTCGGCGCGTTCTTCGCCGGATTCAGCCTGATCGGCGAGTGGCGGGAAGGTGTCATCGAGGCCGAGCGCGTCACCCCGGCCAGTCGCACCGCGCTACTGACCGGACGCCTGTGGCGTGACGTGCTCCAGCTGTTCGTGCAGGCGGTCATCCTCGTCCTGCTCGGCCTGATCATGGGGATGCGCGGGTCGTTCGTCGGCATCGTCGTCGGCATCCTGATCACCATGATCGTGGGCGGCGCATGTGCGGCCGCGTCGAATGCACTGGCCCTCACCACCAAGAGCGAGGACGTGATGGCGCCGGTCATCAACATGGTGATGATGCCCGTGCTGTTGCTGTCGGGCATTCTGCTCCCGATGACCCTCGGGCCCACCTGGCTGCAGAAGCTGAGCGACTTCATGCCGTTCAAGTGGGTCGTCGACGGCGTGCGCAATTCGTTCGCAGGCGACATCGCGTCGTCCTCGGTCGCCTGGGGTCTGATCACCGCGATCATCCTGGGAGCGCTCGGAACCTGGTGGGGGACCGCGGTCTTCCGCAAGGAGAACGCGTAGGGGCGGGAGATCTCGATACGGCGCCTCGCTGCGCTCGGTGCCTACTCGATCGGCTGGAGGTCCCGGCGCCTCGCTGCGCTCGGTGCCTACTCGATCAGCAGAAGGGATACGGCGCCTCGCTGCGGTCGGTGCCTACTCGATCGGCTGGAGGTCCCGGCGCCTCGCTGCGGTCGGTGCCTACTCGATCAGCTGGAGGTCCTGCTGGTTGAGTAGCCGCGCGAGCGCAGCGAGCCGGCGTATCGAAACCCGCTGTGCCCCCACGAGAGCGGCCTCAGTCGAGACTGCTCTCTCGGGGAGCCGGGGGAAGCGTCACGACGGCCCCCGCGTAGCTGAGTCCGGCACCGAAGCCGAGTAGCAGTGCGGTTTGTCCGCCCTTCGCCTTGCCGCTCGCGAGCATCTCCTCCATCGCCAGCGGGATCGAGGCCGCCGATGTGTTGCCGGTGTTCTCGATGTCGTTGGCCATCGGGACGTCGTCGGCGAGCCCGAGGTTCTTCTTCATCAGTTCGTTGATGCGCGCGTTGGCCTGGTGCGGCACAAAGATCTCGATGTCGTCGATACTCACGCCCGAGGTCTCCAGCACGGTCGACAGGGCCTTCGGCAGGGTGATCGCGGCCCAGCGGAACACTCGCGGGCCCTGCATCGTGACGACCATCCGGCCGACCGGCTCGGACTCGGGGTCTTTGTGCTGGAACTCCTCGGCGCGGTCCATGTATTCGGGGATGTCCCAGTTCTGGCCGATCGCCTCGGCGTTCTCGCCATCGCTGCCCCAGACGGTCGGCGAGATCCCGTTCTCGTCACTCGGGCCGACGACGACGGCGCCGGCGCCGTCACCGAAGATGAACGCGGTGTTGCGGTCGGTCGGCTCCATGACCACCGACATCGTCTCCACACCGACGACGAGCACGTACTCGGCAGATCCGGCGCGGACGGTGTCGGCCGCGATCCCGAGGCCGTAGCCGAAGCCGCCGCAGCCGGCGGCGACGTCGTAGGCGGGGATGCCGTTGAGCCCGATGTCGAAGGCCACGATCGGCCCGCCGTGGGGGATCTTGGTCTTCCAACTGTTGGTGGCCAGGATCAGGGCGCCGATCTTCTCCTTGGCGACACCCGAATTGCGGATCGCGCGTTCGGCGGCCGCGGCCGCCATCGATCGCGCCGACTCGTCGCCACTGATCCAGCGACGATTCCGGACGCCGCTGCGCTCGAAGATCCATTCGTCGCTCGAATCGAGCTTTTCGCACACCTCGTCATTGGTCACCAACCGCTGAGGCCGATACGCGCCGATGCCCAGCATCGCGACGTTCTGGTGCCCGCTTCTCGCCGCAATTCCCACCGCTGTCTCCATCCCTCGTCGATCGATCGACTGCGATTGTAGGCCTTCATTACCGAGAAGTAAGAAAGCTTTCGTCGCCTTTGCGATCCCGTATCCGATTCGACGCCGATCTCAGGGCGCGACCGGCCAGACGGGCAGGATCGCCGGTTGGCGCGTGGCTGCCCGCTCACCAGGCGTGGACGACGTTCTGCGCGGCCTCCAGGCCCTGCGCGATCAGCATCTCGGTGGCGCCGATGCCATGCGCGATCAGCAACTCGACGTCGTCACGAGCCGCCGACGGAAAAGGCTTCAGAACGAAATCCGCGGGGTCCTGTCGACCGGGTGGCCGGCCGATCCCGAGCCGGACCCGCAGGTAGTCACGGGACCCGATCGATTGGCTGACGGAACGCAAACCGTTGTGGCCGCCCTCGCCGCCGCCTTGCTTGAGCCGGACCAGGCCGACATCGATGTCGAGTTCGTCGTGCAGGACGATCAGGTCGCCCGGCGGGACCGAGTAGAACTTGGCCAGGGGCCCGATCTGTCGCCCGGCCTCGTTCATGTAGACCCGGGGTTTCGCGACGAGGGCCTGGTGACCGGCGACGGTGAGGGGCGCGACCTGCGCGCCCGACTTCTTGTGCAGCTTCCACCGCTCGCCGGCCGAGGCGACGAGGCCATCGGCGACCATCGCGCCGATGTTGTGCCTCGTCTTCTCGTATTTCGGGCCGGGGTTACCCAGCCCGACAATCAGTTTCACTGATCAGTGGGGGACAGGATCACTCTGCCGACTCTTCGGCGGGAGCCTCGGCATCGTCCTCGGTGCCCGGGGTCTCCGCGCCGGCATCTTCGGCCTCGTCCTCGAGCTGCGAAGCGGTCGGCGCCTCGTTGACGGCGACGATGAGCATCTCCGGATCGCTGATCAGACTGACACCCTCGGGCAGGTCCAGGTCGGATGCGTGGACCGCGTTGCCGGGCTCGACCCCCTCGACGCTGACGACGAACTGCTCGGGGATCGACAGCGCGTCGGCCTCGATCTCGATGTAGCTGGTGTCCTGGGTGACCAGGGTGCCCGGGGCTGCGTCGCCCTCGACGACGATGTAGACCTCGACGGTGACCTTCTCGCCCCGGCGGATCACCAGGAGGTCGACATGCTCGATGTAGTTGCGGATCGGGTGCACGTCGATCTGCTTGGTCAGGGCGAGCTGGCTGGTGCCCTCGATGTCGAGATCGATGATCGAGTTGGTGCCGCTGTTACGCAGGATGGCCGCCAGCTCGAGTGCCGGGAGGCTGAGGTGCTGCGGATCGGTGCCGTGGCCGTAGAGCACGGCGGGGACGTTGCCCTCGCGGCGGGCGCGACGGGCGGCGCCCTTGCCCTTCTCGGTGCGAGTGGTGACCGTCAGCTTTGCGGTCTCAGTAGCCATGGTGTTCTCCTCGTTCGGCGGTTCGGGTGAACCGCGCTGGTTCGGTGGGTTGGGTCGCGGTGAGCGACATCGACCCCGAACCATCCGGCGGGCCCTCAGATGCCCGCGGAGGAGATCCGCGATGATCGCGCCGATAACGGTGATCGCTCACCCTCGCCGAGACAACGCAGGAAAGGATAGTCGATGGCCACGCCCGATGTCACATCGCACCCGGCCTCCACAGTGCGGGGGCGAAGAGTGTTCCCGTAACCGCTCGTCACAGGCATACTGGCCCCATGACCTCACGAACACCGATCGACATCGTCACCGAGTTCCTCGACGAGTTGGCACGGGGAGACTCGGTGGCCGCCCTCGAGAACGTGGACGAGAATATCGCCTACACCAATGTCTCGACGCCCACCGTTCACGGTAAACCCAAGGTGGCGAAGATATTCCGGGGAATGGACAACCTCTCCTGGGCGGGCTTCAACTATCGGATGATCAACGTCTCCGCCGACGGTGCGGTGGTCCTCACCGAACGCGTCGACGAATTGCGGATCGGCCGCGTCGCCATGCAGTTCTGGGTGTGCGGACGATTCGAGGTCGCCGAAGGACGCATCACGGTGTGGCGGGACTATTTCGACTATTGGGACATGACCAAGGGCCTGGTGAAGGGCCTGGTCGCCGCGGTGATCCCGGCGGTGCAGAGGCCCTTGCCCACAAGAGCGCTCACCGCTTAGCGGTCGACGTCAGGCGACCTGCAGGTCGGGCGAGTACATCTCGATCCAGTGGTAGAGATCGAGCACCCGATCCATCTGCGTGCGGATCTCGGGCGACACAGCATGTGCCGACTCCGCCGTCATGGCCTTGACGGCGCGGTGGTCGACGAGATCGAACACCTGATGGCCCCGCTCGGCGGCGATGTCGTCCAACTGCTGCTGCAGGGTGACGGTGTACTTGAGGTCCTGGGTCGACGGGTACGGGCTCTTGGTCCGGTCGACCACCGACTGCGGCAGCACGTGTTTCGTCGCATGACGTAGCAGGCTCTTCTCGCGACCGTCGAAGGTCTTGAACGCCCACGGTGTGTTGTAGACGTATTCGACGAGCCGATGATCGCAGAACGGAACACGTACCTCGAGACCGACCGCCATGGATGCGCGGTCCTTGCGGTCCAGCAGCATTCGGACGAAGCGGGTGAGGTGAAGGTGGCAGATGACCCTCATCCGCCGTTCCTCCGACGATTCGCCGTCGACGGTGGGGATCGCGGCGAGGGCCGTCGCGTACTGGTCGGAGACGTAGGAGTCGATGTCGAGGGTCTGCTGCATCTCGGGCGTGAGCATCGCGTACCGCGAACGGGTGAGCGCACTGCCGAACGCCAGCCACGGGAAGGTCTCCGAGTTGCGTGAGCCCTCATCGAAAAACCACCGGTAACCGCCGAACACCTCATCGGCGGATTCCCCGGACAGCGCCACCGTCGATTCGGCACGGATCGCTTTGAACAGCAGGTAGAGCGAGCTGTCCATGTCTCCGAGGCCGGCCGGGATGTCGCGGGCCCCGATGACCGCCCTGCGCACCGCGGGGTCGGTGAGATCCGCGGGGTCGAGCATGACATCGCGATGCATCGACCCCACATGCGTTGCGACGTCACGGACATATGGTGAGTCGGGAGTGTCCCGCATCTCGTCCGGCCGGAAGTTCTCCTCCTGGTCGACGAAATCGACCGCATAGGTGTGTACGCGGCGGCCATCTTCGCCCAGGTGTGCGGCAGCGAGCCCGGTGAGCGCACTCGAATCCAAACCGCCGGAGAGCAATACGCATCGGGGTACGTCGGCGATCAATTGCCGGTTCACGATGTCGGTCATCAGCTCCCGCACGTGATCAACGGTGTCGTCGATGTCGTCGGTGTGTCCGTGCGCGGGCAGCGACCAATAGGTTCGGGTGGCGCAGCCATCCCGCGAGACCGTGACGATGGTGCCCGGCTCCACCTCGCGGATGTGCTTCCACATGGACCATCCGGGCGCCTTGGTGACCGCGAAGAGTTCGCGGAATCCATCGGCGTCAACGGTGTGCGGCACCAGCGGATTCGCCAGGATCGCCTTGGGTTCCGAACCGAACACCACGCCGTCGTCGGTCTGTGAATAGTAGAAGGGCTTGATACCCAGCCGATCCCGCACCATGACGAGCTGCTCGGTCCGACCGTCCCAGATCGCGAAGGCATACATGCCGTTCAATCGATCGACCACTTCGGTGCCCCACTCGAGGTACCCGTGCAGCACCACCTCGGTGTCACTCTCGGTGTGGAACTCGTGGCCGGCGGTGGCCAGTTGCCCACGGAGCTCACGGAAGTTGTAGGTCTCGCCGCTGTAGACGATCACCACGTCGCCGGAGGGGGTGTTCGCGACCATCGGCTGTCGCCCCATCGGCAGGTCGATGATCGCCAACCGCCGATGTCCGAGACCGATGTGACGGTCGACGTAGGTGCCCACGTCGTCCGGACCGCGATCGCTCATCGTGGCGGTCATCTCGTCGAGAATGTTCTTCTTGCTTGCCATCTCGCGGGTGTAACCCACCCAGCCGGTTATTCCGCACATGAAACGCGTCCCACCTTCAGTGATTAGCGGTGCTAAATAAATTCGCAATTCCGTTGTAACACGGAACTAATCTGAAGGGCGACGCGCCTTTTCGCTCTCGCGAGGAATGTCCGAAAGGTCGCGTCGACGGGTGTCAGAGGATCTCGTCGAGCCTGTCCAGCGGTCGAGCGAGGCGAGTTCCCTTGTCGGTGACCACGAATGGTCGCTCGACAAGAATCGGGTGCTGGACCATCTCGGTGAGCAGATTGTCGTCGGGCAACGATGCGAGGTCGAGTTCTTTGTAGAGCGACTCGCGTTTGCGGACCGCGTCGCGGGCGGTCAGGCCGGCGTCCGCGATCAGTCGGGTCAGCTGATCGCGGGTGTATGGCTGATCCAGGTACTTCACGACGGTGGGTTCGATCCCGGCGTCGCGGAGCTTCTCCAGCGCCTTGCGGGAGGTCGAGCATTTCGGGTTGTGATAAATCGTCGCGTCCACGTCGAAAACCATACTCGCTGTTCACGGGCTCGTAGATGGTGCCGCTTCGGCAATCACCGCGGGGCGGTGGTTCGTCACCCGGTGCCGGTTTTCGGCGGGCGCGTTGACGCGCGGCGGCGAGAGAGTAATAATCAGGAAACCTGATTATTAGGAGTCGGCATGGAAACAGCGCTACCCCCGTCACTGCGGGTCGAACGAGACGGTCCGGTCGCGATCTTGACGCTCGCGCGGTCGGAGAAGCGGAACGCCATCAGCGACACGATGGTCCGCGGTATCGAGGACTTCTTCCGGAACCTCGAACCCACCGTCAGAGTCGTGGTTCTCGCCGCTGACGGCGATCATTTCTCCGCCGGGCTCGACCTGTCCGAGATGGCCGAACGGAGCAGCTTCGAGGGGGTCGCCCACTCACAGATGTGGCATCGCGCCTTCCGGGAGATCGAGCAGGCGCCGGTGCCGGTCATCGCAGCATTGCGCGGCGCGGTGGTCGGCGGCGGACTGGAACTGGCCGCCACGGCGCATATTCGCGTCGCCGAACAATCGACGTTCTATGCATTGCCGGAGGGGCAACGCGGACTGTTCGTCGGCGGTGGCGCCTCGATGCGCATCCCACGGTTGATCGGCGTGTCGCGGATGATGGACATGATGCTGACGGGTCGCCGGTACAGCGGCGACGAGGGGGAGCGCATCGGCCTCAACCAGTATCTGGTGGAGGACGGCACCGGGCTGTCGGTGGCCATGGATCTGGCGAGGCGCGTTGCCGAGAACCCTCCGCAGACGAACTTCGCCGTCACCCAGGCACTACCGCTCATCGCCGAGGCCAATCCCCGTGAGGGTTCGATGATGGAATCGCTGGTGGCCGCGTTGGCCCAGGGCACGGACGATGCGAAGTCGCGGATGTCGGACTTCCTGTCCGGGCGCTCGGCAAAGGTGGCACGGCCGTGAGCGCGACGATCGCGAGTGGTGAGGTGACCTGGACCCCGCCGGCCGATGTCCGTCGGAGCACCGAGATCGGTCGCTTCCTGGGATGGCTGGAACAGCGTCGTGGATTGACCTTCGACGACTACGAGGCCCTGTGGCGGTGGTCGATCGACGACCTCGCCGGTTTCTGGTCGGCGATCTGGGAGTTCTTCGGTGTGGTCAGCCATACCCCGTACGACACGGTGTTGGCGGACGACTCCATGCCGGGTGCGCGCTGGTTCGCTGGCGCGACCCTGAACTACGCCGAGCACATGCTCGGCACCGCCGAGGACACCGACACCGTCGCGATCCTCGGCCGCTCGCAGACCCGCGACGATGTCGACCTGACCTTCGGGCAACTTCGCGATCAGGTGGCCCGCGCTCGAAAAGTGCTGCAGGATCTTGGCGTTGGTCGAGGTGATCGAGTCGTCGGATACCTCCCGAACATTCCGGAGACCTTGGTCGCATTTCTCGCGACTGCCGGCCTCGGTGCCACCTGGGCCAGTTGTGCCACCGAGTTCGGTGCGCGCAGCGTGGTCGACAGGTTCGGCCAGGTCGAACCGGTGGTGTTGCTGGTCGCCGGTGGCTACCGATACGGCCAGAAGGACATCGATCTGTCCGAACGCATTCGCGATATTCGGGCCGGACTGCCCACGGTGCGGGCGGTCATCGACATCGAGTACGGGCCATGGCGGGTGGCGGATGCGTTGTCGTGGTCGGCACTCCTCGATGAGGCCGGCAGCAGCGGCGACATCGGTGAACCGCAGTTCGACCCGGTGCCCTTCGACCATCCTCTGGTCGTGCTCTTCTCTTCGGGTACCACCGGCAAACCCAAGGCGATCGTGCACGGCCACGGTGGAATCCTGCTGGAGCACCTCAAGAACAACGCACTGTCGTGGGATCTCCAGCCGTCCGACCGAATCCTGTGGTTCTCCACAACGGCGTGGATGATGTGGAACGCATTGGTGTCGTCGTTGCTCACCCGGGCCGGCATCGTGATGCTCGACGGTGACCCCACCTACCCGGACCTCGGATGGCAGTGGCGAATTGCCGAAGAGGTCGGCGTGACCCTGATGGGTGCCGCCCCCGGCTACATCATGGCGTGCCGGGCAGCCGGACTCGACCTGAGCCAGGCGGATCTGAAGATCCGCATGGTTGCCTCTGCGGGGTCACCGCTGCCGCCCGAGGGCTACGCCTGGATACGTTCGCAACTCGGCCCCGAGGTGATGCTGAACGTGGGATCCGGCGGCACGGACGTGTGCAGCGGAATTGTCCAGAACAACCCGTTGCTGCCCGTCTCCGCCGGGCAGATCTCGGGCCGGGCGCTTGGTGTGGCGGCGTTCGCCTTCGATGACGACGGTCGCGAGATTGTCGATACACCAGGCGAATTGGTCATCACCCGGCCCATGCCGTCGATGCCGGTCGGACTCTGGGGCGACACCGACGGCACACGGATGGGGGAGACCTATTTCGATCGTTGGCCCGGGGTGTGGCGGCACGGGGACTGGATCACGTTCGCCCCCGACGGTAGCTGTGTGGTCTCCGGTCGGTCCGACGCGACATTGAACCGTGGTGGAGTCCGACTGGGTACCGCCGAGTTCTATCGGGTGGTCGAGGAACTGCCAACAGTGCAGGACAGCCTGGTGGTCCACCTGGAGGATCCGGCAGGTGGCAACGGTCGGCTGATCCTCTTCGTGGTGCTCGCCGACAGCGCCACCCTCGACGAGACGTTGAGGAAGAGCATCGCGAGCGAACTACGCACTGCGCTGTCCCCGCGGCATGTTCCGGACGACATCGTCGAGGTAGATCTGGTGCCACGCAACCGAACCGGCAAGAAGCTGGAGATTCCGGTCAAGCGGATTCTGCAGGGCGCGCGACCAGATCAGGTTGCGAGCAAGGACTCGCTGGCCGTCCCGACCGCCTTGGACGCATACACCGCATTTGCCGAGCAGGTGCAGCGATGAGCGAACAGAACGGTGGCGTGCAGCGGGTGGCCGTCGTCGGCGCCGGTGCGATCGGGCTCAGCTGGACTGCGTTGCTGATCGGCCGGGGGGTCGATGTGGTGCTGGCCGACCCGGCCCCGGAAGCGGAGGACCGAGCCATCCGCACACTGACCACGATGCTGGGGGAAGCCCCCGCCGACCTCTCGCTGGTCGCAGATGCCGCCGAAGCTGTTGCCGACGCGGACTTCGTGATCGAGGCGGGTCCCGAGCGCCTCGACCTCAAACGGCGATTGTTTGCCGAGCTCGACGCCGTCGCGCCCCCGCATGTGATGCTGACCAGCAGCTCATCGGGGCTGGCGGCCAGTGATATCCAGCTCGACTGCACCCGTCACCCGGAACGAGTACTGGTGGCGCACCCGTTCAACCCACCTCATCTGGTCCCGCTGGTCGAGGTGGTCGGCGGCCGGCTGACCACTGAAGAGTCGGTGCTGATGACGATGGAGATCCTTCGCGGTCTGGGCAAAGCGCCCATCCGGCTGCGCCGGGAGCTCCCCGGGCACGTGGTGAACCGATTGCAGGCCGCCCTGTGGCGTGAGGCCTACTACCTGGTCGAACAGGGCGTGGTGTCGGTGACCGACCTCGACCAGGCCGTCGCGAACGGACCCGGCCTGCGGTGGGCGCTGTTGGGACCGCTTGCCACCCAACATCTCTCCGGTGGCGACGGTGGTCTGCAGCACGTGTTGGAGCACCTCGGCCCGCCGATGCTGGACTGGTGGCAGGATCTGGGTACGCCGGAATTCACTCCGGCCCTGATCGACACCCTGGTCCGAGGCGTCACCGAGGAGATGGGCGGCCAGGAGCCCGCGGTGCTGGCACGTCGAGATGCGGCTCTGCGGGAGTTGCTGGCCACCAAGGCCGAACTCGATCTGACCGTGATGCCCGGGGCGCGGGAACCGCAGGCGAAAGGCGATTGACGATGATGGATCAGGGTCTCGGTTCCTGGGTGACACGTCGGGCCCGGATGTCCCCGGCGTCGACAGCACTGACCGACGGAGACACCGCGATGACCTACGCCGAACTCGATCGACGGGTGACCGCGCTCGCGCACGGGTTGCGGCGGTTGGGCGTGCGGCGCGGCGTTCGAGTTGCCTACCTCGGCTTCAACGGCGTCGGTTTTGTCGAAACCTTGTTCGCGGTGGCGCAGCTCGGTGCGGTGTTCTTGCCGGTGAACACCCGGCTGGCCGCGCCCGAGCTGCGCCACGTGCTTGCCGACAGCGGTAGCCGGCTACTCCTGCACCAGGAGTCGTTCTCGGCAGCCGTCGCGGCTGCGCAGGGCGGCGACCTGGATCTTCAGGTTCGAGTTGTGTCCGACACCCCGACGGCGATGGATCCGTTGATGGATGCGGATCAGTCGCCGATCGACGAGGCGATCGAACACGACGATCTTTTCATGCTGCAGTACACCTCAGGTACCAGTGGACGCCCCAAGGGCGTCATGCTCACTCACGGCAACGTCATCTGGAACGTGTTGAATCTGTTGATCGATGTGGACCTGGGAAGCAACGAGGTCGCGCTGGTCACCGCCCCGATGTTTCACACCGCAGCGCTGAACCAGGTGTTGCTACCGGTGATCCTCAAAGGCGGAACCTGCTTGCTGGAGGCCAAGTTCGATCCTGCGCGCGCCATCGAGGTGATCGCGAATCGCGGCGTGACAATGCTGTTCGGCGTCACGTCGATGTATCAGGCGCTGGCCGAGGAACCCGCCTTCGGCACTGCCGACCTGCATACGCTGCGTATCGCACTCAGCGGTGGCGCACCGATTCCCGAGGCGTTGCTACGTACCTACGTCGACCGGGGTCTCCGGATCACTCAAGGTTACGGACTGACCGAGACCTCGCCGGGGGCCACGATGCTGCGCGAGGCGGATGGCCTGCGCAAACTCGGCTCAGCAGGGACCTCCTGCTTCTTCAGCGATGTTCGGGTGGTCGATCCCGACGGCCGCACCGCGCCGGCGGGTGAACCGGGCGAGGTGTTGGTACAGGGCCCGAACGTCAGCCCTGGATACTGGCGCAACGAGACCGCTACCGCCGCGGCCTTCGACGATGGATGGATCCACACCGGTGACGTGGCGGTGGTCGACGACGACGGGTTCGTGTACATCGTCGACCGACTCAAGGACATGTACATCTCCGGCGGTGAGAACGTCTATCCGGCAGAGGTCGAACAGGCCATCTATGACCACCCCGACATCCTGGAGTGCGCGGTGGTCGGCGTGTCGGACGCGCAGTGGGGCGAGGTGGGCCGGGCCTTTGTCCGAGTCAGATCCGGCTCCTCTCTCGATCACGAGCAATTGCTCGCATTCTTGGCCGGGCGGATAGCGCGCTACAAGCTTCCGCGATCCACGGTCATCCGTGATGAGCTGCCTCGCAACGCTTCCGGCAAGCTCCAACGCTCCAAATTGAAGGAATTGTGATGACTCGCTACCAGCCCGAGATCGACCTCGACGCGATCAGCGCGATCGACATGCACGTGCACATCGAACAAGACGACCATGGTCACCTATCCCTGGACCCGATGCTGATGGATGCCTCCGAGGCGTACTTCAAGGGCTCAGACAATCGGACCCCGACGGTGGGGGACATCGCGGCTCGCTACCGGGCAGCGGGGATGGCCGCCGTTGTCTTCACCGTCGACGCCACCACCGCACTCGGCCGCCCGGCGATCTCCAGTGAGGAGATCGCCACCCGTGCGGCGGACGAGGCCGACGTGGTGATCCCGTTCGGTTCGGTGGATCCTCGGCAGGGGGAGAGAGCGATCGATCGAGCCCGGAGCCTGGTGCAGGACTATGGCGTTCGTGGATTCAAGTTCCACCCCAGCCTGCAGGCGTTCGATCCCACCGATCCGGCGTTGCAGCCCTTGTGGTCTGCCCTGCAGGACCTGGGTGTCCCGGCGTTGTTCCACACCGGGCAGAACGGGATCGGTGCGGGGCTGCCCGGGGGACGCGGCATCAAGTTGCGCTACTCGAATCCACTTCTGCTCGACGACGTGGCCGCCGATTTTCCAGGCCTAACAGTGATCCTGGCGCATCCTTCGGTGCCCTGGCAGGCCGAGGCCATCTCGATGACCACACACAAGTCGAACGTGTTCATCGACTTGTCCGGATGGCGTCCGAAGTACTTCCCGCCCGAGCTCATCCGGGCCGCCGGCGGGATGCTGCATCGCAAGGTCCTCTTCGGCACCGACTATCCGCTCATCAGCCCGGAGCGTTGGCTGGCGGACTTCGCCGACTTGGGCATCAAACCCGAGCGGCACGAGTACATCCTCAAGTCGAATGCCGTGGAGGTCCTTGGCTTAGGGTGACGTCCATGACGCGTCACCAACCCACGCTGCTCTACATGGTCAAGCAAGTCGAGTTGGCGATTCGAGCGCAATTGGACGACGTGCTCAAGCCGCAGGGCCTGACCACGTCGCAGTACACCGCGATGACGGTGCTAGAACGGGACCCCGGCATGACCTCGGCGCATCTGGCGCGCAACTCGTTCGTGACCGCGCAGAGCATGTCAGACGTGGTGGCTCCGTTGGTGGATCGCGGTCTGATCGAGCGGCACCGGGATCCGGCCGATCGACGACGACTGGTGTTGTCGTTGACTGCAGACGGTCTGGCACTTCTGGATGCCTGCCGTGGGCCGGTGACGGCGGTGCAAACGCGGATGGTGCACGGGATGGACGCGAAGGCCACCGCCCAGTTCGGCGACGTGTTGCAGAGCTGTCGCAAGAATCTCGTGGACTGAGAGTTACTACCCCAGAGTAATAATCAGGAAACCTGTTAATCAGGCTTCCTTTGTGATTTGATTCATGACATGAGCGCAATTGACGTGGACCCGGCCGTGCCGTCGTCGGGAATGAACCATCGACTTACGGGCGGCACCCTTCTCGCCAGCGTTGTCGCCGTGATGGTGGCCCAGATCGGCTTGTCGATCCCCGCCGTGCTGAACGGCATGATCCAACTTGACCTCGACACCACCTCGGCCCAGCTCACCTGGGTCTCGGCGGCGTTCCTGGTTCCGATCACCCTGCTGGAGCTCAGCTGTGGTGTCCTGGGGGATCTCTTCGGTCGCAAGCGACTGTTGGCGATCGGATCAGCGCTGGTGACCCTCGGCATGTTGTTGGCATACCTCACGCCGACCGACGGGTCGCACGCGGTGCAGATGACCTTCCTGTTCGGCGGGCAGGTCATCGGCGGTATCGGTGCCGCAGCACTGTTCCCGACCTCGGTCGCGATGCTCGCCGCCGGTACCCACACCGTGAAGGAGCGCTCCAAGTCGATCTCGATCTGGGCCGCGGCGCTGACGGCCGGTGGATTCATCTCCCCGGTGATGGCCGGTGTGTTGGCCGAGTTGCCCCATGGCGGTGGCGAGAACGCAAGCTGGCGTTACGGTTTCCTGGGACTCGCCGTCCTCGGCGCCATCAGCACGGTGATCACCCTGGCGTTCGCCAGGAACTCGTCGTCGCCCAAGGGGCGGTCGCTGGACATCCCGGGCCAGGTCACCGTCGCCATCGGCCTGTTCGCTCTGGTGTTCGGTGTCATCCAAGGCTCCGAAGGGGACTGGAGTTCACCGCTGGTGGTCGGCAGTTTTGTGGCCGCAGTCGTGTTCCTGGCCGCGTTCGTCTTCATCGAGCGGCGGACCGCCCAGCCGTTGGTCCAGCTGGATCTCTTCGCCAACCGTGTCTTCGTGGTCACCGCGATCGTGACCGTGCTGTCGATGTTCGCTTACCTGGGGACCGCGTACGCCACGAGCATCCGGCTCTCGGCGATCCAAGGCTATTCGCCGCTGATGACCTCCGTTGGCTTTGTGTGCCTGAACATCATGGGTGTGATCCTCTTCCCGGTCAGTTCCCGTTTGTTGCAGCACTACAATCCGGGCTGGATCCTGGCCGTCGGTGCAGCCTTGATCGGCGTCGGGGATGTGGCGCTCGCGCTGATCCCGGCGACCAACTTGTCCATCGCCGCGATTGCCTTCCCGCTGCTGGTGATCGGTGCCGGATTCAAACTCGCGGTCACCTCGATCACGTCGGTCTCGGTCAACAGCGTCCCGACGTCGAAGGCAGGTATGGCCAGCGGCATGACCAGCATGATCCGTGACTTCGGTCTGACCTTGGGGCCGTCGGTGATCGGCGCGATAGCGCTGACCCGCGCCGCCTCGGAGATCGGCCGCAACGTCGCGGCCTCGCCGCAACTGACGTCCGCTCTCGATGCGTTCAACGCATCGCCGCAGAACGCGCCGGCACCGGCGCAGGCGGAGTTGCAAGGAGCGGTGAACGCGGTGAACTCCGGTCCGATCGGGGCGAACGGCGTGCCCTCGACGGTGACCATGCCCGACGGTTCGACCCACCCGCTGAACCCGATCAAGGACGTCGCCTTCCACGCGCTGTCCAATGGCTACGCGATCGGTTACCTGGTGTGTGGCATCGCCGCCATCCTGGCCGCGGTGATCGCGGCTGCACTGCTGGGTGGGCGTCCGCACCACAACGTGTTCGCCGACGAACAACACGCTGCGGATCACTGACCGCGTGGCCCGCCGCCGAGCGGGCGAAGAATCCGGTGCCGCTGTCGGTTCATCGACGGCGGCACCGGGCGTGGGCGAGTAGTTGTGGTCCTAGATCCGTGACTTGCGTCCCGAGTGGACGGCCTGCCGCGACATCGCCGCCGACGCGTTCACGATCCGGTCGCCGTAGCGCTCGAGCACCAGCGCCTGGGTGGCGGCCAGGTGGGCACGCGCGAGGCGTTCGGCCTCGGCGGCGTTTCCGGCCGCGATCTCGTCGACCAGCCGGCGGTGGGCGCGAACGGCCTCCTCGGCCTCGAGCTGTGAGGGGTACTCGCCGTGCCGGGTGCGGGCCTCGGCCCATGCCTCTTCCTGGGCCGACCACAGTGCGACATAGCTGCCGACGGCGTAACGGATGGTCGCGTTCGGCGCGAACGAGACGACCAGATCGTGGAAATCGCGAGCGGTGTGGGTGAACTCCACGCCGTCGGTGACCAGGCCGATGGACGAGTCGATCGCAGCGGTGAGTGCCGGGACCACCACCTCCGCGCGATCGGATCGCTTGGCACACTCGGCCGCGCACAGTGGTTCGAGCATCCGGAGACCGTCCGCCAGATCGCGGAGCGTGACCCTTCCGGCCTGAAGCGAGAGTCCGAGATGGTAGGCGGCCGAGGTCTCGTCCGGGCGGTGGACGTCGGCGCCGCCGACATTGCCGCGTCGGACCGTCACCAGGCCCTCGGTCTCCAGTATTCTCAAGGCCTCTCGGATCGAGGGATAGCTGACCCCGAAATCCTTGACGAGTTGCTCCTGCGTTGGCAGTCGGTAGTCGTCGACGTCCAGGATGAGATCGCGGAGCTCGGCAGCGACGGTCTCGGCGATCCGCCGTTGCGGAACACGACGGTTCCTCATCGTCGTCACGCGCGCCGCGATTCGTTCATGCGGTCGAGTCTATCCACACGATGACATCTTTACCATTCAAGTATTCCAATCCTTGTTATGATTGAAGTAATGTGCCCCGCATGGACTTCACGATGGGCGAAGCGGCGGCCGGACTTCGTGACGAGTTGCGCTCACTGATCGCACAGCGCGTGCCGGCCGATTTCCGTGGTGCATTCACCGACGATCCGGAAGACCTCGACGTCGCCCAGGACTTCTGCCGATTCCTGGCCGATCGCGGGTTGCTGTGTCTGGCGTGGCCGGAAGAGTTCGGTGGCCGGGGAGCCTCGGTGTGGGAGCAGACCGTCGTCCGCGAGGAGATGTGGGCCCACCACGAGCCACGGGGTGCCCAATACATGGGCGTCAACTGGGTGGGACCCACGATCATGCGACACGGCACCGCGGAACAGCAGCGACAGCACCTGCCGCCGATTGCCCGAGGTGAGGTCATCTGGTGTCAGGGCTTCAGCGAGCCGGGGTCGGGATCCGACCTGGCGTCGCTGCGGACGGCGGCTCGACGAGAAGGCGACGGTTGGCGGATCTCCGGCCAGAAGATCTGGACGTCGTACGCCACGATGGCGCAGTGGTGCTTCCTGTTGGCGCGGACCTCGACCGGGGAGCGCAGACAGCAGGGTCTGACGGTGTTCCTGGTCCCCATGTCCGACCCGGCCATCGAGGTCCGACCGATCCGCTCGATGCTGGGGCCGCATCACCTCAACGAGGTCTTCTTCGACGAACTCCAGGTGACCGAGGCCAACGTCCTGGGCACCGTCGACGACGGCTGGTCGGTGGTACAGGAAGTGCTGTCCTTCGAGCGGGTGGGCATCGCCCGCTATGCGCGATGTGAGCTCTTGCTGCAGCAGGCGCCCGAGGTGCTCGGCGATCGCTGGGAGGCGCTGCCGTCCGGTCTCCGGACGCGTTGGGCCCGGGAGTTGGTGCGATGTCGTCGGGCTCGTCTGCTCGCATACCGGGTGGTGTCGATGCAGGCCGAGGGGCGGGTACGCCCGGGCGACTCCGCGCTCTACCGGATCGCGGTCACCACCCTGGACCAGTCGAGCGCGGATGTCCTCGCGGAGATCGCCTCGTACACGGCGGGTGACCCGGGGGCCGAACGATTCCGCCTCGATGTCGAGGATCACTGGAGCTACTCGCAGGCGGCGACCGTGTCGTCGGGGAGTATCGAGATGCAGCGAATCCTGTTGGCCCGCGATCTGGTGGCGGCCTCGTGAACATCGACCTGAGCACCGAGGCGATCGACTACGGCGTTGCTGCACTGGGAGCCTTCGCGTCCGCAGGCGGTGACCGGATCGTCGAGGATGCGGAGCGTGATCCACGACGGCGTTCGGCGGTCCTGGAGCCCGTTCTCGCCGGACTCGGGGCCTGGGAGCTCGATCCTCGTGGTGACGCCGACGAACTCGAGGCCGCGGCCGCGCTCTGTCGTAGCGCCGGATACTGGGTCGTTCCGTACCCGATCGCCGAACGGCTGGCGCGGCCGAAGGATCTCGAGGTGGACGGGCTCGTGGTGGTGTCCGATCACGATCCCGCGGCGGCGGTTGCCGATCTCGACCTCCGGCTGGCGACGGTGACCCTGTCCGGGCGGAGGAGCCTCGCGCTCGCGCGGTCGGCGGAACGATCGCCGCGCACCTCGGGGTTCGTCACCGGGTTGGTCCTGGACCCGCTCGACGACGGCGGAACAGCTGACATCGCAATCGGACTCACCCTGCCGATCTGGACCCTGCTCGGGATGCTCGATCGCGCAATGGAACTCACCCGCAGTCATGTTCTCCTGCGGGAGCAGTTCGGTCGGCCGTTGGCAAAGCTGCAAGGGGTCCAGTTCCAGCTCACCGACGCCGAAGTGGAGCGCGCCGGCGTCGAGGTCCTGGCGAAGTACGCGCTCTGGAGCATCGAGTCGGGCCACCCGGAGGCCATCGACGACGCCCTCGCGTTACGTCTGGCAGCCATCGAGGCCGCCGACACCGTGTTCCGCATCGCGCATCAACTGCACGGCGCCACCGGCTTCTGTGACGAGACCACGCTGTCCTGGTTGTCACGCCACAGCCTTCCGCTGCGCCGGCTGCCGCTCGGTCTCTCGGCAACGGGTGAGGCGCTCACCCACCGGCTCGGGCGACACGGCCTGACCGGGTTGTTCGGTGGCATGGCGGAGTCGATGACGCCCAGGGAGTCGGTGGCACCATGACCTACGACCTTCCCGATGAACTGTCGGTGCGCAGCGAGGGACCGGTCCGCATCGTCACGATCAATCGCCCCGGCGAGCTCGGTGCGGTCAACAAATCGCTGCACTGGGCACTGGCCAACGTCTGGCGACAACTCGCCGCCGACCGTGAAGCGGCCGTCGTCATCCTCACCGGATCGGGGCGCGCGTTCAGTGCCGGAGGCGATCTCGGGTGGATCACGTCGTTCCTCGACGATCCGGTCGCACGCGACGACAGCATCCGTGAGGGCGCCGAGATCATCGACGAGATGTTGCGATTCCCGCTGCCGGTGATCGCCGCGGTCAACGGCCCGGCGGTGGGGCTCGGCTGCAGCATGGCAGTGCTCTGTGATGTCGTGCTCATCTCGGAGAGTGCATATCTCGCCGACCCGCACGTTGCGGTAGGCCTGGTCGCCGGGGATGGCGGCGCCGCGTTCTGGCCGCTGCTCACACCGATCCTGAGGTCACGGGAATACCTCTACACCGGTGACCGGATTCCCGCGGCCACCGCCGTCGAACTGGGGCTTGCGACACGGGTCGCGCCGCGCGACGAACTCATGGATGAGGCGCGTGCGCTGGCCATTCGTCTGGCCGCCCAGCCACGGGAGGCATTACAGAGCACCAAACGCATCGTCAACATGCACTTGTCCCAGGCGCTCGGCGGTCCGCTGCAGGCCGGTTTCGCGGCCGAGGTGGTCACGATGCAGACCGATGAGCATCGGGAACGCTTGCAGGCGATGGCGACCCGGGCGGCGCGCCGATGACAGAGGTGTCGTCGGCCGTTGGTGATCAGGCCTCCGAGGACTTTCGGTCCGAGGTCCGCGAGTGGTGCAACGTCCACGTGCCGACCGACTGGCGGACCACGCAGACCGGGGCGTCCGACGAGACCTTCGTGGCCTTTCAGAAGGAGTGGTTCGCCACGCTGCGCGGTGCGGGGTACGCGGTGCCGCACTGGCCGAAGGAGTGGGGTGGTGGGATGTCCGTTGCCGATCAGGTGGTGCTCTACCAAGAGCTGGCGGCGCATGACGCGCCCCGTCTGGTCCTCCCGTTCGTGTCGATTCACCATGCCGCGTCCACCTTGCTCGCTGGGGGGACCGACGGGCAGCGCTCGCGGCACCTGCCCGCGATTCTCGACGGTGAGATCTGGTGTCAGGGCTTCTCCGAACCAGGCGCCGGCTCCGACATGGCGGCCATGTCGACGTCGGCGCGCCGAATCGGCGACCACTATCTGGTGAACGGTCAGAAGCTCTGGGCCAGTGGCGCACTGCATGCGGACTGGTGTCTGCTCCTCGCGCGCACCGATCCCGATGCACCCAAACGCCAAGGGATCTCGTACTTTCTGCTCGACATGACCTCACCCGGCATCGAGGTGCGTCCGATTCGTCAGGCCACTGGGGAGGCGCACTTCTGCGAGATCTTCCTCAACGACGTGGAGATCCCCGCAACGCAGCTCGTGGGGCCCGAGAACGAGGGCTGGCAGGTGGCGCAGGCGACCCTCGGTGCCGAACGCGGGATGACGATGCTCGAACTCGCCGAGCGGCTCGGCCACGGCGGCTTCCCGTGGCTCGTCGACCTCTGCCATCGCCCCGGGCCGGACGGCGCACGGCCGCTGGATGATTCACGGGTGGCCGATCGACTTGCGGCTCTGGAGACCGAGATCACCGGTCTGCGCCTGCTGTGTGCGGAGTTCGTCGCCGATCACAGCGGGCCGGCCGACGCCTCCATCGTCAAGCTGTACTACAGCGAACTCCTTCAGCGGGTCATGGATTTCGGGGCCGAGATCGGTGGGCTCGAGGCTCAGACGCAACTGCGCAAGCCGTTGTCGAGCGGATGGGAATCGGGTACCTGGGTACTCGACTTCATCGGCTCATGGGAGTGGACCATCCCGGGCGGTACCAGCGAGATCCAGCGCACCATCATCGGGGAGCGTGGCCTCCGTCTGCCCCGTGAACCGAAGGGAACCTGATGTCGACGCGGGCCGACGAACTCTCCGAATTCCACGACGAACTCTCTGCTGTGGCCCGGAATATGCTGTCCACCAGGTCATCCGGCCAAGGGCTGGATTGGCGTCTGATCGCGAGCTCGGGATGGCTGGGACTTGAGGTGCCGGCCACCCACGACGGTGCGGACGCCACCTTCGCCGAGGTGTCGGTCGTCCTGCGGGAGATGGGCCGTGCGGTGGCGAGCGGCCCATATCCGGCCGTCGCCGGTCTGGCATTGGGGGCTCTCGGGCAGGTCGAGCCCTGCGCCTCATGGGACCGGATGCTCCGGCAGACCGCGTCGGGTGACGTGGTGCCCGTCCTCGCATTAGACGGTGATCATCCG
The DNA here is from genome assembly GCF_049847105.1 of Gordonia sp. DT218. Taxonomy (NCBI): domain Bacteria; kingdom Bacillati; phylum Actinomycetota; class Actinomycetes; order Mycobacteriales; family Gordoniaceae; genus Gordonia; species Gordonia sp. DT218. The sequence goes on along the minus strand of NZ_JBNCNS010000001.1, from coordinate 410,886 downwards.
GGAGGCTGCCATTTTCATCTGGCCGGCGCCACGGGCGGTCTGGTGCTGCGCGGCGGTGCAGATTTCGTCCTCGGTGCTCCCGACGCCGATCGACTCCTGGTTCCGGCGGCCACGTCGGCAGGGGAGACGGTGATCGTGGATGTCGACGCGCAAGCCGGCGGCCTGCACGTGGAGGCGCGACCGGTGGTCGACGCCACACGTACCTTCGGACGGATCACCGCGGCGGATGTGCGGGTCGACGACGGTGCGGTGTGGCGGTATCGCGACGGTGCCGATGCCGCAGTGCTGCTGTGCGATCGGGCCGCGGCGGCGGTGGCGTGCGACAGCCTCGGTCTGGCGGAGGCGATGCTCGAGAAGACCGTCGGCTACGCCGGGGTGCGTGAGCAGTTCGGACGGAAGATCGGGTCGTTCCAAGCCGTCAAACATGCCTGTGCCGACATGCTCGTCGATGTGACGGTGGCACGGAAGCTGGTCGGCTCCGCGGTCCGGCAGGTGAGCGACGGGTCACCGGGGGCGTCGGTCGCGGTCGCCATGGCCGCGTCCTTCACCGGTGAGATGGCCGTGCGGGTCGCGGGCAAGGCCATGCAACTGCACGGCGGCATGGGATACACCTGGGAGAGCGGCGTTCACGTGTATCTCAAACGGGCGACGCTGAATCGGACGTTGTTCGGGTCGCCGGCCCGGCACCGTGCCCGGATCGCGCAGCGATACCGATCCTGATCATCGTCGCGGCTGCGCTGCGGGGCCACCGCTTCAGGTCGACAGGCGTCTGGTCGCGAGGTCCCGGAGGTCGCTCGTCTTGATCTTGGCGCTGCCGGTCAGGCGGATCTCGTCGTCGCCGAAGAACAACACATGGCGCGGGACCTTGTAGCTCGCGAGCTGCTCGCGCAGATAGCTGCGGATACCCTCGGACTCGAGGTCGGCGTCCGCGTGGGGCACGATGCACGCCACCACCACCTCGCCTAGGGTGTCGTGCGGAACGCCAACGGTGCGAGTGACCTTCACGCCCGGATGCGCGACCAGCACCTCGTCGACCTCCAGCGGGGACACGTTGGCGCCGCCGGTCTTGATGATGTCGGTGAGGCGCCCTTCCCAGAACAGCCGGCCCGAGTCGTCGAGGTATCCGCCGTCACCGGTGTGGAAGAAGCCTTCGTCGTCGAGGGTCTCGGCCAGCGGCGTGCCCAGGTAGCCGAGCATGAGAGTCGGTCCCTTGACACAGATCTCGCCACGTTCACCGACCGGGACCGTGCCGCCGCGCATCGCGTCGATGATCTTGACGGTGTTCCCCGGCAGCGGCTCACCGCTGCTGCCGCCGATCACCTCATCCGGCGTGTTCGCCGCGAAGCACGTTGTGATGGTGAAGGTCTCGGTGTTCCCGTACGCATGTCCGGGCTCGGTGTAGTCCGTCGACACGGTGGCATGCCGCGCGAGGGCGGTGTTGCGGTCGACGAACCGCAAGCTGCTCAGATCGACCGATTCCCAATTCGGGGCCGCCTCGAGTGCGGCCCACTGGTGGGGCCAGGCCAACGGGAAGTTCACCTTCTCGGAATCCATCAGATCCAGCGCCCCGGAAGCGTCGAACATCGACTGCAGGACGAGTGACCCGCCACTGGCCAGTGTGGAACCGAGGGCCATCCCGAAGTTCCCGGACCAGAAGAAGCCGTTGGCCGACCAACACCGCACGTTGTCGTCGGGTGTGAGTCCGTACATGCGGCGGAATCGCCACATCTGGATCGTGACGCCACGGTGCGCGCTGACGATGCCTTTGGGCCGGCTCGTCGAACCCGACGAGAAGAACAGGACCGCGGTGTCGCTGGGCCGAGTGGTCGCCGCGGTCGACTCGATCAGTTCGCGCGGCTCGCTGCTCCCGAGCGCCAGGAAGGACTCCCAGTCGTCGATGCCGACGTGTCCGGTGACATCGCCGACGGTCGCCAGGTAGGTCAGGAACGGATACGTCGTCGATCGCAACGTCCCCGGTGTCGCGGTCGCGAGCTGTGGTTCCAGCTCGGTGAGGACCTCGGCGAGATCGGATTTCCCGATCCTGCGCTCGAACAACAGCACCGAGACACCGGACACCTTGAGCAGATGATCCAGTTCGGCCGGAGTCGAGAAGGTGCTGAGCGTGACCGCGACACCGCCGGCCAGCGAGGTTCCGAAGACGGCGGAGAGCCATTCGGCGCGGTTGGTCATCAACACCCCGACGCGACTGTCCTTGCCCACGCCTCGGGCGCGGAGTGCGCGTGCCACCTCGATCGACCGCTCCCACAGGTCCGTGTAGGACCAGCGGACCGCACCCTGCGCAGTCCGCATGACCAGGGCCTCCCGGTCACCGAACTTCTCGGTCACCTCGCGGAGAAAGCCTGGCAGCGTGAGGGTTCCGAGGCCGGGTTCGTCATCGAGTGGGGGACCGGTGGCGACCGACGGTGCAGCGCCGGTGGACGGGGTGCTCATGGCTGACCTCGCTTGGATGACAGGTGATGCCGCCTCAGCGCGGCAGTTCGACCTCGGCGGTACACGACACCAGGCCGGCGCCGTCCTGGTTGGTGAGCTTCAACTTGATCTGGACGAGCGGGACGCCCCATTCGGACTCGGGCTGCTTGTCGATGACCTCGGCGTCGAAGTAGGTCACATCGCCCTCGAAGGCCGGAGCCCGAAAATCCGCCTTGGTGTGCCGGACCATGCCGTCGTAACCTGCCCAATTTGCGAGGAAGTCGGTGCACCACGCGCCCATCGTCGCGCCGTACCCATAAGCGCGCGCCATGCCCACCTCGCCCGCCTTCTCGGCGTCGATGTGGCCCCGGGATGGGCCGACATAGAGCCCGTCACGCTTGCGCGGATCGATCTTGGCGTCCTCTTCGTCGAATCCGAAGCCTTCGCCCCAGCCCGGATCCTGGTAGACCCACGGGTCGTCGATCCCTTCGGGCGCAACCCATTCGAACGTTCCCCAGATGTTGAACAGGAACGCCCGGTACTCGGTGGTGAACGATGCGATGCTGTGCGGCCCGATCACCCGGCGGGGCAGCGTGTCGCCGACCTTCACCTCGTCGAACCGCGGCGACACCCCCAGACGATTCGACAGCAGCCACTCGCGTCGCAGCGCCTCGAGCTCGATCAGTTCGTCGTTTGACCACTTCTTGATCACGCCGACCTGGTTGTCGTACATGCCGCGCTTGGTGGCCTCGGCGGTGAGGTAACGGATCGCCGTCGAGCGTTCCCGTGCCACCAGGGCGCCGTGCTGGTTGGTGTGGGTGGTGTCGCCGCGGGAGAACATCGTGGGTCCCGCGAACTTGGTGTCCGCGACCTTGTAGTCGTGAAAGCGACGTTCCTGGAACAGCTTGTCGCCGGGCCGTACGGGCGTCCCGTAGAACCACCACTCCTCGCCGCCGAAGATCAGATGACTGTTGGGGATGTGCCCGACACAGGCGGGTGCCGCCCCGTGGCCGTAATCCAGTGCCACCGCGATGGATTGGGGTGCGATGAGGCCGCCGTACCGGGACTCCCGAGCGAACTCCTCGTTCCAGTGGATCGGGTTCGGGTTGTCCATCGCCATGGCCCACCGGCGGATGTCGGACGTGCTGCACGGATCCCACAGCTGCCCACCGCCGATCGGCTTGCCGACCCGATGGTCGACGTCGGACAGATCGAGCTCGGTGGCCTCGGTCTTCGATTCGGTCGTGCTGCTCAACGTGTTCCCCGATCTATCGATTGACGTCGACGACGATTCGGCCGCGAATCGCGCCGTCCATGAGTTGTCCCGCCGCCGCGACCGAATCCGCGAGCGACACGTCGCGCGCGATCGATTCCAGCGCATCGGGATCGAGGTCACGCGCCAGCCGATTCCAGGCGGTGATCCGGCGCTGCTTGGGTGCCATCACACTGTCGATGCCCAGCAGGGACACGCCGCGCAGGATGAACGGTGCCACCGACGCCGGGAAGTCCATGCCCTGCGCGAGGCCGCACGCTGCGACTGCTCCGCCGTACCGGGTCTGCGCGCAGGCGTTGGCAAGGGTGTGGCTGCCGACGGAATCGACCACGCCGGCCCAGCGCTCCTTCTGCATGGGCTTGCCCTTTTCGGCGAGCTCGGCGCGATCGACGATCGTGGTGGCACCCAGCTGTTCGAGGTAGGCGGACTCGGAGGTCTTCCCGGTGGATGCGGCAACCGAGAATCCGGCCTTGGTCAGCAACGCGATCGCGACGCTGCCCACGCCGCCGGTCGCACCGGTGACGAGCACCTCACCCTGATCGGGCCGCACGCCGCCGTCGAGCAATGCCTCGACGCAGAGGCTCGCGGTGTAGCCGGCGGTGCCGATGGCCATCGCCTGGCGTGACGTGAACTCCGACGGCAGCGGGATCAGCCAGTCACCCTTGAGTCGGGCACGCTGGGCGAAGCCGCCCCAATGAGACTCTCCGACACCCCAACCGTTCAGCACCACCCGATCGCCCGCGGACCAGTCCGGATGCGAACTCTCGGCGACGGTGCCCGCGAGGTCGATGCCGGGCACCATCGGAAATGTCCGGACGATGGGGGAGCTGCCGGTGATGGCGAGTGCGTCCTTGAAGTTCAGCGAGGAGTAGTCCACCTCGATCTCGACATCACCTTGGGGGAGGTCGGATGCCTCCAGGTCCTTGACCGAGACCGACTGGCCGGACTCGCCCTTCTCGATGACAACAGCCGAAAACTTCTGCAAAGCCGTTCCTTCCCAAGGGAGAAAAGTCGTTGAGGCCGACGTTACGTCAATCCTCATAAGGATAGCAATACTTGACTGGTTGACCGTTCGGTCAGCGGGCGGTCCAGCCGCCGTCGACGACGATCGTCTGTCCCGTCACATATGCTGCCGCATCACCGGCCAGCCAGACCACGGCTCCGACGATGTCGGCGGCGGAGCCCTGCATGGGCAGCGGGGTGTTGCGTCTCAGGTACTCGGCAGCTCGTTCGCTCTCGTACAGCGGGCTGGTGATCTCGCTGCGGAAGAAGCCCGGTGCCACCGTGTTGACCCGGATCGAGTGCCGCGCCCACTGGACGGCCAGTTCCGCGGTCAGTCCGGACAGGCCCGCCTTGCTCGCCGCGTAAGACGCCTGGGGGATGCCGGGGATGCCGACCCGTCCGCTGATCGAGGAGATGTTGACGATCGAGCCGCGGCCGACGGCCCGCATATGCGGGAAGACGTTCTGCGCCAGCAGGAACGGTGCCATCAGGTTCAGCCCCATGGTCTGCCGGATGGCGTCGACGGGCTCGGACTCGGCCCGCTCCTCGGTGAACATGCTGCCCGCGGCGTTGACCACGATCTCCGGCGGCCCGAGGGCCTCGGCGACCTGTGGCACGATGTCGCCCACCCGATCGAGATCGGACAGGTCGCAGGCGATGGGCACGCCGTCGATACGTTCGGCGATCTCGGTCAATCGTTCGCGACGGCGGGCGACCACCGCGACGCGTGCCCCGGCCGAGGCAAGCGCCTGCGCCACGGCCGTGCCGAGGCCCGACGACGCCCCCGTCACGATCGCCACCCGGCCATCGAGATCGAACATCTCGGCGGTGTGGTGATCGGGCGGTGTCACGTGGTGCTCCTGCTCGTGGATCTCTCGACGAGGTCGATGAGGCCGGTCCGTTGTACCTTACCCATCGCGTTGACCGGTAGCGCGTCGATCTGGGACCAGATCTCCGGGACCTTGTAGGGGGACAGGGCTTTTCGGCAGCGCTGAGCCAGGGAGTCGAAGTCGACCCGCGTGTCTCCGGTGCTCTCGACCACGGCGGCCACCCGTTGTCCGAGACGTTGGTCGGGCACCGGGTACACGGCGACCCGGCTGACGTCCGGGTCGGAGCCGATGACGCGCTCCACCTCGAGGGGGTAGACGTTGGCGCCGCCCCTGATGATGACCAGCTTCTTGCGGTCCAGCACCGTCAGCCAGCCGTCGTCGTCGACGGTTCCGATGTCACCGGTCGGCACCGGTCCGGTTTCGGCGGGACGCAGACCGTCGTTCTCCCAGTACCCCAGCATCGGCCGCCAGGCGTGCGCCCACGGACCGTCCGTGCGGCCGGCGACCTTCAGTTCACCGAGCTCGCCGGCAGGTAGCCGCCGGCCGTCGTCGTCGTAGGCGGCGACGTCGTAGTGGTCGAGCACCTGCCCACTCGCTCCGGCGCGCCACTCCTCACCCACCGGATCGATCGACACCACCGCGGGCGCCTCGGTGAGGCCGTAGGTCGAGCGGGGCACGATGCCGTGGGCGGCGGCGAAGTCCGCGCGCAGGTCGTCGGAGGTGTCGCTGCCGCCGCTCCACACCTCCTCGAGCGAGCCCAGATCGATGTGCGGACGGCGGGCGAGGTCGTAGACCTGTGCAGGGGCGCCGTTCCAGACGGTGACCCCGCGGGTGGTGATCCACTCGGCGACACCGTCGACGTCCCGGCGGTTCATCACCACGGCGCATCCGCCGCACTGGGCGGTGAGCAGCGTGGACAGCACCATCAGGTTGAGGATCGTGAGCGGAAAACTGTCGCCCTTGCGCAGCGTCCGGTCGAAACCGCGACCGGCCCGGAGCGCCGCACCGGGGAGCAACAGATTGCGCTGGCTGTGTACCACCGCCTTGGGTCGTCCCGACGTTCCGCTCGTGAACGCGATACCGGCCGGTGCGTCGATGTCGATGTCGATGTCGACCGGCGGGGCCATCTCGTCCCGGTCCAGCAGCTCGGACCATCGCGCGGCGTCGACGACCCCGGAGGAGGTCAGGCGACATCTCTCGCCCGCCAGGATCACCGACGGCTCACAGAGCGCGCGGACGTCGTCCTGTTCCTCTTCGGACAGCGCCTCCCCGATGCCGGCCCAGATCGCGCCGATCCGCTGGGTGCCATGGAAGGCGGCGACGATGTCGAGATCATTGGGCAGACATGCGGCGACACGGTCTCCGGGCCGTACCCCGAGCGACCAGAGCGCACCCGCGGCGCGGTGGGCCTGCTGATCGAGCTCGGCGTACGACCACACCCCGGACACCGCCTCGATGGCAGGGGACCCCGGATGGGACGAGAGCGTGGGGTCCAGCACGGTGCCGATCGTCTTGAAATTCTCCACCCGCTACTAATACCACTATCCTTGTAAACATTGATCTGATAGTTTTTGTCCGTGATGGCTGGCGAACATATGGGGGACGGTCGGCGGGTGACGCACACCGGTCCGCTGTCTGGGGTGCGGGTGGTCGATCTGACGGCCATGGTCATGGGCCCCTACTGCACGCAGATCATGGCAGACATGGGTGCGGACGTGGTGAAGATCGAGCCACCCGCGGGCGACAACACCCGCTACATCTCGGTGGGTCCGGAGCCGGCGATGGCCGGGGTCTTCGTGAATGTGAACCGCGGAAAGCGCAGCGCAGTAATCGATCTCCGTTCAGCGGACGGCAAAGCCGCACTGCGCGAACTGATCGCGGACGCCGATGTGTTCATCCACTCGATGCGGGGGGCGGCGATCAATCGGCTCGGCTTCGGCTACGACGAGGTCGTCGCGATCAATTCGTCGATCGTCTACACCAACTGCTACGGATACGGCCGCCGTGGCCCCGACGCGGATCGCACCGCCTACGACGACACGATTCAGGCCGAGTGCGGTCTGCCCTTCGTCCAGCAACAGCTCACCGGGGAGGTCGGCTACGTGGGCACCATCATGGCCGACAAGGTGGCGGGCATGACCGCGCTGTACGCGACGATGATGGCACTCTTCCACCGCGAGCGGACCGGCGAGGGCCAAGAGGTCGAGGTCAGCATGTTCGAGACGATGGCGTCGTTCATGCTCGTGGAGCATGCGAACGGTGCCATGTTCGATCCGCCTCTCGGACCGGCGGCCTATCCACGGGCGGTCGCCCCGAATCGAAAGCCCTACCGGACCAAGGATGGCCACATTTCCGCGTTGGTCTACAACGACAAACAGTGGTCGGTGTTCATCGATGCCGTCAACCCGCCGTGGGCCGGCGATCACTTCGCGACCCTGGCGCAGCGCGCCGCTCGGATCGACACCGTCTACGCCCTGCTGGGGGAGACCTTCGCCGAGCGGACCACGCAGGAATGGCTGGACCTGCTCCGCTCACTCGACATCCCCGCAGCGCCCGTGAACAGTCTCGACGACCTCTTCGACAACGATCACCTGAATGCGGTCGGATTCTTCGAGGATGTGGAAACCCCCAATGGGAGAGTGCGTTTCCCCGGGTCCCCGGCGTGGTTCTCACGTACCCCGGGAAAAGTGGCGGGTCCGGCTCCACGCCTCGGTGCCGACACCGAGGAGGTGCTCGAGGAGGTACGGCTCCGCTCTGGCGTGCGAGGGGACGACGATGCCTGACATCGATGGTGAGATGAGGGTTCGCTCGTGGCTGTTCGCCCCGGGTGACAGTGAGAAGAAGATGGCCAAGGCGACCGCCGGCCCGGCCGACGTGGTGATCTTCGATCTGGAAGATGCTGTCGCCGAGGACGAGAAGGCCGCCTCCCGAAGATTGATCGCCGGATTTCTCTCGGACATCCCCGATCCGCAGCGCCGCCGCCTCTGGGTGCGGGTCAACCCGCTCGACGGGCCACACACGTTGGCCGATCTGGCGGCGGTCATGCCTACCCGGCCCGGTGGGATCATGTTGCCAAAGGCGCGCGGACGCCATGACGTCGAGCTCCTCGATCACTATCTGTCCGCGCTGGAAGTGGCGTCCGACATCGAACTCGGATCGACCAAGGTCATCGTCCTGGTCACCGAGACCGCTGAGGCGATGTTCACCACCGGCGACTATCAGGGGGCGCCGCGTGTGATCGCGATGACCTGGGGCGCAGAGGATCTCGCGGATGCCGTCGGCGCAAGCGAGAACCGGAACCCCGACGGCGCCTACGCTTTCACCTACCAGCTCGCGAGAAGTCTCTGCCTGCTCGGCGCAGCGACTGCCGGGGTGGCGCCCATCGAGACCATCCAGGGCGACTTCCGTGACCTCGACGGCCTGCGGGCGCGGGCCGAGCAGGTCCGCCGCGACGGCTATCGCGGGATGCTGGCCATTCATCCAGCGCAGGTCGAGGTGATCAACGAGGCCTTCTCGCCCTCGGCAGGTGAGCTCGAGGCCGCACAGGAAATCGTCGACCTGTTCGCGTCGAATCCCGGGATAGGGGCGATCGGGTATCGGGGCGCGATGCTGGACCGTCCGCATCTGGCCCGCGCCGAGGCCCTGCTCGCGGCAGGGCGGCGTTCATGACGGTCGTGACGCACCCCCGGAACCTAGATCTGGCAGGCGTTCTGCGGCCGGGGGACAGCATCGTCATCGGCCAGGCGTGCGGTGAGCCGACCACCCTGCTCGAAGGGCTGGTCGCTGCGGGCCGCGACATCGGTGACCTCTCGGCCTTCGTCGCGACGAGCTTCTCCGGCACGCTGACCCCGGACTCGGCCGAGGCCGTCTCGCTGTCGAGCATGGGGGCCATCGGTGCCCTGCGGTCGATGAGCAAGGCCCACGCCTTGGACGTCATCCCGTGTCACGTCAGCCAGGTCGCCCCGATGATCACCGCGGGGCATCTGCGATGTGATGCCGCATTCGTCCAGGTGAGTCCGGCAGATGCCAACGGAGACCACAGCTTCGGTCTGATCAGCGATTACGTCGGTGCTGCCGTCGCCAGGGCCCGCGTCGTGGTCGCGGAGGTCAACGACCAGGTGCCCTACACGCTCGGCGAACTGCTACCGGCGTCGCAGATCGATCACGCGCTCCACGTCTCGCGCCCGCCGGTCCAGGTGAATCCGGCGACGATCAGCGAGACCGATCGCGCGATCGCCGCGTACTCGGCCGCCTACATCGGGGACGGATCGGTCATCCAGATGGGTGTCGGGGCCGTACCCGACGCGATGCTGCAGCTGCTCGTCGACCGCAGGGACCTCGGTGTGCACTCCGGGATGGTCGGCGACGGGCTGGTCGATCTGGTCGAGGCGGGTGCAGTCACCAACGCGCGCAAGCGGATCGATCGGGGAGTGACGATCACCGGGGCCCTGATCGGGACGACTCGGCTCTACGAGTTCGCCCATCGGAACCCGGAGATCAGGATGTGCGCGACGTCGTACACCCACGACGCCGGGGTGATGTCCCAGCTCGACAACCTGGTGACCATCAACTCGGCCGTGGAGGTCGACCTCACCGGACAGGTGAATGCCGAGCAGAGTGGGGCGGCCTACCTCGGTGGTACCGGCGGACAGGTCGACTTCGTCCGAGCAGGTGCGCGGTCGCCCGGTGGTCGCGCAATCATGGCGCTGCCGGCGACCGCGAAGGGCGGAACCGTCAGCCGGATCACCGCACAGCTGTCGGGTCCGGTGACGACGGCCCGCAGCGAGGTGGACGTGGTGGTCACCGAGTTCGGTGCGGCCGAACTCCGCGGTCAGAGTATCGCCGAACGCACCCGGCGCCTGATCGCCATCGCTCACCCGGACTTCCAGGAAGATCTGGCGCGGGCCGCCCATCCGATCCAGCAGCGAAGGTTCTAGGTGAGAGGCACGTCCAGATGAGCGACGCCGTCCTGTTCGATGTCGACGACGAGATCGCGATCATCACGCTGAACCGGCCCGACACCCGCAACTGTCTGTCCGAGGACGTCCGTGAGGGACTGGCGCAGGCGTGGGATCGATTCGAGAACTCCGACGACCTACGTGTTGCCGTTCTCACCGGGGCCGGGGAGACCTTCTGCGCCGGAGGCGATCTCAAGGAGATGGTCGCGACCGGCATGCAGGTTCCGCCTCGAGACATGTTCGCCCTGCCCTACGACACGGTGGAGTTGACCAAGCCGACCATCGCGGCCGTCAACGGCGCCGCGTTCGCGGGCGGCTGGATGATCGCGCAGGCGTGCGACCTCTGTGTGGCCAGCAGCAGGGCGAAGTTCGCGGTGACCGAGGTGAAGGTCGGACGGAGCTCCCCATGGGCGTCGCCGCTGATCCACATGATCCCGCAACGGATCATGATGGAGATTCTCCTGACGGGTAAGCCCATCACCGCGCAACGCGCCTACGAGATCGGGTTGGTCAACCGGGTCGCCGAGCCGGATGACCTGTTGGACTCGGCGGTCGGACTCGCACGGGAGATACTGGTGGGTGCGCCACTCTCGGTCCGCGCTGCGCGTGAGACCGTCATGCTCGCGACGGAGATGGGCCGATCGGCCGCATTGCAGGCAGCGCGAGCCGCGTCGGAGAACTGCTACCGCAGCGAGGACGCGCAGGAGGGGCCCGCCGCGTTCGCCGCGAAACGGACCCCCCGCTGGCAGGGCAGCTGAGGACCGCCCACCCGTCGGCTAACGTGCGTGGTCTCGGGGCAGGAACGGCACGAGACCGGGTTCCGGCTGGATTCCGAACGACCGCAACGCCATCGCCAGCATGGTGTAGCAGCCGACGGTGAACACCACATCCATGAGTTGCTGCTCATCCATGTCGCGCGCGAGCGCAGTCCACGTATCGTCGTGGATCGTCCCCTCGTCCAGCAGTTGATCGACCGACGCCACCAGTGCCCGGTCCACCGGAGCCCAACCCGGCGCCTCGGGTCCCGCGCCCACCCGTTCGATCTCGTCGGCGGTGACCCCGGCTCGATCGGCGAGGATCACGTGCTGGGCCCACTCGTATTCCGCCTGGCGCAGGTGCGCAACACGCAGGATGAGCAATTCGCGTTGCCGCGCCGACAATGCGGATCCGGCCAGCAGGTGTTTGTTGAAGGACAGGAACGCCATCGCCAGATTGGGGTAACGGGCGAGGGTGCCGAGCAGATTGTCGCCCGCCTGCCGTTCGTCATCGGGACCCGCACTCTTGACCGACGACCGGAACCCGTTCACGAAGTCCCGCATCTCCGGAGTCCAATCTGCCTGTGCCGCAGGGCTTATCCGATCGGTCACGTGTTCCGCCCGCCGTTGACCCCGATGATCTGGCCGGTGATGTAGCCGGCCTCCTCGCTGACCAGGAACGCACACGTCGCGGCGACGTCCTCGGGTTGTCCGATGCGTCCCACCGGTGTCTTGCCGACCTGGGCGTCGACATCGACCATGCCGCTGTCCACGGTCTTGCGGAGCATGGGGGTGTCGATGAAACCGGGCGGTACCGTGTTGACGGTGATCCCGCGGCGGCCGAACTCCAGGGCCAGCACCTTGGTCAGACCGACGACGCCGGATTTTGCCGTGACGTATCCGCCGAGGCCGGGGGAGCCACTGTGCACGCTCGACGACGAGATGTTCACGACGCGGCCCCAGCCCTCCTCGAGCATGTCCGGGATCACTGCCTGACAACAGTCGAACGTCCCGGTGAGGTTGAGATCCAGTGAGCGTTGCCACGCCTCGGCGGTGATCTCCAGGAACGGGCCGGCGAACGTCCCACCGGCGCTGTTGATCAGGATGGTCGGACGTCCCAGCCGGCTCCGCACCTCATCGACGCCGGCGTCGATCTGTGCCCGGTTCGTCACGTCGACGGAGAGGCCGATGGCCTTGCCGCCGGCGTCCTCGATCGCTGCGGCAGCATCCTCCGCCGCCTGCCGATTGATGTCGAAGATCGCGACCATGTTGCCGTCGTCGGCCAGCCGGGTGCTGATGGCACCGCCGATTCCGGAGGCTCCACCTGTGACAATGGCCGTGCGCCCGCTCATTTGATCTTCTCCTGGCCGGCAACGGTCGATCGGTGCATGGTCCGTGGCTTGCTGTGGTCGAACGCGCACACTCGGTGAACCAGTCCGGTGTTGTCCCAGAAGACGGTGTCGCCCTCGGTCCAGCTGTGGCTGCAGACCCGGCCGGGCCCGGTGGTGCGGGCCTGCAGGTCCGCGAGAAGTGCCTTGCCCTCGTCGAGGTCCATACCGGCGATGTGTGACGCGGTTGCCCCCAGCACCAGCGACTTTCGGCCGGAGTCGTGCTCCCAGACCAGCGGATGCTCGCGCACGGTGCGTGACGCCCACTCCGTGAGCTGTTCGGGGGTGGGATTTTTGTAGGTGAGTCGCTGGATGGCCTCGAAGGAATGAACGACCCGGAGGTCGGCGAATCGCGCCTTCTCGTCATCGGACAAGGAATCGTAGGCCAAGTAGGTGCTGGCGAACTCGGTCTCGCCGCCTTCGGCCGAGGTGATCCGGGCCGTCAGGATCGAGGACTTCGGGGCGACCTCGTCGAGGAGGCCGTCGATGTGCCAGTATTCGTTGCTGGCGAAGTATTCCGCGTTGGGGTTGGCCGGATCGAAGCTGATCTCCATCACCTCGTCGGTCTCCGGAGGCAGATGGGAGAAGTTGATCAGGGTGCCCAGCTTCCGGCAGAACTCCACCAGGGTTTCGTTGTCCGCGTCGAGTACCGGGAACAGCAGAACGCCGTAGTTCTCCAAAGCCTCGGAGACGGCGTCCGGCAGGTCGGGATCGGTGCGCAGTCGGTCGGCATCGACGTCGAGAATCTTGGCGCCGACGCTCTCCGAGATTCTCTCGGCGTTGATGATGCTCATGGTATGTCCTCCTACGGTCCTGGGTGTGTGCTGTGGTCAGCCGGGGATGTTCGGTTCGCGCCTGTTGGTCAGCGGACGGGTGTATGACGGGTCTTCCGTGCTGCGGGTGGGGGCGCCGTTGCCGTTGATGTCGGGGACATCGGCAAACGGGATGGCCATCGTCGGAACCATGCCCGACCATTCGATCGCGTTGGTACGCAACGCGATCTTCCAGTGCCCGTCGCGTCGCTCGAGCCGGTCGATGTAGCGTCCGCCGGCGATCCAGTTGCTGTCGTCGCGGTTTCGGCCGACGAACAAGTAGTACGTCTCGGTATGGGCGACATCGCCGGTGAGGTCGCAGGTGTGGTTCAACAGATTGTGGTGCGTGGCGAGCTGGCCTTGCTCATGCATGGGGATGGACCACTCATAGAGGTCGACCGGACCTCCGACGAAATCTCCCGCGGCGATGGTCGCGTCGGGATGGAAGGCCGACAGGAACAGATCGCGGTCGAATCGGTCCATCCCACGGCTGAACCGGGTCAGGACATCGATGATGTCCTGGCGATCCAACAGCTCGTCGAGTCGGGTGAGCGACTCCGCGGATACCGTCGTACTCATCGTTTCGTTAGCTCCGTTCGGGTGGTGCGGCTTGCTCAGACGGGGGCCCAGATCGGCTCGCCGCGGGTGGCCCGCAGCGACGGGATGGACCGTCCGTCGATGTCCTTGATGCCATAGTCGTGGGCGAGTTCGGCGGTGATGAACGTTCCGCCGCTACGACTCATGACGTCGTAGTCGGCGGCCAGTGCCGCGATCACCCGGCCGGGGTACTCGGGTGAACAGCCGTGTGCCGGGCGCGTGGCGGCCTGCGTCCCGAGTCCGTCGATGGTGGCCAGGTTGCGTTGAGCGCGTTCAGTGAGCGTCAGTCCCTGCCACAGCGAGATCGAGGCGACGCCATGGTCTTTCAGTTCGATCGCCATGTCTCGAGCCATCCGGTCGACGGCGGATTTTGCGGTGCCGAAGATCACGCCGTAGGTGTACGCCACACCGGTATAGCCGGAGATCGCGACGATGAGACCCGACCTCCGCGGAACCATCATCCGTGCCGCGTGCCATGCGCACACGAAGTTCGACCGCACTCCGACGTCCACCATCTCCCAGTTGGCGAGGGGTTTGCGCCAGAAGGGATCCGGGTCGGTGAGGTCGTCGGGCAGGGAGAAGGCATTGTTGACGAGGACGTCGAGGCGACCCTGCTCGCGCTCTATCCGGTCGAACAGGGCTGCGACGTCGTCGTCGTCACCGTGGTCGACCTGGACGGCGATGCCCTTGCCGCCGCGCCGATCGCACATGGCCGCGGTGTCACCGATGGTGCCCGGGAGCGGAATGGTGTCCGGCGTGACGGTCCGACCGGTGACGTAGACAGTCGCACCCTCGTCGGCGAGGGCCAGGGCGATGCCCTTGCCAATGCCGCGGCTGGCCCCGGTCACCACAGCCACCCTGCCCGACAGCGAATTCGACACCGACGATGACGTCATTGGTGGCCCTACCGCTGTCCCGCGACGCGTGAGCTGCCGAAGAAGGCTTCGCTGTGATCGCCGTTGGCCTTGCCGGTGTAGTGATCACCCCGGAACGGCTCGCCCATCAGTCCCTGGGACCAGTCCGCCGCGACCCCGAGGTCGCGGGACCAGTCGTAGAGCATGGTGCGCTGCGCGATTCGCCATTCCCCGTCCCGTCCCTCCAGTCGATCGAGGTAGCGGCCACCGAGGACGACGTCGTGCTCCTCGGCACCGAAATCCACCCGGTGGTAGGCCGTGACATGGGTCTCGACCAACGCTGTGGCACCGTCGAGGGCGATCACGCTCTGTCCGAGCACATGCTGGGTCACCGCCACCGCGGGTGACCCGGGCACGACCCAATCCAGGTAGGCATCGAAATCGCCTGCGAAGATACCGAAATCGGTGGTGGCACCGGGCCAGAAGGATGCTCGGATCAGCTCGGCATCTCGCCGGTCCTCACCCCGGGCGACCCCCGCGATACACGCGCGGATCTGCTCGTGATCGAGCATCGCCTGAACATCCCTCGGCCCGAATGTCATTCGCTGACGTCCGGTGCCGGGCGGTACCCGAGGATACCCTTGATCTCCAGGTAGTCGTCGAAGCCGAACGCGCCCCACTCGCGACCGTTGCCGCTCTTCTTGTAGCCGCCGAACGGTGCACAGAAGTCGAACGCATCGTTGATGGCCACCGAACCGGCGCGGATGCGGCGAGCCACCGATCGCGCCTTGTCGAGGTCGGCGCCGGCGACGAAGGCCGCGAGTCCGTACTCGGTGTCGTTGGCGATCTCGATCGCATGGTCGATGTCCTCGTACCCGAGGATCGTCAGCACGGGGCCGAAGATCTCCTCACGGGCGATAGCCATGTCGTTCTTGACATCTGCGAACACCGTCGGCTGAACGTAGAAGCCCTTCGTGAGGCCCTCGGGGCGTCCGGGACCACCGGTCACGAGGGTCGCGCCGTCGTCGATGCCCTGCTGGATGAGGCCCTGGATCTTCTCGAACTGCGATGCCGACACCACCGGTCCGATCGAGAAGTCACCGGACGGATCCCCGACGGTGACCGAGGGCGCGGCGTCCTTGGCGGCGGCGATCGCATCTTCCATACGACCGTTCGGCACCAGCATCCGCGAGGGAGCACTGCAGGTCTGCCCCGAGTTGAGCATCATGGTGACGACGCCCTTCGAGACATTCTCGGCGAAATCCTCATCGTCGAGAACGATGTTCGGCCCCTTGCCACCGAGTTCCTGGGTGACCCGCTTCACGCCTGCCGCGGCGTTCTTGGCGATGTCGATGCCGGCGCGGGTGGAACCGGTGAAGGAGACCATGTCGACGTCCGGATGTCCCGACAGCGGCACCCCGACGCTCGGTCCGTCGCCCTGGACCAGGTTGAAGACACCCGCCGGAACTCCGGCGGCGTCCAGGATCTCGGCAAAGACCTGGCCGGTGAACGGAGATCTTTCCGACGGCTTGAGTACCATCGTGCAGCCGGTCGCCAATGCGGGGAAGACCTTCACGGCGATCTGGTTCATCGGCCAGTTCCACGGCGTGATCAGTGCACAGACGCCGACCGGTTCCTTGACCACCAGCGATTCGCCGCGCTGCTCCTCGAACATGAAGTTCTGCAGCGCCTCGATCGCGGTGCCGAGGTGACCCGCACCCAGGCCGACCTGGAAACCGTTGGCGAGTGCCGTCGGCGCGCCCATCTCCTCGGTCAGTGCGGCGGCGAGGTCGCCGCTGCGGTTCTGGTATTCGGCGGAGATGTTCTGCAGCAGCTCGACACGCTCCTCGACGGTGCTCGTCGACCAGCCGCCGAACGCCTGCCGGGCGGCGGCCACCGCCTTGTCGACATCCGCCGCGGAACCCGACGCGACCGTGCCACAGACCTCCTCGGTAGCGGGGTTGATGACGTCGAAGGTTGCCGACTGTGCGGAGTCGACCCATCGGCCACCGATGTAGAACTTGCGATACTCACGCATGACAGCCCCAATTCTCTTTTCGTGCAACGGGAAGTGCTACTGCTGGCCCTCGGCGTACCACGTGCGGAACTCGTCGTAGCTCGGCATCTCCTCGGAGTTCGCCTTCGGGTCGACCGCGACGTGGATGACGCCCGGCTTGCCACTCGCGAACGCGCGCTTGATGGCCGGTGCGATGTCGTCGTCCTTCTCGACGTATTCGCCGTAGCATCCGAATCCCTCGGCGACCTTGTCGAGTCGGGTGGCCTCGCTCCAGTGGACGCCGGTCTCCCGGGACCCCTGACCGTAGGTGCGCTTGTAGACGCCCACCTCGAGTCCCCACGCGTAGTCGACGGCGACGACGCAGACGAGCGGCAGGTTCAGGCGTGCCGCGGTCTCCAGCTCGGAGATGTGGAACTGGAACGACGAGTCGCCGGTGATCAGCATCATCGGACGCTTCCCACCGTCGGCGACGCCGGCCCCGACCGCGTACGGCAACCCGGTCCCGAGGTGCCCGAAGTTCTGATTCCACATGACGTCATGCGGTTTGGCCTGCGAGTAGGTCCATCCGAAGATGGTCGTCGCGCCGCCGTCGCGCACCATGATCCCGTCGGCCGGGAAGTCCTTCGTCGCCTCGACGATCAATCGTGCGGGATGCACCGGGCTCGCACCCGAGGGGGCGGTCTCGGCGAGCTCGGCCAACTGTGCCGCGTCGTCGGAGATCCAGCGCTCGAGTTCCGGGGTCGCCGTGCGCGGCGAATCCTTCAGGGCCTCGACGAGTTGGGGCACCACGGCACGGAGATCTCCGATCAACGGCACGTCGATGGGACGATTGACCCCGATCGCGGCGGGATCCTGCTCGATCAGCAGCCAGCTGCGTTTCGCCTCGCCGTCGACCCAGTGCCTGCCCTTGCCGAAGTGCACCGGCTCGCCGAGTTCGGTGCCGATGGCCAGGCACAGGTCGGATGTGACGACCGCCTCGACGGCCGCCTTCGAGAAGCCGTACGGAAAGGTGCGGTCCTCCAGTCCTTCGATAAAGGAAGTGCCGCCGGATGTTTGGATGATCGGACAGGCCATCAGGTCGGCGAGCTCCTTGACGGAGGCGCCGGCACGGGCCGTGTGGACGCCGTGTCCGATGAGCAGGATGGGCTGCTTGGCCGCACCGATCAGGCGTGCGGCCTCGTCGACCTTGTCCTGCCCGGCGGTCTGTCCGACGAGGCGGTACCTACTCGGAGGCAGCGCCGGTGGCACATCCAGTTCTTCCTGGATCACGTGCGAGGGGTACTCGATGTAGACCGGTCCCGGCGTTCCCGACAGCGCCTTGCGCAGGCCCTCGCGGATGATCTCGTCGGTCTGATCGGCGTATTCGATGCTGGCGCTGTACTTCACAGATGGCTCGATGAGCCCTGACTGCTGGACGAACTGGATGCGACCCCGGCGAACGCGCTGCTCGGTGATCCGGGCCCGCTGCCCGCCAAGGAAGATCACGGGTGAGTTCTCGACCTTGGCGCACATGACGGCACCGGCCATGTTCGCGATACCCGGACCCAGCGTGCCGACGCAGACCGCGGCCTTGCCGGTCATCCGGGACACCGCCTCGGCCATGAAACCAGCGGTTTCCTCGTGGTGCGGGGCGACGACATTCCAGCCGCGCTCCTCGGCTGTGTGGAAGAGGTGAACGAAATTGGGGTCGGGGATACCGAACATCGTGTTGATGCCCTCGGCCTCGAAGAGGTCGAGAATTCGTTCATAGACCTTGACTGACACGCGTACTTCCCTCCGTCGCTAGTGCGAAACTCTTCGTGATGTGGTCGACATGGCCTGACGGGACTACCGGCAGGAGCCAAGAATTGGTGGCGTCTCGTATTTCCTCGATGCGTTCACCGACGTCGTCGATGGACCATTCGGACTGGTACACACCCTCGGTCTCGGCGATGTAGGCGCGGGCCACCCGCCCGGCTATCGACACCAGCATCTCGCCGGTGATCGAACAGGATTCGTGGGCGAGCCACCCCACCGCGGGTGCGGTGAGCTCCGGTCCCATCGGCGGGTACGCGGAGGTGTCGAGTCCTTCCGCCAGCCGAGTCAGGGCCGCCGGGACGATGACATTCGACAACACCCCGTGTTCGTGGCCCTCCAGCGCCGCGACGTTGGAGAGGCCGATGATCCCGGCCTTGGCCGCGCCGTAGTTGGCGACGCTCTTGTTGCCGTAGATCCCGCCGATCGACGATGTCAGCACCACACGGCCGTATCCGGCTTCGCACATCAATGGGAAGGCCGGTCGCACCACATGGAAGGCACCACGGAGGTGGACATCGAGGACGGCATCGAAATCCTCGTAGGTCATCTCCGACAACGACGCATAACGGTTGTTGCCGGCGTTGTGGACGAGGATGTCGATCCGGCCGAAACCCTCCACCGCCGAATCGATGATGGCGCGGCCGCCCTCCGCGGTGGCCACCGACGCGGTGCATGCGATCGCCTCGCCGCCCATGTCCCGGATCTCCCGGACCACGTCGGCTGCGGGCCCGGAATCGGTGTCCTCGCCGCTGATGCTGCTGCCGGGATCGTTGACGACGACCTTGGCGCCCCGCGATGCAAGCAGGAGGGCATAGGCCCGCCCCAGGCCGCGCCCGGCGCCGGTGATCACCGCGACTCGGTTGTCGAATCGGAGTTCAGACATCGAATGCCCAGTATCGACACGGCTTTTCACCGTCGCGTGTCACTTCTCCAGCACCAGGCCTTCCAGTTCGCCCGTGTCGCGCCACGCCTGCAGGCGATCACTGAGCTCGTAGAAACCGCCCCAGAACGGATCACCCAGGAACGACCGTCCGTTCGGCTCACCCTCGGCGTTGTAATAGCCGGGGGTGCATTCCATGGTGAAGGTGCTGTTGTCCACGGAGAACTCGCGGATGGTCTGCACCCAGCCCTCCTCGGCCTCCGAGGTGGGTTCGACATACGTGGCGCCGCGTCCGAGAGCCTCGGCGACGATATAGGAGATGTGATCGGCTTGCTGTTCGAACATCAGCGTGGTGGATGCGGTGACACCGCCCTGGACGAATCCGGTGGCGAAGTGGTTCGGGAATCCGTGCGCCATCACACCGTGCAGAGTTCGAAAGCCCTTGCCCCAGTGGTCATATAGTGACACCCCGTCGCGGCCGGCAAACGGCTTGATGTCGAACTGCCGGTCCAGGGCAGTGGTGATCTCGAAGCCGCTGGCGAACACGATGCAATCGACCTCGTACTCGACACCGCCCGCGACGACTCCCTTCTCCGTGATGCGCTCGACCCCCTTGGTCTCCGAGACGTCGACGAGAGTCACGTTCGGACGATTGAACGTCGGCAGGTACTCGTCGTTGAACACGGGACGCTTGCACATGTTGCGGTAGTAGGGCTTCAGCTTCTCCGCTGTCTCCGGATCCTCGACGATCTGCTCGACCCGCTGACGGAGCCGTTCCATCGCACGATAGTCCTCGATCTCCTTGAGCTCCATGAACTTCGCCGGATCTGCCAACGCGGCCCAGCCCTCGAAATTCTCGGTCGCGTTGAGCTTCGCGGCCATGTTGCGGGCGACCTCGGTCCAGCCGTCGCAGATCAGGTCGGGTTCACCCGGGTTGTAGAAGGCGAACGCCGCGTTGTGGAAGTTGTGCTGCCGCGCGGCCCGCCACCCCGGCTCGAGGGTCTGCACCCATTCCGGGTCGGTGGGGTAGTTGGCCCGTTCGAAGATGTAGGACGGCGTGCGCTGGAAGACGGTGAGATGCTTGGCCCCCCGCGCGAGATGCGGGATCGCCTGCACGCCGCTCGACCCCGTACCGATGACGGCGATGCGTTTGTCGCCGATCTTGTCCAGGCCGCCGTGGAGATCGCCACCGGTGTAGTCGTAGTCCCAGCGGGCGGTGTGGAAGGTGTGGCCCTTGAAGTCCTTGATCCCCGGGATACCGGGCAGCTTCGGCCGGTTGTAGGGGCCCTGGCACATGATCACGAAGCGGGCACGGATCGCATCACCGCGATTGGACGTGATCTGCCACCGGTTGATCTCACCGTCCCACTCCAGCGTCTGGACCAGGGTGTGGAACAGCGCGTGGTCATACAGGCCGAAATGCTCCCCGATGCGCTGAGCGTGATCGAAGCACTCGTCGCCTTTGGAGAACTTCTCCTTCGGCATGAAGCCGGTCTCTTCGAGCAGGGGTAGGTAACAGTAGGCATCCGAGTCGATCTGGATGCCCGGGTAGCGGTTCCAGTACCAGACACCACCGAAGTCGCCACCGAGCTCGACGATCTTGAAGTCTGAGACGCCGGCCTGTTGCAGCCGATGCGCGGTGATGAGACCGCAGAAGCCACCCCCGAGGATCACCACGTCGATGTCGTCGGTGATCGGCTGACGCGGTACCACCGGCAGATGCGGATCACCCTCGTAGAACTCGGCGAAGTCGTCCTCGGCCTCGAGATACTGGGCCTGACCATCGGAACGGAGACGCTTGTCGCGCTCGTGCAGATACTTCTCGTGGAGAGCGGCGATGTCGACGTCGGGCGTCTGCGTGGGTTCGCAGTTCTGCATGGTGATTCCTTGCTTCGGCAATGCTCTGATGGGAGGGCGGAGAATTCGGGTCAGGCGAGGTCGGTGGGTTCGCCGGTGCCGACGTACTTCGCGAGGTTGTGGTGCAGGTTGACGATGCTGCGCTCGCGGTAGGGGTTGGGCTTGGGGCCGGAGAACCCTCGCGACTTCACGCCCTTCTGCACCGCAGCCATGTTCGTGAAGTCCTGCGGCAGGACGGTGCGCCACCCCGGATCGTCGACCGGCGCGTACTCCCACTCCGTCTCGGGTTCTTCGTCTTTCGGGAACAGCTCGAAGACAGCTGCCTCGAAGTAGCACTTGTCGGGGTCGTCACCGTAGGGCCGGGCGCTGTAGCAGAGCATGTTGTTGAGCGCGTGTCCGATCTGGAAGTTGGGGAAGATCTGCCACGCGGTCCCGCTCTTGGAGACCGTCGCCGGGTCGACGGTCGGCCAGATCACCCCGCGATCTTCATCGTCCTTGCGGGCAGAGGCCAGCCAGTGGGCCAGCACCTCCCCGGGTGGAGTGCCCTCGGGTAGTTCGTCGATCAGTCGCTGGGCCGCGTCGACCAATGTGCGAGTTGTGTTGGTGTTGGCGTTTTCCCAGGTGAAGTTCTGCAGATCGATGGTCGAGAGGCGGGCATCGGGGCCATCGGCGACTCGCAGCTTGGCCTGGTTGTCCTCCATGCCCTTCGGCGCATCGTAGCCGATGTTGCTGTGTTTGCCCTGCGCACGGGACCACCCGAGAAAGGTTCCGTAGGCCCGGAACTCGGGGTGTGTGTAGGGGACGTGGTAGGTCTCCATGAACGCTTCCAGTGCGATCTTCCAGTTACAGTCGAAGACAAGCCATTTGCGCCACCGGTACCGCATGTTCTCGAGCTGGAACGGATCGAGCAGGCTCGCGGCCGGCTCCAGATAGTCACGCAGGGGCTCGCAGTCCGGGTCCATGTTGATCCAGATCCAGCCGCCCCAGGTATCGACCTGGACATTCTTGAGCCGGGTCTTCTCCTCGGTGAGTCCGGTGGGCCAGTCTGCACGCTCGGCCGCCCAGGTGTTCTTTCCCTCCAGATCGTAGGTCCAGCCGTGGAATCCGCACACAAAGGTGCGACAGCTTCCCTTGGCCTCACGCTTCCCGTCCGGAGTGTCGACGAGTCGGCGCCCACGGTGAGAGCACACATTGTGGTACGCGCTGATCTTGTCCTTTGACGACCGCGCGATGATGAACGAGTCGTCCATGATCTCGTAGGTGAGAAAGTCGCCGACCTCGGGGATCTCCTCGACCCGGCCGACCTGCTGCCACACTCTGGTCCAGAGCTTTTCCTGCTCGAGTTTCAGATACTCCTTGGACGTGTACGCGCCCACACCGATCTCGAGCGGTGTGGTGGGGGGCTCGTCGTCGCTCGTGGTGACGATCTTCTGGATGTTGTCGATGGTGTCCGTCATGACATTCTCCTTGAAAAGTGTTGTCTCAGTGCGTTATGGCCGCACGAAACGACTCGTCCTTGAGGAAGAGTGAGGTGTGATCCGCGCCCATATGGGTCCACTTGAGATTCAGGCCGCCATCCACGAGTAGTGCTTGTCCGGTGATGTAACTCGACAGGTCGGACAGCAGGAACAGGACGGCGCCCGCCTGCTCTTCCGGCCGGCCGCGCCGGCCCATGGCGATGGCGCGGCGATCGCGTTCGGCATCGTCGTCGACATAGGTCATCGAGGCCGGCGTCGCGGTCACGCCGGGTGCGACGACGTTCACCCGGATGTCATCATTGGCCAGTTCGACGGCCATGGTGCGAGTGGCTGCGACCAGCGCGGCTTTCGCTGTGCCATAACCGATGTGGAATGGCGCGGTGTTCATTCCGCTGATCGACGAGATCGAGACGATCGAGCCCCGCAGCCCCTGCGACTTGAGCTCGGCGGCAACGGCCTGACTCATGAAGAACATCGTCTCGAGGTTCTGGGTGAACAGGTCGCGCCAATCTGCGCGGGCGACCCGGGTCGCCGGCATCCAGGTGGCGGGCGCCGCACCGCCGGCGACGTTGACCAGCCCGTATAGTGTGCCCTCGGTGATCCGCACCTGGTCCATCACCGCGGCGATGCCCTCGTCGGTGGAGGCGTCGGCACTCACGGGGATGATGGAGAGTCCTTCCGCGACAAGCGGTGTGATGTGCGTGTCCAGATTCTCCTTCGAGCGGCTCACCGCGATGACGGTGGCACCTGCCTCGGCCACCATCTTCGTCACCGTGGTGCCGATGCCCCCACCTGCTGCGCCGGAGACGATCACGATCCGGCCGGTCAGGCCGACAACATTGTTCTCCATGCGGCGATCAGCGCTCCTTCCGAAGCGCGATGACGCTTCCGTCGGCGTCGGCCGAGACGTACAGGGTTCCGTCGGGCCCGGCCGCGATACCTGCGAACGGCCCTTGCGGCCCGGAGAACGGGACCAATCCCAGAAGTGGCTTGGGAGTGACCCCGGGTGGTGCGCCGACAGGGAGGCCGGTCGCGACGATCTGTCGGCTCTTGGTCTCCAGATCGACGTTGACCACCGACTTGCTCCCGGTGTCGACGATGTAGAGCTGCGACCCCACGACGGTGATCCCCTGCGGTGACTCGAGACCGTCCACGAGGGTGTCGGTGCCCGAACTCGTCACCGCCGCAACCCGGCCCGCGCCCGACTCGGAGACGAGGCAGGTTCCGTCCGCGGTGAACGCCACTCCCATCGGGCGGTCGAGGCCGCTCGCGAGGACGTCGGAGCGACCCGACTGGACCGAATGTACCTGGCCCGTGCCTAGATCGGCGACCGCGATGGTCCCGTTTGCCGCGAAGGCGACTCCGTAGAGCTGATCGAGGCCCTCGACGAGTACCTCGCTCTCGGCAGCGGCGGGACGGTACCGAGACACCGTGCCGTTGCCCGCGACGACGAACTCGCCGTCGCCCGTGGCCGCCATCCCGCGGATGTAGCCGGGGTAGCCGGGGCTGAAAAGCATTCCCAGTGTGCTGAGTTCGGTCCCCGGACGATGGGCGAGCAGGAACGTGCCGTCGGCGATGTAGACGGTGCCGTCCGGACCCACGGTGAGGTCGAGAGGCCAGGTCAGTCCGTCGTTCAGGGCCGTCCGGGTGCCGCCGTCGCCGAGGATCTCGGTGATCTGCCCGGTGAAGCTCGAGACGAAGAGGCGGTCGCCGACGAAGGTGAGGTTGTCGAGGCCGGGGGAGAGCTGGGCCAAGAGTGTCTGCGCGCCGCTGCGGGGATCGATCCGCAGGACCTGTCCGGAGGCGACCTGGGTGGACACGATGTTGCCGTCGGAATCGAACTTCACCGAGTCGGGCCCGCCGAGATCGGCTGCGACCCTTTCGGGTTCACCGCCGTCGAGGTCGATGCGCCAGATCTCGTTGGCGCCGAGCAGCGGATAGTAGAGTTTGCCGTCCGGGCCGACCTCCATGCCGTTGGGCATGGGCAGATCCTCCAGAAGGATCTTGGGGGCACCACCGGCGGGATCCAGTTCCATCAGGCGGCCACCGGGCCGGCATTCGTTCACGAAGAGTCGGCCCTGATGGATCGTGATGCCGTTGGCCCCGGGCAGATCGTCGCGCAGCAACCGGGTGGTGCCGCCGGCCTCGCGCACGCTGACCCGGCCGTCGTAGTACTCGGTCACGTACATGTCCCCATGCGGGTCGAACGCCACGTCGTCGGGCGCGATGATGTCGCTGCCCTTGGCGCTGACGGTCTCCAGGGCACCCGATTCGAGGTCGAGGGCGCTGATCTGGCTCCCGGCCACCTGTGCGATGTAGATGCGCCCGTCCGGGCCCGTGCGGATGCCGTTCGCACCGAACAGTCGGCTCGGTTCGGTCAGTCGCTCAAGGCGCCAGCCATCGGCGAGCTCGTGGGACGAAGTGCTTGTGTAGCGGGCCGCCTGAGTCAAGGTGGGCCTCCTGTCCAGAGGAGAGATCAGTGATGGCGACGTGTCCTGACGGCCGTGTGTGAAGGCCGGATTGGCGTGATGCAGGCCACAATTTCGCTCGCGTCGGAGTCTAATCCGGGAACCGCTAGATTTACAAGTATTACTATCCTTGACAGGATAGGAACCACGTTCTCGGCTACGTATAGTCAGATTATCGAGAGACGGACGCGGTGACACGGCCTTTGGACCGATGCTCGATGACCGTCGCGCAACATCTGCGCGACGGTCATCGTCGGTTCGTCACGGCGTCGGGTGAGTGGCCTCGGATGGGCTGCCGACAATGCACGAGAGCGGGCCCTCGCGACGATCATCGTCGTCGCGAGGGCCCGCTCTCGTGGGGTCTGTGTGTCTGGCGCCTACGCGCTACCGTCGAACAGGCTCGTCACCGAGCCGTTCTCGAAGACCTCGCGGATGGTCTGGGCGAGCAGTGGGGCGATCGAGAGGACCGTCAGGTTCGCGAACCGCTTCTCCTCCGGGATCGGCAGGGTGTCGGTCGCGATGACCTCACGGGCGCCGCAGTTCGCGAGTCGCTCCGCGGCCGGATCGGAGAAGACGCCGTGGGTGGTCGCGATGACGACCTCGCCGGCACCGGCATCCTTGAGGACCTTCACCGCACCGGCGATCGTGCCACCGGTGTCGATCATGTCGTCGATCAGCACGCAGGTGCGACCGTCGACATCGCCGACGACGCGATTGGACTTGACCTGATTGGGCACCAGGGGATCGCGCGTCTTGTGGATGAACGCCAGTGGTGCGCCGTTGAGGGCATCCGCCCACTTCTCGGCGACACGCACGCGACCGGAGTCCGGCGAGACCACGGTGACGTTGTCGGTGCCGTAGTTCTCCCGGACATAGTCGGCGAGCTGACCCTGGGCATGCATGTGGTCGACCGGGCCGTCGAAGAAGCCCTGGATCTGGTCGGTGTGCAGGTCGACGGTGATGATCCGGTCCGCGCCCGCGGCCTTCAGCAGGTCGGCCATCAACCGAGCGGAGATCGGTTCGCGACCGCGATGCTTCTTGTCCTGGCGCGCGTAGGGGTAGAACGGCAGGATCACGCTGATGCGTTTTGCCGATCCGCGCTTGAGGGCGTCGATCATGATGAGCGACTCCATGACCCACTGATTCATCGGGTATGGGCAGCTCTGCAGGACGAATGCGTCGGAGCCGCGTACCGACTCCTCGAAGCGTACGAAGATCTCGCCGTTGGCGAAGTCCCGCGCCGTCTGCGGTGTCACCTTGATGCCGAGCTCGTCGGCGACGGACTGAGCGAGGTCGGGATGGGCGCGGCCAGAGAACAGCATCAGGTTCTTCTGGTTGTCCGTGGTCCAGGTCATGAAAACTCTTCTGTCGGGGGATGTAGCGGTCAGGCGCCCGGCTGGTCGTCTGCCGGGCTGGCGATCTGTTGGGCCTCGAGGGCGGCACGGGCCGACTCGGTGTCCGGGCGCTTGCGCACCACCCAGTTCTCGATATTGCGTTGTTGTCCCGCCGACACCGCAAGGGCTCCGGGCGGGACATCGTCCCGCAAGACCGTACCCGCTCCGGTGTAGGCGCCATCGCCGACCTGCACTGGGGCGACAAACATGTTGTCAGAACCGGTGCGGCAGTGGGACCCGATCACAGTACGATGTTTCGCCACGCCGTCGTAATTGACGAACACACTCGACGCCCCGATGTTGGAGTGCTCGCCGATCGTCGCGTCTCCGACGTAGGTGAGGTGGGGGACTTTTGAACCCGCCCCGATGTCGGCCTTCTTGGTCTCGACAAAGGTGCCGATCTTGCCGCCGACGCCGAGCCGGGTGCCGGGACGTAGGTAGGCGAACGGTCCGACGGACGTATTCGCACCGATCTCCGATTCGCTGCCATGGGTACGGATCACCGCGGCGCCGGCTCCGATCGAGACGTCGCGCAGGGTGGAATCCGGGCCGATGACCGCGTCGTCGGCAACGGTGGTGGTGCCCAGTAGTTGGGTGCCCGGTTCGATGCGCACGTCCTCGCCGATGGTGACGTCGACGTCGATCCAGGTGCTGGCGGGATCGACGACGGTCACGCCGGCCAGCTGATGGCGCCGCACGATCCGACGGTTCAGCTCGGCGCCGAGCTCGGCGAGTTGGACGCGGTCGTTGCAGCCGGCCACCAGAACCGGGTCGTCGACGGTGAAGGCTCGCACGGATCGTCCGTCGTCGCGGGCGATCGCGATCACGTCCGTCAGATAGAACTCGCCCTGCACATTGTCGGTGGACAAGCGGGAGAGCGCCGACCTGAGGGTCGCCGCGTCGAAGGCATAGACGCCTGCGTTGACCTCCGAGATGGCGAGTTGCTCGTCGGATGCGTCCTTGTGCTCGACAATGGCCTGCACCAACGAATCATTGGTCCGGATGACGCGCCCGTACCCGGTCGGGTCATCCGCCCGGAAACTGGTCAGCGTGACCGCGGCACCGCCGTCCGCGGTGTGGGCGGCGACCAGTGCGTCGAGGGTCGTCGCGTCGAGAAGAGGCACGTCGGCGGCGGTGACGACGACCGTGCCGTCGAAGTTGTCGGGCAACACTGTGAGGCCCGCGCGCGCCGCGTCACCGGTGCCGAGTGGCCGGTCTTGAACTGCGATCGTGACGTCACGCCCGAGTTCCTCGGCGACCTCGCCGATCATCGCACTGACGCGTTCGCGTTCATGACTGACGACGGCGATCAAGGTATCGGGCCCGATGCCGGCGGCACCATGAAGCGCGTGGCCTACCAGTGGCCGTCCGGCCAGGGTGTGCAGGATTTTCGGGGTCTTCGACTTCATCCGGGTGCCCGCGCCTGCCGCGAGGACGATCACGGCAGTAGCCGGCGAGGACGTCTCCGTCATGTGGCCCGATGTTACGCAGGCGATGGACGGGCGCCGCGCTCACCCGCCGAAATGCAGGCCTGATAGAAAACAGTGAGGTGACCAGACCTGGCACGGACAAACGGAGGTACAACAGATGAGCACTCAGAAAGTCGCGATCGTCACCGGCGCCGCGCGCGGTATCGGCGCGGGCGTCGCCAAGCGATTGGCCGCCGACGGCCTGGCCGTGGCCGTCCTCGACCTCGACGCGGACGCGTGTGCGGACACCGTCTCGGCCATCACCGGCAATGGCGGAAAGGCGATCGCGGTCGGCGCCGACGTCTCGAAGGAGGAGTCGGTCAAGGCTGCCGTGGAGAAGATCGTCGAGGAACTCGGTCCGCCCACCGTCCTGGTGAACAACGCCGGCATCCTGCGTGACAACCTCTTGTTCAAGATGTCGGTCGACGACTGGGATGCGGTTCTGGGCGTGCACCTGCGGGGCGCGTTCAACATGAGCAAGGCGTGCCAGAAGCACATGGTCGACGCCGGCTGGGGACGCATCGTCAACCTGTCGAGCACGTCGGCGCTCGGCAACCGTGGACAGGCGAACTACTCGGCCGCCAAGGCAGGCATGCAGGGCTTCACCAAGACCCTCGCCATCGAGCTCGGCAAGTTCGGTGTCACCGCGAATGCGATCGCACCCGGATTCATCGCGACCGAGATGACCGCCGCGACCGCCGAGCGCGTCGGCGTCCCGTTCGAGGATTTCAAGAAGGCCGCCGCGGCGGAGATCCCGGTGCAGCGCACCGGCCTCCCGGAGGACATCGCACACACGGCGTCGTTCTTCGCCAGTGAGGGCGCCGGATTCGTCTCGGGCCAGGTCATCTACGTCGCCGGCGGTCCGAAGGACTAGTTCGGTATTCCCGCGCCCTCATCTCGTTCCCGCGTATTCGATCGGATGAGCGGGAACGAAACGGGGGCGCGGGAAGTGCGTCGAACTGACGCCACGATGCTGTGGCACAATCGTCTGCGCAGTATTCCCCCATGGTGTAATCGGCAACACTTCTGATTTTGGTTCAGGCATTCCAGGTTCGAGTCCTGGTGGGGGAGCAGATCACGTCGGTTCGCAATCGCACCGGATACGGCTGTGGCCCGTTGCTCCGCAAGGAACAACGGGCCACAGCCGTGTTTCGGGTCAGGCCGCGATCGATGCGATCATGGCCATCCGGTCACGGCACCGCCGGATTCTTGCCCGAAGCCAAACCGATGTCGGCGGTGTTGTGTTGGCCGGCAATGACTTCGACCTGGATCGCGGCCGGTTCGTACAGGTTGGCCACGATGGTGAACTGGCCGTCGGTGAGCCCGTCGATGCGGTAGCGACCGTCGGCGTCGGTGGTGGCCGACGCGACGATGGTCTGGTCGGGACCGATCGCGGACACCGTTGCGCCGTGCAGTGGGGTGCCGCTGTGCGCGGCGCGCACCGCACCCTCGACACCGCTGGTGGGGGCCAGCAGGATCTCGATGGGTTCGACGTTCCGCCCGGCGGCCGCGTCGATGGTCACCAGTTGGCCGGCCGGCTGGTAGCCGGGAGCGGATGCGGTGACCGCGACCGTGTCGCCTGCGCGCAGCCCGAGAATCGCGAAGTGACCGTCGGAATCGGCATGCGCCTGGGTCACCACGGCACCGGACTGATCGGTGACGATCAGTTTGGCACCCAGGGCGCGGTGGCCGTCGCGGACGCGTCCGCGCAGCACGGCGCCGCCGGCGAGGGTGAAGTCACGGTGGGACACCGTGTCACCGACGACGGAGACGGTCATGGCCTTGGGGGCATGGCCGGGTGCGGTGGCGATGACGGTGTACGTGCCATCGGTGATGTCGTGCACGGTGTAGAAGCCGTCGCCGTGGACTGCCGTGGTGCCGACCTGCCGACCGTGGATGTCGGTGACGGTGATCGCGGCGGTGTCCAGGGGTGTGTCGTCGCCGTTGACGACGCTCCCGGCGATGCGTGGACGTACCGCCGGCGAGACCGACTCACCTTCGACGCTCGGGCCGGCCTCCGGTGATCCGGCGTCGCTGGGCGCGGCCGACGGCAGCTTGCCGCTCCGGACGAGCAGCCCCGCGATCAGTCCGCCGATCAGGAATACTCCTGCGGCCACCGCGAATGCGGTCGTGTAGGAGTCCACTGCAGCCATCTGCGTCAGCTCGTTCTGGTTCGAGACGGTGGCGGCGTGGTCCGTGATGTACGAGGCCGCCGCACTCGACGCGATGGTGCTGAGCAGTGCCGTGCCCACCGAACCGCCGACCTGCTGCATCGTGTTGACCGTTGCCGAGGCGACGCCGGCGTCCTCGGGCGAGACGCCCGAGATGGCTCCCTGCATGGCCGGTGCCATCGAGGCGCCGATGCCGACGCCGAGGATCAGCAGTGCAGGCAGGACATGTGTTGCGTACGAGCTGGTTACGGTGATCTGCGTCAGCAGTGCCATGCCGCCCGCGGCGATCAGCATGCCGCCGGACATCAGCCAACGCGGACCGAAGCGGGGAAGGATCACCGCGGTCGATGTGGTCGCCGTGATCACCAGCATGCCGATCATCGGGAGGAATGCGAGTCCCGTCCGGATCGGGCTGAACCCGAGGTTTTGCTGCAGGTAGTAGGTGAGGAACAGGAAGATGCCGAACATGCCGATGCCGGCGATGAACACCACCAGATAGGACCCGCCGCGGGTGCGGTCCTTGATCACGCGCAGCGGCAACAGAGCGTGCTTGCTGCGTGACTGCCACCAGATGAAGCCGGCCACGAGGACCACACCGGCGATCAGCCAGGTGATGGTTGCCCAGTCGGCCCAGCCGTTGGTCTCGGCGTTCGAGAAGCCGTAGACGATCGAGAAGAGTCCGGCCGACGCGGTGACCACACCGGGCAGGTCCAACTTCGGATGGTGCTCGGACTTGTGCGAGCCGAGGAACAGCACGGCGCCGACGAGTGCGATCGCGGCGATCACGAGATTGACGTACAGGCACCAGCGCCAGTTGGCCCACTCGGTGAGCATCCCGCCGAGTAGCAGACCGAGCGCGCCACCGCCGCCGGCGATCGCGCCGAAGATGCCGAAGGCCTTACCGCGTTCGGCCGGGTCGGTGAACGTGGTGGTCAGCAACGAGAGTGCAGCGGGGGCGAGCAGTGCGCCGAAGATGCCCTGGCCCGCACGTGCGGCGACCAGCATCTCGAAGTTCACCGCCGCGCCGCCGACGGCGGACATCACGGCGAACCCGATGAGCCCGATGATGAAGGTGGTCTTGCGGCCCCATAGGTCCGACAGTCGGCCACCGAGCAAGAGCAGGCTGCCGAACGACAGTGCGTAGGCGGTGATGATCCACTGCCGATCCGCGTCGCCGAAGCCCAGCGATTCCTGGGCGTGGGGGAGTGCGATGTTCACGATGGTCGCGTCGAGCACGACCATGAGTTGGGCAAGGGCCAGGACGCCCAAGACGATCCAGCGCAGCCGATGATGGCGCGCCTGCTCCGATTCCTTCTCGACGGGTGGGGCGTCGAGGTCCTCGTAGACAGTGCTCATCCGAGCCTCCGTTCTAGGCGGAGGTATCTCCTCCGGTTGCTGGCACCAACGTACGCCAACCGGAGGCTATTCCTCCACTTGCTATCATGTGAGCATGGACACGCAAGCCGCCGATGCCATCGGCTCCCGCAAGCTGCGTGCCGACGCCGAGCGCAACCGGCTGCGCATCATCGACGCGGCCCGCGAACTGTTCGCCGAACGTGGGCTCGAGGTGTCCCTCGACGACGTCGCCGAGCGCGCCGGAGTAGGGGTGGGCACCGTCTATCGGCGGTTCACCAACCGCGACGAACTCATCGTCGGTGTCCTCGCCGAACACCTGACCCAGGTGGCCGAACGGACTCGCCTCGCTTTACAGGACCCGGATGCCTGGCAGGCCGTCGTCGATGTCCTGACGCTCGTGGGCACGTCGATGGCCACCGACCGGGGCCTCGCGGCACTCATCATGCGCATCGACCACGAGCATCCCGACATCAAATCGGCGAAGTCGATCCTCACCGGACAGCTGACGCAGCTCTATGAGCGGGCCATGGAGGCCGGGGTGTTGCGTCCAGATCTGGCGCCGAGTGACTTCTTCGGGATCCTCACCATGCTCGCGGCCCTCGCCGACGTCACCCAGCCGACTGTCCCGGACGCGTGGCGACGCTTCCTGGAGCTGATCCTCGACGGCGTGCGCGCGACCGGTCGTACGACCTTGTCGGTGCCGGCGCTCACCGACGATCAGATCCTGGAGATCCAGTGCGCGCGGCGAGACGCCCACCGGTAGCCACGACGAACTCGGCTACGTGATGAGTCCTTCGCTCTTCAGCCAGTCATAGGCGACGTCGGCGGGGTCCTCACCGTCGATGTCCACGCGGCCGTTCAGGTCCTGCATCACATCGTCGGTGAGCCGTTCGGACACCTGATCCATCAGCGGGGCGATGTCCGGGTACGCGTCGAGTGTCTCCTTACGGACCACCACGGTGCCGCTGTACGGCAGGAAGTACTTCTTGTCGTCCTCGAGGGTGACGAGCTGCAGGTTCTTGATCCGGCCGTCGGTGGTGTAGACCATCCCGAAGTTGCACGGCTGGCTCTTGGCCGTCGAGGTGTAGACGACGCCGGAATCCATCTGCGTCACATTTCCCGCGGGCACCCCGTTCGGCGTGTTGTACGGCATCCCGTAGGTCTCGAGCATGGGCAGGAAACCATCTGGCCTGCTGAAGAACTCGTCGTTGATGCAGAAGGTCCGATCCTTGACCGGGAGCTTGGCGATGTCGGACATGGTCTTGACGTTGAGTCGCTCGGCCGTCGGCCCGGACACGGCGAAGGCGTAGGTGTCGTTGAAGTTCGCGGGCGGCAGCCAGACGAGGTTGTTCTCGCTGAGCTCGATGTCGTGGACGCGGGTCCACAGTTCCTTCGGGTCCGGGATCGTCTCCGTCTCATGGTGATAGGTGACCCACGCGGTGCCGGTGTACTCCCACAGCAGGTCCGCGTCACCGTTGAGCTGAGCCTGCCGCGACGACGCGGATCCGGGTGCGTTGGTGAGGTCGGTGACGTCGGCGCCTGCGGCCGCGAGGTAGGTGGCCGCGATCTTGCCGAGCAGGACGCTCTCGGTGAAGTTCTTCGACGTCACGGTGATCTGGGCGCCCGACAACGGCGTCTTGCCGTCGGGCAGCGACGCCTTCTGGAAGGTACCGGACGAACTGACGAGGCCGCAGCCGGCGATTGCGAACAGGGTGACCACCGCGAGCCCGACGGTCCGCGTCAACGACTTTCGCGGTCGCGGCCACCTCATGAGATCCCCCGGGGGGTCGCGAAGAGTTCGACGAGCCGACCGATCCAGTCGATCGTCAATGCCAGCAGGCCCACCAGGATGGCGCCGGACACCAGGAGTTTCGGCAGGAAGAGGGAGACACCGGTGGTGATCAGTGTGCCCAGGCTCGTGGCGCCGATGAAGGTGCTCAGCGTGGCCGTGCCGACCAGGATCACGAGTGCGGTGCGGACGCCGTTGAGAATCACCGGGACCGCGAGCGGCAGCTCCACCTGGACGAGGGTTCGCGCCGCGGAATAGCCGATCCCCCGGGAGGCCTCGATGGTCCGCTGATCCACCTGGCGCAGACCGACGATGGTGTTCTGCAGGATCGGGAGGATGGCGTACACGACGAGACCGATGACGGCGGTGCGGAACCCGGTGCCCAGCCAGAACGTGAACAAGACGAGCAGACCGACCGCCGGTGCGGCCTGACCGACATTGGCGATGTTGATGGCGATGGGGTTGAGCCATCGCATCGACGGCCGGGTGAGCAGGATTCCCAACGGGATCGCGATCACCACGACGATGACGGTGGCCACCAGGGTCAGCTTGATGTGCTCGAGAATGGTGGTCCGGAGGTTGTCCCAGCCGAGTGAGGCCTGTTCGGTCTCGGTGAATGTGGTTGCCTGATACCAGATCACATACCCGGCGGTGAGTACGACGATGAGCAATGGCTCGAGCCACACGTCCATCGGCAAGCGGCGTAGTCGTCTCATGGGTGCTCGCCGGCTCCTGGTTCGCCGGCCGGCGATCGGTCGTCCACCGGAGTGTCGACGCCGGGCTCGTCGTCGGCAGCGACGATCACCGGCATCTCGTTGGTGGACGAACCCTCGGGATGCTCGACATAGGAGAGGGATTCGGGGTCGTCGCGAACTTCGGCCAGCTGACCACGGATCACGTCCATCACCAATCCGATGCTCAACGACCCGATCACGGCGCCGCGCCCGTCGGTCACCAGGACGCCGCCCTGACTGGCCGCGAGCATGGAGTCGAGGGCGTCGTTGAGCGTCGACGACCGTGCGACGACGGGTAGCCGCCGGTCGATGTAGTCGGACACCTGAGGCTTGGTTCGTAGCTCCTCGAGCGATGGCCACGCGCGCGGATGGCCGTAATTGTCGACGACGACCACCCAGTTGTGCCCGGCGGAGCGTGCTCGCGCGATGACCGCGTCCGCCGACTCGCCGACCCGTGCGGTCGTGACCGGCTCGTGCTGCACGTCGCGTACGCGCGACAATGTCAGATGGGCCAGCGTGGCACCGGACCCGACGAACTGCTCGACGAATTGGCTGGCCGGGTTGGCCAGGATCTCCTCGGGTGTCGCGTACTGCTCGATGTGGCCGCCCTCGGACAGGACCAGGACCTTGTCGCCGAGTTTTGTGGCCTCTTCGAAATCGTGGGTCACCACGACGATCGTCTTGCCCAATTCGTGCTGGATGGCGATGAGACTGTCCTGCAGACGAACCCGGGTGATCGGGTCGACCGCACCGAAGGGTTCGTCCATCAGGAGCACCGGGGGATCGGCCGCCAGGGCACGCGCCACGCCGACACGTTGTTGCTGCCCGCCGGACATGTCCTTGGGCAGTCTGTCGGCGAAGGTGTCGGCATCGAGCCCGACGAGATCGAGGAGGTAGGCGGTGCGCTCGGCGATCCTCTTCTTGTCCCAGCCGAGCACGCGGGGGATCGCGCCGATGTTCTTCGACACCGTCCAGTGCGGGAACAGGCCGCCGGACTGGATCACGTAACCGATGGATTGCCGTAGCTTGTCGGGATTCTCGTTGGTGACGTCGCGGTCGCCGATGAAGATGTGACCCTCGGTCGGCTCGATGAGCCGGTTGATCATCTTCAGCATCGTGGTCTTCCCGCATCCGGACGGACCGACGAAGGCGACGATGTCCCCGGCGTCGATCTCCAGGCTCAGACTCTCGACAGCTGGTTTGTGTTGTCCTCGATAGCGCTTCATCACGCCGTCGAGTCGGATCGAGGTTCCGGTGACGGTGCGGTCGGGGGAGGCCGAGTCCATTGCCGGTTCGGTCATGACAGTCCTTTGGAGATCGTGAGGCGGCCGAGCAGGACGAGGAGGCCGTCAAACACCAACGCGATGATGACGATGAGAACGGTTCCGGTGAGGGCCATCTCGAGGGCGTTGGCACCCCCGAGCCGGGACAGGCCGCTGAAGATCAGCGAGCCCAGCCCGGGGCCGAGTACGTAGGCCACGATGGCGGCGACGCCGATGATCATCTGGGTGGAGACGCGGATCCCGGTGAGGATCACCGGCCAGGCGATGGGTAGCTCGACGGACAGCAGAATTCGCCAGCGGGACAGGCCGATGCCCTGAGCCGCCTCGATCACCGACGCGGGAACCGATCGCAACCCGACGATGGCGTTGCCGATCACGGGCATGGCGGCGAAGAACGCCAGCATGATGAAACTCGGGATCACACCCAGCCCGAACGGCACGATCAGCAGGGCGAGGAGGGCCAATGACGGGATGGTCAGCGCGACGCGGCTGGTGGTCAGGGTGAACGACGAGAAGAACGGCAGCCGATAGACCACGACGGCGATGAGCACCGCGGCCACTGCGCCGACCAACACCGTCTGAAATGCCAGTGAGGCGTGTTGGTACGTGAGGAAGGTCAGGTTGGCCGCATGCCCCTGGATGTAATCCCACAATTGCACGGGAATCCCCTCGTCGTCGGCCCGTCGGCATCAGAACCCGAACTGACGGACACAATCTGAGGTCTGAGCCGGATCTCACAGTAATCCGCCGACGTCCGGTCAGGCAGGGTTTTGTTCGATGCGACGGCACTCTTGACTTCCGAAAGTCCGCCGACACATGTGGCCTGACCTGCCCTCATGTCGAATAGGTAACGATTGGTGGCCAATCGGTGTCGTGCGCGCGATCGGTGCCGGTCAGAGCTGTTTGTCGAAACACTTCTCGAGTGTTCGCGTTCTGATCCGCCAACCGTCGTCGGTCAGCAGCCAGGTGTCGGCGTACCAGATGCCGATGAGGAAAGTCGACGAGTCCGGTGTCTGCATCGGGTTCAGGCACAGGGTGCGGGTCGTCGCGGTGGCGCCGTCGACCCGGATGTCGTGGTTGCCCAGCAGATGGCAGTAGGCCGAGAAGCTCGGAAGAACCTCGGCGAGCCACTCTTTGACCTCGACGGGCCCGCCGACGATGCCGCCCATGACGCTGTAGTCGACGACGGCGTCGGTGGTGAACACCGCGTCGAGGTCGTCGAACCGTGCGGAGTCCACCGCCGTCGAGTAGTCGGTCAGGACCTGCTGGATCTCGAGGCGTGCGGAGATCTCTTCGATGGTCAACATGTCCAACAATTACCAGTGTCAGGGCGCACGTCGTTAGTGTTGTCGGTATGGCAGTGAGCCGCCCGACCGACAAGTCCGACGAGGTGCAACGCGCGCCTCGTGCGCGGATGACCGGACCCCAGCGCCGCCTGCAGCTGATCGAGGTGGCCAGAGGGCTGTTCGCCGAGCGCGGGTTCGAGGGAACCTCGATCGAGGAGGTCGCCCAGCGCGCGGGCGTGTCCAAGCCGATCGTGTACGAGCATTTCGGCGGCAAGGAAGGTCTCTATGCGGTTGTGGTGGACCGCGAGATGGAGACCCTCCTGGAGATGGTCACCTCGTCGCTGACCAAGAATCGTTCTCTCTACCGAGTCCAACAGGTGGCCCTGGCGTTGCTCACCTACATGGAGGAGCGGACCGACGGGTTCCGCATCCTCGTTCGCGGCGATCGAACCGGTACTGACGAAACCACCACGTATTCAAGCCTTCTCAACGATGCGATCAGTCAGGTGGAGCACATCCTGGCCAGTGATTTCGAACGTCGCGGCTTCGACCCGGCGTTGGCGCCGCTCTATGCGCAGGCGCTGGTCGGCATGGTCTCGGTGACCGCCCAGTGGTGGTTGGACGTCCGTGAGCCGCCGAAAGAGGTTGTGGCGGCCCACCTGGTGAATCTGTGCTGGAACGGACTCACCAGGCTCGATCCCGATCCGAAGCTCGTCGGGCCCAGTTACGTGGAGAATCGGGACCGGACGACCGTCGAGGACTGAGGATCCCACTCGGACATCGCCAGGGCCATCAGCGCGTCGGCGGTCTGTGTGCAGAAGGTCTCGCTGTCATACAGACCGAACGTCAGCGCGCGGACCAGCGTTGCGCCGACCAGGAGATCGAAGAGCGCGTCGGTGCGTGCGGCGCGCAGCGTCTGCGATCCGGACGGGATGACGTCCGCCACGGCGTCGGCCACGTGCGATCGCACGCTCCGTTCGACGCGGGTCAGCAGAGTTCCGTACAGGTCGTCGTCCTGCTGATACGCGACGAGTAGTCCGGGGATCGCGGCCCGTGTCGCGGGGTCGGCGAGGTGTGCGAGAAACAATTGCACCCACGTACGCAGGTCTGCATGGAGATCGTCGGTGGGGGCGGGCAGTGCGATGTCGCGCGCACCGAACACCGCGTCCTCGATCAGCGTCTCCCGTCGTGCCCACCGTCGATAGACGGTCGGGGTGCCGACGCCGGCGCGGCGGGCGATGGCGGCGATGTTCGCCGCCTGATAGCCGCCCTCCCGTAGCAGTGCGCGTGCCGCGTCCAGCACGGCGACGTCCTTCTCCGGGTCGCGAGGGCGGCCGGCGAGGTTTCGCTGTTCGGCGGTCACGGAACGACTCTAGCGAATCTGCCACGCAATTTCGTTATAGACCGTAACGTAATGCGTTGCCGCGACTGGAGCGGATCATCAGAGGAGGAACACCATGCTGACTGCGCACGACGAGTTGCTCTGTCACCAGCTGTCGACCACGTTCGATCACCCCGAGCAGAGTGATCTGCGCTGGGTCGAGCGAATCGTGATGTACGGCTTCGACACATCCGGCGACGTGACGGTGATGACCGGGATGGCGCGCTACCCCAACCGCAACGTGACCGATGCCTACGCGATGGTCTCCCGGCGCGGTGGGGAGACCCGTGTGGTTCGGGTGTCCAGTCAGATCGACGCCGCACCCGTGGGACTGGGCGCGTACTCGATCGGGCCCTACACGTACGCGGTCGAAGAACCGCTGCACCGGACTCGGACGACCCTGCGCGGCAACGAACACGGGCTGGAACTCGACCTGGTGCTGACCGCCGAATTCCCAGCCTACGAACAGACGCCGGCGTTTCACCGGACGAGGGCACGGGTGCAGGAGAATGCGCGGCGCTTCTACCAGAACGGGAATCTGTCCGGGCACATCGTGATCGACGGCGACCGCATCGACATCGACCCGCAACGTTGGTGGTTCGGGCGGGATCATTCGTGGGGCGTGCGCAACGGACCCGGGGGTGGCAGCCTGCCGGACGGCACCGAGATGCAGCCGGGCGAGATCCCCGATGGCGTGCTGTATTACATGGGTATCTTCGAATTCGACGACGAGCTGGTGCATTTCGCGCAGCGGGAGGATTCCGACGGGCGCCGAACGCAGTTCGAGGGCGAGATCTTGCATCGCCTGGCCGATGGTGGCTCATCGTCGCCGATCATCGACATCGACCACGATCTCAAGTTTCGGGATGAACTCCGTGTGATCAGCGGTGGAACCTTCGACGTCCACCGTGATGACCGGACCACCAGCACCATCGAGGTGACGCCGATCTGTGACTTCTGGCCGGGTCTGGCCGGGTATCAGGAGTTCCATGGCTACGCGTCGGGGTATTGGCGTGGAACGGATTTCATCGACGGATTCACCATCGACGCGAGTGATGCGGAGGCGATCCGCCCGGTCAGCTTCGTCAGCGAGACGCTCTGCGAGGTGCGGATGGACGGCAAAGTGGGACACGGGCTGGTCGAGATGGTGTTCGTCGGTGCCTATCCGCGCTACGGCTACACGGGCTGGTGATCGGGTGACGAGCTCACCGGCCTCGCGCATCGCGCCAGATCTCCTACCCGAGGCGCTCGAGCCGGTTGTTCGCCAACGTTTTCCCGGAGCGCGAGGGGCGCGGATCGAGAACTGGCGACCGGCGACCCAGGGCTTCTCGACCGAGACCTACCTCTTCGACCTCCTCGGACTCGACGACGGCGACGACGATTCGGTCGGGCTGGTGTTCCGGAGGCCTCCCGAACGTCCGGTCCTGCCGGATTTCGACTTGCGGCGGCAGTATCTGACGATGGACCGCCTCCGCACCACCGACGTCCCGGTCCCGACAATGCGGTGGATCGATGCGCACGGGACCGACCTGGGGACACCGTACTTCGTGATGGACCGCATCGACGACGCCGTGACGGTCAGCGATGTCCCGCCGTATCACCAGGCCGGTGTCTTCGCCGACGCGGATGCGGCGGGCCGCGCCGAATTGTGGAACGGCTGCATCGACGTGATCGCGTCGATTCGTGCGGTGGATCCGTCCGCGCGGCGTCTCGGCTTCCTTGATCTTCGTGCATTCGGATCGTCGGCACCGCAACGGCTGGCCGGATTCCTCCGGTACGCCGTCGGGTGGGCGAGCGGATCGGGCGAGCCGCGCAAGGAGTTCGTCGATGCCCTCGACTGGCTGGACGGCCATCTGTACGAGCCCGAACATGTCGGGCTGTGCTGGGGCGACAGCAGGATGTCGAATGTGCTCTACGGCAACGATTTCGATGTGGTCGCGGCGTTGGACTGGGAAGTCGCCTACCTCGGCGACCCGGCAGGCGATCTCGCGTGGATGCTGACCACCGACTGGATCAGCAGCCCGTTTCCCGACCACGCCCCGGCCCCGGGTACGCCGTCGATCGAAGAGACCCTCGACCGCTATCGGCGGCGTACCGGTATGCGGCTGGACCACATGCAGTTCGCCCAGGTGACCGCCGGACTGTTGCTGGCCGTTCCACTCCTGCGTCTCAATCAGATCCTCGACCTCGGGGACGTCGACCTCGCGGAGATCTGCATCGAGCGGCTAGACCACGTGTTCGGTGGCGGGATCGCATGAGCAGGACAGGACCAGCGCGATCAGGACAGGACCAGACTCCGCTTGGCCAATCCCATCCAGAACCCGTCGATCACCTGATCGGGCTTCTGCTCGACGTCGCTGCTCGCACCGAGTGCGACAAAGAGCGGGGAGAAGTGCTCGATGGTCGGGTGCGCATAGGGCATGCCGGGGGCACGATTGCGGAAGTCGATGAGCGACTCGACATCTCCCGCTGCGAAACGCTCCTGGGCCCAGGCGTCGAACTCCGCCGACCACCCCGGCGGGGTGGCTTCGGGCGTCGGGTCGGTCAGATAGGGGAGACCGTGGGTGGTGAAGCCCGAACCGATGATCAACACGCCCTCCTCCCGCAGCGGTGCCAGACGACGGCCGAGATCGAGCAATCGTTCCGGGTCGAGCGTCGGTAGGGAGACCTGCAGAACCGGGATGTCGGCGTCGGGGTACATCACCGTCAATGGGACGTACGCGCCGTGGTCGAGGCGGCGATGTCGGTCGTGGGTAATCGGCTCGCCGTCGGGCATCATGGCCGCGACCCGTTTGGCGAGGCCGTCGGCGCCCGGGGACCAGTAAGTGGTCTGGTAGAAGCGGTCGGGGAAGCCCCAGAAGTCGTAGGTGAGCGCGGTGGTGGGGTCGGTCGACCCGATGGTCAGGGGTGCCGCCTCCCAGTGTGCGGAGACCATGAGGATTGCCGACGGCCGGTCGAGGCGCCCTGCGAGCGCCGTCAACTGATCCACCCAGCGTTGGCTGTCGACCAAGGGTGGTGCGCCGTGGCTCAGGAAGAGCGCGGGTTGAGGTGACGTCTCCTCTGGCATGGCCATATCCTAGTCAACTGGACCATGGTCCGTTTGATTCCGCGCGGCCGTGACTCGTTCGCGAGCAGCGCCGGCGATCCGGCATCATCTGTCGCATGGTCTCCATCCGTCCCGCCGTATCGGCCGATTGTGCCCCGGTCTCCGATATCTACCGGCATTACGTCGAGCACACCTTCGCGACCTTCGACTACGAGGCGCCGACCCGGGACGCGTGGGAGGCCAAGCGTGCCGGGATAGTCGCGGCCGGGCGACCGTTCCTGGTGGCAGAGGACGAGGGGACAGTCCTGGGGTTCGCCTACCTCGGATCCTTCCGCGACAAGCGTGCATATGCCTGGACGGTCGAGGACACCATCTACCTGAACCCCGATGCCGGCGGTCGGGGAATCGGATCGGCATTGCTGGGTGCCCTGCTCGAGGCGGCCGACCCGGACAACGTGCGGCAGGTCATCGCGGTGATCGCCGCCACCGGCGGCGAGGCGTCGATCGCCTTGCACACCAAGCACGGCTTCGCCGAGGTCGGCCGGACACCCGCCGTCGGATACAAGTTCGACCAGTGGATCGACTGCGTTTACCTGCAGCGCCCGCTGGGCTGATCTTTCGTCGCACCCGACAAACTAGAATCTCTGGAGTGTCATCAACCCCCGCCCTGCACGGGCTCGCCGCGGTCACATGTTCGGACAAGGCGATCGCGGATCTGGTGGGGCGGAGGGGCCAGGAGCGTCTCGACATCAGCGCGCCGGATTCGGCCCGGCCCTTCGTGGTGGCCTGCCTCGCCGGCGCCGCGGCGACCGAGTCCTCCGCCGCTCCGCTGCTGGTGGTCTCCGCCAACGGGCGCGAGGCCGACGATCTGACCGCCGAACTGGCCGAACTCCTCGACGACCCGGCTGCGGTCGCCCAGTTCCCGTCGTGGGAGACCCTGCCGCACGAGCGACTGTCGCCGAGCGCGGACACGGTCGGCCAGCGCCTGGCGGTCCTGCATCGACTGGCCAATCCCGAGGAGGGCACCGCCCTGCGGGTGGTGGTCACCACGGTGCGATCGCTGGTCCAGCCGATGGCCCCCGGCTTGGGTGAGACCCGCACCATCACGTTGCGCGAAGGCATCGAGATCGATTTCGAAGGTCTGCTGAACGACCTCGTCGAGATGGCCTACGAGCGCGTGGACATGGTGGGGCGGCGTGGCGAGTTCGCTGTCCGTGGCGGCATCCTCGACGTCTTCCCGACGACGGCCGACTTCCCGGTACGCGTCGAGTTCTGGGGCGACGAGATCTCCGAGATCCGGGCCTTCTCGGTGGCCGACCAGCGTAGTCAGCCCGAGATCGATGCGTCCGTGGTTCGCATCCATCCGGGCCGCGAGCTGATCCTGACGCCCGAGGTCCGCGCACGTGCCGCCGGCCTGGCGGCCGAGCACGCCGGTGAACAGGTGCTCGCGGAGATGCTGGCGAAGCTGGCCGAGGGCATTCCGGTGGAAGGGATGGAAGCCCTGATCCCGATGCTCGTCGAGGGTCGGATGCAGATGCTGACACAGGTGTTCCCGGACGGGACCGGTGTCCTGTTGCTGGACCCGGAGAAGGTCCGCACCCGAGCGGCAGATCTCGCGCAGACCGGGGCGGAGTTCCTGGAGGCGTCGTGGACGGCCGCGGCGTTGGGTGCAGACGCCCCCGTCGACGGCCGTGCTGCCGACGGTTCGGGCATCGACCTGCAGGCGAGCTCGTACCGATCCCTCGACGAGGTCGAGAAGACGACGCTGGCCGCCGGCCGTTCCTGGTGGACGATGAGCCCGCTCTCGACCGGGAGCGGCGACGAGATCGAACTCGACCTGACCGC
This sequence comes from Gordonia sp. DT218, assembly GCF_049847105.1. Taxonomy (NCBI): domain Bacteria; kingdom Bacillati; phylum Actinomycetota; class Actinomycetes; order Mycobacteriales; family Gordoniaceae; genus Gordonia; species Gordonia sp. DT218. The sequence continues at coordinate 367,736 of NZ_JBNCNS010000001.1, read as the reverse complement.
GGGGCCCGCTCCGCGTGGCAACGAGGCAGACATCGCCGCCACCTTCGCGAATCTTCGCGCGCATGTCACCACCGGTGGCATCGCGGCCGTCGTCGTGGCGGGCAAGGGAACCGCGCAGCGGGTCGGCGAGCGGCTGGCCGAGGCCGAGGTGCCCGCCGAGATCGTCGAACCCGGTGTCCGGCCCCAGCCGGGCCAGGTCTCGGTGTTCCACGGGACGCTGCGCAGCGGTGTGGTGTGCCCCGATGCGCAGCTGGTGATCGTCACCGAGACCGACCTGACCGGCAACCGGGTGGCCGGCGTGCGCGACGGCCGACGGCTGCCGGCCAAGCGTCGCAACCAGGTCGACCCGTTGGCACTGACCGCCGGGGACATGGTGGTGCATGATCAGCACGGCATCGGCAAGTTCGTCGAGATGATCGAGCGGACCGTGTCCGGGGCGCGGCGGGAGTATCTGGTCCTCGAGTACGCGGCGAGCAAGCGAGGTCAACCGGGCGACCGGCTCTACGTACCGATGGACGCGCTCGACCAGTTGTCGCGGTATGTCGGTGGCGAACAGCCGTCGTTGTCGAAGCTGGGCGGCTCCGACTGGCAGAACACCAAACGCAAAGCACGCAAGGCGGTTCGGGAGATCGCCGGCGAGCTCGTGCAGCTCTACGCCGCCCGCCACGCGGCCCCCGGGTACGCCTACAGCCCGGACACCCCGTGGCAGCGCGAGATGGAGGACGCCTTCGATTTCACCGAGACGATGGATCAGCTCACGGTCATCGCCGAGGTGAAGTCGGACATGGAGCGGGCGGTCCCGATGGACCGGGTGATCGTCGGCGATGTCGGCTACGGAAAGACCGAGATCGCGGTCCGGGCAGCGTTCAAAGCGGTGCAGGATGGCAAACAGGTCGCCGTTCTCGTGCCGACAACCATTCTTGCGCAACAACATCTGCAGACCTTCACCGAACGGATGAGCGAGTTCCCCGTCCGGATCCGCGGTCTCTCGAGATTCACCGACACCAAGGACTCGAAGGAGATCATCGACGCCATGGCGACCGGCGACGTCGACATCGTCATCGGGACCCACCGGCTCCTCCAGTCCGGGGTGACGTGGAAGGACCTCGGTCTGGTTATCGTCGACGAGGAGCAGCGGTTCGGTGTCGAGCACAAGGAACACATCAAGTCGTTGCGCACGCACGTCGACGTGTTGACGATGTCGGCGACGCCGATCCCGCGAACGCTGGAGATGTCGATGGCGGGCATCCGGGAGATGTCGACGATCCTCACCCCGCCGGAGGAGCGACATCCCGTCCTCACCTACGTCGGTGGATACGCGGCAAAACAGGTCGGCGCCGCGATCCGACGCGAACTGCTGCGCGACGGCCAGGTCTTCTACGTGCACAACCGCGTCTCGACCATCGACAAGACCGCCCGAGACATCGCCCAGATGGTCCCCGAGGCACGGGTCGTCGTGGCCCACGGTCAGTTGAACGAGGATCAGCTCGAACGCACCGTCGCCGGGTTCTGGAACCGCGAGTACGACGTCCTGGTCTGCACCACGATCATCGAGACCGGTCTCGACATCTCCAACGCCAACACCCTCATCGTCGACCGGGCCGAGAATCTGGGTTTGTCCCAGCTGCATCAGCTTCGCGGACGTGTCGGACGCAGCCGGGAGCGTGGGTACGCCTACTTGCTCTACAGCCCCGAGCGCCCGCTCACCGAGACGGCCTACGACCGCCTGGCCACGATCGCCCAGAACAACGAACTCGGCGCGGGCATGGCAGTGGCGCTCAAGGACCTCGAATTGCGTGGTGCGGGAAACGTTCTGGGTGCCGAGCAGTCCGGGCACGTGGCGGGTGTCGGGTTCGACCTGTACGTGCGACTGGTCGGCGAGGCCGTCGAGGCCTACCGTGCCGCCGCCGACGGCAAGCCGGTGACGACGAGCGAGCCCGCGGAGGTTCGGATCGACCTGCCCGTGGATGCCCACATCCCCGTCGAGTACGTCGACTCCGACCGTCTGCGCCTGGAGGCCTACCGGAAACTCGCGTCGGCGACCGACGACGCGGCAGTCGACAGCGTGCTGGCCGAACTCGCCGACCGCTACGGCGAACCGCCCGAGGAGACCAGTCGACTCGCGGCCATCGCCCGACTGCGGCTGCGATGCCGGGAGCGCGGGGTCACCGAGATCGGCCTGGCCGGTACCGGCGTGAAGATCGCACCGATGACCCTGCTCGACAGCGAACAGGTCAGACTCAAACGGCTCTACCCGGCGGCCGGGTACCGGGCCACGACGTCGGTGATCACGTTGCCGATCCCGCGGACCGGAGGCGTCGGATCGGCTCGGCTGCGCGACGAGGAGGTCATCGACTATCTCAACGGCTTCTTGCTGGCCCTTCGGCCACAGCCCGACTGAAAGCTCGTCGAGGGCACCCGGTTTCTCGTCGAGAGCATCGACACGTCATCGACTCTGCCTGTGTGGCCACCCACCCCGCCCGTCCTGGGTTACGGTCGTGACACCCGCAGCCCGACCCGGAGGATGACTCGATGACCGTCGTGCTACTCGATCCCCTTCGCCCTGACGTGATCCCGTTGCGCGCCATCCCGCTGCTCTCCGGCCCACTCGTCATCACCGAGGACATCCATCCCTCGACGCTGTGGGAGTTGGGAAAGACATCGGCGTCCTGGGCCGAGGTGGACGATCCCGAGTCGACCCTGCTCACGAGCGACCGGATGCACCGATTCGTCCGCGCCCGTCTCGAGCGAGGCGACGACCTGATCGCGGCCCGAGAGGTTCCCGGCGACGCATTGCTGGCGGCTGTCGCGCTCATGGACACTCTCCGACGAAACGGACCGTGGGAGAGCACCCAGACACACGCCTCGCTGCGCCGGTACCTGCTCGAAGAATGCTATGAACTGCTCGATGCGATCGACGACGACGATTCCGAGCTGCTCCGCGAGGAACTGGGAGACCTGTTGCTCCAGGTGTTGTTCCACGCCCGGATCGCCGCCGACGATCCCGACCATCCGTTCGACATCGACGATGTCGCCCAGGGTTTCACCGACAAGGTGACCGGTCGCACGCCGGGCATATTGTCCGGTGCTCATGCCGATCTCGAGACGCAGATCCGTGAATGGGAAGAACGCAAAGCGGCGGAGAAGAACCGTGGATCGGTCTTCGACGGGGTTGCCACGACGGCGCCGGCGCTGGCCCTGACACAGAAGGTCCTGGAGCGACTGTCCGCCGCTGACTTTCCGCTCGACACCATCGATCCGGCGATCACGTCGGTCGTCGTCGAACCCGGCGGCGACAGCGTCGAAGAGCTGGCACGACAACGAGTTCGGGCGTTCATGGCGCACGTCCGCGACGTCGAGAAGCACGCGGACGCCGATGGGGGAGTGTTGAGCACGCGTGCGGCGTGGCTCGCGGCGCTGGGCCCCGTTGCTGTCGACGGAGAACCGGTTGCTGTCGACGAAGAACCGGTTGCTGTCGACGAGGAGTCTCGGGCTCAGCCGAACAGTCCCTGACCCCACCATTCGCCGGGCCGCAATCCCGGGGGCACCGCGAAGACCGACGATCCGTTCGGGATCAGGTACTCGGTCATCGCGTCCTGGCGGGACAACACCTGCTGCATCGGCACGAATTGCTTTCCGGTGTCCCGATTGAACGCGATGAAGAACAGCCCGGCGTCGAGATGGCCGAATCCGTCTGAGCCATCGGTGAAGTTGTAGCCCCGGCGCAGGATCTGAACCCCGCCCTGGTTGTCGGGATGGGCGAGGCGGACATGTGCGGTCCGGGGGATCATCGGTGCGCCGTAGGAGGTGACGTTGAAGTCCGGGGTGTCGAACTCGTTCTGTTGACCCAGCGGTGCGCCGGACCCCTTCAGCCGTCCGATGACCTGTTCCTGCTCCAACAGATTGGCGCGATCCCACGGCTCGATGTCCATCCGGATCCGGCGTGCGACGAGGTAGGTGCCGCCGGTCATCCACTGGGCGTTCGCGGGGTTGTCCTCCTTGGCAACCCACACCCAGCGGTCGAGCAGATCGGTGTCCTCGGCTCTCAGGTTCGCGGTTCCGTCCTTGAAGCCGAACATGTTGCGCGGTGTGTCCTGGGACTGGGTGGTGGACGACGTGCGGCCGAATCCTAGTTGCGACCAACGGACGGCCACCACACCCAGACCCATCCGGGCCAGATTCCGGATGGCGTGCACCGCGACCTGTGGGTCGTCTGCGCAGGCCTGCACGCAGATGTCACCGAACGACCGGGACGATTCGATCTTCTCGGCGGCGAACGCCGGCAGGTCGACGAGGGCGGCGGGCTTGCGATCGGCGATGCCGAAACGATCGGGACGATCCGGGTCGGATGCACTCGGCCCGAACAGCCCGGGTCCGAACCCGATCGTGAGCGTGAGATTGGCGGCGTCGAGACCGAGCGCCTCCCCGGTGTCGGTGGGTGGCGTGTAATCGCCGAGTCCGACGGCACCGTCCGGTGTGGTCGGTTCGCCGCGGGACATGCGCTCGGCCGCGACCGTCCACTTCTGGAGCATCGCGATCAGATCCGACCGGGAATCGGTGATCACGTCGAAACTGGCGAAGTGTAAGCGGTCTTGTGCGGCCGTGATGATCCCGGCCTGACGTTCGCCCCGGAACGCGACCACCTGCGTTCCGCTGGTGTCCTCGGCCGCGGTCGCCCGCCCGATCGCGCCGCCCGCGGCTGCCGCGACCACCCCGACGCCGGCGCCCCCTAACAGTGCTCGACGCGAGAAGCGTTGGGGTCCCGAGGGTTCGGCTTGCTGCGGGCTGTTGTGCGACATTTATCCCAGCACCAGTCCCGGGACCTGTGACAGCGACGCCGACAGCGCATCGATCTTGTTCGACAGATCCTTGCGCTGTTCCTCATCGACCTGGGTATAGCTCACATACCCATCGCCGTCGCGGTACTGGTTGATGGCGGCGCGGACATCGGCGAACTGGGCGGTGATCTTGTCCATCAGTGGTTGGTCCTTGGCCGAGATCATCGGCTGCATGTCAGCGATCAAGGTCTCGGCACCGTCGACGTTGGCGGCGAAGTCCCACAGGTCGGTATGGGAGTAGCGGTCCTCTTCACCGCCGACCTTGGTGGCGGCGATCTCGTCGATCAATGCCTGGGGCCCCTGCACGAACTGGCGTGTCTCGAAGGTGAAGTCGGGCTTGTCGACCTCGGTCTTGAGCTTGTTCACGTTCGCCAGGAGTTCGTCGGCGACCTTGTCGATGTCGGCCTTGTTGTCGGTGGCCTTCGCATTGGCGGCGTCGGCCGGCGCGATTTGTCCGGGCGCCTCGCCGATCTCGGCCTGCTGTGGCGGCCACAGCGCCCGCTCGATGCGGTGGAAGCCGGTGAACGGGACCGATCCGTCTTCGGTGTCGTCCCAGCGCATGTCGATGGCGGGGTCGAGAACGGGGAATGACTCGGCGACGGGCTCGATTCGCTCGTAGAAGGTGCGGACCTGCCCGAACATGGCCTTGGCCTGGTCGAGTTCGCCGGCCTTGACGTGGTCGACGAAGATCTGTGCCTGTGCCGTGAGTCCATTGACCTGGCCTCGCGCATAATCGAGGTAGCGCGCCTTCGCGGCGTTGACGTCGGCGGGAACCTCCTCCTTGTCCTTCTTCTCACCGGTCACCGAGATCTCCTTGCGGATGCCGGTTCCGACCATGCCCGGCTTGCAGGCCACCGTGTACGTGCCCGGGTCGGTGACCTCGACGGTCAGATTCCCCGACAGACCCGGCCCGATGTTCTCCACTTCACCGAGAACCCGGTTGTTGTTGCCGTAGACGTAGAACTCGGTGACCTTGGACCCGTTGTTGGTCACCTTGAAGTTCACATCACCGGTCTGGGCCTCGGTGCCGTCCAGGTCGCAGCCGTCATTGGTCGAGGTGACCGCAATCGCGCCGTTCGCACTGTCCTTGGAGGTGCAGCCGGCCAACATGATCGGCGCGGCGACCGTCAGCGACAGCAACGCGATGGGAGTGGTGATTCTCGGATTCACCCTGTGTTCCTTTCAGGTACCGGCGTCTGTGGCTGCCGGGGCTTGCGAGCTGGAACCGTCATCGACCGGGACCGGGGGCCGCCGGTTCGCACGGAGGAAGAAATAGAGCACGACCACGACATACAGGCACCACGCCACCACCTGCAGGACCGTCGGATCGGGGCGGACGTTGAAGATGCCGGCCAACAGGGTGCCGTACCACGACGATTGGTCGTAGTGCTCGGAGATGTCGAACGCGAGAGTGTTGCCCCCGGCCAGCCACCCCACGGTCTGTAAGGCCCGGACGCCGTAGGACAGGATGCCTGCGGCGACGAAGATCAAGAAGACCCCCGTATAGAGGAAGAAGGTGTGAAAGTTCAGCTTCACCGCCCCGCGATAGAGCAGCACGGTCACCACGATTGCGACCACGATGCCCAGCAACAGACCGAGCAACGGCCACAGGCTCCCTGACACGCTCTCGGCGTAGCCGACCATCAGCAGCGCGGTCTCGAACCCCTCGCGCCCGACGGCGAGGAATGCCAGGCCCATCACCGAGGCGCCACCGGTCAGCAACGCGTTCGATAACCCTGATTTCAGGTCGCTCGAGATGTGCGCGGCGGCCTTGCTCATCCACAACACCATGAAGGTGACGATCACCACCGCGAGCAGCGATGCCAGCCCGGCGATCAATTCGGCGGTCAGCGTGGTGACCGTGGAGGTGCCCAGGTGGATGACCAAGAAGATCACCACGACCATCGCGACCGCGACCGAGACCCCCGCCCAGATCCACTTCAACGCGTCCCGCCGGTCGGCCTTCACCACGAACGCCACCAGGATCATCACCACGATGCCGGTTTCGAGGCCTTCGCGAACACCGATGAGTCCGCTACCGAACATCTGCGCGAAAATTGAGGGCGCGCCACCCGCGGCCAAGTGCTGCATGCCGGACTTTCTGTGACTGAACTACATCGGTGTTCAGGTTTGGTGAGGCTAACCAGATGACAGTAGCCTCACGGCCTGGGAACTGAAAGAGGTACCCCGCAGTTGTCATGGAGAACAGAACAAGGGACCCAGAAGGAGATGCAGTGAGGAGGCGCATGAGCGTGGGGCGTGGGGCCGGTCGCCGGCTGGTTCTGGCTCCGCTGATGATCGCCGCGAGCGCGCTGCTCGCCTCCGCGTGCCTCGACCTGCCCTCGCTGAACCGTCCCGACATCCCGGACGGCATCCCGCCGGGCCCTGGTGCGCCGACCCCGTACATCGACGTCAACGCCCCGGGGCGGACCTCCGAGTTGCTGCGCGGCTGGGCCGGGCCCATCTCGGACTCCACCGGTATCCCCCTGATCGCGCTCGAGGCGTACGGCAATGCCGCGGAGATCCAACGTCAGCAGCATCCGGAATGCGGACTCGCGTGGACGACGCTGGCCGGGGTGGCGGCGGTGGAGAGCAAGCACGGCACCCACCACGGGACCGAGATCGCGGCAAACGGTGACACCGCGCCGCCGATTCGTGGCGTGGCCCTCGACGGCACCAAGGGCAACATGCAGATCCACGACACCGATGGGGGAAAGCTGGACGGCGATCCCACACATGATCGCGCGATGGGACCGTTCCAGTTCATCCCGGAGACGTGGAAGCGTTACGGGGTGGATGCCAACGGTGACGGAAGAGCCGACCCAGACAACATCGACGACGCCGCGCTGTCGGCAGCACGCTATCTCTGTGTGTCCTCGGGCGGTGACATGACCACACCTGAGGGCTGGGAGGATGCCGTCAAGGTCTACAACAACTCGATGAAGTACGTCCTCGACGTCCGTGACCGTGCCAACGCCTACTCGGTCAACGTCCGATACTGAGGTCCGCGCCGGGTCCCTCCCTTGTCACGTGCGTCCACGGGCCAACGATTAGGCTTTGACCCGTACCCGTCGGCGTTGAAGTGGCGTCGACCCCGTCGACCATAAAGGGGCACAGCTGTGGCAATGATCGAGCAGGTCGGTGCACGCGAGATTCTCGATTCGCGGGGCAATCCGACCGTCGAGGTCGAAGTGGTTCTCGACGACGGCACCTTCACCCGCGCGGCGGTCCCCTCCGGTGCTTCGACCGGTGAGCACGAGGCTGTCGAATTGCGAGATGGCGGTGAGCGTTACGGCGGCAAGGGCGTGACGAAGGCCGTCGAGGGGGTGCTGGGTGAGTTGGCGCCTGCGGTCATCGGTCTGGAGGCCGAGGACCAGCGCCTGGTCGATCAGGCGCTCCTCGACTGCGACGGCACCCCCGACAAGGGCCGACTCGGCGCGAACGCGATCCTCGGTGTGTCCCTCGCCGTGGCCAAGGGCGCCGCGGAGTCGGCGGGTCTGCCGCTGTTCCGCTACCTCGGTGGGCCGAATGCGCACATCCTGCCTGTGCCGATGATGAACATCATCAACGGTGGTGAGCACGCCGACAACGGAATCGACTTCCAGGAGTTCATGATCGCGCCGGTCGGCGCCCCCACGTTCAAGGAGGCATTCCGCTGTGGCGCCGAGGTCTACCACGCGCTGAAGTCGGTCCTGAACAAGCAGGGGATGAACACCGCACTCGGTGACGAGGGCGGGTTCGCGCCCGACCTCCCGAACACCGAGGCCGCCCTCGCCGCGATCGGCGAGGCCGTGGAGAAGGCCGGATACAAATTCGGTCAGGACGTCGTCGTCGCGCTCGATGCCGCCGCCACCGAGTTCTATTCCAACGATGTCTACAAGCTCGAGGGCAAGGACTGTTCGTCGAGCGACATGATCACCTTCTTCGAGAAGCTGGTCACCGACTTCCCGATCGTGTCGATCGAGGACGGGCTCGCCGAGGACGACTGGGCAGGGTGGGCGGCTCTGACCGAGGCCATCGGCGACAAGGTCCAGCTCGTGGGGGACGATCTGTTCGTCACCAATCCCGAACGCCTCGAACGTGGTATCTCGGAGGGGGTCGCCAACGCCCTGCTGGTCAAGGTCAACCAGATCGGCTCCCTCACCGAGACACTCGATGCGGTGGCACTCGCCCACAACAACAGCTACAAGACCATGATGAGTCACCGGTCGGGCGAGACCGAGGACACCACCATCGCCGATCTGGCCGTGGCCTGCAGCTGCGGGCAGATCAAGACCGGCGCGCCGGCCCGCAGCGAGCGTGTCGCGAAGTACAACCAGCTCCTGCGCATCGAAGAGGGTCTGGGCGACGCGGCACGGTACGCGGGGGACCTCGCCTTCCCGCGATTCTCGTTCGGTTCGTGATTAGCTTGAACCCATGACATCAGGCGGGCGCCGGGAGCATGGTGAGCGTGCCCAGCCGTCTCGTGGGATGCCGAACGGTCGGCGTCATCGGGCTCGGGCAGATCGACGTGGCAGTGCCGCGCACGGTCATGCCCGGCCCCGATCCCCGGGGGTCACCCCGGGGTCGGCGCGTCCGTCCCGGATCTCGGTGACGGAGACCGGCGAGCAGGAAGTGCACACAGACGAGCTGGATTCGACAGGGCGGGGTACCTCTGCCGCCGAAGCCCGTCCCGACAGCCGCATCGCCTCTCTCGCGCGGCGCTCGCCGACGCACCGAACGCGCCGGCGCAGCTTCGATCGCGCATCGCTGACCGCCCGGTGGGAAGGTCTCGACGCCAAGCGGGCGATCATCCTCGCGCTGGTCATCAGCGTTGTCGCGCTGACGCTCGCGATGCCGGTCCGAACCTACTTCTCGCAGCGTGCGGAGTTCGATCAGCTGCGGGCCGGCAACGACAGTCTCCGATCCCAGGTCACCGACTATCAGCAGAAGGTGAACGAGCAGGGCGACCCGGCATATATCGAGGCGAAAGCGCGCGAGCGCCTTCAGTTCGTGCGGCCGGGGGAGAAGGCGCTGGTGATGATGTACCCCGGTGACGACGCGCGGATCGCCGCGCAGAAGAAGGCCGAGGAACGCGCACGTAACCCGTGGTACGGCAATCTCTGGGAATCCGTGGCGACCCCTCCGAACGCCAAGTGAGCGTCTCCGCAACCGACCTGGCCACGATCGCCGAGCAACTCGGGCGGGAGCCGCGTGGCGTCGTCGAGGTCAGCTATCGCACACCGGACGGCGCACCGGCGGTCATCAAGACGGCCCCTCGGTTGCCCGACGGCACCCCGTTCCCGACGCTCTATTACCTGACCGATCCGCGGCTCACCGCCGAGGCGAGTCGCCAAGAATCGGCCGGGGTGATGAAGGAGATGACCGCGCGCCTCGGCACCGACCGCGAGCTGGCCGCGGCCTATCGTCGCGCCCATGAGTCATACCTCGCCGAGCGCGATGCGATCGAGTCGCTGGGTACCGACTTCACCGGTGGCGGCATGCCCGATCGGGTGAAGTGCCTGCACGTTTTGATCGCACATTCGCTCGCGAAGGGGCCCGGTCTCAATCCGCTGGGCGACGAGTCCGTCGCGCTGGCGGCCGAAGGGGCCTTGCGCGGCACGGCGATTCCGGTGGACTGGCCCCGCCACCAGTCCACCGACAATACGGAGGATGACCCCGAGTGACCATCGTCGGGGCCGTGGATTGCGGAACCAACTCGATCCGCCTGCTGGTCGCCGAGTCCTCTACCGCTGATCGATTTCGACAAGCTCAATCCGGCGGAGTAGCCGGCGAGCGCAGCGAGGAGGCGTATCGAGATCACACCTCGAGCCCACTCGTCGACATCCACCGCGAGATGCGCGTCGTCCGGCTCGGCGAAGGCGTCGACGCCAATGGTCGGTTCGCCACGACAGCCATCGAACGCACCCGAAAGGCGTTGTCGGACTATGCCGACATCATGGTTGCGGCAGGCGTCGAACGCGTCCGCATGGTCGCGACGTCGGCGACCCGTGATGCCTCCAACCGCGACGACTTCTTCGCGATGACCTCGGAGATCCTCGGTCGGGTGGTGTCCGGAGCACGTGCCGAGGTGATCACCGGTGACGAGGAGGCGCGGCTGTCGTTCCGCGGCGCCGTAGGCGAACTCGATCCTGCCAGTGGACCTTTCGTGGTCACCGACCTCGGTGGCGGATCGACCGAGGTGGTGGTGGGTGACGCGGACGGCGTGAGCGCGGCGTACTCAGCAGACATCGGATGTGTCCGGCTGACCGAACGGTGCCTACCCTCAGATCCGCCGACCACCGACGAGGTCGGCGCGGCGCGCGATTTTGCGCGCGGACGACTCGATCCGGCCTTCGCCGCGGTTCCCGTCGACGGTGCCCGCACCTGGGTGGGTGTGGCCGGCACGATGACCACCTTGTCGGCGGTCGGTGCGGGACTGACCGAATACGACCCGGAGGTCATCCATCTCTCACGGATCTCCCTCGACGATCTCGACGTGGTCTGCCGGCGGCTGGTCGGGATGACCCGTGCCGAGCGGGCCGCGCTCGGTCCCATGCACCCGGGCCGCGTCGACGTGATCGGCGGTGGCGCCCTGGTCACCATGGAACTCGCGCGAGTTCTCCGGGAACGGGCCGGGATCACCGACCTCGTGGTCAGCGAGCACGACATCCTGGACGGCATCGCGCTGGGGTTGCTGGACTGAGCATCTTTCGCCGCCCAACATAGTTGTTGGGTATTGGGGTGATGACCACCGCACGTGTGAGCGACCTGCCGAAGAAGTCGCGCCGCCCGGGATCTGCGTCGATGATTTGGATCCCGGCCACCCGGCCACCGTGGACGCGGCCGATCCTTGCTCCGGCCGATCGCGAATCAGGTCGCCGCGGGAGTGCGCAACGACAGGTTGTTGCAGGCCTCGCACACGGTTTCGGGAATGATGCCGCGACGCTGCAGGAAACCGAATGCGACGCAACCGAGGCAGAGGCCGACGACGAGCTCGAGGCCGGCGGCCACGATGAGGAGGCCGACGACGATCTGTGCCGCCAATCCGGCGCCGAGTAGTGACAGCACCAGGGCGGTGCCGCTGAAGACCAGCCCGATCGTCTGGGCGAATCGCTTCGGCGGTCCAGGGACGAGCCTCGACTTACGCCAGATCTTGGGAGCGATCACGCGGACGGAGAGTTGCCCGAACGGCGAGAACCGTGGACCGGCCATCACCCGGAGCAGGAAGCCGAGCGCGAGGAGTGCGTACAGGACGGGACTGTTCACCAGGATCGCGACAACGGCGAGGAGGATGACAAGACCGGCTGTCGATCGCGCCGCGTAGTCGTTGACCGGATTGGGGAACGTCAGCGCCGAGGGCAATGAACGGGACACGGGACCTCCTGAAGACAACGACGGCTCAGGATAGGTACAACCGCGCTAGCAGGGCAAATGTTCCGCTCACGCCGGTTCGAAGGTGGCGATGGTCGCCAGGACGTCGTCGCCGTACTGCTCGAGCTTCGCATCGCCGACACCCGACACACCGCGCATCTGTTCCGCGGTCTCGGGGCGGCGGGCCGCCAGTTCTCGAAGTGTGGCGTCGTTGAACACGACGTACGGTGGGACGCCGCGGCTCGACGCCTCGGCCTTTCGCCAGGAGCGCAGGTGCTCGAACAGTCCACGGTCGGCCTCGGGCAGATCGTCAGCAGGCTTCGCCGACCGGCTCCGGGTGACGCTCCGCACCGGATCGTCCCGCAGCATCACCGCGACCTCACCGCGCAGTACCGGCCCGCTCTTCTCGGTCAGCGTCAGGACCCCGTAATCGCCTTGCGGTGCAATGATTCCGGTCGCGACCAGCTGCCGGATCGCGCTGCGCCAGCCCGCCGCGTCGAGCTCGGTGCCGATCCCGTAGGTGGTGAGCCGGTCGTGCCCGAACTCCCGGATACGGGCTGTGTCGGCACCACGCAGGATGTCGACGAGATGTCCGGCGCCGAAGGACTGCCGGAACTCGCGTTGCAACCGGACGATGGTGGACAGCAGCTTCTGCGCTGCGATCGTCCCGTCCGAGGTGGCCGGCGGGCTCAAGCAGGTGTCGCAGTTGTCGCAGGGTTCGGTCGCGTCCTGGCCGAAGTACCGCAGGAGTTGCCCGCGCCGGCAGTCGACGGTCTCGCACAGCGCCAACATCGCGTCGAGGTGCTGCTGCTGGACTCGACGGTGGTTCGCGTCACCGTCGGATCGGTCGATGAGTCGCCGTTGTTGCATGACGTCGGCCAGGCCGTAGGTCATCCAGGCCACCGACGGCAGACCGTCACGCCCTGCGCGGCCGGTCTCCTGGTAGTAGCCCTCGACACTCTTCGGCAGATCGATGTGCGCGACGAAGCGGACGTCGGGTTTGTCGATCCCCATGCCGAACGCGATCGTCGCGACCACCACCACGCCGTCGGCGCGCAGGAATCGCTCGAGTGTCCGCTGACGGACGGTGCGGTCGAGGCCTGCGTGATACGGCATCGCATCGACACCGTTGGCCGCGAGGAACTCGGCGGTCTTCTCCACCGACGCCCGGCTGAGCGCATAGACGATGCCTGTGGCCGGCACGCCGTCGACCACGCCCTCGGTTCGGATGAACGCCAGCAGCTGTTTGCGCGGTTCGGCCTTCCCGACGATGCGATAGGTGATGTTCGGCCGGTCGAAATCCGCGACGAAATGGCGGGCACCGCTCAGGTGGAGTCGTTCGGTGATCTCGGCATGGGTCCGTGCGGTTGCGGTCGCGGTCAATGCGATCCGCGGGACGTCGGGCCACAGCTCGGCCAGCTCGCCGAGCGCGAGGTAGTCAGGCCGGAAATCGTGGCCCCACTGGGACACGCAGTGCGCTTCGTCGATGGCGAAGAGTGCGATCTTCCCTTGCTGCAGGAGGTTTCGCGTTCCTACCGTGTTGAGGCGCTCGGGCGCCACATACAGGAGGTCGAGCTCGCCCGCGCGGAAAGCGTCCTCCACCGCGGCCCGCTCGTCGGGCATCTGGGTGGAGTTCAGGTATGCGGCGCTGACACCGAGTTCACGAAGTGCCGCCACCTGATCGGCCATGAGTGCGATGAGTGGCGAGACCACGATGCCGCACCCGTCGCGGACCAGCGCCGGTACCTGATAGCAGAGACTCTTGCCGCCCCCCGTCGGCATCAGGACCACGGCATCGCCGCCGCCGACCACGTGCCCGACGATCTCTTCCTGGTCGCCGCGGAACGACTCGTATCCGAAAGTGGACTCCAGCACGTGCCACATGTCCGACATGGGCACAAGATTACTGGCGTCGTGTGTCAGGGCTGCTCGCCCGGCAGCTCGCCGACATCGACAGGTTCCTCCGGGACATCTTCCGCGCCGGCGAGAGCGGCCGGCTCGGATGCTGGCAGCTCGCCGAGATCGACCGGATCGCCGATCTCGTCATCGTCGGCAGCTTCGCTGCCCTCGATGATGTCCTCCGCCCCGACATCGACGATCCCGCGCTCCTCGTCCTGACGGGCCTTACGGGCCGCGTCACGCATCTCGAAGCCGTCGGTGACGAGGTCGCCGATCTCCCGTGCGACGCCGGCAACCGCTCCGGTGATGATGGTGGCGATCTGACCCACGTGGGTGGCCGTCGATTCGACCACTTCCTGGATCAGGTCCTTGTTGCGTTCGATGCGATCGACCATGGTGAGTCCCCTCGAGCTGATGGTCGGTGGATGTGCACCGAGGGTACCCCCGCGCACACCCACCGTCGTCAGGCGGCGGACGCAGGCTTCTCGCGTTCCACGGTGACCACCAGATCGTCGTCGTCGCGGGTCATGAAGTTCGGCAGCGAGAGCTTGGCGATCTTCTTCCAGGTCGACCCGAGCTGATGGCTCAGCGAACCGGTGTTGTACGGCAGTCCGTAACGCTCGCAGATCTCCTGCACCTCGCCGGACATCTCCGGGTACCGGCTGGCCGGGAGATCGGGGAAGAGGTGGTGTTCGATCTGATGCGAGAGGTTGCCGCTCATGAGGTGGAACAGCGGGCTACCGGTGATGTTGGCCGACCCGAGCATCTGACGCAGATACCACTGGCCGCGGGTCTCGTTCTCGCACTCCTCGGGCGTGAAGGTCTGTGCACCGCTGGGGAAATGGCCGCAGAAGATGATCGAGTAGGTCCACACGTTACGGACCAGGTTCGCCGAGGCGTTGCCGAGCAGCGTGGTGACGAACATCGGGCCGGTCAACGCCGGGAACACCACATAGTCCTTGAGGACCTGGCGACCGGCCTTGCGCCACATACCCTTCACGAGCCCCTTGACGTCGTACCACTTGCGTTTCCCGGCGACGATGTTCTCGACCTCGAGGTCGTGCAGCATCACACCCCACTCGAAGAGCAGCATCAGGCCGGTCGCATATGCGAGGTTGCCCAGGTAGTAGGGATTCCACTTCTGGTCACGCGCCATTCGCAAGATGCCGTAGCCGATGTCGCGGTCCTCGCCGAGGATGTTGGTGAAGGTGTGGTGCATGTAGTTGTGGCTGTGTCGCCACTGATCGGCCGGACACACGGTGTCCCATTCGAACTCGCGGGAATTGTAGGTGTCCTCGCGCATCCAGTCGTACTGGCCGTGCATCACGTTGTGGCCGATCTCCATGTTGTCGAGGATCTTCGACACGGAGAGGGCGCCGACGGCGGCGATCCAGGCCGGCGGGAAGAAGCCCAGGTACATGAGCCCGCGGCCTGCGATCTCGAATCCGCGCTGGGCCCGAATGATCGAGTACAGGTACTCGCGGTCCTTCTCGCCGAGGTCGGCGACGATCCGCGCACGCAACTCGTCGAGGTCACGGCCGAGTGCCTCGACCTGCTCGTAGCCGAGTGTGATGTGGTTCGGGTTGCCGGCGGCCGTCGGCCGATCGTCCTCGGTCGGGTGATGCTCGACGACGACTCCGGTGAGTGGTGTGGTGGTGGGTGCGATCTCGGTGCTGGTCATGGCTATACCTCGATTTCCACGTCGCCGACAGGTGCGTTGATGCAAAGCTGGATCCGCTTGTCGGCTTCGGTGTCGGTTTCTCCGGTCAGCACGTTGCGCGTGCAGCCAGATTTCTTGATGGCGGTGCAGGAAAAGCAGATTCCCATCCGGCAGCCGGAGTCCGGGCTGAGCCCGGCGGATTCCGCCTGATCGAGGATGGTGCGGCCGTCGTTGGTCGCTGACCTGCCGGAGTGCAGGAACGTCAGGTCGCCGTCGATCGGGGCGTCCGGGTCGACGGCGATCGGCGACGCGAGCACGAATGCCTCGCTGTGTAGCGGTTGTGTCATCCCGGTGGTGTCGTAGTGATCATTCACCGCGTCCATCAGGGCCGGGGGTCCGCAGACGAACAGGTGGGCCTCGTCGAGGCCGGCGATGTCGTGGAGGTGCTCCCCGGTGAAATGGCCGTCTTCGTCCCCGCGGGTGTAGTGGAGCCGCAGGTCGATGGCGGGATACGCGGAGGCCAGGGCGGTGAGTTCCGCACGGTAGGCGACATCGGCAGGAGTGCGTGCGTAGTGCACGAACGTGATCGGTCCCGGATGGTTCTCCGCTACGAGCGTGCGCGCCATCGAGAGTACAGGTGTAATGCCGCTGCCGCCGCTGATGAAGACGGCGGACCGGGGTCGCTGCGCGGGGAGGGTGAACTCCCCGGCCGCCTGGCTCAGTCCGACCACCATGCCGACGTGGGCATGCTCGCGGAGATGCTTGGACACGAACCCGTCGTCGTGTGCGGTGATGGTCAGTTCGATATCGTCGCCGGGTGTGTCCGCGGTATTGGCCGGGGAGAAACACCGCACGTGACGGACTCCGTTGATAACCGTGCTGAGCTGCACATATTGACCGGCCTGGTGGCCTTTCCACTGGCGGGTCGGGCGCAGGACGAGTCGTACGGACCGGTCCGTCGGACGGTGGACGGCGATGACCTTGCCGCGAAGGTCGCGCCAGGTGAGCATGGGATCGAACAGTTCGAGATAGCGATCGACCGGGTGAGGCGAGAGGGCGGCCTCGACGATCGGGCCGACGAGAGATGGGATGCGGATGCTCATGGGCTGGCTCCGTTCGTAGGTGCACTTTTCAGTGAACATCTGTACACAAGAAGTGTGACACGCCTCCGGGGTGTGCCGTCAAGCGGAATCGGTTGTGACGGCCAACACGGATTTGCGGCGCGGTGCGGTGGGCGACACCGCTGCCGTGGAGCGGGCCACTTAGACTCGGAACGTGACCAGGACCCGACACACCACCCGTCCGCGCTCGTCGCGCGATGAGGGCGAGTCGGAGACCCGGGCCGAACGGAAGAACCGCACCCGCCAGGCCCTGCTCGACGCCACCATGGAACTGGTTGCGGATCGGAGCTTCGCCAGCATCAGCCTTCGCGAGGTCGCACGCGGGGCCGGCATCGTGCCGACGGCCTTCTATCGCCACTTCGCGTCCATGGAGGATCTCGGCGTCACCCTCGTCGAGGACTCGATGCGCGTGCTCCGCCGTATGTTGCGCGAGGGGCGGCGCGATCTCGCAGCGCGCCAGGCATTGCCCACCGCGCAGAATTCGCTCGCGATCCTGCTGCGGCATGTTCACGACAACGAGGCGCAATTCCGTTTTCTCGTCCGCGAGCAGCACGGCGGCATCGCCGAGATCAGGCGGGCGATCGACACCGAGCTCCGGTTGTTCTCCAAGGAGCTGGCGATCGACCTCTCGCGGCTACCCGACCTGGCCACCTGGCTCCCCGAGGACCTCGAGATCGCGGCCGAACTCATCGTGACGATCATGTTGACGGCCGTCGCCGACCTGCTCGACAACGACCATCGGGGGCGTGGCTCGGAACGCGAACTCGTCGAGCGGACCGAGCGGCAGCTCGTGATGGTGTTCCTCGGTATGGGGCGCTGGCGACCGCGCCCGGAATAAAGTCCGAATTCCCGATATTCAATATATGTCGGTTCGTGTATTTACCATTTGTTCATGTCGGGAGTCGGCCAACTCGGTAGCGAGGTAGGGCCATATCGGCTGGATGACCTGTTGGGCCACGGCGGTATGGGTGAGGTTTATCGCGCATATGACACGGTCAAGAACCGTGTGGTGGCGGTGAAGTTGCTCAACCCGGTCCTCGCCGATGATCCGATTTATCAACAGCGCTTTCGTCGGGAATCGCATGTTGCCGCAGGTCTCGGTGATCCCCACGTCATTCCGATCCATGATTGGGGCGACATCGATGGATTGCTCTATATCGACATGCGCTTCGTGGACGGCGAGAATCTCCGGACCACTCTGCAGCGCGGAGGGGCCCTGGAACCCGAACGCGCAGTGTCGATCGTCTCTCAGGTGGCGTCTGCGCTCGACGATGCCCACCGCCACGGCGTGGTACATCGCGACATCAAACCCGAGAATATTCTCTTGACCGGCGACGATTTTGTCTATCTCGTGGATTTCGGTATTGCCCAAGGGCGCGCCGACAGCAGGCTGACCGACTCCGGTATGGCCGTTGGTTCTGTCGCGTATATGGCCCCGGAATTATTCGACTCCGACGATGTCTCGCCGGCGACCGATATCTACGCGTTGGCATGTGTTCTCTTCGAGTGCCTCACCGGCCGAGTGCCACATCCGGCAAAGACGATCAGTGCGGCGATCAAGGCCGCGGTTCTCGACAAGCCCCCATCTCCGAGCGCGGTCAATCCGAATATGCCGATGGCATTTGATGCCGTGGTGGCGCAAGGGTTGCGGAGCCGACCCGACCATCGCTACGGCACCGCTCGTGCACTGGCAGACGATGCGCGACGTGCCCTGCATGATGATCCCGGTTCGGCGGCCAACTCGGTGGGAGCGCGCGAGGACGATGCTCAGACGACAGCGATTCTTGCCTCAACTGCTGTGGATCCGCC
This sequence comes from Gordonia sp. DT218, assembly GCF_049847105.1. NCBI lineage: Bacteria > Bacillati > Actinomycetota > Actinomycetes > Mycobacteriales > Gordoniaceae > Gordonia > Gordonia sp. DT218. The sequence goes on along the minus strand of NZ_JBNCNS010000001.1, from coordinate 349,056 downwards.
CATTTCGCCGCACTATGTCTCCGAGGAGAGCCTCGGTGGCCCGCCGCTGTACGCCGGACAGCCTCCGCCGACGCACTATCCGCCGCCATACGGTTACGGGCCGGGTCGCGACGACCGGGGAAGCCGACGATGGGTGGTACCCGTCCTGGTCGGGATCATCGCGGCGGCATTGATCGGCTTGCTTGCGCTCGGGGGCTATTGGTTGTTACGGAAACAGCCGGACAATTCTTCCACCGCGCCCACCACGCCCACCGTCACCCAGACCGTGACGCCCGAGGAGCCCGGCACTTCCGCCATGCCGACCGTGGCCGCCCCGCCTCAGGCGGCATCGTCGTGCGGCGCGGGTGTGGCCGTCGGTACCTCGGTCACCAGCTGCCCTTTTGCGGTGGCGGTCCGGGACGAATACCTGCAGACCGGGCCGAAGGGGTATGCGCGCGACATCGTCGCATATAGCCCGGTGACCGGAACCGCCTATCAAATGTCTTGCGCGCCAGAAGGTGGGGTCGTCGCATGTCGTGGGGGTAACGATGCGGTCGTATACGTCTACTGATCCGAGTGCGCGCGGATGAAGCAGAAAGCGCTCTTTGTGGGGTCCGCGGCCTGCGCTGTCGCCGTTCTGTTGAGTGCGTGCGACGAGCCGAGTGCACAGCCGCCGGTGTCTCCGGTGACCGTCACCGTCACGGCGACGTCTCCGAGATCCCAGGTGAGCCTGTCGCCGATGCCTGCGAAACCTGGAAACTACGCCGTGCTCGTTTCTGGTTTTCCGACCATCGCCGCATCATCGGGAGTGAACGTCGGGATTGCCATGGCGCCCGTTGGTGGCGACGCCGTTCCGGAGCTCACCCTGGGCGACCGGACGGCGCGTGTCGCGTGGTCGACAATCAAGGTTCCGCTGGCAGTGGCCGCCGAACGAGCGCATGGACCCTCGTCGGCCGAAGCCGCGGCAATCGTCAATTCGGACAATGCGTCCGCAGAGCAACTGTGGTCGTCGCTGGGCTCGCCTGTGCAAGCGGCTGACGCGGTCACGCAGGTACTGCGTGAAGGCGGCGACAGCCAGACGACGGTGCCTTCCCAGGCCCTGCGGCCGGGGTTCACGACGTTCGGCCAGACCGTCTGGTCCTTGTCCTCCGCCGCGACTTTCATGGCCCACCTCAGCTGCTTACCGGGAACGGATCATGTCATCGATCTGATGGGGCGAGTGGCGGGCAACCAGCAGTGGGGCGTGGAGTCGATGCCGACTCCTGCCTCCACGGCCGTGAAGGGCGGTTGGGGCCCCGGAATCGCCGACGGCTACCTGGTGCGCCAGATTGCCCTCGTCCGCTATCGTGACGGCCGGTCGACGGCCGTGGCCATGAGCGCAGTCGCCGATTCCATGGTCGAGGGCATCAATGCACTGAATGACGTCGCACGATGGTTGAACGCCCATATCGCGCGACTTCCGCGAGGCCGCTGCTGACGACGCGCAAGTCGCAGCCAAGGTGCCTTCCTGTCCGCGAAAGACTACGACTTCGCATCATGGCTGGCAGTCGCCGCGTCTGGACCTTATCCTGCTGTTACAGATGTGACTCAGGAGACAGAAGTGACTCGTGTGAAATTGGCTGTGGGCCTCACAGCAGTGGCCATGGTGTGTTCGGTGGTCTTCGGTACGGCGAGCGCTGCTGCCGCCTCGCCACCGTGGTGGCCACCGCAGCTGCCGCCGCTGCCACCGCAGGTCGCGCGGCTTCTCGAGCCGCCGGTCCCGGTGGAGAAGAAGCTGACGACGAGTTTCGCCGCGTTGCAGAAGTCGATGCGCAAGTCGTTGCCGGGCACGCTGGGGCTGGCCATCACCCCCGTGGGCACCGACCAGTCGATCACCATGGGAAATCTCAAGTCGGGCCGTGCATGGTCCACCTTGAAGGTGCCGGTCTCGCTGGCGGCGCAGCGCAAGAACGGTGCGGCCGTCGCGGTGAAGGAGGACAAGGCGATCACGTTCTCGGACAACGACGCGGCAGGCGACCTGTGGGGATCACTCGGCGGTGGTCGCAGCTCGGTCGAGGCCGTGACAGAGGTCCTGCGTGAAGGGCATGACCTGCGTACCGCCGTGACCTCGGAGGCGGACGATCCGCCGTCCTATCCCGGATACACGCCGTGGGCGCTCGCCGATCAGGCCCAATTCGCTGCGCATCTGCCGTGCCTCGCCGAAAGCGAGCACGTCATCCGGCTGATGAGTTCCGTCGCGGCCAATCAGCAGTGGGGCGTCGCGAAGGTCGGCCGCAAACAAGGTGCGGTGACGGCGGTGAAGGGCGGCTGGGGGCCGGCGACGTCCACCTCTGCCGGGTATCTGGTGCGGCAGCTCGCGATCATCAGCACCACCCGGGGTCAGGTCGCGGTGTCCATGGCCGCGGTGCCTCGGAGTGGATCGTTCTCCAGCGGTATCTCGATGCTCAACCGGGTCGGGGACTGGATCGACCGCAATCTCGCCACCCTGCCCACCGGACGCTGCTGATCAGTCGTCCTCGATCTTCGCGTGCCGACCGGTCGAGACGACCGACGAGGGTCGCTCCACCGGCTCGATCTGCTGGGCACCATGATCGCGGACGCGTCGTCGGCCGGTGTCCGGCGCGGCCTGCGTCGTCCGTGCTTCCGTCGTTCGGTTGGTCTCCGGCCGGGTGGCCGTGCGGGCAGGTGCGGCCGGTGTCGGCGCAACCGCGGCGCGTGCGCGTCCGGCGGGACGGGCCAATGCCGCCGCGATCACTGTCGTCAACGGCACCGACAGTGCGATTGCGATGCCGCCGACGAACGATCGCGCGAGTTCGACGGCCACGGCGTCCGTGGTGATCAGCGAACCGAACGGTTGCTGGGCGACCGAGAACAGCAGGAGCAGGGGGAGTGCGCTGCCCGCGTATGCGAAGACCAGGGTGTAGACGGTGCTGGCGATGTGATCCCGGCCGACGCGCATCGCGGCCCGGAAGGTGCCCAGTCGCGTCGACTCGCCCGCAGCCGCGAGTTCGAAGGCCGCCGATGCCTGCGTGATGGTGACATCGTTGAGGACACCGAGCGTGCCGATGATGAAGCCCGCCAGCAACAGCCCACTGATCGAGATACTGCCTTGGTACACCTGGAGATTGGTGGTCTGATCGCCCGACAGGCCGGTCAGGTGCATCGTGTCGATCGCCAGCCAGCTCAGCAGCCCGGCCAGCATCAGCGACATCAGGGTGCCGAGCAACGCCGAACTCGTCCGGAGGCTCACGCCGTGCGCCAGATACAGGACCACGAACAGAATGGCTGCCGACGAGACGACGGCGACCGCCACCGGTGATTCGCCGTCCAGGATGGCGGGCAGGGTGAACACGCCGAGGACGAGAAAGGCGAATGCGAGTCCGATGATCGATCGGAATCCACGCCACGCGGCCACCAGGGTGATGGCGGCGACGAACAGGAACGCCCACACCAGGGTCGGTACGGTCCGGTTGAAATCGAAGAAGGTGTAGCGCGGGGTGCCGTCCGGACCGGGAACCACACTGAGACGGAGTTTGTCGCCGGTGTTCAGCGTCGGCTGTCCGGCCTGGGGCTGATCCGGCGATCCCCGCGATTGGGTCGACGCGCCCGGTTCGGTGCCGGACTGCGCCCGGTTGGTCGGGACTTCGAGCAGGGTGTAGCGACCCTCGTCGTCACCACTGTCGATCCGCACCGTGCTCTGGATGCACGGGCCGAGGTCGGTCACCCCCTCGATCTGGAACTGGGCGCTGTCCTGGGCGGTGCCCGCCAGCGGATTCAGGCAATCCGCCCGAACCTGCCCCACGACCTGACCGTCGACGGCGCGGATGGAACCGCCGTCGGCCGAACGGAATTGCATCGGGATCGCGTGGTCACTGTTCGACGGCCACAGCACCACCGCCCCCGCGACGACGCCGATGCCGATGACGGCGAGGCTGACGATCACGATCCAGCGGGCGATGGGCGAGAGGACAGCAGGGATCTCCGACAGGTTGTGGGAATGTCCGTGACCGTGTCCGGGATGACTCACGCCGACACCTTATGCGCTTTCCCGCGAGGTGCCCATTCGTCGGGCGTGGCCGTGGACGTCGTCGACGGTCTCGGCCGTCAGGTCGACCCGGCGGGACGGGCCGCGATGATTCCCGGGCGACCGGTCGCCGCGACCGAACCGCTTGTGCCGCAACGACCCCGGAACATACGAACGGCCGTGGGGTCTGTACTTCTCGGGCGCGGGGGGACGACGTGGGTGACGGTGTCCTCGGACTTCCCAGGGATGGGCCGCGCCATCGAGCCGATCGCCAGGTGTGCGCGCAACGGAGAACATGATCGGACAGGGAGTGAGATCGGGACGTCCCAACCTGCTGTCGTGGTCGCGGCACCGGAGTACAAGTGGAGATATGCGATCAACCGACGTACTGATCGACGGCTTGGGCCGTGTGTCCGACAACGTTCACGCGGTGCTCGACGGCATCACGGCGGATCAACTCGTCTACCGGCCGACATCGGAGGCGAATACTATCGCCTGGCTGGTCTGGCACCTGACCCGTGCTCAGGATGCGCAGATCGCCGACGTCGCAGGCACCGACGAGGTCTGGACGTCGGCAGGGTTCCACGAGCGGTTCGACCTGCCGTTCCCGGCAACTGCCTCCGGCTATGGACAGTCCGCCGAGGAGGTCGGGCAGGTGGTGGCCGAGCCGGGACTGCTCCGGGACTACTACGACGCGACGCACGCCGTCACCATCGGGTACCTCGGCGCTCTCACCGACGACGATCTCGACCGCGTGATCGACGAGAACTGGGATCCGCCGGTGACGCTGGGCGTTCGCCTGATCAGCGTCGTCGACGACGACGCACAGCACGTTGGTCAGGCGGCCTATGTTCGCGGTCTCGTGGGCTGACCCCTTCATCTCGAAGTCAGGTCCAGCCGAAGTAGTCGGCAAACGCGCACCCGATGCCCACCCGCGCACGTCGCGACCTGCGCGGCTGAGCAACGGGTGCGCGGATGGTTCGCGGTGCAACGCAGACGGAGACCTCGACGCCGAACCGATTCCGGCAGTCGGTCAGAACCTCACGAGCGGCAGCCCTTCCAGGTCTGGAAGTCGCCGGCGAACGCGGCGCCGCCGGTGCAGGTCGGACCGTTCTTGCCGTCGACCACCACGGTGGCGCCCGGTCCGGCGATACCGATGGCCAGGCCCGGACGCACGCCGGTCATCGTGACCGTCGCTCCCTTACCGATGGCGATCGCGGCCGGACCGGCATAGTTGTCGCCGGTCACCGCGGCCTTGCCGCCGCCATCGGTGATTGCCAGAGTGAGTCCGGTGGGGCCGGAATCGACCTGGCAGTTCGGCATTGTCGACGATTGTCCGGGAAGGCCGGGACACACCTCCGGTACGGCGTGGGCGGCCGGCGCGGCGGCCAGGGAGATACCGGCGGCGCCCGCCCCGGCGATGATGATCCCTAGGGCGGTGCGGGTGGCAGAACGCATGATGGTGACTCCTCTGTTGCGGGTGGCTGACCGGAGCGATTCGGAGCCGATGGAGGCACGGATGGGTGGCGCTGCTCCTGGACGTGCCGGGTGGCAGATGTCCGTCCCTGCACAGTGAGCCATGAGACGATCGGGGCATGGCGAAGGATGCGACGGAGTCACCGGCCGGCACCTCAGACGATCCGTCCGGCGAATCCATGCTGACGGTCGTCATCGCGTTCACGATGAATGTGCTGATCGCCGTTGCCAAGACCGTGGCCGCAGGGATCACCGGCTCGGCCTCGCTGGTCGCGGAATCCGCGCATTCGTGGGCCGATGCGGGTAACGAGATCTTCCTGCTCATCGCGGAACGGCGCGGTGCCCGGGGCCGCGACGGCAGGCATCCGTTCGGCTATGGACGGGAAACCTACATCTGGTCGATGTTCGCCGCGTTCGGCCTGTTCATGGTAGGGGCCGTGGTGTCGGTGATGCACGGGATCTCCGCTCTGACCGAGCCCGAGGAGGACGCGAATTACCTCGTCGGCTACCTCGTTCTGGCGATATCGGCAGTGCTGGAAAGTGTCTCGTTCGCGCAGTCGATCCGTCAGGCGTCGGCGGGTGGCGAGCGGTTCTCGATCCACCCGGTCCGCTTCGTCAGCCGCACGTCCAACTCGACCTTGCGGGCCGTGTTCTTCGAGGATGCGGCGGCCCTGGTCGGACTGGCGATCGCCGCTGCCGGCATGGCCCTCCACGAGATCACCGGGCAGGCGGTGTGGGATGCGATCGGATCGATCCTCGTCGGCATCCTGCTCGCCTTCATCGCGGTGTTCCTCATCAAGCGAAACGGCGAGTTCCTGCTCGGGCAGTCGGCGATGCCCGCCACGCGGACCGAGATCCTGACCGCGTTGCTCGGGCGCCCTGAGATCGACCGGGTCACCTACCTGCACGTCGAGTATGTGGGCCCGATGAAGTACTTCCTGGTCGCTGCGGTCGACATGACCGGCGACCTCGCGGAACATGATCTGGCCGTCCGGTTGCGGCAGGTCGAACGTGAGATCGAGGAACACGAGAGCATCGTCGAGGCGGTCCTGACCCTGTCGACGTCGGATGAGCCGTCGCTCACGTCGTGAACGGAAGTGGGCGTAGGTTGGCACCGTGGAATTGCGAATCTTCACCGAACCCCAGCAAGGCGCAACCTACGACGACCTGCTCCGCGTCGCGAAGGCCACCGAGGACCTCGGCTTCGACGCCTTCTTCCGGAGTGATCACTACCTGGCGATGAATGTCGACGGTCGGCCCGGTCCGACCGACGCCTGGCTCACCCTGGCCGGCCTGGCGCGCGAGACCTCGCGTGTCCGGCTCGGCACACTGGTGACCTCGGCGACCTTCCGCTATCCCGGCCCGCTCGCGGTCTCCGTCGCCCAGGTCGACCAGATGAGTGGCGGCCGAGTGGAACTCGGACTCGGCGCCGGCTGGTTCGAGGACGAACACAGTGCCTATGGCATCCCGTTTCCGCCGCTCGGCGAGCGGTTCGATCGGTTGGAGGAGAGCCTCGAGATCATCACCGGCCTCTGGGGCACCCCGGACGGGGAGACTTTCGACCATCCCGGTGGGCACTACCCGATCAGCCAGTCGCCTGGGCTGCCGAAGCCGACCCAGTCGCCGCGACCACCGATCATCGTCGGCGGTACCGGCAAGAAGCGCACTCCTGCGCTGGCGGCTCGTTTCGGCGACGAGTTCAATGCGGCCTTTCAGCCGGTCGATCAGGCCCGGGCGCAGTTCGAGCGGGTCGGTACGGCCGTCGGCGATGCGGGGCGGTCTGCAGACTCGATCATCTACTCGGCGGCGTTGGTGTTGTGTTGCGGAGCCACCGAGGAGGAGTTGACCCGTCGTGCGGCAGCGATCGGCCGCGAGATCGATGAGCTCCGGGAGAACGGTGCCGCGGGTACCCCCGCCGAGGTGGTCGAGAAGATCGAGAGCTATCGCGCCGCCGGCGCGAGCCGGATCTACCTGCAGACGCTCGACCTGAGCGATCTCGATCATCTGGAGCTGGTCGCGAATGAGGTTGCGCCGCAATTGCGCTGACTCAGCGCACCGAGGTGTCCATCGCCCAGTAGAGGAGCTCGGCGCTCTCGTGAGGGCGGATGCGGACATCTCCGTGCCGGGTGAGTCGGACCGCGTCGCCTTCCGAGAGATCCCCGATGCCGTCGGCCGATACAGTTCCGGCAGCGACGAACAGATGTCCGAACCGCGCCGCCGGAAACTCGATGGGGCGATCCGCTCGAGCTCGTGCGACGTACAGCGCCGACTGACGGTTCGCGAGCCAGACGGCCGGGCCGTCGGCGTGGGCGGCCATCCCGGACGCCACGACGACCGGCTCACCGGAGGACAGTTCGGTGGTCAGGTCGCGCTGCTCGTATCCCGGATCGAGACCCGCGGTGTCGGGGGCGATCCACATCTGGATGACGCGCAACGGTCGATCCTCGTTGCGGCGAGCCGGATTGCGCTCACTGTGCCGGATACCGCGCCCGGCCGTCATCCGCTGGATCTCGCCGGGGTGGATCAGTGTCTCGTGACCGGTGGAGTCCCGGTGCGCCGCAACGCCCTCGAGTACCCAGGTGAGTATCTCGGTGTCGGAGTGCCTGTGCGTGTCGAGACCTTCGCCTGCGTCGACACGATCGTCATTGTGGACGAGCAGAACACCGTGGGCATTCGCGGCCAGGTCGAAATTGCCCGTCGCGGGAAAGGACTGGCGAGAGTCGAGCCACTCGTTCCACCAATGGTCGCGCTCGTCAGACCGGATGATCTGTATCATCGTCGGCCTCTCGTCTCGTGCTGGGACGACATGTGGCCCGACAGCCGGGTCATGATGTCCAGCAGGGCGACCCCGTCGGTCTCGGACAAGGCGTCGATGAACAGCGTTCGGACGCACCGGGCGTGGTCTCGGGCGGCGTGCCGGAACACCTCGGCGCCACGGGGTGTGAGCACCGCGTAGCTGCCGCGTCGATCCTCGTCGGCCCGCTCACGGCCGAGCCAGCCGCGGCGTACGAGTGTGTCGATCTGATACGACAGTCGCGACGTCGAGAACACCAGGTGTTCGGAGAGATCCCGCATCCGGAGACGCCGTCGTGGCGCATCGTGCAGCAGAAGTAGGACCTGATAGTCGGCGAGGGACATGCCGGCGCTCGACTTCAGGTCGTCGTCGAGGACGGTCTGAAGACGAGCACTGGTCTCGATGAAGACCTGCCACGCGGCTCGGCGCGGGTCCGGCGTCGTGGATGGGCTCACCGTGAGGTGTGCGGCATCAGCGCGTCGGGCGGGACGACGCCGAGTCGCCCGGCATTGAAGTCATCGATGGCCTCGACGAGCTGCTGCTTGGTGTTCATCACGAACGGCCCGTACTGGAATACCGGCTCGCGGATCGGCCGTCCGCCGAGGACCAGCAGTTCCAGTGCCGGACGGTTCGAGTCCTGCCCCTCGTCCGCGGTGACGGTGATCCGGTCTCCCTTGCCGAACACCACCAGCTGGCCCTGCCGGACGGGCCGGGCGCCGGGGCCGACGGTGCCGCGGCCCGACAGCATGTAGACGAGTGCGTTGAAGTCCGGACGCCACGGCATGGACAGTCGTGCACCGGGCGTCACGGTGGCGTGCGCGAAGGTGATCGGTGTGTGGGTCGATCCGGGTCCGGCGTGACCGTCGATCTCTCCGGCGATGATGCGGATCAGGGCACCGGCGTCTTCGGTGGTCAGCAGCGCGGCCTGGCCGCCTTCGAGGTTCTGGTACTTGGGGGTGATGAACTTGTCGGCCGCCGGCAGGTTCACCCACAGCTGGATGCCGTGGAACAGGCCGCCGGAATCGACGAGTTCGGCCGGCGGGGTCTCGATGTGCAGGATGCCCGCTCCCGCGGTCATCCATTGCGTGGCGCCGTTCTCGATGAGACCGCCGCCTCCGGTCGAGTCCTGGTGTTGGAACCGGCCGTCGATCATGTAGGTGACGGTCTCGAATCCGCGGTGTGGATGCCAGGACGTGCCCTTGGGTTCGCCCGGCTCGTAGTCGACCTCGCCCATCTGGTCCATGTGGACAAACGGATCGAGGTCGGTGCTCGACGCCCCGGCGAAGGCCCGGACCACCGGGAAACCCTCGCCCTCGAAGCCGCGGGGTCCGGTGGTCACCGACTTCACCGGTCGTTCGGTCTGCTCGGGGGTTGCGGAGCGCAACCGCGGCAAGGTCAGGGTGTCGGCGGTGATTGCGGGCATGACGGGCTCCTCTCGGTAGCTCAATTTTGAGCTATATCGGCCTCAACAGGGTGGGCTCGCGTCGTATTCCCCCGAGTGAGGTCCTCGACCATGAATAATCAGGTCATGGCCGAAACCGGTGGCGGGAATCGTGGCTCTGACGACGCACGACCTGCCGAACGGCAGCGATTCAAGAAGCTTGCGCAGGCCGCGCTGAACGCGGATGTGACGGTGGATCAGGTCGAGGCGATCCTGACCGACCTCGGCGATGTGCTCGTGGACATGAACAAGACGATCGGTGGGCTCGACGGTGCCATCGACAATCTCGGCGTCACCATGTCGCGACTGACGGGCACGCTGGACCAGGTGGATTCGACCGTCGATGTGATGGTCGATGTGGTCGATCGGCTCGAACGCGTCGTCGGGCGGGTGGAGATCCTGGTCGGGATCGGCGAGGCGGCGATGCGACCGCTCGCCGCACTGGAATCGGCGGGGCGCAGCGTGGCCTCGCGACTCGGACTTCTCAGCTGAAGGAGTGCAACCACAATGACCGACATGGCAGTGGAGGAACGTTCGTTCCGTGGCCGGCACGGCGAGACGATCACCTACGACGTCAGTCGCCCGGAGGGTGGTCCGCGGGGGACGGTCGTGATCGCCCATGGGCTCGGTGAACACGGTCGCCGCTACCGCCACGTCGTCGAGCGTCTCGTCGGTGCGGGCTACCTGGTCGCCGTGCCCGATCACCTGGGTCATGGGCGGTCGGGCGGTAAACGTCTTCGTGTCCAACGGTTCTCGGACTACACCGACGATCTCGGCACGGTGCTGGATCAGGTCGCGATCGGCGACCTGCCGACCTTCCTGATCGGGCACAGCATGGGTGGCTGCATCGCCCTGGACTTCGCGCTCGAGCATCAGGATCGACTGGACGGTCTGGTGCTCTCCGGTGCCGCCGTGGTGCCGGGCGACGATTTGTCGCCGGTCGCGGTCAAACTGGCGCCGCTGCTGGCGCGAGTCGCACCCGGATTGCCCACCACGGCATTGGATTCGGCGAACATCTCGCGTGACCCGCAGGTGGTCGCCACCTACGACACCGATCCGCTGGTGACGCGCGGGAAGATCCCGGCGGCCCTCGGCGGCGCGATGCTGGCGACCATGGGATCGTTCCCGCGACGGTTGCCGGGCTTGCACATCCCGCTGCTAGTACTGCACGGCAGTGCCGACGCCCTCACCAGTCCGGCCGGCAGCGAGATGGTGGATCGGCTCGCCGCGTCATCGGACAAGACACTCACGATCTACGACGGTCTCTATCACGAGATCTTCAACGAGCCGGAGCGCGACCAGGTGATCTCGGACGTGCTCGGCTGGGTGGCCGATCACACGCCCGAGCCCTGATCCGCGGACCGACGACCGCGTACCGCCGATGGGTAGTCAGCGCGCTGCCGTCACGCCGCCGGGGTGGTGGTCGGTGTCGTCGCCGATGGTGCGACCGATTCTGGCGAGCTCGCGGGCGCCGGTGAATCCACAGTGGAGTTCGTGTCGGCGGTGTCGGCGGGCGGCGCGGGGACGGTGGTCCCGACCTCGGTGCTGCCGGGGGTGTCCGCGGTTGGTTCCGATGCGTCGCTGGTCGCCGCAGGCGCCTCCGACGAACCGGATGCGACACTCGCGGCCGACGACTCTGTCGAGCTCGCCGTCGACGACGCCGATGCCTCGGTGGCGGCGGCGAGGACCTCGGGGGTCAGCGCCGGTGAGGCCTTCGCGGCGACCAGCGCCGCCTGGGTGGCCTTGGCCGCCCCCTCGGGTTCGGGACTTCCCGATGCGCTCACGAGTTGCACCTTGTCGGTGACCGGCGGGGTGCTGCGCAGAGCTTCGAGGACGTGATCCTTGCCGTCGGCGAGCCCGCGACCCCAGTTCTCCCAGGTGTGTCCGCCGTAGTTGGGGAGTGAGATGACCGACGCCCCGGTCTGTGCCGCCTGCAACTGCATCAACACGGTCGAGAAGGCCGACAGGATCTCGAGCGCCATCGCACTGATCTGGTCCTGCTGCGACAGCTTCGCCATCTCGGTCGCGGTGAGGAAACCGTTGCCCGAGGAGATGATCAGGGTCTGGCCGTTCTCCTTGAGCTTGTTCACATTCTTCGACGGATCGTTGTCGGTCCACCGCTGACTGCCCGGCGCGCCCCACATGTTGACGATCCCGTTGGTGTAGTTCGACACCATCGTCTGCGAACCGAACACGCCCAGCGCACCGATCGGGTTGTCGGTCTGGTAGTAGCCGGACATTGCCTGTACGACCTTGAACTGCTCGGGGTGCCGCTCGGCGAGTGTGACGGCCGGGCCGCCCGACATCGACAGGCCGATGATCGCGTTGTTGTTCTTGCTCACGCCGAAGTTCTCCGCCAGGTAGTCGGGGAGTTCGGCGGTCAGGAAGGTCTCTTCCTTGATGGTGGTGTTCTGGTCACCGGCACCCGCGTCCCAGTCGGTGTAGAACGACGACGCGCCGCCGACGGGCATGACCAGGGTCGTGTCGCTCGCGCCGTCGTAGACCTTCGCCGCCTGTACATCGGTGGTCCAGGCCGAGCGGTCCTCACTCGCGCGCATGCCGTCGAGCAGATAGACGCCGTTGTCGCTGCCATTCGACGCGCGGATCTGGACGATCACGAACTTGTTCTGCGACGCCGACCAGACCTTGCAGTTCTGGACGAAGTTGCCGGACGTGTCCCAGGTACAGCCCTCGCGGAGGACCTCAGGGTGACCGGTGATGGCCGACGCCTTGTTGCCGCCCGAGATCAGCGAGCTGATGCCGAACAGGCCGAGGCTCAACGCGACGACGACGGCGATGCCCGCGAGCCGACGGTGTCGGCGACGATGCGGATGTGCGGTCGCGGCGGTGGGTGAGACCTGCCAGCCTTCGGTGACCAGATTCGGATCCAGGGATTCCGGAGGGATGGGCATGAGACTCCTGACAAAGAATTGAGCGATGTCCCCCGACGCACGGACCCTCCGGCGCGGAGGGCTTCCGTGATGACTGATTTGTCGTCGCACATGCGGTGGGTGTTACACAGGTACGTCTGTGCGCTTCGCTGTGAAATCGCTGTGAGGTGGGACGATCGCGGACCTCGACCTCTGATGCCCGGTCCGGTTCCGCGCGCGGCGCGGGTCGTCCTGCGGAATGTTCACTGTGTGAGGCCGCTCACCGATCGGAGATCCCCATGACACGGCTGTTGATGGTGCTCGGATCGGCAATCGTCGGTCGCTCTCGGATTGTTGGCGGCGCCGGATCGGCGCACGCGACACCACTGCCGTCCGCGGATTCCTGTTATCGGCCGGGCCCGGACGGGGTTCGCACCGGCCCGGTACGGTCCTGCGGATCCGGCAGGTCGAGTTCGTCATGGCCGGTGTGATCGTTCCGGTGACGTCGACACGGGTGCTCTACCGTCGAGCGCGACGCCGCGGCATTCCTGAACGAGCGATTCGCGGGACGTCCGAGGGGTGGCCGCTGATGTGGGCGATCCGTCGGACGGTGCCTCGCAGGATTCCGTCGGATAACGGATGTCGGTAGGTCGGGAAGGGAGCATCCTGGGGTAAGGCGTGGGACGAGCCCCTTCCGCGCGGAATTTTTGAGAGGCGACCGAATGACCACTACCTCACCCACTCCTGCCCGGCCTGCGCCGGTCGACATGGCACATCACGCCCATCTCTCGGGAGTGTTTGCGCCCCAACGTGCAGAGGTCGACGTCGACGAGCTCGAGGTGGTCGGCACGATCCCCGACGACCTGCACGGGAGCTATCTGCGGAACGGACCGAATCCGCGATTCGATCCGATCGGCTCGTATGTCTATCCGCTCGACGGAGACGCGATGGTGCACCGACTCGAGATCGGTGATGGCGCAGCCCATTACCGGAACCGGTTCGTCCGGACGCCGATGGTGCTCGCCGAAGAAGATGCCGGGCAAGCGATCTGGTCGGGCCTCACCGATGGGTACACGCCGTCGGCCGACGAAGTCGGTCCCGATCTCGCCGGGACGTTCCGGCAACTGCCGGACATCAACATCGTGCAGCACGCCGGCCGACTGCTCGCCATGGCCGAGTCCGACCAGCCATATCGTCTCGATCCCGCCGGTCTGGGCACGATCGCCCGTGACGATTGCAACGGCGCCATGGCGGTCGGCAGCACGGCGCACCCGAAGATCGACCCCTCGACGGGGGAGCTCGTGCTGTTCAACTACGTCCTCGAGGCGCCGTACCTCACGTGGGCGGTGATCGGACCGGATGGCCGGACCCGTCGGCCACCGACACCGGTCGAGGGTGTCGATCGACCACTGATGATCCACGACATGGCCTTGACCTCGCGCTACATTGTGTTGTTCCTGTGCCCGCTCGTCTTCGACATCAGCGCGATGCTCAGCGGTGGCTCGCTGCTGCAGTGGCATCCCGAGTCGGGCACTCGCATCGCGCTGATACCGCGCGACGGGGGCCCGATCCGGTGGATCGACTCCGAACCGATGTGGGTGTGGCACTTCGCCAATGCCTTCGACACCGTGGGTGACGTGTCGGACGACGGCACGGTGACCGTCGACTACGTGGAATGGACCTATCCGGAAGCGTTCGCGGACATGCCGCAGCCGGCGTCGTCTGCGCTGGTGCGCGCGGTTCTCGATCCGGCGAGGGGAACGATCGCTCGTACCGTTCTCGGCGAGAGTGCCGATGTGGAGTTCCCGCGCGTGGACGACCGCCTGCTCACGCGGCCGCATTCACGGGTCGCGACGGTGGGCAAGAGCGGCAACGACACCGGAGATCTCGACAGCCTCTGGTTCCACGATCTGCGCGCCGGAACCGAGACCTGTTGGCGCCCAGGTGCTGCCATCGGCGAGCCGATCTACATGCCGGGCGCGCAACACGATTACTGGGGTGCATTCGGCACCGACCTGGAGGACATGGCGTCGTACTTCTACGTGCTGGCCGCCGACGATCCCGCCGCGGGACCGCTCGCGACCGTCCGGATGCCGATCCGGGTTCCGGCCGGTCTGCACGGGGCGTGGCTACCGGCCGAATGATCCGCGGTCGAGCCGACCACCCTCCTGCCGGTCGAGGCGACAAGCCTCCCGCTGGTCGAGTAGCGGCGAACGGAGTGAGTCGGGAATCGAGACCCGATTGCGGAACAAGTGATCTCGATATGGCGCCTCGCTTCGCTCGGTGCCTACTCGATCGGCGGGTGGATGTTCGCCCGCCGGTTGAATTCCGGAAAAGCGCCCCCGGTTATCTGGGGCGCTTTTCCGGAACTCGGCTCAGGCGTCGTAACCCAGGAGTGACTTGACCTCGAGGAACTCGTCGAAGGCGTAGTCGCCCCACTCGCGGCCGTTGCCGCTCTGCTTGTATCCGCCGAACGGTGCCGACGGATCGAGCTGCGCACCGTTGAGCGAGATCGAACCCGCGCGGATGCGGGAGCCGACCTTGCGGACCTCGTCGACGTCCTTGCCCGAGACATAGCCGGCGAGACCGTACTCGGTGTCGTTGGCGATCTCGATGGCGTTGTCGATCGAGTCGTAGCCGATCATCACCAACACGGGGCCGAAGATCTCGGTGCGGGCGATGTCCATGTCGTTGGTGACGTCGGCGAACACGGTGGGCCGTACGTAATAGCCGGTGGGCAGCTCGTCGGGGCGGCCCGGCCCACCGAACACGACGTTGGCGCCCTCCTCGATACCGCGCTCGATGAGCCCCTGGACCTTCTCGAACTGGGGCTCGGACACCACGGGCCCCATGCGGACGTCCGTGCTCGGGTCACCGACGGTCAGTGTCGGCAGCACGGACTTCGCGGCCTCGGCCGCCTCGGCCATCCGCGACTTGGGGACCAGCATGCGGGTGGGCGCGTTGCAGGACTGTCCGGAGTTCATCATCATCGCGGCCACCCCGCCGCCGACATTGGTCGCGAAGTCCTCGTCGTCGAGAATGACGTTGGGGCTCTTGCCGCCGAGCTCCTGGGCAACACGCTTCACGGTCGGTGCCGCATTCTTGGCGACCTCGATGCCGGCGCGGGTGCTGCCGGTGAATGACACCATGTCGATGCCGGGGTGCGACGCGAGGGCTGCGCCGACGCCCGGCCCGTCACCGTTGACGAGGTTGAACACTCCCGCGGGAACGCCTGCAGCATCAAAGATCTCGGCCACGATGGCGGCACTGAACGGAGCCACCTCGGAAGGCTTGAGCACCATGGTGCACCCGGTCGCGAGTGCCGGGGCAACCTTGACCATGACCTGGTTCAGCGGCCAGTTCCAGGGCGTGATGAAACCGCAGACACCGATCGGCTCCTTCACGATCCGCGACGACCCGCGGTCTTCCGAGAAGCTGAAGGTGGGCAGCTGTGCCGCGGCGGTCATCAGGTGGGCCAGCCCGATGGGTACCTGGACGTTGTTGGCCAACCCGTTCGGCGCGCCCATCTCCTCGGTCACCGCAGCGGCGAGCTCGGGCATCCGCTTCTGATATTCGGCGACCACGGCGTTGAGGATTGTGACGCGGTCGTCGACGCTCGTCTGGCTCCAGGTGGTAAATGCCTTACGCGCCGCTTGCACCGCGGTGTCGACATCGGCGGCCGTGCCGAGTGCGACATGGCCGGCGGCTTTCTCGGTCGCGGGGTTGATCACGTCGATCAGATTCAGCTCGGTGGGCTCGACCCACTGGCCGTCGATGTAGAACTTGCTGATTTCGCGCATGGTGATCCTCCATATCCGCGGGGTGTTGTCGACACCACACTATGCCTGCCTGCAGAGGGCCGGGGCAGGCTTTGAGGAAACGTTCGTTGTCAGATGCCTGTCTCGATCTGAGGCGCCACGCAACGGCCTGGTCAGTAGGGTTGGGACATGATCTTCATCGTCGCGAAGTGGCCCGTGAAGCCCGAATTCGTCGAGCAATGGCCCGACCTCGTCGAGGAGTTCACGCAGGCCACCCGGGCTGAGGTCGGCAACAAATGGTTCGAATGGTCGCGCAGCCTCGACGAGCCCGCCACCTACGTCCTCGTCGAGGCCTTCGACGACGACGCGGCGGAGGCCCACGTGACCAGCGAGCACTTCCGCAAGGCGACCGCGGAGCTGCCGAAGTATCTTGCGCGGACACCCGACATCGTCAACGCCACCATCGATCAGGAGGCGTGGTCCGAGCTCGGGGAGATGGCGGTCGGCGGTCAGTAGCCGCCCGGCGCCGCCCACAAGCTCTGGTTGTGGATACACAAGGCGCTGGCGTCTACCGGCGCAGGGAGTGCTCGGCGAGGGTTGATCCATGACCTCCACCGCGCTTGTCGACCGACGGTTCCTCGGCGAGCTCGAGCGCCCCGGCCAGGTGTTCGAACACCTCACACCCAACTGGTTCGCCGCCGTGATGGGGACCGGCATCGTCGCCAATGCGGCGGTCTCACTGCCTCTGCAGTCGGGACTCCTGACCGCGTTCGCCACGATGATCTGGGTCGTGGCCGCAGTGCTGCTGGTCGCGATCGCCACGGCGTTCTTGGTGCACTGGGCGCGGCATCCGCACACCGCACGGCACTATGCGGCCGACCCGGTGATGTCGCAGTTCTACGGCGCCGTGCCGATGGCCATCCTCACCGTCGGTGCCGGGGCCGTGCATCTCGGTGCACCGCTGCTGGGATCGACGATCGCGGTCGGGATCGGCTCGGTCCTGTGGGCGGTCGGAACGGTGCTCGGCGTGGCGACGAGCATCTGGGTTCCGTTCACGATGATGACCCGGACACGGCAACACGAGGTGCGTGCCCTCCCGGCCTGGCTGATGCCGGTGGTGCCGCCGATGGTGTCCGCGTCGACCGGCGCCGCATTGCTGACGCATGTACCGGAAGGGCAAGCGAGACTTGCCATGCTGTCGACGTGTTATGCGCTGTTCGGCCTGAGTCTGGTGCTGGGCATGATGACCATGGCGATGATCTATTCGCGACTGGTCCACGGTGGGGTGCCGGTGGCCCAGTCGGCGCCGACGGTCTGGATCACGCTGGGGATGATCGGGCAATCCATCACGGCTGCGAATCTCCTCGGAGCTCAGGCGGGCCTGGTCTTTGTGGGCGCCATGGCACCGATAGCACTCGGGTTCAAGATCTTCGGGATGATCTACGGCCTGGCGATGGGAGGCTTCGGTGCGGCGATGTTCGTCCTTGCGGCGGCGATCACCGTGCGCACCATCCGTCGGGGCCTGCCTTTCGCGCTCACCTGGTGGAGTTTCACGTTCCCGGTGGGGACCTGTGTGACGGGTATGAGTGCACTGGGTGTCGCGCTGGGGTCGGCTCCGATCCGGGGGCTCGCCGACGTGCTCTACGTGGTGCTGGTGATCGCCTGGGGGATCGTCGCGACCCGGACCGCACACGCCGCTTACATCGGCAGGGTATTCCGCCCTGCGTGATGTGCCCCGACCGGATCGTCAGGCGGTGCGCTGCAGCCGGATTGCACGTGCCGCCGATGCGGCGGCCGCGGCGATCGCGAGCACGACCATCGGCGCGACGATACCGACCGACGGCTCGATCGTGGTCAGCAGTACGGGCAGTCCGAAGCCGAGATAGCAGGCCACGTAGAAGATTCCGGTCACCGCGCCACGGTTGCGTCGCGGTGTGAACGCCTCCACGTCCATGAGCCCGTCGCGCAGACACAGCCCATAGGCGAGACCCAGCACCACCGCGGTGACCGCGAAGAACAACATCGACGGATGGCCACCCGCCACGGCCGACAGCGTGAACCCGACCGCCGCCAGGGCGGCGCCGACGACTCCCGCCATCCTCCCGACTCCCGCCCGTCGCACGACGAACTGGATGATCACACCGGACCCGAGACTCAGGGCCGCGGCCACGCCGGGCACCCACGGGCCGTCGTACCGGTCGCTGATGCGGTGGGCCATCACGACCACCGCGACCGTCACCGACGAGAATACCCAGAGCGCCATCGGTACCGACCAGGACAATGCCGCTCCGACCGACCGCCCATCGGCGTCGTCGACCTCGGTGAGCGGATGATCGTGACGGACGGGAGTCGTCGGCGTGAGCACGAACCCGACGGCCGCCACCACGAGCGAGACGACACCGCTGAGTGCGAAGGGGAGTTCGGCGGGATGGGGCGCGAACTCGGCGAGGAGTCCCGTGATCACCGGGCCGAAAGCGAATCCCATGGTGAGCAGGGCGCCGGCAAGGGTGGCGCCAGACCTGCCCCGCAGGTCGGCGGCCCAGGCGGTTCCGGAGCTGATCGTCAGTCCGGCACCGAGGCCGACGACGAGTCGACCGACCAGGACTCCGGCCTGATCATGCCAGCCGATCATCAGGAGGTTGCCGATCCCGGCGAGCGCGGCGCCGGTCAGGACGACCGGTCGCCGGCCGACCCGGTCCGACAACGAGCCGCCACCGAACAGCCCCGGCAGGAGGCCGATCGCATAGATGCCGAAGGCCCCGTCGAGGACCGCGTTCGGCAGGCCCTCGTCAGACTTCAGCACGGGGATCATCGAGGCGAAATGATTGGCGCCCCAGCCCGTCGCGAACAGGACCGCAAGGATGGCCGGCAGAGCGAACCGCTTCACCGGACTTTCGGCAGTGTGCATCGAATCCGATTCTGCCGGTTATAGAGTTGGCGGACCGCACCGGTCCCGACAACAGAACGGAACGCCGACGATGGCAGCAAACGTTCAGGACTTCCACCCTGATCTGCAGCGGATGGCACGCTTCCTGCCCCGGGGGCTCGTCGGAGCGAGGACCCTCCCTCTGATCCGGATGGTGCAGAACGGGATGGGCCGGCTGCAGCGTGGTTCTGAGGTGGAGGTCCGTTCACTTCCCTCCGGTGGGGAGGCCCGGGTGTTCCGGCCGGCCGGGGTCACCGGTGACGGTCCCGGGCTGCTCTGGATTCACGGCGGCGGATATGTCATCGGGACGGCACAGCAAGACGACGATCTGTGCCGGCGGTTCAGTCGTGATCTCGGTGCTGTGGTGGTGTCCGTCGACTACCGGTTGGCGCCCGAGCACCCGTTCCCGGCGCCGCTCGACGACTGCCACGAGGCGCTCGACGTGCTGCACGATCTCGACGGCGTCGCAGACGGGCAGTTCGCCATCGGCGGGGCCAGCGCGGGTGGCGGACTCGCGGCGCAGCTGGCGCTGCGGATCCGTGACCGGGGCGGGTCAACGCCCGTCCTGCAGTTGCTCGTCTATCCGATGCTCGACGACCGAACGGCACGCACATCTGTCGATGAGGACGACCTGCGGATGTGGCACGCAAAGTCCAATCGGTTCGGGTGGGACAGCTACCTCGGCAACGCCGATCCCGAGATCGTCGCGCCGGCGCGACGCGACGACCTCAGCGGTCTGGCACCCGCATGGATCGGCGTTGGCGGTCTGGACCTCTTTCACGACGAGGACCTCCGGTACGCCGACCGACTACGCGCTGCCGGCGTTCCGTGCGAGATCGAGGTGATTCCCGGCGCCTTCCACGGATTCGACCTCGTGAATCCCACGGTGCCGGTGTCGCGAGAGTTCTTCCGACTCCAATCGGCCGCGCTGCGGGCAGCGTTCCGCGGCAGGGGATGACTCGCGTAGCTCGGCGGTGATTCGCCCGGTTTTTACTCCGACTTCTCATCAATGGAACTCGTTGTTCAGCAGCAGAATTGAGAGGGGAAGACGCCCTGGTCGATGCGCAAAAATGACGGTTCGGCCAGCTCGGTGGCGTCTGTGCGAACCATGTCGCAGCGGTGGCAGGTTCGGCGTATGTTCCGGTTCCGCTAACTGATACTGCTGGCCACCGCTACGACCACGCCGGCCACTACCAGCACGAGGACCACGACCGCCGCGGCGATTGCGCGGTTCTTGCGATGCCGGGTGACCGCGTTGACCACCAGTCCTGTTCCGATCAGGATGGCCGCCGCGTAGATGGCGATGCCCAGGGTCAGTGCGGCGGCGTCGGCATCCGCCATGGCAACAATCGTCGGGTGGCTCATGAGTCGAGTAGATCACGGGCGAAATCGGGTGAAACGATTCCGGCCCTACTCGAGCGCCTCGGATAAATCACGGACGCATCCGGGCCGCCCGACGGCACAACGTTCTTCGCATTCATGATTCCGGCCTCACGCTGTGTCGATGTGCGGTATAGAGACCAACGACAGGTCGAGACCGGTCATTCGCTAGCTGGGTCGGGGGATCAGCCCACGAGTAGCGTCCCGACCAGGGCTATCGATCCGACCCACACCGTCGTCCCGAGCGCCATGACGAACGGGCGTGCTCCGACCCTTTTGATTGTGGCTACCTGCACGCCGGCGCCCAAGGCGAACATCGCCGCGGTCAGCAGCCCGGTCTCGAGCCCTTTGCTGACGCTGACCAGCGCGGTCGGCAGTATGCCGGTCGAGCGCAATGCGACCATGGCGATGAACACCAGCACGAACAGTGGCATCAGGGGTGGGCGTCGAGCGTCGACCGATTGATCCGCGATCATCCGCCGTTGCCGCAAGCTGATCAACGCCATCACGGGGGCCAACATCAGCACCCGCGCCAACTTGACCACCACTGCGACCGCGAGTGCTCCGCCTCCCATGGCGCCCGCAGCCGCGACGACCTGAGCGACCTCGTGGATCGATCCGCCGGCCCAGAGTCCTGCCTGAGCCGGCTCGAAGCCGATCAGATTCGAGAGAAGCGGAATCACTGGAATCATCAACGTGCCGAAGATGATCACCAGGGCCACCGCGGTGACCGTCTCTTCCTCGTCCGCGTCGATGACGCCGTCCACCGCTGCGGCCGCTGCGGCCCCGCAGATCGAGAAGCCGCAGGCTATGAGCAACCGCTGTGTCCAGCTGAGCCCCAACAATTTTCCGATGATCATCGACCCCGTGATGCCGAGGCCGACGACTGCGATCACCATGACGATCACGCCCCACCCGAGGCCGAGGACATCGGTAAACACCAATTGCAACCCCAACAACGCAACCCCGGCACGTAGCAACCGCTTCGCCGAGAACTGCAGGCCCGGTTGAATCCGATTCGGCAATCGTACGAGGTTTGCCAGCAGTGCACCCATCACGATCGCCACCAAGAGTGGACTCACCGATGGCACGAAATAGTTGACGCCGAGGGCGACGCCGGTGGCGACCCCACAGAGTGCCAGGCCGGGCAGGAGATCTGGCAGCAGTCTGCCGCCGCCGGTCCGTTTCACGTCGCGACGATCCTTCGCGCGCGACCTCAACGCGGGTGACGGCACATCGCGCGTCGGCGCATCCTCCTGGGTGGTCATGGCTCCATCCTCGGCGAGCGCACACCGCTCCGGTAGCCCCCGAACGCGCAATAGGTATTATCGGATTGATATTCCTTCCGCACCGCCCATATGCTTTCAGCATGCCAAGAATGTGGCCTGACCTGGCCGTCCTCGAATTGCTTGTCGGAGTCGACGACCTCGGGAGTCTGGGCGGCGCGGCGCGGTCCGTGGGCATGGCGCAGCCCAATGCGAGCCGCGCCATCAAGCAACTCGAGGTTCGTCTTGGCGCGTCGTTGCTCAGTCGCAGCCCTCGCGGGTCGAGCCTCACCCCGCAGGGCACGGTGATCGTGCACTGGGCACGCGAGGTCCTTGCCGACGCGACGCGGCTGCTCGACGCCGCTCAGGCTTTGCATGAGGAGCGTCAGGCGGTGCTCACCGTCTGTGCGAGCGTGACGGTGGCCGAACATTTGCTCCCGAACTGGCTGGCCGATTTCCACAAACGTCACAAAGACGTGCAGGTGCATCTGCAGATGCACAACTCCACTGAGGTATTCGAACGGATCGAGAACCGCGGCTGCGATGTCGGATTCGTCGAGTCCCCCACGGTGCCGACCGGCCTGCACAGCGCCACGGTTGCGACCGATCGTCTGGTCGTCGTGGTGCATCCGGCTCATGTCTGGGCACGCAGACGACATCCGCTCAGTGTGGCGGAATTGGCCGCAGCGCCCCTGGTGGTGCGTGAGCCCGGTTCTGGCACGCGCACGACGCTGGACATGGCGCTGATCGACTACACCCGGCCCGCCCCGCTGTTGGAACTCGGCAGCGCCGCGGCCATCCGCACCAGCGTGCTCGCCGGCGTTGGCCCCGCGGTGATGAGCACGCTCGCGGTGTCCGATCAGGTGGCATCGGGCGACCTACGGATCGTTGATGTGCAACGCCTCGATCTGACGCGAACTCTCCGGGCGGTCTGGCGTCCGCCGCGCAGGCTGGACGGCCCGGCAGGCGAGCTGGTGAACATCGCCAGGCGTGCGCGCGCAAGCTCAGGGGGTTCGGGATCCCTGCCGCAGTAGTGCCTTGGGACGTGAAGGGTGCCCTGGGACGTTGAATAGTGCCCTGCGACGTGGTCCTGCTGCGGGACATGGATGTGTGGTTCGCGGGTGATCATGTCGGGTAACCAGGTGGGTGGGTTTCGCTGATGGGTGGATTGCACCCCCGTCCATCTCATGAGAACATCATTCTCGTGGTGCAGAACAGCATTCTGAATATCGTGAGCCGGCCGTGAAGGCGGAGGACATGTTCCACGTCGGGATCGTCACGGACGATCTGGACGTGACACGATCGCAGCTCTCCGAACTGCTGCGGTACGAGTGGGGGCCTGAGATCGGAGCGCCGATCGAGGTCACCTTGGCAGACGGGCTCACCACCGTCGAGATCACCTGCGCCTACTCGACCACGACGCCGCGCCTCGAGGTCATCCGCAGTGTGCCGGGGACCTTCTGGGAGTCGGTGGGCGGCTCCGGCATCCACCATGTCGGTTATTGGTCCGACGATGTGGGTGCCGACGCGGCCGAACTCGAGCGGCTCGGATACGTCACCGAAGCCACTCGCAGCGCACCCGACGGTAGCCCGTTCTTCGCATTCATGCGTAGCGACAAGGGCTTTCGCATGGAGCTCGTCACGAGGGCCGCGGAACCGTCATTGCGTCAGTGCTGGGCGGATCGTTCATGACAACCGTAGGCGTCGTCACCGGCGCGGGTCGTGGCATGGGTTTCGAGTGTGCCAAGCGGCTCACGACGATGGTGGACACGCTGGTGCTGGTGGACTACGACGGTGCCACCGTGACCGCTGCCGCGCAGCAACTTTCGGCCGATGGTGGGGCGGTGGTCGAGCCGTTCGTCCTCGACATCACGGACGTGGCGGGTCTGGCTGGACTGGCCGCCCGTGTCAGCGAGCTGGGCACCCTGCGGGCCGTTGCGCATGTCGCCGGGATCTCACCGACCATGGCCGACTGGCAACGAATCTTCACCGTCGACCTGATCGGCACGGCGAACCTGGCCGAAGCCCTACGCCCGTTGGCAACTGTCTGTACGGCGTGGGTGTGCTTCGCATCGATGGCCCCGACCATCGGCGGTGTCGAGATCGACCCGGCCACTGCCGCCGTGCTCGACGATCCACTGCACGAACATTTCCTGGATCGGATCCGCGAGAGCTTCGGCCCGATGGTCGAGCATCCCGGTGTGGCCTACTCGCTGGCGAAGCTCGGCGTCAGACGTTTCGCCCAGCAGGAAGCGGTGCGTCTCGGCCCGTCGGGCGGCCGCATCTGCTCGATCTCGCCGGGTCTCATCGACACCCCGCAAGGGCGTCAGGAAGCTGCCGACAATCCGCGGATGGCCGCGTGGGCCGAGCAGACACCCCTCGCGCGGCTCGGGCAAGCCGACGAGGTCGCCGCGGTGGCCGCGTTCGTCCTCTCGGATGCGGCGAGCTTCCTCAACGGGATCGATCTGCTCGTCGACGGGGGTCTGTGTGCGGCGGTGCGGGGGCCGCAGCCTGCGCTCGACTCGTAGTCCGCCACCACCTGCGGTGATCGGGTGCCCGGGTCGGATTCGAACCGAAACTGGACGGATTCTGAGTACCTCCGGGGTGCCGTTGTCCAGTATCGCTCCCAGCGACGTCGTGCCGACACCGGGCGGACCGACCAGCACCATCACGGCACCCGATCCGCGACCGCCGGCGACCTGCAGGCCCCGTTCGGCCCGGCGGTCGCGCACGGCCAGGTATTCGACGATGCGGTCCTTGCCATCGTCGAGTCCGTGGTGATCGGCGTCGAGGATCGCGCGCGCACCGGAGATGTCGGTGGTGTCGTCGGTCTCGACGCTCCACGGCCCTTCCAGGACTATGTCCAACCACGTTCTGATCCAACCGGTTTCGGGCGATTGGTTGCTGGCACGTTCGAGCTTCCCGGCCTCGCGGAGCGCGGCCTCGCGGACGGTCTCCGGCAGATCGGCGGCCTCGACACGTCCGCGGTAATCGTCGGCACCTTCGGGCTCGTCCTCACCGAGTTCCTTGCGGATGGCGTTGGGTTGCCGACGCAGCAGGAAATCCTTCTGCTGCTTCTTCATTCCGTTGCGGACGTCGTCGGCGAGAACCCGAAGCAGTGGTCAACCGTTGTTAAATCGCGGGCTCGTGGGGAATGGCGTTCTCGATGAGGACGGCAGCGACGGCAGCAGCGGTCGGGAAGGACTCAGTGCTGAGGACTCGGGTACGTGCCGAGGCGCCGTCGAGCAGTAGCGCCAGTTGTTCGCCGAGTTGTTCGGGGTTGGCGGCGCCGGCTTCGCGGGCGGTGTCGGTGAACCGCTGGGCGACGGCCTTCTTGTAGTCGCGCGCGTACTGGGAGGCCTGGTGTTGGGGGTCGTGGAGTTCGACGGCCGCCGCGATGTACGGGCACACGGGCATGGACGCGGGCATGTCGAAGGCGGCCAGGAGCCGTTCGCGGGGTGTCAGGTCGGCGTGATCGAACACTTCGGGCATCACGTCCGGATCGAATCGGCGCAAGTACTCGGCGACGAGCTCATCCTTGCTGGCGAAGTGCTGGTAGGCGGTCCGCTTGGACACCTCTGCCACTGCACACAGCTGGTCCATGCCGGTCCGGTTGATGCCCTGATCGCGGAACAACTGCCGTGCCGCGCGGAGGATGCGCTCGCGGGCCCCCCTACCGCGACGCCGGCCCAGCGGGCCCTTCTCCAACTCCGTCATGTCACCAGCATAGAACAATCGGTACCGATCGGTGTACATAGCTTGCCCTCCCGCCAGTCGTCGGTTACGTTAAGTAAACGAATCGGTGTCCATAACCATTGTCCACAAGCATCGACATAACAGAAGCGAGCACAGGTCATGAGCAACATCACTTTGATCGGTACAGGGAACATGGCTCGTACCATCGGCACGCTCGCGGCGGCCGGCGGCAACAGCGTCGAAGTCATGGGACGCGATCAGTCCAAGGCCGAAGACCTCGCCCGGGCCCTCGGCGACCGCGGGACGGCAGGAAAGTGGGGCGCTGTCCCGGCCGGCGACATTGTCATCACGGCCCTGTTGGCCGACGGTGTCGTTCCGGTCGTCAGCGAGTATGGCGAGGCTCTTGCCGACAAGGTCATCGTCGACATCAGCAACCCATTCAATGCGACCTTCGACGGACTGTCCCACAGCAAGGAGACCTCGATCGCGCAGGAAGTCGCCGACGTGGCCCCGGCCAACGCCAGAGTGGTGAAGGCGTTCAACACCATTTTCCAGAGCGTCCTGGAGAACGGACGGCCCAACGTCTTCATCGCAGGCGACGACGCGTCGGCCAAAGCAGCCGTGGCCTCATTCGTCACGGGCATCGGGCTGCGTCCGCTGGACGCCGGCGGCCTGAAAATGGCGCATTGGCTGGAGGGAATGGGCCTGCTCACCGTGAGCCTTGCCAACAACGGGGTCGGCCACTGGGACTTCGCCCTCGGCGTCGACGAGTTCGCCGGCTGAGCCCTAGGGCCGAGCAGTCGGGGGAACGGGGCGTCGTGCGTCCATACCGATGATTGATGGATCACCGACTCGCTGATGTCGGCCATCAACGTTGGCCAACGATCGTGCCCGAGCAGGTGTCCAAGTGGCTTGGGCACAGCACGTTCACGCTCACCCACGACACCTACGGCGATTGGATTCCCGAGGAATCCGGCGGCGCGCAACGCTACTACCAGCGGTTTTGCGTGCCCCTAGTCGGGCTCGAACCGACACTGGGCGGATTTTAAGTCCGCTGCCTCTGCCAATTGGGCTATAGGGGCTGTGCGGGCAACGATAGCGGCCGCGATGGACGGATAGGCTCGGCAGGTGGCCCGAGATCCGACGACCGACCGTTTGCTCGCCTCGCTGCGGTATGCACCGGTCGTCGTCGTGCCGTGCCTGCTCCTCGCGAGCAACTTTCCGGGACGCTTCAGCGTTTCTGCCGGTTATTGGCTGTTGTCGGTGGCAGCCGTCGGAGTATTCATCGCCGGAAAATGGTGGCCGGCCGCAGCGTCGGTGGTCCTGTCTGCGATCGCGGTGCCGATGTTCGCCACCGATGCGTGGGGGCTGTCTCAACTGGTCCCCTATCTAGGGATGGTCGCTGTCGCCGACGTCATCATGCGCGCCCCCATTCGATGGCGAGCGGCGGCCGCGGCAGCGGCTTGGACCGCGGCAGTCGTCGCCGATACCACAATGGACGTACATGCAGACGTGTGGTCGGTGCCCAGCGTTGTGAAAATCATTGCTTACGTGGGACTTCCGATCCTGCTGGGTCTGTTCCTTCGTAGTCAGCGCGACTTGGCCGCGTCATACCGGCAGCGGGCGATCGACGCAGAGGCGCGTCGCGAGTTGGCCGAGAAACAGGCGCGCACCGACGAACGGGTCGCACTCGCCCGCGAGTTGCACGACCTCGTTGCCCATCACATGGCCTCGATTGTGTTGAGAATAGGTGTGGCCCAACACGTGCTGAAACCGGACGACAAGGCGGTCGGCAGTGTGTTGGCGGATGTACGGGACACTGCCGCGGATGCGCTGGCTGACACCCGGAGACTTCTTGCAGCGCTCCGAGATCCCGTGTTGGGCGACGTGGCGCTCGTCGAGCCCGATCTGATGGTCTCGGCAATCACGGCGGCGGCCGACCGTGCGCGCACGGCGGGTTTCGTGATGAGCACGACGATGTCCGGCGACGCCGACGAGTTGGCGCGACTCGACGCGCTGGGACGACTCACGCTGCTACGGGTCGTCCAGGAGGCTCTGACCAATGTCATGAAGCACGCCGACGTCGAACATCCTGTCTCCGTGGTCATCACCGCGGCTGCTGATCAGATTCAAGTGGAGATCGACAATCGGCGCGTGAGCTCCGGCACGGGCACGGGCACGGGCACAGGGCACGGAATCGCCGGGATGCGTGAACGTGTCGAACTGGTCGGTGGGACTCTGGACGCCGGCACGACCGGCTCCGGGGGTTGGCATGTGCGCGCAGAGATCCCGTTGGCAGGCCAGGAGATCCGACAATGACCGGAGTGCTCATCGTCGACGACCAGAAACTGGTGCGCGCAGGGCTGCGCATGTTGTGTGAGTCCGCGCGGGACGTCGAGGTTCTCGGTGAAGCGGCGAATGGTGTCGAGGCCGTGGCGCAATCCGCAGAGCTCGATCCCGACGTGATTCTGATGGATTTGCGCATGCCGGGACTCGACGGGATCGGCGCGACCGAGCAGATCGTCAGATCCGGCCGGCGTTGCAGAATCCTCGTTCTGACCACATTCGACGACGACGATCATCTCTATCCGGCGCTGGCGGCCGGTGCGTCAGGCTTCCTGGTCAAGGACACCGATCCCGCCGAGCTTCTGGATGCGATCCACCGTGTCGCCGAAGGTGAGATGGTCTTTTCGCCGCAGTTGTTGCAGCGGGTCGTACAGCGCGCGGTGGTCAGCGGCCGAGCAGACGCTCGGGTCGCTGCACCGGTCCCGCTCACTGCTCGCGAGAGCGAGGTTCTCGCTCTGGTCGCCGACGGCTTGAGCAACGCGGAGATCGCTGCGCGGCTGCATCTGTCGGTCACCACCGTCAAGACTCATGTGGCGAGTCTGATGTCGAAGACCGGGTACGACAATCGGGTGCGGTTGGCGATCTTCTTCTGGCGGAGTCGATGATGGGGCGTGGCGAATGCGCCACTGTCCACTGGTGATTGGTTCAGCGGTGCGCTCGACCAGCCAACTGGTCACTGCGCATGCGCTCCCGGTCTCGGCGGCATCGAGGGCATCGATGGCATCGATGGCATCGGCTTCGCCCGCTGTCGAGGTGCCAACACGAGGAACTGACCCATCATGCCCCTGTCCTCATGCATCAACATGTGGCAATGAAACATGTATGGGAACGTGGGATCCGCGTGGCCCGACCAGCGCAGCACCAGGCGCACGCGGGTGCCGGGAGGGACGTACACAGTGTCCTTGCGACCCGCCAAGTGCGCGGGTGGACGCCTGCCATCGATCTCGATGATGTGGAACTGGGCGTCGTGGACGTGAAAGTTGTGCGGCCAGTTGTCCTTGTTGGTGACCGTCCAGACTTCGGTAGCACCCACGCGCGCCTCGAAGTCGATGCGACTCATATCCATTCGTCGGTGATTGATCATGAACCACTGCAAATCAAAGGATCTCTCGACTGCACCTGCCGTGGCGAGTTGATCAGCGCCGACCAGAGAGGCAGGTGTCCCCGCGTGGTGGGTCAACGCGTGCTGCGCCTCCAATGTCAGCACGTCGAACCGATCGGTCAGCCCGAATCGCGCTGCATCCGATACCTTCACCCCGCCGTTCTCGGCGATTGGATACGAAGTGAGCGTGACCGTTTCGCCGGCGACGTTGCGGACCACGATCTCGGCGCGTTCGCCAGGACTCAGCTGGATCCGCCGCATCCGGACCGGGACGGGGAGCAACCCGCCGTCGGAGGCGATGACGTCGAATGGTCTGTTGTCGCTGAACCCCAAGTTGAAGATCCGTCCGGAAGAACCGTTGAGCAATCGCAGCCGCACGGCGGATGTGGTCACCATGAGGCGGGCCCCGGTGATTCCATTGGTGATGATGGTGTCGCCGAGACAGCCGACATCTGAGTTGTCGGTCTCGTCGACGGCTCCGGTCGGGGTGAACCGCCGATCTTGTATGATCAGCGGAATGTCGTCCACCCCATAACTGTTCGGTAGATCGAGTGCTGCCGAATCTGCGTCATCGAGAATGAAGAGTCCGGCCAGGCCCCGTAGCACATGACGTTGCGTCGAGCCGTGGGGATGCGGGTGGTACCACAGGGTGGCCGCCTGCTGTTCGACGGTCCACTGTGGCTCGGTGGAGGCACCAGGCGCGATCATCTGGTGCGGTCCTCCGTCGAACCGCGCTGGGATCGACATGCCGTGCCAGTGCACACTTGTCGCCTCGGGCAGATCGTTGGTGAGGGATACCGCGACCCGTTCCCCACGTCGCGCGCGCAAGGTGGGCCCTAGTATCGCGCCATTGAATCCCCAGGTGCTCGCGTGCTTTCCGGCGAGCATTTCGGTGGTGCCCACGCGGGCGCGCAGGGTGAAGCGCCGGACGCCGTCGGACCCGACGGTCGAGGCGGCGAGTGGAGGTATCGGTAGAGGGCGTGAACGAGTGACACGTGGAGACGCGGCCGGAGGTTCACTCGAGCACGCCACGGTCATGCCGAGAGGTGCGGCGGCGAGCCCCTTCAGAAGTGTTCGTCGGGTGAGCATCCATCCAGTGTTCGGTGTAGCCGGCAATCGAGAATCATCCGCAGAGCCGGACTCATCTCATCCCAGAGGAGGATGCGCACCGCCAGGCGCCGAACACACTGTGTTCGCGGGCGTGCCTGCCCGGCTAGGTTGGGGTGGACGTGTCAATCGCCGCTCCGGCGGCACCGTCACAGCCACGGATCTGACGGCTCAGGGCGTGACGACAAACCTTTGGGACGATCAGACGATTCCGCTGGGCGCCCTTCTGGTCCCGGGTTGCTGCCGGGGCATGCGGTTGGGCGGAACGGGATAGGGGCGCCCACGCCCCAGAGTGCCCGCCGCGACGTTGGGGCCGCAGCCGATCAGCGCGTTCTGGGCCCCGGGAACCGGGTCACCGAATCGCGGACGAGCCGCGTTGGGCCGGTGGGCGAAGTCGAACGCGGACGTCATGTCGCCGACGGTCTTCCGGCGCCACGGCGTCAGATTGGGGACGTCGACACCGAAGCGTTGCTCGATCAACCGGAGTTGTGAGGTGTGGTCGTAGGTCTCCGATGCCACCAGGCCACCCCGGCTGTACGGCGAGATCACGAAGCAGGGGACCCGGTAACCTAAGCCGATCGGACCGCGGATGCCCTTCGACGACGGCACCTTCGCGATGTCGGGCACGCTGACGAACTCGCCTGCGGTCCCCGCCGGCGGCGTCGGCGGGGTCACGTGATCGAAGAACCCGCCGTTCTCATCGTAGGAGATGATGAGGGCGGTTTTCTCCCACACCGCCGGGTTGGAGGTGAGGATGTTGAGGAGTTCGACGATTCCCACGGCACCGAGGGCGGCGGGGAGGGCCGGGTGCTCACAGTTGATCGCTGACGGGATCACCCAGGAGACCTTCGGCAGACGATCGGCCGCCACGTCGGCGGCGAAGTCATTGGGGTAAGTCGGCGCGATACCGCGTTGCGCCAGTTCCGAGCCGGGGTTCTGCGCCTGCTTGAAGCACCCCATCATCCCGTCCAGGGCCACCGACGACACCGGTCCGAGATCCCGGTTGTTGTAGATCTTCCAGCTCACCCCGGCGTCGCGCAGATTCTCCGGCATGGTGCGCCAGGAGTAGACGAACTTCGGTATCAGCGTGGGGGTTTCGAGAAGTGGGCCGCCGTGAGCGCCCGTCGGGTCGATACTCGCACTCATCCAGTAGAGGCGGTTGGGATCCGTGGGCCCGAGGACCGAGCAGTGGTAGTTGTCGCACAGCGTGAACGCCTCGGCGAGCGATCGGTGGACGGGGATGTCCTCCCGCTCGTAGTAGCCCATCAGTGCGGGGGCGTTGGCCGGCCCGACGGACTCGATCGACATCGGCAGCCAACCGTCGTTGCGTCCGCCGTTCCACGATCGGTGCATCCCCTCCCATGAGTGGTCGGGATCGTTGATGCACTCGCCGTCGAGGTTCGCGTCGTTGCGGGTGTCGAGCCGGAACGGCATGGTGTGGCCGCGGCTCGTCGGTCCGACGCCGGGCGCCCAGCCGCGCTGCTTCCAGACCGCTGACTTCTCGCCGAAACCCCTTACCCCGGAATAGGTTCCGAAGTAATGGTCGAACGACCGATTCTCCTGCATGAACAGGACGATGTGCTCGATGTCCTCGAGCGATCCGGTACCGGCCGGATCGGCCGACGCGTACGCCCGGTCGATGATCGGCGCGGCCCACGAGGTCAGTAGGGTGCCGCCTCCGACCGCACCCACCCGGGCGAGGAACTCGCGACGTGACAGACCGGCAAATGGCGTACCCGCCATGATCGATTCCCCTCGGCAGACGATGCCTGTGAGCTGTTCAGGCCGGGTCAGTGTACTCGCTGAAACAGTACTGTTGGTGCGGTCCGATCGCGGCGAATTCGAACAGACCATCACCGATTTCCTCTGTCTCGCCGTCGAACAGGGCGAAACGGGCGTAATGGTCGGTGACGCAGAACATCTTCATGGTCGGATCGAGTTCGGACACCTGCAGGTGCAGATCCTCGACCTTCAGATCGCCCTGCCACATGCCGTGCCGCCAGTCGGGTTCGAGTCCGTAACCGGTGCCGAACGCCAGGTAGTTGGCGAGCTGCGGGTGGCAGGTGACGGTGGTGACCGTGCCCGACGGCCGTGTGAATGTCAGGGTTGCCTCCGCCGTCTCACGCGTGCCTGGGATGAAGGTGATCCGGTGTGAGACGTGTCCGAGCCATTCGGGTTCCCGGTCCGGGTCGCGCCAGACCCGCCGTGCATCGTCCATCACCCGCTCGCCGGTCTCGGTCTCCTGGATGACCACCACGATCGAGTGCTCGGCGAACTCCATCACCGAATAGATCCAGAAGAACGTCCCCGAGACGTTGGCATCGGCCCGGCGCCCGGGCGGTTCGGCCTCGCCCACCGGGCGGACGCCCCACGAGCGGTCACGATTGCCACGCCAGCCGTCCGGCTCGACCTCGAATCGCTTACCGTCGACGGTCAGTTCGCCGGACCACTTGCCCACCTGGACGAAACGCTGCGTGTCGAAGGTGACACGCTCGACCTGCCTGAGGAAATGCCGCGGTTCGAGGGCAGCGGGACCGGTGGCGTCGAAGATGAGGTCGAAGGAGAGGTCGCCGTGGCCGGCGTCGAGGGCCACACGCAGACGCTGTAGGCCGTCGAGGATCTCGATGGTGAACGGGCCCACCCGCAGGTCGCCGCGGTCGGCTCCGAGGGCGCGTGACGCTCGGACCACGATGTGCTCGTCGTGGTGACGAACCACGGCGAAACAATCGGTGACGCCGAGATTGGGATAGACCCCCAGCCCGACGATGAGCCATGGTGAGTCGGATTCCGGCCCATGGCAATTGAAGTAGTAGCGGTCGTAGAAGTTGCGGTCGGAGGTCTGGACGTGCCGGATCACCTCGGCGACCTGATGGATGGGGTAGTCGTCCATCGGTGACAGCATTCAGTCGACCTTCTCCCAGTAGGTGCCCTCGAGCATGGCTTCGAGGGTCGCGCGGTGCAGGATCATGTCGTCCGGGTCGGCGGGTTCTTCGGCCTGGCCGAAATGAATTGCACGTGACTGGATCCGGTACATGACCACGGCATGGATGAGGGCCGCATAGGTGATGTAGAAGTCGAGGTCGAGTGGCTGATGCCCGCTCTGGCGGCTGTATGCCTCGGCCACCTCGTCACGACGCAGGAAATCGGGCAGCCCGGGCAGGCCGGCCATCTCGGCCAGATCCTGGAAGAACCGGTGCAGGAAGATCATCCACGCGACGTCCAGCTCACGCGGCCCGTACGTCGCCATCTCCCAGTCGAGTACCGCGGCCGGAGCGAAGTCCTGATAGATGATGTTGCCGATCCGGGCGTCACCCCACGACAGCACGGGATCAGTCTCTTCCGGGACGTTCTCGTCGACCCAGGCGAACCCGCGCTCGATCAAACCCGATCCGGCCCGGCCGTCCGATGCCCACGAGTAGAACTCGCGCAACCGTCGGATGTGGGCGCGTAGCGGGGTCTCTCCCGGGCCGGGCTGATCCAGCAACTCACGCGGCACGGGCGCGGAGTGGATCATCGCCAGCGTCTCGATCGTCTTCTCGGTCAATGTCGTCCGCTGTTCGGGTGTCGCCTCGGTCACCCACGAGCCGAAGGTGTAGGGCATCACGTCCGGCGGCACCTGGCCGTCGACGCGTCCCATGATGAAGAACGGGGCGCCGAGCGGGCGGGGGTCGGGTTCGGACCAATAGAGTTTCGGAAGGGCCACATACGTACTCGCGGCCACGTGGCCGATGATCCGGAACTGGCCGTCGAGGTCATAGCTGGGGAAGACCGGATCGCTCACGGCGAGTGGGGCGACGCGGACCACGAGCTGGTGTTCGGTCTCATCCCACAGGGCGTCGAGGACGATCGTCTCGCTGGACATCCCGTTCGCCGACGGGATCTCCAGCCGGGTGACGGTCACCGGCGAGTCGACGACGGTGTTCAACCAGTCGTCGAGACGGGCGCGAAGCCAGTCGGGGTCGC
This sequence comes from Gordonia sp. DT218, assembly GCF_049847105.1. Classification (NCBI taxonomy): domain Bacteria; kingdom Bacillati; phylum Actinomycetota; class Actinomycetes; order Mycobacteriales; family Gordoniaceae; genus Gordonia; species Gordonia sp. DT218. The sequence goes on along the minus strand of NZ_JBNCNS010000001.1, from coordinate 314,929 downwards.
GGCGCGACGATGTTGGGCGTGCGACCTCGTTGGGGTCTGCTGAATCGGTATCCGGCATAAGGCCATCCATCGGACGAGTGCGGGTGGGGCGGACAGAATTAGAACACGTTCCAACCCGCCTTGTCTGCCGACTCGGTGAGATCGTCACTGGAGCGGTCGACTGCACCGAGCGACCCACACGACACGCTCGTCCGCCATCGCCGGATGGTGCTTGACCTGCGCACATGCAGTGGTCACCATGGGTGGTATGGACGCCGCGTCGGTCACCGGGGCGCGCAACTGGGATGCGGTCCGGCAGCGTCACCCCGAGATGGTTGATCGCCTCGAGGTCGGTCTGTCGCGATCCGATGCGCTCGCGGATGCAGTGATCATGCAGATGCACGAACGCGGCGTCTCGTGGATGCCGTTGCTCGCGTCCGTAGAGGCCGGCGCCGACGGTCCGGAAACGTTGTCGACGCTCGCGGATCTGATGCGGTCGGCGAGTGAGCCTCCGCCGTGGTTCGACCGTGCGCTGGCGGAAGCCGGTGCGCGTGCGTGGTGGCGGTTCGGCACGCTGCAGTCGTCGACGCTGTATCAATCGCTGATCTATGGGTACAAGGCGCAGGGGTTCGTCAGGCCCTTGGCCGCCACGGGCCGGCTCGGCGACGGGACGCTCGAGCGGGTCCAGAACACGGCCCGTTGGGTGGCCGAGGCGACCGCGCCGGGGGCCATGCGTCCGGGCGCCCCCGGGTGGGTGGCGACCATTCGGATCCGCTTGCTGCATGCGTTGATCCGTGACCATCTACTGGCCGACCGGGGTGGCACGGGGGAGGTCTGGGACACCGACTCCTGGGGTGTGCCGATCAACCAGACCTATTCGGCCCTGACCATCGGCGGGGGATTTCTCGTGCTACCCCTGATCGTCGCGCGCGACCTGGGAATCCACTACAGCAGCGCCGAGCGAGAGGCGATCACCCATCTCTGGCGATGGATCGGCTGGGTGATCGGCGTCGACGACCGATGGTTGCCGGCCGACTTCGTCGGGGCCCGTGAACTGTTCGCCGTCGCGGCCCAGTTCGAGCTGGAACCCGATGCGGTCTCGAAGACCTTGACCCGTGCTCTGTTGCGGGACGGCTTCGATCTGCAGAACGCGATCCCGCTGCCCGGGCCGGTGGTGTCGATGATGGGGCTCGTGATCAAACCGGTTCTCTCCACGTCGTTCTCGTCGATCAGCACCCGCTGGATGGAACAACCGGCGGCGGGGGCCATGGGGTTGCGCCGGACTCCGCTGCACCACCTGGTGGACGTGGCCCGGCCGGCCGTTCGCCTGCGCGAGGTGTTGCGTGCGACCGGTCTGCTGGGTTCGGAGACCGCCGTCGTCCGTCGGGAACTGCGGACGGTACGCCGAGGTCTCGGGATGCCCGCTCTGGACTCCGGGCCGTTGACCGAAGTCGGTTAATGTTGATAACTTAACGCCGATAAGCGACCGGTGGGAGAGCGTATGTCGGCGGGACTGACCCGGCTGATCATCAGGGCGCCGAGGGCGGTGCTTGCCGGCGCCGTTCTGGTCTTGGCGCTTGCGGGTCTGTACGGCGCGACGGCGGCCCAGCATCTGCTGGCCGGCGGCTACAGCGATCCGAACTCGGGGTCGGCGCGCGCCGACCGCGTTCTCGACGAGACCTTCCATCGCGGCGGGCTGCAGGTGGTGATCAAACTCGACGGGCCGGCCGGGATGAACATGGCGACCGATCCGATCGCACGGGAGGTCGGCGGCGGAATCGTCGACGAGCTCGAACGTCGCGATGATGTGCAACGTCCGATCATGTCGATCTGGCAGGACCCGAACCTGGCCCCGGGGTTGGTGAGCCGGGACTCCACATCGACCCTGATCGTCGCGACCCTCGACGGCGGCGAGGAGCTGGCGCCCGAGCGTGCCGAGCAGATCGCCGACCTGGTCTCCGGTGAGCAACAGGGGATCTCCGTCCGCGTCGGCGGGCAGGGGCTGGTGTTCAGTCAGGTCAACGCACAGACCACGAAGGACCTGGCCAAGGCCGAGGCGATCGCGATCCCGATCAGTTTCCTCGTCCTGATCGTCGTGTTCGGTGGCCTGGTGGCGGCCGCGCTCCCAGTGGTCATCGGGATCGTCGCGATCGTCGGCACATTCGCATTGCTCCGCCTGATCGCGGAGTTCGCCGATGTCTCGATCTTCGCCCTGAACCTCACCACCGCGATGGGGCTGGCGTTGGCCATCGACTACACGCTGTTGATCGTGACGCGATATCGCGAAGAGGTCGCAGCGGGTGCGCGACGTCCGACCGCGATCGCGACGACGATGGCGACGGCCGGGCGGACCGTGGCGTTCTCGGCGGTGACCGTCGCACTCTCGCTCGCGGCTCTGGCGATCTTCCCGATGTACTTCCTACGGTCGTTCGCCTATGCCGGTATCGGCGTCGTACTGGTCGCCTCGCTGGCCGCGTTGATCTTGACCCCGGCGATCCTGCTGGTGCTCGGAGACCGCGTGGACGCGCTCGACGTCCGCAGGCCGGTCCGCAGGCTCTTCCGCCGACGGGAGCCGACGCCGCAGGCAATCGAGGAGACCCGGTGGTACCGATCGGTGCAGTTCGTTCTCCGGCACGCGGTGCCCGCCGCCATCGCGGTGACGGCACTGCTCCTCGTGCTGGGAGCGCCGTTCTTCGGGCTCCGCTTCGGTTTCCCCGACGATCGGGTGCTGCCCTCGTCCGCGTCGTCGCATGCGATCCAGCAGGAGATCCGGGAGGACTACCCGCAGAACCTGTCATCGTCGGTGACCGTCGTCGCCTCGGGAGTTTCCGACCGAGCCGCTCTCGCCCGGTACACCGGAGCGCTCTCGAAGGTTGCGCAGGTGAACTCGGCGATGTCGTCGGCGGGCACGTTCGTCGACGGTCGATCGGTCGCCCTCGGCAGCGCCGACGACACGCGCGGCGAAGTCTCCGTCGTCACCGTGTCGACCGATCTGGAGCCCATGCGGGACGACGGTCTGGCGCAACTCGACCAGTTGCGTGACGTCGCTGTCCCGGAAGGTGCGAACGTGCTGTTCACGGGCCTCGCGGCCACCAACGCGGACACGGTCGATGCCATCTACGATCACCTGCCGTGGGTTCTGGCGACCATCGCGATCGCCACCTTCATCCTGCTGTTCCTGTTCACCGGCAGCGTCGTCCTGCCGTTGAAGGCGCTCGTCCTCAATGTGCTGTCGCTGACCGCGACCTTCGGTGCGATGGTCTGGTTCTTCCAGGACGGGCATCTCGGCGGGTTGGGTACCACCGCGACCGGCTACCTCGTCGCGACGATCCCGATACTGATGTTCTGCATCGCTTTCGGTCTGTCCATGGACTACGAGGTCTTTCTCCTCGGACGTATCCGGGAGGAGTGGCTGGCATCGGACGGAAGTCGCGCGGCGAGCGACCATGCGGTGGCGGTCGGCCTGGCCCGGACCGGACGGGTGGTGACCGCGGCTGCGCTCCTGATGAGCATCGTGTTCGCCGGCATCGCAGCGTCTGAGGTCTCGTTCATGCGTATGTTCGGTGTGGGGCTGACCCTTGCCGTCCTGATGGACGCGACCCTGATCCGGATGGTGCTCGTGCCCGCGTTCATGCGATTGGCCGGGCGCGCCAACTGGTGGGCCCCGGGCCCGCTCCGACGCCTGCACGATCGGATCGGGTTGTCGGAATCGGTCGTTCCGCAACCATCCGACACCGATGCCTCAGGACAGATGTCGACCCAGGAGAACAGTGCACAGCTCGACGAAACGAACCCGGTCACCCCGCGGGTCCGGTGAGCTCCTCGCCGAGGAGATCATCGCCTCGGCCACCGCTCTTCTTCTCGAAGAGGGAGATGATGCCGCGGTGTCCATCCGGGCGGTCGCCGGCCGCGTGGGGGTGACCCCGCCGTCTATCTATCTGCACTTCGCCGACAAGGACGCCTTGCTCGACGCGGTGTGCGCACGATATTTCGAGCAGCTCGACGGCGTGCTGGGTGAGGCGTCAGAAGGCATCGAGGACCCGCTCGAGCGAGCTCTCCAGCAGGGGTTGGCCTACGTGCGATTCGCGGTGTCGACACCCGTTCTGTACCGGCTCGCGTTTCGGCAGGCGCCTCCCGGCGGGGCCTCGAAGGTCGACGAGGTGTTGGCGGCCTCCGCGTTCGCCCGGATGTCGGCGACCGTGACCGAACTGGCCGGCGAGGGTTTCTTCCCGATGTCCGACGTCACCGAGGTGGTGCTCGAGTTCTGGACGGCGGCCCACGGGGTGGCGTCGCTGATGCTCGCCAAGCCCGGTCTGCCATGGGGCGATGACCTGGCTCTCGCCGAATCCCTGATGCGTTCGGTCTGCCTCGGACGCGCTTCGATGGGCGTTCTGGGGGCGGCGAGCGAGCCGTGCGACGTGCGTGCATGGTTGGGCAGGCAGCGTTTCGACAATGGTGACACTGAGGCTGTCGCACGACACGAAAGTCAAGAGAAGGTAAAGTCGGAACTCGATAGCAGTCGTACCCGTTGACAGGGCAGCCACCACAAGCAAAAGGAGCACGTACGTGCGAGAGAGCAGCAATCCGGTTATGCGCGGCGTCGTCCGCGATAACCAGACCGGCTACGCCGGTTTCGGCGCCGGAGCGGCCGCCGCCGGTCAGGGTGCCATGTGGAATCAACAGGGGCAGCAGACCGATCCATACACGCGTCCGGCCGCGCCGGTCACCCGCCAGCTGACGATCGACGATGTGGTCACCAAGACCGCGATCACCCTCGGCGTGCTGACCATCTCGGCCATCGCAACCTACTTCCTGGTCGACCAGAACGTCGGACTCGCCTCCCCGCTGATGCTCGTGGGTGCGCTCGGTGGCCTCGCACTGGTGCTGGTCGCCTCGTTCGGCCGCAAGCAGGACAACCCGGCGATCGTGCTCGGGTACGCGGTCTTCGAAGGCCTGTTCGTCGGCTCCATCTCGTTCGTCTTCGCGAACATGGTGGTCGCCAACGACACCTCCGCCGGAGCGCTGATCGGGCAGGCGGTGCTCGGCACGTTCGGTGTGTTCTTCGGCATGCTGCTGGTCTACAAGGTCGGCGCGATCCGCGTTACGCCACGGTTCACCCGCATGTTGTTCGCCGGCATGATCGGCGTCATCGTCCTGATGCTGGGCAACCTCGTGATCGGGCTGTTCAACGGTGGAGAGGGCTTCGGTCTCCGCAACGGCGGACCACTGGCGATCATCTTCTCGCTGGTCTGCATCGCGCTCGCCGCATTCAGCTTCCTGCTCGACTTCGACGCTGCAGACCGGCTCATCCGGGCCGGCGCACCCGAGCGCGCTGCCTGGGGTGTCGCACTGGGTCTGACCGTCACGCTGGTCTGGCTCTACGTCGAGATCCTGCGCCTGCTCAGCTACTTCAACTCGGACTAGCCTCACAGACCGAAACCCCGCGCCGCGTACTGCGGCGCGGGGTTTTTGTGTGGGGGCCAGGATCCCGCCGAAAAAACCACTCGCCAGGCCCGATCGGCGTTGATAGCGTTCTGATCCATGTGGTGAGCAGCAGGAGCGCGGCCGATGAGTTCTGCCGCGGTACCCGGTCAAACAATCCATCGCCATCGACCCGTCGGTCGATGGCTTCTTTCCGGAAAGGACTCCCAGTGACTGCCACCGACACGTCGTCACCCACCGACGACCGACTGTCGCGTCAGAACCTGCTCCTGATCGGCGTTCTGCTGGTCGCCTCGTTCGTGGTGATCCTCAACGAGACCGTCATGAGTATCGCGATCCCGGTGCTCCAGGAGGACTTGGGCGTCGACCCCAGTGTGGGGCAATGGCTGACCACGGCCTTCCTCCTGACCATGGCCGTCGTCATCCCGCTCACCGGCTTCCTGATCCAGCGCGCGGGAGCCCGGGTGTTGTTCATCGCCGCGATGTCGGCGTTCACCGTCGGTACCTTCATCGCGTTCGCGGCGCCGGGGTTCGAGGTGCTGCTGATCGCGCGGGTGATCCAGGCGCTCGGCACCGCCATCATGCTGCCGTTGCTGATGACGACGGTGATGACCGTCGTCCCGGAGGCGCGGCGTGGCGTGATGATGGGCAACATCTCGGTGGTCATCGCGGTCGCTCCGGCGCTGGGCCCGACGGTGTCCGGTTTCATCCTGGATCACTTCGGATGGCGCTGGATCTTCGGCTTCGTCGGTCCGATCGCACTGGTGGCGCTCATCGTCGGCGGTGTGCTGGTCCGGCCCGTAGGGGAGCGGATCAAGACCCCGATCGACTATCTGTCGATCCCACTGGCGGTGCTCGGTTTCGGCGGACTGGTCTACGGGCTCGCCGGGATCGGAGAATCCGCGGAGGCGGGAACGTCGGTGCCCCTGTGGGTTCCGTTCACGGTCGGCGTGCTGGCGCTCGCCGCCTTCATCGGTCGCCAGCTCGCGTTGCAGGGACGGGATCGGGCCCTGCTCGATTTGAGGGTGTTCAAGTCCGGTCAGTTCTCGCTCGCGATGGCAGCCATGGTCGTCGCGATGGGGACCATGCTCGGCACGTTCATCGTGGTGCCGTATTTCGCTCAGACGGTCCTCGGACTCGACCCGCTCACGACCGGTCTGCTGACGCTGCCGGGCGGCCTGATCATGGGTCTCGCCGGGCCGGTCGTCGGGCGGATCTACGACATGTACGGGCCGCGGGTTCTGGCGGTTCCGGGCGCGATGATCGTGAGTGCCGCGGTCTGGATGCTCGTCTTCGTCAATCCGTCGACATCGCTCTGGTGGCTGATGGGCGCCAACGCACTGTTGTGTCTGGGACTCGCCGCGACCTTCACACCGCTGATGACGCTCGCGCTCGGGTCCGTCGAGCCGCGGCTGTATTCGCACGGCTCGGCCGTGCTCGGTACCTTCCAGCAGGTGGCTGGTGCCGCCGGTACGGCGCTGTTCATCACGGTGATGACCGTGGTGTCGACCGCCGACCAGACCGCGGGCGTCGCGGAGGCCGAGGCGATCAGCCATGGCGTGCAGCGCGTGTTCACCGTCGCCGGATGCCTGAGCATCGCGCTGATCGTCATCGTGCTGTTCTTGCGGAAACCGCCGGCGACGGTGGAGTCCGCCGAGGACACGTCCGAAGGTGCGCTCGACGCGGATGCGGTACTGCCCGAGAGGGTCTGACAGAAATGGCCCGGGGCCGCCGGATGATTCCGACGGCCCCGGGCCATTCGCTGTGAGCCGGGATCAGCTGAGGCGCTCGAGCACCATCGCCATACCCTGACCGCCACCCACACACATCGACTCGATGCCGAAGGTCTTGTCCTGGGTCTGCAGGTTGTTGAGCAGGGTGGTGGTGATGCGCGCGCCGGTCATGCCGAACGGGTGACCGAGTGCGATCGCGCCGCCCGAGATGTTCAGCTTGTCGTGGTCGATGCCGAGTTCGGCGGCCGAGCCGAGCACCTGGACTGCGAACGCCTCGTTGATCTCGACGAGGTCGATGTCGGAGATCGACTTGCCGGAGATCCGGAGGACCTTGCGGATCGCCTCGATCGGGCCGAGGCCCATGATCTCGGGCGACAGGCCGGTGGCCGCGGTCGCGACGACCCGCGCGAGCGGGGTCAGGCCCAGTTCCTTGGCCTTGGTGTCGCTCATGATCACCAGGGCGGCCGCGCCGTCGTTGAGCGGGCACGCGTTGCCGGCGGTGATCACGCCGTCCGGACGGAACACCGGCTTGAGCTGGGAGACCTTCTCATACGTGGTGCCTGCGCGGGGCCCGTCATCGGTGGTCACGCTGGTGCCGTCGGGGAGGGTCACCGGATCGATCTCACGCTCGAAGAAGCCGGACTTGATCGCTTCCTCGGCGCGGTTCTGGCTGAGCACACCCCAGCGATCCTGGTCCTCGCGGGAGATCCCGGTGAAACTCGCGACGTTCTCCGCGGTCTGGCCCATCGCCATGTAGACGTCGGGGATCAGTCCGTCCTTGCGGGGGTCGTACCAGGTCGGCGCGCCACCTTCCGCGGACTTCTCGGTGCGGGCCATGGCCTCGTCGAACACCGGGTTCTTGGAGTTCGGTGCGCCGTCTGCGCCGCCGGAGATGCCGAAGCTCGACACACTCTCGACACCGCCGGAGATGATCACGTCGGCCTCGCCTGCCTTGATGGCATGCATCGCCATACGGGTGGTCTGCAGCGACGACGAGCAGTAGCGGTTCACGGACACACCGGGCACGTGGTCGAGGCCGAGTTCGACGGCGATCACGCGGGCGATGTTGTAACCGCCCTGACCGCCGGGCTGACCGATGCCCCAATGGATGTCCTCGATGTCGGCGACATCGAGCTCGGGCACCTTCGCGAGTGCGGCGGCGACCATCTGGCGGGAGAGCTCGTCCGGCCGGACGTCTTTGAGGGATCCCTTGCCGGCGCGGCCGATGGGGGAACGGGCATGGGCGACGATGACTGCTTCAGGCATGCCGCCAGATTACCCCCTAGCAGTTGCTTGGTTCCCTGGCCGTCCCACCAGACGGCGAACCCTGCTGACCAGCCGATTCTGTTCGACCGCCTCAGAGACCTCGGGCGGCTGCGGCAGCGGCGCCGGTCCCCACTCGCCGATCGCCTCGAGGACCTCGGGCATCAGGATGTCGGCGGCGAGGGCGTAACCGGCGGCCGACGGGTGGTACTGGTCCGGCGAGAACATGTGCTCGGGCTTGGCCAGGAACTCCTTGGCGAGCAGGTCGGCCATCGGGACCGGCCGGCCACCGGCCGCACGTACCGCGCCGCGTTGCGCCGCGGCGAGTTGCAGGCCCCAGCGGCGTAACACCGACCGAAGCGGTTGTGGGATGGCCGTGATCACGCCGAAGTCGGGGCACGTCCCGACGACGACCTCGGCACCGTTCTCCTTCAGCAGGGTGACGGCCTCGCCGAGTCTTCTGGCCGACGCCCTGATGCCATTGGTGGCCGTGACGTCGTTGGCCCCGATCAGGATCACCGCTACATCGGGCCGCTCACGAGTGATCAGCATGGCGTCGACCTGTGCCTCCAGACCCTTGGACGTGGCGCCGACGATGGCCTTGTTGGCGTATCGCACGATCTTGCCGGTCTCCGCGGTCACCCGCCGGGCCAGCAGCACTCCCGGTGTCTGGTCCGCGGTCTCGGCGCCGAGACCCGCAGCGGTCGAATCGCCGAAGACGACGAGGTAGACGTCCACCGACGTGCCCCGGGCGGGACGATGCGGCCCGGTGCCGTCCGGCAGGTAGATGCCGTCGCCGTTGGGGGCGTCGTCGGTGCGGTGGGGTATCACCGTCCGCGCCTCGGTGGCCTGCCCGTTCAGGTAGTTGTATGCCGCCCACGACGCGCCCGCGCTGGCCGCAGTGGCCGCGACGGTCGCGCCGACGTCACGCAGCAGTCGGTTGTTGTCCACCGCGACCCGGCCACTCGAATCCATGTGACTCCAATTCGGACACGGCAGCCAGCTTAGTCGGAGTTTCACTCCGGGTTCGATCCGATTCCGGACCTCTGGGACCATGGGCGTATGCGTATCGCTGATCATGTCGTGGACCTGGTGGGCAACACCCCGTTGGTCAAGCTCAACTCGGTGACCAACCCAGGTTCGGGCCTGGTCGCGGCCAAGCTGGAATACCTCAACCCCGGTGGCAGCAGCAAGGACCGGATCGCCGTCCGGATGGTGGAGGCGGCCGAGCAGTCCGGCGCGTTGCCGCCCGGCGGCACGATCGTCGAGCCGACCTCGGGCAACACCGGTGTCGGACTGGCGTTGGTGGCGCAGCAGCGCGGCTACAAATGCGTGTTCGTGTGCCCGGACAAGGTCGGCGAGGACAAGCGCAACGTGCTCCGCGCCTACGGGGCCGAGGTGGTGGTGTGCCCGACCGCGGTGCCACCGGATCACCCGGACAGCTACTACAGCGTCTCGGATCGGCTCGTGCGCGAGATCGAGGGTGCCTGGAAGCCCGACCAGTACTCGAATCCGGCCGGGCCGCAGAGCCACTACGAGACCACCGGGCCGGAGATCTGGGCGGACACCGACGGCAAGATCACCCACTTCGTCGCCGGTGTCGGCACCGGCGGCACGATCACCGGAACCGGCCGCTACCTCAAAGAGGTGTCCGACGGCGCGGTGAAGGTCGTGGGCGTCGACCCGGAGGGCTCGGTCTACTCGGGCGGCACCGGTCGCCCCTACCTGGTTGAGGGTGTCGGCGAGGACTTCTGGCCGTCCGCGTACGACCCGTCGATCCCCGACGAGATCATCGCGGTGTCCGACGCCGACTCGTTCGACATGACGCGGCGGCTCGCTCGTGAGGAGGGGCTGCTGGTCGGCGGCTCCTGCGGGATGGCGGTGGTGGCCGCGTTGCAGGTCGCCGAACGCGAAGGGCCGGATGCGGTCGTCGTCGTGTTGCTGCCCGACGGTGGCCGTGGCTACCTGGGCAAGATCTTCAACGACAGGTGGATGAGCAGTTACGGTTTCCTCCGGTCCCCGCTCGACGGCAAGGCCATGGAGCCGCTCGTCGGTGACGTGTTACGTGGCAAGGCCGGAGCGCTGCCGGATCTGGTTCATACGCATCCGTCCGAGACACTGAGGGATGCCATCGAGATCCTCCGCGAGTACGGCGTCTCCCAGATGCCGGTGGTCGGGGCCGAGCCCCCGGTGATGGCCGGAGAGGTCGCCGGCGCGGTCACCGAGCGGGACCTGCTCGGTGCCGTGTTCGAGGGCCGAGCCAGCCTGGCCGACCCGGTGTCGGCCCACATGGGTGATCCGTTCCCGCTCATCGGGTCCGGCGAGCCGGTGTCAGCGGCCACCAAGGTGCTGTCGGAATCGGATGCCCTCATGGTGGTGGAGGACGGTAAGCCGATCGGTGTCATCACCCGCCACGATCTGCTGGCGTTCGTCAGCAGCAACCCCATCGTCGGATAGGAAGTCGAGCCATGAGCGAGAAGCGCAGTGCCGCGGATTCGACCCGCTGGCAAGGATTTTCCACCCAGGCCATCCATGCCGGATACGAACCGGACCCGCGGACCGGCGCCGTGAACGTGCCGATCTACGCCAGCTCGACGTTCGCGCAGGACGGTGTCGGCGGCCTCCGTGATGGGTTCGAATACGCCCGGACGGGTAACCCGACGCGGCGCGTGCTCGAGGCCAACATCGCTGCACTCGAACGCGGGGCGTACGGTCGAGGCTTCGCCTCGGGTATGGCCGCAACCGACGCGCTGCTGCGTGCGACGCTTCGTCCCGGCGACCATCTGGTGATCCCCAACGACGCCTACGGCGGTACGTTCCGGCTCATCGACAAGGTCTTCTCCCAGTGGGGGATCACCTACTCGGCGGCTCCGGTGTCCGACGTCGACGCGGTTCGGGCGGCCATCACGCCCGCCACCAAGCTCGTCTGGATCGAGACCCCGACGAATCCGCTGCTGAACGTCGGCGACATCGAGGCGCTCGCCGCCGTGGCGCACGAGGCCGGCGCAAAACTGGTGGTGGACAACACCTTTGCGTCTCCCTATCTGCAGCAGCCGATCACGCTGGGCGCCGATGTGGTGCTGCACTCGACCACCAAGTATCTGGGCGGACACTCCGATGTGGTCGGTGGTGCACTGGTCACCAACAGTGAGGAACTCGACGACGCGGTGGCGTTCCTCCAGAACGGTGCCGGTGCGGTGCCGGGCCCGTTCGACGCCTACCTCACCATGCGCGGCATCAAGACCCTCGCGGTGCGAATGGACCGGCACAGCGACAATGCCGAGCGCGTCGTCGACTACCTCTCGTCGCATCCCAAGATCGATTCCGTGCTGTACCCGGGCCTCGCAGAGCACCCTGGACATGATGTCGCAGCCAAGCAGATGCGGCGGTTCGGCGGCATGGTTTCGGTGCGGGTCAAGGGCGGACAAGTTGCCGCGCAGGAGTTCTGCGCGCGAACCGAGGTGTTCACCCTGGCCGAGTCGCTCGGTGGCATCGAGTCGTTGATCGAGCACCCCGGTGCCATGACCCACGCATCGACGGCCGGCTCGTTGCTGGAGGTCCCCGCCGATCTGGTGCGCCTCTCGGTCGGTATCGAGGACATCGCTGATGTCCTCGGCGACCTCGAAAACGCGTTGGGCTGACTTCGGGCGGTCCAGGGCCGATACTGGCGAACATGCTCCTCACCTCCGCCGAGATCGACGACGCAGGGCAGGCCTTGTCCGGTGTCATGCGCCGCACCCCGATGGTGGCCTCGCGTGTGCTGTCCGAACGGGTCGGGTGTGAGGTCTGGCTGAAATGCGAGAACCTGCAGCGCACCGGATCGTTCAAGCCGCGCGGTGCCTATCTGCGGATCTCCCGTCTGTCGGCGGAGGAACGGTCTCGTGGCGTGGTCGCGGCCAGCGCCGGAAACCACGCCCAGGGCGTCGCCTGGTCGGCAGGCACGCTCGGCATCACCGCCCGCGTCTACATGCCGCGTGGCGCAGCGCTACCCAAGGTGGCGGCAACGAAAGCCTATGGCGCAGAGGTGGTCCTCGAGGGTTCGACCGTCGACGAGGCGCTCGTCGCGGCCCGGCGCTTCGCCGACGAGACGGGCGCGGTTCTGGTCCATCCCTTCGATCACCCCGACATCGTGGCCGGACAGGCCACCGTCGGGACCGAGATCCTGACCCAGATGCCCGATGTCGATGCGATCGTCGTACCTCTCGGTGGGGGTGGCCTGCTGGCCGGCGTCGCGGCGGCCGTCAAGCCACGACGCCCGGAGGTCACCGTCATCGGGGTGCAGGCCGCGCAGGCTGCTGCCTGGCCGCGATCGCTCGCCGCGGGTCATCCGGTGGCGGCCGCATCGATGAACACGATGGCCGACGGCATCGCGGTCGCGATGCCCGGCGACGTCCCGTTCGCGCACATCAGCGAGCTGGTGGACTCGGTGGTCACCGTCAGTGAGGAATCGCTGAGCACGGCCCTGCTGCTGATGCTCGAACGGGCGAAGCTGGTGGTCGAGCCGGCCGGCGCGGCCGCGGTCGCCGCACTCATGGCCGGTGGCCTCGAGCTGTCGGGCAGGGTGTGCGTCATCGTCTCCGGCGGCAACATCGATCCCTTGCTGCTGAGCCATGTCACGACTCACGGTCTCACCGCCGCCGGCCGGTTCCTCACCGTCACCGCAACCGTCTCCGACCGCCCGGGCGGGTTGATCGCCCTGCTGGAACTGCTCCGTGACCGCGGTGCGAGCGTCGTCGACGTGGTCCACTCCCGGGTCGCCGACGACCTCTACCTCGATGAGGTACAGGTGACCGTCAGCGTCGAGACCCGCGGACCCGAACACCAGCGTGAGGTGCGTCGTGCGCTGTCGGAGGTGGGCTTCCTCCGCGAGTGAGCCCACCCACCCGCCGACAGCAACCGGAAACTCGGCGACAGCAACCACGATTCCGCCGACAGCAACACGTCACAGCGCGTCGGGGAAGCCGTCGGCGGCAAACACGGTGCTGTCGGCGGGAAACAGGTTGCTCTCAGCGAGGAACCGGTTGCTCTCGACGACGGGGCTACGGTGACCGTCGGTCAGGACTGGGGCATCAGCTTCGCGAAATGCCGCACGGTGTCGGTTTCGACCGTTTTGAACACGGTCGATGCGGTGGGACCCGAGAACGCGGTGACCGCCTTGGCCGAGGTGGAGAGCTCGAGGGCAAAGGACCAGACGAGCCGGCAACCGACCTCGGCCGCGCGCACCTCGGTGAGCTCGCCGAACCGCTTGAGTCCCGGCGTCGACGCGGAGACGGCGTAGAAGGCGTTCCGGTACTCGCCCGCGGTCTCGTCCTCATCCCAGACGAAGAAGTGTTCCGACAGCCCGGCCACCCCCAGCGAGGCCTTGCGGGTGGTGTCGACGCCATACGGCGGCGGCGACGTGAACTCGATGGATTTGATTGCGCGACACCAGTCGAGCGTGTTCTGCCGGGTGAACTCGGCCCACGCGCGCTGTGGCGTCACGGGCAGGTTCACGTCCATGCGGTAGGTGATCGGTGCGGACTCGAAGAAGTCGAGGTCGATGGCCTCGAGAGGGTAACTGCGCGCCATGGTTCCATTCATACACGTAGGGACTGATCGGGTTGCGCTGTGTGGCGCTAACCTGACTGGGTGTCCGCGTCCGAGAACATCACCGTGATCGGCCTGCTGGGGCCGGTCGCCGTGGGGCGAGGGTGCGTCGAGCCGGATGGCCTGGTGGCCGTCCCCGGGGTGCGTGCCCGCCGCCTGCTCGCCTCGCTCGCGCTGGCGGACGGGCGGACCCGTTCGGCCGAGCGCCTGATCTCCGACGTCTGGGGCGATGATCCACCGCGTTCGCCGATGCCCGCCCTGCACACCCAGGTGTCGCGCCTGCGCCCACTGCTCGGCCCCGGCCGCCTCGAAGGTGTCGGCAACGGCTATCGCCTGGTCGGGTGCCGCACCGATCTGGAGATCGTCGACGACCTCATCGACGATGGCAGCCCCGGGGCGCTCGATGCGGCGACGCATTGGTGGCGCGGTGTGCCCGGCGACGATCTGGACGACGACGGTTCCTTCGGCCTCGATGCCGACGTGCGGACGCGGGCGGAGCGGCAGCGAGACGCCCTCGACCAGCGGCGCGTCGGGACGGCGTTGGCCGCGGGTGACTTCTCGACGGCCCGGGAGATCGCCGACAGGCGTTGTCGGGCAGACCCGTTGGACGAGTCGGCGCACGTCGACCTGATGCGTGCACTGGCCGGCGAGGGGCGGACCGCCGACGCGCTGTCGGTGTTCGCGCGCCTGCGCCGGTCCCTGTCCGAACAGCTCGGCGTCGACCCGGGGCCACAAGCCGTTGCCGTCAATGCCGAACTCCTTGCGACGGAGAATGGTTCGCAATCTTCGACGGTGAGATCCGATGAACCGGCTCCGCCACCGGTGGTCAAACGCGGCCGGACGGTCGGGCTCATGGTGGAGGCGTCGGACCTCATCGGCCGCGATGACGACATCGCTGCCATCGTCGGGTCGTTCGACGACCACCGGTTGGTGACCATCCAGGGCGCCGGCGGTGTGGGCAAGACCCGCGTCGCACACCGGGTGGGTGACGCGCTGGCGCAGTCGGGGAGGCCGGTGTTCTACGTCCCGCTGGCGCCGGTCCGCAACGAGGACGACGTCGTGGCATCGATCGCCGCATCCCTCGGGGTCGGCGAGACCGATATCGGCAGCGGCGCGCGACCCCGGATGGCGGTCGGCGACCTCGCCGACCGCCTGGTCGACGCTGTGCGTGGGCAACGCGCGGTCATCATCCTCGACAACTGTGAACAGGTCATCGAACGGTGTGCGCGCGTGGCCGCGGACCTCTTGGCGGCCGAGCCTCAGCTGTCCATCCTGACCACCAGCCGCTCGCCCCTCATGCTCGCCGCCGAGCGCATCTATCTGCTGCCGGTTCTCGATGTGGGAGTGCACGGTTCGGCGGTCGAACTCTTCGAGCGGCGGGCGCGGGCGATCCGGCCCGACGCGCAACTGCCCCGGCCCGCGATCGCCGAACTCTGCCGGCACCTCGACGGACTGCCGTTGGCCATCGAGCTCGCCGCCGCCCGGATTCGCGCCATGACCGTTGCCGAGATATCGAGGCGACTCGAGGAGCGTTTCGCGCTCTTGCGGGGCACCGATCGAACAGCCCCCGATCGTCATCGCACCCTGTACGCGGTCATCGAATGGAGTTGGGATCTGCTCGAGGCAGACGCACGGACGGCGATGCGCCGACTGTGTCGCTTCCCGGCCGGATTCACCACCGATGCCGCGTCGGTCGTGGTCGGACAGAGCGGATTCCGGCTCGCCGACACTCTCGAGGCGTTGGTGAATCAGTCATTGCTCACCGTGACCGAGACCGACGGCCACATCCGGTATCGGATGCTGGAGATGGTCCGGGAATTCGGTGAACAGATGCTGACCGCCTCCGACGATCCGACGGAGTCGGACGACGTCGACCGCGCCATGGGCCACTGGGCGCGTGAATTCGCCGAGGTGGCCGAGGCGAAGTACGAGATCGCCGTGGACGATCGGTTGTTCACCTGGATCGCCGCGGATGTCGAAAATCTGGTCTGGGTGTTGCGTCGCTGCGCCACGACGGCCGGCGAGACCGGCGAGCCCGGCGCTGTGGACACTGTCGTCACGGTCTTCCCGGTGTTGAGCGCCTTCTGGATGGTCCGCGGCTTGCATGGCGAGATTATGTCCTGGGGTGCAAGACTTCTCGCGGTCCTGCCGAAGCCGCCCTCGGTTCTCTCCGATGCCATGCGACGCCGCTGGCAGTTCACCGTGCTCGTCTCGATGGGGCACCTGGCGATGCAACAGGACTTCCGGGGGGTGGCCACCGGACGCCACCACATCCGCATGATGCACCGACCTGAACGGACCTTCGACGAACCGACGGAGCTGATATCGGCCTGTGTGTTGTGCCGAACCCCGCAGGCCGCGATGCGGTACATCTCGCGTGGGACGCGTGCGGTCGACGAGCAGGTGCGAACGGCCGCGCTGTCGATCCGGATGAACACCCGGGAGAACTTCGGCGACCTCGATCGGGCGCTGGCGGACGGCTTCCTGCTGCGCGAGATCGCGCGGCGGCACGACAACGCCTGGATGTCCGGGATGGCCCAAGTGACCATCGGCAGTTTGCACGGACAACAGGCTCAGTGGGACCGGGCGGTCGGTCATTACCGCAGCGCCATCATCAATCTCGTCCGTCTCGGTTCACGCGACGACGAGTTGCAGACCCGGTGCTATCTGGTGGTGACCCTGGTCGCGCTGGGGCGACTCGACGAGGCTGAGCGCGAATTGCTCGTGGCGGCCGAGGGATGGACACCCGACGACCCCAATCCGCAGGGCAATCCTGAGGTCATCGGCGCGATGATGCTCGGCTACGCCGAACTGGAATTTGCCCGTGGTCATGTCGATTCCGCAGGTGAGATCTTCTGGCGTGCTGCCGATCTCATCAAATCCAATCATCCGCTGGGTGCGCAGGACCCGGGCATGGTGATGCTCATCAGCGCAGCCGTGGCCGGCATCGTGCGGGCGGGGGATCTGGCGCGGGCAGAAGAGTTCCTGACCTTGCTGGCCGACGGTATCAACGATACGTTCGGACTGGCCGGCTGGCAGGACCAGCCGCAGGCGGGTGCGATGGCGATGGCCGCCGGGTACCTGATATGCGAGACCGACGGCCGCGACGAGGACGGCGCGTGGCTTCTCGCGCTGTCCCGGCGATTGGGCGCCCGGCAGGACTATCCGTCGCTTCATCACATCTATGTCGGGATGGCGGAGATCTGCGGGCTGCCCACCGCGCAATGGGATTCCCTGGTCGAGGAAGCAGCAAAACGGTCGCGACGCCAGGCGGTGGACGAGGTCCGAACCCGCCTGGCGTCGCGCACCAGCACTCAGGCGTGAATTCTCACGCGTTTCGCATGTAGGCACGCACGGCCAGCGGCGCGAAGATCCCGGTGACCACCACGGCGCCGATGAGCGCGTACACGACGTGGATTCCGATGTGCCCGTTGGCGGTGAGTTCACGTACGGCGGACACCAGTTGGCTGATCGGATTGATCTTGACGAACGCCTGCAGCCAGCCGGGCATCGTGTCGACCGGGACAAAAGCATTCGACATGAAGGTCAGCGGAAACAGGATCAGCATCGAGATGCCCTGTACCGCAGAGGCCTTGCTCATGATGCAGCCCATCAGGGCGAAGATCCACGAGACCGCAAAGCTGCACACGATCACCAGCGCCGCGGCCCCGATCGTTCCCCAGACGTCAGGTCGCCACCCCATGATCAAGCCCATGACGATGGTCAGCGTCGTCGCGATGAAATAGCGGATCATGTCGGCGAGCAACGCGCCCGCCAGCGGACTGATCCGGGCGATGGGCAGTGACCGGAATCGGTCGAACACACCCTTGTCCATGTCCTCGCGCAACTGGGTGCCGGTCACGATCGACGTGGTGATCACCGTCTGCACCATGATGCCGGGAATGATGACCGGCAGGTAGGAGCTGATGTTCCCGCTGATCGCGCCACCGAAGATGTAGGTGAACATCAGGGTGAAGATGATCGGTTGCAGCGTCACGTCGAACAGCTGTTCCGGGTTGTGCCGGATCTTCAACACGCCTCGGTAGGCCATCGAGAAGGACTGTCGGACGGTCTCGGCGAGGCCGACCGACCGTTTGGCCACGGGCCGAGCGTCTTTGGTGGTGATCGCGGTCGATGACGGGCCGCGGTCGATGGTTGTGGTGGTCATCAGGCCACCTCCTCCTTGATGGTGTCGGTGTCGGTCTGATCGTCGGCAGGCCGGCCGGTGATGGTGAGGAAGACCTCGTCGAGACTCGGCTTCTGGACGTTGATCTCATCGATGGCGATCTGGTTCTCGCGCAGGGCGATCAGGACGTCCGGCACCAGATCCGGCTTCTGCAGGCCGACGGAGACGCGGGCGGCCTCGGGGCTCAGGGTCGCGGTCTCGCCGAGTACGGACTCGACGATCTGGCACACTTGCTGTGCGTCCGTCCGGTTCACCGGGACGAGTTGCAGCGTGCTGGCACCGACCGACTGCTTGAGTTCGTCGGCGGTTCCGTCGGCGACCACGATCCCGTGATCGATGACGGCGATACGGTCGGCGAGTTGGTCGGCCTCATCGAGGTACTGGGTGGTGAGCAAGACGGTCGCGCCCTGCTTCACGAGGTTGCGGATGGTGTCCCACATCTGAGCCCGGGTACGTGGGTCGAGGCCGGTCGTGGGCTCGTCGAGGAACAGCAGCGGCGGGGTGTCGATGAGGCTTGCCGCCAGATCGAGGCGTCGCCGCATGCCGCCGGAGAAGTTCTTCAGCGGCCGATCGGCGGCCTCGGTGAGTGAGAACTCCTCGAGCAGTTCGTCGGCCCGGGAGCGCGCCGCGGGTCGCGACAGCCCCAGCAGCCGGCCGAACAGGACGAGGTTCTGTGTCGCGGTGAGGTCCTCGTCGACCGAGGCGTACTGCCCCGTGACGCCGACGAGGGAACGGACCGCGACGGCGTCGTCGACGACGTCATAGCCAAAGACGGTCGCGTGGCCCGCATCGGGACGCAGCAGTGTGGCGAGCATGCTCACCGTGGTGGTCTTCCCGGCCCCGTTCGGTCCGAGCACGCCGTACACCGAACCGGTGGGGACGGCCAGATCCACGCCGTTGACGGCGCGGGTCGATCCGAAGTGTTTGACCAGCCCATGCGCATCGATCGCCAGGCCGGCGGAGGTGGTTGTTGTCATGCCGCCGAGAGTGCCCGGTGCCTCTGTCGTGGGTCTTACACCGGCTTGCGCGGCGGTTACAGCGGCTGGACGGCCGCTGACGTGGGTCGCGGTGAATGTGGGGCACGGTTCAGTTCGACGCGCGGCGGTTCGGGAGAGCGGAGTTCGGCGGGGGTGGGTTCGACGCGCGGGGGTTCGGCGAGGGTGGGTTCGGCGCGGTGAGCGATGTAGGCGAGGCCGAACAGCAACATCGGGATCAACAGGTAGCCGAACCGGCCGACCGGCGCGAGCAGGAAGAAGCACGAGAAACCCGCGCCGATGAAGGTGGCTGCGGCGGCGAAGGTGGCCGGCGGTCGACGGACCAGGCAGATCGACAACACCGCGGCACACACCGCCAGCAGTGCCATGTCGATGACTCGGCCCGCCGGGCCGAGTGATGCGAGGAGCACCCCGGGCATGGGGCTACGCGCAGGTGTCGGGGTACTGCCATGGCCGGTGGGGAACTCGACGACCTGGGCGATCGTGTCCGACAGGGACAGAACGGCCGGGATGACGAAGACCGCCGATGCGGCCACGAAGAACGCGACGAATCGCGCTGCGACGGCGCGGCCGTAGCGGGTGATCAACAGCGCCAGGATGATCGGCAGGCTGAGCAGTGCCACCCATTTGATTGCGAAGGCGGCGGCGATGAAGACCGCTCCCAGCGCGGGACGACGGGTGGCGGCGAGTGCTAGTCCCAGGAGGAGGAAACCGGCGAGCGGGAGGTCGACACCGCTCGCGCACATCTCCAGGGCGATCGTCGGCGATGCGACCAGCAGGATTGCGGCATTGGTCGCCCATCCCGACCGCGCGTGGAGCACACGCATCGACCCCCACACGCCACCGATCGCAATCGCCGCACACCAGATCCGCGGATCCCCGACGACATTCCACGCGCTCTGCGGATCGATGCCGGTGCGTGCGATGAGGGCTGCGGGGATGCCGAACAGGGCCATCACCGGGAGGTAGGGGTTGATGTCCGCAAGGTCGGTGGCGTGGTGGACGTACGGGATTCCGCTGGTGATCAGCAAATTGCCGGACCGCGAGATGACACCGATCTCGTCCTGCATCTGGTGATGGCCGTTGAGCAGCATGACGAACGGCACGACGAGGGCGCCGGTGACCGCGGCCATGCGGGCGAGGCGACCGCGTCGGGTACCGGCCGGCAGCGGAGCGATCGAGATGAGAGCGGCGACGCCGTAACCGATGACGGCCGAATGCGCCCAGGTGATGTGGGCATCGAGGCCCGAGATCCGGAACAGGAAGTACGCTCCGGCGCCGAACACGAGGTACGCCACGGCCTCGACGTGATGCCGCCGCACCTGTGGGTGCTTCCGTAAACCCACGATGACCATTCGATTGCCCCCGGTCTACTGTGGAGTGAACACTTAGTTGAACGTATCAACCACGTCGTTCCGAATTTAATCCGGTGGGGGACGTATGGCCATTGCATGGCGGGATCAGCCGCCTCATCAGGGGCACACGCGTGTTGCCCGAGTGTCGGCGGCCACGCGTGCGCGGTTGGCCGGCGTGATGGCATATCTGGCGCAGCCGCGATGGTGGGTGGAGATCCTCCTCATTTGGGGGATCTACTCGGCCTATTCGCGGGTTCGCAACATCGGCGGCAAGGACGTCGACCGTGCCTTCGGCAACGGACGATCGATCGCGCAGATCGAGCAACACCTGCACATCGCCTTCGAGCCGGCGCTCAATCGCTGGGTGCATGTCAATGGCTGGGTGGCCGATCTCAGTGCGCTGCACTATCACACGCTGCACTGGTGGATCACGATCGGCGTGTTCGTCTGGCTGTTCTGGCGGCGACGCGAGAGCTATCGACGGGCCTCGCTCGTGTTGGCGCTGACAACCCTCATCGCGCTGGCCGGCTTCTTCCTGATCCCGACCGCGCCTCCGCGGATGTACCCGGGTTATGTCGACATCATGGCTCAGACGGCGTCGTGGGGCTGGTGGGAAGGTTCCGGCTCACCCGGGCCGGAGTCGGTGACGAATCAGTTCGCTGCGATGCCGTCGCTGCATTGTGGGTGGGCGATCTGGTGTGGCGTGATGATCGCGATGTACGCGCGCCGAACGTGGGTGCGCGTGCTCGGGGTGCTCTACCCGATCAGCACCGCCTTCGTGGTGATCGGGACGGCCAATCACTATGCGCTGGACGTGATCGCGATCGTCGCGGTGATCGCCGTGTCGATGGCAATCGTGTACATGCCGTGGCGTCAGGCCGCCGATGCGGTCGCGCGCAGATCGGCGGTGTCGGGCAGATCCGTCGCGTAGCGGATGACCGAGGTCACGCGGCCGAGGCGACGCTCGACGAGGACGATGGCCTCGGCCAGCTGATCCGGATCATCGACGTCGGCGACGAGGGCGGCCGTGTGGCCGTTGTTGCCGAGCATGAACGGCACGGCGGCCGAGTACTGGCTGCTGACGACACCCAGCGGGATGTCGCGACGGAACAGCGCGCGGGCGTAGTCCAGGACAGCGGGGTCGTCGTCGAGGACGATCAGGGGAACGGTGGGGGTACGTGTGCTCTTTCTCATGATCCAAGGATGATGCCGCAGGTTGGAGACGGTCTGAGGCGTTGCTGTGGGTTGGCTGTGGATGCTTTTGTGGCCTGTGGATGAATCTTCGGTGCCGGCGTCGAACGGGTTTACTGTTCCTGGCCATGGGACGACGCCATCGGAAACCAGAACCCTTGTGGACGCCCCAGAATGTGGCTCGCATCCGGGCGGAGCTCGCCCACGGATATCGACGGAGGATCGACGACGAGACCCAACAGATCGGCCGCATTCGAGCGCGGGTCGATCAGCTTTCGACGATCATCGACGACGGGGTGCTGCTGGACCTGCGTCCTGAATTCCACGACGAGCTCGTCGAGGACCTGGAGGAATATCAGGAGGACCTTCCCCGTCTCGCCGACGCGCGGGCGCACGCGTGTATCGCCGCAGATGTGGTTGCGGAGTTCACGCCGACGTGGTTGCTGCCGTCGTCGGTCACCGCAGTGCGTTCGGTGGCGGTGGAATCCCGCGATACCACTCATCTGACCGGACTGACCTACGCCGGATGCATTCTGTTCGGGGAGCCGATCGCGCAGATCGGTGCGTACCTGGATCCGTTTCGGCTGGAGTGGAAAGAGGTGGACGTCGACGGTGTCCTGTGGTGGTCCTATGCCGACGATCGGGACGAGGATGAACGAGGCACCCGCGAGGACTCCGAACCGTCACCGTCGCTCGCCGTGATCTTGCACATCCTGACCCGTAGTCGGACGACGACGGAGCCTCACTGGTTCCGGAATCCGTGGGACGCATCGAGTCTCGCCGACGTGTCATCGTGCGTCATCCCCGTGCGCGTGGACGCCGATCTGCCGGCCTCCGACGACATCGTCCCGGTGGTGAACTTCCTGCAGCGACTCGGCGCCGCGGTGAAGTCGGACACCGTCCGGGTGAGCGAGCACGCGCTACCTCCGAGCAAGCGCGAGTACGTGAGACCAGGCTGGCCCGAGTTGGCGCCACTCACTTCGCTCTCGGTTGTCTCGGCCGCATGACCAAGTCACGCGGAACGTAGATCCGCGATCAGTCGGGCGGCCGCTTGTTCTCTGCTGCCGTTTCTAGTATCCAGGGTAGAACATGTTCTAGTTCTGCCCGCTGTTGTCGATCTTTCTGTCTGGCGTTGAGGAGCCCCCAATTGCACACCCCGATCTGTGACGAGCTCGGTATCGAGTTCCCCATCTTTGCGTTCACCCATTGCCGAGACGTGGTGGTCGCCGTCAGCAAGGCGGGTGGTTTCGGCGTGCTCGGTGCTGTGGGGTTCACACCCGAGCAACTCGAGATCGAACTGAAGTGGATCGACGAGCACATCGGCGATCGGCCCTACGGCGTCGACATCGTCATCCCCAACAAGTACGAGGGGATGGATGCCGACATGTCCACCGAGGACCTGACGAAGATGCTCCAGGACATGGTGCCTGCCGAGACGCTGGATTTCGGGCGCAAACTGCTGCTCGATCACGGTGTTCCCCTCGGTGAGGACGGCGACAACTCGCTTCAGTTGCTCGGCTGGACGGAGGCCACTGCGACCCCGCAGGTGGAGATCGCCCTGCAGCACCCGAAGGTGAAGCTGATTGCCAACGCTCTCGGTACACCGCCCGTCGACATGATCGAGAAGATCCACGCGTCAGGCCGCAAGGTGGCCGCGCTATGTGGTTCACCCCAGCAGGCGCGTAAGCATGCGGACGCCGACGTGGACATCATCATCGCGCAGGGCGGCGAAGGCGGCGGTCATTGCGGCGAGGTCGGTTCCATCGTGCTCTGGCCGCAGGTCGTCAAGGAGGTTGCACCGCGTCCGGTGCTTGCGGCGGGCGGCATCGGCAGCGGCCAGCAGGTCGCAGCGGCCCTCGCGCTCGGTGCGCAGGGCGCGTGGAGTGGCTCGCAGTGGTTGATGGTCGAGGAGGCCGAGAACACCCCCGTTCAACAGGCCGCCTATGTCAACGCCGGCAGTCGCGACACGGTGCGCAGCCGATCGTTCACCGGCAAACCGTGCCGCATGCTCCGCAACGATTGGACCGAGGCGTGGGAAGACCCGAACAATCCCGAGCCGCTGGGAATGCCGTTGCAGTACATGGTCTCCGGCATGGCCGTTGCCGCAACGCACAAGCATCCCGACGAGAGCATCGACGTCGCGTTCAATCCGGTTGGCCAGGTTGTCGGTCAGTTCCAGAAGGTGGAGAAGTCCGCCGCGGTGATCGAGCGCTGGGTGCAGGAGTACATCGAGGCAACCGGCAGCCTGGAGAGCCTGGCGAACGCGACCTGAAGTCGCTGTACCACAACATGATCGGTGGACAACGCCGGTAGGTCACGTCAGGCTGCCGCCCAGTTCCGTGAAACGGGGCGGCAGCCTGATGCCATGGGACGTCGGAATCGCGCACAAGATCCGGTGTGGAGTCCGCAGTACGCGGCCAGGTTCCCACGGTGGACGACGATGAGCGCGAACTCCTCGGCGAACTCAGCGGACACGCCCTCGACGCGCTCGACGAGAGCGCCGCGCTCGCGACGGTGGAAGGTGAACTCGTCGGCGGGAGTGCGGTCGTCTGGATGGACCGATCCGCGATGGATGGATGCGATCAAGCTGGAGCCGTTGACCGCCGGAGCCCGGACTCGTTGTTGCCGGAGGTGGGCTTCGGTGTTGCATTGTTCGAGAATCCCTTGGGCACCTGGGTATTCCCACCTCTCGACGTCGATGTGGAGGAGGGCAATGCGGTTCGGCAGTCCGCGCGGTGCGGCGAATCGAACTGGGCGCCGTCCTCATGTGCGGACGAAAGAAGTAACTGCATGGCGGCCACTGTAACGATCGGGTGTGTCACGTTGCGGCGACTGAAGGGCTCAGCGACTCAGGGGATGATAGGTGCACGCACGTGCGCTCCAACGGTTGTGCATGTTCGTGCACCTTTGGTAGGGTGCACGAACATGCACCTTGGAGGCGACGATGTTTCGAACACCGCGTGAAGCCGGCATCGTCCTCCGACACCTCCGTGAAGAGGCTGGGCTTTCCCAAGCCGTCCTTGCGGAACGTGCCGGAGTCTCGAAGCGATGGCTCGTCAACTTCGAGAACGGCAAGCCATCGGTCGACATGTCGTTGGTGATGGATGCGTTCGCCGCGCTCGGAACCGCCTTCGATGTCGTGATGGACTCAGCCGCCCAAGGCGAGCAACGATGACCGACATCCTGCAGGTGTACATGGACGGGGCCCGGTGCGGGGAAGTTCGCCAGACGACGCGTGGGGACCTGCGGTTTGTTTATGACGAGGAGTATCGGAACACACGCGATGCGACGCCCCTGTCGCTCTCGATGCCCCTGGCCATATCCGAACATCGGAAGCGCGTGATCGCACCATTTCTCGACGGGCTCATCACCGACAACGAAACAGCGCGGCAATCACTCGCACGGCGCTTCGGCGTGAGTCCGAACAACAGGTCCGCGATTCTGTCGCATATCGGTGCAGACGTCGCAGGTGCACTGCAACTGTTACCCGAAGGGGTCGCGTCCACGGATGCGTTGCCGCGCGGTGTATACCACGAACTCGCCGACCAGCAGGTAGGGGAGATGCTGCGTGGCATCGTCGACGAATACCGAGATGGTCGAGCTGCGACCGCGAACGTGGGGCAGTTCAGTCTTGCTGGGGCGCAACCCAAGATCGCTCCTTCGTACATCCGATGGTGACTGGGCGACTACGGACGGAGGTACGCCCACGACGCACATTCTCAAACCGGTGGCGGGCGATTACCGCCGCATCGACATCGTGGAACACATGACGATGCGCGCGGCGGAGATGATGGGGTTGTCGGTCGCATCCACGTCTCTGGACTCTTTTGACGGCGTGCGGACATTTGTCGCTACTCGTTACGACCGCGAGTACGTCGACGGTTTGTGGCGCCGATTGCATCAGGAAGATCTCGGACAATCGTTGGCTGTGCCTCCAGCCAAGAAGTACCAGCGCCTGGACGGTGGACCAGGCGTAGCGGACGTCGCCAGACTCTTTCGCGGTCTGAGTCGACCCCGAGATCGTTCCTCTGCAGCGTGGGCGTTCTATCAGGGTTTGATGTTCAATACGGTGCTGGAGTGTACTGACGCGCATATCAAGAACTATGCGGTGATGCTGTCCGGCAACGCGGTGACCTTGGCGCCGCTGTATGACCTCGCCACCTTCGCCCCTATCGGACGGCCAATGGCCCGACGCGCTCCGCGATGAAGATCGGTGGCGAGTACAGGTTCGCTGCGATCGGGCAGAAGCACTGTCTTGCAGCAGCCGCAGCACTTCGGGTCGGCGCCGATCGAGCGCTCGACTTCGTGAACACACTCCGCAACAACGTGACCGGAGCGTTCGAGGCCGCGAGAGACGAACTTGCAGATACCGATCGGGACACTTCGAGGTTCGCCGGCGAAGTCCTTGCGAGCGTTGCGGCTTTACCGTTGGTCCGGTGAATAATGACGACTCCGGTCGTCAGTGCCAGGGGCAATCCGTAGTCCGGCGCCTTCTTCCAATCGAGCTGATCGCCTGGGACTTGGTGTCGCCGACGCCGATACCCGGCAAGTAGGTGGTGAGACAATGCACCTGATCGAATTCCGGCCCAGGGTTTTCGGGGCGAGTAGCACCTTGTTGTAGGTGCCGCGGACGTACTCGCCTCGACCTTCCCCCTGACCTCGAGTCCCGAGCAATCTCCACCGACTGTACTCGGGGCCGACACCGAGTAGCGGCCGAACTCGGAACCTCCGAGAGCGACCGCTACATCAGTGTCCGAACGACGAGGCTCAGCTGTGGTACGGCTCGGCGCTGACGAGGGTGACCTTGATCACCGCGCCGCTGGGCACGGAGTATTCACGGGTCTCGCCGACCTTGGCATCGATCAGTGCCGCGCCGAGCGGCGAACTCGGGGAGTAGGTCTCGATCGACCCGTCCCCGGCACTCTCCTCGCGGGTGGCGATCAGGAAGGTCTCGGTGTCGCTCTCGTCGCCGTCGTAATAGACCTTGACCACCGAACCCGGCAGGGCGACACCCGACTGTGTGGGTGCTTCGCCCACCTTCGCGGTGTTCAGCAACTCCTGGAGCTGGCGGATACGCGCTTCCTGCTGACCCTGCTCTTCGCGGGCCGCGTGGTAGCCGCCGTTCTCCTTGAGGTCGCCCTCTTCGCGACGCTCGTTGATCTCCGCAGCAATGACCGGTCGGTTGGCGATCAGTGAATCCAGTTCGCCTTTGAGGCGGTCATGCGACTCCTGGGTCAGCCACGTCACCTGTGTGTCGGTCATCGGTCACTCCTTTGTGTTGTCCGCGCCCAGGCGGATTCTTCAACTGGGCATATGGACTGCTCAAAATGCAGCAACACGACCCCTCGCGGAGCCGTGTATCAATTGAGGATACCAGTCACTGAGAGCTAAAGCACATCAGAGTCGTCCGACGGGGCCTGTCGGAGCGCTTCGGCGTAGCTGGGTTCGGCCCTCTTGAGCCATCCGACGACCAGGTAGGTCACCGGCATGATCACTATCTCCACCAACGTTTTCCAGACAAATCCGACGACCGTGTAGTTGATGAAGTCACCCCAGGTGGAGATGCCCAGGGCTGTTGCTGCGATCGAGCAGAAAACGAGGGTGTCGGCGAACTCGCCGACCACCGTCGAGCCGATGAGGCGCGCCCACAGGTGACGTTCACCGGCGCGTTCCTTCATCTTGACGAGGACGAACGAGTTCAGGAATTCGCCTGCGAGGTAGCCGGCCAGTCCGGCCAGCAGGAACTGGGGAACCACACCGGCGACCGTCCGGAACGCCTCTTGCCCGTCGTAGAAGTCCGCCGCCGGTAACTCGATCGTCAGCCAGAAGCAGATCGACGCGATCAGCAACACCGCGAATCCGGCGAGGATCGCACGTCGCATCGCACGGAATCCGTAAACCTCGCTGATCACGTCGCCCAGCACGTAGGCAAGCGGGAACAGGTAGAACGCGCCGTCGGTGACCAGGCCGTTCATCTGGATGGGACCGAGCGAGACGTTCAACCAGTCGTCGAACAGGACGACACCCTTGGTGCCGGTGATGTTGCTGATGAGCATCACGCCGACGAACAACGCCATCAGGTACGCGTAGTAGGGAGTCGACACGGTCGCGAAGACCGCGCGGCGATCGCGCCTTGTGGTGGTCACGGTTCGGACGGTGCGGTCAGGTAGGCGGGCACATCTGTGGTGCAGCCGAACACCTCGCCGATCACGGGAGGCTTGGACGTGCTGACCTCGGTGTGCACGCCGACCTGGGTCTGTGTGCCCGCCGGGATGAGGATCTCCCGACGGCCCGTCTCATCGCCGTCGGCGGAGCGTCCGCGCACCACACACGCCGCGGGTTGTCCCGGGTCCCGCCGCGTCACGGTGATCTGCACCGCAACCGTGGCGGGGTTCACGATCTGATAGCCGGCCGCTTCACCGGACACCACCGGATTGGCGAACTTCGAGTAGCCGAACGCCGCGAGCGCGAGGCCGACAACCACCACCAGGGCAGACAGTCCGATGAACCAGCGTCGCCGACTGGTCGACGACTGCGCAGACGGGTACGTCGCCCGAGGCCCGCTGCGCGGTGCATCCTCACCGGCGTCGGTGCCCCCGTCTGAACTGTTCACGCGTCAATACCTACCATGGGAGCAGTACCTATCCGAAGGTGAGGAAGCGTGACCGAATCTCACACAGGTGGACCGCATGCAGGTCTCCGTCTGATGGCGGTGCATGCTCACCCGGATGACGAGTCCAGCAAGGGCGCCGCGACGACCGCGAAGTATGCGGCCGAGGGCCATGACGTGCTCGTGGTCACGCTCACCGGTGGTGAGCGTGGCGACATCCTGAACCCGGCGATGGACCGTCCGGGGGTGAAGGAGCGGATGAGTGAGGTCCGCAAGGAAGAGATGGCGAACGCGGCCGCGGCGCTCGGCGTCGAGCAGATGTGGCTCGGCTTTGTCGACTCCGGATTGCCGGAGGGCGATCCGCTCCCTCCCGTGCCCGAGGGTTCGTTTGCCGACATCCCCATCGAAGACGCCGTCGAAGCACTCGTCCGCGTGGTTCGGGAGTTCCGGCCGCACGTGATGATCACCTACGACGAGCGCGGCGGTTACCCGCATCCGGACCACATCCGGGATCATGAGGTGTCGGTCGCGGCATTTGAGCGGGCCGGCGATCCGGACGCATATCCCGGCACCGGCGAACCGTGGACCGTGTCGAAGATCTATTACACCCACGGCTTCATCCGCGATCGGATGGTGCTGTTCTCCGACGAGTTCGAGCGGAATGGGCAGGAGAGTCCGTTCACCGAGTGGCTCAGCAAGTGGGAGCCCGGTCGTGGAGACCTGATGGGTCGGGTGACCACCCAGGTCGAGTGCGGCAAGTACTTCCCGCAGCGCGATGATGCGTTGCGATCACACGCGACCCAGATCGATCCCAACGGGGTGTTTTTCGCAGTGCCGCTCGAATGGCAGCAGCGACTGTGGCCGACCGAGGAGTTCGAACTCGCGCAGACACGAGTGAAGACATCGATCCCGGAGACCGATCTGTTCGCGGGAATCGAGGAACCATGAGCCCGCTGAACCCGATGCACGTAGCGGCCGGCTATCAGGTCCTGGCGGATCAGCAGCCCGAAGGCCCCGAGTTCGGCAAGGCCTCACCGCTCGCTCTGCTGATCATCATCGTCCTGCTCGTGGCCACCGCGCTGCTGATCCGGTCGATGAACTCACAGCTGAAGAAGCTGCCGAAGACCTTCGACGCCGAGCATCCGGAACCGGATCAGGCATTCGACGACGGAACCGATTCGGTCGTCGACGGAGAGGGCGATCCCGAGACCCCAGACCCGCAGACCCCAGGCCCGCAGACCCCAGACCCGGAGACCCCAGGCCCGCAGACCCCAGACCCCGACACCACAGGCAAGGTGCAGGCCGATGAACGGAAGTCCGCCGAAACCTGAACCGACCGAAACGGGTCGTGACAGGGATCTGCAGCGCAACGCCCTGGATCAATCCACGAGCCCGTATCTCCGTCAGCACGCTGCCAACCCGGTGCACTGGCACGAGTGGGGGACCGACGCCTTGGCCGAGGCAGTCCGCCGAGAGGTCCCGATCCTGCTCTCGGTCGGCTACGCGGCCTGCCATTGGTGCCACGTCATGGCGCACGAGTCCTTCGAGGACGACTCGACTGCCGCAGTGATGAATCGGGATTTCGTGTGCATCAAGGTGGACCGGGAAGAGCGGCCCGACATCGACGCGATCTACATGAACGCGACGGTGGCGATGACCGGGCAAGGCGGCTGGCCGATGACGTGCTTCCTCACCCCATCGGGCGACCCGTTCTATTGCGGCACTTACTTCCCTTCGTCACCGCGTGGCGGTATGCCGTCCTTCATCCAGATCATGGGTGCGGTCACCGAGGCCTGGACACAGCGACGCGATGAGATCGACGCCATGGGGCGCCGGGTCCGTGAACACCTCGAGGCCAACACCGCGGCGTTGCCGGTCGCCGACGTCGGCGTGGACGACCGGTTGCTGACCCATGCGGTCACCGCGATTCTCGACGACGAGGACATCCGATCCGGTGGATTCGGTGGCGCGCCGAAGTTCCCGCCGTCGGCCTTACTGGCGGGGCTGATCCGCGCAAGCGAGCGGACTGCCGACCGACGGCCGCTCGACGCGGTGATCCGGACCGCCTCCGCGATGGCGCGCGGCGGCATCTACGACCAGCTGGCCGGCGGATTCGCACGCTATTCGGTCGACAGCGACTGGGTGGTACCGCATTTCGAGAAGATGCTCTACGACAACGCACAGCTACTCCGAGCCTATGCACATCTGGCGCGACGCACCGGTGATCCGCTGGCGACGCGGATCGTCGAGGAGACCATCGAGTTCCTCGACCGGGATCTGCGTGTGTCGGACGGGTTTGCATCGTCGCTCGACGCCGATGCCGACGGTGTGGAGGGGTCGACCTACGTGTGGTCACCCGCGGAGCTGACGGAGGCACTCGGCGAGAGCGATGGACGTTGGGCGGCAGACGTTCTCGGGGTGACGGTGGAGGGCACCTTCGAACACGGTCGGTCCACGTTGCAATTGCCTCACGACCCCGACGACCCGGTCCGGTTCGCGCAGATCCGAGGTCGCCTGCTGGTGTCGCGTGGCGGGCGGGTGCAACCGGCGCGCGATGACAAGGTGGTGACCGGATGGAACGCGATGGCGGTCACCGCTCTGGTCGAGGCCGGTGCCGGTCTGGGACGCCCGGACTGGATCGACCTGGGAGTCTGGTGTGCGCGGGCGCTGCTGGACGGGCATGTCGTCGACGGGCAGGTGCGGCGTTCGTCGCTCGGTGGGGTCGTCGGGCAGCCGGCCGCGGCGCTCGACGATCATGCCGCACTCGTCACCGCCCTGCTCGGTCTCCATCAGGTCACCGGTGACACATCGTGGCGGGAAGAAGGGTTGGCCGTTCTCGATACGGCGATCGAGCTGTTCGCCGATCCCGAACAACCCGGCACCTGGTTCGACGCCGTCGGCCACGGGCTGATCACCCGGCCGCGTGATCCCGTCGACGGGGCCACACCCGCCGGTGCGTCGCTGATGGCCGAGGCGTTACTGGCCGCGTCGGCACTCGCGCGATTCGGTCCGGCGACGCGATATGCGGAGCTTCTCGATCAGACGCTGGCGCGCGCAGTGGTGCTCCTGGCCAAGGTGCCCCGATCGGCCGGACACTGGCTCGCGGTGGCACAGACCCGTGTGTCCGGTCCGCTGCAGATCGCGGTCGCCCAGGGTCCGGACAGCATGGGCGAGCTCGCCGCACACGCGCGCCTGGTTGCCCCCGGCGGCACGATCGTCGTTGCCGGGGAACGTGATTCGATCCCGCTGCTGGACGGGCGCGGTACGGTGGACGGTGCGGATGCCGCGTACGTGTGTCGTGGCACGGTGTGTGGATTACCGGTCACAGATGGCCGGGCACTCGAGGAGGCATTGGCGGCGGCCGGCTGACGCCGCCTGGCAACACCCCGAATTACGCCGCGCCCCTTCGTCGAGCGGGCGCAGAACTCACGCGAGCGGGCGCAGAACTCACGCGAGCGGGCACTGCGATGGATCGTCGGTGAGAATCGGTCGGAGAGTGCGCACGATCGGCGCGAAACTGCGCACGGTCGGCGCGAAATTGCGCACGGTCGTCGAAATGGTGCGCCTGATCGATGAGTGGGCGTGTCGTCCGGGCGGACCATTGCCCGTGACGTGGGGCGATCAGTATCGTCACTGCAATGCCGCCTCTACCACGGCGTTCGGTCGTGTCGTGGACCGCGATCCGAGTGGTTCGGATCGCCGTCATCGTCGTGTTCGCCCTGGCCGGACTGAGCGTCGTCGTGCCGACCGTGCATGCGGCGGCGCCGCTGCGCATGTTCGCCATGGGCAACTCGTATATCTCGGGTCAGGGCGCCGACAACTACCACACGATCCCCGCCGACATGACCTCGTATCGCGCCGGGACGACCGGGCCGCAGAACTATTGTTTTCGTAGCAGACATGCTGCAGTGGAGATCGTCGCGAAGCGACTCGGCGCCCGGTTCACCAACATGACCTGTGCGAATTCCCAACCGCGACACATCGATCAGGACGCTCAGTTCGACGAGGGGCGCCAGATCGAGCACCTTCCCCGTGACGCCGACGTTGTCGTCATGCAGGTGATCGGCAATCCGGAGTTCATCAAGGTGGTCGAGTGTGTGCAGCTACGGGAGTGCGATCGGCGGACCGTCGAGCGATCGCTGCGGGTTCTCGACGACGACCAGCGATTCCACGAGCGACGCATCATCCGAGAGGCCC
Source organism: Gordonia sp. DT218 (assembly GCF_049847105.1). Classification (NCBI taxonomy): domain Bacteria; kingdom Bacillati; phylum Actinomycetota; class Actinomycetes; order Mycobacteriales; family Gordoniaceae; genus Gordonia; species Gordonia sp. DT218. The sequence continues at coordinate 282,392 of NZ_JBNCNS010000001.1, read as the reverse complement.
GGGCCCACGCTCCTACCGCACATGTCTACGTCCTGGGTGCACCGCAGGTGGTTCCGCGCGTGGGCCAAGACCAACGCAGTCGCTGCGGGTGGTTCATGTCCGATCCCGAGGTCGGGATGCTCAACGACTTCATCGGCAAGATCAACGAGATCTCGCGGGACAACGCCCGTCGTGCCGGCGAGACATTCGTCGACCTGGCTCGTCCGGGATCGCCGTGGAATCAACGCCACGACCTGTGCAGTGCCGATCCTTGGGAGTGGGGACCGCGGGTGGCGGCCCCCCAGTACGGACCGGACAACGCGAAGTTCCGGAACTGGATCCTGGGTGGATATCACCCGACGCAGGCCGGGCAACGTGCCACCGCTGTGGTGCTGGAACAGGTCATCCGCGAACGTGAGAGCCTGCGCGGGTGATCCCGACCGCAACGTTCTCGAGAAAATTCCTCGGGTGGGCTGTCGATCCGTGATGATTGCTTCGTCATAGGGGCAGATGGCGGCAGTGGGCCGGCATCACCTGCCATTCGGCATCCGAGAGAGGACCTGACATGCAATACCTGTTGGCGATCACCATTGACGAATCCGTGCCCATGCCCGAGGAAGGCCAGGAGGGCTCCGAGGAGATGCGCGCGGCGTGGGCCGGCTATGGAAAAGCCCTCGCCGCGGCAGGCCTGCTGGTCGAGGGCGCCAGCCTCACATCGAGTGCATCGGCCACCACCATGCGACTGACCCTCGGGCAGAGCCCCACCATCACCGACGGCCCGTACGTCGAGGCCAAGGAACAGCTCGGCGGGTACTACCGGATCGACGCACCGGACCTCGATGTCGCGCTCGAGTGGGCGGGTCGGATTCCGCTGCCGTTCGGAGTGGTCGAGGTTCGGCCCGTGCAGCTCTTCGCGGCCGACGACGGCACCCCGACGCCGGTCGAGGCCTGACTGTCTGTGGCCGACACCGTAGGAGCGGCCATTGCGCGTCTGGCGCGTGAGGAGAGCGGGCGTGTGCTCGCTCTCCTCGCTGCCCGCTTCGACGACGTCGACCTCGCCGACGACTGCGTCCAGGATGCGCTGCTACAAGCCGCCGAGACCTGGCCCACCCGCGGTATCCCCGACAATCCGCCCGCCTGGCTGTACACCGTCTCCCGCAATCGGATCGTCGACCAACTACGTCTGCGCGCGTCGCGCCGTCGTCGGCTCACTGCGGCCGCACCCGAGCTGCTGACGGAGAGCGAGCCGTCCACCGGTCCGGAACTGATCATCGATGGCCGCGAGCTCGGCGACGAGCGTCTCCGGCTGCTGTTGCTGTGCTGTCACCCGGCACTGGATCGCGATGCGCAGGTCGCGTTGACGCTACGTCTCGTGGGCGGTCTCACCACCGCCGAGATCGCAGCCGCCTTCCTCGTGCCGGAACGTACTCTCGCACAACGGATCGTCCGTGCAAAGCGTAAGATCCGTGACGCCCGGATCCCGCTCACCATCCCGGCCGACATCGATGGCCGCGTCGGTGTGTTGCTGGGGGTGCTCTACCTGATCTTCAACGAGGGGTATCTGTCGAGGGGCGCAACGTCGTCACTCGTCCGGCTCGACCTCGCGGACGAAGCGATCCGGTTGTCCGGTCAGTTGATCCAGCTCATCCCGGAAAACGGTGAGGCGCATGGCCTCCTAGCGCTCGAGCTGTTCCATCGGGCTCGATTCGGAGCGCGGCTGGACGTCGCCGGAGACCTCGTCGTGCTGTCAGAGCAGGACCGAAGTCACTGGGATTCAACGATGATCGACCGTGCGCGCACCGTGTTGCAGGCGGCGGTGGCACGTCCTGGTGTCGGCGTCTATCGCATCCAGGCGATCATCGCCGCGTTGCACGCCGGAGCCCAGACAGCGGCCGACACCGACTGGGAGGCCATCGTCGACCTCTACCGCATCCTGGAGCGGATCGGTCCCGGTCCGGTGGTTGCCCTCAATCGGGCGATAGCGGTGTCGATGGTCGACGGCCCGGAAAGGGGACTGGCCGAAGTCGATGCGATCGACGGACTCACCGACTATCACCTGTGGCATGCCGCGCGGGGCGAGCTCCTCTATCGGGCCGGTGATCGGGAGGCGGCCGGTGCGGCGTTCCGCCGCGCGCTCACGTTGGCGGACAACCCGGTGGAGCAGCGTCACCTGCGGAGTCGCATCGAAAAGTGCGTGGTGACGGGAGGGCGGTCGGGCGAGTGAGTGGGGTATCAGATCGCTACCGACGAGTGTTCAGAGCGCGAGGTGGGTGGCCGCGGCACCTTCCGGACCGACCAGCGCGCAGAGTCGTCGATCCCGGCCCAGCTGCATGAGCAGCGCCGCGCCCGCGGGTCGGAGATCGATCTCGGCGCCCTGGCCGATCGGCCAGCCCAAGAATCGGCAGACGAACGATCGCGAGAAGTGCCCGTGGGACACGATGATCGCGTCGGACTCCGTCAGGCGTTGCTCGACGAGCTCGACCGCGCCATCGACCCGGCGGGTCATGTCGTCGACGGATTCGCCGTCTGGCCCGCCGCGTGTCCAGATCGTCCAGTCGGGATCACCGTCGGCGTGGATCTGTGCGCGGGTGAGACCCTCGTAGTCCCCGTAATCCCATTCGGCGAAGCGATCATCGACCTTGTCGACAGCAAGCCCGCCGAGTTCCGCGGTCCGTTGAGCGCGGCGTCGAGGTGAGGCGAAGACATACGGGGTGACGAGGCCGAGGCGGTCGGCGATGCCGGCCAGTGCGCGAGCGTCCTCCTCACCACGTGCGGTGAGATCGATGTCGGTGCGCCCGGTGTGCCGGTCGGTCAGCGACCATTCGGTCTGCCCATGCCGGATGAGGAGCACTCGTCGGTTCGTCGGGATGTCGGCAGCACCTGGGTCGTCGGTCACCCTGCCGAGCTTACGACCTTCGCCAGCTGATCGACCGCCCACTCGATCTCCGCCTCGGTGATCACCAACGGCGGCGCGAGTCGAAGTGTCGCGCCGTGGGTGTCTTTCGCGAGCACCCCGCGCTCGGCCAACCGAAGACAGATGTCCTTGCCGGTGCCGAGCGACGGTTCGACGTCGATCCCGGCCCACAGGCCGAGGCCGCGTACTGCGACCACGCCGTGCCCGATCAGGTCGTGCAGCCGGGCGTGCATGTGGTTGCCGAGGTCGGCAGCGCGTGCCTGCCAGGTGCCCTCGGCGAGCATGTCGACGACTGTGTGACCGACGGCCGCGGCGAGCGGGTTGCCGCCGAACGTGGAGCCGTGCTCGCCGGGGTGCAGGACGCCGAGGACGTCCCGGTCGGCCACCACGGCGGACACCGGCAGGATGCCTCCGCCGAGAGCCTTCCCCAGGGTGTAGAGGTCCGCCTCGACGCCCCAGTGCTGTACGGCGAGGGTCTTTCCGGTCCGGCCGAGCCCGGACTGGATCTCGTCGGCGATCATCAGGACATCGTGCTGGGTGCAGAGCGCGCGCACGCGCGGCAGGTAGTCGTCCGGTGGCACGATGATCCCGGCTTCCCCCTGAATCGGTTCGACGAGGACGGCCACCGTGTACTCATCGATGGCAGCAGACATCGCTGCTGCGTCGCCAAAGGGCACCCGCACGAACCCCGGTGTGTACGGCCCGAATCCGTTTCGTGCGTCCGGGTCGTCGCTGAAGCTCACGATGCTGATGGTGCGGCCGTGGAAGTTGCCGTCGACGACCACGATCTTCGCCTGACCGTCCGGTACGCCCTTGACGTCGTAGCCCCATTTGCGCGCCACCTTGATCGCCGACTCGACGGCTTCGGCGCCGGTGTTCATCGGCAGGACCATCTCTTTGCCGCAGAGTGCTGCGAGCGAGGCGCAGAAGGGCTCGAGCCGGTCGGACCGGAACGCACGGCTGGTCAACGTGATGCGTTCGAGTTGGGCCGTCGCGGCGGCGACGATCCGGGGATTGCGGTGACCGAAGTTGACGGCCGAATACGCGCCGAGACAGTCGAGAAAACGTCGTCCGTCGACGTCGGTGATCCAGGCGCCTTCAGCGGTCGCCGCGGTGACCGGCAGCGGTGAATAGTTGTGCGCGACATGGGGCTCGGCCGGGGGAGGCACAGCAGAGGGACGCTCAGGGGGAGGGGACACAGGGGGAGGGGACACAGGGGGAGGGATCGCCAGGACCTCCTTGTCGGTGGCCCTCAATTCCAGGGTGCAGCACTTGATGCCGCCGCCGCCTTTGCGTAGTTCGGAGAGATCGATCGCGATCGTGTCGTAGCCGGCGGCGCGCAGCGACTCCGCGAGATGTGGTGCCGCATCGGTCATCACGACGCGGTGGCCGTCGGAGACGAGGTTCAGGCCGAGGACCGCAGCGTCGGCATCGGTGGCGACGATGGCGCTCGGGAACAATGAGGTCAGCCGCGCTCGCGAGGCGGGGGAGAACGCGGGCGGGTAGTACGCGATGTTCTCGTCGTCGAGCACCCCCAGAGCCGTGTCGAGGTGGTAGTACCGCGGATCGACCAGCTCGAGCGTCACGACCGGCAGACCCGTGATCGCCGAGACCTCGTCGTGGGTGTCACGGTGGCTCCGAAAGCCGGTACCGGCGAGGATGCGGTCCCCGACGACCAAGAAGTCGCCCTCGCCTTCCTGGATGCCGACCGTCCGATGAACCGGACCGAGGCCGTTCCCGTCGAACCAAGCCGCGTAGAGATCGCCCTCGGGTCCGCGTTCGGGAAAGGCGAAGCGGGCCGCGATCGTGTGTCCGCCGATGCTGAGACCGCCGTTGGCGGCGTAGACCATGTCGGGTAGGCCCGGGTGCGGATCGACAATGTGGACGCGATGACCGAGCGATTCGTAGGTCTCGCGCAGGCGGAGCCACTGAGCGATCGCGAGGTCGGTGTCCACGGGTGTCGACGGATCCATCCACGGATTGATCGCGTAGCTGACCGTGAAGTGAACTGGCGGCGTCATGGCATAGGTCCGTAGCCGGGGTACCCGGGCGACCGGAGCGAGAGCAGGGCTCGTCAGCGTCATGAATCGACGCTATGCTCCCTTTGTCGCGCAAACAATCAACGCCCGTTGCGTATCAGCGCAACAAAGGATGGCGGCAGTGGCATGAAACGGAGATACATTGCGCCAGCTGGATGATCTGGACGAAAAGGTGCTCGCCTGCCTGGCCAGGGGTGCCCGTGCCACCTTCGCGCAGGTCGGTGACGAGGTGGGCCTGTCGGCGCCCGCGGTGAAGCGACGCGTCGATCGGCTTCTCGGCGACGGCGTGATCAAGGGGTTCACCGCCGTCATCGATCCGCAGGCGATGCAGTGGACCACGGAGGCCTACGTCCAGGTCTCCTGCCGAGGCAACATCTCGCCGGAGTCGCTGAAGGCGGCGTGGGAACCGATTCCCGAAGTCGTCAGCGCGGCAACCATCACCGGTCAGGCGGACGCGATTCTTCGGGTCCGCGCTCGCGACGTGCGCCATCTGGAGCAGGCGCTGGAACGGATCCGCGGCGCGGGTCCGGTCGACCATTCCGAGTCCATCATCGTGCTGAGTCAGCTGATCGATCGCGGGCACCCGTGAGAGTCGGCGGGAGTCGGTTCGCGATCATGCGGGCGATCGCCTTGTTGCCCGCCAGGTTCGGATGGAATCCGAGTTACTCGCTCGACGTCACGTAGCCCTCGAACCATTTCTTGTTGCCGCCGATCGGATGGTCGCGAGGTCGGTGTCGGGGCGGAGCGCACCGATCTGCGGTGGAGCGAAACCTTGTGACCGCAGCTGAGGTGTGGTGGTGATGTTCTCGGCCTTTGCTCCCGCGACCGCCGCCTATCGGAAGGCCGCGGTCCTGATGAGGCCCGCCAGCTATCCGGATAGGTGACTGGTGATCGGCCGCAGCCGATGATCTCGGTCGGGCCCGCGGTCCTCGAATCACCCTGTGTCACATTGTGTACCGGCTCACGGGCATCGGCCGGGACGGCTGGACGACCGCGTGGAGGAGGGTGAGGAAAGCGATGCCGAGTGCTGTGAACGTGCGAATCGAGGTCGCACGACGCGGTGCATGAGCGCACGGTATGCGGCGGCGCAATTGGTCGCGGTGCGGGGTCGTGCTAGCCTGGTCGCCGTGATGACCACCGTGCGCGCCTATTGGCGCTTTATCGAGGCTCCGGGTGGGGCCGCGATGAAGCGCTGACATTGCCGCGCGCGCAAACACCCGGAGCCCGAGCAGCGACCGCAAGGTTGCTGCTTTCGTCATTTCAAGGGCCTCCGGTGATCTATGAGCAACCAGGGGCACCCGACAACGACCGGGCCAGACCCCGAAAGGCACGACGTGACCACCATTCCCGACTTGACTGCCGAAACGACCTCCGATCGTCGGATCAAGTCCTTTCGTGCCATCCCGTCACCGGACACGATTCGCAGTGAACTGCCGCTGACTGCACGACGTGCCGTCACCGTCCAGAATGATCGCGACGAGATCGCCGACATCCTCGCCGGCCGTGACAACCGTCTGCTCGTCGTGGTGGGACCGTGCTCGGTGCACGACCCGGTGGCCGCGCTGGACTACGCACGGCACCTGGCGCCATTGGCGAAGGACTACGCCGATCGGCTGAAGATCGTGATGCGCGTCTACTTCGAGAAGCCCCGCACCACTGTCGGTTGGAAGGGACTCATCAACGATCCCGGGATGGACGGCACCTTCGACGTCGAACGCGGACTGCGGACGGCTCGCTCGCTGCTGCTGGACATCATCGACCTCGGACTGCCCGTCGGGTGTGAGTTCCTGGAACCGACCAGCCCGCAATACATCGCAGACACCGTCGCCTGGGGCGCCATCGGGGCGCGCACCACGGAGTCGCAGGTCCACCGACAGCTCGCATCGGGGCTGTCCATGCCGATCGGGTTCAAGAACGGCACCGACGGCAACATCCAGGTCGCGATCGACGGCGTGAAAGCCGCAGCGGCGCAACATGTCTTCTTCGGAGTTGACGACTTCGGCCACGGATCCGTGGTGGAGACCGCGGGTAACGACGACTGCCACGTGATCCTGCGTGGTGGCACCGCCGGGCCGAACTTCGATGCCGAGTCCATTGCGACTGCCGTCAACTCTCTCGCGAAAGCCTCACTGCCGCAACGGGTGATGATCGATTGTTCGCACGCAAACTCCGGCAAGGATCACGTTCGCCAGGCCGCAGTCGCCGACGAGATCGCCGCTGCGATCCGCTCGCTTCGGCGCGCGGATGAAACGGTGCCGATCAGTGGCGTCATGCTGGAGAGCTTCCTCGAGCCGGGTGCGCAGTCGCCCGATGCCCGACCGCTGACCTACGGCCAGTCGGTCACCGACAAGTGCATGGGCTGGGAGGCCAGCACCGCCGTGCTGGCGACGCTGGCCCAGAGCTGACCGGCCTATGCCGGACGCCTCCGGACCTGCTGTGTCGCGTCATCCAGATGCGCACACTCGGCGCGAAAGTGTGCCCGGTCGGCGACGTCGCGGTGGGACCGGCCCGATCCGGTCCCACCGCAACGCTCAGCTCCGCTTGCGCCGCAACTGGTTCGCGTATCCGACGGCTCCGTCGACGAGGATGAACGCAGCAAGACTGATGCCGAGGAGCGGGATGAACCACCCGACCGCCGCGACGATCACGATGACCGCCGCGATCGTCGTGACCGGCACCCCTCGCCACGCGCCACGCAGCGGTGGCCGCCCCACAGCGAGGAAGCGGTGCGCTCGCCGGGGTCGGCGTTGCCACCACATCTGATAGCCCCGCACGATCACTGCGAGAAGGCCGATCGCCAACAGCAGTAGCGCGATCTGGTTGACGAGACCGAACAACAGACCCATGTGCAGGGCGATGCCCCACGTGGTCAGTTGTGCGGCCAGGGGCCAGTCGGCGAACCACGAGGCATCGACGACATGTCCGGTCGCTCCGTCGATGGAGACCGAGTTCGGCGAGAACTGCCATGGCCGGCGCGTCTCTGCCACCGTGAATGCGGTCGCCGGACCTGTCGGTACGGACACCTCGACGTCGTCGGTCACCCCGATCCGATCGGCAACTGCCAGAACCGAGTCCACCTGTCCGACGGCATCGGCGACGGCAGCACCCCCGGCGCCGTCATGCCCGGCCGTGTGGTCGCCGTGTCCGCTGTGTGCACCGGCGGACGTGGCGGAGTCGTCAAGGGAGGTCGACACACTCGGGGTCGTCCAGCTCAGTGCCTGACGCAGCTCGCCGATGTTGTCGCCGGCGAAGCGCGACCAGGTGAGGCCGGTCGCCGACAGGAACAGCACCCCCACGACGATCCAGACACCCACGGCACCATGCCAGTTCAGTGTGCGGGCCCGGCCCTCGGTTGAACGGTCGACGCTGATCAGCCGAGCCTTCCGGTCACGCCTCATCCGGCGATACCGCGCAATCCACAACGCGAGACCCGCCAGTGCGATCACCCACAGCCACGACGCCGCGAGTTCGCTGTAGACGCGACCAGGTTCTCCCAGATGGAGGTGACGATGCAACTGGCTGATCCAGGTCCGCAGCGGTAAGGCCCCGGCACTCCCGTAGCTCACCAGCTCGCCGACCGGGCGCGCGGTGACCGGATCGACGAAGACCGCCATCCGCTCCGATTCTCCGAGCGACTCGTCGTCGAACAGCACGCGCGTGGTGTCACCTGGCGCGGCTGCCGGACGCACGGCGGAGAGAGCGAGATCCGGTCGGGTGGCCATGGCCGCGCGGATCTGATCGGCCACGGGGCGGGCCTGACCCGTGCTGTCGGTGTGCAGTTGCTCGCGGTAGACGACCTTCTCGAGACCGGGTGCGAGTGCGTAGAGGCCTCCGCTGACGACCGCGACGATCAGAAACGGTGCGATCAGGATGCCGGCATAGAAGTGGAGTCGTCGCACCAACGGTTCCCAGCCGATGTGGCGCCCACCGGGCCGGCGATCGGCCGGGTCGGTCGGTGGCGAGGAGTCGAGCGGCTGTCGGGGTGGTTCCTGGGTGAGGGACACAGAGGTCCGCCTTTCGAGAGCTGGATGCGCCGCACGACAGATGAGGTCGTGCGCATACGCAGAGAGCCGACCGCCGCGCGTGGTCGACACGCGAGCAGGTCAGCGAGGGTGAGGAATGGTCACATCGCCGGGATCGGGGGACCCCGGGTACCCACCGGGCGGACACACCTGCGGCCGGGCCGCAGGCGGTCGTCGGTCGCGGGCAGCACGCTCCAGGACATCGAGACGTCGACTGGCGCCGAGATGAGCGTGAGAACGGCCCGGATCACCACCGACAGGGCGGCGATCACCGCGGTCTCCAGACCGATCGCCAGGGCGACCGCCACCACGGTGGCGACGATGTGAAAGGTCGCCATCGAGGGAGTCAGCAGCGTGGCGTGGTGATGAGAAAGGGCGGCGAGTGCGAGGTGACCCACGAGCTGTCCGCCGACGAGCATGCCGACGAGGCCCGGCCATCCGGCGCGCGGCGGGGAGGCGGCGGTGGCGGTCCAGCCGAGCCCCGCGCACACCGCGACCAGAAGAGTGAGGGCCGTGGAGTCGGGCAACCCGCCGCCCGCGGCTGCGTGCGCGATGGTCGAGGTGACCCCCGACGACGCGCCGACAACGCAACCCCGAACCTTGTCGAGGGCGCGTGCCTGCGGATGCATGGCCCGCATCGTATGACGGCGCTGCGGGGCCGATCGAGTCGGCTGCTAAGTTCGGTGCTGCGTCGGTCTTCGTCCGGTTCGTCCGGATCGAGCGTAAGAGGGAATCTGGTGCGAATCCAGGGCTGCCCCGCAGCGGTGACCGGAAACGACAGCGGCCAGGAGCACTGGGTCAGCGATGACCTGGGAAGCGGCCGTCAGTAGGTGGCACGAACTGTGCCGTGTCCGGGAGTCCGAAGACCTGCCGACGTGACCGCGGCGGCGTGCCGCGGTCGACATCGACTCCGTGGGACATGGTCGGTGCCGCCGACCTGTCGGCGTCGTCGTGTGTCCTCGGTGAGTGACGAGGTGGGATGACCGGGCAGTGGTTGCGCGTGAGCGTGCTGAGTGTGCTCTGCGTGTCGGGGCTCCTGACGATCTCCGTGCTCGGGCTCATCTTCGGTACGGCACACGTCCCGTGGCGCGATGCCGTCGGCTATGTGTGGGCCGACCTGACCGGCGGCGTGGTCACCGCCGGGGATGCCGCCGACTACCGGATCGTGGTCGATTCGCGACTCCCTCGCGTTCTCACCGGTGCCCTGGTCGGGGCGGGACTGAGCACCGTCGGCCTCGTGGTGCAGGCAATGGTCCGCAACGCGCTGGCCGACCCGTACGTGCTCGGTATCTCGTCGGGAGCGTCAGTGGGCGCCACCGCGGTGGTGCTGTTCGGTGTCTTCGCCGGAGTCGGTGTCTACGCGCTCCCGGCCGCTGCGTTCGTGGGGGCGTTGGTCGCCACCGTGATCGTTTTCGCAATCGCGAGATCGGCCGGCGGTCTCACACCGCTGCGGCTGGTGCTCACCGGAACCGCTCTGGGTTACGGGTTTTCGGCATTGACCACAGTGCTGGTCTTCCTCGCGCCCGCCGGAGATGCCGCTCGCAGCGTGATGTTCTGGTTGTTGGGCAGTCTGGCCGCGACGAGCTGGCACACCGCAGGGCTCGTGGCGGCGGTGGTGCTGGTCGGCCTCGTGGTCGTCGCAGGATTGGCCCGCCAGCTCAACGCGTTGGCAATGGGCGACGAGGTGTCCGCGTCACTCGGCTTGCGCGCCTCACGATTCCGCATGCTGCTGTTCATCGTGGCCGCGCTCATGACCGGCGTCATGGTCTCGGTGTGTGGGGCGATCGGGTTCGTCGGGCTGGTGGTGCCGCATGTGGCGCGACTTCTGGTGGGCGCCGACCATCGCCGGTTGGTGGTGGTCACCCCGCTCATCGGCGCGGTGTTCCTCGTCGCCGCGGATCTGCTTGCCCGAACGCTCGTCCCACCGCAAGAACTCCCGCTCGGTGCGATCACGGCCGCGGTCGGGGTGCCGGTCTTCCTGCTCCTGATGCGCCGGCGCGGTACGGAGGCGGGGTGATGCGGGGGGTCGACTACGACGAAGTGGGTGTCGAGATCGGACATGCGACGATCCTTCGTGACGTGACCGTCCACGCGCCGCCGGGCAGTTTCCTGGGCATCATCGGCCCCAACGGCAGCGGCAAGTCGACGATGCTGCGTTGCCTGTATCGCGCACTCGACCCGACTCGGGGGCGTGTACGGGTGGGCGACCGCGACATCACGTCGATCAGCATGCGGGACAACGCTCGTCAGGTGGCAGCCCTCACCCAGCGGATCGCGCTCGACTTCGACTTCACGGCAGCGGAGGTGGTCGCGACCGGTCGTCTGCCGCACCGATCGCTGACGGCCTCGACTGCCCGCCGCGACCGGGAGATCTGTGCCCAGGCGATGCACGACGCGGGCGTCACCCATCTCGTCGACCGAGCTTTCACGTCTCTGTCGGGCGGGGAGGCCCAGCGGGTTCTGATCGCCCGCGCATTCGCGCAGGAGCCGGAGGTCCTGGTTCTCGACGAACCGACGAACCACCTCGATGTCCGACATCAGTACGCAGTGTTGCGTGCGGCGCGCGATCGAGAGGTCACAGTCGTCGCGGCGTTGCACGATCTGAACATCGCCGCGCAATTCTGCGACCGGCTCGTGGTCCTGGCGGCCGGTCGGGTCGCCGCGGCCGGCACACCACGCGAGGTTCTCACACCTGCGGCGATTCACCGCTTCTTCGGCATCGGCAGTCATGTGTTCGACCATCCACGCCTGAATGTTCCCCAAGTCATCTTCGACGAGAAAGAAGCGGAATGAGAACGAGATCGGTGATCACGGGTCTGTCGGCATTGCTGGTGTTGTCGGGCTGTGGTGCGCAGGTGGAGGGCGCCGCGCCGAAGGAGGCAGGCGGAGAGGTCAGCGTGGAGAACTGCCGTGCACCGCTGACCGTGCCCGGACGTCCCGACCGGGTGGTCACGAACGACACCGGTATCACCGAGATCATGTTCGCGCTCGGCCTGTCCGACCGAATGGCCGGATACACCACATATGCCGGCAAAGAACGGGACATCGAATCCTCGCCGTGGCGGGCAGATTTCGAACGGACCACTTTCCTGGGGGACGGATTCACACGTGAGGTCATCCAGTCGGCGAATCCCGACTTCGTCTTCGCGGGGTGGAATTACGGGTTCAAGGAGTCGACCGGGGTGACGCCGGAATGGATTCGCAGTCTGGGCGCGACGCCGTACCAGTTGACCGAGGCATGCCGTCAGCCGGGGACCACCGAGCGCGGCATAATGCCGCCCCTCGACGCGTTGTATTCCGATCTGGCGAACATCGGAGACATCTTCGGCGTCCGCGACCGTGCGGATGCCCTGGTCACCGACTATCGGGCCGAGGTGACGAAGGCCAACGAGGAAGCGCCGCCTGCCGACCGCCGGGCACGGGTGTTCCTCTTCGACAGCGCTGATCCCAACCCGTTCACCTCCGGGAAATACGCCGCACCGGAGCAGATCATCTCGGTGGCCGGTGGTACGAACATCTTTGGCGACCTGGCGAATTCGTGGACATCCACATCATGGGAGGCGGCCGCACAACGTGACCCGCAGGTCATCCTGATCGTGGACTACGGTGCGGGGCCGCAGAACACGGTCGCGGCGAAGATCCGGCAGCTGGAGACCCATCCACTGATGTCGCAGACCGATGCCGTACGCCACAAGCGGTTTCTCGCGCTGCCGTATGCGGCGCTCGTGGAAGGCCCGCGCAATCCGAGCGCGATCACCACGGTCGCCCGTTACCTCCGGTCGACGGGGTTCTGAGAACCGCGGGTTCTGCTGACAGCAGAACCCGCGGTGCCAACGCTCGGTGGCGACCTACCATCGGCCCATGGACGCCGGACCGCAGACAGCCGAACCCCTGTGGCGCGAGGTCACCGGACGCGTCATCCGACGACATCGCCACGACCGCGGCGAACGCCTGGTGGAGACCGCGCGGCGGGCAGGTGTCTCGAGCCAGTATCTCTCCGAGATCGAACGGGGCCGAAAGGACGCATCGTCGGAACTGCTCGCCGCGGTCGCCGGCGCTCTCGGACTGTCGCTGCTCGACCTCACACGCGAGGTGACCATCGAGTTGTCGCGGATGACCGCGGTGCCCGTGCTGCGGGCCGTGTCCGTCCCGGCGTCCGCGACGGCACCGATGCGCACACTCCGGCGGCCGATCGCGCTGGCGGCCTGAGCTACCCGACGTCGTGGGTGATCGGTCGGCTACCCGCGGGTATCGATGATCCGATCGGCCAGTCCATAGGAGACGATCTCTTCGGCCCGAAGCACACGGTCCCGGTCGGTGTCCTGTCGGAGCGTCTCGACCTCCTGACCGGTGTGGCGGCTCATGGCCTTCTCGATCTCTTCGCGCACCCGCAGGATCTCCTCGGCCGCCAGGATCAGGTCGGGGATGGTGCCCCGTCCCTGACCCGAAGGCTGATGCAGCAGCACCCGCGCGTGCGGGAGCACCGACCGCCGCCCGGGACTCCCCGCCGCCAACAGCAGCGCAGTCGACGAGAGTGCCTGCCCGACACAGGTGGTGGCGATCGGGGCGTGGCAGTACTGCATGGTGTCGTACAGGGCGAAGGTCGCCATCACCGAGCCGCCCGTCGAATTGATGTACAGGTCGATCGGCGCGTCGGGGTTGTCGGAATCGAGGTGGAGGATCTGCGCGATCAACGCGTTCGCGACGCCATCGTCGATCTCCGTGCCCAGATAGATGATCCGCTCGTCGAGCAGATGGCTGTAGACATCCATCACCCGTTCGCCGTTCGGCGTCCGGCTGATCACGTTGGGGATCGTGTAAGTACTCATCGTGCCACCCCGAATCCTGTCGAAGCCGGTGTCAGCGGGCGGATCTGCGCCAGATCGTCGACGACATGGTCGATGAACCCGTACCGGACCGACTCCTCGGCGGTGAAGACGTGATCACGCAGCGAATCCGCGAAGATCTTCTCGACCGGCCGGCCGGTCTGCTCGGCGATGATCGTCAGAACGGTGTCGCGGACGTGTCGAAGGTCGTCGGCCTGGAGCTCGATGTCGGGCGCATAGCCGCCGATGCCCGCGGACCCCTGGTGCAGCAGGACTTTGGCGTGGCGGAGTGCATACCGCTTGCCGCGTGTCCCGTTACAGAGCAGGAATTGCCCCGCACTGTAGGCCATTCCGAGGTTCACGGTGCTCACGTCGTTGGGTATCAGGCGCATCGTGTCCATGATGGCGAGCATGGCCGGGACGGATCCACCCGGCGAGTTGATCCACAGCCCGATGTCGGCCACCGGATCCTCGGACGCCAGCATGACCAGCTGCGCACACAGCTGGCTGCCGATCTCGTCGTCGAGTGCCGTGTCGAGCATCAGGATGCGTTGACTCAGAAGGTTTTCCGCGGTCCGCTTGCGAAGTGGGAGAAAGCGTTGTTCGTCACTCATGCCCCGATCCTGCGCCGCTCCCGTCGGTCTCGCATCGGCGCGCTGCCGCACGCAGAACGATGCTGCCACGAGCAGCGTGCGTCCGCGCGATCAGACCACGTCGACGGTCGGTCGGGCATTCGGGATGGTGATGAGGGCACGACGACGCAGCCGGGCCGACGGCGCCGCGATCGAGTCGGCCACCCGGTACTCGGCCTCCCATCGATCCGGCCGCAGGCGGTTGAGGACGTAACCGCGCTGGGCGTTCCCGAATCGGACGTGTGGTGATGCCGCCTTGATCGCACGGTCGGTTTCGTCACTGTCCTCGCCGTCGCCTCCCGACGAGATCGACGTCCCGGCCAATTCGACGCCGACGGTGGGTGATTGGTGTCGATAGGTCGATCGGAGCTCGGACACCGCGTTGCGGTGGATGTCACCGACGATCGACACGAGATTGGTCACCCCGCGATGACGCGCGCCGTCGAGTACCCGGGCCCGGGAGGCCTCGTACCCGCTCCACCCGTCCATGCTGACCTCGCGGACGCCGTTCTCCACGTGGGCGAGGTCGGCGATGGTGGTCTGATGTGCCAGTACATTCCACCGATGTCGACTCCGCGAGAATCCGTCGAGCAGCCACCGTTCCTGCGCGGCGCCAGTGATCGTCCGGTGGGGATCGGCCGTGGGGCCGTTCTGCGCGGTGTCGTCGTCGCCGTTGGCCTGATCACTGCGGAACGTACGGGTGTCGAGGACGTTGAACTCCACGAGGTCGCCGAAACCGAAGCGCCGATAGGCGCGGACGTCGGCCCCGTGAGCCTGGTGCGCGGCGCGCACCGGGGTGTTCTCCCACCACGCCTTGAGTCCCCGCGCCCGCCGGAGCAGGAAGGCGGGAATCGGCTGATCATCCTCGGGAACCGTTGCCGCCCAGTTGTTGTCCACCTCATGGTCGTCGAAGATCGTGACGAACGGGCTGGTCCGGTGGATCTCGCGCAGGTGTGGGTCGAGCTTGTAGAGAGCGTAGCGATCGCGGTAGTCGTCGAGGTCCATGGCCTCGCGGTGGGCGGATTCCGGCATGGCACTGGTCCGGCGGCGCCCGCCATTGCGGGGTATCGGTTTCTCGTAAATGTAGTCACCGAGGTGAAAGACCACATCCGGGGCATGGGAGGCCATGTCGGCGTAGGCGACATAGTGACCGTCGGCCCACGACTGGCAGGAGGCGAAGGCGAACGTCAGCGCGTTCGCGCGGCCGGTTGAGGCGGTGCGGGTCCTACCGACCTCGGAGATATCGCCTGCCGCGCGGAACCGATAGAAGTAGTCCCGCGCCGGCTCGAGCCCGCGGACATCGATGTGGATGCTGTGCCCGTTGTCGGCGGTGGCCGGGGCCGACCCGCGCCGGAGGATGCGGCGCATCGTCTCGTCGGTGGCGACCTCCCATTCGACGGGTACCGGGGCCGCACCCATTCCGCCACCGCGCGCGAGTGGGTTCCGGGCCAGCCTGGTCCACAGCACCACTCCGTCCGGAAGTGGATCGCCGGAGGCGACCCCGAGGGTGAACAGGTGGTCGCCGAGGCGGGGCGCACCGGACGACGCAGGTGCGTCCCCGAGGAGACCAGGGATGACGGCCAATCCGCCGGCGACGCCGGTCCAGGTGAGGAATCTGCGACGTGTCATGCCGACACGCAGCGTCTTGTCGCGGGTGATCGAGACGTCCGGCAGGTGGTTGCTGGGCATGGGGTAAGCCGACCAATGCCGACTGACCGGATGTCGTCCGGCGGCTTGATGTCGGATGATGCTCGGATGAAGACGAGGTCACCACGGTCGACGTGGATGCGCCGCGGCGGTGTCGCTCAGAACTGGATCAGGCGGTGAGCACGAGCCAGACGGCGATGTAATGCATGAGGGCAGCAACCGCGGTGCATGCGTGGAAGACCTCGTGATGTCCGAACGTGGTGGGCCACGGGTTCGGCCAGCGGGCGGCGTAGAGGATGCCACCGACGGTGTAGAACACACCGCCCACGGCGAGCAGCACGATGACCATCCAGCCGACGTGACTGACCAGGGCGGGAGCGACGGCGATGATCACCCAGCCGAGCAGGATGTACAGCGCGACGCCGAGCCAGCGTGGTGCCGACGGCCAGACGAGCTTGAGAGCAACGCCGGCGATCGCGCCGATCCAGACGATGCCGAGCACCCACCATCGGACCTCCGCGGGTAGGGCCAGCGCGCAGAACGGGGTATAGGTTCCCGCGATGAACAGGAAGATCATCGAATGGTCCGCACGCTTCATCCGGACCTGTGCGCGCGGCGTCTTCCAGGGGATGCGGTGGTAGCTCGCGCTCACCGCGAAGACGCCGAAGACCGTCACCGCATAGATCGCGCAGGCGACAGCCGCGCCGGGCCCGCGCAGCACACCGGCTCCGATCACCACCGCGAGTCCGGCGCAAGCGGCCACCCACGCGGAGTATTGATGGATGACGCCACGCAGTCGGGGCTTGATGGCCGCGATCGGGTCGTCCGTCAGGGTGCTCACGCAACCTACGGTACCGTAACTTTTGAGCCGATAGGATCAGGCAGCGATGAAACTACTTCCCGATCGGCTCCGGCGACCGATGCTGAGCGTCTACGAACGCCGGCTCGTTCAGCTCATGGATGTGTCGCGTCTGCCGCGCCACGTCGCGATCATCTGTGACGGCAACCGGCGATGGGCACGGGATGCCGGGTTCGAGGATGTCAGCCACGGTCACCGTGTGGGTGCGCAGCGAATCGCCGAGATGCTGTCCTGGTGTGCCGAGCTGGGGATCTCGACGGTCACGATCTATCTGCTGTCCACCGAGAATCTGCAGCGCGCTTCCGATGAACTCGATGCCCTCATGGAGATCGTGCCCGACATCGTCGAGGAGATCTCCGGGCCGGAGGGGGATTGGCGGGTCCGCATCGTCGGTTCACTGGCGCAACTCCCGGATGAGGTGGCCGCTCGGTTGCAGACGGCGTCGGAGCGGACACGCGAGCGCGACGGGATGAACGTCAACGTCGCGGTGGGATACGGCGGTCGACAGGAGATCGTCGATGCCGTGCAGTCGCTGTTGCGTGAGAGTCTCGCCACCGGTGACAACCCGGAGGAGATGATCGGCGCCGTCACCGTGGATGCGATCGACCGCAACCTCTACACGAAGGGTCAGCCCGATCCGGATCTGGTCATCCGCACCTCCGGTGAACAGCGCCTGTCCGGGTTCCTCCTCTGGCAGAGTGCCTACTCGGAGATCTGGTTCACCGACGCCTACTGGCCCGAGTTCCGCCGGGTGGACTATCTGCGCGCGCTCCGTGACTACTCGGCGCGGAGCCGGCGCTTCGGCAAGTGACCGGCTCGCCGGTTGCTCTCATCGGTGGACTCATCCCGCGGGGATGAGGTGGTCGGTGATCAGGGTGACGAGGGCATCGACGTCGGCCGCGAAGGTGGAGGCCGCCGGAGTGCCGAACCCCACGACGATGCCTCCTGTTCGGGAATTGTCGGAGTCACCGACTCCGGCGGGGACCGGTGCGGCGGGGTGACGGAACAGTGACAGCGGCGCCAACGCGAATCCGCGTCGCCCGGCGGCGTCGGTGACGATCGGTTCCGACTCGGCGGGGATCGGGATCACCGCGTGCAATCCGGCGGCGATCCCCGGCAGTCGGAGGCCGGCCTCGGCGAGGCGTGCGGTCAGTCGATCGCGTCGCCGCCGATAGTGCTGCCTGCTGCGCCGGATGTGTCGGTCATAGGCACCCGAGTCGATCAGATCGGCGAGGACGAGCTGGTCCACGACACTGGCGTCCGGTTCGCGAATCCCCTTGGACCACACCACCGTGTCGACCAGATGTGGTGGCAGGACCAGCCACGCGATGCGCACGGCGGGGGAGAGGCTCTTGCTGACCGAGCCGGTGTAGATCACCACATCGGGACCGAGCGACTGGAGGGCGCCGATCGGCTCACGGTCATATCGGAGTTCGCCGTCGTAGTCGTCCTCGACGATCAGCCTGCGGTGGGCCCGTGCCCAGTCGATGACGTCGGCTCGTCGGGTCGGCGACAGCGGAGCACCGGTCGGGAACTGATGACTCGGCGTCAGGAGCACTCCGCAGGCGTGGGTGGGAAGTTCGTCGATGATCGCACCTCCCGCATCGATCGGTATCGGGGTGGTCGCCGTCCCGCCACGCTCGATCACGGCCCGGTGAAATGGGAGGCCATGGCTCTCGACGGCCAGTGTTTCGTCGAAGATGTTGCGGGACAGTAACTCCAGGGCATGCATCACCGACGTGGTGAGGACGATCTGCTCTGGGTCGGCGTGGACCCCGCGCACGCGGGACAGGTAGGCCGCCAGCGACCGGCGCAAGGGAGCGCTGCCCTGCGGGTGGCCGGGACCGAAGGCCTCGTCGGGGGCGGCCATGATGGCCCGTCGCGTGGACGCCACCCAGTCGGTGCGCGGGAAGAGGGACGGATTCGGTTGGCCGAGTGCGAAATTGTGAATCGGGATCGGTGTCGGTGACCGCACCGTGGCGGCCGGCCGGGATTCCGGCCGCCGTGCGGTGTCGGCCACCCGGGTCCCCGAGCCCTGGCGGGCCACCAGCCATCCCTCGGCGATCAACTCCTGGTAGACCGCGGAAACCGTCCCGCGTGCGAGTCCCACGTCGGCGGCGAGGGACCGGTACGGCGGCAGTCGGGTGCCGGCCGGGAGACGCCCGTCGTCGATGGCGGCGCGCAGGGCCCCGGCCAGCGAGCGGCGTAGCCGCGCACCTCTGCCACGCGCGCTCGCCGAGGGATCCGGTTGCAGGTCGAGAAACAGATCCGTGCCGAGTCGTTGGGCGACCTGTTCCCAGGGGTCCGAATTGGCCTGCATATCCACTATGGGATTGAACCACTTTTGTGATGCAATCTGCTCCTAATCTGGACATCGACAACTTCGGATGGTTCGACGGTCTCGAGAGGAACAGGACATGAAAGTGGTCGTACTCGGCGCGAGCGGCGAGATCGGCAGGTCGTTGAGCGGCCGGCTTCGGGACCGGGGCGTCGATGTGCTTGCGGCACAACGGTCCAGTGGCGTCGATGCGTATGCGGGCACCGGCCTGGTGGAGAGCTTCGCCGGAGCCGACGCGGTGGTGGACTGCACGAACATCGTGACGACCAAGGCGAAGGCGGCAATCGACTTCTACGCAACGGTGGCCGCCAACGTGGCCGCCGCGGCGATCGAGGCCGGTGTCGGCCACGTCATCTGTCTGTCGATCATCAACGCCGCCGACCCTGCGGTCAACGCGAAGTTCGGCTACTACCAGGGGAAGGCGGCCCAGGAGGCGACCTACCGCGCTGCTCTCGGCGTGGATCGGCTCACGGTGGTGCGATCGGCGCAGTGGTACGAGCTCGCGCGGCAGATGATGAGTACGTTGCGCCTCGGTCCGCTGGCGGCCGTGCCACATATGCGTTGCCGGCCGCTGTCGTCGGCGGATGCGGCGGCGGCGGTGGCCGATGTGGTGATGGCATCGGACGGCCCCGACGTCGAGGTGGCGGGACCCGAGGTGCTCGATCTCACCGACATCGGCAAGGCCATCGCCCGGCGGGCGGGGGCCCCGAGATGGGTGGTCGGCGTGAAGATCGGCGGAAAGGCGATCCGGGACGGTGGTCTGGTACCCGACGCCCCCACGGTGGTCGCATCGACGACTCTCGACCAATGGTTGGACAAGGAGTACGCGGCATGACGACCCTCTCGGACAACATTCCCGATACCCGACGGATGTGGTTGCCGGGCAACAATCCCGGTGTCTACAAGGCGCTCGTCGCGCTGCAACGTGCGTCGTCGGAAGGACTGGAGTCCACCGTCGGTGAACTCATCAGGATCCGGGCGTCCCAGCTGAACGGCTGCGCCTACTGCCTGCACATGCATCTCTCCGATGCGCTAGCGGCCGGTATGGAGCCGATCACCCTCGGGATGGTGTCGGTATGGGCCGAGGCGCCGCATCTGTTCTCGGAGCGAGAGCGGGCGGCGCTGGAGCTCACCGAGGCGGTTACGCGACTCGGTGAGCACGGTGTCCCGGATGCCGTGTTCGGCAGGGCCCGTGACCTTTTCGACGAGTTCGAACTCGGTCAGGTGGTGGCCTCGATCGTGATGATCAACGCGTGGAACAGGATCGCCGTGACGGGTCGGTATCCGGCCGGGCTCGATGAGCGTCGGACCCGGTGAGGCTACAACTTGCGCAACCGGACTCGGTTGATCGAATGATCGCGATCCTTGCGCAGGACGAGTGTCGACCGCGGCCGGGTCGGCAGGATGTTCTCGATCAGGTTGGGCCGGTTGATCGACATCCAGATGTCGTGGGCGGCAACGGTGGCCTGTTCGTCGGTCAGCGATGAGTAGTGGTGAAAATGTGAATCGGGATCGGCGAAGGATGTTGTTCGCATCTGCAGGAACCGCGAGATGTACCAGTGCTCGATGTCGGCCGTCTTCGCATCGACGTAGATCGAGAAGTCGAAGAGGTCCGAGACCATCAGCGTCGGGCCGGTCTGCAGCACGTTGAGCCCCTCGAGGATGAGGATGTCCGGTTGGCGAACATAGTGCTTCACGTCGGGAACGATGTCGTAGGCGATGTGGGAATAGACCGGCGCGGTGACCTCGCGGGCACCCGACTTGACCTCCGTGACGAACCGGAGCAGGGAGCGACGGTCGTAGGACTCAGGGAATCCCTTGCGGTGCATGATCCCCCGGCGCTCCAGTTCCGCGGTCGGCAGGAGGAAGCCATCCGTGGTCACCAGGTCGACCTTGGGATGCGACTCCCAGCGGGCGAGCAGGGCGGCGAGGACGCGGGCCGTCGTCGATTTCCCGACGGCGACGCTGCCGGCGATCCCGATGACGAACGGCACCTGGCGGTTGGTCTGGCGCTCACCGAGGAATGTCGACGTCGCCGCGAAGAGTCGCTGCCGTGCGGCGATCTGCAGATGGATCAGACGGGAGAGCGGGAGGTAGACATCCGCGACCTCGTCGAGGTCGACCTGCTCACCGAGTCCCACGAGTTGCTGGAGCTCGTTGTCGTTGAGGACCAGTGGCATCGATTCGCGCAGTTCACGCCACTGTCGACGGTCGAGCTCCAGATACAGACTGGGATCGCGCCCGGTCGTGTCGCGTGCCATGGTCCTACAGCTTAGGGCGCACTGTTTCGGCCCGGTCGGTAGCCTCCGTTCATGGCCCAGTCATCTGCCGCTCGTTCCGCCGCGTCACCCGCACCGGTGACCGAGTATCTGCGTCTCGGACTCGCCTTCGACCGCCTCGAGGAAGGTTTCGTCGACGCGTACACCGGGAACCCCGCGCTGCGGGCCGACGTGGCGAACGGCCTGGCCCCTGAGCCGTCGACGCTCGCGGACCGCGCGCGTGGTCTGCGTCGCGAACTGCCCGGTGATCTGCCATCCGACCGGGCCGACTTCATCGGGGCACACCTGTCGGCGCTCGAATGCTCGGCACGAAAGTTCGCAGGCGAGGAGATCGGTTTCGTCGACGAGGTCCGTGCGTACTTCGATGTCGACATCACGATGGGCGATCCGCAGACCTACCACGAGGCGCACGCCGCGATGGCGGTCGAACTCGGTGTGCCCGACGCATCGGGCGGTGCGCTCGCTGACGCGTATGCGGCACACAGGCGCTCCGACGAGATCCCGGCCGATCGCGTCGATGATTGCGTGCGGGCCTTCAGCGGGGCACTGCGTGAGCGTGTGCGGTCGGCGTTCGGACTCCCGGACAGCGAGCTGGTCGAGTTCGACGTGGTCACCGACAAACCATGGTCGGGTTTCAACTACTACCTCGGCGATTACCACTCCCGCGTCGCGATCAATGTCGATCTCACGCAGTACATGTCGTCGCTGCCGCACCTGATCGCGCACGAGGCATACCCGGGCCACCACACCGAGCACTGCCGGAAGGAGGAACTCCTGGTCGGCGGTGGACAGGAGGAGCAGAGCATCTTCCTGGTGAACACACCGCAGTGCCTGATGGCCGAGGGGCTCGCCGACCATGCGCTCGTCGCCGCGATCGGACCGGACTGGGGACTGTGGGCGCAGGAGATCTACGCGGATCTGGGCCTGCGTTTCGACGGTGAGCGGGCCCAGCGGATGTCGCGCGCGTCGAGCGGTCTGCTCGGAGTGCGTCAGGATGCGGCACTGCTCCTGCACGACCGGCACGCTGACCAGAACGAGGTGGCGGACTTCCTGCAGCGATGGCTCCTCGCGCCACCCGCGAGGGCCCGTCAGATGTTGCGATTCCTCACCTCGCCGCTGTGGCGGGCCTACATCTCCACCTACGTCGAGGGCTACCGGTTGCTGGGTACGTGGCTCGATGCGGTACCCGATCACGACCGCCTCGTCCGGTTCGGCCGGCTACTCGACGAACCGCTCACCCCGTCGCAGCTGAGAGCCGAACTCGGAGCCTGAGCGTGGGGCCCATAGACTTGTCGACCATGAGCCTGAATTCGATGTCCCTGGCCGAACTCGACCCGGACGTTGCCGCTGCGATGAACGGCGAGCTGAGCCGCCAGCGCGACACGCTCGAGATGATCGCCTCGGAGAACTTCGTTCCGCGCGCGGTCCTGCAGGCGCAGGGGAGTGTGCTCACCAACAAGTACGCGGAGGGATACCCGGGCCGCCGCTATTACGGCGGGTGCGAGTACGTCGACGTCGTCGAGGACATCGCGCGCGATCGTGCCAAGGAACTGTTCGGTGCCGACTTCGCGAACGTTCAGCCGCACTCGGGCGCACAGGCGAACGCCGCGGTGCTGATGGCCCTGATGAACCCCGGTGAGAAGCTGCTGGGACTCGATCTCGCCCACGGCGGTCACCTGACCCACGGGATGCGGTTGAACTTCTCCGGCAAGCTCTACGAGAACCATTTCTACGGGGTCAGCAAAGAGGACTTCCGGATCGACATGGACGAGGTGCGCAAGATCGCGCTGGACGTCCGGCCGAAGGTGATCTGCGCGGGTTGGTCCGCCTACCCGCGGACCCTCGACTTCGAGGCGTTCCGGGCGATCGCCGACGAGGTGGGCGCTTACCTGTGGACCGACATGGCCCACTTCGCGGGACTGGTCGCGGCGGGCCTGCACCCGTCGCCGGTTCCGCACTCCGACGTCGTGTCGTCGACCATCCACAAGACCCTCGGCGGTCCGCGGTCGGGGTTGATCCTGGCGAAGCAGGACTGGGCGAAGAAGCTCAACTCGGCGGTGTTCCCCGGACAGCAGGGCGGACCGCTGATGCACGCGATCGCGGGCAAGGCCGTCGCTCTGAAGATCGCCGGGACCGAGGAGTTCGCCGAGCGTCAGCGCCGCACGCTCTCGGGTGCGAAGCTGCTGGCCGAACGTCTCACCGGCTCCGATGTCGAGAAGGCGGGCGTGTCCGTCCTGACCGGTGGCACCGACGTCCATCTCGTCCTGGTGGACCTGCGCAACAGTCAACTCGACGGTCAGCAGGCCGAGGATCTGCTGCATCGGATCGGAATCACGGTGAACCGCAACGCGGTGCCGTTCGATCCGCGTCCGCCGATGGTCACCTCGGGCCTGCGCATCGGTACGCCCGCGCTCGCGACCCGAGGCTTCGGTGACGAACAGTTCACCGAGGTCGCGGACATCATCGGCACTGCGCTCGCGGCCGGCCAGGACGCTGACGTGTCGTCGCTGCGTGGCCGCGTCTCACATCTCGCACTCGACTTCCCGCTCTACGACGGGCTCGAAGAGTGGGGTCTGATGAGCCGGGTCTGACCCCGGAGCGCAGGACGGGATTGGCCTACCGCACCGGGTGTGCCTATCCTGTCTGACGATGAACGCATTGACCGAGGACGAGCTGATCATCGCGCTGGAGAAGGCGCTTCCCGAGATCGCCGAGGACCACCAGGCGGCGGCCAACCCGTGGAACCCGCATGACTGGGTGCCGTGGGAGTCGGGCCGCAACTTCGCCTTTCTCGGCGGCGACGACTGGGATCCGTCGCAGGCATCCCTGTCCGACGAGGCGCGGGCCGCTGTGCTGGCACTGCTCCTCACCAAGGACAACCTGCCGTCGTACCATCGCGTTCTCGCGATCCACTTCCCGGCGTTCTCCGACTGGCGTCAGCTGGTCGGCGTGTGGACCGCCGAGGACAACCGGCATGCCATCGTGCTGCGTGACTATCTGGTGGTCACCCGTGCGATCGATCCGGTGGACGCCGAGGAACGGCGTCGCATCCATGTGACCGCCGGCTATCGGCAGCACACCGAGGATGTCACCAGCATCGGCCCGCTGGACGTGCTCGCGCTGATGGCGGTCCACGAGAACCAGTGTGTCGCGTTCGTCGAAAAGCTTTCCGTCGCGACGACCGACGACTCCTTCAAACAGATCCTCGCAAAGATCGCCGGAGACGACGCCCTGCAGGCCAAGACGTTCGCGGCATTCCTGAACGCCGGGCTCGTTGCGGATCAGGAAGCCACCGTCCGAGCACTGGATCGCGCACTGACCGACATCGAGCCACTCGGCTCCGACGTCGTCGACTTCGATGACGAGCGTGCCCTGATCGCCGGTTACGAGGACGACACCACACGCGCCGCGATCGCCGCGACTCTGGTCGACCAGCTCAAGCTGGACAACCTCCACGAGCTCACCGACGATGCCGAGGCCGCACGTCAGCGCATTCTGGCGATGGCCGGCGCCGCGGGCTGAACGGTCCCGCGCCGCTCTGTCCGGTTGCCTGCAGGTGCATCACCGGGCAATTCCCGTTAACGCATAATTCACGCCGACACACCCCTTTCGGACGCGCCGAGAGGGGTGTGTCGGCGTACGTTGACCAGTGACGGGCCGCGGGGAAGCGGTTCGTCCGGGAGGTTCGATTCGTGGTGTGTACCAGCAACGCGAGGGGGCCGGCCCCGGTCCTCGTCCACCTCGGCTGACCAGCCGAGACGGGCAAGAACCAGCCGGTCGTCGCAACCGGTTTGTGCGGGCGCCGCACAAACGTAGGAGCCCTACGTGACCACTCGGACCTACGTCCTCGACACCTCCGTGCTGCTGTCCGATCCCTGGGCGGTCTTGCGCTTCGCCGAACACCACGTGGTCCTGCCGCTGGTGGTCATCGGTGAGCTCGAGGGCAAACGCCACCATCACGAACTCGGTTGGTTCGCGCGGGAATCGTTGCGGATGCTCGACGACCTCCGTCTCGAGCACGGCCGTCTCGACCTTCCGCTACCCATCGGAGACGAGGGCGGCACGCTTCAGGTGGAGCTCAACCACACCGACCCTGCGGTGTTGCCCGCCGGCTTCCGTACCGAGACCAACGATTCCCGAATCCTCGCCTGCGCGCTGAATCTGCGGGCGGAAGGCAAGGACGTGACCCTGGTGTCCAAGGACACCCCGCTGCGGGTCAAGGCGGGTGCCGTGGGCCTCGCGGCCGACGAATATCACGCCCAGGACGTCGTGGTCTCCGGCTGGTCGGGGATGACGGAACTCGACGTGGACACCACCGTCGTCGACACCCTGTACTCGGAGGGTGTGGTGGATATCGACGAGGCGCGAGAACTGCCGTGCCACACCGGTATTCGTATCCTCGGCAACGGGTCGAGCGCGCTCGGCCGGGTGAACGCGGACAAACGGGTGCAGCTGGTGCGCGGCGATCGGGAGGCCTTCGGTCTGCACGGTCGGTCCGCAGAACAGCGCGTCGCGCTCGATCTCCTGCTCGACGACAGTGTCGGCATCATCTCATTGGGCGGCAAGGCGGGCACCGGTAAGTCGGCGCTGGCATTGTGCGCAGGTCTCGAAGCGGTGCTGGAGCGCCGCACGCAGCGCAAGGTCGTCGTGTTCCGGCCGCTGTATGCGGTTGGCGGACAACAGCTCGGCTATCTTCCGGGCAGTGAGTCGGAGAAGATGGGCCCCTGGGCGCAGGCAGTCTTCGACACGTTGGAGGGTCTCGCGTCGCCCGAGGTGATCGAGGAGGTGCTCAGTCGGGGCATGCTCGAGGTCCTGCCTCTCACGCACATTCGTGGGCGGTCGTTGCACGATTCGTTCGTGATCGTCGACGAGGCGCAGTCACTCGAGCGCAACGTACTGCTGACCGTGCTGTCCCGGCTGGGCGCAGGCTCGCGCGTGGTGCTCACGCACGACGTCGCGCAGCGCGACAACCTGCGAGTCGGCCGCCATGACGGTGTCGCGGCGGTCATCGAGAAGTTGAAGGGCCATCCACTGTTCGCACACGTGACGCTGACCCGTAGCGAGCGTTCGCCGATAGCGGCGCTGGTGACCGAGATGTTGGAGGAGTTCGCGCCCGGGGCCGACTGACCCCCCGGCAGGCCATCGATCGCAACATCCACCCCATCTGGGCTGATCATCTCCGCTTCGGCGGAGGTGTCGCGCAGGTGGGGTGGATCGTTGTGAGCTCGGCGATCGGTCTCTGCGGTGTCCGATGCGACGGCGACGGTGACCATCGCCCCGGCGCTGCCGCACCGGTCACCTACCGGTGCGGCAGCGATGCTCAGGATGATCCGAGCGGGATGCCTGCGGCGATCAGTTCCGCGAGCGTCGCCCACAGGGCGGTGATGGTGTCGAATGAGCCCATGGTGCATTCCCCTTTCGTGGCAAGGTCGGGGGCATACGTCCCCGACCTGCGTCGAACCTACCTGTCGGCACCGTGATCTGCTGAGTGGGTGGCCGGCGCCGTCGTCCCCGGGGGCCTTGTCGTGGTGATTCGATCTATATTGCACCGTGATCATCACGTGACTCATGCGCACTTGCGCACTGGCACACTGATGTGGTGCTGAAGTTACTGATGAGGCGAATGAGGTTATTGGGACTACTGGCGATTGCGGTGCTCGCCGCCGTCGCCGGAGGTGCGGGCCCAGCCCTGGCCGCTCCGGGCACAACGACCCCGTCGACTCAGATGACCCCGACGTCGCCGTCGACGCCACCGAAGTCGTCCGCACCGGCCTCGCCGGTGATCCCGGAGACGGGCATCCCGTTGCTCGACACCCTGCTGAACAGTCTTGCCGGAAATCTCGGCGGTAGCAGTTCAGAGGCCGACACGCGTCAGATGATCGTCGTGACTGCTCCCAAGGCCAACGACGCCAGCGCCACACTGACGGGTTTCGAGCGGGGTACCGACGGGTCCTGGAAACCCGTCATCGGTCCGACGAAGGCATTTCTCGGCTCACTCGGTATGGGGGAGCCCAAGGACAACGTCCCTCGCACCCCGGAGGGCACCTTCGGTCTCGATCAGGCCTTCGGACGTCTGGCGAACCCCGGCACCAAGATGCCGTACAAGAAGGTCGACCGCCAGGACTGGTGGGACTCGAACATGAAGTCGCCCACGTACAACACGATGGTCCGGCAGGCGAAGAGCCCCGGTGGGGACAGCGAGAATCTCTACGATTCCGGGCCGGTCTACGACTACGCGGTCAACATCGCGCACAATCCGCAGCGCACACCCGGTAAGGCATCGGCGATGTTCCTGCACGTCACCAACAATCAGCCGACACAGGGATGCGTGGCGATCGACAAGGAGCTCATGCGCAAGGTCTTGGTGTGGCTCGACCCGGCGAAGCATCCCAAGATCTCCATCGGCGTCAATCAGAGTGGGCCCCCGTCGAGTTCGACCGCACCGCAATCGAGCGCACCCAACTCGACCACACCCAATTCGACGAGACCCAATTCGACGAGACCCAACTCGACCACACCGAACGCCGATTCGCCGGCGATGCCCGGTGCCGATGAGCTGACCCAGCTGCTCGGTCAGTTGACCAGCCTGGTGCCGTCCCTGTTCGGGACAACCTCCGGTAGTTAGTTCTTCACTCCTGAGGTCGGGGACCGGTGGTGATTCATCACTCCGGTCCCCGCTTCAGTTCGAAACAGGCGGCGCGCAGATTGTCGAAGTCGTCGCGCGGTGCGGTCACCATGTCGATCTGGCGGCGGGCCTGCACGACGACCGGCGTCGGCGGGTCCAGCACCGACAGGTACTTCGCGTGGGCGGCAAGGGAGTTCACCGCCACTTCGATCTGATCGGTGACGTCGACGGCATGGGTCGCGCTCGGGCCGTTCTCGAAGAGCCGCCGGGGACGGGTGATCGGGTCGAGGGCATCGTAGGCCTGGATGACGGCGGCGGCGAACTCCATGTGATCAGACTGATTGGGTTGTCCCGGAGCCCATTCCGGGCCGCCGTAGAGGGAGAGGATCAGGTCGGGCGTCACCCGCGTGATCGTCTTCTGGATCTGGGTACGCAGTTCCGGGGTGTTGCGGATCGCACTGTCGGGAAATCCCCAGAACTCCACCTCGTCGACACCCACGACCGCTGCGGACGCCCGCTGCTCGGCCTCCCGGGCCGGGCCTGCCTCGGCTGGATCCATCCCCTCGATGCCCGCCTCCCCGCTGGACGCGAGCGCGTAGACGATGTGCCGGCCCTCTGCGGTCCAACGCGCGACCGCGGGCGCCATCCCGTACTCCGGGTCGTCGGGGTGTGCGACAAGGACGAGCGCGGTCTGCCAGTCGACCGGGAACGGGCGCAGCTGAGTCGTCATGTTGACGAAGCTACGCGCGGATACGACGTGTTGGTGGCGTGTCGGGGTATGTGACTGTTCCGCCGAGCGGGTACAGAATTCCGTCGAGCGTGCACACCGATCCGTCGAGCGTGCGCGGCCGACCAAGTACGCGCACGGTCGGCGAAGATCTGTGCACGATCGACGGATTTCTGTACCCGCTCGGCGCTTGGGAGGTGTGCCGGATCGGGGGGGGGGGGGGGCTCAGCGCTCGCGGTCGAGGTTCGCCATCTTGAGCACGTCGAGGCGCTTGTCGAGTTCGGCCTCGGACAGCTTTTCACCGATGAGCCCTCGATCGATCACCGTCTGGCGAATCGTCTTGCCCTCCTTGAGCGCCTGCTTGGCAACCGCGGCGGCCTCCTCGTAGCCGATCGCACTGTTCAGCGGGGTCACGATGGACGGCGAACTCTCGGCGAGGGTGCGCAGCCGCTCCTCGTCGGCGTCCAGGCCGACGATGCAGCGGTCCGCGAACAGGCGGGACACGTTGGCCAGCAGCTTCAGCGACTCGAGCACGTTGCGCGCCATCATCGGGATGTAGACGTTCAGCTCGAACGCGCCGTTGCCGCCCCCCCAGGTGACCGCGGCGTCGTTGCCGATGACCTGCGCCGCGACCTGCGTGACGGCCTCCGGCAGAACCGGATTGACCTTGCCCGGCATGATCGATGATCCGGGCTGCAGGTCGGGCAGGTGGATCTCGCCGAGGCCGGTCAGCGGTCCCGATCCCATCCAGCGGATGTCGTTGGCGATCTTGGTGAGTGAGACCGCGATGGTCTTCAGCTGACCGGACAGTTCGACGAGTCCGTCCCGTGCGGCCTGCGCCTCGAAGTTGTCCTTCGCCAGTGAGAGCGCCTCGACATCGGTCAGCGAACGGAGCTCCGCGACGACCTTGGTGCCGAAACCGTCGGGAGCGTTCAGGCCGGTGCCGACCGCGGTCCCGCCGATGGGCAGTTCGCCGACGCGGGGGAGCGTGGCGGTGACGCGCTCGATGCCGGCCTCGATCTGGCGTGCGTAGCCGTTGAACTCCTGGCCCAGGGTCACCGGGACGGCGTCCATCAGGTGGGTGCGGCCGCTCTTCACCACGTCGCGCCACTGGGTCGCCTTGTCCAACAGGGCGAGTCGCAGGTGGTCGAGCGCAGGGACGAGATCGGTGACCGCGGCCTCGGTGGCGGCCACGTGAGTCGCGGTGGGGAAGGTGTCATTCGACGACTGCGACATGTTGACGTGGTCGTTGGGGTGGATCTCGACGCCGTTGGCCTTGGCGATGGAGGCGATGACCTCATTGGCGTTCATGTTGGAGCTGGTACCCGAGCCGGTCTGGAAGACGTCGATCGGGAACTGATCGTCGTGCTGTCCGTCGGCGATCTCCTTGGCCGCGGCGACGATCGCGTCGGCCTTCTCGGCGTCGAGCAGGCCGAGGTCCTTGTTGACCTGCGCGCAGGCCGCCTTGAGCAGACCCATCGCCCGGATCTGGGTCCGTTCGAGCGGGCGGTGACTGATCGGGAAGTTCTCCACGGCCCGCTGCGTCTGGGCGCGCCAGAGTGCGTCGATGGGGACCTGGACCTCGCCCATGGTGTCGTGCTCGATGCGGTACTGCTGTTCGGTCATGTGAAGACAACCATCCTCGTGTGCTCTCGGGAAAGGGTGGGCTGCAGAGACTTTCGCAAGTCCTACGCGTAGATCTCGGTCAGAGATCGAGGCGGGCGTACTCGCGCAACTTGGACGGCTGGTGGACCGACTCGATACGGCGGATGGTGCCCGACTTGGAGCGCATCACCAGCGAGCGCGTGGTGGCGCCGTTGGGGCGGTAGGTGACGCCGCGGAGCATGTCCCCGTTGGTCACCCCCGTCGCGCAGAAGAAGGAGTTCTCGCCACGGACCAGGATGTCGTTGGTCAGGACGCGGTCCAGGTCGTGGCCCGCGTCGATCGCCTTCTGACGTTCCTCGTCGTTGCGCGGCCAGAGTTTGCCCTGGATCTCGCCGCCCATGCATTTCATCGCGACGGCGGTGATGATGCCCTCGGGGGTACCGCCGACGCCCATCAGCATGTCCACGGTGGAGTAGTCGTCGGCCGCGGCCACCGCACCGGCGACGTCGCCGTCGGAGATGAGACGGATCTTGGCGCCTGCCTGGCGGATCTCACCGATCAGGTCGGCATGACGCGGACGGTCGAGGACGATGACGGTGAGGTCCGCGACATCGATGCCCTTGGCCTTGGCGACCGAGTTGATGTTCCAGCTGACGGACTCATTGATGTTGATGGCGCCCTTGGCCTCCGGGCCGACGGCGATCTTGTCCATGTAGAAGACCGCGGACGGGTCGTACATGGTGCCGCGCTCACTGACCGCGATGACCGCGATGGAGTTCGGGCGGCCCTCGGCCATCAACGTGGTCCCGTCGATGGGATCGACTGCCACGTCGCAGTCCGGGCCGTCGCCGTCACCGACCTCTTCGCCGTTGTAGAGCATCGGCGCCTCGTCCTTCTCGCCCTCGCCGATCACCACGACGCCACGCATCGACACGGTCGACAGGAGTTCGCGCATCGCGTCGACCGCAGCTCCGTCGCCACTGTTCTTGTCACCACGACCGACCCATCGGCCGGCCGCGAGGGCCGCCGCCTCGGTGACTCGGACCAACTCCATGGCCAGGTTGCGATCGGGGGCCTGTGGGGACGGGGACATGTCGGACTCCTCGGCGTGGCAGCGATGACAATGCGGCAGGTGGCTCTCATCCTTGCATGTCACACCGAGCGTTTGGTCAGCCGGGTCAGAGCGGATCGAGCAGTCGGCGCAGAAATTGCCGCGTCCGGTCCTGAGCCGGCTCATCGATGACCTGCTCGGCGGTTCCGCGCTCGCGCACCACGCCGTCGTCGACGAAGATGACCTGATCGGCGACCTGCCGGGCGAACCGGATCTCGTGGGTGACCACCACCATCGTCCACCCCCGCGCCGCGAGATCCTTGAGGACCGTCAGCACATCACCGACGAGTTCGGGATCGAGCGCAGACGTCGGTTCGTCGAAGAGCATGACCTTGGGTTGCAGTGCGAGCGCCCTGACGATGCCGACGCGCTGTTGCTGGCCTCCCGACAGTTGGTCGGGGTGATCATCTCGTTTGTCGGTCAGGCCGACGTCGGCGAGGAGCCGTTCCGCATCGGCCACCGCATCGGCGCGCGGACGCTTCTGAACGATGACCGGACCCTCGATGACGTTCTCCAGCACCGTCTTGTGCGGGAAGAGATTGTGGTTCTGGAAGACCATCGCGCTCTGCCGGCGATATCGGGCGATGTCGGCCTTGCCGTACGTGCCGCCGAAGTCGATGGTGACGTCCGCAACGCGGATGATCCCGGAATCGGGCCGGTCGAGCGCGTTGAGGGACCGCAGGATGGTGGTCTTGCCGGAGCCGGACGGGCCCAGGATCACGGTCACACTCCCGGCCGGGACCGAGAAGTCGACATCCTTGAGTACCTCGTTGTCGCCGAAGGATTTCCGGAGGCCGTCGACGTCGATCAGGGTGCCGTCGCCGGTTGTCGGGGACGGGACGATGGGGTTGTCGGTCATGTCGTCACGAACCTTCCCAGATGATTCTCGAGCCGGCCCTGGAGACCGGACAACACGACGCAGACGATCCAGTAGTAGACCGCCGCCGTGGTGTAGAGGGCGAAGAACTCGAAGGTGGGCGCGGCCGCGATCTGGGCGACCCGGAGCAGTTCGGTCACCAGGATGGTCGAGGCCAGCGAGGTGTCCTTCACGAGCGAGATCAACGTGTTCGACAGACCCGGCACGGCGTTGCGGGCGGCCTGGGGCAACACAATGCGGCGCAGCGTGGTCGCGTAGTCCATACCGATGGTCTGGGCCGCCTCGGTCTGTCCCTTCGGCACGGACAGGATCGCGCTGCGGATGATCTCGGCGGCATAGCCGCCGACGTTCAGCGAGAACGCGACCACCGCGGCCGGGAAGGGTGGCACGCTCACCCCGAGTTCCGGCAGGGCATAGAAGATGATGAACAACTGGACGAGCAGTGGCGTTCCGCGGATCACGGAGATGTACGCGCGCGCGATCCACGAGACCGCGTTCTTCGTGGAGAGCCTGGCCAGCGCCACCGCCAGCGCGATGACCAGGCCGATCACGAAGCTGATCGCGGCCAGCGGGATGGTCATGGTGATGGTGGCCCGAGCCATCGGCCACAAATTGTCGGTGATCAGCTGCCAGGTGCTGCGGGACGCGGCCTCCTTGCCCGCGGATGCGGCCGCCGGGGCGCCACTCGCGTCGGCCTTCAGATACTTCTGCGAGATCCGGCTGAGGGTTCCATCGGCTTTGAGTTCGTCCAGAGCCTTGTTGATGTCGCCGACGATCCGGCTGTCCTTGCGTGCGGCGAAAGCCTGCTCGCTGGTGTCGCCGGTCTTCGCGGAGATCTTGACGCTGGTGTCGCCGGTCTCGGCCAGATACGCGTAAACCGCGATGCTGTCGTTCACCGTGGCCTGCACGCGGCCCTGGTTCAGCAGCTTGATCGCCTGCGTGAATCCCTCGACGGACTCGACCCGGGCCCCCGCGTCCCGGGCGACCTGGGCCCAGTTGCTGGTGGAGGACTGGGCGGTGACCTTGCCGCTCAGGTCGGCGAGCGACCGGATGGAGGAGTCGTCGGCGCGGGTGACGATCACCCCTTCGCCGACCGAATAGGGTTCGGACAGATCGTATTTCGCCTGGCGCTCCGGTGTGATCGTCACCTGGTTGGCGACCACGTCGAATCGGTCGGCGCCCAACGCCGCGAAGATCGAGTCCCAAGGTGTCTCGACGAACTCTGCGCGTACGCCGAGTTTCTCGGCGACTGCGTTCGCGACGTCGACGTCGTAACCGGAGAGCCGGCCGGTCGTCGGATCGTGGTAGCTGAACGGCGAGTATGTGCCCTCGGTGCCCACTCGCAGGACTCCGGAGTCGCGGATGCCCTCGATGCCCGTCGACGAATTGCCCCCACAGCCGGATACCGCGACGACGAGCAGCATCACGAGGCACAGGGCGGGTACCGAGCGTCTGAGGCGTCCCATGGGACCACTCAACAGGCTCGCGCGCCCGTTGAACAGGGTCTGCGCCCCTCCCGGTGGGATGGGCGCCGTCGGGTCACGCGATGGACCTTGGGATACTCGTTCCATGGCCGCCAAACCCCGCATCCTGCACAGCAGCAAGGACATGATCTGGTCGTTGATCCCGCTGCTGATCATCTGCGCGATCGTCGCGATTGCGTCGGGCAATTGCTCGGTCGGGCTCTCGGGTCAGGCGTCCGACGACAAGACGCCCGCTTTCGACATGTCGGCCGCCCTGCAGGCAGATGCCCGCGATCTCCCCTTCCCGATCCGTGAGCCGGCCACGCCGGACGGCTGGAAGCCGAACTCTGGATCGACCCAGGCGGTGGGCGGAACCCGGGTGAGCAACGTCGGATGGATCTCCGACGTGGGGGCGTACGTGCAGCTCAGCCAGACCGACGCCACAGAGGAGGACCTGGTCGTCCACCTCGGTGGCGGGGAAGCGCTGGGGACAGGTACCCGGCAGGTCGGCGGCCGAGAATGGGTCACGTACTCGACATCGGACGAGAAGAAGTTCTGGATCACCGATCTCGGGGACGTCCGGATCGCTGTCCTGTCCCGGGGCCCCGAGGACGACATGGCCGAGATCGCCACCGCCGTGCTCGCACAGCAACCACTACCGAGCGGGGCCTGACCTCGACGTCGTACCCGGTCGGCCGCAGCCGGTCGGTAGGTCAGTCGTCGTCGTCATCGCCCTCGGCCAGGGCGGACTCGATCCGGTCCCGGGCGCCGGCCAGGTGTTCCTCGCAACGTGCGGCCAGTGCCTCCCCGCGCTCCCAGAGCGCGAGTGAGGCGTCGAGATCCAGGCCCCCGTGTTCGAGGGTGGCCACCACATCGACGAGTTCGTCGCGAGCCTCTTCGTAACCGAGTTCCTCGACCGGGGTCCAGTCCTCTTCCTCGAGTTCCGGATTCTCTTGGTCCGCATCCCCGTTCACGCTTTGTCTCCTTCGGTCACGCTTGCCGTTGCGGCACCGTCGGCCACCCGAATGCGCAGCCGGGCACCACTGGGCAGGTCGGCGACGGCGCTCACCACATGGGCCGGATCGACGTCGGTACGTTGCACCACGGCATATCCGCGGGCGAGCGTCTGTGCGGGGCCCAGTGTGCCCAACCGGGCCGACAGATGTTCGCGGCGACGGTCCTCGGCATCGACGTGCCGCCGGACATCGCGGCGGATGTCGCGCCGCATCCGGTCGATCTGCTCGGCGTGGGCGTCGATCATGGTGAAAGGCCGGGCCAGCACCGGTCGGGCACGGAGCCCGTCGACGACATGCGCCTCCCGCCGCACCCAATTGCGCAGGGCATGTGCGCTGCGCCGCCGCATCTCCGCGACACCGGCCAGCTCCGCCGCGACATCCGGTACGACGCGCTTGGCGGCATCTGTCGGGGTCGCTGCGCGCAAGTCGGCGACCAGGTCCAGCAACGGGGCGTCGGGTTCGTGCCCGATCGCGCTGATCACCGGGGTGCGGCAGGCGGACACCGCTCGCAGCAGGGCCTCATCGGAGAAGGGGAGGAGGTCTTCGACGCTTCCACCCCCTCGGGCGATGATGATGACCTCGACGTCGGGATCGGCGTCGAGATCGGCGAGATGGCCGAGGATCCGCGGCACCGCGGTTGGCCCCTGGACCGGCGCATCGCGCACCTCGAAACGCACCGCGGGCCAGCGATTGCCCGCCACCGCCACGACGTCCCGCTGGGCGGCGCTGGACCGGCCGCTGATCAGGCCGACCGCCCTGGGCAAGAATGGGAGGGGCCGCTTGAGGCGACTGTCGAACAGGCCCTCCGCGGCCAGCAGCTGTCGCAGGCGTTCGATCCTGAGCAGGAGTTCGCCCACGCCGACCGGCCGGATGTCGGTGACCCGGAGCGACACGGTGCCGCGACCGGTGAAGTACGTCGGCCGACCGAGTACCACCACGTGACTTCCCTCGGTGAGCGGAACCTCGGTCCGCATGAGCAGATCCGGGCTGCAGGTCACCGAGATCGAGATGTCGGCGGCCGGGTCGCGCAGGGTGAGAAAGGCGACCCGGGTGCCGGGCCGGCGGTTGATCTGCGTCACCTGACCCTCGACCCAGATCTGCCCCAGCCGGTGAATCCAGTCGGCGATCTTGGTGTTGACGGTCCGTACCGGCCATGGGTGTTCGGCGGAGTTCGACGACTGCGCACCCGATGTCGCCTGGTCTGAGGTCACGTGGTCTGTTGCCGCTTGCTGTTCTGCGAGGCGATGCGATTGTCGATCATGGTGACGAACGGTGCGCGCGCCCTGGTCGCCTTCTCGTATGCCGCGAGCTGCTCGAGTTCGTCGATCCCGACGGTGCGCAGTTTGGCGCGCAGCTGGGCGAGGGTCAGGTTGTCGTATTCGATGTACTCGACGATCTCGGGGACCGGGCCGTCGAGCGTCGGTGCGGTCTTGGTCGCGTTGTTCTTGTCACCGTCCGCGTTCACAACTCCCTCGGGGGGAGCGCTGTAGAGAGCGAATCGACCGGCCGCGGGGTCGGCGCCGGGCGCGTCATCGGAGGCCGTGCGTCGGTCAGGGGTCGAGCCCTGCTCGGTGCCCGCCGACTTCGACGCGGAGTTCGTGGCCGCAGACGTCTTCGCCGCGGCCTTCTTCGCCGCAGGCCTCTTGGCCGGCGACTTCTTCGCGGGCGACTTCTCGGCCGATGCCGGGTGGGCGGGTGGGTCCGCGGCGTCGGACGCCCCGAGGCCGGTTGATGTGTTTTCGGACACAGGAGTGACCGGGGCGCCGTCGATGTCCCGGCTCTCGATGGGGGTTCGGGCGGCCTCGGCGTCGATGGCGTCGTCATCGTCGTCGAACCGCGCCCACTCGGGCTGGTCGGAGGGCTTCTCGAACAGCGTCTCGAGCGCGAGGTCGCCCTTGATGGCGAGCTCGGCGATGTTCTGCTGTACCCGCATTCCTGCCTGCAACGTCTGGCTGACCGCTGTCATCGGCAGGGTGATCACGAGAGCGGGCAGCTTTCGGGTCTCCTCGATCGCGGTGACGACGAGACCGGCGGCGATGCGGGCCGGATACGGTGCGCGAACCATGACCACACTCTGCCATCCGACGGGGTACTGATCCACCCCAGGACATGCCGGGCCGATCCTGCGCCGGGCGCAGACGGGCGGCGACAGCCCGTAGGCTGGACGGCATGGTTGATCGCAAGCGTGTCCTGTTGGCCGAACCACGCGGCTACTGCGCCGGGGTGGATCGTGCCGTCGAGACCGTGGAGCGCGCTCTCGACAAGCACGGTGCCCCCGTGTTCGTCCGCAAGGAGATCGTGCACAACCGCCATGTCGTCGAGACATTGACCGACCGCGGGGCAGTGTTCGTCGGCGAGACCGATGAGGTGCCCGAAGGTGCGATCGTCGTGTTCTCGGCGCATGGCGTGTCGCCGGAGGTTCATCGGACCGCAGCCGAGCGCAGCCTGAAGACGATCGATGCCACCTGCCCCCTGGTCACCAAGGTGCACCAGGAGGCCAAACGGTTCGCCCGCGACGACTACGACATCCTCCTCATCGGCCACGAGGGTCACGAAGAGGTAGAGGGCACCGCGGGCGAGGCCCCCGAGCACATCCAGCTCGTGGACGGTCCGGATCACGTCGACGACGTCGAGGTGCGCGACGAATCGAAGGTCATCTGGTTGTCGCAGACGACGCTCTCGGTGGACGAGACGATGGAGACCGTCAAACGGCTGCGCGAGAAGTTCCCGCTGCTCGAGGACCCGCCGAGCGACGACATCTGTTACGCCACGCAGAATCGACAGGTCGCGGTGAAGGCGATGGCGCCGAAATGCGATCTCGTGATCGTGGTCGGTTCGCAGAACTCGTCGAACTCCCAGCGCCTGGTGGAGGTGGCTCTGCAGAACGGGGCGGCCGCGTCGTACCTCGTCGACTATGCGCGCGACATCGACGTCTCCTGGTTGGCGGGCGTGACGACGGTCGGTGTCACCTCTGGTGCGTCCGTGCCCGAGGTCCTCGTACGCGGCGTCCTCGATCTCCTCGCCGAGCACGGATACGACTCGGTGGACACCGTCAACACCGCGAACGAGACGCTGACCTTCGCGTTGCCGCGCGAACTGCGACCCGCGCGCACGGCGAAGTGAGCCGAACGCGGACGTGATCGTCCAGTACTCGCCTAGTACTCGTCTGGGTCGAGGCGCCGCACCCGCCGATGCGGCAGCGCCACCGCCAGCACCACCGCGATCACCGCAGCACAGAGCCCGGCACCGATGAGCGCGACGTCGCGGGCGGTGTGATCGACGGGAGTCTGCGGGCTCGGCACGGCAATCGCCCTCGCTTCGGTCGGATTCGGCAGGCCGTCCGGGATCTCGCTGGTCAGGGCCGCCACCGGATCGATGACCCCATATCCGATCTCGGTGTCGCGCCCAGTGCCGGGGGCGTGGGCGGTCCGCGTGATGCGCGCCATGACCTCGGCCGGACGAAGTCGGGGGAACCGGGCCCGCACCAGCGCGACCGCACCCGCCACGTACGGGGTCGCGAAACTCGTGCCCGCGATCGGGATCGGCCCGTCCTGTCCCTGCTGCGCATCGACGAGTCTCGACGATCCGCGGGTGCTGTCGAGACTGACGATGTCGGTGCCCGGTGCCGCCACGCTCACCCAGGGACCGTGCAGGCTGAATCCGCTCGGCGCGCCGGTACCGGCATCGACCGAGCCGACGGCCAGCACATACGGCGAGAACCAGGCGGGACTGGCGATGGTGGACACCGATCCCCAGCCGTCGGTGTCGCCGCCTGCCGGTGCCGGGTTCTGGTGCTGACATCCGGAGTTCTGCGACAAGTTGCCGGCCGCGACGACCACGACGACGTTGCGGTCATATGCGTACTTGACCGCGGCGCCGAGTGACCTGTCGTTGAGCCGGGATCCGGCGGAAGCACACGCGACCTCGGAGATGTTGATGACGGTGGCGCCGAGGTCGACGGCCCGCACCACCGCGTTGGCAAGCGTGCGGACGGACCCGTACCCGGAACCGACGGTGGGGTCCGAGTCGTCGGACCTGCGGTCCTTTGCGGAGTACGCACCGCTCGACTGCCGGATCGAGATCAGTGAGGCGTCGGGCGCGACGCCGGCGAACGCATCAGTGCGGCTCGGCGCGGCGGCGATGATGCCCGCGACCAGCGTGCCGTGCGCGTCGCAGTCGACCAGCCCGTTGCCCGACGACACGTAGTCGCCGCCCGCCTGCACGTGACCCAGACGCGGGTGCGGGGTGATCCCGGTGTCGATGACGGCGACCTTCTGCCCGCGGCCCCGGCTGAACCGCCACGCCTCTGGGAGATTCATCATCGATTGCGCGGCAGTGGGTTTGGAATTGTCGTGACGGCCAGTCGCCAACGGTCTCGCGCAGAGAGTGCGTTGTTCGGTCGCCTCGGGCGGCGCCGTCGGCGCGGAACGCACCAGGGCTCCGGGATCGATCTTCGGGGGAGTAATCGCAGCGGCAGGGCCGCCCCCGAACACGGCGATCACCGTGAGAGTCGCGATCAGCGCCGCACCTGCGTGGAGTCGGCGGGCCGGATGGTGCCGGCGCCGGGATCGGGCCGAACGACCCAGCCGACGCACGTCAGATCTCCCGGACGATCCGGTACAGGTCGAGAATCCACAGCAGGAGAGGCACGATGACCGCGACGAGCAGGTACTCGATGATCTCGGCGGTGCGCCGCATGACCGGTGAGAACTCCTGGTTCGGCGCGACCACGCCCAGGACGAAAGCGGCGACCACCATCAGCAATGCCACCGCGAACGCGATGATCGGCCAATTGCCCGCCCCGAATGCGAGGCCTGTGACCAGGGCGATCAGGGCGAGCGACCCGCACGCGATCAGGAAAGCGGCCTGCGCCAGATCGCTGTGCGACCTGCCGCGCAGGCACAGCACCAGCGCGATGATCGCGGCGTAGGCCGCCGACTTGGGCTCGAACCCCGAGAGCGGTGCCGCCGCGAGGACTGCCGACACGCCGGTGACGAGCGCGGTCCCGGCGACGATGCCGGTCAGATACGCGTTGGCCACAAAGGACCGGCGCTCGAGGGCGTCCGCTTTCGGCAATGCCATTGCTCCGATCGCACCGATCCCGTCGATCGCAGGCTTCGGCTCGATGTCCTCGGCGTCTATCGCCGCTCCCGCGGTGGGGACCGGGGGGAGCGGCAGTTTCGCCAGCATGATGGTGGCGCGCGGTGCCAGAGCGATCACGAGGAGGCCGACGGCGGCCAGTACCGCCGCAGTGTCCGGCACCGTCGTGTCAATCAAGACTTCTGCGCCACAACCGAATCCGACGAGGAGGGCAGCGGTGGTGATCGCGCTGTGCACGGCCGGCCCGACCGCGGTGAGCCGGTAGGAGAGAACGGCGGCGACGAGGGTAACCGCGCAGCCCAGTGTCAGGTGCGCGGACCCGAACCGTCCCGGGGTGAGGAGCATGCCGGTGACGAAGACGAGCGGCATGGCCGATGAGACGAGGACGGCGGAGCTCGCCTCGTCGCGGTAATGACGCGCGACGATCGTGCCCGCGGTCAGCAGTCCGACGGCGGCGAGGCCGCTCAGCCCGGCGATCCACAGGGCGCCGCTGGTCCAGCGGTGGGCGCCCAGCGCGACGGCCGCGGCGATGGCGGCCGCGACGGCGACGACGTAACCGACGTATCGGGCGGACCGCGGCGACCAACTCGCGAAGTGAGATTCATTCAAACGAGCGACGGCGTCGACGACATCGTCGAACAACGCCGGCGAGTCGCCCGTGCGGGTGGAGCGGAGAACCAGCAGGTCGCCGTCGCGTATCCCGGACTCCGACAGCGACCGGTTCGGGGCGATCTGTTCCTGGCCGACCAGGCCCAGAGTCCAGCGGTTCTGACGGTCATACGGCCGCTCGTCCGCACTGTCCGGATCGTCGGTGTCGCGGCGCGTCGGGTTGCGCGAGTCGACCTGGGCCACCAGGTCGGGAATCAGCGCAGCAATGGGCAACGCTGCAGGTAGAGCCACGTCCAACTGCGTGTTCCCGCCCAGCACCGACACCCTGACCAATTCGGGCTCGATACCTGCGCCGGTGTGCGCACCACCTCGTGCGCTGCCGGCCGGCCCCATCGCCGGCGAGGGTGTCGTCATCCCTCGCGAATCCAGAGTCGACATCTGGTGGATCCTCCCCGCCCTGTTCGCGGTTAACATAGCGAACTGCGTCAATTGTGTAGCAGCGCGGCCCCCGCGGACGAACTCGGGGTCGCGGAGTCGGTCGGGGGGAGATCGAGTGGTGGCAACAACGGAGGGGTTCGTCCGGCGTCCCCGGATCACGCCTCCCCGTACACCGGGTGGGGAACTGAACATCGCGCCGCCGCCCGACGTGCCGCGGGTGGTCCCGGGCAACATGCTCACCAAGATGCTTCCCGTGGTCATGGTGGTCGCGGTCGTCGGCATGGTCGCGATGATGTTCGCGACCGGTGGCCGCAACATCCTGTCCAACCCGCTGTTCATGATGTTCCCGTTGATGATGCTGATGTCGATGTTCGGCATGTTCGCCGCGGGCGGGCGGGGCGGCGGCAAACGTGCCGCCGAACTGAACGAGGAACGCAAGGACTACTTCCGTTACCTCGGTCAGACACGCGGCCAGGTCCTCGAGACCGTGGAAGCTCAGCGCGCGGCACTCACCTGGAGTCATCCCGACCCGGTCGCCCTGCTCGACATCGTGGGCGGCCGCCGGATGTGGGAGCGGCGACCGACCGACAGCGATTTCGCCCATGTCCGGGTGGGGGTGGGCTCACAGCGGCTCGCCACGCGCCTGATGCCCCCGGAGACCGGGCCGCTCGAGGACATCGAGCCCGTGTCGATGGTCGCCCTGCGTCGTTTCGTCCGGACCCACTCCGTGGTGCACCGGCTCCCGACGGCGATCTCACTGCGCGGTTTTCCGGCGGTGAACATCGAAGGTGCCCGACAGGAGACCCGAGATCTCGTGCGCGCCATGGTGGTCGAACTGTGTGCGTTCCACGGCCCCGACCATCTGCAGGTCGCGGTCATCACCGGAGACCCCGCGGGCGAGGCCTGGGATTGGGCGAAATGGCTTCCGCACGTCGGTCACCCGACGCTGCGTGACGGTATCGGTGCCATGCGGATGATCTACCCGACTCTGGCCGACTTCGAGAACTCGATGGCGGCCGATCTGCTCGAACGGGGTCGCTTCAGTCGTTCGGCCCCGCCGACGCCCGGGCGGACGCATCTCGTCGTGGTGCTCGACGACGGCCATGTCGCGGGCGACGAACGGCTGATCAACGACGCCGGCATGGAGGGCGTGACGGTCCTCGACCTGACGGCCCCGCCGGACGGGCTCGCCGCCCGTCGCGGCCTGCAGTTGGTGGTCCGCAACCGCAAGGTCGCTGCTCGCAGCGCCTTCGGTGTCGAGGAGTTCGCCGACATGGACTCGCTCACGATCCCCGAGGCCGAGACGCTGGCGCGGCGGATGGCGCGGTACCGCCTGGCCACAGCCGCGGCGCTGGCGAACCTGGAGTCCGAGGCGACCTCGAGCGATCCAGGTCTGCCCGCTCTGCTCGGCATCACCGATGCGGCCCGGTTCGACCCGGCGGTGTACTGGCGCGGACGTACCGGACGGGATCGCCTCCGAGTGCCGATCGGTTACACCCCGAGCGGCACCCCCGTCGACCTCGACATCAAGGAGAGTGCGCACGGCGGGATGGGTCCGCACGGGCTGTGTATCGGCGCCACCGGATCGGGCAAGTCCGAGTTCCTGCGCACCCTCGTGCTGGCCATGCTCGCCACTCATTCGCCGACCGAGCTCAATCTCGTGCTGGTGGACTTCAAGGGTGGTGCGACCTTCCTGGGGCTGGAGTCGGCACCCCACGTCGCGGCGATCATCACGAACCTCGAGCAGGAACTCTCGATGGTCGACCGGATGAAGGATGCGCTGTCCGGCGAGATGAATCGCCGGCAGGAACTGTTGCGGGCGGCGGGCAACTTCGCCAACGTCAGTGACTACGAGCGGGCCCGCGCATCGGGCGTTCGGCTCGAGCCATTGCCCGCCTTGTTCATCGTCGTGGACGAATTCTCCGAATTGCTTGCGCAGAAGCCGGATTTCGCCGAACTGTTCGTCGCCATCGGACGGCTCGGGCGATCGTTGCAGATCCATCTGCTCCTGGCGTCGCAGCGGCTCGAAGAGGGCAAGCTTCGCGGCCTCGACAGTCATCTGTCCTACCGGATCGGGCTGAAGACCTTCTCCGCCAACGAATCCCGCTCGGTTCTCGGCGTCCCTGACGCCTACCACCTGCCCAGCGTCCCGGGCTCGGCCTACCTGAAATGCGATTCGGCCGAGCCGGTTCGCTTCAATACGTCGTATGTGTCCGGTCCCTATTTCTCGCCGATGGCGCCTGACGGTGTGATCGACGAAGGTCCGGCGTACACCGGACCGCGCGGCCGGATGAAGGTCTTCACCGCCTTGCCGGTGCCGCTGGACACGGGCGCGGCGAGTTCTTCGGTGCTGGACCAGGCGCAGGCGCTCCTGGACGAAGAACCGCCACCGGACACCGACATCCCGGTCTACGACGATCCGGCCGCGGCGTCGGTGCCCACCCTGCTGGACACCCTCGTGACGCGGATGGCCGGGCACGGGCCTGCCGCACACGAGGTCTGGCTGCCGCCGCTCGATCAGTCGCCGACCGTCGACGGGCTGGTCGGGCGTCGGGACTGGTCGATACCCGCAGATGTCGGCGATCTGCGCATCGCGGTCGGGGAGGTCGATCGACCCTACGATCAGCGACGCGACGTCCACATCCTCGATCTGTCCGGTGCGGCAGGCAATGTCGCGGTCGTCGGTGGCCCGCAATCCGGTAAGTCGACCGCCCTGCGCACCATGATCATGTCGGCCGCGGCCACCCACACCCCCGAACAGGTGCAGTTCTACTGCCTGGACTTCGGGGGCGGCAGTCTCGCGAGCATCGTCGGCCTCCCGCACGTCGGTTCGGTCGCCTCGCGGGGTGACATGGACGCGGTGCGACGCACAGTTGCCGAGGTGAGTGCGATCGTGCGCAGCCGCGAACTGCTGTTCGCCCGGCTCGGGATCGAATCCATGCGCGACTACCGCGCGCGGCGTCGGGAGTGGTTCGCCGGCGGCGGAATAGATCCCGCCGATCCGCTGGCTTCGGACCGGCACGGCGACGTCTTCCTGGTGCTCGACGGCGTCGGTGTGCTCCGCAACGAACTCGACTTCCTCGAGGAGCCGATCAACGCGATCGTCGCGCAGGGTCTCTCATACGGCGTGCATGTCATCGTGACTGCCTCGCGATGGGCCGAGGTGCGGCCCGCGGTCAAGGACCTGATGGGCAGTCGGATCGAGTTGAAGCTCGGCGATGCGATGGATTCGGAGATGGGGCGCCGCGCTGCCGCGCTGGTCCCGCACGGCCGGCCCGGTCGGGGCCTGACCCCCGAAGAGCTGCACATGCTCATCGCGCTACCACGCCTGGACG
This sequence comes from Gordonia sp. DT218, assembly GCF_049847105.1. NCBI lineage: Bacteria > Bacillati > Actinomycetota > Actinomycetes > Mycobacteriales > Gordoniaceae > Gordonia > Gordonia sp. DT218. Next base: position 237,951 of record NZ_JBNCNS010000001.1, on the reverse strand, counting down.
GTGTCAGCGCGGCCGAATCCCTCCCGGCCGGGGTGCAGTTCGCGATCGACCGGCTTGCCGGCGGTTACGGCGGCCGGGCGGCGATGGCCGTCCGCAAGCTCGGCGTGGAGATCGCTCAGCGCGAGGTCGACGACCTGGTGGTGGCGAAGGGTATTGCGTTGGGCGCCAACCAGGTCGCGGTCGGTGTCGGCGAACTCGAACTCGCGCCGGTGGTTCTCGATTTCGGCACACAGCCCCATTTCATGGTGTTCGCGGATGTGGAGCACGGCAAGACCACGTTGTTGCGCAACATCGTGCACGGCCTGGTGCGCGACTCGACTCCCGACCAGGTCAAGGTCGTGTTCATCGACTACCGGCGCACGATGCTCGGCATCATCGACGGTGATCACCTGGGCGGCTACGCCAGTTCGGCGAACAAGGCGATCCCGATGATGCAGCAGTTGGCGCAGATCCTCACCGACCGGCTGCCGCCCGAAGACGTGACCCCGCAGCAGCTGCGCGACCGTTCCTACTACACCGGCCCGGACGTCTACCTGGTCATCGACGACTACGACCTGGTCGCGACGGCTTCGGGTAACCCGCTGTTGCCGCTGGTCGACCTCGCGGCCCAGGCCCGCGACATCGGCTTCCACATCGTCCTGGCCCGGCGCTCGGGCGGCCTCGGGCGGGCGATGTTCGACCCGTTGATCGGACGACTCAAGGACCTCTCCTGCGACATGCTCCTGATGAGCGGCGACCGCGACGAGGGGTACATCACCGGTCGCGTTCGCATGCAGCAACTGATCCCGGGGCGCGGTGAGTTGGTGTCGCGGACGCGGCCGCAGGAGATGATCCAGGTCGGCTACGTCGAGCCCGAGGCCTGATCGGGTGCCACACACCGCGCTGCGACCGACAGTGGTCGACCTCGCGTTCGGTCAGGTGTCGGTCTCGGCTGGGCGATCGGCGGACGTGACCGGTTTGCTGGAGGCGGTCGACGCGCCGACGGTGATGGTCGCGGGTACCCGCCGATACGGTCACCAGGCGTGGCAGGCCGTATTGCGAGATCTGCACCTGCCCGAGGCCGGCCCCGACGGTCCGCTGCCGATGGTGGTCGGGTATCCCAGCACCTGGGGACGTGTGCGTTCGTCGGTGCTCGACCGCGCGACCGAGGACATCGGCGCAGCGGTCACCCTCGTTCCTCGGGCGGTGCTCATCGCGCGGAGCCACTCCGACGGGGCGATGCAACGGTGCGCAGTCGTCGAGACGACCCATTTTCCCGGCGTGCCGGTGGATCCGGCCCGGCCGAGGAGTGCGCGCTGGGATGTCGCCCGGCTGCGCCGCACATCGGCCGGATGGGAGATCGAGGCCGCGGACGTCCTCGAACCGGAGTCCGACGATATGGCCGCCCGCACGGAGGCCATCGTCGACGACTCGGTCGAGGCGGTCTTCGTCGACGGGGCTGACCCCGCGGAGGTGGCCCGGGCCATCGACGTCGTCGCCACGCACGCGCTGGCCGGGCGGGTGGTGGCGGTCGATCGGCAACTGATCCGACGCTACGGATGGCGAACCGGCCGGCCCGAGGGCACCGATCGCCTGATCGGTGCGGTCGAACGGCCCGCGCAGGATGCACCGGGGCCGACGCGCAGCCGTACCGGGCGGTGGATCGTCGCCGCGGGGGTGACCGCGGTGGCGGTGGCGTTGGTGGCCGGTGTGGTCGGCTTTCTCCAACGCGGCCCCGAGGGGCCGCCCGTCGAGCAGACGGTGGCACTCGGACGTACCACCATCGACGTCCCCGCCGACTGGCGGCGCAGCGAGCTGGGACGACGACCCGACGATGGGGGAACGGACGAGCCCTCGCGCTCGGTGTTCGCCGATCGTGCCGACGGTCGCCGGATTCTGGTGGTCCAGAGCGACGTGCGGACCGACTCGACCCTGGCATCGGTGGCGACCAGTCTCGGCAACCGGATCCGCCAGCGTGGCGACGATGTGGTGACCGAGTTCTCGGCCATCACCCGTTTCATGGGCCGCGACGTGATCAGCTACCGCGAGGCGCCCGCGTCGGGCAGCGCGATCCGCTGGTACGTGCTCGTCGAGCACGGACTGCAGGTGTCGGTCGGATGCCAGGCGGGTACGGCCGGGGAGTCGGTCGACGCCGAATGCGCTCATGCGGTGTCGTCGGTGCGGATCGCGCCGCAGTGATCGCGACGCGTTTTGACCCTGATCAGGGGCTTCGCGTAGTCTGGATCGCTGGTGCGTGGCATCTCCTCGCCGGGGAACCGGAGGAGATAGTCGAGGCCCGGGTCCCCACTGGTCGCCGGGAGCAAACTCTGCCATTCGCCTGACCAGCACCCAACGACAAAGAGTCGAGGACAACTGTGCCCACCTACACCCCGAAGGCCGGTGACATCACGCACGCGTGGCATGTCATCGATGCCACCGACGTGGTGCTCGGCCGTCTCGCCGTGCAGAGCGCGAACCTGCTCCGCGGCAAGCACAAGCCGACCTATGCGCCCCACGCCGATGGCGGCGACTTCGTCATCATCATCAACGCCGAAAAGGTCGCGATGACCAGCAACAAAGCCGAGCGCAAGCTGAACTACCGCCACTCCGGACATCCGGGTGGGCTCACGGTCCAGACCACTGCCGAACTGCTCGAGAGCCACCCCGAGCGCGTGGTCGAGAAGGCCATCAAGGGCATGCTGCCGCACACCAAGCTCGGTAACGCCATGGCGTCCAAGCTGAAGGTCTATGCCGGCCCGAACCATCCCCACGCGGCTCAGCGGCCCGTGCCCTTCGAGATCAAGCAGGTGGCCCAGTGACGAACGAGAACATCAACGACCCGGCCGTCGAAGCTGCCGTGGAGAACGCCGAAGAGGTCCAGGCTGCCGCCGGTGACGACACCGCTGCCGCGGAGACCGCTGTCGAGCAGGCCGTCGAGTCGGTCGAAACCGCGTCCGACGACTACGACACCGACGTCGAGGCCGCACCGGCCGACTCGCGTGAGCCGGTCGTCATCGACCGTCCGATCCAGACCGTCGGCCGCCGCAAGGAAGCCATCGTGCGCGTGCGTCTCGTCCCGGGGTCGGGTCAGTTCCAGCTCAACGGCCGCACCCTGGAGGAGTACTTCCCCAACAAGGTGCACCAGCAGCTGATCAAGGCCCCGCTGGTCACCGTCGAGCGCACCGAGTCGTTCGACATCTTCGCCAAGCTCGTCGGCGGCGGTCCCTCGGGCCAGGCCGGCGCGCTGCGTCTGGGTATTGCCCGCGCGCTGATCGAGGTCACCCCGGATGATCGTCCCGCCCTCAAGAAGGCCGGCTTCCTCACCCGTGACCCGCGTGCGGTGGAGCGCAAGAAGTACGGCCTGAAGAAGGCCCGTAAGGCGTCGCAGTACTCCAAGCGCTGATCTTGGCACGCCTTTTCGGAACCGACGGCGTCCGGGGCCTGGCCAACGACGAGCTCACTCCCGAGCTCGCGTTGCGCCTGGCCTCGGCCGCCGCGGTCGTTTTCGAGGCCGGCTCCGCGAGCGAAGCGAGCGGACGTCCGCGCGCAGTGGTCGGCCGTGATCCCCGCGCCTCCGGCGAGATGCTCGAGGCCGCGGTGTGTGCGGGGCTGGCGGCCACCGGTGTCGACGCGATCCGCGTCGGCGTGGTGCCGACTCCCGCTGTCGCATTCCTGACGGCCGATTACCGCGCCGATTTCGGCGTGATGATCTCGGCGTCGCACAATCCCATGCCCGACAACGGGATCAAGTTCTTCTCGGACGGCGGCCACAAACTCGACGATGCGGTCGAGGACCGGATCGAGGCCGCGATGGCCGACGACGACTTCGCCCGTCCGATCGGCGCAGCCGTGGGTCGTGTGGTGGACGCGTCCGATGCGGGCGACCGTTATCGCGCGCACCTCGCCGCCGCGATCGGACATCGCCTCGACGGCCTCACCGTGGTCGTGGACTGCGCCCATGGCGCCGCTTTCGAGCTGGCGCCACAGGCCTACGCGGACGCGGGCGCCGACGTCATCGCGATCCACGCGGAGCCCGACGGCCTCAACATCAACGAGGACTGCGGATCCACCCACATGGACAAGCTCCGTGCGGCGGTGCTCGAGCACGGAGCCGATCTGGGATTGGCCCATGACGGTGACGCCGATCGTTGCCTCGCGGTCGACTCGACCGGGCAGGTCGTCGACGGGGACGCCATCATGGCGATCCTCGCGACCGCGTTGCGGTCCCGGGATCGCCTGCGCGACAACGTCCTCGTCGCCACCGTGATGAGCAACCTCGGCCTGCACATCGCCATGCGCGAGGCGGGGATCACGCTGCGGACGACAGCCGTCGGCGACCGGTACGTCCTCGAGGAGTTGCGTCGTGGCAACTATTCGCTCGGTGGGGAACAGTCCGGGCACATCGTGGTTCCCGGCTCCGGGACCACCGGTGACGGCATCCTGACCGGCCTGCTCCTGATGGAGCAGATGGCTGCGACAGGCGACCGCATCGCCGACCTCGCGGGCATCATGACGGTTCTCCCGCAGGAACTCATCAACGTCCGGGTCGCGGACAAACACGCGGTTGCCCAATCACAGACAGTCAAGCAGGCGGTGACCGACGCGGAGGCCGAACTCGGCGACCACGGCCGGGTGCTGTTGCGTCCGTCGGGAACCGAGCAACTCGTACGCGTGATGGTCGAGGCCGGCTCTGCCGACACCGCGCGGGTGGTGGCACGTCGGATCGTCGACGTGGTCGAGGCTGCGGGCTCGTGAGCACTCCCAAGGCGGTCCTGTTCGACTTCTCGGGCACTCTCTTCCGGTTCGAGGCGCGCGACGACTGGTTCGACGGTCTGCACGACGAGGACGGCAACGCGCTGCATCTGGACGCGCAGGCGGTCCTGATCCGGCGGATGACCCAACCCGTCGGTCTGCCGACGGTCATCGAGGACGACGACCGGATTGCCTGGGAGCAAAGGGATCTCGACCCAAAGCAGCACCGGCGCGCATATCTGGCGATGCTGCGCGCGTCGGGGCTGACCGCGCCAGGCCACGCCGAGCAGCTCTACGCCAGGGTTCTCGATCCGCATTCGTGGCAGATCTTCCCGGACACCGAGGCGGTGCTGCGCGGTCTGCGCGCCGCCGCCATCCCCGTCGGTGTCGTCAGCAACATCGCCTTCGATCTGCGCGCGGTGCTCGCGCTGCACGGTGTCGACGACCTCGTCGACGAGTACGCCCTGTCCTATGAGGTCGGTGCGATCAAACCCAACCCGCGAATCTTCCACGCGGCACTCGACCCGCTCGGCGTCGCGCCGTACGACGCGCTGATGGTGGGTGACAGCGCGGAGGCCGACGGCGGTTCTCGCCATCTCGGCTGTGCGTTCGAGCTGGTCCAGGACGCGCCGGTATCGGAACGACCGTCGGCGCTCGTCGACGCCGTCATGCGCCACGGCGTGGTCCTGCCGAACTGACTTTCTCGGCCGGGAACCAGCCCTTGCCGTCGCGCGTCTAAACTTCGACGCCACACCCGTGTTCATGTGCTCGAATTCACTCGACCCGTGTCGCGCAGCGGGAGAAGGGGGACCGATGGCCGATTCGCAGATGTCCGTCGACGTCGACGAGGTCTCGAAGGTGGTGGCGTTCTATCGCCGCGCCGCCGATGTCGTCGGCTCGGCCGCCGAGGACATCCGGGCTCATGAACTCGGTCGTTGGGCGATCGGCGAGGAGTACCGGGAGATGGGCGAACGGTACCGGGAGATGGGCCGCGTCATCACGGGGCGACTCGCGGACCAGGCGCAGGCCGCCGACCGACTGGCCGATGCCCTGGGACGGGGCATCGCGATCATCGAGGCCGCCGATGCCGACAACGCGACCGGCGTGACCCGCAGTGTGGGCAGGCATCGCGCCGACGGTTCCGGTGCCGTGTGACAGGGGATTCGCTTTCGGCGCTGCGCGACCAGGCCGTCTCCGGGATCGAGGATCTGGTCGAGGTGCTGGCGCTTGGCGCGGCGCTGGGAGCGCAAACGGCAGGCGAGGAGGACGTGCACCGGCCGTTCCGGAGGGTCGGTTCGTTCGACGTCGCGGGCCTCGCCGCCGACAGCCGCCGCCTCGACGCGGCGCACCGTGCCGTCGCCGACCAGCTGCACCGGCTACCCGAACAGCAGGTCCGGCTCGGTCGCGGCTGGGTGAGCAAGTCGGGCGCGCGGGCGGTGGCCGCGGTCGTCGATCACCAGTGGCGCGCCGGAGCGGACCTGCATGTGTTGCGGACCCTGGCCGAGGCCACCGGGTCCGCGGCGTCGGGGATCGATCAGCTGTTGCGGACGTGGTATCTCACGGTCGCCCAACTGGCGTCCCCGCTGGTGGCCGGCGTCCCGGTGGCCGCGGTCCCAGGGGCGATCGTGGCGGGAGAACTCCCAGCCGTAATCGTGATCGACGACATCGCGTCGAGGGCCGGCCTGTATTTCACCACGGCTCATGCCACTGTCTCCGGGATCGACGAGATCCTGCGGCATCTCGATCGCGTCACCGAGGCGATGGATGTCGAACCGTACCCCCAGGCCGGCAACCCTCCGACCGAGACGGAGGGACGGGCACCGGACACTGTGGTCACGCCACCGGAGGCAGCGACGGCGCCGGCCGGCCGGTCGGCCGGGGGTGGCGAGGCGCCCGGCGACGACGATGTGCCGGCACCGTCCCGCAATCGCCCCGACGTCCCGTTGCAACTGACACCGGACGCCGGTGCCGACCCACCGGAACCGCAGGCGCCGGTATCCGCGAATCCACCCGCCGAGGACACCGCGCTCGCCGCGCCGGCTCGTGCTCCCGAGCCGGGCGCCGTAGCCCCGGTCCGCCCGGACGCGCATGAGTCCACGCCACCGTCGGCAGGCGACCTGGCACTGGCCGGCGACGAATGAGAGCGGGTCGATCGTGAATCTCGCAGACCAGATCGAGGCCGTCGCACGGCGAGCGACCGCAGAGGTCGTCGCGGCATCCCACGCGTACGCGGCGACCCAGCGGCGTCTCGCCTCGGACCTCGCCGACTTCCGTTCCGCGAGCGCCGCCCCGGACCAGCGACTGCGGGAGAAGCTGCAGACCGACGCGGACATTGCCGATACCGCCACGCCGCGAATTCTCTTACCCGCCGACGTGGCCGAGGCCAGTCCACATCGATCGGCCCCGGACGAATAGGCTGTCGGTGTGCCGGCAGCGAAACCAGGGCAGACGAGATCTGAGCGGACGACACGGGGCGCGAAGCCGTCCCGATCGGCCGACAAGCTGATGGCGCCGTTGTCGCGCCGCGGGCCTCACCGCGTCCTGTGTGGCGACCTCGGGATCGTCGGCATGCGCGGGCAGGTGTTCGCGCCGGAATCGGGGCGGAGACTCCCCGCCATCGCCCTCGGACACACGTGGATGGCCGACAGTCGCAGGTACCGGGATCTCCTCTACCACTTCGCGTCCTGGGGTTTCGTGACCGTCGCGCCGGACGAGAACACCGGCTTCTTCGCCTCCGATGTCGGCTTGGCGGCCGACCTGCGGGCTGCCCTCGGAGTCGTCGCGCGGGTCCCCCTCGGGTCCGGAGCGGTGACCGTCGATCCGGATCGGATCGGACTCGTCGGCCACGGTTTCGGCGCGGCGGCCGCCGTGATGGCGGCTGCGGATCAACCGATCCTGGGGCAACCGGCACCTGCGGTGGCGGGCGTGGTCGCAGTGTTCCCGGCACCGACGACGTCGATGCTGTTGCCGGCCGCCGGCCTGGTCACCGCGCCCGGACTGATTGTGGCGGGCGCTGGTGAACTCAACACCGCGGAGGCCAACGCCCTGCCCCTGGCACAGGCCTATGCCGGCGATGTGGCGTTGCGCACTGTTCCCAAGGGGAACGCACGGGATCTGCTGGAACGTCGGACGGTCAAGTCCCTGGTCGGGATGAACGGGTCGGACCGTGCCGTCCACGGCCTCGTCCGCGCAGCCTGCACCGGATTTCTGCTGCACACCGTGGCCGGCGACACCGAGTACCAAGGGTTCTCCGACGCGGATTCCAGCCTGGGCAAACTGGGCGTGATCGATCTGGCCGACCCGCCCGTGCAGCCGGTGGATCCGGTGTCACACCTGCTGGGGGTCAAACCAAGCAAGCGGCGCACCCGAAAGAGCTGACTTCACAGGTACGCTGACTGTCTATGTGTGGAATCGTCGGATACGTCGGGCGGCGCGATGCGCTGGACATCGTGGTCGAGGCACTTCGGCGGATGGAATACCGCGGATATGACTCGGCCGGGGTGGCCATTCTCGACGGGCACGGCAACACCGTGGTCGAGAAGAAGGCCGGTCGGCTCGAGAACCTCGACAAGCAGATCGCCACGGTCGGACCGGACAACCTGGTGGGCAGCACCGGGATGGGGCACACCCGCTGGGCCACGCACGGCCAGCCCACCGATCGCAACGCGCATCCACACCTGAGCACCGACGGCAGGATCGCCGTGGTCCACAACGGCATCATCGAGAACTACGCCGTACTGCGCACCGAACTCGAGGATGCCGGTATCGAGTTCCTCTCCGACACCGACACCGAGACCGCGGTGCACCTGCTCGAGAGCTACTACGCGAACGGGCCCACCGCCGGTGATTTCGTCTCCAGTGCCTACGCCGCGCTGCGTCGCCTCGAAGGTGCCTTCACTCTCGTCTTCACCCACTCCGATCACCCGGACACCATCGTCGCCGCACGTCGATCCACCCCGCTGGTTGTGGGTGTCGGTGACGGCGAGATGTTCGTGAGCTCGGATGTGACGGCGTTCATCGAGCACACCCGAAATGCGGTCGAGCTCGGGCAGGACGAGGTCGTGGTGATCACCGCCGACTACTACCGGATCTCCGATTTCGACGGAGACCCGCGCGCGGGCAAGCCCTTTCACATCGACTGGGACCTCGCCGCGGCCGAGAAGGGCGGCTACGACTTCTTCATGCTGAAGGAGATCGCCGAGCAGCCCGCCGCGCTCGCCGACACCCTCCTCGGCCACCTCGAGGGCGGACGCATCGTTCTCGACGAACAGCGACTCACCGACGACGACCTCCGCGACGTCGACAAGGTCTTCGTCGTCGCCTGTGGCACCGCCTATCACGCGGGGCTGCTGGCCAAGTACGCCATCGAGCACTGGACGCGGCTCCCGGTGGAGGTCGAGCTCGCGAGCGAGTTCCGCTACCGCGACCCGGTGCTGGACCGTTCGACGCTGGTTGTCGCGATCTCACAATCCGGGGAGACCGCCGACACGCTGGAGGCGGTCCGCCACGCCAAGGACCAAAAAGCCCGGGTGCTGGCCATCTGCAACACCAACGGCGCACAGATCCCGCGCGAGTCCGACGCCGTGCTCTACACCCATGCGGGTCCGGAGATCGGCGTCGCGTCGACGAAGTGTTTCCTCGCGCAGATCGTCGCGGCCTACCTGGTCGGTCTCGCCCTCGCCCAGGCCCGCGGCACCAAGTACGCCGACGAGGTCGCGCGCGAGTTCGCGGCGCTGGAGCTGATGTCGAAGGCCGTCGAGGAAGTCCTCACGACCATGGAGCCGGTCCAGGAGCTGGCACGGTCGCTCGCGCACCACAACACGGTGCTCTTCATCGGCAGGCACGTCGGCTATCCGGTGGCGCTCGAGGGAGCCCTCAAACTGAAGGAACTCGCGTACATGCACGCGGAGGGATTCGCGGCGGGCGAACTGAAGCATGGTCCGATCGCCCTGATCGAAGACGGTCTGCCGGTGATCATCGTGATGCCATCTGCGGACGGCCGGGCTTTGCTGCATTCCAAGATGGTGAGCAACATCCGGGAGATCCAGGCACGTGGGGCGCGCACGATCGTGATCGCCGAGGAGGACGACCTCTCGGCGGCGAGCGTTGCCGACCACCTGATCCCCATCCCGAAGACACCGACCCTTCTGCAACCGCTGGTGTCGACCGTCCCGCTGCAGGTGTTCGCGGCCACCGTCGCGCAGACGCGTGGTTACGACGTGGACAAGCCGCGGAACCTGGCCAAGTCGGTCACCGTCGAGTAGTTCCCGGCCCATGTCGATCCGTTACCTCACCGCCGACGCCGTCCGGCAGGCGGAACAGGCGACCGGCGATCTGCTGACGGGTGGCACCCTCATGCGGCGCGCCGCCGCCGGCGTGGCGCAGGTGGTGATCCGCGAGCTCGGCGCGACGGGCGGCTGTTACGGACGCCGCGTCGGTGGGGTCGTCGGCGCCGGTGACAACGGCGGCGACGCACTCTATGCGCTGGCAGTTCTCGCGCGCCGCGGAGTGGCATGCAGTGCGGTGCTGCTGAACCCGGACAAGGCTCACCCTGGCGGTCTCGCGGCGTTCTGTCGCGCCGGCGGTCGTATCGCCGAGACCCTCCCGGGAGGACTCGATCTGGTGATCGACGGGGTTGTCGGGATCGGAGGACGTGGACCGTTGCGATCGGCGGCCGCCGAGCAGTTCGCCCGTCTGGAACCCGCCGACGCCGGGGGGCCGGCGATCGTGGCCGTCGACCTCCCGTCCGGAGTCGACGCCGACACCGGTGAGGTCCATGACCCGGCCGTGCATGCCACCATCACCGTCACGTTCGGCGTGCCCCGAAACGCCCACCTGTTGGCTGCGCCGCAATGCGGCCGAGTCGAGGTGATCGACATCGGCATCGACCGGTCCGGGCCCGCCGATGGTCCCGCGCCCCGGCTCTCGGCACTCACCGACGACGACGTCGCGCGGCTGTGGCCGGTCCCCGGACTTCATGACGACAAGTACAGCCAGGGCGTGATCGGGGTGATCGCCGGGTCGGCGCGGTACCCGGGAGCGGCGATCCTGGCGACGGGTGCGGCGGTGAGTGCGACGTCGGGCATGACCCGTTATGTCGGGACGGCCGCCGACGAGGTGGTCTCGCATTTCCCGGAGGTGGTCGCGGCCAGGTCGCTCGACGATGCGGGACGTGTGCAGGCGTGGGTGGTGGGACCCGGCATGGGCACCGACGACGACGCGCTGGACGTGCTGCGTACGGTGCTCGCGACCGATCTACCGGTGCTCGTCGACGCCGACGGCCTCACACTGGTCGCTGCTCATCCCGAACTCGTGTCGGAGCGACCGGCCCCGACGCTGCTGACCCCGCACGCGGGCGAGTACGCACGACTGGCGGGCAAAGACGTCGGCGCCGACCGATTGCAGGCAGTCGCCGACCTGGCGGCGAAGTGGCAGGCGACGGTGCTTCTCAAGGGCAGGATCACGCTCGTCGCCGACCCTTCGGGTGATGTCCTCGGCAACGACGCCGGCTCGTCGTGGGCGGCCACGGCCGGGGCCGGTGACGTGCTCTCGGGAGTCGCCGGTGCCCTGATGGCATCGGGACTCGCCCCGTCCCTGGCCGGAGCCGCCGCGGCACGGATACACGGGCACGCGGCCGACCTGGCCGCCCGGGGCGCGCCGATCGGGGCGTCCGCCCTGCTGGGCGCGGTTCGATCGGCGGTGCGGGCGGTACGCGAGGCCTCTGCGACCGGATGAGGGTGGTCCTCCCGCGGCACCGCATCGACGGTGATCCCGGACACATCGGCGGCCGCGCGCACGTGCAATGCACTCGCCCGCATCTGGGATGATGGACGCGATGACCTCACCTGCCCTGGCCGCGACCATCGATCTCGACGCGATCGCCCACAACGTCGGCGTGGTGCGCACCGCCGCACGCGCCGATGTCCTGGCGGTGGTGAAGGCCGATGCCTATGGGCACGGTGTCCTACCCGTCGCGCGAACCGCGCTGGCAGCCGGTGCCGCCGAACTGGGTGTGGCGCATGTCGGCGAGGCGGTCGCATTGCGGGCCGACGGGATCACCGCGCATATCACCGCGTGGCTACACACTCCCGCTACCGATTTCGGCGCGGCGATCGCGCACGACATCGACATCGCCGTGTCATCGTCGCGTCAGCTGGCCGCGGTCGTCGCCGCGGCGGAGGCCCGCTCCACCACGGCCACGGTGACGGTCAAGGTGGACACCGGACTCAATCGCAGCGGTGTCGCCGTCGACGAGTGGGCCGACTTCGCCGAATCCCTGGCCAAGGCCAAGGCCGACGGTGCGGTGTCGGTCCGGGCGATCATGTGTCACCTCGCGCGTGGCGATGAGCCCGACCATCCGTTGAATTCCGAACAGGCGCAACGTCTCGACCTCGCCGCCGACGACCTGCGCAGGCTCGATGCCGGACCGGAGGTGATGCACATCGCCAATTCTCCTGCCGCACTGACACGTCCAGACCTCGCGCGCGATCTGGTCCGGCCCGGGATCGCCCTCTACGGCCGGACGCCGGTGCCCGAGCGCGGCGATTTCGGCCTGATTCCCGCGATGACGCTGACCGCCCAGGTCTCGCTGATCAAGAAACTCGCTGCCGGAGAAGGGGTTTCCTACAGCCACACCTGGATCGCGCCGACCGACACAACCATCGCGATCCTGCCTGCCGGCTACGCAGACGGCGTGCCGCGGCTGCTCTCCGGCAAGTTCACGGTCCGGATCAACGGACGATCGTTTCCGGGCGTGGGCCGGATCTGCATGGACCAGATGGTCGTCGACATCGGTCCGGACGGTGGAGGAGTGGCCGAGGGCGACCGGGCAGAGCTGTTCGGTACCGGTCGAGACGGCGGGCCGACCGCCAAGGACTGGGCGGATGCCATCGGCACCATCGACTACGAGATCGTCTCGGGAATCGGTCGCCGGGCAGTGCGCGAATACGTCGGGGGCGTCCGTGGATGACTCGGAGCGCATCGGCTGGATGGCCGGGGTCACCGGTGTCGCCGCGCTCGGGGCCGTCGCTGCCGGCGGGGTCGCCCGCAACGTGGCGCGCCGTCGGACCACAAACCGGGCGGATCCATTTGCGGGCGTGGACTTCACCACGATCTATGACGACACCGCGAGCACCGTCACCACCGACGACGGGATCGATCTGGCGGTCCGCACGGTGGTCACCGGCCCGGCGGGAGCAGAGCCGGACAGGATCGAGCCGGAGCTGACCGTCATCTTCGTCCACGGGTTCAGCCTGCGAATGGCCAGCTGGCATTTCCAGCGTCACGAGTTGGCACAGCGCTGGGCAGACCGATGCATCCGGATGGTGTTCTTCGATCATCGCGGTCACGGGCGGAGCGGTCCGGCGCCGGCCGAGACCTGCACCATCACCCGCCTCGGCGACGACATCGGCGCGGTGATCCGCGCTGCCGCGCCGACCGGACCGCTTGTACTGGTGGGTCATTCGATGGGCGGGATGGCGTTGATGGGGCTGGCGCGCCGCGACCCGGCACTCTTCGCCCCCGACGGCCGGGCCAGTGGCGTCGCCTTGGTGGCGACGGCCTCGCGCGGTCTGACCGAGGCCGGCCTCGGCGAAGGCCTGTCGAATCCGTTGCTCGACGCCTTCCGGCTGTCCGTCCGTCATGTCCCGGCTCTGGTACGGGCCGGTCGCGGCCTCACCCGTCAGGTATTGGAACCCGTACTGGTGGCGGCGAGCTTCGGCCCCGACTTCTACAGCCCGAATGCCGGACGTGCCGTCGAGAAGATGATCCAGAACACGCCGATCGAGACCATCGTGAATTTCTTGCACGCCCTGGAGGATCACGACGAATCCATGGCTCTGCCGGTCCTCGCCCGGGTGCCGTCGGTGGTGGTGTGCGGCAACGCGGATCGGCTGACACCGTTACCGAGGTCGATGCGGATGTACGGGGAACTCAGAGAGGACTCGCGACTCGTCGTGGTCGAGGGGGCGGGTCACATGGTGCAGATGGAGAGGCCGGACGTGGTGACCGATGCGATCGTCGATCTGGTGGACCGCGCGCGGACGGCGACGCCGCAGCCCCGCCGTCGCCGGTGGTGGCGAAGGCGGGTGCCAGGATGAGCGGACCCGTGGAGGCAGGTGCGGCAGGTGCGCGAACGCTGGCGGAGGTCGCCGACACCGAGGATCTGGGGAGGGAACTGGCGGCCACTCTGGGCGCCGGCGACCTGGTGATCCTCGACGGCCCGTTGGGCGCAGGCAAGACGGCGATGGCCCGGGGCATCGGGGCCGGACTGCAGGTTCTCGGCCGGGTGTCGTCGCCGACGTTCATCATCGCGCGTGAGCATCGGCCGTCGCGGCCGGGACTCCCCGGCATGATTCACGTCGATGCCTATCGGCTCGGCGGTCTCGACGAACTCGATGCGCTGGACCTCGATTCCGACCTGACGGGTGCGGTGATCGTGGTGGAGTGGGGTGACGGAGTCGCCGAACGTCTCGCCGATCGGCATCTGCGGGTACGACTGCGACGGGAGCCCGAATCGGAAGTCCGTCGCGCCGAGTGGGAATGGGTGGAGCACTGATGTGGGTATTGACCATCGACACGGCGACCGACTCGGTGGTGACCGGCGTCGCGCGGCTGCGCCCCGACGACAGCTGCGCGCCGGAGGTGTCGGCCGAGCGTGTCGTGTCGGACGGGCGCCGACATGCCGAGGTGCTCACCACGCTCATCGGTGAGGTCCTGAGCGATTCGGGCGTCGCGCGCACCGATCTCGCCGCGGTGGTCGTCGGGTGTGGACCGGGACCTTTCACCGGGTTGCGCGTGGGGATGGCGACCGGGGCGGCCTTCGCGGACGCGCTGGGGCTGCCCGTGTACGGCGTGTGTTCGCTGGACGCGGTCGCGGAGCAGGAGTTCATGGACGGGGCAGATGGCAGCTCGATGCTGGTGGTGACCGATGCCCGACGCCGTGAGGTCTATTGGGCCCGGTACGTGGACGGGCGGCGGGTGAGTGGCCCGGAGGTCGTCGCGCCGGCCCGGCTCGTCGACGACCTCGCCTCGACACCCATCGATCTCGTGGTCGGATCACCGGCGCACGCCGAGCTCTTCGGCCGCCGTGTCGGGACCGCGACGGTACCGTCGGTGGCCGGTCTGTTGGCAGCCGCGTCCGACGATCTGCGTACCGGCGCGCGGCCGGAACCACTGGTCCCGCTGTATCTTCGGCGCCCGGACGCCGTGGAGTCCAAGGACCGTCGGGCACCGGCCGGACAGAAGCGAGAGGTGACACGATGACGACGTCTGAGCTGCTGATCGACGACCTCGACTACACCGACATCCCCCGCTGCGCCGCGTTGGAGAGGGAGATGTTCGCCGACGATTCGCCTTGGCCCGCCACGGCTTTCCGCGCAGAGCTCAACGCTCCCTACAACCGGTACTTCGCGGCCCGCGAACGGCCCGGCGGAGAAGTCGTGGGCTACGCGGGCGTATCGACCCTGGGGTCGGCGGGTTCGTTCGAGTGTGAGATCCACACGATCGCCGTCGCGCCGTCGCATCGTGGCCGGGGTTACGGACGCGCTTTGCTGATGGCGCTGCTCGACGTCGCCGACGATTGTGGCGCACCGGTTTTCCTCGAGGTGCGCACCGACAACGACACCGCCATCGATCTGTACGCGAGACAGGGGTTCGTCCGGTCGGGCATCCGCCGCAACTACTATCAACCGTCGGGTGCCGACGCCTACACGATGATCCGACCGGTCACGCCGGAATCCGCCGTACCGGAGTCAGCCGCACGGGAGTCAGCCGCACCGGAGTCAGGGAGTACCCCATGATCGTGATGGGAATCGAGAGTTCGTGTGACGAGACCGGAGTCGGCATCGTCCGGTGGGACCCGGACGGCATCGGCGACGGCGGGAAGGGGACTGCGGCACTGCTCGCCGACGAGGTCGCGTCCAGTGTCGAGGAGCATGCGCGGTTCGGCGGTGTGGTCCCCGAGATCGCGTCACGAGCGCACCTCGAGGCGATCGTGCCGACCATGCAGCGTGCCCGAGAAGTCGCCGGAATCGACCGCCCCGATGCGATCGCGGTGACGATCGGCCCGGGTCTGGCCGGCGCCCTGCTGGTCGGTGTCGCGGCCGCGAAGGCTTATGCGTTGGCCTGGGATGTCCCGCTCTTCGCCATGAATCACCTCGGCGGTCACGTCGCGGTCGACACACTGGAGCACGGGCCGATGCCGGAGTGCGTCGCCCTCCTGGTCTCCGGTGGCCACACCCACCTGCTGCACGTGACCGACCTGGCGTCGCCGATCACCGAACTCGGCACCACGGTCGACGATGCGGCGGGGGAGGCCTTCGACAAGGTGGCCCGCCTTCTCGATCTCGGATTTCCGGGTGGTCCGGCGCTGGATCGTGTTGCAGCCGGCGGCGATCCGAGTGCGATCCCGTTCCCACGCGGGATGACCGGACCCCGTGACGCACGCTACGACTTCTCTTTCAGTGGTCTCAAGACGTCGGTCGCACGCCATGTCGAGAAATGCGAGCGCGACGGTGTCGAGGTGCCGGTCGCCGACGTGGCGGCGTCTTTTCAGGAGGCGGTTGCCGACGTCCTGACGATGAAGGCGCTCCGTGCCTGCTCGGACCTCGGGGTCGACACTCTGGTACTCGGCGGTGGTGCCACCGCCAATTCGCGCATCCGATCGCTGGCACAGGAAAGGTGCGCGGCGGCGGGCATCACTCTGCGGGTGCCCCGGCCTCGCCTCTGCACCGACAACGGCGTGATGATCGCGACGTTGGGTGCGCATGTCATCGCCGGAGGAGCCGAGCCGTCCCCACTGACGGTAGCCACCGATCCGGGGATGTCGGTGCAGGTCAGTCAGCTCTGACGCTGCAACAGCTCGCGGCAGCCGAGTGAATGGTCGGCCAGTACCGCGCGCTGGGTCGGGCGCGCACGCCGGTACCGGTCCTCGCCGTTCTCGGTGAGCTGGGCGAACACCGACCGCCGATCCGACTCGCACATCGTCCTGCTCGCGAGGCCGTCCTTCTCCAGGCGCGCGACCACACGCGACAGAGCGCTCTGACTGAGATGGACGTGCTCGGCGAGCTCACTCATCCGCAGACTGTGTTCATCTGCTGCCCAGAGCAATTCGAGTACCTCGAACTCGCTGGCGGAGATCTTGTGATTGGCCTGCAGTTCGCGGTCGAGGGCGCAGGAGACCCGGTGGTATCGAACCGACAGGTCATGCCAGGCCGCGGCAAGCGCATCCTGATCGGTTCCCTCGGTCATGCCCGACACCCTACAACATGCAAATGCATTTAATGCAAAGTCATTAAATGCGCAAGAAATAGGTGTAGACGCATTACATGCGCACGCATATTACCGGCAGGTCGGCTGGGCTGCCTGCCGGTCTGATCGTCGCCGCCGGCGCGATCCGAATGGACCGCGTCCTGCACCGGGTGCCGACGCCCTGGTTGCTCGTCGGCGGATTCGCGGTCACCTTCCCGTCGGTCCCGTCCCAGGGCACCGCGGGTGTCGACGATACGGAGCAGGGCCTGGCCTCAGGGCTGGTCAGCACCAGCGTCCAGGTGGGCGGGCGGTGGTGATGGCGGTGGTCACCGCGATCCTCGCGAGCACCGACGAACCGTCCGGTCCCGGCGAGCTCCTCGGCGGAATGTCGACGGTGATCTGAGTGGTCGCCGGCCTGTCGATCATCGGACTCGTCGGTGCGATCGCGATGGCGACTTGGTCGCGAAAGAGCCGTACGCAGGTGCTACGGACCCGGTTCCGGCGCTCGTGACCTCACTCGCAGGCGAGGCCGACTGATTTCGCAGCCTCCACCCTTGAGTGCTGGCACTCTCGTGTATAGAGTGCTAGTCGGCACTGCGTGAAGCCTCGGCACCCGCGACGACGGGGCTTTGTCCAGCGCCATGAACATCCGAACCACCGTTCGAACTCACTCAGTACGAAAGTTGAGGACTCACATCGTGGCGAGCGTGAACATCAAGCCGCTTGAGGACAAGATCCTGGTGCAGGCCGTGGAGGCAGAGACGACCACCGCGTCCGGTCTGGTCATCCCGGACACCGCCAAGGAGAAGCCGCAGGAAGGCACCGTCATCGCCGTCGGCGAGGGCCGGGTTACCGAGCAGGGCAACCGCGTCCCGGTCGACGTCAAGGAAGGTGACACCGTCATCTACAGCAAGTACGGAGGCACCGAGATCAAGTACGCCGGCGAGGAGTACCTGATCCTCTCGGCGCGCGACGTGCTGGCCGTCATCGGCAAGTAAGACCCGCGAATCACTTCGCGTGTCCACCGCCCCGGAGCCCTCGTCGGGCGCCGGGGCGGTGCTGATTCTCCAAGCTGTTCCGCACTCTGAAAGAGACCCATGTCCAAACAGATCGAATTCGATGATGTAGCGCGCCGCGCACTCGAGCGCGGCATCAATCAACTGGCCGACACGGTGAAGGTCACCCTCGGCCCCCGCGGCCGGCATGTGGTGCTGGCCAAGGCGTTCGGCGGACCGAGCGTCACCAACGACGGCGTCACCATCGCCCGCGACATCGACCTCGAGGATGCCTTCGAGAACCTCGGTGCCCAGCTCGTGAAGTCGGTGGCCACCAAGACCAACGACGTCGCGGGAGACGGCACCACGACGGCGACCGTGCTCGCGCAGGCGATGGTCTCGGCCGGTCTGCGCAACGTCACGGCGGGCGCCAACCCGATCGCGCTCGGTGTCGGAATCGGCAAGGCCGCGGACGCGATCAGCGCCGAACTGCTTCGGGTGGCGACCCCGGTCGACGGTGAGAAGGCGATCGGCCAGGTCGCGACCGTCTCGTCACGTGACGAGGAGGTCGGCGTGATGGTCGGCAAGGCGATGACCCGGGTGGGTGGCGACGGCGTCGTCACCGTCGAGGAGGGCTCCGGTCTGGAGACCGACCTCGAGATCACCGAGGGCGTCCAGTTCGACAAGGGCTTCCTGTCGCCGTATTTCGTCACGGATGCCGACAGCCAGGAGGCCGTGCTGGAGGACGCATTGGTTCTCCTCTACCGCGACAAGATCAGCTCGCTGCCGGACTTCCTGCCGCTACTGGAGAAGATCGCCTCCGAGGGCAAGTCGGTGCTGATCATCGCCGAGGACGTGGAGGGCGAGCCGCTCTCGACTCTCGTCGTGAACTCCATCCGCAAGACCATCAAGGCCGTGGCGGTCAAGGCGCCGTTCTTCGGGGACCGCCGGAAGGCGTTCCTGGAGGACTTGGCGGTCGTCACCGGCGCGACGGTGATCTCCTCCGACATCGGCATGTCCCTCGCCGAGACCGGACTCGACGCGCTCGGTTCGGTCCGCCGCGTGGTCGTGAGCAAGGACACGACCACTCTGGTCGAGGGTGCCGGCACCAAGGACGACATCGCGAACCGTGCCGAGCAACTGCGTCGTGAGATCGAGCAGAGCGATTCCGACTGGGACCGCGAGAAGCTGGCCGAGCGCTTGGCCAAGCTCGCCGGTGGCGTTGCCGTGATCCGCGTGGGTGCTGCCACCGAGACCGCACTCAAGGAGCGCAAGCACCGCGTCGAGGATGCGGTGGCGGCGGCCAAGGCCGCGGTCGAGGAGGGCATCGTCATCGGCGGTGGCTCCGCGATCGTGCAAGCGGCTTCGGTGCTGGATGCGCTGGCGGCGGACCTACCCGACGACGAGGCGCTCGGCGTGCGCGTCGTTCGTGACGCGGCCCGCGCCCCGCTCTATTGGATTGCCGGCAACGCGGGCGTCGACGGCGCCGTTGTGGTCGCGAAGGTCACCGAGTCCGATCAGGGACTGGGCTTCAACGCGGCCACGCTCACCTACGGTGATCTGCTCGCCGACGGGATCATCGATCCCGTGAAGGTGACACGGTCGGCCGTGGTGAATGCGGCATCCGTCGCGCGGATGGTGTTGACCACCGAGACCGCCATCACCGACCGGCCGGAAGCGGCCGCGGCCGGCGGGCACGGTCACGCCCACTGACGTCGGCGACACCCGCACAACCCCTCGGGGGCATCGATCCAGCAGGATCGATGCCCCCGAGGGCGTTGGGAAGGGGTCCGCGTGCCGGCTAGCCGGCCATCCGGCGTCCGACGCCGCGCTTCATCAACATGCTGCGTTCGGACTCGGAGAGCCCGCCCCAGATGCCGTAGGGCTCGGCGACCGCGAGTGCATGTTCACGGCATTGGGCGATCACCGGGCACTGGTGGCACATTTCCTTGGCACGGCGCTCCCGCTGGGCGCGCGCACGGCCGCGCTCACCGTCGGGATGGAAGAACATCGACGATTCCACTCCGCGACAGAGACCCTTCATCTGCCAGTCCCAGATGTCGGCGTTCGGGCCGGGAAGAAGATTTGGCTGAGGCATGACAGCGACTCCTTGTCTGCGAGTGGCACTCGTATTCATCAGTGCAACCACACAGTAGGCAAGCAAAAGAAATGGAGTCAATCCCGCCAAATGCATGCTCAATGATGGTGAAACTTCGAGAAATGTTAACTCTGTGTTGTGGAAACGGACCGGTCTAGCATATAGCCCACACTGGGTGGGTCAGGCCCCTGGTGCGGGTCGGATTACCCTATCTGAACTGCGACTTCCCTTGCCCGGAGGAGTGTTTCGGCAACCATGGAAGCTCGTCTCCGGCAGGATCCGTGACGGGCTCGGCGTAACACGGGAGAAATGTGCAGAATATTCGTGCGTGATCTGGGGGTGGAATTAATGTTTGTGACGGCAGGTTAATTTTATGCAAACTGGAACCGGTTACATTCCATTTGGCGTTGGCGTGAGCGCAAGAAAATAGGGTCTGATATGGGCAAACGTACGGACGGGTATGCGTTGTGGGACCGAGCCGTGCATCGGGGAGGTATAGGTCACACCGCAGCCGCGTTCGCGTTGCTCGACGGTGCGGACCGGCTGGGGCGGGTGCACGGTGATGATGTGCTCTCGTCGCTGGCCTTCTCGACCCGGGCTTCCCTGCTGCGGCAGGCGGGCCGTCACCGGCACGCGTCGACGTTCGACGGACGCGCCCTGCTGTTGGTGGGCGTCGCGCACCCGGACGGTAGCGAGTGGCGGGCAGGCGCCCCGGTCGAGTGGCGGCGAGCCGCCCTGTTGGACGCATTGGTCGGGCTCGCCGCCGATCATCTCGGCCGACTCCGTCTGCCGGCCACCGCACGACTGCTGGACCGTGCCCGCGACCATGCCGACCCCGATGACGGCGGGTGGCTCGCCGGTCGCCGTCCCCGGCTCCGCATCGAATGGGTCTCTGCCGAGCTGGCCATGTACGGCGGCGACGTGGCGAAAGCGCTCGGACACGCCGAGGCCGGTTGTCGATTGGCAGAGTTCGGCGACACCCCGGAGCGACATCGGGTGAAGACGACCCTCATCGCGGCCGCGGCGGCGGCGACCGCGGGTGACGTGCATCACGCCGCAGAGCTCGCGTGCGAGGTGACCAGGCGCGCGGCCGATGCCGACCTGACGCCGTTGCGGTGGGCCTCGCTGGCATTGCGGAACGGCCTCGACCCGGCAGATGAGGAGGTCAGGAAGGAACTGGCATGGACGCGATCCGAACTCATCTCTCGAGGCGTGCCATTCGACAACGCGTGACGGCGGTGGGTGCGTCGAGCGTCGGGTTCGATCGCTAAGGTGACGTGGGGGAAGCGGCACACCGGCAACACCACGACCACATGTAACACGGGGATCTCGACTGACGATGAAACTGACGGGTGTTGAGCTCGACGAGGCTGTCCGTGCCGCGGGGCACGGCGATCGCGCGGCGCTCACGTCAGTTCTCGAAAGTGTGCAGGATCCGATCCTGCGTTACTGCCGAGGGCGAATTGGAGTCGGAGAACGCCATCTGTTCTCCGCCGACGATATCGCGCAGGAGGCGTTGATGGCGGTGATGACAGCGCTGCCCCGGTATCAGGACCAGGGCAGGCCGTTCATGGCATTCGTCTACGGGATCGCTGCACACAAGGTGGCCGATGCCATGCGCGTGGCAGGCCGGGTCAAGGCCGATCCGGTGGAGACCCTTCCCGAGGCGATGTCGTTCACGGGCGGACCCGAACAGTCGGCGCTCGACGCCGATGCCAGTCGCCGGATGCGTGCGCTGTTGACGATCCTCCCGGAGAAGCAGCGTGAGGTGCTGGTCCTCCGACTCGTGGTCGGACTGTCGGCCGAGGAGACCGCCGATGCCATCGGCAGCACCGCAGGCGCGGTGCGAGTGGCGCAGCACCGCGCGTTGGCGAAGTTGAAAGACCAATTGAGGAAGGCGGGTGAGGTCGATGAACGACAAACATGATCCTGCCGAGCCCGGTTGGGACGTGACTGAGCCCATCGACATGACGTCGGTGCATGTCGACGACGAGTTCCTCGACTCGCTGTCGCAGGACCTTCCTGTCCCCACCCACGACGACACCGAGTACCAACTCGCCGAACTGCTGTCGGGTTGGCGCCACGAGGCGCTCACCGCGCCGCTGCCGGAGCTGCCGACCGTCGATGAGGTCGAGTCGGCGATCGCCGCCACCGAGCGTGCGCGTCGCGGCCGGGGCGTCATCCGTCACCTCCGCGTCGCATCCGGTGCCGCGGCGATCGTCGTGATCGCCGGTGCGGGCCTGACCGTGCTCGCCGAGGGATCCTCGCCCGGCGATCCGCTGTGGGGTGTCAAGCGGGTCGTGTTCTCCGAGGCTGCGTCCCAGACACAGGCATCGATGGATGTGCAGTCGAATCTGGAAAAGGCCGAGGCCGCCATGGCCTCCGGCGATCCAGAGCAGGCGGCCGAGCTGATCGCCAAAGCGCAGAAGGACCTCGGGCCAATGCGTGACTCCGAGACGCTCAATCGCATGAAGGAGTGGATCGAACGGCTCCGCGCGCAGACCGCGACGTCGGGAGCATCGTCCACCTCGGGGTCGATATCGGTCTCGCCGAGTCAGCGACCGAGCGAGGGGGCCAAGGGGCCGACTGCGCCGCCCCGTGACCTCCGCCGTTCGCGCGGCGACGACGGCTCGTCATCCGTCACCGTCACGAAGCCTGCACCACCGCCGCCCGCGACCTCCGATGTCCCGACCAGCGATGGCGGTCACCAAGGTCCGGGCAACACGGGGAGCCCGGAACCATCGACGCCCCCGGATATCCGGACCACCACCCCGACGACCACCGCCACGTCGTCACCGGTCGAACGGAATGACGGGGCAGGCGGGCAGGAGTCGGACTTCCCGACCACGATCTCGCCGTCGTCGTGAGACCGGCTCAGCGTTCGTCATCGACGTGACTGTGCGCATCCGCATAGCCACGGCAGTAATCCCAGGTCACATAGGCGTCAGGTCGCGGGTCCACCGCCGGCTCATGCGGCCGGACGGTTCCGTCTATCAGTAGCTGCAGCAGGTTGGCGCGCAGCATGTCCCAGTCGTGGTAATGGTCCTCGTGGCAGTCGTCGCACACCACGACGAGTCCGCGGATCCCCCGGTGGGCGAGCAGCGCTTCGTAGACCGCAAGGTCGGCCAGATCCTCCTCGACCGCCATCCGCTCGTTCTCGTCGAGCGGGATGCCGGGTTCCACCGAGTCGAGCGCCGACGCCGGATCGCTGGGGTCATCCGCGAACGGGTCTGGCGGGAGGCCGGGTGGTAGGTGGTCACGCACACAACCACGGTAACCGATGAAACGGTCAGGGTGGGGTGAGGACTCCACAGTCTCCCGGCGTGTGGAACGAACCCCGCGGGGTGACCCTCACCACTGCGGTGCTGCCGATACGATGGACAGATGACGCACGTTCGCACCGGGGGAGACGACCCCGGCAAGGTCGCGATGCTCGGCCTCACCTTCGACGACGTCCTGTTGCTTCCCGCGGCCTCCGACGTCATCCCCAGTGACGCGGACACGTCGTCGCGGGTCACCAAGAACATCACCCTCAAGGTGCCTCTGGTGAGTTCGGCGATGGACACCGTCACCGAGGCGAGAATGGCCATCGCGATGGCCCGCGCCGGTGGCATGGGGGTGCTGCACCGCAACCTGTCGATCGAGGACCAGGCCGGTCAGGTCGAGACGGTCAAACGGTCCGAGGCCGGCATGGTCACCGACCCGGTCACCTGTTCGCCGGCCGACACGCTGGCCGAGGTCGACGCCATGTGTGCGCGGTACCGGATCTCCGGTCTTCCCGTGGTGGACGACGCGGGCGAGCTCATCGGCATCATCACCAACCGTGACATGCGGTTCGAGGTGGACCTGTCGCGTCCGGTCTCCGAGGTCATGACGAAGGCCCCGCTGATCACCGCACAAGAGGGGGTGTCCGCCGAAGCCGCCCTCGGCCTGCTGCGCCGGAACAAGATCGAGAAGCTGCCGATCGTCGACGGCAACGGCAAACTCACCGGTCTGATCACCGTCAAGGACTTCGTCAAGACCGAGCAGCATCCGCTGGCGACCAAGGACGCCGACGGCCGACTGCTGGTCGGAGCTGCGGTTGGCACCGGAGACCCGCAGTGGGATCGTGCGATGGCGCTGGCCGATGCCGGCGCCGACGTGATCATCGTGGACACCGCGCACGCCCACAATCGCCTGGTGCTCGACATGGTCTCGAAGCTCAAGGCCGAAGTTGGCGAGCGGGTACAGATCGTCGGCGGTAACGTCGCCACCCGCGAGGCCGCCCTCGCGCTCGTCGAGGCCGGTGCCGACGCGGTGAAGGTCGGTGTCGGGCCCGGTTCCATCTGCACCACCCGAGTGGTCGCCGGCGTCGGCGCACCACAGATCACCGCGATCCTCGAGGCCGTGGCCGTGTGCAAGGAGCACGACGTGCCGGTCATGGCGGACGGCGGGCTGCAGTACTCCGGCGACATCGCCAAGGCGCTCGCGGCCGGCGCGTCGACCGCAATGCTGGGTTCGTTGCTGGCCGGGACGGCCGAGGCGCCCGGTGAGCTGATCCTCGTGAACGGCAAGCAGTTCAAGAGTTATCGCGGCATGGGCTCGCTCGGTGCGATGCAGGGACGCGGACAGGCCAAGTCGTTCTCCAAGGATCGCTACTTCCAGGATGACGTCCTCAACGAGGAGAAACTCGTCCCGGAGGGCATCGAGGGGCGGGTGCCGTTCCGTGGACCGCTCACCCAGGTGATCCATCAGCTCGTCGGCGGTCTTCGTGCTGCGATGGGCTACACCGGGGCGTCGACGATCGCCGACCTCCAGCATGCCCAGTTCGTGCAGATCACCTCGGCAGGCCTCAAGGAGTCGCATCCACACGACATCACCCTCACCACCGAGGCGCCGAACTACTATTCTCGCTGAAGCTCGTAAGATTCGGCGGATCGGTCCGGTCGGATCGACCGGCGACCGGTTCGCGTAGCAGAAAGGCGCAACGGTGCGTGATCTCGTGGACATCGGTATGGGCCGAACGGCCCGCCGCACGTTCGAACTCGATGACATCAGTATCGTCCCGTCCCGTCGGACCAGGTCGTCCAAGGATGTCTCCACCGCGTGGCAGATCGATGCGTACCGTTTCGAGTCCCCGATCCTCAGTCACCCCACCGATGCTCTGGTGTCGCCGGCGGTGGCGGTCGAACTCGGCAAACTCGGTGCGCTCGGTGTGATCAACGGCGAGGGCCTGTGGGCCCGGCATCGCGACGTCGACGCGAAGATCGCCGAGCTCATCGCCGTGGCAACCGAGAATCCCGATCCGATGGCAGCGATTCGTCATCTGCAGCAACTGCATTCGGCACCGTTGGACACCGGGCTGCTGCGTGAGGCGGTGTCCACCGTGCGCGACGCCGGCGTGACCACCGCGGTCCGGGTGAGTCCGCAGCACGCGCCGGAGCTGACGCCCGCGCTGTTGGAGGCCGGGGTGGAGATCTTGGTGGTGCACGGCACGATCATCTCGGCCGAGCATGTCGCGCAGGTGGATTCCGACGGTACGGCCCGAGAACCGTTGAACCTCAAGACATTCATCGCCGAACTCGACATCCCGGTGATCGCCGGCGGTGTGCACGACCACCGTACGGCTCTGCACCTGATGCGGACCGGCGCGGCCGGCGTGATCGTCGGGTACGGCTCCGCGGCCGGCGCGACCACCACCGGTGAGGTCCTGGGCATCGGTGTCCCGATGGCCACGGCGATCGCCGACGCGGCCGCCGCGCGACGTGAATATCTCGACGAGACCGGCGGGCGGTACGTGCACGTCATCGCCGACGGCGACATCCACGGTTCCGGGGATCTCGCCAAGGCGATCGCCTGCGGCGCCGACGCGGCGGTCCTCGGCACCCCGCTCGCGGCTGCGGCCGAATCGCCCGGCCTGGGCTGGTATTGGCCGTCGGCGGCGGCGCACCCGGACACGCCGCGTGGCGCCCTGCTGCAGGTCGCGACCGACGACGATCGGCCCAGCCTGGAGTGTGTGCTCACCGGGCCGTCCCAGGATCCGTTCGGCGAGCTGAACCTCGTCGGAGCGCTGCGTCGGTCGATGGCGAAGGCCGGCTACAGCGACCTGAAGGAATTCCAGAAGGTCGGGCTCTCGCTGCATTCCTGATCCCTCGGGACCGACGGGCCGGAATCAGTCCAGCCCGCGAGCGATGAGGGTGTCGGCGAACCCGTCGGCCGTCCGCAATGCCGCGATGACCACCGGTGCGACCAGAATTCTTGCGCCCGGACGTAATCCGCGGGCCTGCCGGGCCTCGTCGACCTGGCCGACGACGTCCACCATCAGCGGGATCGACCGGATCGCGAGCGCCAGCGCGAGAGCGATGTGATCGGTGCGTACGCCGAAGCGACGCAACGGACTCAGCCCGGCGACGATGGCGTCGAGGATGGCCGATGTGCGGGTGGTGAGCGAGACGGCCGCGGCCAACGCGACCGAGGCGGCGAGTACCGCGCAGACCAGCAGGGCACGCTGCCAATCGGTGAACACCACCTGGAACACGAACACGAAGGCCAGCACCCAGGTCACCGGCCGCATCTGGCGCCAGGCCTCCCGCGGGCCGATCCCGCCCATCGCGAAGACCACGACGACACCGACCGCGAGGATCCCGACCGCCGGCAGGCTGCGGACGGTGAGGCTGATGGCGAGGATGCCCGCCGCCAGCCCGAGCAGCTTCGGGCCGGTCGGGAGGCGGTGCAACAGTGATCTCCCCGGGCGGTAGACGCCGAGCGCGCTCATGACATCAACGCCCGGTACGCGGCGACCGCGGCCGTCGGCTCGTCGTCGGCGACGACCCGCCCCTCGTCGAGCACGATGACGCGGTCGTAATCGGTCAGCAGATCGAGGTCGTGGGTGAGCACGATCAGTTGCTCGTCGAGGGTCGCGAAGACGTCGCGCAACATCGAGCTGTTGCGAAGGTCGAGAAGGGTGGTCGGCTCGTCGGCCACCAGCACGGCGGGACCGGTCACCAGGACCGACGCGAGCGCGAGGAGTTGTTTCTGTCCGCCGGACAGCAGGTGCGCCGGGTGATCGGCATGGTCGGCCAGCCCGAACTGTGCCAGCACCGCGGCGGCCCTTGCCGATCGTCGTGCTTTGTCCCGCTCGATCCGGGTCAGGGACAGTTCGATGTCCTCCGAGACGGTCGGCATGATGATCTGGCGGTCCGGATCGCTGAAGATGAAACCGACCTCGCGCCGCACCTGACGCTTGTGGCGTGCGGCGTGGATTCCGTTGACGTGCACCGAGCCGCGGTCGGGAACGACGAGCGCATTGATCATCCGCGCCAGGGTGGACTTGCCGCTGCCGTTGGCGCCGATGATGCCGATCCGTCGTTCGGACAGTGCGAGATCGATGTCGGCCAGCACGACGCGATCACCGAAGGAGTGGCCGACGGCCCGGAACTCGATCATCGGCAGGGCCCGATCACCGGGTGAACTCGACCATCATCGGGACCCGGTCACCGTGCGCGACGCAGCCGCAGCGGCGTGATCAACCCCGGGTAGGCGCGGTGGACCTGTGCCGCCACCAGGGCCGTGATGACCGACTTCGCGATGTCGCCGGGGATGTAGGTGCCGTTGGTGGAGATCGCGGCCCACAACGAGAGGTCGGTGCGCAGCAGGAGGCCGATGATGCCGCAGGCATAGATCACGACCATCCCGCCGACGATGTTGATCAGGATGCCCCAGACGACCCGGTACCGAGGCATCATCATCGCCGTCGCCACGCCGATGGCGATCACGCCCGGGAGGAATCCGACGAAGAAGCCGGCAGTGGGGGAGGCCAGCGCCACGAGCCCGCTGCGTCCGCCCGCCAGGATCGGCAGGCCGGCGATGGCGAGCACGTCGAAGATGATCACCGCCAACGTCCCCTTGCGCGGGCCGATGATCGCGCCGGCGAGCATCACGCCCAGCGACTGCAGGGTGATCGGCACCCCGGCGGAGCCGATGGTGATGGTGCCGGGGAGACCCAGTGCCGCGATCAGTGCCGCGAAGACGGCGGCCTGCGTCAGGTCGGTCACCGACAGCGAGAACCGCCGCGACGACGAGGTCGTGTCGGTGGTCTGGGACATTCCGACATTATGGCGGGTGGGGGTGTGCGCACGGCTGCCGGGTGCGGTGGTGGGTGCCATTAGACTCGACGGGGTGACAGACACCTCTGCAGACTCATTCTTCGACGGTCCTCGGCCGGTGCTCGTGCTCGACTTCGGCGCGCAGTATGCGCAGCTGATCGCCCGGCGGGTCCGTGAGGCGCGGATCTACTCCGAGGTGATCGCCCACGATGCGCCGCTGGAGGAGATGAAAGCGCGCAATCCCGTCGCGCTCATATTCTCGGGCGGCCCGGCCTCGGTCTACGCCGACGACGCGCCTGCACTCGATCCGGGGGTGTTCGATCTCGGGGTTCCGGTGTTCGGCATCTGCTATGGGTTCCAGGCGATGGCGAGGGAGCTCGGCGGCGAGGTGGCCAACACCGGGGGTCGTGAGTTCGGCCGGACGACGTTGTCGATCACCGGGGAAGGGATCCTGCATCAGGGCCTGACCGAGACCCAGCCCGTGTGGATGAGTCACAACGACGCCGTGCAGGCCGCGCCGGACGGATTCATTGTCACCGGTTCCACGCCCGGTGCGCCGGTCGCCGCGTTCGAATGTGTGGATCGTCGGATGGCGGGGGTGCAATATCACCCGGAGGTGCTGCACACGCCGCACGGCCAGCAGATCCTGACCCGGTTCCTCTACGAGATCGCCGGACTCGAGGCGACCTGGACGGCCGCCAACATCGCCGACCAGCTCATCGACCAGGTCGCCGATCAGATCGGTGACGGCCTCGCGATCTGCGGGCTGTCGGGCGGTGTCGACTCCGCCGTCGCCGCCGCACTCGTGCAGCGGGCCATCGGGGACCGGTTGACCTGCGTGTTCGTCGATCACGGACTTCTGCGGGCCGGCGAGCGTGAGCAGGTGCAGCACGATTTCGTCGGTGCCACCGGCGCGAGACTGGTGACCGTGGACGCTGCCGACACCTTCCTTGGCGAACTCTCCGGAGTCAGCGACCCGGAGGAGAAACGCAAGATCATCGGCCGTGAGTTCATCCGGTCGTTCGAGGGCGCGGTCACCGATGTCCTCGGTGATCGGGCGTCCGACGGCGACAAGGTCGAGTACCTGGTCCAGGGCACCCTGTACCCCGATGTCGTCGAGTCCGGCGGCGGCAGTGGTACGGCCAACATCAAGAGCCATCACAACGTGGGAGGACTACCGGACGATCTCGAGTTCTCCCTGGTGGAGCCGCTGCGGCTGCTCTTCAAGGACGAGGTCCGTGCGGTGGGCCGCGAACTCGGCCTGCCTGAGGAGATCGTCGGCCGTCAGCCGTTCCCCGGCCCGGGTCTGGCCATCCGGATCGTCGGCGAGGTGACGGCCGACCGTCTCGCGATGCTGCGCAAGGCGGACCTGATCGCCCGCGAGGAGCTGACCGCGGCCGGCCTCGACGGCCAGATCTGGCAGTGCCCGGTGGTGCTGCTCGCCGATGTGCGCAGCGTCGGGGTGCAGGGCGACGGCCGCACCTACGGGCATCCGATCGTGCTGCGCCCGGTCTCGAGTGAGGACGCGATGACCGCCGACTGGACGCGCGTGCCCTACGAGGTCCTCGAGGTGATCTCGACGCGGATCACCAACGAGGTTCCCGACGTGAACCGCGTGGTGCTCGACGTCACGAGCAAGCCGCCGGGCACCATCGAGTGGGAGTAGCGGCCGAGCGGGAGTGGTCGCCTGGCGCCGACGGTGATCTGCCGTCACCGTCGTGAGGATCGTGCCCCGGTCAGGATGAGGATCAACCCGATGACCAGGCCCAGCCCGACCGCGAGCCATCCGAGGTCCGCGGCCGACGGCAGGTCCGGTCCGCCGGCGAGGCCCCAGCCCGCCACGAGGAGGGCAGCGATTCCGAGGATCGCGAGTCCCGGTGCGCGATGTCTGGTGTCGCGGCTGGTCGTCTCCGAAGTCATCGAGCCACCTCCACATGTCCGACGTTGGTTCGTGCGTTGAGATTCAGGACGGGGCCGTCGGTGCCGTCGTCGCCACCGGAGAGTCCGTCGGGGCAGGTGAAGTCGCCGACACCGGAGTCACACGTGGCTCGGACGTTCATGTTCTTCGGCACCTGGACCTCGATCTCCCCGACACCGTTGCGCAGGGCGATGGTGCGGTCGGCGGTGAGATCGACGTCCCGCAGATCGAGCACCATGCGTCCCATGGTGAGCGAATACTCGCCCTTGATGTCGTTCTCGGTGACCGGTGTGTAGATCCGTTCACCCACACCGCCGGACGGAAAGCCGTCGAGATGTCCGACCATCGAGGTCGCCACCACCGCGACGCCGAGGGCGAGCGCGATCGGAACGAGCCCCGAACTGTGTCGACCGGTTGTCCGGCGCCGAAAGCCTGCGCAGATCAGGCCGGCGCCGACCACTGCCAGCGACAGCGACAGGATGCGCGCCGGGGTGAACCAGTCGACGCCGACCTGATGCAGTGCGGCTCCGGTGGCCGCCGTGATGACCGCGAGGCCGATGACGATGAGGGTCAACGGCGATCGCCGATCGGCCGGTTCGGTCAGGGCGCGGTCGGGTGTGGGATCGGGGAGGTCCCAGGCGAATTGCGCGGTACCCAGCGGATCCCAGGCCGGTGGGGTGCGCTGCATGAACTCGGTCGGTGTGGCCTCGGTGGTCCCGGACCCGGGAGACCGGCCGGGGGAGGCGGTGGTGCCCACCGACATCGCCTGTGCGGTAGGCACATCGGGATACGGGCCGCCCAGATGGCCGGCTGTCGGGTTCGCCGTCAGAGCCCGGGGAATCCACGGCTGCAACCGATCCGTCGACGCGCCGGCCGCGACGACCTGCTCGGGTTGCAGAGTGTCGACGCTGGTACCGGCCGGTGGTTCGGGAGTCCGCTGATAGAGCAGCCACCATCCGAGGAGCATCAGGGCCGCCCCGAGGAGGCCGCCCGAGCTCCAGGACCGACTGGGACCGAATGAGGTCACCACGATGATCGCGAGGACGATGAGCAGGATGAACTGCGGATTGCGGTGCCGCAGATGCCGCGGCCGACGGCCGGCCGCCGAAGCGGCGTGCCGGATCGATCCGAGCTCGTCGCGTGAGCGACTCTCGGCCGGCAGGGCGACCCACGCTGCGATGTACAGGACGAGCCCGCTGCCGCCGAACAGCGTCGCCACCACGAACGCGATCTTCACCAGCGTCGGATCGACCCGATAGCGCGCCCCGATACCCGCACACACGCCCGCCACCGTGCGATTGTGGTTCGGCCGGATGGGCCTCGTCGCCCACATCCCTTCGAACTGCTTCGTGTCCATGAAATCCATCTTGGCGGCGAGTTCGGCCAGGCACATCGGGGGAAGACCCTGAGAACGTCCCTGATGTGCGCGATGACCTCGACGTGCCAGTATCGAGAGGTGAGTAGTGGTGTGCCCGTGCCAGCGTCACCGCCCGCGGCACCCCCGACGCCGCGGCTGGTGCGACGCGACGGCGGCCGGGTCATCGCGGGTGTCGCGGGCGGCATCGCCGACCACCTCGGCATCGATGCGTTCCGCGTGCGTGTGGTCTTCCTGGTGCTCTCCGCGCTCGCGGGAGCAGGAGTGCTCGCCTACGGACTGCTCTGGTTCTTCTGCCCGCCGGGTCAGGACACCGCTCCGCCCGCTCCCGGCGAGCGCCGGCAGGCCTACGGGCTCGCGCTGGTCGGCCTGGTCGCGATGTCGGTGGTGGGCTTCGCCGCGTCCGGCACCCCGGCCGCATATCTGGTGCCTTTCGTCTTCGTCGTGGTCGGTGCCGGCCTGGTCTGGCGCGAGTTCGACACGTCGCGCGCCTCGCCCAGGACCCCGCTGCTCACCTGGACCCGCCTGATCGGTGGCGCGCTACTGGTGATCGGCGGGCTGGTCGTGATCGTGCTCGCCGGGAACCAGAACTTCGGCGGTCTCTCGACGACCCTGCTCGCCGTCGTCGCGACGCTGATCGGTGTCCTGCTGCTCACGGTGCCGCTCTGGATGCGGATGTGGCGGGCACTCAACGAAGAACGCGCTGCGCGGATCCGCAACGCCGAACGCGAGGAGATCGCCTCGCACCTGCACGACTCGGTGTTGCAGACGCTCGCGTTGATCCAGAAGCAGGCGGGCAAGCCGGACGAGGTGGCGCGACTGGCCCGCAGCCAGGAGCGCGAACTGCGCGGCTGGCTGTTCGGTGATCCCGCGCAACGAGCGGGATCGCTGTCGGCGAGCCTGCAGGGAGTCGGCGCCGAGGTGGAGGACGACTACGGCATCGAGGTCGAGGTGATCACCGTCGGCGATCTCCGTCCAGATGACGAGCCGGCCGCCGAGCGTCGTCGATGGTCGGCATTGGTGGCCGCCACCCGGGAGGCCCTGATCAACGCGGCGAAACACTCCGGCGAACGCAAGGTCGATGTCTATGGTGAGGTGACCGACGAGCAGGTCGAGGTGTTCGTCCGTGATCGTGGGGTGGGCTTCGAGCCCGAACATGTCGACGACGACCGCCAGGGCATCGCCCGGTCCATCCGGGCACGTATGGAGCGCGCAGGTGGTGACGTGGCGATCGACTCGGTACCGGAACGCGGCACGAATGTCCGACTGACCATGCCACGGGGGGCGACCGGTGGTGCGGACCGGACAGACAAGACGGACAAGGGAGATGTGGGCGTGGAAACCGTTGTGACGGTGGAACCTTCACGTGAACAGGAAGGGCTTCGATGACCGGCACGGGGGTCTGCCGGATCTTTCTCGTCGACGACCACGCGGTGTTCCGGTCGGGTGTGCGTGCCGAACTGGCATCGGAGCCAGGACTGCTGGTGGCCGGCGAGGCCGGCACTGTGGCCGAGGCGGTCGAGGGCATCGTGCGGATACGTCCGGACGTCGTCCTGCTCGACGTCCACATGCCGGCCGGTGGTGGCGTCGCCGTGTTGCGCGGTGTCACCGATGCGATGCCCGCGGACGGCGCGCCGGTCTTCTTGGCGCTCAGTGTGTCCGACGCGGCCGAGGACGTCATCGCGACGATCCGTGCCGGCGCACGGGGCTACGTCACCAAGACGATCGGCGGGAAGGAACTCGCCGACGCCGTGCGGCGCGTCGCCGACGGCGACGCGGTCTTCAGCCCGCGTCTCGCCGGTTTCGTCCTGGACTCGTTCACCGGTCGGTCCACCGCCCCGGAACCACCGCTCGACCCCGAGCTCGACTCGCTCACCAGACGGGAACTCGAGGTGCTCCGTCTGCTCGCCCGCGGGTACACCTATCGGGAGATCGCCGAAGAGCTGTTCATCTCCATCAAGACGGTCGAGACGCATGCCTCGAATGTGCTGCGAAAGACGCAGCAGTCGAACCGGAATGCGCTGACCCGGTGGGCGGCAACCCGGCACATCGGCTGACCCGCGACCGCGTCGATCGTGCGCAGTTCCGTGTCGATCGTGCGCAGATCCGCGTCGACCGTGCGCAGTTTCGCGTCGATCGTGCGCGGTCGTCAGCCGGCGAGCGCGATCAGCAAGATCACCACGATCGCGAGGATCACGAAGAACGCAAGGATCGAGATCGCCAGTGCCGTGGTCGATGTCGAGGCCTTTCCGGCCGGGCCCGGCCGGGTCTCGTCCGGCATCGGCCGGTACCGGCTCTCGGGCCCGAAAGTGGTGTCTGGCAGCTCGGTCGACAGGGTCGGTGCGGGCCCGTGGAGCGTCGACCCGGGTCTCCCGCCGGTCGACGACCCGCTGACCGGCAGGTGTGTACCGGTCGGGTGGGTCCGTGGTGGCCGGGGTGCTCGTTGCGCCCACACCGGGATGCCGCCGTCGGGCTTGGTGAGCGGGCTGGTCAGCGCCTGATGCACCGACCCACGCGGACCGGCGGCCACCTGCGCGAGCAGATCGCGGGACTCGCTCATGGTCGGTCGCTTCGCCGGATTGGGTTCGAGCATGCGCAACAGCACCGGCCGCAGCTCACCCGCCTTTGTCATCGGGTTGATCTGTGCGCGAGCGACCTTGTGCAGCAACACCAGTGAGTTGTCGTCGACCCCGAACGGCGGCTGTCCCTCGACGACGGTGTACACCGTCGCTCCCAGGGAGTAGACGTCAGATGCTTCTCCGGGCTCGGCACCGCGGGCGACCTCGGGCGCGAAATATGCGGGGGTACCGGTGATCACACCCGTCTGGGTGAGGCTGACATCGTCCTTGACGCGGGAGATGCCGAAGTCGGTGATCTTCACGAGGCCTGCGTTGCGCCCGGTCGTCGTGATCAGGATGTTGCCCGGTTTGATGTCGCGGTGGATGATGCCTGCGACATGGGCCTCGGTCATCGCATCGGCCACCTGGGCGCCGATCTGGGCGGCCTGTCGGGGCCCCAGAGTTCTTGTGGTGTGCAGGATCTGGGCGACACTGCGAGAGGGGATGTATTCCATCACGAGCCATGGTTCACCACTGTCGAGGGCGACGTCGTGCATGGCGACCGCATTTCGATGGGAGAGCCTTGCCGCGATCCGGCCCTCCCGCATCGCGCGTTTGCGGACATTTTCGGCTGTCTCGTCACTGAGGCCTTCGGTGGAGACCACCTGCTTCACCGCGACGTCACGGGCCAGCAGTTGATCGCGGGCCAACCACACCGTGCCCATGCCGCCGCCGCCGATACGCGACTGCAGACGGTAGCGCCCGGCCACCAGGTACTGCGGCCCTGGCGTGCGGTGGCCCTCGTGGGTGGTGGACATAGGCTGCATGATAGTCGTGCCGGTCGGGGGTTGGTGCGCCCGCGCTTGACAGGGTGATCGCACATATGTTCGACTCTGGGTATGCGGTGGTCCGACCAGGGGGTCGAGGTCGACGACGGCGCGCTGCCCGGTCTGGGCAAGGCGGGTCTCGTGCGTTCGGTGCAGACCCCCGAATTCGAAGGCGTCACCTTCCACGAGGTGTTGGCCAAGAGTGCCCTCAATCAGGTTCCGGATGCCGCGAACCTGCCGTTTCGGTTCACGGTCAACACCTTTCGAGGCTGCACCCATGCGTGTCGATACTGTTTCGCGCGGCCGACGCACGAGTATCTGGATCTGGATGCCGGTCAGGACTTCGATAGTCAGGTCGTGGTCAAGCTCAACGTGGCGGCGGTGCTCCGCAAGGAACTGCGGCGCCGGTCATGGAATCGGGAGACGGTGGCGTTGGGGACCAACACCGACCCCTATCAGCGGGCCGAGGGGCGTTATCGGTTGATGCCGGGGGTGATCTCGGCGCTCGCGGAGTCGGCGACCCCGTTCTCGATCCTGACGAAGGGGACATTGCTGCGCCGGGACCTGCCCTTGTTGCGGCAGGCGGCGCGCAAGGTCCCGGTGAGCATTGCGATCTCACTGGCGATGCACGATGCCGAGCTGCAGAAGTCGCTGGAGCCGGGCACCCCGTCGCCGAAGGCGAGGCTGGATCTGATCCGCGCGGTCGCCGATGCGGGCTTCGCCCCGCACGTGATGGTGGCGCCGGTGATCCCGTATCTGAGTGATTCCACCTCGCACCTGGACGACCTGTTGTCGGCGCTCGCCGAAGCAGGTGCGGCCGGGGTGACCGCGTTCCCCATGCATCTGCGTGGCTCCACCAAGCCGTGGTTCATGGAGTGGCTGGCCGAGCATCACCCGGCCCTGGTGCGCCGGTACCGCGGTCTGTACGGGCGGGGTGCCTACGTGACGCCGGAATACTCGGCATGGTTGCGGGACCGGATGCGGCCGCTGGTGCAGCAGTACGGTCTGGCGGGCGCCCAGGGCCTGCGCGGCTCGGCGGCGCCTACAGAGCCGGTCGCGAGGCCCGAGTTGCAGCAGACGCTCACCCTCTTCTGACCCCACCCCGCTGACCCCGCCCCGCAGCCGCGACGGTTCCCGTCATCCGCGCCCCCTTTTTCCCGTCGCGGATGACGGAAACC
>NZ_JBNCNS010000001.1:52838-201928 GCF_049847105.1 Gordonia sp. DT218 | reverse complement strand
ACCCCCCCCTGTGCGCCCCCCCCCCCGCGCCCCCCCCCCCCCCCCCCGCCGGGTCCCCGACACCCCCCCCCCCTTCCCCCCGTCGCGGATGACGGAAACCGTCGCGGCTGCGGGGCGGGTCTGCGGATGTGCGGGTCTGCGGGTCTGCGGATGTGCGGGGTGCGGGGTGCGGTGTGGTTGGGGTGTGGTGCGGGCCGCGTTGACGGTTGTCGGTGGGTCGTCCTAGGATGAAATCGAATCGAAAACATGTTCGAACAGCATGCATCTTCCCTGCGCGCTGATTGCGGAAAGTCGCAGTTCAGGAGGGTGTATGGGTACGTCTGCGGGTGTTGTCACAGCGGGGGCGGTTGGCCACGATCTGGACCGTCTCCGACGCCAGATCGCGGTGATGTCGGGGCGCCCCGATCACCACTCTGTCGAGGTTGCCGACCGATCGGCCGGGGTGTTGCCGGTGCCGGGGGCGCTGGCGGATCTGCTGCCCCGGCGTGGCCTGGTCCGGGGGAGCGTGGTCACGATCTCCGGTGCCCGGTCGATCCTGTTGTCGGTGATCGCATCGGTGAGCGGGTCGGGTTGCCAGGTGGGGATCGTGGGTCTGCCCCAACTCAACTACGGGGCAGTCGCGGAACTCGGCGGCGATCTGTCGCGGATCGCCACGGTGCCGAATCCGGGGGTCGACCCGATCGAGGTGGCGGGGGTGCTGCTCGACGGGATGGATCTCGTGGTGCTGGGACTGGGTGACGTCGCGGTGCCGCCATCCCGGACACGGGTGGTGATGGGTCGGGTCCGCAAACAGTTGTCGACATTGATCACCGCCGGCGGAACATGGCCGGGGGCGCAGCTCCGTCTGGACGCGGAGGTGGTGACCTACCGGCATCTGCCCGGCAGTCTCGGTTCGATCGATCTCGCCACGGCCCGGGCGGGATATGGCCGGATCGGCGGGATGTCTCTGCAGGTGTCCGTCACCGATCGGGGGCATCAACGGGAGACCGGTGAGATCGATGTGGTGGCAGGAGGTTTCGGTGCCACCGGGCAGGTGGATCTGGTGCCGTCGCCGACGCGTCCGAGTCTTGCGGTGGCCAACTGATGGCGGCGCCGATGACCTCACCGGTCGCCTCCGGTGGCCGTGTCCTCGCCCTGTGGTGTCCGGACTGGCCCGCGACGGCCGCGGCGATGGCCGACGACCTCCCGCCACAACATCCGATCGCGGTGCTGCACGCCAACCGGGTGATCGCCTGTTCGGCGCCGGCACGCAGCGTCGGTGTGCGGCGCGGGATGCGCAAACGTCAGGCGCAGTCGGCCTGTCCGGAGATGACCGTCGTCACCACCGACGATCACCGCGACGGCAGGTTCTTCGAGCCGGTGGTCGCAGTGGTGGCCGACCTGGTGCCGGTCGTCGAGGTGCTGCGTCCGGGACTCCTGGTGGTGCCCTCGTCCAATGCCACCCGATATTTCGGTGGTGAGGACGTCCTGGCCGAGAAGCTGATCGATGCGGTGGCGGCATCCGGTGTCGAGGCACATGTGGGGGTGGCCGACGAGTTGTTCACCGCCGTGCTGGCAGCGCGGCACGGCGCTCACGTCGAGCCGGGTGGTGATGCCGTCTATCTGGCCGGCCGGCCGGTTGCCGACCTCGCTGTCGAACCCAGCCTGAGTGATCCGACCAGGACAGAGTTGGTCGATCTGCTCCGCCGCCTGGGGATCTCGACGATCGGTGCCTTTGCCGAGCTGCCGGCCGGCGACGTCGCGACCCGCTTCTCCGCCGATGCCATGACCGCGCACCGACTGGCCAACGCCGTTCCCGGCCGGCCGCCGTCGGGGCAGATCTCCCCGGTCGATCTGGTGATCGAGCATCGCTGCGATCCACCGATCGACCGTGTCGATGCGGCGGCATTCCTCGGCCGTCGGCTGGCCGATGCGCTGGCACGACGGTTGGCTGCGGCATCAGTGGCCTGCACACGACTCACCGTGGAAGCGGTCACCGAACGGGGGCAACGTCATTCCCGGACCTGGAGGTGCGCTCAGCCGCTGACCCCGGAGGCCACCGCGGACCGGATTCGCTGGCAGCTCGAGGGGTGGCTGACCGGTGGCCGGGCCGGTGCGGAGGGTCGGCCGGATGCGCCGATCGATGTGCTGCGGCTCGAACCGGTCGAGGTGGTCGCTGCCGGAGCGCTGCAGTACTCGTTGAACGGCAACGGGTTACCCGAAGATCCGGAGGTCGACGAGCGGGCCCGTCGATCCCTGGTCCGGGTACAGGGGCTGCTCGGTGGTGATGCCGTGCAACTTCCGATCCGGAGTGGCGGACGTGGTCCTGGCGACCGGATCACGATGGTCTCCCTCGGGGACGAACGGGTCCCGGCGCGCAATCCCGATGCCCCGTGGCCGGGTCGGTTGCCGCAACCGACCCCAGCGGTGTTGCTGGACACCCCGATCCAGATGCTCGACCTGACCGGGAGTCCGGTGGAGGTGACCGCCCGGGGGTGTTTCTCCACCGAACCCACCACGATTCGGATGGAACGTCGCGGTCGGGCACGAGGCGGCGCCTGGGAACTGCGCTGGTGGGCCGGTCCCTGGCCCACCGGCATCGACACGGACACGGGTGGGATCACTGCCCGGGCACAGGTCCTGCTCGACGACTCGCGTGCGCTGCTGCTGAGTTATCGGGCGGAGAAGTGGGTGGTCGAGGGGGTCTACGAGTGATCGGTGATCACGAGTTGGCGCCGCGGGCGATGACCGGCCACCCGGTCGTCGTCCCGTCGGGCGTCTCGGCGATCAATTCGTCGACCAGGTTGACGGCGGTACACACGTGATTGGGGATCACCCGCAACCGGTCACCCAGGGCGGGTATCGCGGCAGGGGCGGTGTCCGACGGGAATTCGATCACCGCATGGTGTTCCGAGAGCGACGTGATGGTCGCGTCGGGTGCGTCGAGCAGGCGTCCGAACCCCGACGTCCACGGCGGACGGTCGGCGCCGAGGACCTTGCTGCCCGCATCCACCACGACTCGCTCACCGGTTCGGTGCACCACGGTGGTGACGGCGCACAGTGCGACATCTGCGAAACCGCACGATCCGAGTTCCACCTGCTGCGCGTCGTTGAACGGGTAGACGCCCGGTCGGATCTCGGTCAGCACCCCTGGCTCGGCGAACTCGATCGTGGGGGTGGATCCGCCGCTGCGTACCACGGGCTCGATGCCGCTGTCCCGCAGTCGTTCGGCGGCCACCGACAGTGCGGTCACCTCCTGCTGTGCGGCCCGGTGTCGTGCATCGCCGGGGCCGTATCCGTGGCCGGGGAAGGTGAACACACCGACCACCCGGAGGCCCGCATCGGCTGCTGCGGAGGCGATCATGCCGGACTCCCCGGGGTCCGCGCCGGTTCGGTGCTGCCCGGAGTCGACCTCCACCACGACGTCGGCGTCGGCATCGCCGATCTCCGCGGCGAGTTGTCGTGCGCCGTCCGCGGAGTCGACCGCCAGGCGAAGTCGGGCATGTTCGGCGAGGGCACGCAGACGGGGGCCTTTGTCGCCGGACACCCAGAGCGGATAGGCGATGAACAGATCCGCGCGGTCCGGTGTGGTCGCGGCGAAGCCCTCAGCCTCACCGATGGTGGCGACCGTCAGCCCGACCGCGCCTGCCGCCAGCTGCCGTCGAGCGATCTCGGCGCACTTGTGGGTCTTCGCGTGTGGCCGCAGGTCGATGCCGGCAGCCCGTGCGCGTTCGGCGACTGCACCGATGTTGCGGTCGAGCCGCGCGACGTCCACCGAGAGGAACGGTGTGTCGGTCACGCGCTGCCGTCATCATCAGAGTTCGACTTGCCCAGTGCGGCAGCCGATTCACCGAAGGCTAGATACTCCTGGTGGAGGATTCGTGTGGTCAGCCCCGGAGCGAACCGGTGGCCGATCTCGGCCAGGGTGCCCACCGCCGAACCCACGCGACGCGGTCGGTCCAGGATGCCGTGCAGCACCCGGGACGCCGCCTTGTCCACACCCCACACGCCTGCCTGGTTCTCGTATGCCTCCGTGGGCGCGATCATCCGTGTACGCACGAGCGGGAGCCGTACGTTGGTGAACGTGACGTGGTCGGAGAGGCTCTCGGTACTCGTCACATCGCTGAAGGCCTCGAGAGCGGCCTTCGACGCGGCGTAGGCACCGAACCGGGCGGCACGGGACTGCACGGCGATCGAGGTCACGTTCACGATGTGGCCTGCCTGACGCTCCACCATGTGCGGGAGCAGACCCAGCACGAGGTTGACCGCGCCGAAGTAGTTCACTGCCATCAGTCGCTGATAGTCGTGCAACCGGTCGGTCGAATTGATGGTCGCCCGCCGGATCGACCGTCCGGCGTTGTTGACCAGGATGTCGACGTGATCATGCTCGGCGAGAAGAGTTTTGACCAACCCGGCGACCGATTCTTCGTCGGTGATGTCGCACTGGTAGGGATGCACCCGGCCGGGTGGCACGCCGTCCTTGCTCGCGGTCGCCGAGAGTTCGGCCGCCGCGGCATCGAGGCCGTCGGCGTCACGGGCGACGATGAACACGGTCGCCCCCCGTGCCACACACATCCGTGCGGTGGCCTTGCCGATCCCGCTGGAGCCGCCCGTGATCAGGATGTTCTTGCCGACCAGCGGTCCACGCGAATCGTGGTGACGGTGCCGGGCGGGGTCGAGGTGCGCGGCCCAGTACTTCCAGAGGCGGGGGCCGTAGTCGTCGAGGTCCGGCAACATGATCCCACGCTCACGGAGCACGGCGACAGTGTCGTCGGATCGGAAATCGACGGTCAGTGACACGGTGTCGAGGAGTGCGGGCGGGATGCCCTGCTGGGTGGCGAGGAGATCCCGACCGACCCGTAGTGGTCCGGTGCCGGCCAGCGTGAGCAGTGGCTCGACGATCCCGTTGGGAATCACGTTGCGGCCTTGTGGCCCATGGAATCCGGGAGCGATCGCGTTGTACATCCCGGTGATCGTGCGGCGTCGGGGATCGGCGAGGTGATAGACCATCCCACTGCGCTCCGGTTCGACGGTGCAGAGAGCGACGATCGAGCCGGCCACGTAGTCGACGGGAACGATGTTGGTGTTGCCTAGATCTGGCATCGGGAGGGGAAGTCCGGACGGCAGATGACCGAGCATCGCGAGGTGCCCGAAGAAGTAGTACGGGCCGTCCACCTTGTCCATCTCGCCGGTGCGTGAATCGCCGACGACGATCGACGGTCGGTAGACACGCCACCGAAGCCCCTCGCGGTCGCGGACGACTTTCTCGGCCTCGAATTTGGTGCGGTGATACGGCGACGGAAACCCTTGTCCGGCATCGAAATCCTCCTCGGTGAAGGTTCCGCGATGGTCACCGGCCACCGCGATCGAGGAGACGTGGTGCATCATCGCGCCCGCCGTGAGGGCGAAATCGGCCACGCGGGCCGTGCCCTCCACGTTCGCGGCCTGCTGGGCGTCGGCGTCGGCGGTCATGTCATAGATCGCGGCGAGGTGGATGACGTGGTCGATGTCGGGGAGATCCGCACTGTCGAGCGCGAGTCCGGGGGCGGTCACGTCACCGCTCACCGGTGTGACCTGTCCGGTGGCGTTCATGTCGGTGAGCGTCTGGCTGAACCTCGGCAGCGTCTGCGCGCGCACCAAGGCGTGGATACGGGCGTCGGGCTCGACGGTGAGGAGGCGTTCGATGACCCGGCGACCGATGAATCCGCTGCCACCGGTGATGAAGTATGTCGTCATGGCTGTGGTGTCCGATCTTCTAGAGCGTGACTTCGACCAGCGTGACTCGGTTCTTACTTGACGGTAAGGAGCCGATTTCTACCCAGGGTGACATTTACATTGACGAATGGCAACATTCGGTCGGCCGTGTGTCGGGACGTGGGCTCCCGGGGTCTGGCGGAGTCAGGACGCCGGATCTACGCCGGATCGAAGAGGCCTGCGAGTGCATCGACGCGCCTGCGCCGGTTGCCGGGGCTCAGTCGGTGGCCTTGGGTGAGGACCGACATCCCGTGTAGCGCGCTCCACAGCAGCTCTGCCCGGGTTCCGGCATCGCCGGTGTGATCGCCGCCGCCGACGGCGTCGACCAGGACGTCGAAGGCCTCCCGCAATTCGGCCGGCGTGGAGTCGTGTGCGAACTGCACGCCGAGCCGCATCGAGAACATCGCTTCGTAGGTGGCCGGGTTCTCGGCGGCGAAGGCCAGGTAGGCCTCGATGAACGCGCCGACCCGATCGGCAATGCCGGCGCCGTCCAGCGCCTCCCGCATGACCTGCGTGAAGTCGGTGAATCCGACGAGCGCGACCGCACTCACGATGCCGTCCCGTCCGTCCGGGAAGTGGCCGTAGAGCACGGGCGGGCTGTACTCGATCTCGTTGGCGAGGCGGCGAGTTGTCACCGCGGCCCAGCCCTCGCTGTCGGCGATGGTGCGGGCGCAGTCGACGATCCTGCGTTCGCGCTCCTGCTTGTCGCGTGCCTTGCGTTCTCGAACTCCCACACCGCGAGGGTATCACTGATAGATTTTGGTCCAGCAATAGTCTATCGTTGATAGAAATAGTTCACAAGGAAGGTCTACCTCATGCTCACGTCCTCGATCGGACTCGTCCTCGGCTGGATCGGCGCCCTCGGCATCATGGCGATCGGCGCGGCCTATCTGGCAAAGAACGAGAAGAATGCCGCCGGCTTCGGTCTTCCCGTCCTCCCTGCGGCGGATGCGCGCGGATGGTGGCAGGTGAAGGGGATTCGTGATGTCGCCACCGGCCTGATGGTGATCGTGTTCACGTTCGCGGCCCGCGATCAGCTCGCACTCCTCGTGCTCGTGCTCGCGCTGATTCCGCTGGGCGACATGGGGATCGTCCTGTCCAATGGAGGGGATCGGAAGACTGCGTTGGGTATCCACGGCGCGACGGCGCTGGCGATGATCGTGGCCGCAGTTCTGCTGTTCGTCTGACCGCCGGAATCGACAAGAGGGAGATGAAACGATGACCGACATCACCGAGCAGGAGCCAGAGGTGCGAAGGCCCGACGACGAGGTGGTGGGGACCGACCGCGCCTCCATGCACCTGCTGTTCGACGCCA
Organism: Gordonia sp. DT218; assembly: GCF_049847105.1. Classification (NCBI taxonomy): domain Bacteria; kingdom Bacillati; phylum Actinomycetota; class Actinomycetes; order Mycobacteriales; family Gordoniaceae; genus Gordonia; species Gordonia sp. DT218. The sequence continues at coordinate 194,880 of NZ_JBNCNS010000001.1, read as the reverse complement.
CCGATACGGAGGGTGCACTCAGCACGCTCGAGGTCCGACTGCAGGCGGGCGCCGATGGCGCGGCCCCGCACTTCCACACACGATCTTCGGAGATGTTCTACGTCGTCGACGGTGAGCTCAGGGTGATGACGGGCGATCGGATCGTCACCGTCGAGGCCGGGAACTCTGTGGTGGTGCCCAAGCTGATGCCGCATGCATTCGGTGCGACGCCGGATACCGCGGCACGTGTGTTGATCGTGCTCACGCCCGGCGTCGAGCGGTTCGAGTACTTCCGGCTGCTCGCCCGGATCCAGGCAGGCGAGGCGACGCTGGAAGAGCTTGCGGCAGTGCAGGATGAGTTCGACAACCACTTCGTCGACGCACCGCTCTGGTGGCAGGAACGGCACGTGTCGAGGCGCGACGATGGTTGAGTGCCGGATCGAGGTCGAGCGCGATGTCGCAGCGATCCGCGAGGTGGTCGGCGCGGCGTTCGGTCAACCGGACGAAGCGGATCTCGTCGAGGCGCTCCGGCGAGATCCGGCGGTCTGGATTCCGGGGCTGTCGGTGGTGGCCACCGATGCCGGCGGAGATGCCGTCGGGTACGTCCTGCTGACCCGCTGTCGAGTGGGCGGGTGCCAGGCGCTTGCGCTGGCCCCCTGCGCGGTGGCCCCGGAACGGCAGAGCCGTGGGGTCGGCACCGACGTCACCGCATATGTACTGGACGAGGCGCGTACGCGGACGGTCAACGAATCTCCGGTGGAGAATCTGGTGGTGGTTCTCGGCCATCCCGAGTTCTATTCGCGGTTCGGATTCCGCCCCGCATCCGACGTGGGGATCGCGGCGTCGTTCGAGGTTCCCGACGAGGCCTTGATGTATCTGGCTCTCGACCCGGATGAACCGATCCCGTCCGGAGTGATCGAGTATCCGGCCGCGTTCGGGGTCTGAGCGTGGGACGAGGTTCCACTCTGGATCATCGAACACATGTTCGATAGACTCGATGGGTGGGATGGGATCAGGGGCCACCGACGTGGTCGGAGATGGAGCGGGTGCTCTCCGGCCGCGCGCCGGGAAGCGGGCGGCCCGGGGAGGCCTTCGGCCCCGGCGACAATTCCGGGGACGGCAACGACAGCCCCGCATGGTCTCGGAAACGGGGTGCCTACCGTCCCGAGGGCGTGGAGCGAGGTCGATCGTCCGTCCGATATGCCGAACTCCACGCGCACAGCTCCTACAGTTTTCTCGACGGTGCCTCGATGCCGGAGGAGATGGTCGAGGAGGCGCAGCGTCTGGACCTGGAGGCCCTTGCCGTCACCGATCACGACGGCTTCTACGGGGTCGTTCGATTTGCCGAGGCGGCAAGGGAATTCGGCATGCCCACGGTGTTCGGTGCCGAGCTGTCCCTGGAGCCCGACGTCACGCGGACCGGTGTCCCGGACCCGCCGGGCGAACATCTGCTCGTCCTCGCCCGCGACAGCGAGGGGTATCGGCGACTGTCCCGGACCATCGCGGATGCGCACATGGTGGCGGGGGAGAAGGGATTGCTGCGCTATGACCGGGAACGACTGCCGGACGTGGGAGGTGGTCATTGGCTGGTCCTCACCGGGTGTCGTAAAGGGGCCGTCCGGCGGGCGCTCGAGCGGAGTGGACCCGGGGCTGCGCGGCTCGCGCTGACCGACCTGATGGACCGTTATGGCCGCGAGGATGTCGCGGTGGAACTCACCGCCCAGGGGCTGCCCGAAGACGACGAACGCAACGCGATCCTGGCCGGGCTGGCCACCGAACTCGGTCTGACGACGGTGGCGACCACCGGGGCGCACTTTGCCGGGCCACGACGCCGCAGGCTCGCGACGGCCGTCGCGGCGGTCCGGGCGAGGACGGACATCGAGACCATCGACGGTTGGCTGCCGGGTGTCGGTGGTGCACATCTGCGCAGCGGTGACGAGATGTCCCGGTTGCTCACCGGCCATCCGGACGCGATCGACAACACGGTCGGATTGGCTGCCGACTGCGCCTTCCGGCTGGGCCTGATCGCGCCCCAGTTGCCCCCGTTCGACGTCCCGGACGGACACACCGAGATCAGTTGGCTGCGGGAACAGACCATGGATGGTGCGCTGCGTCGCTATGGCACCCCGGGCACCCATCCACAAGCGTATCGGCAGATCGAGCACGAACTGGCCATCATCGAGACCCTCACCTTTCCCGGCTATTTCCTCGTGGTCGCCGACATCGTGAACTTCTGCAAGCGCAACGACATCCTGTGTCAGGGGCGTGGAAGCGCCGCCAACTCGGCAGTCTGTTACGCATTGGGCATCACCAACGTCGACCCGGTCGCGAACAAGCTCTTGTTCGAACGCTTCCTGTCGCCCGAACGGGACGGCCCACCCGACATCGATGTCGACATCGAATCCGATCGACGGGAAGAGGCGATCCAATACGTCTATCGACGTTATGGCCGTGACTACAGTGCACAGGTCGCCAATGTCATCACTTATCGTGGCAAATCCGCGGTCCGTGACATGGCGCGCGCACTCGGTTATGCCACCGGCCAGCAGGACGCATGGAGCAAGGCCCCCGACGAGGCGCCCGACGACGTCACCGATCTGGCAGGTGAGATCCTGGGAATGCCAAGGCATCTGGGTATCCACTCCGGAGGGATGGTGATCTGTGACCGGCCCATCGCCGACGTGTGCCCGACGGAGTGGGCGAGGATGGAGAACCGGAGCGTGTTGCAGTGGGACAAGGATGACTGCGCCGCAATAGGTCTCGTCAAGTTCGATCTCCTCGGGTTGGGTATGTTGTCGGCGCTGCACTACGCCATCGATCTGGTGGCCGAACACAAGGGCATCGAGGTGGACCTGGCCACCTTGGACCTGACCGAGCCGGCCGTCTACGACATGCTGTGCCGGGCCGACTCGGTAGGTGTGTTCCAGGTGGAGTCGCGCGCGCAGATGGCCACCTTGCCTCGGCTGAAGCCGCGAACGTTCTATGACCTGGTGGTCGAGGTGGCTCTCATCCGCCCCGGACCGATTCAGGGTGGCTCGGTGCATCCCTACATCCGGCGCCGCAACGGGACGGAGAAGCCGACGGTGGAACATCCGTCGATGCGCAAGGCGCTCGATCGCACACTGGGAGTGCCGCTGTTCCAGGAGCAATTGATGCAACTCGCGGTCGATGTGGCCGGGTTCGATGCGGCGGAGGCCGACCAACTGCGCCGAGCGATGGGTTCCAAGCGGTCGCCCGAGCGGATGGAACGTCTGCGCAGGCGATTCTACGGAGGTATGGAGGAGGAGCACGGGATCACCGGCGAAATGGCCGATCGGATCTTCGAGAAGATGGCCGCGTTCGCGAATTTCGGTTTCCCGGAAAGTCATTCGCAGAGTTTTGCGTCCCTGGTCTTCTATTCGTCGTGGTTCAAGCTCCACCATCCGGCGGCATTCTGCGCGGCGTTGTTGCGGGCTCAGCCGATGGGGTTCTACTCGCCGCAGTCGCTGGTCGCGGATGCGCGCAGGCACGGTGTCGTCGTGCATCGTCCGGACATCAATCTGTCGCTTGCGCATGCGACGTTGGAGAACAAGGGGCTCGAGGTCCGTTTGGGGCTCGGCGGGATCAGGGGGCTCGGTGACGATGTCGCCGAGCGGATCGTCGAATGCCGTGACCTCGAGGGCGGCTATCGGGATGTGACAGATGTGTCCCGCCGTGCGGAGCTGACGGTGCATCAACTCGAGGGACTGGCGGGAGCAGGGGCGTTCGCCGGCTTCGGGATGAGTCGGCGGCAGGCCCTGTGGGAGGCGGGTGCCGCCGCGACGGTGCGATCGGATCAGCTGGCACTCGAGTCGTCCACACGGACACCGACCTTGCCGGGGCTGTCGGAGATCGAACTGGCCGCCACGGATGCCTGGGCGACGGGTATCACCCCGACGTCCTATCCGACCCAGTTCCTGCGGCCCCGCCTGGCAGCGTTGGGGGTGGTCCCGGCCGACGGGTTGCTGTCTGTCGCAGACGGATCACGGGTCACCGTGGCCGGCGCGGTGACCCATCGGCAGCGTCCGGCGACCGCATCGGGTGTGACGTTCATCAACCTCGAGGACGAAACGGGCATGGTGAACGTGGTCTGCTCGGTGGGGTTGTGGACTCGACATCGGAATCTGGCACACTCTGCATCAGCATTGCTGATCCGTGGCACCGTGCAGAATGCCGAGGGGGCGGTGACGGTGGTCGCGGAGCGTCTACAGCGCTTGGATCTCCGAGTTGGAACTCGTTCCAGGGATTGGCATTAGAGAGGGGCGGCGGCAATGCCGAGGCAGATCGTGGTGACGGTGAAGCCGAGTAGTCGCAAGGGGCCGCTGGTGGAGACCGGGCCGGACGGTTCGGTCACCGTCTTCGTCCGCGAACCGGCAGCCGAAGGACGGGCCAACAAGGCCGTCGCCGAGATTCTCGCCGATCATCTCGGTGTGCCCAAACGAAAGATCGCCCTCGTCGGCGGTGCGACGGCCCGCACCAAACGGTTCCGCATCGACAACTGACCACATCCACACCGATCACGGCGCCCGCCGACCAGACGGTCAGACCGCCCCGGTGAACCCGTTCTGCCGCCACGCCTCGTAGACGACGATGCTCGCGGCATTGGCGAGATTGTGTGACCGCCGCCCGGCCAACATGGGGATCCGGACCCGGTCGGTGACTTCCGGTCCGGCCAGCACGTCGTCGGGCAGCCCGGTCGGTTCCGGCCCGAACAGCAAGACATCGCCAGGTCGGTACTCGACATCGGTGTGGTAGCGGGACGCATGCGCGGTGAAGGCGAAGACCCGCTCGGGCTGGAGCGTCGTCCAGGCCGTCGCCAGGTCGGGATGCACTGTCACCGTGGCCATCTCGTGGTAGTCCAGGCCGGCGCGTTTCACCTGTGCGTCGGACATGCTGAACCCGAGTGGCTCGATGAGATGCAGTTCACAGCCGGTGTTGGCGGCGAGGCGGATCGCGTTCCCGGTATTGGGTGGGATGCACGGCTGGTAGAACATGATGCGGAACATGGTCAGGCCAGATTAGCGCCTCGGTGGCCGGCCGGATGCACGAGCCTTTGCCCGCCGACGTACCACGTGGTGTTCGCGCCGCACAGCACCACACATAACGTCGAATCCGGTTCCGGCCGAACGGCTCCGGTGAGCACCGCGGCGACCGCCGTGGCGGTGCCCGGCTCCACCAGGATGCGAAAGGCGTCCCACAGGTGACGACGCGCCGCGATCAGTTCCGGGTCCGACACCACCACGCTGGTCACCGCGCGACCGGCGATGGTCGACCAGCAGACGTCCCCGAGGCGGGTGGCGCCGAGTGAGTCGGCGGCGACACTGTCGAGTTCCACGGACACGGGGTGACCCGCCTCGAGCGCTTGATGCAGGCACGACGACCCGGCCGGCTCGGCGCCGACGATCCGGTCGCCCGGCCGCTGTACAGCTGTCAGTCCGCCGAGCAGTCCGCCGCCTCCGACACAGACGACGGTGGTGAGCGGACCGTCGATGTCGTCGGCGAGTTCGAGTCCGATGGTGCCGGCCCCGGCCACGATGTCGGGTTGGTCATAGGCGTGCAGCAGGAGGGCGCCGGATCGCTTCGCCATCTCGGCCGCGGCGTCGGCCGCGTGTTGGTAACGGTCGCCCACATGATGTACCTCCGCGCCGAGCGCGCGCAGGCTGTCGACCTTGACCTGAGGTGCAGTCTCCGGCACCACCACGGTGCACCTGGTGGCGGCGATACGGGCCGCCCACGCGGCGCCGATCGCGGCATTACCGCCGGACGCGACCAGGACCCCCGCGTCGTCGAGTAGTTCCTCGTCTCGTGCATGGCGCACGGCGTTGAGGCTTCCGCGGGGTTTGAAGCAACCACCCGCCTGGAGGTATTCGAGCTTGAACACCACGTCGACCGGGCCGTCGATGGTGTCGATCGATGTCCGGAGAACCGGCGTCCGGCGCAGCGAGCCGGCGATCCGCTCCCGGGCGGCGACGACATCGTCGAGGGTGACCGAAAACACCCGATCGGTAGATGGTTCCACGTCCATCCACGGTACCGATGGAGCGGATGGAACAATGGACCTCTGTGAGCGCTATACGACTCGACGGCAAGGTCACTCGTGACGAGATCTTCGAGGATCTCGGGGTTCGGGTGGAAAAGTTGCGTGCCGAGGGCATCATGCCCGGTCTCGGTACCGTCCTGGTCGGGGATGATCCCGGCTCGCAGTCCTACGTGAAAGGCAAGCACGCCGACTGTGCCCGTATCGGCGTGGCCTCGATCCGTAAGGATCTCCCGGCGGATGCGTCGACCGAGGAACTGAACGCCGCGATCGACGAACTCAACAGCGACCCGAACTGCACCGGATACATCGTCCAGTTGCCGTTACCTCGTCATCTCGACGAGAACGCCGCGTTGGAGCGCATCGACCCGTCGAAGGACGCCGACGGTCTCCATCCGATCAATCTGGGCCGTCTGGTACTCGGCAAGGAGTCGACGTTGCCGTGCACGCCGCGGGGCATCGTCCATCTCCTGAGGCGATACGACATCCCCATCAAGGGCGCACGGGTCACCGTGGTCGGGCGCGGGGTCACCATCGGGCGACCGATGGGTCTGCTGCTCACGCGACGCACCGAGAACGCGACCGTCACGCTCTGCCACACCGGCACCCGCGATCTGGCATCCGAGGTGTCGCGGGCCGACATCGTGATCGCCGCAGCCGGGGTCCCGCACCTCATCACCAAGGACATGGTCAAGCCGGGTGCCGCGGTCATCGACGTCGGTGTCAGCCGCACCGAGGCCGGGCTCACCGGCGACGTGGCCCCCGACGTCTGGGACGTCGCGGGCCACGTGTCACCGAATCCCGGCGGGGTCGGGCCGCTGACTCGCGCGTTCCTGCTCGTCAACGTCGTGGAGCGGGCGGAAGCGCAACTCGCCGGTCGTACCGGGGCGGGACCTGTCGGGTGACCGGGACCAGTGCCGGTGGCCGCGTCGAGCGGATTCGGCACGCGCGGCAGGTCAGGCGCTATCTGGTTCAGATCCCATACTTTGTCGTACTGCTCGGCCTACTGATCGCCGCGGTGCTGGTGCTGTTCGACCGCTGGCGGCGTGGCGCATTCGTCTTCGGATCGGCTCTGCTGCTGGGCGCGGTCCTGCGGGCTCTGATTCCGTCTTCGCGAGCAGGGCTTCTGCAGGTCAGAGGGCGTTTCTTCGATGTTGCGGCGATGGCGGCGACCGGCACACTCATTCTGTGGCTGGCGACGTCAATCGATCCGTTGGGCACAGATTGATTACAATAGATATCAACACGTGACCTGAGGCCCGAGGGGGCGCCAACAGCTGGGGAGTACGTATCACTTCGACGATCAACACCGCCGACCCGACGATTCCGGATGATTCCACGTCGATGGGTGTCTCTGCAGGCGACGGAATGATCCATTACGTCCTGCTCACCCGCGACGACGTCGGGCGCAGTGTCGTGGACACCCGGGTGATCGACGTCGACCGCAGCGACGGACTCGACGTCGCCGGGCGGGTGAACGCCGGGATCGATCTGATGCTGGGTGCCGCGCGCGACGCGGACCTGCGGGTCGGTCCGATCGGCATTGCCGCACGCACCACCAAGCAACGCTGGGAACTCCAGTCGCGGGGCGCCGGTCCGCGTCGTCAGATCCATTTGGTCAACGATGACGAGGCCGTCGTCGCGTACCTGTCGGCGACCGGGCACATCAACCGGTTCGAGTCCGTGGTGGTCGTCGACTGCGGCGACACCGGGATGTCGCTGTATACCGTCGAGCCCGCGACCAATCGGATCTCGGCGACGGAACGATCGCGTGCGCTGACCGGGCGTCGACTCGATCGGTCGATCGTCGGTCAACTGGTCGCCGAGGACAGTGCGGCCGAGCCGCAGGGAGCCCGGGTCCGTCGGCGTGCACTTCTCAGTGCGTGCCGCACCGCCAAAGAGGAGTTCTCTGCTCAGGGCCCGTCGGCAGCAGCCGGTTCGATCCTGCTCGCCGACGGTGGCGGGCACATGACGCTCACCCAGGACACCATCGACACCGCGATCGCCCCGATGGTCGACGATGCACGAGAAGCGTTGGCGCGCTACCTGTCCGAAGGCGCCGATCGCGGCGCACCGCCCCAGGCGGTCGTCCTGGTGGGTGGCATCGCCAACCTGCCTGCGGTGCGCGCCATGGTCGACCGTGAGCACTCGCTCGAGGTGATCGTCCCCGAGGCCCCCGAGCTCGCCGCATCCATCGGCGCGGCGATCCTGGCTCGGACCAAGACCACCGCCGACAGTCCGTCCAAGCTCGCGTTCATCGGCGGAAAACGGAACCGCGAGTGGCTCTCGGCGACGCCGCTGGCCGTCGTCGGTGCCATCATCGCCGCGGCGATGATGACGATCTTCGCCGTGAGTTCCTCGCTGACCGGGCAGAACGAGCCTGCTCCGTCGTCGACGGCCGCACCCACGACCTCGTCGACCACCTCCTCCTCGGCGGTCACGACGTCACGCGCGCCGCAACAGCCCGCCACGACCACCACGGCGGTCGCACCGCCACCCGTGGTCCGGGTCCCGACCGAGGAACAGGTGGTACCGACCACCCGTCGGCCCGAACCGCGGTGGAACGAATCACCCGGCTGGGCCACCACCGAACTGCCGCCCACCACGCAGCAACCCGATCAGCCCTCGACGACCACCCGGACGCTCTTGCCCTATCCGCTTCCGTCGCTGCCCTGGCCCACCGGTACCCGGCCCACGCCGACGATCCCGCCGGATCTGTTGCCTCCCGGTTTCCAGCCGCAGACGACTCAGCCGACACCGCCGCCGCCTCAGCAGGCACCGGCGACGACGACATCGCCGCGGGGAGCGCAGCGGCAGGTGACACCCACGGCACCGACATCGGAGGATTCGCCCGGAACGTCGTCGACCACGACCACGCCGGTGCCCTCGCGGTAGCGTCCGGCCGGAGCTCAGCCGCGGGCGAGTTCGACGGTCTGCTTCAGCAGATCGCTGATGGCGTCGAACTCGGTGAGGAACCCGTCGTGACCGTTGTCCGAGTGGACCACCTGCAGGCCACCGATACAGTTGCCCAGCAATTCGGCCAGCTCGACCTGTAAGCGCAAGGGGTACAAACGGTCCGAGACGATGCCGCCGACGATGACAGGCACCTGACAACGGCGCAGGGCAGCTTCGATGCCGCCTCGGTCGCGGCCGACGTCGTGATGGTTGAGCACGTTGCTCAGCACCACGTAGCTGCCGGGATCGAAGCGGCCGACCAGTTTGTCGGCCTGATGCTGCAGGTAACTGTCCACCGCGTAGCGGCCGCCGGTCAGCGGCTCCTCGTCGCCCTGAGGGTGATCGGCGAACCGCTGATCGAGTTCCACCTCACCCCGGTAGGTCAGGTGGGCGATGCGCCGTGCCACGCCCATACCGGTCGACGGCACACGCCCGGTGCCGTGGTAATCGCCGCCTTGCCAGTCGGGGTCGGCCCTGATCGCCGCGATCTGGGTGGTCTGCGTACCGATCTGGTCGGCGGTCGCCCTGGCGCCGACGGCGAGAACCAGTGCGCTGCGAACCATCTCCGGATATTCGATCGCCCATTCCAGAGCGCGTGCGCCGCCCATCGAGCCGCCGATGACGGCACCGATGCCTGCGACGTCGAGGTGCTCGAGCAGTAGTCGCTCTGCCCGGACCTGATCCAGCACGGTGATCTGCGGAAAGCGTGAACCCCACGGCCGCCCATCGGGATCCGGCGACGCGGGTCCGGTGGAACCCCGACAGCCACCGAGCACGTTGGCGGAGATGACACACCATTCGTCGGTATCGATCGCGCATCCGGGGCCGACGAGTCCGTCCCACCAGCCCGGCGACGGATGCTCTGCATTCGACGGCCCGGTCACATGCGAGTCGCCGGTGAGGGCATGCAGCGTGAGGATGACGTTGTCGCGGGTCGGCGACAACGTTCCCCAGCGCTGGAACGCCAGGGTGACGTTGTCGATCTGCCCGCCGTTGTCGAGCGAGACCGAGCCGATCCGGACGCTGGACATCGCCCCGTCCGGCAACTGCTCCCAGTCCGGCCGGTCAGCTGACTCGGTCTTCGGTTCGATACTCACCGACACGATTCACTCACTCTGCGCTGCACCTCGGTTCCCCTGTCTCCGTTGATCTCCGGTTTATCGTGCGGCCGCCGCGAATCCCTGCTCGAGGTCGGCGATGATGTCGTCGATGCCCTCGATCCCGACGGCCAGGCGCACCAAACCGGGGGTGACGCCCGCGGCGGCCTGTTCCTCGGGCGTCAGCTGGCTGTGCGTGGTCGATGCGGGGTGGATCACCAGCGACCGTACGTCACCGATGTTCGCGACATGACTGTGCAGTCCGAGGGCATCCACAAAGCTCTTCCCCGCGTCGACCCCTCCGGTGATCTCGAACGAGACGATCGCGCCCTGCCCCTTGGGGAGGATCTGCTGTCCGCGCTCGTACCACGCCGACGACGAGAGTCCCGCGTACGCAACGGATTCCACCTGTGCATGCTGCTCGAGGAACTCGGCGACACGTTGGGCGTTGGACACGTGGCGCTCGACGCGCAGACTCAGCGTCTCGAGTCCCTGTGCCAGTAAGAAGGCGTTGAACGGGGAGATCGCCGCACCCGTGTCGCGGAGCCACTGCACGCGCGCCTTCAATGCGTAGGCGGGCGCGCCGAGATCTGCGAAGACCGCGCCGTGATAGCTCGCGTCCGGGGTGGTGAAACCCGGGAAGAGATCCTTGCCGTCGCGCTGGGCACGCCAGTCGAAGGCCCCGCCGTCGACGATCACGCCGCCGATCGCGGTGCCGTGGCCGCCGATGTATTTGGTGGCCGAGTGCACGACGATGTCGGCGCCGTGTGCCAGCGGATTGAGCAGGTACGGCGTGGCGACGGTGTTGTCGACGATCAGTGGCAGCTGATGACGGTGAGCGACCTCGGCGATGCCCTCGATGTCGAGGATCTCGTTGTTGGGGTTGGAGATCGTCTCGCCGAACACGGCTCGCGTGTTGTCCTTGATCGCGGCCTGCCATGAATCGAGATCCTCCGGGTCGTCGACGAAGGACACCTCGATACCGAGTTTCGGCAGCGTGTAGTGGAAGAGGTTATAGGTACCGCCGTACAGACGCGGGCTGGACACGACGTGTCCGCCGTTCTCGACGATGTTGAGGATCGCGTACGTCTCGGCTGCCTGTCCGGAGGCCACCAGCAGGGCGGCGACACCCCCTTCGAGTGCGGCGATGCGCTGCTCGACGGCGTCCTGCGTCGGGTTCATGATCCGGGTGTAGATGTTGCCAGGTTCGGCCAGTCCGAAGAGGTTCGCGGCGTGCTGCGTGTCGTTGAAGACGTACGAAGTGGTCTGGTACAGCGGTAGCGCTCGAGCGTTGGTGGTCGGATCCGCGGTCTGACCCGCGTGGATCTGTTTGGTCTCGAAGCTCCAGGTGTCGACTGGATTGGTCTCTTCGGGGGCGTCGGACATGACTGTGTCATCGCTTTCTACGGTCGGCAGGGTGCAACGACCCTGGTGGGGTCCGACCTTCGGACCCGCGCTTGCCGGGGAGCTCGAACTCGAGTTCCTCAACCCGGTCATCACCCGGAGCACCCCACCGCGGATGGAGGGTTGCCGATCAGCAAGCCGGGGCTTTGCGCTGATGCTCATGACCTGGCGTCAAGGATATAACACGGCGCCGGCGACGTGAGAACCCTCCTGATCGCGGTGATCCGATCTGATGACACCTGTCCTCTGAATGGATGAAATTCCCGTCTTGCGTTGGCAAAACATCAGTTAGAAATCGTTAGCATCACTAATGGGGATTCGTGTTTTGAGATCGTACATTTACCCTGTGGCCAGCCCTGGGGACGCGTATCCGGTCCGGTGTGCGCCAGGTTGGACGAAGGCCGAACGTATGACAACCCGCTTCCCGATCTCGCGTCGGGCCTCCGTCGTACTCATCGCCGCGTGCTCGAGCCTGGCTGTCGTCGCGGCGTTCTGCGTGCCCGGGGCCATCGGAACGGCCGCTGCCGCCGAATGTGGCGGGGGTGCGGTCGTCGTCGTCGGGGGGACGAACGATCCCGAGGGCGCGGCGTTGGTCGGGATCAAGCAGCGATACAGCGGGACGGGGCTGGACAACACGCTGGGGACCGGTGACGACACCGACTACGCCGCCGAGCCGTACCGGGTCATCTACGCCGACTATCCGACGACGCTCTGGCCGCTCGGTGCCGCAGGCTACGACGACAGCGTGGCGCAGGGGGAGGCAGCGACGACGAAGGCGATCGCCACCTACCAGAGTGAATGCCCCGGCAGTCCGGTCGTGGTTGCGGGCTACTCGCAGGGCGCCCGGGTGGCGGGTGACGTGTTGTCGGACATCGGCAACGACCGGGTCGGCAAGGTGGACATCCACAACACCCCCGACGATCCTGACGACGACGTCGAGATCCGGAAGTACCAGGTCGACGGCAACGGCGACTTCGTCCTCGATGAGAACGGCGACAAGATCCCGGTCATCTCCGGCGAGCTCTACTCCGATCCGCGTCGTGACGGGACCCTCGGGGGCGAGGGCATCGAGTTGGCGTTGATCGGTGTGATTCCCGGGCTCACCATGACCGGCCCCCGCGACGGCGGTTTCGGGACCATCCCGGTGACCACGGTGTGCGCGGCCGGTGATCCCATCTGTGACCTTCCCGATCCGTTACACGATCCGATCGGCGCGATCGACGGACTGGTCGGCTACTTCACCAAGCACAATTACTACCCATATCGCATGTATCTGAATCCGGCCGAGTGGCCGACCACCGAATGTGCCGCCGGTTCGACCACCACCTGCATGGTCCCCCAGGATTCCGCGATCGTCGGCGTCATCCGCCAGGGTGCCGAGGCAATCGGGGTCGACGGCAATGTGATCCCCGACTTCCTCGCCGGCCACTGGACCATCGATGTGCCGAACGGCGCATCGTTGGCGAACCTGCAGCCCCTGGTCCGGCTGGTCCAGGACCAGCTGCCCCAACTGCCCAACCTCGGCTACGGCGCCTACCTCCCGGACCTCTTCGTGTTCGAGGACATCCTCGACGGCATCGTCCATGCAGCGCCGGACGAGGTCGAGGCAGGCGTTGCCGCACTCGCCGCGAGCGCGAAGAGCATCATCCTGGCTCCGGTGAACTATGTGCGATTCCTGGCCGCGCAGTTCCCCGGCCCCCAGGCGACGGCGACCGAGAGTGCCGCGAGCGTGCTCACGACCGTTGCGACGGATGAATCGTCCGCCGAGCAGCGGACCGCCGTTCTGCGAGCGCTCACCGCCGTCGACGAACCGCAGGCTGTCGACAGTGGCGCGCCGGCAACCGGTTCCGCTGGTTCGGGTGCCTCGTCTTCCGCTACGTCGGAGGGCAGCTCGGCGGCGGATTCCACGGCCGGTAGTGCCTATGATGCGCCGAAGTACAGCTCCACCCCGCCGGCGGTCTCCGAGGCGAGTCCGGCCGTGACGGATTCTGGAGCCGGCGCCGGCGCCGGCACCACGGAAACCGGCAGCGCAGATACGGGCAGCGCAGATACGGGCACCGCAGATGCCGGACCCGGCAGTACCGGGTCCGCCGACGTCGGGTCCGTTCCGGCGGCAGAGAGCGCGGCGGGCAGCGGCGGCACGACGCCCGGCGACAGCGACACCGGTGACGACCGTGGGACCGGTCCGGCAGTCACTTCGGGCATCGGCGGCGGCACCGCCAAGAGTTCCGCATCGAGCACCGACGGTGGCGACGACGGGGAGTAGCCCGGCCACTCGACGGCTCCGACGGAAAGCGCTCCGAAAGGCGCGTTCGCACGGCCGGCATCGACCTGTCGTCGACGAGAACCGTGCGGAGGGCGCCTATCCGGGGCGCTCTTGCGGGCCTCTAGAGGGTGCGCCCGTGGCCCATGCGGACGGTTCACGGTCTGACCGCCGGTGAGCCTTCCATTCCCGATCAGCGGTATGCTCGGCTATAGCAGTACGCGCGTTCTGTTTTAGCGCTGATCGCGCGGGCGGATCACCTGCCGTACCAGATTTGGAATGCGTGCAGCCCTGCCACAAGCACAGGGGCTGTGCGTCGTCGTGTCGAGGAGGGCGCAAAGCCGTATGGGCAAGATCAAGGTCGAAGGAACGGTCGCGGAACTCGACGGCGACGAGATGACCCGCATCATCTGGCAGTTCATCAAAGAGAAGCTGATCCACCCGTACCTCGACATCGACCTCGACTACTACGACCTCGGCATCGAGTACCGCGACCAGACCGACGACCAGGTGACCGTCGACGCGGCACATGCCATCCAGAAACACGGAGTGGGCGTCAAGTGCGCCACCATCACGCCCGACGAGGCGCGGGTGGCGGAGTTCGGGCTGAAGAAGATGTGGCGGTCGCCGAACGGCACGATCCGTAACGTCTTGGGCGGCACGATCTTCCGGTCGCCGATCATCATCTCCAATGTTCCCCGGCTGGTTCCCGGCTGGACGAAGCCGGTGGTCATCGGCCGCCATGCCTTCGGTGACCAGTACCGCGCAACGGATTTCAAGGTGCCCACCGGTGGCACCGTGACCATCACGTTCACCCCCGACGACGGCTCCGAGCCGATCGAGCACGAGATCGTGAAGATGCCCGACGAGGGCGGCGTGGTGATGGGTATGTACAACTTCAACAAGTCGATCGAGGACTTTGCGCGCGCGTCCTTCAACTACGGCTTGCAACGGAACTATCCGGTCTACCTGTCGACCAAGAACACGATCCTGAAGGCCTACGACGGCGCATTCAAGGACATCTTCGCCGACGTGTTCGAGAAGGAGTTCAAAGCGGAGTTCGACGCGGCCGGGCTGCACTATGAACACCGTCTGATCGACGACATGGTCGCCTCCTGCCTGAAGTGGGAGGGCGGCTACGTCTGGGCGTGCAAGAACTACGACGGCGACGTGCAGTCCGACACGGTCGCGCAGGGCTACGGTTCGCTCGGGCTGATGACCTCGGTGCTGCTGACGCCGGACGGCCGGACCTGCGAGGCCGAGGCCGCACACGGCACGGTGACGCGCCACTTCCGCCAGCATCAGCAGGGCAAGCCGACGTCGACCAATCCCATCGCGTCGATCTTTGCCTGGACGCGCGGCCTCGATCACCGCGGCAAGCTGGACAACACCCCGGAGGTCCGGGAGTTCGCGCAGAAGCTCGAGGACGTCGTCATCGACACCGTCGAGGGCGGCAAGATGACCAAGGACCTCGCCTTGCTCGTCGGCGGCGACCAGCAGTATCTGACCACCGAGGAGTTCCTCGGCACTCTCGACGAGAATCTGCAGGCCGCTCTCGCGGACTGACCGCCGGTGCGTCCCCACCCGGCCGTCCGGTGCCGGGCGGCGGGGATCTCGGCTGTGAACGAACTCACCCGGCGTATGTGGAATCAGCACGCCGTCCATCGAGGTTGGAGAAATGGTGTCCTCACCCCCCGACCTCACCCAGGACCTCACCCAGGCGCTGTCCGCACGTCCGCAGCGGTCCATCCGTCGGTGGGCGATCCTCGCCCTTGCGCTCGGCGGGTTCGGGATCGGAACCACCGAGTTCGTCGCGATGGGATTGCTGCCGAACATCGCCGGCACCCTCGGCGTCAGTGAGCCGACGGCAGGTCATGTCATCTCGGCCTACGCATTGGGGGTGGTTGTCGGTGCCCCGCTGATCGCGGCACTCACCGCGCGCATGTCTCGTCGCACACTGCTCATCGGCCTGATGGTCGCGTTCACCGTGGGCAACCTCGCGACCGTGTTCGCACCCACCTATGGATTGCTGATCGCCGCGAGATTCGTGGCGGGCCTGCCGCACGGCGCATATTTCGGGGTTGCTGCCTTGGTCGCGGCGCACCTCGCCGGCCCTCGTGATCGGGCGAAGGCGGTCGGCAAGGTGATGCTCGGGCTGTCGGTGGCCAACGTCCTCGGCGTCCCGATGGCGACCTGGCTCGGCGAGTCCCTCGGATGGCGAGTGGCCTTCGCGCTCGTGGTGGTGATCGGTCTGGCGACCATCGTCGCCCTGGTCCGGAACCTCCCAGATCTGTCGGACATGCCGGTGACCAATCCGATCACCGAACTCGGCGCCCTCGCGCGACCACAGGTGTGGTTCACACTGCTCATCGGGGTGGTGGGCTTCGGCGGCATGTTCGCGTTCTACACGTATCTCAATTCCGCGCTGACGAACGTGACCGGCATATCGGTGTCATTGGTTCCGATCGCGATGATGTTGTTCGGTCTCGGCATGGTCGTCGGCAATGTCGCCGGCGGGATCCTCGCCGACCGCAGTGTGCCGCTCGGCATCCTGATCGGTCTGGTGGCCACCGGTCTCTCACTCGCGTTGTTCGCGTTGACGCTGCAGAACGCCTGGGCGGCAATGTTCTTGAGTTTCGCGATCGGATTGTCGGGAGCGTCCACCATTCCAGCTCTCCAGACCAGACTGATGGACGTCGCCGACGATGCGCAGACACTCGCCGCCGCCCTGAACCATTCGGCCCTCAACATCGCCAACGCGCTCGGTGCATGGTTGGGCGGGGTGGTGATCGCTGCCGGTCACGGCTATCGGGCACCGTCGATGCTCGGTGCTGTTCTCGCGGTGGCCGGGGTCCTGGTGTTGGCACTCGCGCTGGTCACCCAACGGCGGGTTGCGAGGGTCCGGCAGTCTTCAGAGGTGCCGGCGGAGGGCGTCGGCGTGTCCGTGTAGCCGGCTCGCCGGTCGACGCGCACACAGAAGCCGACAGCGGTTGCGGCCACCTGGGCCGCAACCGCTGTCGGGGCTGCAGAGAAGTCTGGTGCGAGGTCAGCCGACGGTGGGCGGGGTTGCGACCGTCTTCGACAGATAGAGCTGCTCGCCGAGCTTGTCCAGCAGCTCGAGCTGGGTCTCGAGGTAGTCGATGTGATCCTCTTCGTCCTTGAGGATGTCCTCGAGGATTCTCGCGCTGGTGATGTCGCCCTTGCCGCGGCACATCGAGATGCCGGGCCGGAGCCGCTCGACGACCTCGATCTCCACCGCCATGTCGGATTCGAACTGCTCACGCAGGGTCTGCCCGATGCGCAGCGGCAAGATCTTCTGATAATTGGGCAGAGCCTCCAGGAACAGGATGCGATCGGTCAGGGTCTCCGCGTGGTGCATCTCCTCGATGGACTCCGCGCGGGACTTGCCCGCGATCTCGGTGAGCCCCCAATTCGCCTGCATTTTGGAATGCAGGAAGTACTGGTTGATCGCCGTCAGCTCGCTGGTGAGCTGTTCGTTGAGTAGTGCGATCACCTCGTCGTCGCCGCGCATGACCGTGTCTCCGTTCGCCGTGGTATAGGGAACGTAGCACGCATGAAGGCCCCACGTCGGGCTTCCGGCGCGAGGTGTCCAATCGACGTCAGATGACGTCCGTCATGCAGCAGTGGTGGCGGTTGCGGTCCTTTCGCTGACGATCTCGTGAAGTCGTTCGAGGCAGGTGCCGCAGCCTTCGCCGGCACCGCAACGTTCGCCGATGGCGTCGACCGACATCGCGCCGGCCGAGCAGTGCTCGTGGACCTCGTCTTCGGTCACCGCGCGGCAGATGCAAACGAACATTGTCTTCACCTCTTCGGGTCAGTTAGGTAAGGGTTGCATAAAAGCGGCGGACAAGCAAGGGTTGGCTTACCTCTGGTACGGGCGCACCACAACGGGGCGGTACTCTCGGACGCTGTGTCCATCACGATCAGCACCGTCAATGTCAACGGCGTCCGGGCCGCGGTGAAGCACCGTTCCGAGGCGAATCGAGGTCTTCTCGCATGGCTGGACGAGGCGGCCGTCGATGTCGTCCTCCTGCAGGAGATCCGCGCGGAGGAAGACCAGGCACGCGAGGCCCTTGCGCCCGCCCTCGACGACGGCTGGCACCTGGCCATGAGTGCGTCCGCGGTCAAGGGCCACGCCGGTGTCGGTGTGCTCAGCCGTCTGCCGATCAGGCAGGCGCGAATCGGGTTCGGCAGCAACGAGTTCGACCGAACCGGCCGATATCTCGAAGCGGATGTCGAGGGGACGGCGGAGCCCCTCACGGTGGCCAGCCTCTACCTCCCCAAAGGGGCGGCCGCGACCTCCGAGCCGAAAGATGTGGCGAAGTTCGACGAGAAGGTGCGGTTTCTCGACGAGTTCGGTCAGCACCTCCGGAAACTCGCCCGCAGGCGGCGACACGTGGTGATCGGAGGTGACTGGAACATCGCTCATGCCGAGGCCGACATCAAGAACTGGAAGGGCAATCGCAAGAGTCCGGGATTCCTGCCACATGAGCGCGCCTGGGTCGGTGATCTGCTGGCCGAGGGGTGGTCGGACGTGGCACGGGAGCTCGCTCCGGACGAGGAGGGGCCGTACACCTGGTGGTCATGGCGGGGTAAGGCCTTCGACAACGATTCCGGATGGCGGATCGACTACCAGCTCGCCAACCGATCGTTGGCGCGACGGGCGGTGAAGGCGACGGTCGACCGTGCGGCGGCCTACGACCTCCGGTGGTCGGATCATGCGCCGATGACCGTCGTGTACGACTGAGCCTTCGCGCCGACCTCTCCCGGAAAACCGGTCGCGGGCATCTGCGAAACTGGAGGCATGAGCAGCGACGTCACCCAATCCGGCGCATCACGGCCGCGTGTGCTGTCGGGTATCCAGCCGACCAGCGATTCCTTCCACCTCGGAAATTACCTGGGGGCGGTTCGCCAGTGGGTGGCGTTGCAGGACGAGTTCGACGCGTTCTACTTCATCCCCGACATGCACGCGATCACCGTGCCCTACGAGCCGGCGGAACTCCGCGACCGCACGCGTCGCAGCGTTGCGCAATTGCTCGCGGTGGGCGTGGACCCCGAACGATCGACGATCTACGTGCAGTCCCACGTGCCGGAGATCGCCCAACTCACCTGGGTGCTGTCCTGCATCACCGGCTTCGGTGAGGCGAGCCGGATGACCCAGTTCAAGGACAAGTCGGCCAAGCAGGGCACCGACGCGGCAGGCGTCGGGCTGTTCACCTACCCGATCCTGATGGCGGCCGACATCCTCGCCTTCGAGGTGGATCGCGTGCCGGTCGGGGAGGACCAGCGTCAGCATCTCGAACTCACGCGCGATCTCGCGCAGCGTTTCAATGCACGGTTCGGCAAGGTTCTCAAGGTTCCCGAGGCATACATCGTCTCCGAGTTCGCCAAGATCTACGATCTGCAGAACCCGACGGCCAAGATGAGCAAGTCCGCCGAGTCCGACCGCGGCCTCATCAACCTGCTCGACGAACCCAAGAAATCCGCCAAGAAGATCCGCTCCGCGGTCACCGACACCGGAACCGACATCCGCTTCGACCCGGCGGAGAAGCCGGGTGTCAGCAATCTGCTCACCATCCAGTCCGCGCTCGCCGGTACCCCGATCGACGTCCTGGTCGACAAGTATCAGGGAAAGGGCTACGGCGACTTGAAGGTTGACACCGCCGACGTACTCACCGAGTTCGTCACGCCGCTACGCGGCCGGGTCGCCGAATACATGGACGACCCGACTCATCTCGACGACATCCTCGCCCGCGGTGCGGCGCGCGCGCGATCGGTTGCTTCGACCACGCTGGCCTCGGTCTATGACAAAGTGGGATTCCTGGCACCGGAAGGGTGATCAGCCGTTGCCCCGACTGACCCCGTGATCCGATGAGGAGGCGGTACAGGTGAGTTCGATGGTGGATTCCGGAAAGTCGGCGGTCGAGCGTGGGAAGAGCGCCTTCGCCGGGGCGCGCGAGCGCTGGACATGGCTCGAGCACCTCATCCAGACGGTTCAGCGCTACAACGATCGCCGCGGCAACCTCTACGCCGCGAGCATCAGTTTCAACGGGATACTCGCGCTGGTTCCCATCGTCATGGTGGTGTTCGCGATCGCCGGATTCGTCCTGGCGAACCAGCCGGAGCTCTTGAAAGAACTCCAGGATGCGGTCGTCAAGAACATGCCCGAGGGGCTGGGTGATCAGATCAGCGACCTCATCGACTCGGCGATCGCGTCCCGCGCCGCGGTCGGCATCGTGGGTCTGATCGGCGCCGCGTTCACCGGCATCGGCTGGATCTCCGGCGTCCGACTGGGCATGACCGAGATGTGGGGTGGCCGGGTCAACCGCAACGCGGTCATGTCGAAGGTCTGGGACCTGGTCACCTTCGCGGTGCTCGGCGTCGCCTTCGCAGGCACGATGGCGCTCACCGCTCTCGGCAACTCCGGTCTCACGACCGAGGTGCTGTCCTGGGTGGGTCTCGAGGACGCCTCGTGGGCTCCCGCAGTGGTTCGGACCGTGTCCATCATCGTCTCGGTCATGGCGACCTGGCTGCTGTTCACCTTCGTGATGTCACGGCTCCCGTTGGTGCAGTTGCCGTTCCGGAACACTCTGAAGGCCGGTCTGCTCACCGCGATCGCTTTCGAGATCGTCAAGACCGTGGGCGGTATCTACCTCCAGTCGGTGTTGAGCGGTCCGGCGGGCGTGGCGTTCGGCCCCATCATCGGCCTACTCGTGTTCGCCTACCTCGCGTCCCGCATCGTGCTCTACGCCGCGGCCTGGTGTGCGACCGATCCGATCAACGAGGAGTTCCAGGTCACCGAGGAGGACGCGCCGCTGCCGCCGGTGGTCGTCTCGCCGAACTATCAGGTCAATCCCGTCGCCAGGCCCGCGACCCTGGTGGCGGTCGCCGGTATCGCCGCTGCTATCAGCGGATTCGTCGGATGGCTGCTGCGGCGCTAGACCGATGCGGCCGGCGGGTCACCGCCTGGCGAACAGCCGAAGAGCGACCAGTAGGAGACCGATCGCGATGAGTGCCGCGCAGAGGCCCACCAGGATTCGGATCGACCACCGGTCCGGATGGTCCGTGCCCGTCGCGGACATGGCCTGGGCCGGGTCAGGTGTTGCCGTCGCAGTCGTGGCAGGGGCGGGCCGGCCGGTGGAGGACGTCACCAGTAGTCCCACCTCGGTGCCTGTCGGCGCGCGGAAACCGTAGTCGTACATGGACTCGGCCTGATCCCAGTACGAGTCCGACTCGACGGTGAGCCCGTACATCTGGACGATCACGACCCGGCGGCCGTCACGTTCGGTCGCACCCACGAACGTCTTGCGGGCATCGTCGGTGTAACCGGTCTTGCCACCCAGCATGCCGGCGTAGCCGTCGAGAAGCAGTTGATTCGAGGTCTGCATGAGGTAGCCCGGGTGGTCCTTGTCGCCGGGGACATCCGGACGCTTCGGGTAGCCCGGGAAACGATAGTCGCGCAATCCGATCAGTTCCCGGAAAAGACTGTCGTGCATCGCCTCCCGATAGATCAATGCGAGGTCGTAGGGCGAGGTGGACATGCCGGCAGCATCCAGCCCGGACGGCGTCGACGCGTGCGTGTCGAGTGCCAGGAGCGAGTGTGCCTTGTCGTTCATCGCCGCGAGCGTCGCGTCCACACCGCCGAGCTGCCGGGTAAGTGCGTCGGCGCAGTCGTTGCCGGACACCACGATCAGGCCGGTCACGAGGTCGCGGATGGTGTAGTGTCCGCCCGGTCCCATGCCGCAGGAATCGCCCTCGGCGCTCCAATCCGCCGGGGTGGCGGTGACAACCGCATCGAGATCCATTGTGCCCCGGTCGATCGCGTCGAGGACCACCAGCGCGAGCAGGACCTTGACGGTGGACGCCGGACGGTACCGGCCGTGCGGGTCCTTCGCCGCGATGATCTTCCCGGTGTCCAGGTCGGCGATCAGCCATCCCGCGGAGGTCAGTCGGCCCGGCACTTGTCCGGCCCCCGGTTCCGCGACCACCCCGCATCCGGCCAGACGGGCGCCGCCGACCGGCGGATCCGGCACGGGAAGGGGACTGGGGACGGGCGCCCCGGGTGCGACGACCTCCGAGGTGTCGACCGCGGGCGGTGTCGCGACCTTGTGCGGACAATGATCGGTGACCGGGGTGGTGACGGGAACGGGAACGGGAACGGCATATGCGGCTGCGGATGGGCACAACAGTGCGATCACCACGAGGATGAACCGGACCAGGAGCCTCATCGCACGGACAATATCAGCGATGGTGCCCCTGCTCCGCAGGGGCGCGGTGGCCGACGCGACGGCGGAATCATCCCCCCGGGGTGAGTCGACCGGCGTCGCCACGGCGCCGGGTGGCGCGAGCGATGCCAGGAGCGCCGAGGAAGTCATCGATGACCGGGGCAAAGGTCTCCGCGTCCACCACCAGATCGATGTGGCCGCCGTCGTGCCGGTGCAATCGCGATCGCGGAAGCAAGCGAGACATGATCTGCGCGTTGATGATCGGCACGATGGGATCGTCGTCACCCGCTATGAGCAGCGTGCGCTGCCGGATCGCGGGGAGCGCGAACAGGGACGTCCACACCGAGCCGGCGAGCAGCTGATGCAGGTAACCGGTGCGGGATCCGGCGTGCAGCTGCCGGACGAACAGGTCGACCACGTCCTGTCCCCGCTCGCGGACCGCGCCGCCGTACAGTTCGGCAGCGATGGTGCCACCGTAGGAGGGATCACGGAACCGGCGAGGAGTGATCATCTTGTTCAGTACCCGCGGATGACCGGGCACCATGATCGCGCCGGTGCCCGTCGCCACCAGGATCAGCCGCCGACACCGTCGCGGATTCTGGAAGGCAAACTGCTGGGCCAGCGCGCCGCCCCATGAGAGCCCGAGGATGTCGACGACACCGATCTCGAGCCGGTCCAGCATCCGGCCGATCACCCAGGCCAGATAGGGAAAGCCGTATGGCAGTGGCGAAGACGGCGACTCCCCGGTGCCGGGGACGTCGAAGCTGACCACTGGCCGGTCTGGATCGAGGTGACCGACCAGCGGATCGAGGACCTCGAGGCTTGCGCCGATACCGTTGCACAGCACCAACGGCACCCCTACTCCGCGACGATATCGCACCCGTATCCGTTGTCCTCCCACGGCGACGAACACATCTGACTCGTCGACGGGATCGGCTGCGGATGAGACCGGTGTTGTCATGGGGCGTCTCACTTCTCGTGCACGTAGGTGCCGGGTGCCGGGGCGAGGGCCTCGTGGCCGGGGCCGCCGAGCATGGCGGGTGAATCGATCTGCTGGCCCGAGCGCTCGGCTAGCCAGCGCAGGTGGTCGGGCCACCAGGAGTCGGTGTGCTTCTCCGACGAGGCCAGCCACGCATCGGGGTCGACGTCGACATCGACCTGGGCGGTGCGAAACGATGCCTTCTTGTTGCCGGGCGGGTTGACGAGCGAGGCGATGTGCCCGCTTGTCGACAGCACGAACGTGTTGTCCTTGCTGCCCAGGAGCGCGGCGCTGCGATAGGTGGCCTGCCATGGGCAGATGTGGTCCGCGATGCCGCCGACGACGTACGCGTCGCAGGTGATGGCGCCGAGGTCGACCGGCGTGCCCAGCATGGTCGCCTGTCCCGCGGTGACCAGGTCGTTGTTCAGCCCCATCATCACCATGTCGCGATGCAGCGCCGCAGTCATCCGGGTGGTGTCCGCATTCCAGAAGAGGACGTCGAATGCGGCGGGAGAGCGGCCCTGGATGTAATTGTTGACCCAGTAGCGCCACACCAGATCGGTGGGTCGTAGCCAGGCGAACATCTCGGCCATCGCGTTGCCGTCGAGGTAGCCCTTGTCGGCAGAGGTCCGGATGGCGGCCTTGGCTGCCCGTTCGCTGGCCAGCGCCGAGGCGAAACCGGCCTGGCTCTGGTCGAGCACGGTGACACCCAACGTGAGGCCGGCGACCTTGTCGCCGTGCCCGGTGGCGGTGAGGTGGGCCAGCGTCATCGCGGCGAGGATGCCGCCGGAGCAGGTGGCGAACAGGTTCGCGGATTCGGCGCGGGTGATCGATCGGACGGCGTCGATGGCCTCGATGAGGGCTTTTCCGTAGGCGTCGAATCCCCATTCCCGGTGTCGTGCTTTGGGGTTGCGCCAGGAGATGGTGAAGACCTGTTGTCCTCCACGCACGTAGTTCTCGATCAGGCTGCGGTCGGGCGCGATGTCCATCACGTAGTATTTGTTGATCACGGGCGGCACCATCAGCAGCGGTTTCTCGTGCACCGTGGCGGTCTGTGGCGCGTACTGGATGAGTTCGAACATCTTGGTGCGCAGCACGACTGCACCCTTGGTCGTGGCGACGGTCTCACCGACGTGGAAGGCGTCCGGATCGACCATGGCCGGCACCCGCGGTTTGGATGCCATGTCGCGGATGAAGGACTTGGCGCCGCGGACCGCGGACAGGCCGCCGGTGTCGATGAGCGCCTTCCAGCCGACGGGGCTCACCAGCGGATTGTTCGTGGGCGATGATCCCTCGATGATGTTGTCCAGCGCGAACCGAACCTTCTCGGCGTCGCGCCAGTCCAGGTCGGCCGCAGAGTAGAGGCGTTCGGCCGCCTCGGAGGTCGCCAGGTAGGCCTGCTGTATCCGGCGCAGGAGCGCGTTGCCCGACCAGGCCGGGTCCGCGAACCGTTTGTCCTGACGGGCCGGGGCCCGATCGGAGCGGCCGAGGGTGATCGCACCGAGTTCGCGGGCGAGACCGAGGCCCGTGTCGGCGACCGTGATCGGCTGGCGGGCGAGTGATCCGCCGAACCGCGCCCAGGCCGCATTGGGAGTCATCCGGTTCGTGAACGATTTGGTCGAGTTGACCAGGAGCAGATCCAGGGGAGCGGCGATGTCGCCTGCGGCGGAATAATTCTGAGCGATGGTCATTGTTTGATCTCCTCGGGGACGGTGATGTCGCGTTTCTGGATCTTCCCGGTCGCACCGGTCGGCAGGGCGTCGAGGAACCAGATCTTTCGCGGGTACTTGTAGGCCGCGATACGGGCCTTGATGTAGTCGCGGAGGTCGTCGCCGGATATCGACTGCCCGGGTTTGAGGGTCACCGCTGCACCGATCTCCTCACCCAGGGAATCGTGTGGGATACCGATGACGGCGGCCGCGGCGACGGCAGGATGTTCGTAGATGACTTCTTCGATCTCACGGGGATAGACGTTGAAGCCACCGCGGATGATCATGTCCTTGGTGCGGTCGATGATGGTGTAGTAGCCGTCGTCGTCGAGGGTGCCCACATCGCCGGTCGAAAACCATCCGTCCGCGTCGATGGCGTCGGCGGTGGCTTCGGGAAGGTGCCAGTAGCCCTTCATCACGTTGTGCCCGCGCACCTGGATCTCACCGGGCGCACCGACCGTCACCGAGTTGCCGTCTTCGTCCACCACACGCATCTCGACACCCTCGATGGGGGTACCGATGGATCCCGCCTTCCGGATACGGTTCGGGTGGTTGAAGCAGGCGACCGGCGAGGTTTCCGAAAGCCCGTAACCCTCGAGGATCATCGCGCCGAAGGCTTTCTCGAAATCCGCGATCACCTGGGCGGGCAGTGCTGCGCCGCCCGACGCGCAGGTCCGTAGCGAACTGGTGTCGTGCGTGGGGCGCCGTGCGGCGATCAGTGCCGAGTACATGGTCGGTACACCCTGGAAGATCGTCACCCTGTCGCGTTCGATGACCTCGAGCGCTTCGGCCGGGTCGAAGCGCGGCATCAGGGTGAGTGTGGCACCGGCGAGTACCGAGGCGTTGAGACCGCACGTGAGACCGAAGACGTGGAACAGCGGTAGGCAACCCATCACCACGTCGTCGGGCGTGGCCTCGAACAGCGTGCGAACGCACACCTCGGCATTGCGCCCCAGTCCGCGGTGAGTGAGTTCTGCTCCCTTGGGTTGGCCGGTGGTGCCCGAGGTGTGCAGGATGACCGCGGTGTCCTCGTCGTCGCGCGGTGTCGCCTCCGCCTGTGGTTCGACATCGGCCAACATCGACACGAGTGACCCGTCGTCGACCGGGATACACGTCGTACCGGCCGCCTCGGCCGCCTGCTGTGCCTCGTCGGCGAAGGTCGGTGCCGCGAACAGCGCGGTGGCGCCGGTGTTGGCGAGATAGAACTCGATTTCACGTGCCTTGAGCAGCGGGTTCATCGGCACGGCGATCGCTCCGCGGCGCGCGATGCCATAGAAGAGGACCGCGAACGCCGGTGTGTTGGGGAGCATCAGGCCGACCCGGTCGCCGGGATCGATCCCGAGTTCGGCGAGCAGTGTGGCAGTTTTTGCTGCGGCACGATCGAATTCGTCATAGCTCAGCTTGCTGTCGCCGCAGATCAGTGCGGTCGCGTCGGGCCGTGCGTTGGCGGCGGCGGTCAGATTCTCGCTGAGGTTGGTCATGAACGGCTCCACGGTGAGGTCGGTGTTTCTACTGTTCAATCGTGCGCTCGATCACCCCCCGCACACCATGGTGTGGGGGTCAACGTCGGGTGCTTGTGGGTGTGCACATGCACAGTCAAGCGACGCGCCTGCCGCGAGCGGTCCCGAATCAGGAGCCCGGTGGGCCTCCGGCGAGCGGGAAATGCTCGTCGACCTCGAATGCCAGGCATAGCTCCGCAACGTCGCGCGGGGCCGTTGTCGAACGTCCCGTGAGCTCCTCGATACGTCGTAGCCGATGGCGCACCGTGTTCCGATGTACGAACAGACGTTGCGCGGTGTCGTTGATGTTGCCTCCGACAGTCGACCACATCCGGAACGTCTCGAAGAGAGCATCGCGATCCTCGGGCGCGAGTTGGTAGAGCCGACCGAGGACCAGTGCGGCGAGGTCGGCGGTCACCTCATGGGAGGTGACCGCCGCAACCCCCAACACCGAGTCGTCGAACACGCTCACCCCCTCGCCCTTTCCGGACATCGCCACCCGGGCATACCGCAAGGCCCTGGATGTGTCGGCGAGTTCTGCGAAAGGTGCGCTCACCCCGACCCGTCCGATCGCGGCTCGGCTGAGCAGCGCGATCACCTGGTCGCGTGCCGACGGCGACGGCGCGTAGACGATCCCGATCTGCTGATCGGGTAGGAGTCGCCACGCCGACGAGAGATCGATGCCGCGCAGCTTGTTCTCGATCCCGGCGAGAGGCGCCCTGCCGACGATCGTCGCGGCCGCCGCGACGGCGAGGAAGGGACCGCGATGGGGCAGCCGGAGGATGTCGGCTATCTCCCAGAGACTCTGCTCCGACGAGACTCGTCCTTCGAGCAGATGCTGGGTGAGTGCGGCACGCTCGCTCGCATCGTCGAGGATCTTGGCCGTGGTCCGCTCCCGGTGTGCCGCGGCCATCGCCATGATGAACGCATCCTGCGCCTGCCACATCCGGGCGGTTGCGTCGAGCAGCGTCGACCGACTCAGTTCGGTGTGTTCCTGTGCGATGGATTTGAACTCGGCCCATGCCATCTGGAACCCGATTCGGTAGGCGTGCATCAGGGCGGGGAGGGGAACACCGACGGCGGCACGTGACCTACCGGTATCTTCGGCGGGCGAGGTGTCGAAGCGCTCATCTCCGGTGAGTCCGTACACCACCAGTTCGAAGTTGGCGCGGACCGTCGCGGTGATGTCGTCGAGCGACACAGCCTGGGTCGAAGAGTAATAGTCCACGTCCTGCCGGATGGCCCGCGCCACTGCTGCGGAGAGTCCCTCGAGCCGATCGCGCAACAGCGTCGCGATCAGGAGGAGTTCCTCGTCCGGGTCCGCTGCCGGATCTTTCCGAACCGTCGTCATCACGCTCATTGTGCGACGTACGACCAGCAGGCTGCAGCGATTCCCCCGGATCGATGGGCGACCTCCGGGTGCTCACTGCCCCGGCGGATCGCCGGTCGACAGGGAAAGCCACTCGTCGATCCGAGCGTGGATCTCCCGCTGCCGCGACGCGGCGAGAAAACTGGCGTCGACCGAGTTGTGCGCCAGCATGGCCACGACCCGATCGTCGAGGTCGAACGCGTCGACGACGGCGGTGTAGTTCTGGTCGACGTAGCCGCCGAAGTAAGCGGGATCGTCGGAATTGATGGTCACGCGAAGACCGGCATGGATGAGCTCGGGCAGCGGATGCGATGCGATGTCGGCGACGGCGTTCAGATGCACATTCGACAGGGGACAGATTGTGAGCGGTGTTCGTTCGTCCGCGAGGCGCGACATGAGCACCGGGTCGTCGACGCTGCGGATGCCGTGATCGATGCGCTCGACGGCAAGGTCGTCGAGCGCCTGCAGGATCGAATCAGGTCCTCCTTCTTCGCCCGCGTGTGCGACCAGTCGCAGGCCGGCGCGCGACGCGCGGTCGAAGACCTCGGCGAATCGGGAGGCGGGGTTGCCGACCTCCGCGGAGTCGAGTCCGACGCCGATGATCGGCGCATCCAGGGCGAGCAGCTCATCGAGTGTCGAGAGTGCCTCCGCAACAGGACGATCCCGCAGGAAGCACGCGATCAGATCGGACGTGATGCCGAACTCGGCGTGAGCCCGCTCGAAGCCGTCGATCAGTCCCGCGACGACGTCGCCGAGCGCTATGCCACGAACCGTGTGCGCCTGTGGGTCGAAGAACACCTCTGCGTGCACGACCCCGGCCGCGTGGGCACGTGCGGCGTAGGCGTGGGCAAGCCGTGCGAAATCCCGGCGGCCACGGAGCACGACGAGGTTCTCGTAATAGATGTCGAGAAACGACTGTAGGTCGTCGAACGCGTATCGGGCCCGCAGCGCGTCCGCGTCGCGGTAGGGCAAGCCGATGCCGTTCTCGCGTGCCAGTTCGAGGACGAGCTCGGGTTCGAGGGTTCCCTCGATGTGCAGGTGGAGTTCGACCTTGGGGAGCGAGGTGATTCGGGACATGGTCACAGCAATGTATATGCCTCGCTGAGCACCGAGCGGAGGATCTGTTCGATCTCGTCGAACTCGGTCTGGGCGGCGATCAGCGGCGGTGCGAGCTGCACCACCGGGTCGCCGCGATCGTCGGCGCGGCAGTACAGCCCAGCATCGAACAGGGCGGACGAGAGGAAGCCGCGCAGGATACGTTCGGATTCGTCGCGGGTGAACGTCTCCTTGGTGGCCTTGTCCTTCACCAGCTCGATCCCGTAGAAGAATCCCGCACCCCGGACGTCGCCGACGATCGGCAGGTCGTTGAGGCGCTCCAGTGTGGCGCGGAACGCCGGGGCGTTCTGCTTGACGTGCGCGTTGAGGCTCTCGCGTTCGAAGATCTCGAGATTGGCCAACGCCACTGCGGCCGAGACCGGGTGTCCACCAAAGGTATAGCCGTGCGGGAAGCTCGTCGTGCCGTCGCGGAAGGGTTCGAAGATGCGGTCACTGGCGATCATCGCGCCGATGGGGGAGTACCCCGACGTCATGCCCTTCGCGCAGGTGATGATGTCCGGCACATAGCCGAAGTCGTCGCACGCGAACATCGACCCGATCCGACCGAACGCGCAGATGACCTCATCGGAGACGAGCAGGACGTCATATTCGTCGCAGATATCCCGGACGCGTTCGAAATATTCGGGCGGCGGCGGGAAGCATCCGCCCGCGTTCTGGACCGGCTCGAGGAAGACCGCGGCCACGGTCTCGGGTCCCTCGAACTCGATGGCCTCGGCGATGCGGTCGGCGGCCCAGCGGCCGAACTTCTTCGGATCGGCGGCGAGTTCGTCGTTCGGGGCGCGATAGATGTTGGTGTTGGGCACGCGGAAGCCACCCGGGGTGAGCGGCTCGAACATCTGCTTGAGGGCCGGCACGCCGGTGATGGCGAGCGCGCCCTGTGGGGTCCCGTGGTAGGCGACCGCGCGCGAGATCACCTTGTGCTTCATGGGTTTACCGATGAGCTTGAAGTACTGTTTGGCCAGCTTCCAGGCGCTTTCCACCGCCTCGCCGCCGCCAGTGGTGAAGAAGACCCGGTTGAGGTCGCCGGGGGCATAGGCGGCCAGGCGCTCCGCGAGTTCGATGGCGGGGGGCGTCGCATACGACCAGATGGGAAAGAACGCGAGTTCCTTGGCCTGCTTGGCCGCCGCTTCGGCGAGTTCGACGCGGCCGTGCCCGGCCTGCACCACGAACAGACCGGCGAGACCGTCGAGGTAACTGCGTCCGCGGTCGTCGTAAATCCGCATGCCTTCGCCGCGGGTGATGACCGGCGGCGTGATGTCGTCGCCGTGGCGCGCGAAGTGTCCCCAGAGATGAGCGGCGCTGCGTTCGCCGAGCGAGAGATCGGTGGCGGACTCGTTGACAAGGCTCATCGGGTACCCCAATTGTATTGTTGCTTGGCCAATTTCAGACGGACGAGGGTCTCCGTGCCGGTGACCTCGGGATGCGTCAGAACCTGCTGGTTCAGGATGCGCCAAAGCGATGTCTCCATGTCATCTGGGTCGTGAGTTCGACGTCCGGTCAGGTTCGGCGGCGGACGTGCCAGTGGCGGTCACCCGGCGGGCCGGTGGGTCGCCACCTGGGTCAGCCAACGTCGCATGACGGTGGCGGACAGCGGCGCGGTCACCGCCTCGGCGGCCGCCGCGTCGTCGCCGAAATGATCGACGCCGGCGGTTCCGATCGCAGCTTCCACCTCGTCGCGCGATTCACCCTGCAGCCAGCGCCGGATGAGGGTTCCGCCTGCCTCCAGATGGAACTGGATGCCATAGCTGTCGCCGTACCGAAACAGCTGATTCGGATAGGCCGCCGAGCCGGCCAGCAGTGTGGCCCCATCAGGGAGTGCGAAGGTGTCGAAATGCCATTGGACGGTCTCGAACGAGGCCGACGGGACAGCCTTCCATACCTGGTCCGCCATGCCGTCGGTGTTCAGTCGGACCTCCCGCACGCCGATCTCGGGCTCCTCGCCTCGGAAGACTTCGGCACCCAGCGCCGCGGCCAGGAGCTGCGAACCGAGACAGACGGCCCACACCGGGACATCGTCGGCGACCGCGTGGCGCAGCAGTGCGATCTCCGATGCGATCCACGGGATCGAATCAATGTCTCCGACGCCCATCGGTCCGCCCATCACGATGATGGCGTCATACCCCGCCGTCTTGTCCGGTACGCATTCTCGCCAGACGCGGACGGTCGTGACATCGGCGAGTTCGTCGAGTGCGGTCGAGTACGCACCGGAGGTCTCGACTTCGGCGTGCCGCAGTTCCAGCACGCGGATTCGCGAGACGGCCACCACGGTCACCCCGCTCTGGGTGCCACGATGGCCGGCACGGTGGTCCGGCGCAGTGTCGGGGCGGTGGTGCTCGCATGGAACCCGGCGTGCCCGGTCTGTGTCATGGTGTCTCCCGCTCAGGTGGCGAATGGTGGGACAAGACTACGGTTTCCGCAGAGATTGCGCGGCCCGAGGAGAGTTTTCTCAGCGACAGTAAGTGGTGGCATACCGGGACGACCGGGCGGACTTCTCGCGCACCTTCGTCGTGTTCACCCAGACGGCACACCGGGCGAGACGGCCGTTCGACTGGAAGAGCGTGTCGATCTTCTGGTGGCGCACGCGACTGGTGAACACGAGCGATCCGGTCCACAGGCC
This sequence comes from Gordonia sp. DT218, assembly GCF_049847105.1. Classification (NCBI taxonomy): domain Bacteria; kingdom Bacillati; phylum Actinomycetota; class Actinomycetes; order Mycobacteriales; family Gordoniaceae; genus Gordonia; species Gordonia sp. DT218. Next base: position 163,592 of record NZ_JBNCNS010000001.1, on the reverse strand, counting down.
GGTGTGCTTGTCGAATCGACGGAGTGGGAGGTCGCTCTGCCGGCGCATCCGGTTGCGCGAGTCATACCAGACCACGGCGCTGTTGAGCTGCCGGTCCGAGGTGAGGACGATCGTGATCCGGTCGCCGTTCCCCGGATACCTCGGGCTCGCGTCGGCGAGTGGCGCTCCGAGGACCGGAGCCAGGACCGGGCCGATGCCGATGGCCAGGATGAGGCCGGCGATGACGAGGTGGGTGCGAGTCATGGTGATTGGACGCATGTCGGCATCGCGCGGTTCCACCATCGCGTCCACACCGACGAAACCGCCCCTCCCGGGCTGTGGGAGGGGCGGTTTCGGGGCTGCAGAGAAGAATATCTGCGGGATCGGCGGGTTCGGACGCTCAGCGCGAGAACATCAGGGCGCGCTTGACCTCTTGGATCGCCTGGGTCACCTGGATGCCACGCGGGCACGCGTCGGTGCAGTTGAACGTGGTCCGGCAGCGCCACACGCCGTCGACATCGTTGAGGATGTCGAGACGTTCGATGGCGGCTTCGTCACGGCTGTCGAAGATGAACCGGTGCGCGTTGACGATCGCGGCGGGCCCGAAGTAGCTGCCCTCGTTCCAGAACACCGGGCAACTCGTGGTGCAGCATGCGCACAGGATGCATTTGGTGGTGTCGTCGAAGCGGGCACGGTCGTGCTGGCTCTGGATGCGCTCACGCGTCGGCTCGTTGCCCGAGGTGATCAGGAACGGCTTGATCGCGCGGTACGCGTCGAAGAACGGTTCCATGTCGACCACGAGATCCTTCTCCACCGGAAGGCCCTTGATGGGCTCGATGGTGATGGTGACCTCTTTGGAGCCGTCTTTCGGCAGCATGTCCTTCATCAGCAGCTTGCAGGCGAGGCGGTTGACCCCGTTGATGCGCATCGCGTCGGACCCACAGACGCCGTGCGCGCAGCTGCGTCGGAACGTGAGGGTGCCGTCGAGGTAGCCCTTCACGTAGAGCAGGAGGTTGAGCAGCCGGTCGGTGGGCAGGGCCGGCACCCGGAAACTCTCGAAGCCCTGTGCGTCGGGGTTCTCCGGGTTGAACCGGAAGATCTTCAACGTCACCATCGTGGCCTCGTCGGGAACCGGGGGCAGTGGTGGCTCGTCGGACGAGGGCGTGGGGTTTTCCATGATTGCTGTCATCAGTACTTACGCTCCATCGGCTCGTAGCGGGTCTGCACCACGGGCTTGTAGTCCAACTCGATGTCCGAGAGAAGGTCGGTGCCCTTCTTGTAGGCCATCGTGTGGCGCATGTAGTTGACGTCGTCCCGGTCGGGGTAATCCTCACGGGCGTGACCGCCGCGCGACTCCTTGCGGTTCAGCGCGCCGACCACCGTCACCTCCGCCATCTCCAGCAGGAAGCCCAGCTCGATCGCTTCGAGGAGATCACTGTTGAAGCGCTTGCCCTTGTCGTGGACGCGGACGTGTGAGTAGCGCTCCTTGAGTGCATGGACGTCGGTGAGTGCCTGCTTCAGGGTCTCTTCGGTGCGGAACACCGAGGCGTTGTTGTCCATCGTCACCTGTAGCTCGGTGCGGATGTCCGCGACGCGCTCGTGGCCGTGGTCCGACAGCATCAGCTCCAGCCAGTTGTCGACCATCTGTGTCGGGCTCTCCGGCAGTTCGACGAAGTCGGCGGACGTCGCGTATTCGGCGGCGGCGATGCCGGCGCGACGCCCGAAGACGTTGATGTCCAGCAGTGAGTTGGTACCCAGGCGGTTGGCGCCGTGCACCGAGACGCACGCGCATTCACCCGCCGCGTACAGGCCGTGCACGACCTCGTCGTTGTTGCGCAGGACCTGGCCCTCGATGTTGGTCGGGATACCGCCCATCACGTAGTGGCAGGTCGGGTACACCGGGACGTACTCGGTGACCGGGTCGACGCCGAGGTAGGTGCGCGCGAACTCGGTGATGTCGGGGAGCTTCTCGTTGAGCACGTCCTCACCGAGGTGGGTCACGTCGATGTAGACGTAGTCCTTGTTCGGTCCGGCGCCACGTCCTTCGAGAACCTCGAGCACCATCGAGCGCGCCACGATGTCTCGTGGGGCGAGGTCCTTGATGGTCGGCGCGTACCGCTCCATGAAGCGCTCGCCGTCGGCGTTGCGCAGGATGCCGCCCTCACCACGGACTGCTTCGGAGATGAGGATGCCGAGGCCGGCCAGGCCGGTCGGATGGAACTGGTGGAACTCCATGTCCTCCAGGGGAAGTCCCTTGCGGAAGACGATGCCCATGCCGTCGCCGGTGAGAGTGTGGGCGTTGGACGTCGTCTTGTACATGCGTCCCGAACCGCCGGTCGCGAACACGATCGACTTGGCGTGGAACACGTGGATCTCGCCGGTCGACAGCTCATAGGCGACGACGCCGGTCGCCACCGATTCGCCGTTCTCGTTCTCGCCGAGGCAGATGTCGAGGGCGTAGAACTCGTTGAAGAACTCGACGTTGTGCTTGACGCAGTTCTGGTACAGGGTCTGCAGGATCATGTGGCCGGTGCGGTCGGCGGCATAGCACGCGCGGCGGACCGGGGACTTGCCGTGGTCGCGGGTGTGGCCGCCGAATCGGCGCTGATCGATCTTGCCCTCGGGGGTCCGGTTGAAGGGGAGCCCCATCTTCTCGAGGTCGAGGACCGCGTCGATGGCCTCCTTGGCCATGATCTCGACCGCGTCCTGGTCGGCGAGGTAGTCGCCGCCCTTGACGGTGTCGAAGGTGTGCCACTCCCAGTTGTCCTCTTCCACGTTCGCCAGTGCGGCGCACATACCGCCCTGGGCGGCGCCGGTGTGGCTGCGGGTGGGGTAGAGCTTGGTCAGAACGGCGGTTCGGGCGCGGGGCGCGGACTCGATGGCGGCGCGCATCCCGGCGCCGCCGGCCCCCACGATGAGCACGTCGTAGCGATGTTCCTGCATAAGTTCGTCAATCTCCTCTAGCCGACGCTGTTCACGTCGAAGGTCAGCAGGGCGTACGTGCCGAGCACGAGCACCAGGATCATCGAGATGCCGAGTAGCACGTTCAGCCAGAATCGGGTGGAGTCCTTGCGCGAGTAGTCCGCGATCACCGTCCGGACGCCGTTGCCGCCGTGCAGCTGGGCGAGCCAGAGCATGGTGAGGTCCCAGACCTGCCAGAACGGCTCACGCCACCGCGCCGCGACGAATGAAGCGTCGATGCGGTGCACGCCGTCGTCCCAGGCGAGCATGATGAACATGTGACCGATGGTCAGGATGATCAGGGCCAGACCCGAGAAGCGCATGAACAGCCACGCGTACTTCTCGAAGTTGCCGCCCTTGCGCATGCGCGGCGACCGCGGGTTGTCCAGACTCGCGGGCCGGTCGTATTCGGTGCCCAGCGTCTTGGCGGCACCCGGAGTGGCTTGCGATGCAGTCATCAGGTGCCTCCTAGAACGAGTGGGTGATCAGGATCTGCAGCAGGCGGATGGCTGCCGCACCGAACACGATGACGAAGATGGTCACAATCGCCCACAGCATCTGACGCTGGAACTTGGGGCCCTTCGACCAGAAGTCGATCAGGATGATGCGGATGCCGTTGAACGCGTGGTACAGCACGCAGGCGACGAGCGCGATCTCCATCAGGCCGATGATCGGCGTCTTGTAGGTCTCGATGACCTCGGAGTACTTGTTCGGATCGATCCGGATGACCGCGGTGTCCAGTACATGGACGAACAAGAAGAAGAAGATGGTGACACCGGTGATCCGGTGCAGCACCCACGACCACATTCCTGGGTCGCCGCGATACAGGGAGCGTTTGCGCACCGGGTCCGGTGCTACCTCGGTCGGGGTGCTCATCGGGAAATTGGCCTCCAACAGCGTCGATGGATGTGCCGAGTCGGCATTATGAGGCTCGGCCGTGGACCCATGCATGAGACTTTAAACCTATGCTGACCCCGCGCATAAATTGCCCGAACCGATTTGGGCGACAACTGATCTCGACTTAGGTTTGCCTTACCAAGCTTCGCGCTGGTAGGTGATGTCACATCCTGATCGTCCGTGCCGATAGTGAGGAGTTCGGTTTGGTTTCCGAAAATGACTGGAATCTGTTGCGGGACAAAGCATCAGTGATGGTCGATCGAGCCTATGCTCCCTACTCCGGGTTTCCGGTCGGCGCGTCGGGCCTCACCGACGATGGACGTCTGGTCTTGGGCTGCAATGTGGAAAATGTCTCATACGGGCTCGGCATCTGCGCCGAGGTCGCACTCTGCGCGCATCTGGTCGCCACCGGCGGGGGGCGGCTGATCGCGGTGTCGGTCTGCGACCCCCGGGGCGAGAGACTCATGCCCTGTGGGCGGTGTCGGCAAGTGCTGCTGGAGCACGGTGGCCCCGAGCTTGCGGTGGACCATTCTCGCGGGTCGACGACTCTGGCCGATCTGCTGCCGGACGCGTTCGGCCCCGATGATCTGGCGGCGGGCAGATGAACGATCAGGAGTCGACCGTGGCGAATCGAAGAGGTGAAGCGGCGGCGGAGATCATCGACGCGATCTCGGTGATCACCACGAAACGTGATGGCGGAGAGCTGACCGACGCTCAGATCGACTGGGTGATCGACCGGTACACGCACGGCGCCGGGAGCGGAGCGGGCGGGCCGGATGTGGGTGGCGCCGGGAGCGGAGCGGGTGGGCGTGTGGTCGACGAGCAGATGTCCGCTCTGTTGATGGCGATCTTCCTCCGCGGGATGAATCGTCGCGAGATCTCGCGGTGGACGCAGGCGATGATCGATTCCGGGCGGCGGATGGATTTTTCCGGCCTACGGCGTGGTGGCCGTGCGATGGTGACCGTCGACAAGCATTCGACGGGCGGTGTCGGGGACAAGATCACCCTGCCGCTGGCCCCGCTGGTGGCCTCGTTCGGGGTGGCCGTTCCCCAGCTGTCCGGTCGCGGGCTGGGTCACACGGGTGGAACTCTGGACAAGCTCGAATCGATCTCCGGCTGGCGCGCCGACATTTCTACTGCCGACATGGGCGAGCAGCTCGAACGGGTCGGTGCGGTGGTGTGCGCCGCCGGAGGCGACCTCGCGCCGGCGGATCGGCGACTCTATGCGCTGCGAGATGTGACCGGGACCGTGGAATCCATACCACTGGTGGCCAGCTCGATCATGAGCAAGAAGATCGCCGAGGGCACGGGGGCCCTGGTCCTCGACGTGAAGTTCGGTAGCGGGGCGTTTCTCAAGTCGGAAGCACAGAGCCGGGAACTCGCCGAGACGATGGTGTGGCTCGGGCATGCGGCGGGCGTGGCGACCACCGCCCTGTTGACGGACATGAACACCCCTCTCGGCCGCACTGCAGGCAATGCGCTGGAGGTGGCCGAGTCGGTGGAGGTGCTCGCCGGCGGGGGCCCCGATGACGTCGTCGAGCTCACGCTTGCGCTGGCACGCGAGATGCTCGACGCAGCGGGCCTCACCGACGCCGATCCTGCGAAACATCTGGCGGACGGGACCGCGATGGACACCTGGCGCGCGATGATCGCCGCGCAGGGCGGTGACCCCGATGCGCCGCTGCCCCGGGCCCGGCATACCGAGACGGTGCGGGCCACCGAGTCGGGCATCGTCACGCGGCTCGATGCGATGGCGGTCGGGGTCGGGGCGTGGCGGCTCGGCGCGGGACGTGCCGTTCCGGGCGAGGCGGTGCAGGCCGAGGCGGGAATCACGTTGCATGCCAAGCCGGGCGATCGGGTGATGGCAGGTGATCGGTTGTTCACGTTGCACACCCGGACCCCGGAGCGCCTCGGCGCGGCGCGGGCCGCGCTGACGACCGCGGTCGGAATCGGAGATTCTGCGGCACAACGCAGGCCGCTGGTCGTCGACCGCGTTACCGTCGATTCATGACGCCTGTCGACCCGACCACGCCGCCGGGGCGGCCGCTGGATCTCCCCAATATCTCCCTGGCCCCCAAGGTGGTGCTCCACGATCACCTCGACGGTGGCCTGCGACCGGCGACGGTCCTCGAACTCGCACGCGAGGTGGACTATCCGGATCTCCCGGCCGACGATGCGCGGTCACTGGCCCGATGGTTTCGCGATGCGGCGGACAGCGGTTCACTCGAGCGCTATCTCGAAACGTTCGCGCATACCGTCGCGGTGATGCAGACCCCGTCTGCGCTGAGACGTGTGGCGCTCGAATGCGTCCGGGATCTGGCTGCCGACGGGGTGGTCTACGCCGAGGTGCGATACGCACCCGAGCAACATCTCGCGCGCGGGATGACGCTCGACGAGGTGGTCGAGGCGGTACTGGCGGGTTTCCGCGAGGGGGAGGCCGAAGCCGAGGCGCAGGGGCATCCGATCGTGGTGCGCTGTCTGGTGACCGCCATGCGTCATGCCGCCCGTTCGCAAGAGATCGCCGAACTGGCGGTGCGATATCGGGACGACGGCGTGGTGGGCTTCGACATCGCGGGTGCCGAGGCGGGGAATCCACCGACCCGCCATCTCGACGCGTTCGAGTTCATGCGGGCAAACAACGCACACTTCACCATTCATGCCGGTGAGGCGTTCGGGTTGCCGTCGATCCATGAGGCGATCGCCTTCTGCGGCACCGACCGCCTCGGGCACGGGGTCCGGGTCATCGACGACATCACGCTGCCGCCGGGAGCGGACCTGGCCGCCGAGTCGTTCGACGGAGCGGAGCTGGGTCAGATCGCGAACATGGTGCGGGACAAGCGCATCCCGCTGGAGCTGTGCCCGAGTTCCAACGTCCAGACGGGTGCGGTCGCCTCCATCGCGGACCATCCGTTCAACGTTCTCGCACGGCTGCGGTTCCGGGTGACGGTCAATACCGACAATCGACTCATGAGCGACACCACCATGAGCAAGGAGTTCTACCGACTGGCCCAGCAGTTCGGCTACGGCTGGGCTGATTTCGAGCGGTTCACGGTCAACGCGATGAAGTCGGCGTTCATTCATTTCGACGAGCGGCTCGCGCTCATCGACGAGGTCATCAAACCCGGGTACGCGGTGCTGATGGGCTGACGTCGGTCGGTTGGTTGGTTGATCGGTCGGTTGGGGTGACCCTTCGTGACGCGTCCTCCGCAGGCTCCGGACGCTCCTCAGGGATCAGGGATCAGGGATCAGGGAGTCGGTCGCGGTGATCTCGATATGGTGCCTCGCTGCGGTTGGTGCGTATTCGATCGGCGGTGGAGAGGGGCGCCTGCGGTCGGGGGGTCAGGACTTCTTGACGAGGCGGTCTTCGAAGTCGTGTACCAGCGCGCGCCAGGCCTCGGACTCGTTGTCGAAGGGCGGACTCGGCGCCATGCGCTTGGGGTCGGGGTTGACCGCGTAATCGACAAACCAGCCCAGCGGCGTGGTCGAGCCGAGGGCTTCGTTGACCGAGTCGTCGTCTGCGTAGTCAGCTGCATCGGTGAGGAGTTCGACCGCGAGGTCGAGCTGATTGCGGTCGATCCGGCGCGGACCGTCGGCGATGTCGTCCACCAGACCCGGCAACACGTACACGTTGTCGTCGATGACGTCGAATTCGAGTGAACCGTCGGTGGCGGAGGTTCGTACCTCGTCGAACGTCGACAATTCGGTGAGGTCGTGGTCGCGCGCGTCGGCGAGGTATCGGCTCAGCGCTCGCGCGGAGGTGAACACGAAGATCTTGCCGTCGGCACCGAGGAATACCGGGTCGTCACCGAGATAGCAACGAAGGGAGAGGTATTCGCCGTCGCCGGTCACGATCCGGATGGGATCGATGCCGACGTTGGCCCAGAAGTCGTCGTCGTCGATCTCGTCGTCTTCGTCGTCCTCATCATCGACGTTGTCGTCCGCTTCGTCGGCCGAATCGTCGGTGTCGCCGTCGACCAGCTCGAGATCGTCGTCATCGGGCTCGTCCTCGTCTTCGGCCGACGCGGCGGCCTCGAGTTCGGCCTCGGCGGTCGAGACGGCTGCTGCGTCCACATCCGGGGTGCTGATCACATCGTCGATCGCATCGATGACGTCGTCCCAGTGCTTCGCGATGAGACGACCGATCCGCACCCACAGGTCGACGCCCTCGCGTCCGACGAAGTTACGGGTCCCGGTGGTGACGGCTCCCAGGATCGGATTGCCGTTGAAGAACTTGGTGATGACGGTCAGTTCGCAGACCTCGCCGAGAATCCGGACGATCTCGAGTGCGTCCTCGAGTTCTGCGATGACCTCTGGACTGGGATCCTCGGCCGCGAGTTCCGGCACCCCGACCAGGTCGTAGCTGTGCTTGTCGTCGGGAACCAGTTCGTCGGCCTGCAATCCGACGACCGTTGACCACGCCGGATGATCGGCGAGATCGTTGTCGTCGCCGGCGCGGATGAACGCGGCCAGCTCCGCGACGCCCGGGAAGCCGTATAGATTCTCGTCGAGTCCGAGGAAGGCCTCCCACTCGTCGTCACCCTCTCGCCACCGGGGTGCCCAGAGGGTGAAGGTGTTTCCGTCGGTGAGTCCGAGCTCGATGGGGACGATGTCTCCGGCCATGAGGACACAGCGTAGCGATCCGACCTGTGAACTCGGGTGGCGCCCCCGCGACCGGTCGGTGAACGCCGGTCGTTTCGCGTGCATCGTCATCGCGGACGGAAGAAGCCTTGGAAGCCCTGACCGGCATTGGTGGTGCGCAACGGCGACACCTGAACCGGATCGCCGGCCTCCACGAGTTGATCGTTGCCCACATACATCGCCACGTGTCCGTCCCAGACTGCGAGATCGCCGGGCTGCAGTTGCGACTGGCTGACTGGTACCCCGGCGGTGTCCTGATCCTGGGCGAGGCGGGGGAGGTCGAGCCCGGCCTGACGGTATGACCACTGGGTCAGCCCGCTGCAGTCGAAACCGTCCGGTGTCGTGCCGCCCCAGACGTAGGGGACGCCGCGTTGGCTCAGGGCCGCGCGGACGGCCTTCGCGGCGCGTTCGTCGGGTGCGTATGCGGTCGAACCGTCGGGCAGCCTGAGCGGGACACCGCCCGCGGTGTGCGTGGTGGACGGATCGCCGACCTCCGCCGGTGCGGTATGGCGCGCGAGAGTCATCATCCGGTTGGTGTCCTGCGCCAGTTCGGACTGTGCGCGTGCCACGATCTGCATGCCACGGCCCACGTGATCGAGGGCGACCGGCAGGATCATCGCCAGCCCCTGCGGGCTGAACAGGGTCGGCCCGAGCGCCGACGCGGCGCGCTGGAAGGAATCGATCAGGGCGTTGAGCTGATCGGCTGCGACCTTGACCTTGAGTCCGGCGTCGTCGATCAGCGCCGCGATCTCGGTGCTGTCGGTGGCGACGTCCGCCATCGTGCGGTGGGTTCGGTCGGCGGCGACGACAGCGCTGTCTGCGCCCGCGCCCTGCCACGATCGCGACGCCTGCTCGGTCGAGGCGGTCGATGCCTGCCGGACCTGCTCGAGTAGCGGGGTGGCGGTCCGGAGTCGCTGGGCGGGATTGTCGGGCGGCAGAATCCCGGTGCCGAGCGCGGTGATCATGATCCGCAGTGGCGCGATGAGGATGTCGATGGTGAGCATCAGAGTCGCAGCTCCCGGTCGGGTCGGGTGGCCGGCGGTGTCATCGCCGCCGTCACGGTCGCCGCATTGCGATCGTCGGTGTCGACGTAGCGGGCCCTGGCCGCCCGGCTGCGCTCGCCCTGGCCCTGATGTCGCGCGGCGACCCCGTCGAGGCTGCGCGCGCGGGAATCCAGGACGTATGCGGTCGCGGCGAGGAACTCGGCACCGATGACGCCGAAGGTCATGGTGAGCTCGCCCACCTCACCGCGTTGGCGGGCCGTGTGCGATCGGATCTCAGCGGCGGCGGACTGTTGCCGGCGCGCATACGCGGTCAGCGAGTCGGGTTGGACGGTTACCTCGGTCATGTTTGATCTGACGTCACGCCGGCCGGTCCGGTTCCACTTAGGGTGTGAGCCATGCAGGTACAGATCGTCGATCACCCGCTGGCGGCAGCACGGCTGACAACCATGCGGGACAAGACCACGGACAATGCCCGGTTCCGTGCCGCGCTGTCGGATCTGACGCAGATGCTGATCTACGAGGCGCTCGCGGGGGCGCCGACCGAGGCGGTGCCGATCGAGACACCGTTGATCGCGTTCACGGGTACGCGGTTGGCCACGCCACCACTTCTCGTGCCGGTGCTGCGGGCGGGGCTCGGGATGGTCGAGCAGGCCCACGCCATGGTGCCGGAATCGCACGTCGGGTTCGTCGGGGTCGCGCGCGACGAGACCACCGCACAACCTGTGCCGTACCTGGAGTCGCTGCCGGACGATCTCGCCGGACTGCCCGTGTTCGTGTTGGATCCGATGCTGGCCACCGGTGGTTCCATGCTGCACACCATCGATCTGCTGGTGGCCCGCCATGCCACCGACATCACCGCTGTCTGTGTCGTCGCGGCACCGGAGGGGGTGGCCGCGTTGGAGAGCTCTGGGCACCCCGTGCGGCTCGTGGTCGCCGCCGTCGACGACGGGCTCGACGACGTGTCGTACATCGTGCCGGGTCTCGGCGACGCGGGGGACCGTCAGTTCGGTCCGCGCTGACCGCTGGGCCCGCGTCAGGCGGCGACGGCCGCCCAGCGGCCGCTCTCGCGGCGGACCACCACATCATGGTCGAAGCATGCGCTGATCGTGGTCGACGTGAGCGCATCGTCGACCGCGCCGGACGCGACCACCTCGCCGTCGCGCAGCAACATCGCGTGACTCGTGCTCGTGGGCAGGTCCTCGAGGTGGTGCGTCACCAGTACGCTCGCCAGATTCGGTACCTCCGAACGTAATTGGTCGATTCCGGTGAGCAGCTTCTCCCGGGCGGCGAGGTCGAGTCCGGTCGCCGGTTCATCGAGGAGCAGCAACGCGGGCCGCGGCATGAGGGCGCGCGCGATCAATGTCCGGCCGCGCTCGCCCTGACTCATCACGGGCCACAACGAGTCGCGACGTGGGGTCATGCCGAGGAGTTCGAGCAGTTCGTCGGCGTGGCGGTGTTCGTCGTCGCTGTAGTCGTGTCGGCGATCGAGTTCCGGCGTATTGGTCAGTCCGGTCAGCACCACTTCGTGGGCGGTGAGCGGGATGTCGATCCGCCAGCGCGGATCGACATGGCCGATATGTGTGCGCAATTCGCGCATGTCCACGCGTCCGAGCCGTTTGCCCAGCACATCCACCGAACCCCTCGTCGGGTGGCCGCGAGCGCCGAGGATCGCCATCAACGTGGACTTGCCGGCGCCGTTGGGGCCGAGCAGGGCCCAGTGTTCCCCGGGTCCCACCCGCAGGCTCACGTCATGGAGCAGCGAACGGCCGCTGCGGATCACGTCGATGTCGGAGGCGTCGAGGACTGGTTCGGTAGCCGTGTGCACGACCATCACCGTAGCCAGTGGGCAAGCATCGGCTCGTCGGCCACCGTCTCCCCGCCCTGGCTGATGACCAGCGACTCGGGTGAGATGACATATGTCACACCGTTGTTGGTGACCGCGAAGGTGTCGCCGGACCGCTGCGGATAGTCCACCTCGACGCTCTGACCGTCGGCGGAACCCTTGTAATACAACCGCCCCGCCTGCGTGCCGACCTGGCAGATGACGATTCGGGAGCGTGTCGTCTCACCTATCATCACGGCCGGGTCGTCGGCTCCGTTGCAGCGCGGGCTGTCCGGGAATCCCTGCCAATCGGTGCCGGGAACGGTGGGGCGGGGACGTTCGGTGGTGATGGTTGCCGTCGAGGTGTCGATGTCGGTGACGGTGCTGGTGACGATCGACGGCGCAGCAGGCGGTGCCGACGAGGCCGACGCGGGCGATTCCTGGGTGCCGTCGTCGAACAGGAGCAGGGCGGCGAGTGCACCCGCGACGACGATCAGCACGCCTGCGGCGATGGCGACGATCACGATCGGTGACGACCAGGGGGAGCGGTCGTGCGGCTGGGGCGTCGGACGGCTCACGGCTCTCCTCCGGGTAGCTCCGCCGCCACCCGGGCGGCGATTTCGTGCAGGTGGCTGGACGTCTGCGCGACGTCTGGTCGACCGGGGGGCGCCACGACCTCGAGGTAGTACTTGAGCTTCGGCTCGGTACCCGACGGCCGGGCGATCACCCGCAGGGAGATGCCGTCGGCGGTGCGCCCGGTCAGTTGCACTGCGTCGGTGCGCAGTTCGTCGTCGCGGGTGGCGTAGTCCTCGACGTCGACCGGAATCCCGGCCGGCGCGCGGGGCGGCGATCGGCGCAGCGTCGACATCAGGTCGGTGATGCGGTCGACGTCGGTGACGCGGATCGATCGTTGGGTGGTGACGTGGACGCCGTGGGCGAGAGCGAGTTCATCGGCGGCGGCGGACAGATCCGACTTCATCGCGAGCCGCTGGTCGGTGAGCAGGGCGGCCACCACGGCGGTGGCGATCCCGTCCTTGTCGCGGACCGCGTCGGGGTCCACGCAGTGTCCGATGGCCTCCTCGTAGGCATAGAGGAGTGGTTCTCCGGCCCGGACAAGCCATTTGAACCCGGTGAGCGTGCGTACGTGGCGGGCGCCGGCGGCCGACGTGACGGCCTGCAGCATGGAACCGGACACGATGGTGCTGGCCACGACGGGTGCCACGAGATCTGTGGTGGCGAGCAGATACGCGCCCAGCAGGGCACCCGTCTCGTCGCCGGTCAGCATGCGCCAGTTGCCGTGGACCCGGGCGCCGACCGCGCAGCGGTCGGCATCGGGATCGAGGGCGATCGCGAGGTCGGCGTCGATGCGTTCGGCCAGGGCGAGTACCCGATCGGACGAACCGGGCTCCTCGGGGTTGGGGAACCGTACGGTGGGAAAGTCGGGATCCGGGGCGAACTGCTCAGCGACGACGTGTACATCGGGAAATCCGGCGCGCCGCAATGCGGCGAGCGCGACGGCGCCGCCGACGCCGTGCATCGCGGTGAGCGCGATCCGTACCGGTGAACGGTGCGCCTGTCCGAAGCGCGCCACGAGTCTGTCGAGGTATCGAGCGGTGTTCGCTCCGGCGCGGTGATCGAGTGAGACCCGTTGTCTGCCTATCTTGTTCGCGTCCGGCGCGGTCGCGATCAGTTGTTCGATTCGGCGGTCGGCCGGGGGTACGAGTTGTGCTCCGCCGGCGAGATAGACCTTGTAGCCGTTGTCGGTCGGCGGGTTGTGAGACGCCGTGACAGCCACCGCCGCAGCGGCATCGAGATCGCGGCACGCGAATGCGACCAGCGGCGTGGGGGTCGGTCCGGGCAGGGCGACGACATCGAATCCCTGCGCGGCAAGGACTTCGGCCGTTGCGGTGGCGAACGCGGGCGAGCCGTGACGAGCATCCCGGCCCACCACGACCGTCGTCCCCGCCTGCCCGTCGTCGAGAAGGGAGCATCCCAGGGCGTGGGTGGCACGGGTGACCACCGCCACGTTCATGCCGGCAGGCCCGGCACGCACCGGACCCCGGAGTCCGGCGGTGCCGAAACGAAGTGTGTCGGCAAAACGTTCGTCGAGTTGATCGGGGCCGAGCGCGGACAACTCGGCCCGGGTCAGGGGATCGGGGTCGGAGGCGATCCAGTCGTGCGGATCGATGGTCGGCATCGTCGCGTCACAATTCGGCGATGATCGAGGCGAGGAGTTCACCCATGCGGGTGGCCGAGGCCTGCCCGACCTCGAGAACCTCCGTGTGACTGAGCGGTTCGCCGGTCATCCCGGCGGCGAGGTTGGTGACCAGCGACATCCCGAGGACCTTCAGGCCCGCGGCGCGGGCCGCGATGGTCTCGTGGACCGTCGACATCCCCACCAGATCGGCGCCGAGTGTGCGCAGCATGCGGATCTCGGCCGGCGTTTCGTAATGCGGGCCGGGCAGCCCGGCGTACACGCCCTCGGCGAGCGACGGGTCGGTGCGGCGGGCGATCTCGCGCAGCTCCGGGGAGTACGCGTCGACGAGGTCGACGAACTGCGCCCCGACCAATGGGGATCGCCCGGTGAGGTTGAGGTGATCGGCAATGAGGACGGGCTGGCCGACCGCCATGTCGTCGCGGAGGCCGCCGGCCGCATTGGTCAGCACGATGGTGTGGGCACCCGTCGCGGCCGCGGTCCGGACCGGGTGGACGACGCGGGCGAGGTGATGTCCCTCATAGGCGTGAATCCGACCAAGCAGGATCAGGACCCGGCGATCGGCGACCTGCACCGAGTGCACGATTCCGCCATGACCTGCGGCCTTCGGTGGGGTGAAACCGGGCAGTGCGGCCATCGGGACGCTGGCGACCGGTGCACCGAATGCCTTTGCCGCCGGCGCCCAGCCTGATCCGAGGACGACGGCGACGTCGTGGGCGGCGCAGTCGGTCTCGGTGGCGATCGTCGCGGCGGCCGCGGCGGCTGCGGCGTCGGCATCGGCAGTGGGGTCCATGGCCCTAACCATAATGCGCGGCGATAAGGTCGCTACATGCCGTTTCTCAGTTCTGCAGGCGATGTCACCGAGCTCTACCTCGGCTCCGAGGGCGTCGAGCTCGACGAGTCGAATCCGGACAATCGGTTCCGGCTCGACTGGCTCGCCTCGGTCGGTGATCTCCTCGACCAGGTCGCCGCGGAGCCGACGAAACCACTCGTGATCACCGCCACCGGCAAGTTCTTCAGCAACGGACTCGACACCGACTACGTCGCGGCCAACGCGAGCGGATTGCCGCGCTACCTCGATCGTGTCCACGAGCTGTACGTCAAGCTCCTCACCCTGCCCGTTCCGACGGTCGCCGCCGTGAACGGGCACGCCTTCGGCGCCGGAGCCATGCTGGCCCTGTGCGCCGACGTCCGGGTGATGCGCACGGAGCGGGGATTCTGGTCGCTGCCCGAGGCGGCGCTCGGGATGCCGTTCACCCGCGGCATGAGTTCGCTGATCCGCACCCGCCTGACCGATGCCGCTGCGACGGAGGCGATGTTGACCTCCAAGCGATATGGCGCCGACGACGCCGTGGCTGCCGGCATCGTCGAGGAGTCGGTCGAGGTCGACAGGCTGGTCGGGAGGGCCGGGGAGCTGGGCGTCGAACGGGCTCCGCTGGCGGGTCCCAATCTCGGATTGATCAAGCGCGGGCTGCGGCAGCCGCTGATCGCCGACCTCGAGACCCCGACACCGTCGACGCTGTTGTGAGGGGCGGGCATGGCCGTGAGTGAGACCGAGGCCCAACCGGTGGCGCCGCGTGACCTGATCGGTGCGTGGTGGGCGGCGCACGGTGAGGATGTGGTGGCGTGGCGCCGGCACATCCATGCGCAGCCCGAGCTCTCGCGGCAGGAGATCAACACCACCGAGCTCGTGATGGCCGAGCTGACCGCGGCAGGTCTGCAGCCGCGTCGGTTGCCGTTGGGAACGGGCGTGGTGTGCGACCTCGGACGTGCCGACCAGCCGCGGGTCGCTTTGCGCGCGGACATGGATGCCCTGCCGATCACCGAACACACGGGACTCGCGTTCAGTTCCACGGTCGAGGGGGTCTCGCACGCGTGCGGCCACGACGCGCACACCGCAATCCTCATGGGGGTGGCCAAATTGCTGGCCTCCGTGGATGCGCTGCCGGTGGGTGTCCGTCTGATCTTCCAGCCGGCCGAGGAGGTCATGCCCGGTGGGGCGCTCGATGCCGTCGCCGCGGGCGTGATGAACGGTGTCAGCCGGATTTTCGCGTTGCACTGTGATCCGAAACTCCCGGTGGGGTCGGTCGGACTGCGGTCGGGCGCACTGACGTCGGCGGCCGACCACATCGATCTACAGCTGCATTCCGCGGGCGGTCACACCTCGCGTCCGCATCTCACCGGTGATCTGGTGTACGCGATGGGCACGGTGATCACCGGTCTGCCGGGCATCCTGTCCCGCCGTATCGATCCGCGGTCCGGAACCGTGATGGTGTGGGGCGCCGCACATGCCGGCAACGCTCCGAATGCGATCCCGCAGGAGGGCCGCCTGCGTGGCACCGTACGTACCGGCGATCACACGACCTGGGCGGAACTCGAGCCCCTGGTCCGCAGTGTGATCGGTGAACTGCTCGCGCCGCTCGGTGTGCGCTATGACCTGTCGTACTTCCGCGGGGTGCCACCGGTGGTGAACGACGAGGTCGCGGTCGAGATGATGCGGACAGCCGTTGCCGCAATCGGGCCCAACGCGGTCGCGGACACTCCGCAGTCGCCGGGCGGTGAAGACTTCTCGTGGTACCTCGAACGCGTGCCGGGCGCGATGGGCCGCCTCGGCGTATGGGACGGGATCGGTCCCCACGGCGACCTTCATCAGCCGGGGTTCGACCTCGATGAGCGCGCCCTGGAGATCGGGGTGCGGACCCTCGCCGGCATCGCGCTGGGCGTCGCCTGACCGGTCGATCCCGCTGCTAGGGCTCGTCGGGTCCCGGCCCGGGCCCGACGTTTCGTGATTCGCGCAATCGAAGATCCTGTACGTACTCGGCGGGTGCGCCGGCGATCTCCGCAGCCTCGGCCATCACGCCGAGGTAACGCGCCGACGGCAGGCCGCCCTCATAGGCGTCGAGCACGTAGAGCCAGGCGAGCACCGGGCCGTCGGCCGTGTGGATGCGTGCGCGGATCTTGACGTGGATACCGAGTTCGGAACCCTCCCAGCGGTCGAGGTTGTCCTCGTCCTCGGAGGTCACGTCGTAGAGGACCACGAAGACCTTGGCGCCGGAATCGTCCCGGTCCTCGGTGACGGTCGCGAGCGAACCCTCCCAGCCGATGTCCTCGCCGCCGAAGGTCAACCGCCAGCCGTGCAGCCACCCGGTTCCCGACATCGGCGAGTGCGGTGCACGCTCGGCCATCTGCTCGGGATGCATGTTGGACCCGTAGGCGGCGTAAATCGGCACGGGCGAAAGCCTAGATGGTCGGCGCGCGCCGCGAAAGCCGACCGGCCCCGATCGCGCGCCGCGAAGTGGGGCGGGGACTAGGTTGGTAGACGACGAACCGGGCGCCGGAACGAGATGTGTGGGCCGAATCACCACCGTCGGCCGAGGATGAGGAGAGGACTCACAGTGACCAAGATCGTGATCATCGGCGGCGGACCCGCGGGTTACGAGGCCGCGCTCGCCGCGGCCGCCTACGGCGCCGACATCACCGTGATCGACTCCGACGGCATCGGCGGGGCATGTGTCCTCTGGGACTGTGTGCCGTCGAAGACCTTCATCGCGTCCACTGGCATCCGGACCGAGGTGCGCCGTGCCGTCGATCTGGGCATCAATATCCGCACCGATGACGCACTGGTGACCGTGACACAGATCCATCAGCGCGTCCGGGATCTGGCGTTCGCCCAGTCCGCCGACATCAGGTCCCGGCTGATCAGCGAGGGCGTCACCCTGGTGTCCGGCCGCGCGCAGCTCGACGAACGGCAGGTGGGCGTGTCCGCGCACGGCGTGATCGCCACTCTCGCCGACGGATCGACGCAGCGGTACGAGGGCGACGTGGTCCTGATCGCGACCGGCGCCTCGCCACGTGTCCTGGCCGACGCCCGGCCCGACGGCGAACGCATCCTCAACTGGCGTCAGCTCTACGACCTGGAAGAACTGCCAGAGCACCTGGTGGTGATCGGTTCGGGTGTGACCGGCGCCGAGTTCGTGCACGCCTATACCGAATTGGGCGTCAAGGTGACCCTCGTGTCCAGTCGCGATCGGGTGTTGCCGGGGGAGGACGAGGATGCTGCCCTGGTCCTGGAGGATGCGCTGGCCGAGCGCGGCGTCGAGCTGATCAAGCACGCTCGTGCGGACAAGGTTGAGCGGCACGGGGATTCGGTGACCGCGCACCTGACCGACGGACGTACGGTGACCGGGTCGCACGTGTTGATGACGGTGGGTTCGGTACCCAACACGAACGATCTCGGGCTCGACCGGGCAGGCGTGGAGATCGACCGGAACGGCTATATCACCGTCGATCGGGTGTCGCGGACATCGGTTCCGGGCGTGTACGCGGCGGGGGACTGCACCGGCCTGCTGCCGCTCGCTTCGGTGGCGGCGATGCAGGGGCGGATCGCCATGTACCACTCACTCGGTGAGGGCGTCAGCCCCATCAAATTGAAAACCGTTGCGTCCGCGATCTTCACGCGTCCCGAGATCGCGGCCGTCGGGGTGTCGCAGACGGCGATCGACGCCGGTGAGTATCCGGCACGGACCGTGATGCTCCCGCTCGCGACCAACCCGCGCGCCAAGATGAGTGGCCTCCGCCGTGGCTTCGTGAAAATCTTCTGCCGCCCCGCCACCGGAGTGGTGATAGGCGGCGTGGTGGTGGCGCCCAACGCATCGGAGCTGATCCTCCCGATCGCGCTCGCGGTGCAGAACAAACTCATGGTCTCCGACCTCGCGCAGACGTTCTCGGTGTACCCGTCGTTGACCGGGTCGGTGACCGAGGCCGCGCGTCAGCTCGTCCGCCACGACGACCTGGACTAGCTTCCGCAGGCCCCGACGAGGATCAGCGGGGAGTGCGGAGCCCGGCGACCAGGAGCGCGACCATGCGCCGCGCGTCGTAGTCCTCGTCCCCGCCGATGCACAGATTGCCGATGCCACGCAGGAATTCGAGCGCGGTGACATCGGAGCGGATCTCCCCGGCGGCCGCGGCCCCGTCGAGCAGCGCGCCGCAAACGGGCACCAGCCGATCCAGGAAGTACGCGTGCAGCGTCTGGAAACGCGCGGTGTCGGAGCGCAGCGCGGCAGCGAGGCCGTGCTTGGTGGTCAGGAAGTCGACGAAGAGCTCGACCCACTCGGCGAGTGCGAGGTACGCAGTGGTGGCGGTGGCCATGAGTTCCGGCCCGGCCTCGGCGCACGCCTCGACCTGGTGCTGATAGACGGCGATGACGAGGTCGGCGCGGGTGGGGAAGTGGCGATAGATGGTGCCCATCCCGACACCGGCGCGATCGGCGATGTCACGTACCGGTGCCTCCACACCGGAGACGACGAAGACTGCCGCGGCCGCGTCGAGCAGGGCCTGCTCGTTGCGCCGCGCATCCGCACGTTTGCGCGGTGATGTCCGCGGTCGTGTACCCGCTGGTCGGTCGCTGCCCTTCGGCACTCGGCCACATCCGTTCCGATCGAGGTCTTGAAAAACGGAACAACGCTCCGTATCGTAATCGGAGCAGGGTTCCGCTTACATGCACATCTTGCCAGAGAGCCCGGCCGAACACCGACGTTCCGATACGCCGACCCGCATCCGACTATCCGCACCCCTTCGAGGAGGCGCCACGATGACTCCCGCCGCACACCCGAGTTTCGGGATCATGACCGCACCCATGCAGGTCAGCTATGAGGACGTCCTGCGCGTATGGCGAGAGGCCGACGAGGTCCACGCCATCGAGCACGCGTGGCTGTTCGACCACCTGATGCCGATCGGTGGTGATCCCGACGGGCCGATTTTCGAGGGGTGGACGCTGCTCTCCGCGCTGGCCGCGCAGACCGAGCGCCTGCGCCTCGGACTCCTGGTGACCAGCAACAGGTTTCGGCCGCCGGCAGTGCTCGCCAAGATCGCGACGACCGTCGACATCGTCTCCGGTGGCCGCCTCGATTTCGGCATCGGCGCCGGATCGCGGCCGAGTCATCCGCTCGCCCGGCGGGAGTACGACGCGCATGGTCTGCCGTATCGCGATGCGGCGCAGGCCGTCGCGGACCTGGCCGAGGCGTGCACGGTGATCCGCCGACTGTGGAGCGAGACCGCGCCGTTCGATTTCGACGGTGAGAACGTGCAGGTGACCGGCGCATTCGGCAACCCCAAACCGATGCAGTCCCCGCACCCGCCGATCGTCATCGGAGGACGGTCCACGCCGACGCTGCGGGTGGTCGCCGAACATGCCGACATCTGGAACATCCCGGGCGGTGACATCGACGATGCCATCCGGCGCAACGCGGTGGTCGATCGATTCTGCGCCGAGATCGGGCGCGATCCGGCGACGATCACCCGATCGATCGCTCTGCCGGTCTCCTACGACCGCCCCGACGGCACCCGTCGCGAGATCGCCGAGGCGCTCGACGCCGGGTTCTCGCACGTCGTCCTGATGTTGCCGTCGCCCTACCCGGATCGGGTGGCGCACTGGGTCGCCGAGGAACTCATCGACACGCCGGCGTGAACTCCGCCCAAGCAGTCAGGCGAGATCGAAGCTGTGGCCGACCGCGCGGTTCCAGCCCTCGTAGAGACGGTTGCGTTCGTCGGCCGCCATCCGGGGTTCCCAGCGCTTGTCCTCGGCCCAGTTCGCGCGGATCTCGTCCTCGGATTCCCAGTAGCCGACGGCGAGACCTGCCGCGTAGGCGGCGCCGAGTGCCGTGGTCTCGTTGACCACCGGTCGCACCACCGGGACGTCGAGGATGTCGGCCTGGAACTGCATGAGCAGATCGTTGACGACCATTCCGCCGTCCACCTTGAGTGTGGACAGCTCGACGCCGGAGTCGGCCTGCATCGCCTCGATCACCTCACGGGTCTGAAAGGCGCTGGCCTCCAGGGCGGCTCGCGCGAGGTGCCCTTTGTTGACGAAGCGCGTCAGGCCGACGATGACCCCGCGGGCATCGGGTCGCCAGCGCGGCGCGAACAGTCCGGAGAACGCCGGGACGAAGTAGGCGCCACCGTTGTCCTCCACCGACGCGGCCAACGATTCGATCTCGCGGGCGTGATCGAAGAGACCGAGGTTGTCGCGCAACCACTGCACCAGCGATCCCGTGACGGCGATCGACCCCTCGAGTGCATAGCGTGCGTCCTGTTCGCCGATCCGGTAGCAGACCGTGGTGAGCAGGCCGTGGTCACTGAACACCGGCTCGGTCCCGGTGTTGAGGAGGAGGAAATTGCCGGTGCCGTAGGTGTTCTTGGCCTCACCCGGATTCAGGCACGCCTGCCCGAAGGTGGCGGCCTGTTGATCGCCCAGGATGCCGGCCAACGGTACGCCGGGGAGTGAGCCGTGCTCGCGCAGCGGCCCGTAGACCTCGGATGAGCTGCGGATCTCGGGAAGCAAGGACATCGGCACGCCCATCTCGGCGCAGATGTCCTCATCCCAGGCCAGGGTGCGTAGGTCCATCAGCATCGTCCGCGACGCGTTGGTGACGTCGGTGATGTGCAACCCGCCGTCGCGTCCACCGGTCATGTTCCAGGTGATCCACGAATCCATTGTGCCGAAACACAGTTCGCCTGCCTCGGCACGTCGGCGAGCACCGTCGACGTGGTCGAGTAGCCACCGGATCTTGGGTCCGGCGAAATACGTCGACAGCGGCAGGCCCGTGCGTTCCCGGTAGCGATCCACCCCGACGTCGCCGGCGAGCGTGCCGCAGAGTTCGTTGGTGCGGGTGTCCTGCCAGACGATGGCGTGGTGGATCGGGTCGCCGGTCTCGCGGTCCCAGATGAGAGTTGTCTCACGTTGGTTGGTGAGTCCGCAGGCGGCGATGTCGCCATGTTTCAGATCGGCGGACGCCAGTGCGGCGGCGGCCACGCGACGGGTGTTGCGCCAGATCTCCGATGCGTCGTGCTCCACCCAGCCTGCCTGCGGGAACACCTGCTCGTGTTCGATCTGCTCGGAACTGACCACGCGGCCGTGCCGGTCGAAGATCATCGCCCGTGTGGACGTGGTGCCCTGGTCGATGGCGGCGACGTATGTGCTTGCACTACCCACGACGGACAGTGTCGCACGCGGTGGCATCGGAGGAGATCAATTAGGCTCGGCAAGCATGAACACCGAGTTCAACCCAGACCGACCAGCGGATATGGGTCCGCTCTACCGAGCCGAGGCGTGGCGCCGGCTGGTCAGTGAGCAGTTCGACCTCGTCGTCATCGGGGGCGGGGTCGTCGGTGTGGGAACTGCGCTCGACGCCGCCACCCGTGGTCTGCGAGTTGCCCTGGTCGAGGCTCGCGACATCGCCTCGGGTACATCGAGCCGGTCGTCGAAGATGTTCCACGGCGGCCTCCGGTATCTCGAGCAACTCGAGTTCGGCCTTGTGCGTGAAGCACTTCGGGAACGGGAACTCTCACTGCGTATCCTCGCGCCACATCTGGTCAAACCGTTGCCGTTCCTCTACCCACTGACCCGCCGGGTGTGGGAGCGACCCTACGTGGGCGCCGGGCTGTTCCTGTATGACCAGATGGGTGGATCGAAATCTGTTCCCGGACAAAGTCATGTCACTCGGTCCGGGGCGCTGCGCGTGGCACCGGCGCTGAAGAGAAATTCGTTGATCGGTGGGATCCGCTACTACGACACCGTGGTCGACGACGCCCGGCACAGCCTCACGGTCGCGCGTACCGCGGCGAACTACGGCGCCGTGATCCGGACGTCCACCCAGGTGGTCGGATTCCTGCGGGAGGCGGATCGGGTCCTCGGCGTTCGGGTACGTGATTCGGAGAGCGGCGAGATCGGGGAGGTGCGCGCCCATTGCGTGATCAACGCCGCCGGCGTATGGACCGACGAGGTCCAGGCGCTCTCGAAACAGCGGGGCCACTTCAAGGTTCGTGCCTCCAAGGGTGTGCACATCGTGGTTCCCCGGGATCGCATCGTGAGTGAGACCGCGATCATCCTCCGTACCGCCAATTCGGTGCTGTTCGTGATCCCGTGGGAGACGCACTGGATCATCGGAACCACCGACACCGACTGGAATCTCGATCTCGCTCATCCGGCCGCCACCCGTGCCGACATCGACTACATCCTCGAGCGCGTCAACGAGGTATTGGTCACCAAGCTCACCCACGGTGACATCGAGGGCGTGTACGCCGGGCTGCGGCCGTTGCTCGCCGGTGAGGACGACGAGACCTCCAAGCTCTCGCGCGAACATGCCGTGGCGACGGTCGCGCCCGGGCTGGTGTCGATCGCGGGCGGGAAGTACACCACGTACCGGGTGATGGCCGCCGATGCCGTGGACGCGTGTACCGACTTCATCCCCACGCGGGTCGCGCCGTCCATCACCGAGCGGGTTCCGCTTCTCGGCGCCGACGGCTACTTCGCGCTCATCAATCAATGCGAGCATCTCGGTCGTCGATTCGGGTTGCATCCCTATCGGATTCGGCGTCTCCTCAACCGCTATGGGTCGTTGATCGACGACGTCCTCTACTACGCCGACGCCGAGCCGTCTTTGCTGCAGCCGCTCGCCGCGGCACCGCAATACCTGCGCGTGGAGGTCGTCTATGCGGCGATCGACGAGGCGGCACTGCATCTGGAGGACGTGCTGGCGCGGCGCACGCGGATCGCGATCGAATATCCGCACCGCGGAGTCGATTGCGCGCAGGAGGTCGCCGACCTGCTCGCACCGATCCTCGGATGGTCGGCGGAGGAGACGGCCTTCGAGGTCGCCACCTACATCGCCCGGGTGGAGGCCGAGGTCGCATCACAGCGCCAGCCTGACGACGATTCCGCCGATGCCCTGCGGGCTGCCGCCCCGGAAGCGCGACCGGAAATCCTGGAGCCGGTACCGGTACCAGACTGAATCGGTGATGTGTGATCGTCGAAAGTCGGGACCTTTGGCACTGTCGGCCCACCTCCTCCGCAGGAAGAATGGGTTATGACAGAAGGACGGATCATGGTCGACAACGTCGTGCAGGTACTCACCGACGACGAGGCCTGGGAACTTCTCGCAACCGTCGCACTCGGACGAATCGCGTTGAGTGTCAACGGTCAGCCGGACATCTTCCCGGTCAATTTCCACGCCGGTGAGGGACGGATCGTCTTCCGCACAGGTGAGGGCACCAAGCTCTCCGAGATCGCGGTCAACGAGAACGTCGCCTTCGAAGCCGACGACCACACCGCACTGAGGGGTTGGAGCATCGTCGCAAAAGGTGCTGCACGCGTGTTGGTTTCGACTCATGACATCGCCGCTGCCGACGAAATGCCCTTGCAACCGTGGACTCCCACGATCAAGTACAACTACGTCGAGATCTCGGTCGACGAGATCAGCGGGCGGCGCTTTCTGTTCGGTCCCGAGCCGGAACGGTATCCGGTCTGAATCGGGGGCGGGTACCGCACGTCACGGGACCACCGTCGCGATCTCGTCAGGTCTGACAGCCTGGGCAGAAGTAGATCACGCGATCATCGCCGATCGAGCCGAGTTGACCTCGCTCGATCGGCGTTCTGCATCGGCGGCACAGTTGCCCTTGTCGGCCGTAGACCCAGAGTCGTGCATTCGCCGCGGTCTGTCCGGTGGTGGTCCGGGCAGTGCGTGATCGGTTGGCCCACAACAGGCGTCTGCTCAAATCGACTGCCGCCGGCACATCCACATCTTGCACCGCCCGCGCGGGCAGCGTCCCGCGCAGAAAGCAGATCTCGCTGCGGTAGACGTTGCCGATGCCGGCCAGGAGATGTTGGTCCAAGAGGGCCGTGCCGATCGGATCGTCAGGACATCCCCTGATGCGGCGGATGGCTTCATCTCGATCCCAGTCGTCGGCGAGCAGGTCGGGTCCCAGGTGGCCGAGCGCCGATTCCGGATCGGCGGACAGCTCGAGGATGCCGAGATCGAATCCCACGGCCTCGGCCTCGTCGGTGCGGAGTACGACCCGCGCCTGGAACCCCGGTCGCCGCCATCTGCGGCCGACCGGGTGCACGTGCCAGGCGCCTTCCATCTTCAGGTGCGAATGGATGCTCACCGCACCGACATCCGGTCGGGTATCGTCCGGGCCCGCGACATCGATCAGCAGATGTTTTCCCCTCGACCGCACCGCGACGACGAGGCGGCCGGACAGATCGGTCGTGGCCAGCCGAGGAACACGGAACTGCGTGTACGACAACTGCCTGCCCGCCAGGGCTGTTCGAAGCCGAGCGGCGGTCGCGAAGACGGCGTCACCCTCAGGCATGCTGCCCGTAGCGCATCCGGAGACCGCGTGGCGTCGTCGCGAAACCTGCGGCCACCAGGATGCGCGCGAAATCGGACCGTAACGCCGGCTGCGAGTCGACCTGGTCGATCATCAAGCGGGACAAGCGCCCTGATCGTACGAGGGCGGCCAGGGCGCCCGCGGCCGACTCCAGCGCGGACGTCGATTCGCTGAAGGTCAGGACGGTCTTGCCGCCGCGCTCGACAAACACGACGAGCGCGCCGTCGACCAGCACCACCAGGGCGCCGGGCTTGCGCCCCGGCCGGTGACCGACGTCCTCGGACGTCGACGGCGGCCATTCCAGCGCGGCACCGAACGGGTTCGCCGGGTCGTTCGATGCCAGTACGACGGCGGAATTCTCGTGGCCGCGATCGATGAGTGCGTGCCGTCGCAGGTCGTCGACCGTGGCCGGAGATGCGAACTGCGCCCCACCGAGTCCGTCGACGTAGTAGCCCCGCCGAACCTGACCGTTGTCCTCGAACACGGTGAGAGCCTTGTAGATGCGGGCGAATCCGCCGGTGACACTCTCACTCACGACACTGCCGCGGGTGATGACTCCGTAACGGGCGAGGAGCTGTTCGCAGACGACCTGAGTGGCCACGGTGGGGTCGGGCTCCTGCCGTTCGAGCGCGAACCACCGGCCACTCGCCGTCGGGGCGACCGCCCGTCCGGTCGGATGCTCCGCGAGATAGCGCGTCGACAGGCGTTGCGCCCGTAGCCGGGGTGCGCGACCGCGTGAGCGGTGTGCGGGTGCCGATCTCGATGCCGACCCGCTGCGCCTCGATTGGGTCATCGCACGGACCGGCGCGAACGAATCGTTGCTGATCCGGCCCGACCAGACGAGGTCCCACAGCACGGTCTCCACCTCGGAAGCCGGTACAGGTGAGTCGGTTTCGGTGCTCACGGCGTCGGCCACCTGAGTGAACCGGAGGGCACCGCCGGGCTCGAGAACCTGCACGACCCGGTCCATCAGTGCGGTGGTGTCGATCTCGTCGGGCGGCGGCAACGTCAGTGGCGCGACGTCGGCGGGGTGCAGGGCGACCCATCCGTCCGAATTGCCGATGCGGCCGTGTCCGGACCAGATCACCTCACCCGAGCTCAGCAGTTCGTCGAGCATGGCGGGCTGGTACCCCCGGATACGCGCCGGCAGGATCAGGGATTCCCAGGCGGACGCCGGAAGTGGATATCCGGCCAACTGGTCGACAACCGTCGCCACGCCGTCGACACCGTCGAGCTGATCGTCGGCGGTGACGTGCTGCCATGAGGCCAGGAACCGTGCCAGCACGTCGGTCTCGACCGGGGCCACCTCGGCTCGGCTCGCTGCCAGGGAGCCACGCCGAATCTGGCCGAGTACGTCGGCGTGACACCACTGCGTGGCCCGCTGTCCCCCCGACGGTTCGGCGTCGGGGAGGAAGTCGCCCTCGACGACCCGCCGGTCGGCGGCGAGCCGGATCAGCGTGTCCCGGACCACTCCCACGGCCATCCCCAAGGTCTGCGCGGCCTCGGCGACGGTGAACGGTCCGTGCGTGCGTGCGTATCTACCGACCAGGTCGCCGACCGGGTCGGGCACGGGCTCGAGGTAGGCGGCCGGGATGCCCATCGGTGCGGGTACCCCGAGGGCGTCGCGAAGCCGTGCGGTGTCGTCGATCGCCGCCCACCGTGGCCGTCCGCCGTGATTGACGGAGATGATCTGCCCGGTCCGATGCAGGGCGGTGAGATGGTCGAGGGCCGGCTCCGCGCCGCGGTAGCGATCAGTGACGTCCTCGGTGCTCAGCGGGCCCAGCCAGCGCAGCAGGTCGATGATGTCTTCGGCGTCGCGGGCCTGCCGGTCGGGGGACAGACGCTGCAGGCGTGCGGTGACCTCCGCGATGACCGCGGGGTCGAGGAGTTCACGGAGATCGACCCGCCCGAGCAGTTGCGCCAGCAGGCTGGTGTCCAGTGAGAGGGCGGCGGCGCGTCGCTCGGCGAGCGGGGCGTCGTCGGCGTACATGAACGCACCCACGTAGCCGAACAACATGGACGCGGCGAAGGGCGACGGACTGGCGGTCTCGGTCTCGACGATCCGGATGCGGCGTTGCCGGATTCGGGTGAGCAGATCGACGAGGGCGGGTAGATCGTAGACGTCCTGCAGGCATTCGCGCACCGCTTCCAGCACGATCGGGAAGTCGGGGAACTTCGATGCGACGGAGAGCAATTGGGCGCTGCGCTGACGTTGCTGCCACAGCGGGGCGCGACGTCCCGGGTCTCGCCGGGGGAGTAGCAGCGCCCGCGCCGCACATTCGCGGAATCGGGAGGCGAACATCGACGAGTCGGCAAGGGCATCGGTGACGAGCTGTTCGATGTCGTCCGGATCGACGACGAAGACACCGGTCCCGGGCGGGTCGTCGTCGGTGTCGGGCAGGCGCACGATGATGCCGTCGTCGGATGCGGTGGTCGCACCCTCGATGCCGAGAGTGTTCTGCAGGCGTGCGGAAATCGCGCTCGCCCACGGGGCGTGGACGCGTAATCCGTAGGGGGAGTGCAGGATGAGACGCCAGTCGCCGAGCTCGTCGCGGAAGCGTTCGACGACGAGCGTGCGGTCGGTGGGGAGGTGACCGGTGGCCTCTTTCTGTTCGCCGATCAGGGCGGCCAGGTTGTCGCGGGCGAAGTCGGTGAGGCCGAGGCGTGCGGCATGCTCGGCGAGGGTGTCGGGATCGGCGACGGCTCCGGTGAACTTGCCGATGGCGGCGCCGAGTTCGGCGGGGCGGCCGACGGTGTCGCCGATCCAGAAGGGGAGGCGACCGGGCTGCCCGTAGGCGGGGGAGACCAGGACCCGGTCGTGCGTGATGTCCTCGATGCGCCAGCTCGTCGCACCGAGGGCGAACACGTCGCCCACCCGTGACTCGTAGACCATCTCCTCGTCTAGTTCACCGACCCTGGTGGACTTCTCGCCGACCATGAAGACGCCGAACAGGCCACGGTCGGGGATTGAGCCGCCCGAGGTGACGGCGAGCCGTTGCGCGCCCCGGCGGCCCGAGAGAGTCCCGGCGTCGCGGTCCCAGATGGCCCGTGGACGCAACTCGGCGAACTCGTCGGAGGGAAATCGTCCGGAGATCAGGTCGAGTGTGGCGTCGAACACCTGCCGACCCAGTTCGCGATACGGCCCTGCACGCCGTACGACGTCGAACCAGTGGTCGACGTCGAGGTCGTCGATCGCGACCGCCGCGATCGTCTGCTGGGCGAGGATGTCGAGCGGGTTCTGTGGGACCCGGAGTTCCTCGATCGCGCCGTCGAGCATCCGCTCGACGGTCACCGTGCAGTGGATGAGGTCGGTGCGGTGCTTCGGGAACAGCACGCCCTGCGAGATCTCGCCGACCTGGTGACCGGCCCGTCCGATCCGCTGCAGACCGTTCGCGACCGACGGTGGGGCCTCCACCTGGATGACGAGGTCGACTGCGCCCATGTCGATGCCGAGCTCCAGCGAACTCGTCGCCACCACACAGGCGAGGCGGCCCGACTTCAGATCGTCCTCGATCTGTGCGCGCTGTTCCTTGCTGACCGAACCGTGGTGGGCACGGGCCAGGACGGGTTCGGCGCCGGAGCTCGCGCCGCTGGCCATGACGAAGGCCGGTGCCCCGCCGGCGACGGTCGGATTGTGGGTGACCGGTGCGGCCGTACCCGTGGTTCGTTCGGCATGGATCTCGTTGAGCCGCGCGGTCAGCCGCTCGGCGAGCCGCCGCGAGTTGGCGAACACGATCGTGGCCCGGTTCTTCTCGATCAGGTCGACGATCGACGATTCGACATACGGCCACAACGAACCGGCGGTCGGCGAGAACGCGTCGTCGAGGTCGTCGCCGGCAGTCGACTCGGGCGGCGGGATGTTGGCCATGTCCTCGACGGGGACGTCGACGCGGAGGTCGAAGGTTTTGGTGGCCGGTGGTCTGACCACCCGGCACGGCGCTGCGCCACCGAGGAAGCGGGCGACCACCTCCGGCGGGCGGACCGTCGCGGACAGTCCGATGCGTTGCGCGGGTCGGTCGAGCAGTTCGTCGAGTCGTTCGAGGGTCAGCGCCAGGTGCGTGCCGCGTTTGGTGGCCGCGACGGCATGCACCTCGTCGACGATCACGGTGTCGACGTCGGTGAGGGTCTCGCGGGCGGCCGACGTCAACATCAGGTAGAGCGATTCGGGCGTGGTGATCAGGATGTCCGGCGGCGTCTTGACCAGCGACCGCCGCTGTGCCGGCGACGTGTCACCGGAGCGCACGCCGACGGTGATGTTCGGTTCGGCCAGGCCCAGTTCCTGGGCTGCCCGCGTGATGCCGGTGAGCGGTGCCCGCAGATTGCGTTCCACGTCGACGGCGAGGGCCTTGAGGGGGGAGATGTACACGACCCGGGTGGCGTGCTTCCGGTCGGGCTCCGCGGCCAGGCGGTCGAGTGCCCACAGGAACGCCGACAGTGTCTTGCCCGAGCCGGTCGGCGCGATGACCAGGGTGTTGTCGCCGTCGGCGATGGATTTCCAGGCCCCGGTCTGCGCCGGGGTCGGCTTGTCGAAGGCGCCGGTGAACCACCGCCCCGTCGGGGCGGTGAATCGATCGAGGACAGAGGCCTTGCGGGGCACATGGCCATCATCCCTCACGTCACCGACAGGCCCGGGTATACAGTCAACCCACACCAGTGCGCGGGAATCCGGTGGGACTCCGGAGCGGTCGCGCCGCTGTGATCCCGTTTGTCGTCGTCAGGATGCCTTTCGGGAGAGTCAGAATACCGCTCTGGTGACCATGTTCGACAACTCGATGGGACGCGAAATCCCAGGGAAAGGAACATCATGGCTTCGACCTCGTCGGCCGTCGCGGGTAAGGCTCGCGCACTCGCGGTGCCGGATCTGTCTGTCGTCAGTGCGGCCCTCTGGCTGACCCTCACCGTCCTCGTGGCGGCGTTGGCCTATTACTTCATCGGCTACGACCAGGGCGCCTGGTCGGTCTTCGGCACCGACACGCACATCCACGAGTTCGTCCACGACTCGCGTCACTTCCTCGGCTTCCCCTGCCACTGAGTCGCCAGGACAGGGAGACAACAGCACATGGAGAAGAAGTTCATCGGCGCGGGCCTGCTGTCGGGCCTGATCGCCGGAATCGTCGCGTATGTATTCGCCCGGCTGTTCATCGAGCCGCAGGTCGCCAAGGCGATCGACTACGAAGAAGGGCGCTCGCACGCCGAAGAGATGCTCGCGGGTGATCACGGTGCACACGAGCACGGAGAGGTCTTCACCCGTTCGATCCAGGAAAACATCGGCGCCGGCGTCGGCACGGTCGTGTTCGCAATCTGCATGGGCGCGTTCTTCGCGGTCGCGTTCACGATCTTGTGGGCCTACCTGGGCCGGCACTACCCGGCGACCGACCCTCGCATGGTGGCGGGCGCACTCGGCGTGATCGGATTTGTGGCCGTCTTCGGGGTGCCGTTCTTCGCCTATCCGGCCAATCCACCGGCCGTCGGCGACGCCGACACGATCGGCGCGCGCAGCGGCGCGTTCCTGACGATCACCCTGCTGTCGCTGGCGTTCGCGATCGCCGCGGTGGTGCTCGCCTTGTGGCTACGACCGAGACTGGGCGGGCTGCTGTCGGGTGTCGCCGCCACCATCGGGTATCTCGTGGCGGTGACGATCACCATCGCGTTGCTGCCCGCGTTCGACGAGGTCCCGGGCCCGGTCGCCAACGATTCGGGACAGATCACGTTCCCTGGCTTCCCGGGCGACGTGATCAGCGATTTCCGGGTCTACACGATCGCCAACCAGGTCATCCTGTGGACCGTGCTGACCGTCGTGTTCGCGGCGATCCTTGGACGTCTCGCCAGACCCGTGGTGACCGCGGATGCGACAACCGGCGACAAAATCGTCGCCGAGCAGGGCTGACAGCGGACATTGCTCATCGTCACCGCCGGCCGCACCGGTCCCAACCGATCGGTGCGGTTCGGCGGTGATCTGTCCCTGGACGAGCGGGGTCGCCGCGACATGGCATCGCTGGCCGCCTCGGCTCGAGACGTCGGTGTGGTGATCGGCGGTCCAGAACGGGCGACTCGTGAGTCGAGTGAGCTGCTGGGTGCCGTCCACTCCGTCGACGACAGGCTGGCGACGTTGGATGTCGGTGACTGGTCGGGGCGGATACCCGAGGAGATCGATCCCGACGACCTGCGGGCGTGGTTCACCGACCCGTCCGCACGACCCCACGGCGGCGAGGCGATCGTCGAGTTCGTCGAACGCATCCACCGGTGGCGCTCCGCCGTCGATCCGACGCCGGGTGCGTGCGTGGTCGCGATGCCGGTGGCCCAGGCGTTGCTGACCGCCGATGCGACCCAATACTTCTCAGTCGAGGTCCGCCCCGCGACGGTCTACGAGGTCGGCCCCGATCGATGAAACAGGATCGCCAGAGTGTCCCTTTACTTCCGCAATGACTCCTGACACAGTGTTCAGCAAGTAACTGAAACATGTTCTGATCTTGGGGAGTGTGCGGCGATGTTCGAGTGGTCCGAAGAAGACCTGATGGTCCGAGATGCGTTGCGAGCGTTCATCGACAAGGAGATCAAGCCGCACATCGACGAGCTCGAGACCGGCCAGCTGCCGCCGTATGACATCACTCGAAAGTTGCTGTCGGCCTTCGGGGTGGACGCGATGGCGAAAGACGGGCTGGAGAAGGAACTGGCCGCCGAGGCCGCCGGCGAGAAGGGCTCCGGTGGCGGTGGCGGCGGCATGGCCAATTCCATGTTCCTCATCCTGAACATGGAGCTCGCGGGCGTCAGCCTGGGTCTGGTGGCGTCCATGGGCGTCAGCATGGGACTCACCGTCTCGACCATCCGGGGCAAGGGCACGCTGGCGCAGAAGAAGCGCTGGCTCCCCGAACTCGTCACCATGGAGAAAGTCGGGGCCTGGGCGATCACCGAGCCCGATTCCGGCTCGGATGCCCTCGGCGGCATGAAGACAAGCGTCAAGCGCGACGGGGACGACTACATCCTCAAAGGGCAGAAGACCTTCATCACCAACGGTCCCTACGCCGACACGATCGTCGTCTTCGCCAAACTCGACGAAGGCAATGACACCCCGATCCGGGATCGTAAGGTTCTCTCGTTCGTCCTGGACAAGGGCATGCCGGGTCTGACCCAGGGCAAGTCGTTCAAGAAGATGGGCATGATGAGCTCGCCGACGGGCGAATTGTTCTTCGACGACGTCCGCGTGGGCAAGGATCGTCTGCTCGGCGAGACCGAGGACACCGGTGCCGACACCCGTGGTTCGGAAGGCGCCAAGGCCGGTTTCACCGCCGAGCGCGTCGGCATCGCGGCCCTGTCGCTGGGCATCATCAACGAGGCCGAGAGGCTGTCCATCGAGTACGCCAAGTCGCGCACGCTATGGGGACAGGACATCGGGCAGTTCCAGCTCATCCAGCTCAAGCTCGCCGAGATGGAGATCGCCCGAATCAATGTGCAGAACATGCTTTTCAGTGCCATCGAACGTGCCAAGGCCGGGAAGCCGCTGAGCCTGGCGGAGGCGTCGGCGATGAAGCTGTATTCATCGCGGGCGGCCACCGAGGTGGCCATGGAGGCCGTCCAGCTGTTCGGCGGCAACGGCTACATGTCCGAATATCGGGTGGAACAGCTTGCCCGCGATGCGAAGTCACTGATGATCTATGCGGGAAGCAACGAGATCCAGGTGACGCATGTGGCCAAGGGGTTGCTGCGTCAGGGTCGTTGAGCGCGCAACGCCCGATCATGTGCCCATGAGGGTGAGCACGATCAGCGCGACGTTGAGAATGACGATCAGGATCGCGGTCACACCCGCTCCGAGGCGCAACGCGCGCGAATCGGCGAACTCGCCCATGATCTCGCGATCGGCGGTGAGGCGGCCGAGTGGGATCACGGCGAACGGGATACCGAAGCTCAGAACCACCTGACTGATGACGAGCGTCCACGTCGGGTCGACCCCGGTGGCGAGAACGAGCAGTGCCGGGACGAGGACGAGGACGCGGCGTAAGAAGATCGGGATGTGGACGCGGAGCAGGCCGGCCATGATCGATGCGCCCGCATAGGACCCGACAGACGTCGACGCCAGGCCTGAGGCCAGCAAGCCCACGGCGAAGACCGTCGCCACCGTCGGACTGATCGAGTCGCTGACTGCTGCGTAGGCGCCCTCGATACTGTCGGTTCCGGGGATGCCGCGCAGGTTCTGGGCCGCCAGCAACAGCAGGCCGATGTTGACCACTCCCGCGATGGACAAGGCCACGATGACGTCCCACCGGGTTATCCGGATCAGCTGACGTCGCCGTTCGGGCGTCGTATCCGTCCCATAACGGTCGATCACGAGCGACGAATGCAGGTAGATGGCGTGGGGCATCACCGTGGCGCCGAGCATGCTTGCCGCGAGCAGCACCGTGTCCGGACCGTCGAGGCGGGGGAGCAGGCCGCCGAGTACATCGGACGCGGGTGGCGGGTCGATGATCAGGCCGACCAGGAACCCGACGACGATGATCGCGAGAAGCGTGACGATCACTGATTCGAAGATCCGCTGTCGTCGGCGGTTCTGTAGCAGCAACATGAGCATCGACACGGTCCCGACGATCAGCCCACCGATCGCCAGTGGCAGGTCGAAGAGCAGCTGCAATGCGATCGCTCCGCCCACCACCTCGGCGAGGTCGGTGGCTGCCGCGACGATCTCGGCCTGCACCCAGAATGCGAGGCGATAGCGCCGGGAAAGGCGGGAGCCGAGCAGCGCGGGCAGGCTCCGCCCGGTCGCGATGCCGAGCTTGGCGGACTGATACTGGATCATCATCGCCATGAGGTTGGCCATCACCAGGACCCAGACCAGCAGGAAGCCATAACGAGCTCCGGCCGTGACATTGGCGGCCACGTTGCCCGGGTCCACGTACGCGATCGCGGCGACGAAGGCAGGCCCGAGCAATGCGACGTTGCGCAGGTGTCGGCGCGATGCCGACGAGGCATCGGAAGCCGAGCGCACGAGCGTCATGATCGAAGCCTGACACAGCCGGGCGCCAGGTTCAAACGGTACGAACAAATAATTTCGGGTACCCGAAAACTAGTCGTGGGAGTAGCGGTTGCACCAGGTGGATGGGTTCCCGTGATTCAGTCGGTGGAACAGACTTGCTGCACCATGCGCCAGACCCGATCACGCGACATCGGTAACTCGTGCGGGCGGACGCCGATCGCGCGCCGGATCGCGTTCGCCAGTGCCGGGGCCACCGGGTTGTAGGGCGATTCGCTCATCGACTTCGCGCCGAACGGCCCGAGGTCGTCGGAGGTCTCGGCGAAGTAGACCTCGGTGGTCGGGATGTCGGCCATCTGTGGCACCCGATAGGTGCGGAAGACCGGGGTGATGACGCGCCCGGCGCCGTCGAGCATGATCTCCTCATAGAGCGACGAACCGATCGCCTGTGCGACACCACCTTCCACCTGACCGAGGCACTGCTGGGGATTCATGACGGTACCCGCGTCGGCGGACTGCACCGACTGCAGGATCACGACGGCACCGGTCTCGGTGTTCACCGCGACCCGAAAGGCGTGCACGTTGAACGCGATCGACCGGAGGTCGCCGTTCTCCACACCGGTCGCGACGATCCGGTCGGCGACGCGTGACTCGCCGTCGACGGCGTCGAACATCTCGCGGAACGAGATCAGGCGTTCGCCGATCATTGCCCCGTCGGGGGTCAGGAGCACGCGATCCGGTTCACTGGCGGCGACCTCGGCGGCTGTCCCGATCAGCTTCTCGCGCAGTGAGATACATGCTGCATGGAGTGCCTTTCCCGCGACGGTGATGCCGGCCGAGGCGAACGCGCCCGTGTCGTAATCGGCGGCGTCGGTGTCACCGTGGCTCAGCCGGATCCGGTCGGGCGTCGTGTCCAGTGCGGTCGCCGCGATCTGGGTGTGCACCGTGGTGGTGCCGTTGCCGAACTCGGATGTGCCGATCCCCACGTAATACTCGCCGTCGGCGTCCACGCCGACCCGGACCCGGGAGATGTGACCGCGTGGGGCCATGGTGGCGATGGCCGCCAACGCCATCCCTTCACCGACACGCCATTGCGGTCCTGCCGGCGCCTCGACGCCGTTGCCGCGGACCAACGCCGACTGGGCGAGGTCGAGACACTGGTCGAGACCGTAACTGCCGTAGAGCAGATCGGGTTCGGGCTCGGGATGGGTGATGAGGAGCGGATCGCCGTCGGCGACGGCGTTGCGGCGGCGCAGCTCGAAGGGATCCACATCGAGGGACACCGCGAGTTCGTCGAGCGCGCTCTCCACCGCGAAGATCACCTGCCCCAGCCCGTAGCCACGGAAGGCGCCCGACGGCGGGTTGTTGGTGTACACGACCTCCGCGTCGACCCGCTTGATCGGGCAGTTGTAGACCGAGATCGACTCGGCGCACGCGTGGAACATGACCCCGACCGCATGGTTTCCGTAGGCGCCCGTGTCGGAGAGGACGTCAATCTTCAGCGCGGTCAGTCGGCCGTCGGTGTCGGCCCCCAGGTCGACGGCCACGCGGAACGGGTGACGGTAGGTGGTGCGGGTCATCTCGTCGGTGCGGCTCATCTCGTAGCCGCAGGGTCGGCCGGTGCGCAGCACGGCGAGCGCGACCAGATCTTCGGTGAGCAGTTCCTGTTTGCCGCCGAACCCCCCGCCGACACGGGCCGTGAAGACACGGATCCGGTCGACGTCGAGATCGAGGAGGTGGGCCAGTTCGGCGCGTACGAGGAACGGGACCTGGCTACTGGTTCGGATCACCAGACGTCCGTCGTCGTCGAGCAGGCCGATACTGCCGTGCGTCTCCAGCTGTGCGTGGGAGACCCGGGCCGTCGACCAGCTGCCGGAGACGGTCACCGTCGACCGGGCCAGGGCAGCATCCACATCGCCCCCGAAACCATGGTGGAAGTCGGCGATGGTGTTCCGGTCCGCGTGGTTGACGCGATCGAGTGCGGTGCGATCCGGATGGATGCGCGGCGCGCCCGGTCGCCTGGCCTCCTCGGGATCGAAGACGGCGGGCAACTCCTCGTAGGTCACATCGATCAACCGGCAGGCCTGCTCTGCGGCGGCCGCGGTGTCGGCGACGACAGCGGCGACCCGCTGTCCCACGAACCGGACCACCGGATCGAGGATCAGTGTGTCGTCGGGGTCGTCCTCGCGGTGTTCGTGTCTCGCCGAGGAGAACCGACGGCCGGGGACGTTCTCGTGGGTGAGGATGAGTGTGACACCGTCGACCCGCTCGGCGGCCGAGGTGTCGATCGACACGATGCGCGCATGGGGGAGAGGCGATCCGAGCACGTGCAGGTAGGTCATCCCGGGAACCGCGACGTCGAAGGTGTATGGCTCGGTACCGGTGACCACGCGTCGGGCCGCCGGCGGGTTGACCGATCGGCCGACGCTCCCGGTCGCGGACACCGGGGTGCTGTGGGCGAGGATCGTGTTGCTGTCGGCGAGATTCAGGTTGCTGTCGGCGGGGGTTTGGTTGCCGTCGCCGAGGACTTCGGTGATGGCGTCGCGGATGGCCCGATAGCCCGTACATCGGCACAGGTTGCCCTTCATCTTCCGGGGCAGGTCGGTGAGGTCGTCGGGGTGCAGTGTGGACGCTGTGACGATCATCCCCGCCGTGCAGAATCCGCACTGGAAGCCGAAGTTGTCGATGAAGGACTGCTGCATCGGATGCAGATCGTCGGGCGTCCCGACTCCGGAAGCCGTGGTGACCGAACGGTTCTCCACCCGCTGGGCCGGATAGATGCAGGAATGGACAGGGGTGTCGTCGACCAGTACCGAGCAGGCTCCGCAGTCACCGGCATCGCAGCCTTTCTTCACCTCGAAATGCGCGGTGTCCCGCAGCAGGGTGCGCAGACACTGGCCCGGACGTGGCTCCGCCTCGTGCCCGGCCCCGTTCACCGAGAACCTCATCGGGTGACCCCGTCCACGAGTTCGATCCGGATCTCTTCTGCCAGAACAGCAGACACCGCTCGTCGCCAGTCGGCCGCGCCGAGTGGATCGGTGTAGTAGCCGTCGACGGCCGAGACGTCCCGGCGCAGTCGGGCCGTCGACGGCGGCGACGGATAACGCAGGACGACCGGTCGAGCCGTGGCCGCGGTGATCCCGACGACCACCGAGTCGTCCTCGTCGAGACGACCGGTGATCACGGCGCCGGACCGTCCGAGTTCGGCCAGGGCGATCTTGCGGAATGCGGTGGCCGCACGCATCGAGCTTCCGGGGATGTCGACGGCGCGGAGTACCTCGCCGTCGGCGAGCAGGGTGGTGCCATTTCCGATGACGAACTCCGCCACCGGGATTCGTCGATCGGTCCCGTCCGGGCGCCAGACCTCGGCGACCCCGTCGAGTCCGGCCGTGAGCGAGACCATCGCAGCCGCCGCGTATGCGCGGCAGATGTTGCCGCCGACGGTGGCCACGTTCCAGATCTTGAACGACGCCAGCAGTGCGTTCGCGCATGCACCGAACAGCGGTTGCGCCCGCCATCCAGGACGCGCGGGCAGCGCAGCGAGTTCGGCGATCGTGCAGGTGGCTCCGATTCGGAGTCCGCCGTCGGTGAGGTATTCCAGTGCAGGCCATTCCATCTCGGACAGGTCCACGATGCCGGAGGCATCCATCTGGGGCTCGGAGAAGAACCACGTGCCCCCGGCCACCAGTCGCTCGCCGGGGGCGAGGTGCAGATCGTCGCGGGTGTGGGCGAGGCGATAGCCGGCGATGG
This sequence comes from Gordonia sp. DT218, assembly GCF_049847105.1. Lineage (NCBI taxonomy): Bacteria > Bacillati > Actinomycetota > Actinomycetes > Mycobacteriales > Gordoniaceae > Gordonia > Gordonia sp. DT218. Next base: position 126,198 of record NZ_JBNCNS010000001.1, on the reverse strand, counting down.
TATTGAGGTCCATCAGGACGCCCTGTCGATCAGACGGCGATGCTCTCGGGCCACCTCGGCGGCGACCGCGTCGGTGTCGGCGGTGAGCATGGTGCCGTCGCCGACGATCCGTCGTCCGTTCACCCAGGTCCCGACGATCGGCGGGATGGCGCCGAGCACCAGCGCAGCCACCGGATCGTCGATACCGCTGTGCGCGACCGACGACAGATCCCACAGCACGAGATCTGCCAGTTTGCCGACCTCGATCGACCCGGTATCGGCGGCCCGGCCGAGCACCCGGGCCCCACCGATCGTCGCGAGTTCGATGGCGGTGCGGGTGGTGAGGGCGGTGGGCCCGCCCCGGGCCCGTGCCATCAGCACGGCCTGATGGGCCTCCTCGAGAAGACGGCACGACTCGTTGGACGCCGCCCCGTCGACGCCGAGGCCGACCGGGACGCCGGCGTCGACGAGGTCGCGGGTGCGGCAGATGCGGTTGCCGAGACGGGCATTGGAGGTGGGGCAGTGCGCAACACCGGTCGCGGTGGCAGCGAGCCGGGCGATCTCGTCGTCGTCGAACTCGACGCCGTGTGCGAACCACACATCGTCGCCCACCCAGCCCACCGACTCCATGTATTGCAGTGGAGTGCAACCGAAGTGCTCGTCGCAGTAAATGTTCTCGTCGAGCGACTCGGCGAGATGGGTGTGCATCCGGACTCCGAGTTCGCGTGCCAGTACCGCAGATTCGCGCAGCAGGTCCGTGGTCACCGAAAATGGTGAGCACGGCGCGAGCGCGATACGCAGCATGGAATCGGCCGACGGGTCACGCCACCGGGACACCGCATCGGCGCTGGCCGCCAGGATGTCGTCGAGGCCCTGCACCACCGAGTCCGGCGGCAGTCCGCCGTCCTTCTCGGATAGGTCCATCGATCCCCGGGTGGGATGGAATCGGAGCCCGATGGTCTGCGCCGCGTCGATCTCGGCGCCGAGCAGGTCTCCGCCCTCGGCTGGGAACACATAGTGATGGTCGGTGGTGGTGGTGCAGCCGGACAGAGCCAGCGAGGTGAGGCCGCCGAGGGCCGCCGTGCGCACCGCGTTCTCATCGATTCCGGCCCAGATCGGGTACAGGGTGGTGAGCCACTGGAACAAGGTGTGGTCAGCGGCGAGACCGCGGGTGATCCACTGATAGAGGTGGTGATGCGTGTTGACCAGCCCCGGCGTGAGAACGTGCCCGCGCCCGTCGATCCGGACGGTGTTGTCGGGCAGCGAGGGTGGAGGTTCGCCGACCGAGACGATGCGCTCGCCGTCGATCAGCACCGACGCCTGCGGGAGTTCGCGACGTGCACCGTCGACGGTGATGACATGCGTGTTCTCGATCAGGGTCATGCGGCGCTCAGAACGAGGAGAGCGAGCCGAGTCGCTGCTGGGGGACACTCGCGACACGCTACGACGCTTGTGTCACAGGCGCATGTCGAGTGAGCCCCATGGTCAGACCTCCTCGACGAACAGCGGGCGGCTGGGCGGGATGGCCAGCGCCAGTGCGGTGGCCAGCCCGCAGGCGCCGAGCGAGATCGCCGACGCCCAGAGATAGCCGCCCTCCGCGGGCACCGTGACGGCGCCGCCGTCCGGACCGGCCACGGTGACCATCGACCACGTCAGGATCATGCCGACCACGGCTGCCGAGGTCGAGGTTCCGACCACGCGCATGAGCGCGTTGACCCCGTTCGCCTCGCCGGTCTGCTCGACGCGGACGGCGCGCATGATCAGGGCGGGCATCGCCGAGTACGCGATCCCGAGACCCGCTCCGATCAGGCAGGCGACAATCAGCATGACCCACCACGCCAGCGCCCACGAACCGGCGATGGCGACGATGAACACGACGTAGCCGACCCCGATGACCGCTCCACCGGTGGCCAGCGAGACCCGCGGGCCGAACGCGCGGGTGAGGTGGGCGCTGACGTGTGAGAACACGAACATCAGCAGGCCGCTGGGCGCCAGCACCAAACTCGCCGTGAGCATGTCGAGCCCGAGGCCATTCGGGCTCGAGGAGGGCGCCATCAACAGCTGGATGGGGATCAGCTGCATCGAATAGAACGCGAACCCCGTCGCCACCGATGCGATGTTCGTCAGCAGCACAGGTCGTTCGATGGCGAGGGACAGGTCGATGAGCGGATTCGCTCGGCGGCGTTCGACGAACCACCAGCCGATGGCCACCAGGACGAATGCGGCGAAGAGCCCGAGGGTGAGCGGATCGGCCCATCCCCATACCGAACCCTTCGACAGCGGGAGGAGGAGACAGCTGAGGATCGTGGCGAGGCCGAGGGCACCGAAGAGATCGAAGCGTCCGCCGGTGCGTGAGCGGGATTGCGGAACGGTCAACGCGATGCCCACACCGCCGGCGACAGCGGCAGCGGCGCACGCCCAGAACAGGGCGTGCCAGCTGACGTGCTGCGCGATGGCCGCGGCGAACGGCAGGCCCAGGGCGCCCCCGATGCCGAGCGAGGCGCTCATGGTGCCTACCGACGATCCGAGATGCCGTGCCGGCACGATGTCGCGCATGACGCTGATGCCCAGGGCGATGGTGCCGAAACCCAGGCCCTGCAGCGCGCGCCCGAGGAGAAAGGGAACCAAGGAGGCAGACAGCGCGCACACGACCGAACCGGCTGCCACGCAGCCCATGCTCACCAGGAGCATGAGGCGTTTCCCGTACATGTCGCCGAGCCGGCCGCCGATCGGCGTGATCACGGCGCCGACGAGCAGCGTGATGGTCAGTGCCCACGAGGTGTCGGATGGGGCGGCGTCCAGCAGGAGCGGCAGCTGGGGGATCAACGGCACGATGATCGTCTGCATCAGGGCGACGACGATCCCGGCCGCACACAGGACGGTCACGGCGAGCCGCGGATGCCCCTCCGGGACGGCGGAAGGCGAGCCGGTCTGCTCATCCAGCGGCCTGCTCATCGCACTCACGCTTCACGCACCTCCGATGGTTACGCTATCGATCCGGGTCCAATCGGAGAAATCGGATATGTCACCCAGTGACAGGGTGGCCGACGTGGCCGAGGTCGGCGCATGAGGTCGCGTGCGAGGCGGGTGTCGTGAGGACGCGTACCTGCGCGTCCGCTCATCGGGCGAAGACCGAGCGATAGTTCGGTGATGTTTCCGAGAACGCACAGGTCAACGCCACTATTGTGAGCAGGCCTCGCTGCGTGGGATTGGCCGCTGTTTCTGTCTCCCGATGCTTCGGGGCCGACGTCGGCCCAGTATTCTTGGGCCACCCAGCTTGTAATGGATGCGGTCAGCGGGTGCGTTCGACAGCAACAATCAACGGGCGTGCTCCGGCGCACTGACGAGAGAGAGCCAAGTGTTCGACAAAGTCCTGGTGGCCAACCGCGGCGAGATCGCGATCCGCGCCTTCCGAGCAACCTATGAACTCGGGGCCAGAACGGTCGCGATCTTCCCCTACGAGGACCGGAATTCGGTTCACCGTCTCAAGGCCGACGAGTCCTACCAGATCGGGGTCCCCGGCCATCCTGTTCGGGCCTACCTGTCGGTCGACGAGATCGTCGGTGCGGCCGTTCGGTGTGGCGCGGATGCCATCTACCCGGGTTATGGATTTCTCTCGGAGAACCAGGGGCTCGCGGCGGCGTGTGCCGAGGCGGGGATCACCTTCGTCGGGCCCTCGGCCGATGTGTTGGAGCTGACGGGCAACAAGGCGACCGCGGTGGCCGCGGCCAAGGCCGCCGGCCTGCCGGTGCTGGCGTCGTCGGAGCCGTCGGCCGATGTCGACGAGTTGTTGCGTGCTGCGGCGGACATGCACTTCCCCGTGTTCGTCAAGGCGGTGGCCGGTGGTGGTGGCCGGGGGATGCGTCGGGTCGCGGAGCCCGACGACCTCGCCGAAGCGATTGCGGCGGCCTCGCGCGAGGCGGATGCGGCGTTCGGGGATCCGACAGTGTTCCTGGAGCAGGCGGTGGTCAATCCTCGCCACATCGAGGTGCAGATCCTGGCCGACACCCATGGCAACGTGATCCATCTGTTCGAACGGGACTGCAGTGTGCAGCGCCGCCACCAGAAGGTGGTGGAGCTGGCTCCGGCGCCGAACCTCGATCCGGCGTTGCGCGAGAAGATCTGCGCGGATGCGGTCGCGTTCGCCACCCACATCGGCTACACCTGTGCCGGCACCGTCGAGTTCCTGCTCGACGAACAGGGCCGGCATGTGTTCATCGAGATGAATCCGCGGATTCAGGTCGAGCACACGGTCACCGAGGAGATCACCGACGTCGATCTGGTCGGTTCGCAGTTGCGGATCGCGGCGGGGGAGTCGTTGCCCGATCTGGGACTGACCCAGGATCAGATCAGCATCCGCGGCGCGGCGATGCAGTGTCGTATCACCACCGAGGACCCGGCCAACGGGTTCCGGCCCGACGTCGGCCGCATCACCGCCTACCGCAGTCCCGGCGGTGCCGGGGTGCGATTGGACGGCGGCGCGGTCCTGGGCGCCGAGGTGAGTGGCCATTTCGATTCAATGCTGGTGAAACTGACTTGTCGCGGAAGGGATTTCGCGACGGCCGCACGCCGGGCGCGACGGGCGGTCGCGGAGTTCCGTATCCGCGGTGTCGCGACCAATATCCCGTTCCTGCAGGCCGTGCTCGACGATCCGGACTTCCGGGAAGGCCGGGTCACGACGTCGTTCATCGAGGAGCGGCCGGCGCTGTTGACATCGCGATCCTCGGCCGACCGTGGCACCAAGATCCTGTCCTATCTGGCCGACGTGACCGTCAACAAGCCGCATGGTGAGCGGCCGACGAAGGCCTACCCGCGCGACAAGCTGCCCACCTTGGATCGGTCCACCCTGGCCTCACCGCCGGACGGGTCCCGTCAGCGTCTGCTGGCACTCGGTCCCGACGGGTTCGCCGCGGATCTGCGTGACTCGAAGCGGCTGGGCGTCACCGACACCACCTTCCGCGACGCCCACCAGTCGTTGTTGGCCACCCGGGTGCGCACCAGCGGACTGATGATGGTGGCGCCGTATGTGGCGGCGTTGACGCCGCAGCTGTTGTCGGTCGAATGCTGGGGCGGCGCGACCTACGACGTCGCGTTGCGGTTCCTCAAGGAAGATCCCTGGGATCGGCTGGCGCAGCTGCGTGAGGCCATCCCCAACATCTGTCTGCAGATGCTGCTGCGCGGGGCGAACACGGTGGGTTACACGCCGTATCCGACCAAGGTGACGACGGCGTTCGTCGCGGAGGCGACCGAGGTCGGGATCGACATCTTCCGGATCTTCGACGCGCTCAACAATGTTGATCAGATGCGTCCGGCGATCGACGCGGTGCGTGAGACCGGCACCGCGGTTGCCGAGGTGGCGATGAGCTACACCGGCGATCTCGCCAACCCCGACGAGAATCTCTACACCCTCGACTATTATCTGCGGTTGGCCGAGCGGATCGTGGAGGCCGGTGCTCATGTGATCGCGATCAAGGACATGGCGGGTCTGCTCCGGGCGCCGGCCGCGGCCACGCTCGTATCGGCGCTGCGCAGCAATTTCGATCTCCCCGTGCACGTGCACACCCACGACACCCCGGGCGGTCAGCTCGCGACCTACCTCGCGGCGTGGCAGGCGGGTGCGAGCGCGGTCGACGGTGCGAGCGCGGCGCTGGCCGGCACGACCAGCCAGCCGGCGTTGTCGGCGATCGTCGCGGCGGCCGCCCACACCGACCGTGACACCGGCATCGACCTCAAGGCGGTGTGCGATCTGGAACCGTATTGGGAGGCGTTGCGAAAGGTGTACGCGCCCTTCGAGTCCGGGATTCCGGCCCCGACCGGCCGGGTGTACACCCACGAGATTCCGGGCGGGCAGCTGTCGAATCTTCGCCAGCAGGCGATCGCGCTCGGGCTGGGCAATCGATTCGAGGCTGTCGAGGAGGCCTATGCGGCTGCCGATCGGATGCTCGGCAGGCTGATCAAGGTGACACCGTCGTCGAAGGTGGTCGGCGACCTCGCCTTGGCGCTGGTCGGACGCGGCATCACCGCCACCGAGTTCGCCTCCGACCCGTCGGCCTATGACATCCCGGATTCGGTGATCGGCTTCCTGCGCGGCGAGCTCGGTGACCCCGCAGGCGGATGGCCGGAGCCGCTGCGCAGTATCGCGCTGCAGGGGCGTGGTGAGGCCCCGCCGCCGGAGACGCTCACCGACGACGATTCCGCGGCGCTCGACGCGCCCGGGCGTAAGCGGCAGGAAACGTTGAACCGCTTGCTGTTCCCGGGACCCACCAAGGAGTTCGAGAAGCACTACGAGGAGTACGGCGACACGTCGCGGCTCTCGGCGAATCAGTTCTTCTACGGTCTGCGCTATGGCGAGGAGCATCGTGTCGAACTCGAACCCGGCGTGGACCTGCTGATCGGGCTCGAAGCGATCAGCGAGCCCGACGAGCGGGGGATGCGCACGGTGATGTGTGTGCTCAACGGCCAGTTGCGTCCGGTGTCGGTGCGCGACGGTTCGGTGGACTCCGCGGTCGAGGCGGCCGAACGGGCCGACCGCTCCAACCCGCACCACATCGGCGCCCCGTTCGCCGGGGTCGTGTCGTTGAGCGTGGACGTCGGCGACGAGATCGCCGCGGGTGCCGCGATCGGCACCATCGAGGCGATGAAGATGGAGGCCACCATCACCGCACCGCTCGGCGGCAAGGTGGCCCGCGTCGCCGTCGGCGCCGTCACCCAGGTCGCGCCGGGGGATCTGCTGATCGAGATCGGCTGATAGAGATCGGCTGGGCGCACCGCGCACCAACACCCGGAACTCCCGGATACACGCAATGTTCCGTGTGTATCCGGGAGCTCTACGCGTGCCGTCGGTCAGACGAAAGGGACGGTGCCGTCGATGACGAGATCCGCGCGATCCCGGGTGCCGGCGACGAGTGCGGCGTTCGGCCCGTCCACGTTCGCGACCCAGTCACGCGCGGCTTCCGGTGATTTGCCCGCGGCGACATGGCGGGGGAGCAACCGTTCGCGGCGTAGGTTCGCGGGCGTATCCACGTAGTACAGCCGGGTGAGCAATCCGGCGACCGGTGACCAGCCTCCGTCGTCGAGGGCGAGGTAGTTCCCCTCGGTGACGAGGAGGGTTGCTGTCGCCGGGAGTACGAGCGCCGCGGCGATCGGCTCGCCCGCGGTGTGGTCGAAGCCCGGGGCGTAGATGTTGCGGTCGGCGCCGATCGCTCGACTCAGCAACGCGACGTAGCCGTCGGCGTCGAAGGTGTCGGGTGCGCCCTTGCGGTCCGACCTGTTCAATTGCGTCAGAACGGTGTTCGACAGATGGAATCCGTCCATGGGCAGGTACCCGACGAAGCCGTCGCCGTGCAGCCGGCGGTAATACTCGGTGAGTGCGCGTGCGAGCGTGGTTTTTCCCGAACCGGGCGGTCCGGTCACGCCGACCACGATGCGCTCGCCGGTACGGGCGGCGAGCGCATCGTCGAGGTCGGCCAGGACGGACACAGGGGAACGATAGCCCGGCAACTCGCGTGGCTCGCGCCCCAGGACACTTCTGGCCGCACCTTCGTGTTCCGGCCAGGAGTCGAAAGTGCGGCCACAATCCGAAGGTGCGGCCAGAACCGGATGGATCCGATCAGGTGAGTGATGCCCGAACGACCTTGGCCGCCGCGACCATGTTCGTCAGTGACGCGACCACCTCGTCGGTACCGCGCGTCTTGAGCCCGCAGTCGGGATTCACCCAGAGGCGTCTGACTTCGACGGCATCCAGCGCCGAGGACAGCGACTTCTCGATCTCACCGGCGTCGGGAACCCGTGGCGAGTGGATGTCGTACACGCCTGGCCCGACACCGTTGGAGAATCCCACGGCGTTGAGGTCGTCGAGGACCTCCATGTGGGAGCGCGCCGCCTCGATCGATGTGACGTCGGCATCGAGCGCGGCGATGGCCCCGATCACCTCACCGAACTCCGAGTAGCAGAGGTGGGTGTGGACCTGGGTGGAGTCGTCGACACCCGCGGTGGCGAGCCGGAAGGCCGTGACCGCCCACTCGAGGTACGCCGGCTTGTCCGCGTTCCGCAGGGGTAGCAGCTCGCGCAGTGCGGGTTCGTCGACCTGGATGATGCCCGCTCCCGCGCGTTCGAGGTCGACGGTCTCGTCGCGGATCGCCAACGCTATCTGGGATGCCGACTCCGAGACTGGCTGATCGTTGCGGACGAACGACCACGCCAGAATCGTGACCGGACCGGTGAGCATGCCCTTGACCGGCTTTTCGGTCAACGACTGTGCGTAGGTGATCCAGTCGACGGTCATCGGCGCGGGCCGGGACACATCGCCGAACAGGATCGGCGGGCGGACGCAACGGGTTCCGTACGACTGCACCCACCCGTTGGCGGTGGCGAAGAACCCGTTGAGCTGCTCGGCGAAATACTGCACCATGTCATTGCGTTCGGGCTCACCGTGCACCAGCACGTCGAGGCCGATCTTCTCCTGCAGGGCAACGACATCCGCGATCTCGGCGCGCATCCGGCGCAGGTACTCGTCCCGGTCGATCGCGCGGGACCGCAGCGCGGCGCGGGCCTTGCGGATCGCCACGGTCTGCGGGTAGGAGCCGATCGTCGTGGTGGGCAGCACGGGCAGACCTAGTCGCAGGTTCTGCTCGGCGATACGGCCCGCCGCGTCGCCGCGGGTCACGTCTGCGTCGGTGACGGCGGCGAGCCGATCACGAACTGCATTGTCTCGTAGCCGGGTGTCGGTGTCCCGCGTCGCAAGTGCTGCCCGACACGCGTCGAAAGCCTCGGTCTCGGCCTCACGGCCACTGCGAAGCGCGCGCGACAACGTCGCGACCTCGCCGAACTTCTCGGAGGCGAAGGCGAGCCAGCCGCGCAGATTCGGATCGAGCGAGTCCTCCTCGGCCAGGCTGTACGGCACATGAAGCGTGGAGCACGAGGTGGAGACCGCGAGATCACCCGCCGAACCCAGCAGCGTGCCGAGAGTCGCCAGCGCACGATCGAGGTCGGTGCGCCAGATGTTGCGTCCGTCGACGACACCGGCGACGAGCAGCTTCTCCGACAACTCGGGGACCGCGGCCACCGTTGCCACGCTGCCCTCGACCAGGTCGACGGCGATGCCCTCGACTTCGGTTCGGGCGAGCGCTGCCAGCGAATGGCCGGGATCGCCGAAGTAGGTGGCGACGAGGATGGCGGGACGCCGGGTCACGCGGCTCAGTCGTGCGTAGACGGAGCCGGCCAGGTCGGGTAGCCCGTCGACGACGTCGGTCACCAGGGCGGGCTCGTCGAACTGCACCCACTCGACCCCGGCGTCGGTGAGGCGGTCCAGTAGTTCGGCATACAGCGGCACGAGATCGTCGATACGGGTGATCGGCACCGGTCCGTCACCCACTGCTTTCGCCAACGCCAGGAACGTGATCGGTCCCACGACAACCGGCCGGGCCACGATGCCGGCACCGTGCGCCTGCGCCACCTCGGCGAGCACCTTGTCCGGGCGAAGGGCGAAGGTGGTCTCGCTCGAGATCTCCGGTACGAGGTAGTGGTAATTGGTGTCGAACCACTTGGTCATCTCCAGCGGCACGATGTCGGCAGTTCCGCGCGCTGCCGCGAAATAGCGGTCCAGCGGGTTGTCGATGAGGGCGACTCGCGGTGGCAGTGCGTCGAGCATCACCGCGGTGTCGAGTATCTGGTCGTAGTAGGAGAACGTGTTGACCGGGATGGAGTCGATTCCGGTGGCGGCGAGCTCTTCCCACGAGCGGCGGCGCAGATCTGCGGCCGCTGTCTCGAGATCGGTGGCGGTGACCCGGTTTGCCCAATAGCCTTCGATGGCGCGCTTGAGTTCGCGATGCGGGCCGATGCGGGCCGTGCCCAGTGTGGTCGCGGTGAACCGCCGAGCGGATTGGTTCGGTGAAGACATGAGAGTTGTACTCCTGCAAACGATACGGAAGGTCCGCCGCCCTGCAGGGGCAGTCGAGCGAGCAAGCGTCGAGGATGCCGGAATCCCGGACATCGCAACCTCACCAGTTCGACCTGCGCCCAGTCCACGAGACGGCGAGCCACCGGACGCGGCGCGTCCGGTACACCTGGCAGGTCTTCGGGCTCATCGGCGGGCCTTGCCCAGCAACTGCTGAGCGGAGGCATTCCTACTGACCGTCGCTTCCCGGACCAGGGTCCAGTGCATCTGACGGCGGTCGTTCCGACTTACCGCTGCGGGACAGCTCCGGATTCTCACCGGATTCCCTCTTCGTCGGTATCCGTCCAGGACGCCGACGTCGACGCCACCCAGTGGTAGGGCTCAACATGTCCCTCGAGTGGCGAACCAACTGCGTCTTCCACCGTAGCGATGACGGTCGTCGGGCCAACACACGGGACGCCGTCAGACGGTTCACCTTCGTCACGGTTATCTCAAACGTCACAAAGTGTGCGATGATGGTCTCGCGAGTGCCACATGGCTCTCGTGTGCAAAATAGAGAGAAGTACCAGCATCATGGCTCAAGGAACCGTCAAGTGGTTCAACAGCGAAAAAGGCTTCGGCTTCATCGCTCCCGACGACAGCACCGATGGTGACGTTTTCGTTCACTACTCGGCCATTCAGGGCGGCGGATACCGCAGCCTCGAAGAGCAGCAGCGCGTCCAGTTCGAGGTCGAGCAGGGCCCCAAGGGCCCGCAGGCGACCACTGTGACCGCCATCTGACCACAGTCTTCAACAACGAACGCCGCTCGGGTTTCCCGGGCGGCGTTCGTTGTTGTGTCACAAAGCATGTGGCACTACTCCGGCGGCACTGACCGGGTCAGCCGACGGGGTTCGAGTCGGTGGCGCCGCACTGCAGCGCGGCGCGTCGGAGGATTCGCTGGGCGTCCCGGTACAGGTGGCTGTGCTCGGAGCCCGGTGAGCTCGTGCACTGACCGGCCTGCCGCAACAACGTGGCGGCCAGCGCTGACTGGGTCCTGGGCGGAATGACGAGCAGGGTCACCTCGGCGTGATCCGCGGTGATCGACATCAGCGGCAACATGTCAGGCGAATTCTCGGAGTCGAATCCGGGATAGCGCGCGAAATTGCGCCAATTCACGTCGATGCGGGTGATGGTCCCGAGCCTGCTGCGGCCGGCCGCCTGCAGGGCGGGAAGCTCCTGCGAGATCTGCGATGTGTAGGGCAGCCATGCCCCGGCGATCGGGAGTGTGAGGTCGGGTGCGAGTTGGAGACGGGTCGGACCGAGTGCGAGTGGCACGGTCTCGCCGCCGCTCAGTCTCGCCCGGCGGAGTAGGGGTTGTCCTGTGCGTCGGAGAACTGGAGCTCAGAGGTGGCCGTGGTCGCCTGCACGGCCGCATGAGTGGTGTCGGTGCAGTGCGAAAAAAGGTTGGAATCGTTGGACATCGGATATCCGTTCGGAGAGGTGATCGGTGGAGTCCGGCTCGAGAGCGTCGATCCACCGCCGACTCGGTCCGCGCGATTGCGTGGACGCGACATGACGTCGGCTTCATTTCGACTCTACCCCCTGCCCTGTGGCGTCCGTCGCATTCGGGGCACCGGTGGCCGGGCCCGCAGGGAGCGGACGCGCCGCCGATGTGCTCGGTCAGCTGCCCCGGTAGGTCGTGTAGGAATACGGACTGAGCAGCACCGGGACGTGGTAATGGCGGGTGGGGTCGTCGACTGCGAAACAGATGTCGATCTCCGGATAGAAGCCATCGATCCCGTGCGTGTCGAACCACTCTCCGGTGTCGAACACGAGGTGATACGTGCCCGGGGTGAGCGGTGCGGTGCTGATCTGACCGATCCGGCCGTCATCATCGGTGAGCCCTGCGGCCAGTTCGGTTCCGGTCGCGTCCCTCAATGAGATCGAGACGCCGCGGGCCGGGGAGCCGGACACCGCGTCGAGTACATGGGTGGACAGGCCCGTCATGTCGTCGCTCCGTCCTCGAGGTAGATGCTCGCGGGGGTCAGCATCCTCGTCACCCTACTGCGGTTGATCTTCGCCAATTCCATTCGCGTCACACGTCGTTCGGTCTCGGCGTCGTTGTGCATCCGTTGCTTGAGGATGTCGAGGAGTTCATCGGCCGGTCGGCCGTTGGCGAACACGAGATACACGTGGCCGAACTTCTCCTCGTATGCAGCGTTGAGTTTCTTGAGGTCGGTCAGCACCGTTGCGTCGGCACCGGCGACCCCCGATTGCTCTCGCTCCGACGACGGGTTGTCGGGACGGTCGCCGATCCGGGGATGTCCGGCCAAGGCCTCGTCGAGGTCGGTGTCGGTGAGTTCGGCCAGGATGAGATCCGCATACTCGAGCAGCGCCTCGTCGTCGGAGAAGGGGCGGGCCTTGGCGACCCGTAGGGCCCAGATCGACGAGCTGCAGCACTCATAGAGCTGATGGATGGCCTGGCGTTCGGAGAGTTCGTTGAAACTGGACAATCCACGCCAATCGACACGCCTCATGCGGCCAGCCTAGGAGAGTTCGGGCTGTCGGCTGAACCGGGCCGACGTGATCGGATTGGCATCGGCCACCAGGTCGTCGAACCGGTAGTTGGCGATTTTCGCGATCTCGATGAGGGCAAAGGACTTCTCACTGGTCTGCGCGTTGTCCATCCGGGCCCAGCCGCTGCGCAGTACCCGGTCGTATCGTTCGGTCTCCTGGGCGCAGATGACCAGCGGGAAGCCGAAGTGCTCCCGGTACGCCGACGCGAGATTGACCACGTTCTCGTGTTCGGTCTCCTCCAGATGCGACAGACCCTTGTGATCGACGGCGATCAGTTCGCCGGTGTCCTCGTCCTCGGCGCCGAGGTCGGGGAAGGCGCGAATCAGGTCCAGTTGCTCGGTGTCACTACCGGTGAGCATCGCCTCCTGGAACGCGCTGCGGAGATCGTGGACATCCTCGAAGGGTTTCTGATCCCAAGCGCGGTCGAGTACCCAGTCGACGTTCTGCACGACGGCGCCGAAGGTCTCGCGGAATTGTTGCTTGCTCATGGTGTCGACCTCGTCGAGGGTGATCGCACCGCCGCCCGCGACGGCTGGGCCGCGGCTGCCGAGGTGGAAGAACAGCAGGTTGAGCAGGATCGCGGTGATCGCGCCCATCGTGATGCCGGTCGAGAATGGGATCTGCAGGAAGATGTTGGGCATTGCCTGATCGACGCCCGGGAGGGCGGGCACGTCGACCTGTTGACCGGACTTGTCGATGACGGTGGTCGGTGTCGCCGACTGCGAGAACTGCACATACAGTGCGACGGCCAGTGAGGTCGCCGAGATGATCAGGTTGCGGTGGTCGGTGAAGTCGACCGAGGTCAGGGTTTGGATTCCGACGATCGCCACCGTGGCGAACATGATCAGGGCCGCGCCGCCCAGCACCGGCGCGGGAATGCACTCGACCACCTTGGCCAGCTTCGGGAACAGGCCGAGGACGATCATGATGCCGCCGGCCGCGGCGACCACCCATCGGCTCTTGACGCCGGTCAGTCGCACCAGGCCGACGTTCTCCGAGAAGGCGGTGTACGGGAACGAGTTGAACGCGCCACCGATGACGGTGGCCAGACCGTCGGCCCGGACCGTCGCGGCGACATCATCCTTCTTGATGCGTTTGCCGACGATCTCTCCGGTCGCGAACACCGAGCCGGTCGACTCGACGGCGACCACCAGCAGCACCACGATCAGCGAGACGATCGCGACGATGTCGAAACGCGGCCAGCCGAAGGCGAACGGCGGGGTGAAGCCGAGCCAGTCGGCCTGTCCCACGGACGCAAAGTTCGCGTCACCGCACAGCCAGGCCACGAAGGTTCCCACGACGAGGCCGAGCAGCACTGCGATCGTGGCCATGAAGCCGCGGAAGAAGCGCTGCATCAGCACGATCAGCAGGATCGTGCCGAGTACGTAGAGGACCCACCGCCAGTTGGCCGAATCGTGCAAATGGGTCGCCGGGTCGCTGACCGCGTCGCCGGCACCGACCGGGATCAGGCAGACCCCGATGATGGTGATCAGTGTGCCGGTGACCACCGGGGGCAGGAAACGGATCAACTTGGCGAAGAACGGAGCGATCAAGAAGGTGAACACGCCGGCCGCGATGACCGCGCCGTACACGGTCTGCAGGCCGACCCGCCCACCGCCGTGATTGTTGGCGATCTGGATCACCGGCGCGAGCGTGGCGAACGTGATGCCCTGCAGCAGTGGCAGGCGGACACCGACCTTCCAGATGCCCACCGACTGCAGTAGCGAGGCGATGCCGCAGGTGAACAGATCCGCGGTGATCAGCATGGTCAGGGCCTCGGAGTCGAGGTTGATCGAGCGTGCGATCAGGAGCGGGACGAGGACCGCACCGGCGTAGAACGCGACCACATGCTGTGCGCCCAGAGTGAGCAGTTTGCCGGTGGGTGGCACCTGGTCGACAGGGGGCACCCTCTTCTTGCGAATGGCTCCGTCGATGGGAGTGGTGGAATCCGTGGACATGCTCGCTCACCTCTATGTCGGCCGTGGACCGCTACATCTTGGACCTCGGTGACCGTTCCTGCTCAGCGGCGGATCGTATATTTCCGCTGCGTAAAACGGACAAAGGGCTTGTGCCGCACTAGTATCGATCGTCGATATGGGTAACGGGCCGAGCATTCCGGATGGGCGGCGCGAACCGGGCCGAGTCGTCGGGGTGGTGCTGGCCGCGGGCGCCGGGAGCCGCTTCGGTGCGCCCAAAATCGGTGCTGACGAAGGTGATTGGCTTCGCCGGTCGGTCGACGCACTGGCTCGCGGTGGCTGCGCCGACGTGTTCGTCGCCATGGGCGCCCGCATCGTCGACCTGCCGGAAGGGGCATCGGCGATCGTCGTGCCCGGCTGGCGGGGCGGGCTGGGGGATACCGTCCGAGTGGCGACAACAGTGGCGCGCGACGCCGATGCGGACGGCATGGTTTTACACGTTGTTGACACGCCGGACGTCGGTCCGGATGTGACCATCCGTCTTCTGGCCGCGGTCGGCCGTCGGCGGGATGGCATCGCCCGGGCGGTCTTCGACGGTCGGCCCGGGCATCCGGTGTACCTCGGTGCCGATCACCTCGACGGTGTGATCGCGACGGTCACGGGTGACGTTGGTGCGCAGCCGTACCTGGCCGCCCACCGCGCCGATCTGCTCCCGGTCGAGTGTGGCGACCTGGCCACCGGACGGGATCGGGACACCCCTGGGTGAGGTCGGGCTCAGCGGCTCAGGCTCGCGACGATCGATTCGAGCGTCTGATCGCGCGACGGCAGCCCGCGGGAATGGCCGACCAGCATCGGCTGCGCATGCCGTAGGAAGACCGATGCGATCAGCAGATGGGCGGTCACGTCTGCGTCCACCGCAGGATCGACCACGCCGGCGTCTTGTGCGGATCGTAGGTACCCGCTGATCGCGATCACGCCACGCTGCGGTCCGTAATCGTTCTCCAGGATCACGCCACCCAATTCCGCACGGAGTTCGCGGTCGGCCTGGGCGGCCATCAGGACGTCGAGTCCGGCCTCGAGGAATTCCTCCAGGCGTGCGGTGAAGACGGTGAGGACCTCGCGCAACTCGGCGATGTCGTGCGGGGCAGGCGGCATCGTCGGCCCGAACTGCCACAGTGGCCGTAGCGACTCCGTGAAAACGGCACCCACCAGGCCTTTTCGATCTCCGAAATGATAGAAGATGCTGCCCTCGGAGATGTCCAGCCGGTCGGCGATCTCGCGCGTGGTCAGGCGGGCGATGCCCCGATCGCGCAGGACCGCCAAGGTGGCCGTGACGATCTCGTCTCGCCCGGTCTTCGGTGGCCGTCCACGTCGTGTCACGTCTGGCACTCTACGCGGGAACAGAAAGTTATTGAGTAACCACTCAGAATGTGTGACGATTAACTGAGTTGAAACTCAAATAAGGAGGGGCGCGATGCCTCGGAAATGGTTGACCCTGGCTGCGGTGTGCACCGGGGTGTTCATGTTGCTGCTCGACGTGACGATCGTGAACGTCGCGCTGCCCGATATCCAGCGGGACCTGGGATCGTCGTTGGCCGGTCTCCAGTGGGTGATCGACGCGTACGCGCTCACCCTCGCGGCGCTGCTGCTGACGGCGGGGACCATCGCCGACATCATCGGCCGCAAGCTGGTGTTCGCGTCCGGGATCGTGGTGTTCACGATCGGTTCGCTGGCATGTGGGCTGGCGCCCACGATTGAATTCCTGGTCACTGCGCGGGCCGTGCAGGGCATCGGTGGGGCGATCATGTTCGCCACGTCGCTCGCGTTGCTGGCGCAGGCCTTTCCGCCGAAGGAGCGAGGTGTCGCGTTCGGTGTGTTCGGCGCGGTCACGGGCGTCTCCGTCGCCGTCGGGCCGGTTCTCGGTGGTGTGCTGACGACGGGACTGTCGTGGCACTGGATCTTCTACGTCAACATCCCGGTGGGTATCGCGGCCCTCGCGGTCACCTACTTCGGAGTCGACGAGTCGAAGGCCCCCGGGACACGGCGCATCGACTGGCTGGGATGCGTGAGTTTCAGTGCGGCCCTGGCATTCCTGGTCTTCGGTCTCATTCGCAGCCACGCCGACGGCTGGGGATCGCCGACGGTCGCCGGCTCGCTCATCGCCTCCGCGGTGCTCCTCGTCGCCTTCCTCGTCGTGGAAAGGAAGGTCGCGGACCCGATGATCGACGGCGCCCTGCTCCGCGTCCCGACCTTCAACGGCGGCCTGATCGCGGCGTGGGCGGTATCGGCGTCGATGTTCTCGGCACTGACCTACCTGGTCATCTACCTGCAGACCATCATGGGCTATTCGGCGCTGGAGGCCGGGTTGCGCTTCCTGCCGTTCTCGGGGGTCGTGTTCGTCGCGGCCGCTGTCGCCGGCCGGCTGTCGGATCTCGTGCCGGTGCGATGGCTCATCGGGCCCGGATTCGTGCTCGTCGCGGCCGGACTCTGGCTGATGCGCGGCACCGATCCGACCGGCAGCTGGACCCAGCTGGTGCCGGGGTTCGTCGTCGCCGGCATCGGCACCGGACTGATCAATCCGCCGCTGGCATCGACGGCCGTCGGCGTGGTCGAGCAGGAGCGGGCGGGCATGGCGTCGGGAATCAACTCCACCTTCCGGCAGATCGGCATCGCCACCGGTGTGGCAGTGCTGGGCAGTGTGCTCGCATCGCACTTCGCCGACACCGTGGCGTCGGCGTTGACCGGCGGGCCGCTGTCGGCACGCGCACAGGAGATCGGCGACGCCGTGGCGGACGGCAACATGGCCGGAGTGATCGGGACGGTGCCGGGGCCACTGCGCGCACAAGTTGCCCGGGTGGCTGCGCAGGGTTATGCCGACGCGCTGGATCGCGTCCTCCTCATCGCTGCGGTGGTGGCGCTGGTTGCGGGCCTGGTCGCGGCGGCTCTGATCCGCAGTAGCGACTTCCACGACCCCGACGCCCCGCCGCCGGACACGGATCCGGCGCGCGCGGGAGCGGACACCGGAGCTGCCGAAGACGTGCCGGTCGTGCCGGTCGACTGAGGCGGCGACATGCTGATCTGCTGACCGCGATCTGGTGAAACGTCCACGCCTCTGCGGATTCGTTGCCTTCTCGTCGCCATTCCGATGCACAGGGACGCCTCGCCGCAGCTTCCGACCTGCCTAGTGTGCAGGTGAGCCGACAGCCCGGGAGCCAATGGGTGAAGAGGTGATCGTCGTGAAGCGAGCACATCGCGGACCTGTTGCGGCGCTGGCGGCGGCCGGCTTCGCGATGGTGATGATCTGTGGCTGCGGAGGGAGCCCGGCGGTGATGGGCGAGTCGGCGCCCCGCGCGGACGAACACGTACCGGCCGACCTCGACATCACCTTCCGCTGGTTGCCCGGTCCGGTGTTCGACCTGTTCGGTTCCGAGGGCACCTTCGTCCGGGCCTACATCGAATCGTTCGAATTGGCCGATGCCGGCCGGTCGACGATGTGGGGTTACCACGGCTTCGTCGGGGCGTCGCCGTCGAACATCGACAGCATGATCGCCGCCTACCCGCCCGACGTGTCGTCGGATCAGCCCGGTGTCGGCACCGCACTCTTCACCGGTCTGCGGCGCGTCGACGAAGGGGACTGGACACGGATCGTGCTGTGCCGACACGGATTTCGATCCGTTCGCGATGGTGCGGGAAATGCTTCGTCGTGGTCGTCGCGCACCGATGCGCCGCGGCCCGTCGAGATCGACTTCCGCAGAGTCGGCGCCGGACCGCCCAACGTCAAGAGCGGCACCCAGCGCACACCCGACGGCGCGGTGTTCGGCGACTGGCGTGCCACCAGGGTCGACTTCGCCGCCATCTACCCGATGCCGACCGCCGATCAGAACGCCTGCGCGGCGATGGCGTCGTCGGGCATGCCGCAGCGCGCACCCGCCCATGGCCGGCAACCGTGGCCGAGCATGGCACCCAGTCCGGGGTGGTCGGCGACCTCGCTGCTGTGAGCGCGGAGGTCAGGCGCCCGGGGGCGTGTCGACCGAGCCGACCGTGAGTCCGAGCGCGCCTTCGGCAAAACGTGTCACGGGCGCCACCGCTGCCTCCAGGGCCTCGTCGTGGCCGACCTGGGCACGCCCCCAGAGCTGACCGTCGTCGCCGTCGCGCCGGACTCCGATCAGCGCGATGAGTTCGCCGGTGGTGGGAATGCAGACGGCCCAGACGTAGCCCGTCTCGTCCGACCAGGCGGCGTTCGTGGCGGCGACGTATGCACGCGGATCGTCGATGCCCAGATCGGACAACGCCGGGACGTCGG
This sequence comes from Gordonia sp. DT218, assembly GCF_049847105.1. Classification (NCBI taxonomy): domain Bacteria; kingdom Bacillati; phylum Actinomycetota; class Actinomycetes; order Mycobacteriales; family Gordoniaceae; genus Gordonia; species Gordonia sp. DT218. Next base: position 107,548 of record NZ_JBNCNS010000001.1, on the reverse strand, counting down.
TGATCCGCTCGTCAGCGCGCAGCGCTCGCAGATACCACGTCCCGGCGTTGATCTCGACCGGATTCATGAATGCGGTGGGTGTCCTACTTCAACTCGAGGAGCATGGTGCCCTGGGTGACCGCGGCACCCGCCTCGACGGCCAGGCCGGTGACCACGCCGTCCTTGTGCGCGGTGACCGGGTTCTCCATCTTCATCGCCTCGAGGACCACGACGAGCTCACCTGCGGAGACCTCCTGGCCCTCCTCGACGGCGACCTTGACGACGGTGCCCTGCATCGGGGCCTGCACGGCGTCGCCGGATGCGGCCGCGCCGCCGCCCTTCTTGCGTGCACGGGCCTTCGGCTTCTTGCGGACCACGCCGTTGGCGCTGCCGCCACCGCCGCCGAGTGCGAGGTCGCCGGGCAGGGAGACCTCGACGCGACGGCCGCCGACCTCGACCACCACGTTCTGGCGCGGCAGTGACTCGTCTTCTTCGATGGGCTCACCGCCGGTGAACGGCTCGATGGGGTTCTCCCAATCGGTCTCGATCCACTTGGTGTAGATGTCGAACTTCTCGTCGCCGTTCTCGTCCACGTGACCGTGGAAGGCCGGGTTCTCGACGATGTGCCGGTGGAACGGGATGACCGTCGCGAGCCCCTCGACCTGGAACTCGGCGAGAGCGCGACGCGAACGCTCGAGCGCCTGCTCGCGGTTCTCGCCGGTGACGATCAACTTGGCGAGCATCGAGTCGAACTGGCCACCGATGACGTCGCCGGCGACGACACCGGAGTCGACGCGGACGCCGGGGCCGGTCGGCTCCTTGTAGACCGTGACCGGGCCGGGGGCGGGCAGGAAGTTGCGGCCGGCGTCCTCGCCGTTGATGCGGAACTCGAAAGAATGTCCGCGAGGTGTCGGGTCCTCGGAGATCTCCAGTTTGTCGCCGTTGGCGATCCGAAACTGCTGGCGGACCAGGTCGATGCCCGCGGTCTCTTCGGTGACCGGGTGCTCGACCTGGAGTCGGGTGTTGACCTCGAGGAAGGAGACGAGCCCGTCGGCGCCGACGAGGAACTCGACCGTGCCCGCGCCGTAGTATCCGGCCTCCCGGCAGATGGCCTTGGCGGAGGAGTGGATGCGCTCGCGCTGCTCGGTGGTCAGGAAGGGGGCGGGGGCCTCCTCGACCAGCTTCTGGAAACGACGCTGCAGCGAGCAGTCGCGGGTGCCGGCGACGATGACGTTGCCGTGCTGGTCGGCGATGACCTGCGCCTCGACGTGGCGGGCCTTGTCGAGGTAACGCTCGACGAAGCACTCGCCGCGGCCGAAGGCGGAGACCGCCTCGCGGGTGGCCGACTCGAACAGGTGGGGGATCTCCTCGATGGTGTACGCGACCTTCATGCCGCGACCACCGCCGCCGAACGCCGCCTTGATCGCGACGGGCACGCCGTGCTCCTCGGCGAAGGCGACGACCTCGTCGGCGTTCTTCACCGGATCCTTGGTGCCGGGGGCCATCGGGGCGTTGGCCTTGAGGGCGATGTGGCGGGCGGTGACCTTGTCACCGAGGTCGCGGATCGACTGCGGAGACGGTCCGATCCAGATCAGTCCCGCGTCGATGACGGCCTGGGCGAAGTCGCCGTTCTCGGAGAGGAACCCGTATCCGGGGTGGATCGCGTCGGCGCCCGACTTGGCCGCGGCGTCGAGGATCTTGTCGAACACCAGGTAGGACTCGGCGGAGGTCTGACCACCCAGGGCGAACGCCTCGTCGGCGAGTTTCACGAACAGTGCGTCGGCGTCCGGCTCGGCGTACACCGCGACGCTGGGGAGGCCGGCGTCGCGGGCTGCGCGGATCACGCGGACGGCGATCTCACCGCGATTGGCGATGAGCACCTTGGAAATGGTCGAGCTGTTCGCAGAGGGACTAGGCACTTGTTCTCCTGGGCGTCGTGTCGTCGTTGGGCGACACCGGCTGGTGGTCGGGCATCACACTCGTTCTGAGTTCACCCCGTGACGGACATGGTGGCGGCCGACCAGGGTGACGCATGACACTTGGAGTCTAGGTGCCACGCGCTCAGGGCAACACACTAGCTCACCGATCAATTGCTCGGTTGGGCACCGGGTGCGTTCGCGGCGCCGAAGGTGCTGCTGTCGCCGATGGCCCGGACGAGCTCGGTGAAACGGCCCAGGTAGGCGCGTACGGAGCCGGGGGTGTCGGCGTCGGCGGCTTCGTCGATGACGGTCGAGGTGAGATTGTTCACTTCTGTCGTCGAGTCAACAGTGGGGCCGACGGTGGCGGTCGTCCTGGCGGGGAATCGTGCCGAAACGCGCATTCCGGACGGCGTTCGGTTGATCCAGATGAAGACCTCGTCGGTGGCGTAGCTGTGACTGCGCAGCACCTTGGCACGGCCGGCGTCGGCCGCGGCGGCGCCGGGCGCGTACCGGGTGTCGATGAACGAGATGACGAAGTGGGGCTCGCCCTGGTAGTCGATGAGGTCGGCGACACGCAAGAACGGGAGAGAAGCGCCCTGCCGGGACCGCTTCAGCTCGGCGGTGGCCCGCGTGACGGCCTGGTCGAAGGTGGGGGAGTCGGAGACGTCGAGGCAGAACGGCGCGACGGCGACGAACCAGCCGAGCGCGGTGAGCCATCGCGTGTGGTCGCGAGTGTGGCGCGGCAGGACGCAACGGAACTCGGGGTCACCGGTGCGTTCGTGATAGACGATGGCGAACGCGGCGAGCACCCCGGCGGTCAGCGTTCCGCCTGCCTGCGAGCAGACCGCGGTGAACCGGTTGGCCGCGTCGTCGTCGAGGATGACGCCGGTGATCGAATCCTGTGGAACGGAACCGTCGTCGGCCTCGGCCGGTATGAGCTCGTCGGTGCCGGTGCCGGAATCCGTGTCAGCGCCGCCGTGTCGGTAGTCGAAGCCGGGCAGGCTGCCGCGGCCGCTGCGCAGGAACGACGACCACGTGGCCACCGCGGGATGGTCGGCACCGGTCTGATCGGCCTGCCGCCGTTCCTCGGCGCTGAAATCGACGTAACTGCCGACCGTCGGCAGATCGGGCTCGGTGTGATCGCGCGCCGACCGGTAGAGCGTCACCAGTTCCTGCTGGGCCATGATCAGCGAGTATCCGTCCACCAGTGAGTGATCGGCGGCGAAAAGCAACGTGAAGGAGTCCTCGCGGCCGACGGTGGCGAACATGTACGCGGGCCAGTGCAGGGGTGCGGTCGCCCGGTCGAATGCGCCGGCGATCTGCTCGACGAGGGGGCCGGACTGCGTGTACCAGCCGATCCGGCCCATCTTGAGCTTGACCGTGCCCTCGTCGGTGCTCAGTCGCTGGAGGCCGTCGCCCTTGATGACGACGTGGCTGCGAAGGACCTCATGCCGGTCGATCCATGTCATCAGGGTGCTGCGGATCGCGGGGATCGACAGCGGCTCGTCGAACTCGATCGACAGACCGAGCCACGATTCCCGGCCACCCTCCCGGCGGGTGCGCAGGCGATATTCGAAGGCCGACCGCAGATGCTGTTCGTGATTGTGAGAGGTCAACCGGGAGTCGTGACTCCAGCTGCCGAGCCCACCCGGGACGTAGGGCATCCACTCGACGAGACCGCCGGGCTCGATCGGCTCCTCGAGGATCTGGATGAACTTCATGGCGCGGTTGGCGGCCCGCCTGACCCGGCCGTCTGCGCACGGACCTGACCCTTGATACGGGCGAGCATCCCCGCCATGCCGCGCAGGCGCAGCGGGCTCACCGCCGAACCGAGACCGAGATCGTGATAGAAGTCGGCCGGTACCGCGAGGATGTCGTCAGCGGATGCGCCGTCGAGGCCCTGGTGCAGGATCGATGCGAACCCACGGGTGGTCGGTGCCTCGGGCGGGGCGCTGAAATGTAGTCGCACCGAGGCCGGATCGGACGCGTCCACCGACAGGAACACCGGGGACTGACATTCCGGCACCGGCTCCATCGCGTCCTCCAGCAAGTGCTCGGGAAGGTCCGGCAGTTCCCGGGAGAACTCCAGCAGCAGCGTCACCTTGTCGGAATCGCCCAGTGCGCCAAAATCATCGACGATCTCGGCGAGGGCGGCCGGGAGGCTCATGCCGTGGCGGGCGCCGAGCCGGGCTCGGTGCCGACGGCGATCGGTACCCGCACCGCGTTGCCCCACTCGGTCCACGAGCCGTCGTAGTTGCGCACATGGCCGAAGCCCAGCAGGTGGGTCAGCACGAACCAGGTGTGGCTCGAGCGCTCGCCGATCCGGCAGTAGGCGATGGTCGGTGTCGACGCATCGAGGTCGCCGTAGATCTCGTCGAGTTCGGCCTTGGCCCGGAACCGGCCGTCGGGTGCGGCGGCCTTGGCCCACGGGATGGAGATCGCGGTGGGGATGTGTCCACCCCGCAACGCGCCCTCCTCCGGGTAGTCGGGCATGTGGGTGCGTTCTCCGCTGTACTCCTGCGGCGATCGGACGTCGACGAGCGGTTCGGAGCCGAGCGCACCGAGCACCTCGGGTGCGAACGCACGGATCAGCGTGTCGTCGCGCTCGACGACCGGGTAGTCCGAACGGGGGTACTCGGGCACGTCGAAGGAGGTCTCCCGGTCTTCGGACATCCAGGCATCCCGGCCGCCGTCGAGTAGCCGGACGTCCTCGTGGCCGAAGAGGGTGAACACCCAGAGCGCGTATGCCGCCCACCAATTGCTCTTGTCGCCATAGATGACGATCGTGTCGTCGCGCTCGATGCCTTTGCTGCGCATGAGTTCGGCGAACTGCTCGCCGTCGATGTAGTCGCGGGTCACCGGGTCGTTCAGGTGCAGGTGCCAATCCACCTTCTGGGCCGTCGGGATGTGGCCGATGTCGAAGAGGAGCACGTCCTCGTCGGACTCGATGATCTTGAGCCCCTTGGCACCGAGATGCGCCGAGAGCCACTGCGTCGTGACGAGGCGCTCCGGGTGGGCGTAGTCGGCGAACGCCGGATTCGGATCGGTCTCAACGCTCAACTGCGGTCCCTTCGTGATTGTCGTCGGTCCGTGGCCGACTGGCTGTCGCACGGACCCACCGACGTGCGGTATCTCGCACTGAGCCTACTCACTGTTCATGCTGCACGGTGGGCGGCGTACCGCGGCGTGGATCCGGCTGGTCGGCGTGCGCGGTTCGCCGAGCGCGCCGGTCACGTGCACGCGTTCACCCGGCCCGATGGCGCAACCCGCCCGACCAGACATCGCGAAGCCGGTCGTCCACCGCGTCGAGGACGCCGGTCATCGTGCGGTGGGCGAGTTCGGTGTCCGGGTACCGGGCGCGTAGATGGACACCATCTGCGTCACGCCAGAACCAGAACTGGGCGGTGTCGGTCCGGCGTGAGCTCGAGATCTGCCGGGTGGTCACCGACGCCGGCAGGCCGAGCTTGCGGTAATCGACATAGGACACCATGAAGACGTCGCTGCGGTTGGTCCGGATCAGGTCGCCGTAGGTCATGTACACCGGCGTGAGGCCGATCCGGGCGAGCGGAAGGGCCTCGCCGAGCCGCGCGGTGTTGGCACGCAGGGTGGTTCCGCGATCACCTCGGGCACTCAACCGGATGGGGGCGTTACCGACCAGCCAGCCGACCGCCTTGCGGTCGGCGGCGTCGTAGCGGGTGTGGACCGGCAGGATGGCCGGCAGCTCGGCAGGTCCGCCGACATCGTGAACCGCATCGGCGAACGCCGTCAGCAGCGCCGGGTACGTGCGAGCGTTCAGGGCGTGGACGGTCTGCTCGAAGCGGCGCGCGGACTCGGCGCACATCAGGGTGCGCACCTCGGTGCACACCGGTGCGGTGTCGCCGGGCGCCAGACCGAGGTCGAGCGGGAATTCGGGGACCGTCCAGTGGTTGGCGGCGAGGAACTCGCCCCAGCCGCGAAGGCGCGGATCGTCGGGGGCCACCGTCGGCGCGGCGTCTTCGACCGTCCGGATGTCCAGAAAGCTCATCGGCTGCGCGACTTTCGTGCCGGAGAGGTCGTCAACGAGTTCGGATGCGATGACGGCGAGCGAATAGGCATCGACGTAGCAGTGGTCGAATGCGAGGATCACGGTCGTCGACGACGGCCGCTGCACGGCGGCGAGGTAGTGCTGTAGCGGCGCGAACGGCGAACAGACCGTTGCGATGTCGTCGACCAGGCGGTCGGCCAGCGGGGAATCCCCGGTGCCAGGGTCGGTGGTGCCCGGATCCGTGGTGCCCTCCGGACCCGGGCCGTCCGGGACGACGACTCCGGGCACGGGTCGCACGGTGAGGTCGCCGACCGGCAGCCGATGGCGGACATGCTCGTCGTCGGAGGAGACGAAATGGCACCGCAGCACTTCGTGCCGGTCCACCAGCTTCCGGAGGCTGCGGGTGATGTCGTCGACGGCCACGGCCTCGGCGAATTCGACGGTCAGCGCGAGCCAACCGGCGGTGCCGTTGCGGCGAACCGCGTCGAGGTGGAACTTCTCGTTCTCCGACGGCGGCACATCGACCGGGAGGGAGTCGGCTGTCGCGGCCAACTCCCAGCGGATGACTGCGCCGGGCTCGATCTCGATCGCATCGTCGCCGCAGAGCTTCACGATCGCACCTCCGTTGCGGAATGCGCGCCGACGACAGGATCGGCACCTGCCGAATAGTCGGTCAGCCATCGACCGACCGCATCAACGTAGACACCGAAAGCGCCGCGTGCCGTGGGATTGTCGGGAATGTGGGCGAGCAGCGTCAGCGCGTGCTCATAACGGGTGAACCACATGTTGGCATTGCGGGTCCGGCCCACCGCCGGAAAGCAGGTCGCCGACGCCACGGCAGGGTCGTCACTGCCGGGAATCCTGCGGAAGTCGATGTAGGACACCATCTGTGGCGAACCGGAGTCGGGAAGGTAGGTGCCCTCGGCAGCCAGCACGGCAAGGGCGGCATGGACGGGCAGGGTGGCGAGGTCGCGCGCGACGGCCACCGCATCGGTGGCGATGTGCACCAGCTCGGTGAGGCGCGTTCCCGGCGGCACCGGAAAGGTGACCGGCGCGAAATTGCACAACCAGCCCTGGGTGGTCGCGTGATCGGCGGTGCGGGTCGAGAGCACTGTGGATGTGAAATAGCTCTCGGTGCCCAGCAGTTCGTGTTGCGCCGCGGCCAGCGCTGCGTAGATCAGTCCGACGAGAGAACTGTGATCGTCGCGGCGCTGCGCGCACGCTTCGAGTTGCCCGGCGGTCAGCATGGTGCGTTGGACGGGAAGCGCGGGACCGAGCTCTCCGTCGGCAAGGCCGAGGTCGAAGGGGAAGCGGGGGACCCGACCATCGTTCGCGGACAAGATCTCTCGCCAGGTCGTGATCCGTGGGTCGCCGGGAGTCACGGACGCGGTGAGCGACTTCTCGGACGATATGTAATCGGTGAACCGTCCCGTGCTCTCCGGCTGCGGGATCTCACCGTCGCGATGGGCCCGGTAGAGACGGGCGATCTCGTGGAGGCCGATGTACTGCGAGAACCCGTCTGTGTGCGAGTGATCCGACCCGATGTAGAAGGTGAAGCCGTCGCCGTGGTCGAACGCGCCGTAGACGACTCCGGGCATCCGGTCGAAGACCGCCTCGGATTCGATGCGGCCGACTATGTGACCGATCACGTCGTCGGTGGCGACCTGGGCCCCGGACCCGCTGGTGCGGAACTCGATGCTTTCCGCCGGTGCCACCAGGCGTATCGGACCGGTGTCGTCGAGTCGGTAGACGGCACGCAGTTCGTCGTGCCTGCGGACGAAGGTGGTCAGCGCGGCCGCCATGGCCGCGCGGTCGAGGGGGCCGTCGAAGACGGTGATGGTGCCGGCCGTCCCGGTGTGGGGCCCACCGTCGGCCCGTTTGGCCGCAGCGGCGGCGACATGGTCGGTCTGCAGGAAGGTCAGTCCGTCGGCCGTCCGTTCGGCGGCGGCGAGTGTGCGGGCGGGATCGGCCGGCCGCCACTCGACGCTCGCGCCACCGACGGGGCGCGAGCGCAGGGGAGGAGAGTGGCTCATCGGGTCCTAGGACGCATTCGTCGCGTCGAGCACGCCATGGTCGTAGGCGAGGTCGCCGTCGGCGATCACGGTCGTCAGGATCTGTTGGAACGTCGAGATGAACCGATGGACCATGTCGGCCCGCGGACCCGTCGGGAACCTCGACGAGATGTTGGTCCCGGCGGGTACCCGGTTGATCCAGAAGTAGACCTCGTCGGCGTTCCGGGTGGAGCTGCGCAGCACGCGGGCGCGCCGCGCATCCCACAGGTCCGCACCGTCGGCGTGCCGCAGGTCGATGTAGGAGACCACCAGGCCGGGTGGCGTGGTGTCGCCGCCGATCAGATCTGCGATCGGGGCGAAGGGTGCGGCGCCGACCCCCTTGTAATCCGAGGCGCTCGTCGCGACCGACGTAATTGCCTGGCGGAAGGTCGTTGCGTCCTGCGGCCGCAGATGCACCGGGATGATGCCGACGAACCATCCCGCAGCCTCACCCCACTTCATCTCGGTGCGGGTGTGCACGGGATTGATGAATCGCAACTCGCCGGACCCACTCAGCTTGGCCGCCGCCATCGACAATGCCGTGTAGATGCCGGCCTGCATGTTCGCGCCGGCGTCCTTGCACAGGGCGTTGAACGCTGCGGTTTGATCCGCGTCGAGCAGCCACGACGACAGGGTCGCCTGGAATCCACGGTCGGGTGTGCGCTCGGCGATGATCGTCGGCGCGGCGTCGGACTCGCACGACCGCACGACCGGGAAGGTGGGCATCGGCGCCGGCTGCGGGGAATCGGGGTCGGCATCGGCGAAGAATCGGCTCCAGCCGGCGACGGCATCGTCGGTGTCGCGGATCCGGTCGCCGATCGCCCGCTCGGCATCGGAGAAGTCGACGTAGCTCCCGAACTCGGCGAGGCCGTCCGGGGTGCCGGTGACCACGGAATCGTAGAGGGCGGTCAGCTCTTTGATCGCGAAGACCTGCGTATACGCGTCCATCACCGTGTGGTCGGCGGCGAAGACGACCAGGAACGCGTCGTCGCGGTCGTCGAGCTCGACGGTCACTGCGATGCAGTGCGGCCAGCTCAACGGGCTGACGGCGGTGTTGAAGTACTCGTTCACCCGCTCGAAGACCTCGGTGCTGCTGAGGTGATCACCCATCGGGCGTCGACCGATCGAGATCGACTCCATCGGAAGCGTGATGCGTTGGGGGGCATCGGTCTCACCGTCGGTCACCGAGGTGCGGAACGCCTCGTGACGGGCGTACCAGCGGTTCATGGTCTCGCTCATGGCGTCACCGTCGAGGGGGCGCTCGATGAGGAATGCGGTTCCGATCCACTGGCTGTACCAGTCGTCGCCCTCGGCCGCCGCACGATTGGCGTGCTCGACGTGCATGTAGGACAGCCGGCGTGGATCGAGGGACCACGCATCCGGCGCGGCCTCGGGAACCCACGCCGTCAGCGTGCCTCCCGGCAACGGGTAGTCGGCCAACTCGGTGTATTCCATGAAACCTCCTTCGTCGGTACTGCGGTCTTCTCCGGCCGGCCGTCAGGCCGTGTGCCGATGCGGCGTCAGACGCCGAGTCCGGCGGCGATGAACGGCCAGCTCCGGTGCAGCTGATCGACCCAGTAGGGCCAGGAGTGGGTGCCGGGGTCGACGTAGTGGAAGGACGCGGGGATGCGCTGTGCGGCCAGTTGTGCCTGCAGATTCCGGGTGCACCACATGGAGCCCATCTCGATCGCCCCGCCGACGACCTGGCGGTTCGCCGGATCGTCGTTGCCCGGGTATCCCGGCGCGTCGTATCGGCCGGCGCGGCCGGTACCGGTGGACACGTAGATCGCGCTGCCGCGCAGCCCCGCCGAATGGCGAAGGACGTCGTGTGCCGACCAGGCCGGGTCACCCGGCGGACCCCACATGTTGTCGGCGTCGCCACCGAACGCGGACACGATGCCGCGCGGATATGCCTCACCGGCGGGACCGGTGGTGGTGTAACACCCGCTGTAGGCGGCGACGGCACGGTAGAAGCCGGGATTGCGGGCGGCCAGCATGAGGCTCGATCCGGCGCCCATCGAGAGGCCGCCGATCCCGCGGCGCCCGTTGCCGTCGAACCTGGCGTCGAGCAGCGGTGGGAGTTCCTTCTTGAGGAAGGTCTCCCACTTGTAGCGGCCAAGTGTGGGATCGTCGTGCTGCCAGTCGGTGTAGAAGCTGCCATTGCCCGCCAGCGGCAGTGCAACGGTGACGTTCTTGTCGGCGAAGAACTTCACCGCATCCGACTTGATCAGCCAGATACTGTTCTGCGGGTCCTCTTCGCCGAGACCGCTCAGCATGTAGAGCGTCGGCCGCGGGCCGCTCTGGGTCCGGGGGACGAGCACCTGGACCTTGATGGTCTTACGCATGGCCGCCGAGTGGACGTACACGCCGTACTGAGTCGGTCCCTCGCGGACCACACGCTCGATTGACGGTGCGGACGGCGCCGCGGTCGCCACCGAGGTGGTGCCGGCCAGGGAGGCCACCGCGGCGCACACCATGGCCACGGCGGCTGCCGTGCGCGCCAGACGGCGTCGGGGGCGACCGGCGCCGGGAGGTCGGGCGGCCAGCGTCCGCAAAGTCGTCATCGAGCGTGGTTCTCCTCGTCGTCCGCAGCCCGCGCACGGGCTGCTGCTCCTGGAGGTCAGGTAAACCAAAACCAAGAACATTTGCAAGCGAAAATAATGATTTGGGGCTCAGATCGCCCCGAGGGTGAGATGTCTCACCATGGAATGGTGGTCAGCCCCCACCGGGCACATTCTTTTTGGACGCTCGCGCACAGCTCGGCAGAGGTCGGGAAAGCGGCCGGGTCGAGCCCGGAGACGGCGAGCGTCGTGGTCTCTCCGGTGTCATGAAACCATGCCGCGAGCCCACCGCGAAGTCGAACGAGTCGCTCACGGCTGACGCCTTGGGTCGTCGCACGCGAGGCAAAGGTGTCGATCCGGGACGGATCACCGAGCCCGGCGAACAGCGGATCGACCACACCGCCGTTGGAGGCAAGGGCGAGCGGAGTGGCGGCGTTCTTGCTGAGGGCGGCCACTGCGGCGTCCGGTAGCGCCTGGATGAGGGGCTGTAGGCGCGGCGGTCGACCCGCGCCCGTGCCGGCACGCCGATACGTTTCCTTGGCCGCCTGCCGGATCGCCCCGAGATCTCGTGAGCGGCTCCACTCGGCAGGCACATCCAGTGTGAGTCCGGTGGTCGAGTTCGCACGGGTGTCCTCCCCCGGGCGCACCGACATCGGGATCGACACCCGGACCGTGTCCTCCCAGGAAGCGCGGTCGGCGCCGACGATGAGCCCGGTGACGATCGCGAGGAAGAGGGCGTTGCTGGTGCCACCCGATGCCGCGAAGGTCGATCGCCAGTCGTCGCCGGGGATGGAGACGATGGCGAGCGGGGTCCGGATCGTCGTCTCGCGGGCGACCTCGTCGGCGGTCGGCGCGGGTGGCGGGGGAGTCGACTGCGACGTCACCGGTCGCTTCTCGGACGACTTCTCCGTCGAGACTGCGGCGCCCCGGGCCGACCAGGTGTCCCGCAGGAGTCCGATGAGACCGGCGCCGACCGTCCTCAGCTGGGTGGCGGACTCGCGGATCTGACCGGGCAGCGACGGTGTGGCCGGTGCGTAATGCGCGTCGGTGGAGTCGTCGTGACCGGTCGCGTGCAGGATTGCCCGCCCGCCCAACCAGCCGTCGCCCACGGCATGCGAGGAGCAGAGGGTGACGATGCCCCCACCGGATGCCAGGGGGGCCGCCCGGAGATCCCAGACGGGACCGTGCGCGAGGTCGAACCGGATGTCGGCCGCGCGTTCGATCCAGTCGAGGATCTCGTCGTCGCCGAGTTCCGGATCGAGGTGGGTCCGACCGGCGGTGTCGGCCGCGGCGGTCCAGTGATCGCGGACGAAGGGCATCCGGCTTCGATGGAGGCGACGGCTGATCGGGGTGTCGAGCAGCCGGCGACCGATCCGACCGAGTTCTTCGGCTGTCAGCGGTTCGGTGAGGCGCCAGATCGCCTGGCTCAACACCGGGACACCGAATGCGCGGTCCATGCGGATGAACAGATCGTCGTCGTGTGTGGTGCGCTCGACGTGGGAGGTCATTACGCCGACCCTAGACATCTCGATTGGATCTCGCTTGTGCAACGGGTTAATAGCTGATGAAGGGGCGTGGCGCAGCGTCAGTGCCATCCGGTCAGCGCCACTCGGTCTTCACGACGGTGTCATCGCCACAGACTCGTGACGTCGACTCCGACGTCGGCGAGGAGTCCGCGAACAGTCGGGAGACCGATCCCGATCACCGAGGACGGATCGCCGTCGATGGCCTCCACGAACCAGCCGCCGAGGCCGTCGAGGGTGAATGCACCGGCGACCGCGAGGGGCTCGCCGGTGGCGGCGTACGCGTCCACGGTCGCGTCGTCGATGTCGGCGAAGTGGATCGTCGTGGCCGCGGATGCCTCCGCCGTTCCGACGATCCGGGAATCCCGGATGCGTGAGACCCAATGCCCGGTGAGCAGTTCCGCCGACCGTCCGCGCATCCTGCGCCACTGCGCACACGCGGCGTCGACGGTGTGCGGTTTCCCGCTGAGCGCACCCTCGAAGAGCAGCATCGAGTCGCAGGTCAGCACCACGGTGTCGGTTGTGTGGTGGGCGCCGTTGAGGATCGTGGCCACCACGGCGTCGGCCTTCGCCCCGGCGAGGCGTACCACCACCTCCGCCGGAGGTGCGCCGTGGAGCGTGCGGAGTACCGCATCCTCGTCGACGTCGGAGACGATCACCCGGGGGTCGAGCCCGGCGGCCCGCAGGACCCGCAGCCGGGCAGGCGATGCGGATCCGAGGACCACCGAGACGGTGGTCACGCCCTCAAGTTGGTGAAACTGGTCGGCGCTCCCCAGACGGGACGGAGCCGGTCCTCGGGTCGACCCCAGTCGTCGCGGGGGCCGGTCTCGACCGGACCGCTGTTCGACGAACCGGCGGCCGCGGCGACCAGGGAAGTGAGGACCGCGACCTCTTCGTCACTGGGGTTGCCGCGGACGATCCGCAGCAACGGGGCGGCGGTCGGGGTCTCGTTCGTGGTGTCGGACGTGTCGCTCATAGCGGGATGTTCCCATGCTTCTTCGGCGGCAGGGTGACCATCTTGCGCTCGAGCAGTCGCAAGGCGGTGGCGACCTGTCCACGGGTATGGCTGGGCGGGATGACGGCATCGACGTAACCGCGCTCGGCGGCCACGTACGGGTTCACCAGGGTGTCCTCGTACTCCTGCTGCAACTGGAGTCGCAATGCGTCGACGTCGTCGCCGTTGGCCTGCGCCTCCTTGAGCTGACCGCGGTAGACGAAGCCCACCGCGCCCGACGCTCCCATGACCGCGATCTGGGCGGTGGGCCACGCGAGGTTCACGTCGGCACCCATGTGCTTGGAACCCATGACGTCGTACGCACCGCCGTACGCCTTGCGGGTGATGATGGTGATCTTGCCTACCGTGGCCTCGCCGTACGCGTAGAGCAGCTTGGCGCCGCGCCGGATGATCCCGTTGTATTCCTGTTCGGTACCGGGCAGGAACCCGGGGACGTCGACCAGGGTGACGATCGGGATGTTGAAGGCGTCGCAGGTGCGGACGAACCGGGCGGCCTTCTCCGAGCCCTTGATGTCGAGGCAGCCGGCGAACTGTGTCGGCTGGTTGGCGACGATGCCGACGCTGCGGCCGTCGACGTGACCGAAGCCGACGACCACATTGGTCGCGTACTCGGCCTGGACCTCGAGGAACTCGTCGTCGTCGAGGATGCGGCGGATCACCTCGTGCATGTCGTACGGCTGGTTGGGCGAGTCCGGGATCAGGGTGTCGAGTTCGAGATCCTCGTCGGTGAGGGTGTCCTCGATCGATCCGGCGGCGGGGTCGGCAACCGGCAGTCGGGGCGCCTCGGCGCGGTTGTTGCTGGGGAGGTAGCCCAGCAGATCCTTGACGTATTCGAGTGCGTCCTCTTCGTCCTGCGCGACGTAGTGGGCGGTGCCGGACTTCGACATATGGGTGTGGGCACCGCCGAGGTCCTCCATGGTGACGTCCTCGCCGGTGACCGTCTTGATGACGTCGGGGCCGGTGATGAACATCTGGCTGGTCTGGTCGACCATCACCACGAAGTCGGTGAGTGCCGGCGAGTAGACGTGTCCGCCTGCGGCGGCACCCATGATCAGCGAGATCTGCGGGATCACGCCCGAGGCCCGGACGTTGCGGTGGAAGATCTCGCCGTACAGGCCGAGTGAGACGACGCCTTCCTGGATGCGAGCGCCTGCGCCGTCGTTGATGCCGATCAGCGGGCGGCCGGTCTTGATGGCCAGGTCCATCACCTTCACGATCTTCTCGCCATAGACCTCACCCAGGCTGCCGCCGAACACGGTCGCGTCCTGGGAGAAGATGCACACCTCGCGACCGTCGATGGTGCCGTAACCGGTGACGACGCCGTCGCCGAGCGGCCGGCGCTCGGCCAGTCCGAAGTTGGTGCTGCGGTGACGCGCAAGAGCGTCGAGTTCGACGAACGACCCCTCGTCGAGCAAGTGCGTGATGCGCTCGCGCGCGGTCAGCTTGCCCTTGTCGTGGATCTTGTCGACCGCGGCCTCGCCCACCGGGTGCTTGGTCTCTTCGAGGCGATTACGCAGATCGGCGAGCTTTCCCGCCGTCGTGTGGATGTCGGGAGCGGCGCCGTCATCGCGCGAAGCAGTCGTCATGAACAACGATGCTAACTACCCGACTGTGAGCCACGTCAACCGGATCAACGTGAGATCGCCTCATGTTCCCGAGCGATCGGTCGGCAGTGGCGCGTGTGCGTGCGCAGGGGGCCATCCCGCCGCACGTCTGTGCTCGTCCCCGCGACGATGGTCGGCGCAGTAGCGTCTGGGGTATGACCCTGGATGGCGCTGAGCTCCTCGAGACCCTCGCTGACACCTGCTGGCACACGATCGAGGTCGTCGAGTCGACGGGTTCGACCAATGCCGACCTGATCGCCCGGGCGGCGACCGAGGAGATCGGCGGGACGGTCCGCATCACGGCCGACCAGACGTCCGGTCGGGGTCGTCATACCCGCGTCTGGTCGGCGCCGGCCGGTGGACAACTCGCGATGTCGTCGGCGGTGGCGGTCGGCGACGACCCCGAGCACGTGGGCTGGTTGTCGCTGATCGCAGGGCTGGCGGTGGCCCGGGCCGTGGAGGCCGTCGTGGGCGAACGGCCGACTCTCAAGTGGCCCAACGACGTGCTGATCGACGACCGGAAGATCGCCGGCATCCTGTCCGAGTACACGCACACGCCCAGCGGCGGGGTGGCTGTCATCGGGGTCGGGCTCAACACGGCGATGACCGAGGAACAGCTGCCCGTGCCCACCGCGACCTCACTGCTGATCGTCACCGGTGATGAGGTCCCGCCGGAAGATCTCGCACGGCAGTTCCTGCGCGGCCTCTCCGAGTTGCTCGCGCTGTGGCCGACCGACATCGACCAGCTGGCGGCGATGTACCGCGACCGTAGCGACACGCTGGGCCGACGGGTCCGATTGGTGTTGCCAGGTGACAAGGAGTTGGTGGGTACCGCGGTCGGGATCGATCGGACGGGGCGGATCGTCATCGATGTCGACGGCCGTGAAGTGGTGGCGGCCGCAGGCGACGTCACTCACCTGCGGCCGATCGACTGATCGGACGATCCGGGCGCTCGCGGGCCCGGATCGTCCGATGGTCAGCCCTGCTGGATGCTCTTGTGCCCCATGGCCGGGACCAGGGTCAGGATCGGTAATCCGATGATCAGATGGACTACCGCCGTGGCGATCCCCACGGACAGCTCCGACGACAGGACCAGCGGGATGATCACCGCACCGGCGATGAGGAGACCCACGATCCAGCGGAAGAACTGATTCGGCGAGGGTGTGACCATCTGCAGGACGTACCACAGCGCACCCGCCGCCAGGGCGCACAGGAAGCCGACCACGGCGAACCAGATCTCGTCGCGGGCCAGGGGATTCCATACCCCGAATTTGCCGGCCTCGTTGACCCTCTCGACGATCGCGCGGATCACCCACGCCGCCAGCCACGCGGCGAGTCCGGTGACGACGCCGGTCATCACCACGCCACCGATGAACATGGTCGGGTTCACGTTGGGACCCAGGCGGGGTTTCTGGCGTGGTGCAGCCGGCGGATAGGCCTCGGAGTACTCGGCCGGACCGGGTTGTGCGTGCGGGTCCGACCGGCTGTACGCCTGTGTCTCGGGCGGATATCCGCCCTCGTACCTGGCGGTTCGCGGGTCGTACGGGTCACGCGGGTCGCGATAACTCATGGTTTCTCCTTGACCTTCTCGGCGGTCGGCCCGGTACGCGTCTGTTCGCAGTGTACTTGTGTTCACCAGCAGTCTCCGGCGGCATGCCGGTGCCACGATCGCACGATGGTCGTGATCGCGGTCGTGGATGGGTCGAGCCACGCTGCGGTGTGGGGGCTGCGGATTAAGCTGGCTGCCATGTCCTACCCACGCGAGAACCTCGCCCCCGGCGAGGAGATCGTCCTGCACCGGCATCCGCATTGGAAATGCCTGCTCGGGCCGTTCCTGGTGTTCCTTCTGATGACTGCTGTCGCGGGGGTGCTCGCGGGGATGGTCAGCGGGTCCGCCCTGGACTCGACGGTCTCGACCGTGCTGCTGATCGTCATCGGTGTGTTGTGGCTGCTCGGATTCGTGTGGTATTTCGTCCGGCCGCTGATCTCTTGGAAGACGACGCATTTCGTCCTCACCGATCGCCGGGTGATCTATCGCAACGGCATCCTGACTCGATCCGGGATCGACATCCCGATCCGTCGGATCAACACCGTCGAGTTCCGGCACGGGCCGATCGACCGGATGCTCCGAACCGGCACGCTGATCATCGAGTCGGCGTCCGACGAGCCGTTGTCGTTCGACGACATCCCCCACGTGGAACGGGTGCACGCAATGCTCTATCACGAGGTCCTCGACACGCACGAGGACGCCGCGCCCGACGAGGTCGGGCTGACGGACGACGATCGGTCCGATCGTCGTCACGACGAGGGGGTCGGACGGTGACCGATGTACTGCTGGCCGAGGACGACATCGCCATCGCGGAGCCGCTGGCGCGCGCACTGACCCGTGAGGGGTATGGCTGCGAGGTGGTCACCGATGGCGCCGAGGCGCTCGACCAGGCGCTGGACACCCGGTTCGAACTGCTCATCCTGGACCTCGGGCTACCCGAGATCGACGGCCTGGAGGTGTGCCGTCGAATCCGGACCGCGCGACCACAGCTCGCCGTGCTGATGCTCACCGCGCGCACCGACGAGGTGGACTTCGTGGTCGGTCTCGATGCCGGCGCCGACGATTACGTCGGCAAGCCGTTCCGGCTGGCCGAGCTGCTGGCACGGGTGCGGGCGCTGCTCCGCCGCCAGCAGAGCGCCGACGTGGTCCTCGACGGCGGCGACATCCAGCTCGACACCCGCGGCCGACGGGTGCTGGTGGACGGTGCCGATCTGGTGCTGGCCAACCGGGAGTTCGATCTGCTGCGGTTCCTGATGGAACGGCCGGGGCAGGTGGTGAGCCGGGACGAGATCCTCACCGAGGTGTGGGGATCGGCAGACCTGCGCTCGTCGAAGACACTCGACATGCACATCTCGTGGCTGCGCCGGAAGATCGGCGACGATCAGGCCGACCGCCCCCGGCACATCGTCACCGTGCGCGGCGTCGGATTCCGATTCGATCCCTGATCGGCTGATCGGGGAGACCGCATGCGGCGCCGGATTCTGAACACGATGATCGCCATGATCGTGGCGGTCGGTCTTCTGCTGGGCATCCCGTTGAGCGTGATCGCATGGTGGTGGGTGTCGGACAATGCGCACCAGAACCTGGACTCGCGGCTCAAGCTGATCTCGGCGCAGCTGATCCGTCAGGAGGGCGCCGAAGGGCGCGTGTCCGCGGGCTCTCTCGACACCGAGGCTTTCCGGCTGCTGTTGCCCGAGGACGGCCGGCTGACCGTCCGCTACCCGGTGGGCGACGACGCCGAGGCCGAGACGGTGATCGGCGAGCCGATCGACGGCGCGACCATGACCGACTCGATCGCTCTGGGTAATGCTGGGTCGCTGCTCCTCGAGATCCCCCTCACCCAGGTGCGCGACGACCAGCTCGCCGCCATCGGGATCGTGGCGCTCGTGGTCGCGAGCTCGATCGCCGCGGGCACGACCGTGGCCGCGGTGACCGCGGGTCGCGTTGCGGATCCACTGATCGACCTGGCCGGCCGGGCCGCCGCGATGGCGAAGGGGGACTTCCGTTCCGAGTGGAAGTCGTACGGGATCAGCGAGCTGGACCGGGTGTCGCGGGCGCTCGGGGACGCGAACTCGGAGATCGCCCTGCGGCTCGAGCGGGAGGGCGAGATCGTCGGCGACGTGTCACACCAGCTGCGCAGTCGGTTGACCGCGATCCAACTACGCCTCGACGAGCTGTCGCTGCACGAGGATCCGGCCGTCGTCGGGGAGGCCGAGGCGGCACTCGAGCAGGTGGAACGACTCTCCCGAGAGCTCGACGAGATGGTGGCGGCATCGCGGAACGATCCCGCGGTGCCGAACCAGATCGACGTCGAGGAGATGGTCCGAACGCTGATCGGCGACTTCCGTGCGGCGTTCGGCGCGGCGGGGCGATCGATCTCGGCGACGTTCAACGGCCAGACCACGGCGGTCAGTGCCCGGCCGGGACGGCTACGTGAGGCATTGAGTGTGCTCGTGGACAACGCGCTGCAGCACGGCGCCGGAACGTGCCGGATTCACGTCGACGATCTGCCGTCGGCCGACATGCTCCGGATGACCGTCGCCGACGAGGGGGCCGGCATCGACGACGATCTCGTCGGGTTGATATTCCGCCGAGGATTCTCGGCCGGCCGCGGCAACGGGGTCGGCCTGTCGCTGGCACGTGCACTCGTCGAGGCCGACGGCGGCCGTCTCGAACTGACGATGCGGCGGCCGGCAGTGTTCTCGATCGTGGTGCCCTCGGCACACACCGGTGATCCCGACGACGGGGACGACACGGACGGCGACCACCCCGACGGAGATGACCGCGGCGGTGATTCCGTCCGCGGCAGGCCGTCACCGGTTACGCGTGACCGAGTTCCTCATCGTTGAGTTCCTCGGCGGTGGGATGCAGGTCGGTGGAACCGGCATCGCCCCCGCGGAGCAGATCTTCGGGAAACGCGAACTTGCGCAGCGCCCAGAACCGGAAGGCCATCTGCAGCAGATTGCCGATGAGGAACCCGAGGACGAAGTCGACGATGACCAGCTCGGTGACACTCAGGTTGCTGCGGAGGTCGAAGACGTTGTTGGCGACCCACAGCGGCGCGGCGGCCAGGATCACGCCGACACCGCTGATCACAAAGAAGATCAACGCCTCGTGGTGGCGTTCGCGGCCACCCCGATTCTTGAACGCCCACTCCCGGTTGAGGATGTAGTTGAGGATCGTCGCCAGCGTGCCGGAGATGATGCGCGCGACGACCGGTTTCGGTTCCAGGACGGTGAACGTCAGCAGGTAGAAAATGGCCAGGTCGAAGACGAATGTGGTGCCGCCGACGAGGGCGAACTTGATGAGTTCGTGGTGGCGCATCGCGACCTGTTGAACCGGCGCGGGTAGTCGAGCGACCAGCTCGTCGATAAAGGGCACAAGATCCGAGTCTACGAAATGGAACCGAACAGTAACTTCGCCGGGCAATAATGCGAAGGTCGTAGCCCTCGTGCCACGATGTTTCGCGTGACTTCCAGTGCCGGTGATCCAGCGAGGCCCGACAGCGCCATGACCAGGTCGGAGACCGGCATGCCAACCCGGTCGGAGACCGGCATGCCAACCGTGACGATGATCGGCGGCGGGCAGCTCGCCCGGATGACTCATCAGGCGGCGATCGCGCTCGGTCAATGTCTTCGTGTGCTGGCCGTGAGCAGCAGTGATCCGGCCGCCCAGGTGAGTGCGGACGTGGTGCTCGGTTCCCACGACGAGCTGGCGGACCTCCGAGAGGCCGCGCGGGGGGCGGTCGCGCTGACCTTCGACCACGAGGGTGTGCCGTTGGCGCACCTGCAGGCGTTGGAGGCCGACGGTGTAGCGGTGCGCCCGCCGTCGGCGGCCTTGCATTTCGCCCAGGACAAGCTCGCTATGCGGGTCCGGCTCGGCGAACTCGGACTCCCGATTCCCGACTTCGCCGATCTGACCGGCGACCGCGACGTGGCGCGCGCCCGCTTCGTGGATTTCGGTGACCGACACGACTGGTCGGTGGTCCTCAAGGCGATCCGCGGCGGTTATGACGGCCGCGGGGTGTGGCTGGTCGACGACCGCGACGAGGCACTCACGTTGTTCGACGAACAATTCGACGCGGGGGTCGACCTCATCGCCGAGCAGAAAGTGTCGATGCGTCGCGAGCTCTCCGCGATGGTCGCGCGTTCGCCCTTCGGGCAGGGCGGCGTGTGGCCCGTGGTGGAGACGGTCCAGCGGAAGGGGCAGTGTGCGGTGGTGCTCGCTCCCGCGCCGGAGCTGGCGGAGGACGTTGCGGCCCGGGCACAGCAGATGTCGTTGCGGCTCGCCGCCGAGCTCGGTGTGGTCGGTGTGATGGCCATGGAGTTGTTCGAGACCACCGATGGCGAACTCCTGGTGAACGAGTTGGCGATGCGGCCGCACAACAGCGGGCACTGGACGATGGATGGCGCTGTCACCTCGCAATTCGAGCAGCATCTACGGGCGGTGCTCGACTATCCGCTCGGCGATACCGCCCCTCGGGCGGCGATCACGGTGATGGCGAACATCCTGGGCGCCGAGGATGCGCCGTCGATGTCGATGGATGAACGCCTGCATCACCTGATGGCCCGCATGCCTGATGCCAAGGTGCATCTGTACGGTAAGGGCGAGCGTCCCGATCGAAAGATCGGTCACGTCAACATTGTTGGTACCGACAGCGATTCGGTGGCCGAGGTCCGGGAGCGCGCCGAGCGTGCCGCGCACTGGATGTCGACTGCCGAATGGACCGATGGATGGGATGTGCACGCATGACCGACAACGCCGGGACGGACAACACTGGGTCGGGCAGCACCGAGACGGGCGATACGGGGACGGGCGATACGGGGACGGGCGATACGGGGACGGGCGATACGGGGACGGGTCGGCCGGAAATGGACACCGTCGAAGCGGAGACAGCCGACACGGAACTCGCCGGGACGGACCCTGCCGACGCCGATATTGCCGACGCTGCCGACTCCGACGCTGGCGGTGACGTCATCACCGATCCCACCATCACCGATCCCACCGCCACCGATCCCACCGCCACCGATCCCACCGCCACCGATCCCACCCGTCCGCGCGTCGGCCTGATCATGGGTAGCGATTCCGACTGGCCGACGATGGAGGCGGCGGCGGAGGCGTTGGCTGAGTTCGGCGTGCCGTTCGAGGTCGGAGTGGTCTCGGCGCACCGCACCCCCCAGCGCATGCTCGACTATGCGGCCGGGGCGGCGGCGCGCGGCATCTCGGTGATCATCGCCGGCGCCGGGGGAGCCGCCCACCTGCCCGGCATGGTCGCGTCGGCGACGCCACTGCCGGTGATCGGAGTCCCCGTCCAGCTGCGGACCCTCGACGGTTTGGACTCGTTGCTGTCGATCGTGCAGATGCCCGCGGGCGTCCCGGTGGCGACGGTGTCGATCGGTGGTGCTCGCAACGCGGGTCTCCTGGCGATTCGGATCCTCGGGTCTGCGGATGCCGGGTTGCGTTCTCGCATGGAGGATTTCCAGAAGGGTCTGGAAACCATGGTGCTCGAGAAGGATCAGGCATTGCGCGACAAACTGCTCGGGGAGGGCTGAGCCCGCCTCCCGCTACCGATCTGACGGGGATTGGGGCCAGTCGGCGGGGTAGTGGTGCGCCCCCTCGTCGAACATGCGATGGAGTCGCTTGCGCGCTCGCGTGGCGAGCCGGTCGCCGAACACCATTCCGTCGATGTGATCGGTTTCGTGCTGCAGGCAGCGGCCCAGCGTTCCGCCCGCGGCGACGACGATCGGATCGCCATACTGGTCCTGTCCCGTGCACGTGGCGACGTCGGGTCGGTCGACGTCGGCGTACGCACCCGGGAGCGACAGACACCCCTCTCCATAGGACACGAGTCGTCGGGAACGCCCTTCGGGAAGCGTGAGTGCCGGATTGCACAGGACACCTGTGCGCCGAGTGCCGGTTTCGTCGGTGCAGTCGTAGATGAAGACGGCGAGGTCGACGCCGAGCTGCGGTGCGGCCAGACCGGCGCCGTGCGCGGCGTCGTTGGTGGCGAACATGTCGGCCAGCAGCTCTTGCAGTTCCGTCCCGAAATCCGTGACCGCTCGAGCGGGTGTGTGCAGCACGGGATCACCCCACCGGACGATGGGGTGGGGTGTTCCCAGTCTCAGTAGCTCGGCGACGGGCATGTGCTCGGACCTCTCTGTGCAGACCGCATCATTCCGATGTGGTCACCAGCTTCTCGACAAAGAAATCGAGTACCTTCTCCCGGGTGTCGTGGGTCGGCTGTCCCGGTTCGTTGATCAGATCTTCGGTCAACACGGAATGTGGCTTCGGCAGCATCGAATCGGGGTTCGCTGCCGAATCCGGCAGTTCGACGGCGAGGAATGCGTCGCCGAGTTGTTCACGGAGGAAATCGAATCGGCCGCGCGGAGACAGCTGGTCGCCGTCGAAACGGAGTCCCATCACCTGAAGTCCGGCGGCGCAGCGCGATTTCACCCGGGCGAGGTCGGCATCGCTGATGTCGATCGAACGATTCCGCGCCGGGATGACGCCGAAGGGGAGCGACGGCTGGGACAGGACTGGCGCGAGCAGTCGGTCGTCGGTGGCCATGGCGAGGGCGAATCCGCCGGTGAAACACATGCCGACAGCGCCCACGCCGGGACCGCCGCAGCGTTCGTGCTCCTCTGCTGCGAGACCGCGTAGCCAGTCGGCGACCGGTGAGGTCTTGCCCGTGGCCAGCACGGTGAACTCACGGCTGATGCACGCGCGCATCATCGTGCCGAACATGTTCTGTGCCGCGCCGAGCCTGCCGAGGTTCGCCGGCTTCGGGTCGCGGCCGTCCACCCCGAACAGCGACGGCATCACCGCGGTCAGCCCTCTGCCCGCGACTTTCCGCGCGAAATCGGCGACCTTCGGGCTGATTCCGGGCATCTCGGCGATGACGATCACCGCCGGACCGGCACCTTGTGCGTACACGCGATGGGTCGTGCTCCCGACGGTGACGTCGCGAGCGGTGAAGTCCTCGAGCGAATCGTCGGCCATCGGTCCCTCAGCCGTCGACGATCGTGCCGGTCAGGACGGAGTCGAAGTACCGGGCGAACAGACGTGCCCCGCGCGCGACGTCGGGCGAGTCCGAGGGGATGATCCTCGGCCTGACGACCTTGTGGTGCTCCGACTTCCGGGTGATCCCGAACTCGCCCGCGGCCTGCACGTTGCGCACCCAATCGGTGTGGCGGCCATAGGTCAGCACGATGGACACCCGGTCGTCGTCCACCCACGCCAGCACCGGAATCGTGTACTCGGTACCGGACTTGCGTCCGACATGTCCGATCATCGCCCACGGCGCCAGTCGTGGCGCCCACTGGCGCTGGATCGGATTGGTGACCACCTTGTTGAAACGAGCTACCGCACTGGGGATCTTCATGGGTACGAGCATGCCGTAACCGGCGTCGTCTCGAAAGGCTGCGTGCCGATCAGCTCGACCCGAAGGACCCGCTGCCGGAGCCGACGGGGGGAGCGCCGTTGGTGTATCCCGAGATCACCCCGGCAACCGGGATCGAGCCGTTGACCGCCGTCCGGAAATTGAGCATCGCGCGCTTCACATGGCTCGGGCTGCTGACCACCACCGCCCCGGTTGCCCGGCCGGCGGCCAGAATCCGCGCCGTGTAGCGGGCATTCTCCACCGTCGTGCGCGATCGGTTCTCGGTGGCGATCCGGGCGGTCGGCACGCCATGAGCGATCAGCCACGCCCGCATCGCCTGGGCCTCGGTCCGTCCGCCCCTCGGGAGACCACCGGTGGTGATGATGCCGGCCGGCGGGAAGCCCCGTGCCAGCGACAGTCCCGCTTGCAGGCGTGTGACCAGCACGGGTTTCATGGAACCGTCGCGATTCAATCCGGCGCCGAGGATCACGATGCGGGTCCCGAACGGGTTGAGCTGGAGCATCATCGGCACCTCCGGCGTGAGGCGCTCGGTGTCGGTGCACCACTTGATCAGGTCGGGGACCGGCGTCTGACAGCCACCGACAGTCGACATGATCCCGTTGAACATCGTCGTCGGTGACGCCGCCGCGGGTGCGGCGGTCATCGGCGCCGTCCCGGCAATTGCGACACACAGGACACTTGCGCCCAACAAGTGGGCAACCCTCCCTTTGATACGCATGAGTAACACGGTAATTCTCGGAAGTGTATTTCCGTTGCGATTCTGCACAACCCGCCGACTCCGTCCCGAAGTCGACGGGTTCAGCGAAGGGTGAGTTCGGCGCGCTCGGTGTCGACGAGCCCGCCGAGGCGTGACTCGTCGGCGTGGGAGACCGAGACCAGCGAGGCACCGACGACCAGGGGCGCCAGGAGATTTCCGACGACCTGGTCCCCGGTGTGCCAGGGCCGCACGGTGAGGACCCGCGTCCCCGCGACGATCCCGTCGGTCCCGGCCGCAGCGCGGGCCGCGGCGAGCACGCCGTCGGTCGGGGCGCCGTCGAGGGCGGGCCCGGTGACCCGGTTGTACACGGAGTACTGGTCACCGTGCACGCGAACGGCGCTCGCGAAATCGGTGACGCCGATCGGGAGGTCGCGAACACCCATCGCGAACGGATCCAGCGAGGCGACGAGGACCTCGTCGGCGTCGTCGTACCTGCTGAGCCGATCGGCGGACGTCACCACCGCACCGAGGGCCGACCCGTCGACGTCGCTGCCGGGCAGCCGGACATGCGTGCCCGCCCACCAGGCACCGAGCAGGATGGCCGCGGTCTGCCAGTGCTCTGGTAGATCGACGAGGATCTCGTCGTCGGGGCCGAGTCCCAGTTCGTCGACGAAGAAGTTGGCCGACTTGGCGGCCCAGTTGCCGAGGGTTGCCCCGGACAACTCGGTGCGCTCGCCGCTCGCATGGTCGTAGTAGGTCAGCAGCGGCTGCGACCAGTCGGTGACCGCGTCGAAGACGGCGGAGGTGATCGTCGGTGCGCTCATCAGTTCACACACGTCGGGCCGTCGGAACCGGCCGTGATCGGCGGACGGTTGTTGCCGACCCGTTCGCTGGCCGGCACGTTGTCGGTCTGAGCGCCGGTGTCGCCGATGGACCCCGGGCCCTCGTAGGTATTGGTCAAGACCGCCTTCATCTGCTTGTCGGGCATCGAGGAGTCGACTCGGACCTCGGCACCACCGAGATCCTTGGCGAGCTGCTTGGCACCGGCGTCGTCGGAGTGCGCATACACCACCGAGTCCTTGTCGTTCGACGCGCCGGTGCCGGTCTTGCCTGCCTGGAATCCTTTGGTCGTCAGGATGTTCGACACGTTGGAGGCCAGGCCGTCGATGGTTCCTGCATTGACGACGTCGACCGTGTAGTCGGCACGGTCGGGTGCGTCCTCGTTCTTTTTGCTGTTGAGCAGATTGTCGGTGAAGCCGTGGACCTGCTTGGGGTCCACCTGCACCACACTCTGCTGTCCGTCGTCGCTCCACCCCTGCTCGGTGACGACGGGGATGGTCGCGAACTTTACCCGGCCGCCGGTGAGATCCTTCAACTGCTCCGCGAACTTCAGGATGTCCCAGTTGTTGTCGATCACCACCGATCGCGACACGGCCCGCTGGAGTTCGTCGAGCTTGCCGGGATCGGTGAGCAGGTGGGCGGACAGCATCTTCTGGGTCAGCGACGCCATGAAGACCTGCTGTCGAGTGATCCGGTCGAGGTCGCCGCGGGGGAGGCCGTGGCGCTGGCGGACGAAACTGAGGGCCTTGGGTCCGTTCAGGGTCTGCTCGCCCGCCGAGAATCGAGCACCCGAGAACGGCTCGCGGACCGCCTCGTTCAGACAGACGTCGACCCCGCCGACCGCGTTCGTCAGCAGGACGAAGCCGAGCAGCCCGACCTCTGCATAGTGATCGACCTTGACGCCGGTGAGGTTCGCGACCGTGTCGATCAAGGCCTTGCGGCCGGCCTGGGTGCCCTCCTTCTCGGCCGCCGCCTCGCTCTCGCCTGCCTCGACCGCGCGTCCCCGCACCCCTTCCTTGGTGGTGCCGTAGGCCGCGTTGATCTTGGACATGCCGATACCGGGCACGTCGACGTAGGAGTCGCGTGGGATCGAGATCGCCGTCGCGGACGATCCATCGTTCGGGATTCTGATGAGCAGGATCGTGTCGGTGTTGGTCGCAACATCCTCGCCGGAGCGCAGCATCTTGAGCTCCGACGGTGACAGCGGGTTGCCCTTGGCGTCGGTCCGCGAGTCGGTACCCACCAGCAGGATGTCCACCGCGCCGTCGTCGGCGC
Source organism: Gordonia sp. DT218 (assembly GCF_049847105.1). NCBI lineage: Bacteria > Bacillati > Actinomycetota > Actinomycetes > Mycobacteriales > Gordoniaceae > Gordonia > Gordonia sp. DT218. Next base: position 81,112 of record NZ_JBNCNS010000001.1, on the reverse strand, counting down.
CACCGAGTCCGAGGCCGGCCAGCTGGGTGATGTTCGAGTTCAGGTTGCTGACGCTGTTCCACGCATAGCCGGTGCACAACAGCACCGCCACCGACAGCAACGCCACCAGCCCGCGGCCGAGACCTTTGCGTGTGGTCCGGGATCGCCACGAGAACTGCTCTTTGACGCGTGCGGCCGCCGGCATCGCGGCGGACTCGGACGCGGGCCCGGGCGGAGGCTTCGGGCCGGACGGGCGTCGCGCGGCGGCTGCCGCGCGTGGGGCCTCGCCGGTCGGTCTGCCATCACCGGGAGCAGCCGCAGGGCGGCGACGTCGGGGTTGTCCGGGGCCACCGGCACGTTCGTCGGTTCGGGGAGGACGTGGCCTGCCCTGTCCGCGATCTCGTCCGGCCGCCGGGGCCTGTGTCTCGCCGGGACGGGGTCGACGTCGGGGAGCGGCCTCGTCGGGACGTCGCGGCCGCCGCCGTGGTCCGTCGGCCGCGACACCCTCGCTGGTGTGGATCTCGCCCGACGTGCGACGGCCCTGCTCGTCCACGGCACCAGGTGGCCGCCGTCGGCGAGGCCGATCCGGACGGGCCTGGTCGGTCGGTGTGCGGCGCTCGGCTCGCGGGTCGCCGGGGTCGGGCCGGCGCCGCCGACGCGGCGGCGGATCGGATGGTTGCCCCTGCGCCGGATGTTGAGTGCGTCGTGCACGCCCCTCGGCGGGGCCGCGGGATGCAGCGGTGGGCTCGTCGGGACGTGCGCGACCACCGGAATGTCGGCGTGCGCCATCGGGTCGAGAGTCCACGGGCGGGTCAGTCCCTTTCGTCGTCGGCGAACGCGGCGACATCCGCTCGGGACGTGTTACGCAAGTGCGTGCCGTTGTTCGTGATGTTGACGTTTCGGATGGTGCTGTGCTGACGTCAGGCTACTGAAGTGAAGTGAGAATTCGAGGGTGCAACGCCGAGCGCTCGCGTCGAGACCCACATCACCGATCGACGTACGCGTGCTCGCGATCTCCGTACGGCACCATGTGTTCCATGAGTGCGACCATCTATCTCGTCGGCGCCGGCGGACAGCTCGGCAAGGCGCTGCGGGCGTCCGACAAGGCCTCCGCGCGGGTGCGTGCACTCACCTCGGCCGACATCGACATCACCGACGAGGCATCGGTGGCGAACGCGCTCGCAGGCCTCGGCGCCGGAGACGTGATCCTCAACTGTGCCGCCTACACCGACGTCGACGGTGCGGAGTCGGACGTCGGGCGTGCCTTCGCGGTCAATCGCGACGGGCCGGGCCATCTCGCACGCATGTCCGCCGGGTCGGGCGCGCGGCTCATCCATGTGTCCACCGACTACGTCTTCGCCGGCGCGGCCGCCACCGACGACGCGCCGCCCCGTACGGTCCCGTACGAACCCGCAGACGTGACAGGTGAGCCGGAGACCGTCTACGGCGCATCGAAGCTGGCCGGTGAGCGGATCGTGTTCGACACCGACCCGACGGCGACCGTCGTCCGGACGGCATGGGTGTACACCGGCGCTCCGACCAGCTCCGACTTCGTCGGCACGATGCGGCGTCTGGAATCCGCCCGTCCCGACATCACGGTCGTCAATGATCAGACCGGATCGCCGACCTACGCCCCCGATCTCGCCGATGGCCTGTGGGAGCTGGTCTCGACCGATCGCGACGGACCGGCCGCGGGCGTCGTGTTGCACGCCACAAACGCGGGCAGTGTCAGTTGGTATGAAGTGGCGCGCGCAGTCTTCGAGGAGCTGGGCGCCGACCCTGAGCGGGTGCGGCCCTGCACCACCGACGAGTTCCCGCGTCCGGCGCCCCGACCTGCCTATTCGGTGCTGTCGGGGGCATCGTGGACCACCGCGGGCCTGACCCCGCTGCGCGACTGGCGGGCGGCCCTGCACGCTGCGGTGACCGGCGACCGCACCGGGCGCGGCTGACCACATGGGGCCCAAGGGTGATCGGGGCCCACCGGAGGTTGGTTACCCTGACCCGGTGACTGCTGAGCTTGCCGTCGTGACGGTGACCTATTCGTCGGGGGATTACCTCGCGGCATTCCTGCGAAGCCTCGAGAAGGCCACCGCCTCGTCGGTGCCCCGGGTCGTCATCGCCGACAACGGGTCGACCGACGGCGCGCCCGAGGCTGCGGAGCAGGATTTCGACAACGTGACGCTCGTGCGGACCGGCGGCAACATCGGCTACGGCGGCGGCATCAACCGTGCGGTCGCCGAGGTGGACCCCGCGGTGGAGTTCATCGCGGTGGCCAACCCGGATGTCGAGTGGGCCCCGGGTTCGCTCGACGCACTCCTCGCCGCGGCCCGACGCTGGCCGCGCGCCGGGTCGCTGGGGCCGTTGATCCATGAGCCGGACGGCTCGATCTACCCGTCCGCGCGCCGGGTCCCGGATCTGGTCTCGGGTGCCGGACACGCGTTGTTCGGGTCGATCTGGAAGACCAATCCCTGGACTGCCGCCTACCGGGCCGACGACGCCGCACCCAGCGAACGGCCGGTCGGGTGGTTGTCGGGATCGTGTCTGCTCGTGCGCCGTGCCGCATTCGACTCCATCGACGGCTTCGACTCCCGATACTTCATGTACATGGAGGACGTCGATCTCGGCGATCGCCTGGGCAAGGCGGGCTGGCTCAACGTGTACGTACCGGACGCGGAGATCGTCCACACCAAAGGTCATGCGGCCGGGCGCAATCCGGAGAAGATGTTGCCCGCCCATCACCGCAGCGCATATCGGTTCCAGGCGGACCGCCATCCGGGCGTGTGGCAGGCACCGCTGCGCCTGGCGCTCCGGGTCGGTCTGGCCGCACGTTCCCGGGTCGCGGTCCTCGCGGCCGGCCGGTCCGTCGAACGAAACAGAGGAGAAACCGGTGACCAGTGAGAGCCACGTCGATGCGGCGTCCGATCCGGACGTGACATCGTCGGTGCAGGCCGTGGTGCTCGTGGGCGGGAAGGGCACCCGGCTGCGGCCGCTGACCCTGTCGGCCCCCAAGCCGATGCTGCCGACCGCCGGTGTCCCGTTCCTCACGCACCTGTTGTCCCGGATTCAGGCGGCGGGTATCGAGGACGTGGTGCTCGGCACCTCGTTCCAGGCCCATGTCTTCTCCGAGTACTACGGCGACGGCTCCAAACTGGGAGTGCGACTGCAGTACGTCACCGAGACCGAACCCCTCGGAACCGGCGGTGGCATCCGCAACGTCCTCGACGACCTCACCGCCGACAACATCCTCGTGTTCAACGGAGATGTGTTGGGTGGCACGGACGTCCGCGAGATCCTGACCACCCATCGGAACAGCGGCGCGGACGTCACGATGCACCTCGTGCCGGTCAGTGATCCGCGAGCCTTCGGCTGCGTGCCGACCGACGAGACCGGGCGGGTCACCGACTTCCTCGAGAAGACCCAGGATCCGCCGACCGACCAGATCAATGCCGGCACCTACGTCTTCCGGCGTTCGGTGATCGAGGAGATCCCAGCCGGTCGGCCGGTGTCGGTCGAGCGCGAGGTCTTCCCCAAACTGCTCTCCGAGGGCCGACACATCCAGGCCCACGTCGACCACGCCTATTGGCGGGACATGGGCACGCCGGAGGACTTCGTGCGCGGGTCGGCGGATCTGGTCCGCGGCATCGCGCCATCGCCTGCGCTCGGCGACCGGCGTGGCGAATCGATGGTCCACGACGGTGCAGGCGTGGCGCCCGGGGCAGTGCTCATCGGCGGGACCGTGGTGGGCCGTGGTGCCGAGATCGGCCCACGGGCACGGCTCGACGGTGCTGTCGTCTTCGACGGCGCGGTCATCGAGGCCGGTGCCGTGGTGGAGCGGAGCATCGTGGGATTCGGCGCCCGCATCGGACCTCGTGCCTTGATCCGCGACACCGTGATCGGTGACGGCGCCGACGTCGGGGCGCGCTGTGAACTCCTGCGCGGTGCACGGGTGTGGCCCGGCGTCCAGATCCCCGACGGCGGACTCCGCTTCTCCACGGACGTCTGACCGGGGGAGCGGCTCAGCGGGCCTTGGCGGCCGCGAGCACCCCCGCGCCCAGCGGGATCACCACCGGCAGCAGTCGCTCGTCGTCGGCGATCAGCAGGGCCGCCTCCCGGGCGGCCGCGGCTGGTGGGTCGGTGCGCGTCGGGTCCGCGACCGCGCCGTCGGCGGTGGCGTTGTGGACCACCACCACGCCACCGGGGCGCAGAATCCGCACCGCCTCCACGACGTGCCGTGGGTGATCGATGAGCGGACCGTCGACGAACACCAGGTCGTAGGACTCATCGGCGAGGCGGGGCAACACCTCGGTGGGCGTGCCGTTGATCAGGCGGGTCCGCCCCGACACGATGTCGGCACCCGCGAACGACTGCCGCGCTGCGCGATGATGTTCGGGTTCGGGATCGATGGTGGTCAGTACGCCGTCGGGGGCCATGCCGTTGAGCAGCCAGAGACCACTGACACCGGCACCGGTGCCGATCTCGACGACCGCGTGGGCGTCGCAGGAGCGGGCCAGCAATGCCAGCAACGCACCGACGGCGGGCGCGACCGCGGATGCCCCGAGTTCGTCGGCCCGGGTGCGGGCCGACGCCAGGGCGTCGTCCTCGACGATCGCCGATTCCGCGTAGTCGATGAGGGCGCTCGTGGACACCGAGCCCGCCGGTTCGGAGCCCCCTGATGAATCGGTCACCCCCTGAGGTTAAGTCGCGTCGTCGCGATTCCGTCGGCGGCGCGCCAACCTCTGCCGAAGTCGGAGGTCAGAGGTTTTTCGGGCCGTTGCCGAAACCGCCCGCCACTTCCTCAGCGAAACCTCAGCACTCTCATACGGCGACCACACCACGATGGGAGAGGGTTCTACTAGCGCATCCGATGCGCCCGCAGCCGACGATCCACCGAGGTTCGGACCGAGGAATAGAACGTCGGCAGATGTGGTTTACCATCGTGAACATCCGTCATCCGACGTGATGTCCGGGGAAGGGAACTGGCCACCAAACATGACTGATCCCCTGGGGTCTGCAGACGTCGTCCCGACTGGGACCGCTGGATTCGACGCCACCGGCGACGACACCTTGATGCCGTCGTGGGACGAGCTGGTTCGCGAGCACGCGGATCGGGTGTACCGCCTGGCCTACCGCCTGTCCGGCAACCAGCACGACGCCGAGGACCTCACGCAGGAGACGTTCATCCGGGTCTTCCGTTCGCTGTCGAACTATCGGCCCGGCACCTTCGAGGGGTGGCTGCACCGCATCACCACCAATCTGTTCCTCGACATGGTCCGGCGTCGGAGCAAGATCCGCATGGAGGCATTGCCCGACGAATACGACCGGGTGCCGTCGGACACCCCCGATCCCGAGCAGATCTTCCACGACGCGAACCTCGACCCGGATCTGCAGGAGGCGCTCGACGCACTGCCGCCGGACTTCCGTGCCGCAGTCGTCCTATGCGACATCGAGGGTCTGTCCTATGAAGAGATCTCGGCGACCCTCGGAGTCAAGCTCGGCACCGTGCGCAGTCGCATTCATCGCGGTCGGCAGACGATCCGTGATCACCTCACCGCCCGAGGACACACCGGCAGCAGGTCGGTGGCCATCGGCGCGGTGCACTGACCATCCACTCCACAGCCTCGATCGACCGTCACCCGAATCGGATCGGGATTCCGGGAACCACGGTCGATCCGTCACCGTTGTCCTCTTCGGATAGGGTGGGTTGCCGCGCCCGAGGACCGGTGTGGCGGCACACTCGCCGACAGCGCAGTAGCGTGGAACGAACTGGACACGACGGCGGACTGGCCCGCAGCGGTGGAAGAGGTGAACGTCAGATGGAGATGAACCGAGGTCGATCCACCTCGGGGCAGCAGGACGAGAGCCCGCTACCCATGCAGAATCTCCGTCGTCGGCGTCGTTCCGCATGGAACCCGTCGACCTGGTCGCCGGTCACCGCGTCGTTCGCCCCCAACCGCACTTACCGGGCACCCGGCACACCCGGTGGACGCCGGTTCGCCCCGACCGAACATCTCGCCGCGGAGGCGGTCGCCGCCTACGTCGACGGTGAGTTGGGGATGACGGCCCACCTGCGGGCCACCCAGCACGTCGCGCAATGTACGGAGTGCATGTCGGCCGTCGACGCACAGGTCTCGGCTCGCTCCCGGCTGCGGTCGGCCGGCGACGTGTCGCTGCCCGCCGGACTCCTCGGCCAGCTCAGCCAGATCCCCACCCGTGAGATCGACATCACCGGGGTCTCCGGCGACGCCCGGACCGATCGTCACAGCCAGACCGATCGTCACAGCCAGACCGATCGCCACAGCCCGTTGTCCCCGTGGGGGCAGGATCGGCCGGCGGCGAGCCCGATGGCCGCCCCGGGCTTCCCGGTCACGGAGGCACCGCGTGGCCCGATACCCAACTCTGCCTCCGCCGACCGCCGTGGCCGCCCCGGCGAGGGCACTCGTGCCCGGATGAGCCGCTGGCGAGGCCGCTGACACGTGGACATCAGAGGGGAAAGCGAGCTCGACGGGTCGACCGAGTCCGCCGGGGAGGCAGCGGGCCCGGACAGCGCGGGCCCGGAATACATCAATTCAGACGTAGACGGTCCGGAAACGGCAGGCGTGGAGACGGCTGCCGGTCAGACGTCGGACGACCGGTCACGGCACAAGGCGGTCTCCCCGCAGACCGCGGCGGTGTTCGGGCGTCCGGACGGCGTGCAGGGGTCCTTCGCACAGTCCGAGGACGCCAGCGCCAACCCCGAACCGCAGATCGCCCCGCCGGACCCGGTGCTGGCCGAGGCATTCGGCCGCCCGACGGGCGTGACCGACACCCTTCAGCGGGACCCGTTGGCCACCTACGGCGCTCCCGAGACACCGCAGGCACCCGCCGACCCCTGGCGCGACCCGGAGAGCGTCGCCGGTCTGGATCGGCCGGCGCTCGGTGTCCCGACCGCCCCCGAACCCACCGACCCGGGTCCGAAGCTGGGCGTCCAGGACGTCCTGTTCGGCAAGCGGATCAGCTGGCACGCGCTGGCGACCCTCGCCGTGCTCGCAGTGGTTGTCGGCCTCGTCGGTGGGCTGATCGGCCGCTGGACCGCCGAGGTGGTCTCGCCGCTCAACTCCGATTCGGTCCAGCTGTCCACGGGCGATGCCGACAACGGCGCCGCTCCTCGTTCGCCGGTCGCCAATGTGGCTCGCGCCGTGGAGAAATCGGTGGTCGCCCTCGATGTGCGCACCAGCAGCGCAGTCGGCACCGGGTCGGGCTTCATCATCGACAAGAGCGGTTACATCGTCACCAACAACCACGTCATCGCGATGGCGGCGAACGACCGCAACGCCAAGCTGGAGGCGGTATTCTTCGACCGCAAGCGGGTTCCCGCGCGGATCGTCGGTCGCGACACCAAGACCGACCTGGCGGTCGTCAAGGTCGACAACGTCGACAATCTCACCGTCTCGAAGCTGGGCAACTCCGACGATCTCCAGATCGGCGAAGAGGTGGTCGCCTTCGGGTCGCCGCTCGGCCTGGACCGGACTGTCACGAGTGGCATCGTCAGTGCCCTGCACCGTCCGGTGCCGTTGCGGCCGGACGCCGAATCCGACACCGACGCGGTGATCGACGCGATCCAGACCGACGCGGCGATCAACCCCGGCAACTCGGGTGGACCGCTGGTCAGCGATAAGGCCGAGGTGGTCGGCATCAACACCGCCGGTCTCGTCCCGGGCGGCGGTTCGATCGGCCTCGGATTCGCGATCCCGATCGATCAGGTCATCCCGATCGCCCAGACGCTGATCCGTCAGGGCTCGGTGAATCACCCGCAGATCGGGGTCAACGCGAGTTCGGTCCGCAACGACCGGGTGCTCGGCGCGCAGGTCCGCAATGTGGTCGCCGGCGGTCCGGCAGACCAGGCCGGCGTCCGCGAGAACGACGTGATCACCTCGTTCAACGGTCGTACCATCGAGAGCGCCGACGAATTGACGGTCGCGGTACGGACGGCGAAGATCGATCAGAAGGTCCCGTTCAGCTACTGGCGTGACGGCCGGACGTTCAACGGCACGATCACGCCGGCCAGCGACTGAGCGCAGACCGGGCTCGAGCAAATGGGGATGACGGATGTTCAGCAGTATCGGTTGGGGTGAGATCCTCGTCCTGTTGGCCGCGGGTCTGATCATTCTGGGACCCGACCGCCTCCCCGGTGCGGTCTCGTGGACCATGAAGTCCATCCGTCAGGTTCGCGACTATGCGACCGGCGCGACCGATCAGCTCAAGGACGAACTCGGGCCGGAGTTCGACGAACTCCGCAAGCCACTTTCCGAACTCAACGAGTTGCGTGGGATGACACCGCGCGCGATTGTCACGAAACATCTGCTCGACGGCGACGACTCCGTGTTCAAGCTCGGTCTCGGTCCGACCACCTTCGACCGGGACACCACGGATTCCCCGGACATCAAGCCACTGTCGGCGCCGATGCCGAATCCGCCCGCCGCCGATCCGGCGAAGCCGAACGCGCAGGGCCCGACGATCGCGGGCTCCCGATCACCGTCGGTCAGCGACTGGGACGCCACCTAGTCCGACCAGGTAGGCCCGATCAGGTAGGCCCGATCAGGAGTCCCGATCAGGCCACGGCTGACGCGGGTTCACTCGTGACGCGTGGTGTCGATCCCCAGGCTCATCCCGGCCAGCCCGCGCCGTCGCACGGCCAATTTGTCGGCGATCGCACGTAGCGCGGAGCCGGAGGCCGAATCGGGTGCGGAGGTGACCACCGGTACACCGCTGTCGCCACCTTCACGCAGAGTCGTCTCCAACGGGACCTGACCGAGGAGTTCGACTGGTGCACCGACCGCTCTGCTCAGTCGCTCGGCAACCTTCTGGCCGCCGCCCGAGCCGAAGGGCTCCATCCGGGTCCCGTCCGGGAGTTCCATCCACGACATGTTCTCGACGACACCGAGGATCTTCTGACGTGTCTGCAGCGCGATGGCACCGGCCCGCTCGGCGACCTCGGCGGCGGCCTGCTGCGGCGTGGTGACGACGAGGATCTCGGCGCCGGGGATGAGCTGGGCGACGGAGATCGCCACATCGCCCGTCCCGGGCGGCAGGTCGAGCAGCAGCACGTCGAGATCGCCCCAGTAGACGTCGGCGAGGAACTGTTGGAGGGCCCGGTGCAGCATGGGCCCGCGCCACGTGACCGGTGTGTTCCCGTCGGTGAACTGCCCGATCGAGATGAATTTCACGCCGTGGCTCATCGGCGGCATGATCATGCGTTCGACCTGGGTGGGCTTGGCGTCGCTGCCGAGCATCCGCGGCACCGAATGTCCGTAGATGTCGGCGTCGAGGACGCCGACGGTGAGGCCCCGCTCGGCCAGCGCCGTCGCGAGGTTCACGGTGACACTCGACTTGCCGACGCCGCCCTTGCCGGACGCGACCGCGTAGACGCGGGTCAGTGAGCCGGGCTGGGCGAACGGGATCACCGGGTCGGCCTTGTCGCCGCGCAGCTTCTTGCGCAGTTCGGTTCGTTGCTCGTCGTCCATCACGTCGAGCTCCACCCGGACCGCACCCACTCCGGGCACATCGGCCGCGGCGTTCTCCACCCGGCCGGAGATCTCGGTACGCATGGGACAACCCGACGTGGTCAGGTATATGACGACGTCCACGCTGGCGTCGTCGTTGACGTCGATCGACTTGACCATCCCCAGATCGGTGATGGGTTTGCCGATCTCGGGATCGTTGACCTTGCTCAGGGCAGCGCGAACCGCGGATTCGGTGGGTACAACTCCGGTAGTCATCAACGCCAGCTTAACCGTCCGGCGGAGAGCGCCGGTCGCACGGGAGACCTCAGCGCCCCGCGCGGCATCGCGAGCCGCCGGGTGAGTCAGCGTGCCGCGGGCGGTGGCGTGGTGGTCGTGGCTCCGCCCGTGCGCGCGTTCGGCGCGCGTTGCGGCGATGCCGAGGTCGGCGGCTTCTTCTTTGGGACCGTCTGCTTGGGCAGCGGCTTCGGCGGCGGCAGCAATTGCGTCGGGACCAGGTCGGGAGGCAGGCACAGCGCGCCGATGCAGGTCGGCAGCGGCGGTGGCGGCGTCGTCGTGCTCTCCGAGGTCGAGGGCGGCGAGGAACTCTGACCGGGCGTGGAGGGTTTCGGCGGCTTGCTCGTCGACGATTTGCGCGCCTTGCGCTTGGGTTCGGGGATCGGATTCGTCGGCATCACACCGGTCGCGTAGGCCGCAGCCCAGCTCAGCACGTTTGCCGCGTACTCCATCGAGTGGTTGTAGCGCATCACCGCCGCGACCTTGTTCTTGGCGGCCATGATGTCGGAGACCCCGGAACACAGATAGCGGCCGGCCGAGTAGGTGGCATCGAAGACGTTGTTCGGATCGGCCTTCCCGTCACCGTTCGCGTCGGTTCCCCAGGCGGCCCAGGTGCTCGGGATGAATTGCATGGGTCCCATTGCGCGGTCATGCGAGGAGTCGCCGTCGATCCGGCCGCCGTCGGTGTCGCGGATCACCGCGTTTCCGGCCAGCGTGCCGTTCAGCACCGGTCCGGCGATCGGGTTGATGGTGGTGCCGTACTGGTCGACCGAGCCGTTCGACGCGTGGTTGGACTCGATGCGTCCGATCCCGGCCAGCAGGAACCACGGCAGTTTGCACTGCGGGGTGTCCGACGCGACGCGGTTGGCTGCCAGCTTGTAGGCCTGCAGTACCACCCCTGGAATTCCCAGCGGGCCGGTCGGCAGGGAGCCGGTGATCCGGAACTGGGGTGGCACGGCGGCGTCGGGTTCGACGCGTTTGGGAGGCGGCGCGAATCCGAGCAACGTGACCGGCCCGCCGGGCGCGATCTCCACCGCCGAGGACGGTACCGAGGTGGCGTCCTCGGCGACGGCGGAGGAGACGGTGCCACCGGCGGCACTGGACGTCGCGGCGGCGAGCATCATCGCTCCGACCAGGACGCCGCCTGTCCCGACCGCCAGTGCTCGTCGCGGCAGATGTGACCGGCGCGGACCCTGGGCGCGGCGGAACACGGCGGGACTCATCGGGCCGTCCTTGCCCGCGGCCCGGCGATGACCGGTCCTCGCACCGTCGGCTGCCTGTCCACACTGACTCCGTTGCTCTCACACACGTGCATGCCCGCCCCTGAAGGTCTTGCGGATGGTCGGACCCGCCGTGTCTGAGCTCCCCGGGCGTCCGACGTGTGACCCACCATACATATGGGTCTAATGGCCCAGTACAGGAACCCGACAATTCTTCACCACACGCAATTGATCGTTTGGTGAACCCACATGTTGTGGTTGAGGGCGGCTACCGACCCATATGGGGAGTGGGGCCGACCGCGTCGGCCCCAGGTCACCGCGAAGGTGTGGAGTCCCCGCCGCCCCGGGCGCGTCGGGAATCGCCTCCGCCGTCGTCGGGCGTCGAGAGGTCGCGCGGGCCGTTGCCCAGGCGTTCGGTGAGTTCGTCGAGTAGGTCGTCGAGTTCCTTGCGGAGATAGTCGCGGGTCACGGTGTCGCCGACGGCGAGGCGCACTGCGGCGAGTTCGCGGGCCAGGAATTCGGTGTCCGCCTTGGTCTGCGCCGACCGGATCCGGTCCTCGTCGAGGGCGACCTTGTCGCGGTTCTCCTGTCGATTCTGTGCCAGGAGGATCAGGGGTGCGGCGTAGGCCGCCTGCGTGGAGAACGCCAGATTGAGCAGGATGAACGGATACGGGTCCCACCGCCACGACACCGCGACCAGATTCAGCGCCACCCACACGATCACGATGACGGTCTGGATGGCGAGATAACGTCCGGTCCCGAGGAAGCGTGCGACGCGCTCGGCGTAGACGCCGATGACGTCGGAATCGAGATTGAACGACAACCGACGGTTCTGGCGGGGCGTGTCGAGGCGACGGCCGGGTTGCTCCGTGCTCACGCACCCGCTCCTGCGGGCTTGATACCGGACAGATCGCGGATCTGCCCGGTGTCCTCGGGCTCGGTCTCACGCCAGTCCCGGGGCAGGAGTTGGTCGAGGAGGTCGTCGACGCTGATCGCGCCCAATAGGTGCCCCTCCTCGTCGACCACCGGACCGCAGACGAGGTTGTAGGTCGCGAAGTACCGCGTGACGGCCTCCAATGAGTCCTCGGGCTGCATGTGTGCGAGATCGCTGTCGAGGATGCCGCCCACGATGTTGGCCGGCGGTTCCCGCAGCAGCGCTTGCAGATGCGCGCAGCCGAGATACTTCCCGGTCGGCGTCGCGGTCGGTGGGCGCACCACGAACACGAGACTCGCGGCCGCCGGGGTCACATCTGGGTTGCGCACGCGCGCAAGCGTTTCCGCGACGGTGGTGGACGCGGTGACGATGATCGGCTCGGAGGTCATCAGGCCGCCCGCGGTGTCGGGGGAGTGGGTCAGCAGGCGCCGCACCGGCTCGGACTCCTCCGGGTCCATGCGTTCGAGCAACGACTCGGCCTCCGCGTCGGGGAGTTCGCCGAGGAGGTCGGCGGCGTCGTCGGGGTCCATCGCCTCGAGCACGTCCACCGCCCTGCCGAGTTCGAGATGGGCGAGCAGGTCGGTCTGATCGTCGGGTGGCAACTCCTGGAGCACGTCGGCCAGACGCTCGTCGTCGAGTGCGGCCGCGATCTCGTCGCGTCGCTTGGCCGGGAGCTCCCGCAGTGCGTTGGCCACGTCGGCCGCTCGCATCCCCTCGAACTGCATGAGCGCCTGTGCGACACCCTGTCCCGGCAGGTTGAGCTCGGTCTGGGTGAGTCCGTGGACGTGATGCCATTCGACGACATGTGTCACGCTGCGGCGCCGGAATCCCTTGCGTCCGGGCCGGACGGCCACCCGCGACACCACCCAGTCCCGGGTGCGGGTTCGTTCGATGCCCAGGTCGACGACGTTCACATCCACCCCGGCGAGGTCGGACAGATCGGGATCGTCCACGCGCACGCGGGAATCGAGGATCTGGCCGATCGCGAGCGCCTCGCCGGGCCGCAGATGCAGCCGGCGCAGACTCACGGTGCCGGTGTTGAGGGTCACGGCCTGGGGCTCGATCGCGGTCACACGCAGCATCGGGACAAAGATCCGTCGGCGGGTGGTGAGCTCCACGGCCAGACCGAGGACGCGTGGTTGCTGGCCCGTCATACGGATCGCGACGACCACGTCCCGGACCCGGCCGATCGACTCGCCGTCGGGTCCGAGCACGGCCAAGCCCACCAATCTGGCCACAAAGACCTTGCTCACGGACGCCATGCGAGTAAGGGTAGTGGTTACACGACCCGGCGCCGCGCACATCCGGGCGGTGCCGCCACGCCCGACCGCGTGCGCCGGCGCCGATCACTGTGCATTCTGGAATGCGAGGCCAAGTCACCCGCCACCGCCCGCTGCGGCGACCGGACGGTGCCCTCGGCGTGAGACGACACTCGAGAGAGGATCCGAGATGACCAACCCGATGCGCCAGGGTCGCGAGACCCCCGGCCTGCCGACGCCGCCGAAAGGGTGGCCGATCGGGTCATACGGCACCTACGCCGAGGCGCAGCACGCTGTCGACTACCTGGCCGACCAGGAATTCACCGTCCAGGACGTGACCATCGTCGGTGTGGACCTGATGCAGGTGGAGCGCGTGATCGGCCGCCTCACATGGGGGAAGGTGGTCGGCGGCGGGATCGTGTCGGGAGCGTGGCTCGGATTGTTCTTCGGATTTCTCGTGACGCTGGTGGTCAGCGGTGCGGGTCTGGCGCCGTTGCTGTTCGGGCTCGTGGGCGGCATCGTCTTCGGGCTCATCTCGGCGACCATTCCGTACGCCGCGACGCGCGGGCAGCGGGACTTCGCCTCGACGATGCAGTTGGTGGCGGGTCGCTACGACGTGTTGTGCGACCCTCGGAGCGCCGAGAAGGCGCGCGACATGTTGAGCCGCCTGACCTCCTGACCTCCGGACATCGTCGGCGATTCACAAAGGTGAAATTCCGTTGCAGGTCGGCGGAGATCACGATTCCCGCATGTTCTGGCACGCCCATGCCGAATGTGTTGCATGTCACGAACCGCGACATATACCGTTACGCAGCAGACGCTGATCGGTGCAGCCTCGTTGTCTTGCACCGCGAACGACAACAAGGAGGCTGCGTGCGGTTCCGGGCTGGCAGTTCCGAATCCGGTCGACATCGCGTGGGTGGGCATCTCGGCCACGGATCGCGAAGCGGGGTAAGGCGAAAACTGGTGGTGGGCGCGGCAGTGCTGGTCGCCGCCCTGCCGATCGTGACGGCCTGTGGGTCGGGTTACACACCCAAGGTCCTCAACATCTATCCGCCTGCCGACGGCGCGTCGTTCATCGACGAGGTCGGTCAGAAGTGCTCCGCCGACTCCGGCGGCGCGTACAAGATCGTCACCACGCCCCTGCCGAAGTCGGCCGACGACCAGCGACTGCAGCTGGCCCGGCGCCTGGCCGGCAACGATCCCGGGCTGGACCTCATGGGGATGGACGTGGTGTGGACCGCGGAGTTCGCCGACGCCGGCTGGATCGAGCCGGTGCCGCAAGCCCTGGCCGCCAAGGTTGCCGCGACCAACCTGGGTGGACCGCGCGAGACGGCCATGTGGAAGACCGACGAGGACGCCCAGAAGCGTCTGTACGCGATCCCGACCTGGACCAACACCCAATTGCTCTGGTATCGGCCGGATCTGCTGCGCAAGTACCTCAACAAGTCCAAGGCGCCGAGTACCTGGGACGAGATGCTCGTCGATACCGAGGCGATCCGCCGCAAGGGAGGACCGAGCTATATCATGGTGCAGGGCAAGCAGTATGAGGGTCTGATGGTCTGGTTCAACTCGGTGCTTGCTAGTGCCGGCGGTTCGGTGGTCAGCCCCGACGACCCGAACCTGGTGACGCTCAACGACACCCCCGCCCACCGCGCGGCGACCGTCAAGGCCTTGCGGGTCCTCAAGGCGATCGCGACGGCTCCCGGACACGATCCCTCACTGACCAACGCCGACGAGTCGTCGGCGCGACTGGGCATGGAGAACGGCAGTGCGGCCTTCGAGGTCAACTGGCCGTTCGTGTTCTCCTCGATGCGATCCAACGCCGCGGCCGGCGACGTCCCGTTCTTCCCGGAGATGCAGCAGTACTCGGGCATGCTCGCCGAGGACGCCGAGAACCCGCCGACCGATGCGCAGCTGGGCCCGGTGAACAACGTGGTCCGTACGAAGTTCAACTTCGCGAGGTATCCGGGCGTGAGTCGGGATCTGCCGGCCCGGTCCACTCTCGGTGGCGTCAACATCGCAGTGGCCAGCACCTCACAGCAGAAGGACCTGGCCTTCAAGGCGGCCGACTGCCTGACGAACGAAGCGGCACAGAAGGTCTATTCGGTGGACGGTGGCACCCCGCCGACCATCGCGTCGATCTACGACGACCCGGACTTCAAGGCCGCATACCCGATGGGGGATGACATCAGGACCCAGCTCGAGAGCCGGAATGCCGCGCTGCGGCCGGCTTCGCCGGTCTACCAGGCGATCTCGACACTGGTGACCGCGAAGTTGAGTCCGGTCGGCGCATGGAATCCCGAGACGATGGTCGACGAGCTCGCCGACCAGGTCCGCAAGGCGATCGACGGGGAGGGCCTGATCCCATGACAACCGGCGACAATGGCGAGAACCGGTCGCGACCGGGCCGCCACAGCCTTCCGGAGAACGACACCCCGGCACGGGAACCGTCGGTGCGGCCACCGTCGACCGGTGACACCGGCGCACAACCGGTGTACTCCGACGCATGGACCCCTCCCGCAGGAGATGCTGCCCCCGAGGCGGGCGGCGCCGCTGCGGCAGCCCGGCCGCCGGCCGGGGGAGTGGCCGTCGCCGAGCGCCCCGCCGCGGCTCCCGCGAAGGGCGGCAAGAAGAAGCTGAGCGAGGGCAAGGCCGCGGAGCGGCGGCTCGCGCTCTGGCTCGTGGCACCCGCGGCGATCATGATGGCGCTCGTCACCGGTTATCCGATCGTGTACGCGATCTGGCTGTCGTTGAACAAGTCGAGCCTCTCGGCTCCGGGCGAGCGCAGCTTCGTCTGGTTCGACAACTACGCCACCGTGCTCACCGACAACTACTGGTGGACGGCGTTCTCGGTAACCCTCGGGATCACCGTGGTGTCCGTGGCGATCGAGCTGGTGCTCGGCATGGCGATCGCACTTGTCATGCACCGCACCATCTTCGGCAGGGGAACCATCCGCACGGTGGTGCTGATCCCGTACGGCATCGTGACCGTGGCGGCCGCGTTCTCGTGGTATTACGCGTGGACGCCGGAGACCGGCTACCTGGCCAACCTGCTGCCCGATGGCAGCGCACCGCTCACCTCGCAGTGGCCGTCGCTGGCGATCATCGTGCTCGCCGAGGTCTGGAAGACCACACCGTTCATGGCCCTGTTGCTACTCGCAGGTCTGGCGCTCGTTCCCGACGACCTGCTCAAGGCGGCGCAGGTGGACGGCGCCGGTGCGTGGACACGCCTGTGGCGCATCATCATCCCGCTGATGAAGCCGGCCATCCTGGTCGCGCTCCTGTTCCGCACCCTGGATGCGTTCCGCGTCTTCGACAACATCTACGTCTTGACCAAGGGCTCCAACAACACCTATTCGGTGTCGATGCTGGGTTACGACAACCTCTTCAAGGCATTCAACCTCGGTGTCGGGTCGGCGATCAGCATCCTGATCTTCATCTGTGTCGCGATCATCGCGTTCATCTTCATCAAGGGCTTCGGTACCGCGGCGCCCGGTTCCGAGAACGAGGGGAGGTAGGCCGCGTGCGATCCGGTATCGGAAACAAGGCCTGGTGGTCGATCGCCAACATCCTGGTGATCCTCTATGCGATCATCCCGCTGCTGTGGATCATCAGCCTGTCGTTCAAGCCCCCGGGCAGCGTCAAGGACGGCAGCTTCATCCCCAAGGAATGGACTTGGGAGAACTACACCGGAATCTTCGAGACCAGCGCCTTCACCAGCGCGCTGCGCAACTCGATCGGCATCGGGCTGATCACCACGGTCATCGCGGTGATCCTGGGCACGATGGCCGCGTATGCCGTGGCGCGCCTGGACTTCCCGGGTAAGAAGCTGCTGATCGGTGCCGCCCTGCTGATCGCGATGTTCCCGCAGATCTCGCTCGTCACACCGTTGTTCAACATCGAGCGAAACCTGGGGCTGTTCGACACCTGGCCCGGTCTGATCCTGCCTTACATCACTTTCGCACTGCCGCTGGCGATCTACACGCTCTCAGCCTTCTTCCGGGAGATCCCGTGGGAGTTGGAGAAGGCGGCCAAGATGGACGGTGCGACCCCGTGGCAGGCCTTCCGCAAGGTGATCGCGCCGCTCGCGGCCCCCGGCGTCGTGACCGCGGCCATCCTGGTGTTCATCTTCGCCTGGAACGACCTGCTGCTCGCCCTGTCGCTGACCTCCACCGAGCGAGCCATCACCGCACCGGTGGCGATCGCCAACTTCACCGGTGACAGTCAGTTCGAGGAGCCCACCGGTTCGATCGCGGCGGCCGCCGTGGTCATCACCATTCCGATCATCATCTTCGTGCTCTTCTTCCAACGTCGAATCGTGGCCGGGCTGACCTCCGGCGCGGTGAAGGGATAACCCATGGCCGACATCGTTCTGGACAACGTCACCAAGCAATACCCGGACGGGTCGACCGCGGTCCACGGGGTCGACGTCGAGATCGCCGACGGGGAGTTCATCATCCTGGTCGGCCCGTCGGGGTGTGGGAAGTCGACCACCCTCAACATGATCGCCGGACTCGAGGACATCTCCTCCGGCGAGCTCCGGATCGGCGGGGAACGGGTGAACGACCGCGCACCCAAGGACCGCGACATCGCGATGGTGTTCCAGAGTTATGCGCTGTACCCGCACATGTCGGTGCGCGAGAACATCGCCTTTCCGTTGACGCTGGCGAAGCTGTCGAAAGCGGAGGTCACCGCGAAGGTCGACGAGGCGGCCAAGATCCTCGACCTCGGGCCGTACATGGACCGCAAGCCGGCGAACCTGTCCGGTGGTCAGCGGCAGCGTGTCGCGATGGGACGCGCGATCGTGCGCTCGCCCAAGGCCTTCCTGATGGACGAGCCGCTGTCGAATCTGGACGCCAAACTGCGTGTGCAGATGCGGACCGAGATCTCCCGCCTGCAGAACCGGTTGGGCACCACCACCGTCTACGTCACCCACGATCAGACCGAGGCGATGACCCTCGGTGACCGGGTCGTGGTGCTGCGCAGCGGATACGTCCAGCAGATCGGAACCCCGCAGGAGCTCTACAACAACCCGGCCAATCTGTTCGTGGCCGGGTTCATCGGCTCGCCCGCGATGAACTTCCTGCCGGGGCGCCTGGGCAGCGACGGCATCGACACGCCGATCGGCCGGGTCGCCATACCCGATCATCAGCAGATCGTCACCAACGCGCAGCGCGCCAAGAGCAACGGCGATGTGCTGGTCGGCGTCCGTCCCGAACATCTCGAGGACGCGGCCCTCGTCGATCCGGCGGCCCGGTCCACCGGGTCGACGCTGACGGCCAGCGTCGACGTCATCGAATCGATGGGATCGGACAATTACGTCTACTTCACAGTCGACTCGCCGGCCGCGTCCAGCGATGCCCTCGACGAGCTCGCCGCGGATTCCGGTGCGGAGATCGGTGGCGGACAGATGATCGCACGCGTCTCGCCGGAGTCCCGGATCAGCCGGGGCGGCACCGCCGAACTGTTCTACGACAGCTCGAAGGTCGCCGTGTTCGATCAGTCGTCCGGGGTCAACCTGCGTCTCGGATGACGCGGGCGTGATGTAGGTCGCGCAGGGTCTCGGTGAACTCGTCGACGGGTCCGTCGACCACCACACCCGGCGCGACCTGTTGGATCGGCAACGCCGCGACCGGTGCGGGCGCTGCGTCCCACTCGACGAGCCACGCGGCGAGTTGTGCGCCCGACCCGGCGTACACGATGCGGCCGAGGCCGACCCACGCGTGCGCCGCCGAGCACATCGGGCAGTGCTCACCGGACGTGTACACCGTGCACGACCCACGTTGGGCCGGTGACAGATTGGTGGCGGCCCAGCGGGCGATCGCGAACTCCGGGTGCTGGGTGGCATCGCCGCCGGACACCTGGTTGCGGTCGGCGAACAGTTCGGTCCCGTCCGCGGCGACCAGCGTCGAACCGAACGGCTCGTCACCGGCGTCGAGCGCCGTGCGTGCCAGATCGACACAGCGGCGCAGATGTTCGACGTCTGTGGGGGTGATGGACATGCTCGTGTGCTCCCTCGTCGTGCGGTACCGGTGCGACGGCTCGGAGGCGCCGGTCAGCGACGGCGCCGACGGCCCTGGTCGTGTAGTTCCCGCAGGATGTCGTCATCCCAGATGTGCTTGCGTACCAAGCGATAACGCTCACACGCCAGCCAGAGATAGAGCTCGGCGTCACTCGTCAGGTCGGGCCTGATGTCGGCGCGCCGGGCCATCCGCACCACCGGCAGGAACTCCTCGCCGAACCATCGGCGGGCCACCTCCGGGCGGCTGAGGAACTCGCCTATCTCCTGTCCGAGCCGAAATCCCCAGGCTTCCACGTTCTCCGACAGCTCGGCGTAGTCGAAGGGATCGGAGAATCGGATGGCACCCGCCTGCGCGCCGGCCAGCGGGACCCGCGACAGGAAGAGTCGCCGGTGATCCTTCATGATCAGGTCAGACGCCGCGTTGATGCCCTCCGGCGAGATGCGCGTGTGGATCTCGGTGACGTAGGCGTCGATGGTGTGCAGGTGGCGGGCGATCGCGATCGACACCCGGTGGTGGCCGTCGAGCACGAAATGCATAGAGCCGATGCGGTAGAGCCGTACCGGCGGCACCGATTCGCCGCGGCGCTGCGCGGCCGCCAGGCGTTGCCACCGCTCCCGGATGCGGGATGAGGTAGGCCGGAAGTACCGGTCGAAATCCTTGGTGCGGTCGACACTTCCGACGATGGACTCCACCTCTACCTGCTGCAGCCCGAGGTAGGTGTCGCCGATCCGGCCGAGTGCGGCGACGACCTCGTCGAACGGCAGGACGGTGTTGACGTCGGCGGGCTGCCGGGTGAACCACGCCATGAGACGCGACATCTCGGCGTGCCGACGCATCCGGGTGAAGTCGTTCTCCGCGTCCGCATCCGGGAATCCGGTGTCACGAGCCATGACGTCGCCTCACGATCTGGAATTCGCGGGTACCGGGATCGATGTCGAACTGGCAGTAACCCACCACGTTCATCGAGATCGTCGCGTCGCCGATCATCTTGTCGGCCGGCCGTGCCCCGAAGGGATGGACGTGACCATGGACGAGCAACGTGGGCTGCAGCGACCGCACCAGTCCGTGGTAGCAGTCGAAGCCACGATGGGGCACGTCGTCGCCGTCACCGATCCCGCGTGCCGGGCTGTGGGTCAGCAGGATGTCGGGGGTGGCGCGGGTGCAACTCAGGCGCCACGAGCGGATGCGCTGCTGCATATCCGAATACTGGTTGGGACCGTCGTTGTAGCGTCGGCACCCGCCGAGCCCGCTGATCCGCAGTCCGGCCACCGTCACGGTCCGCCGATCGGCGTTGATCGCGCCGCGCGGTCCCGGATCCGCCGATGGCAGGCCGGCCCGGATCCATCCGGCGCGGCCGTGTCGGTAACCGGTCAGGTCTCGGTCATGATTACCGGGGACGTAGACGCATGGCGCGTCACAGAGGGTGGAGAGCACCTCGAGATACTCGAACGGCAGGTCACCGGCACCGAGGATGATGTCGGGACGCCCTTCGATGCCGACCCCGAAGGTCAGGGAATCGATGACCTCATCGGCCACCGCGAGGACACGTACCACGCCTTCAGGCTAGGCCATCGGGCCTACTACGGTGGATGCGTGAGCGATGCTGTCACCGACCGGATCAATGAGTACCTCGCCGAGCGACTCGATGCGCGACCGCAGCGTGCGTCGGTGACCTTCCTCGGCGTGGAACCGATCGACGTCGCGCGCTTCGTGACCGGCGACGACCTCGTATACGTCACCGTGGGGTGCGCCCGTCATCCGATGTCGGAGCCGACCGACATCCACGCGGACCCGGTGCGCGGCCCGCGAGCCGAGCTGGTGGTGCGGATGCACGCAGGAGCGCCGCTGCCAGGACTGCACCGGCGGATGGCGACCCTGGCGGCGGCGCCGGCCGTCGAAGGTCTGATCATCGGGGAGGACGCCCTGATCGACCTCTCCGAGCCGGTCTGGGATGGTGCGGCGTGCACCGCCGTCCTGCTGGAGGCCGACGAGCTCGGCGAACTGGCCCTCGACGAACCCATGGATCCGGTGCGATTTCTGCGGGCCGTCCCGATCACCGCCAACGAAGCGGCGTGGGTGCGTCTCAAAGGTGCGACGGCCCTGCGGGAGGCCTGGGCCGAGGCCGGGATCGACGTGCGCTCATCGGATCGGGCGGCCGCGAAACTCTAGCGGGTGGATGCTCTGACGGGTGATCACAGCCAGTTGTGACGGCGGAAGACCACCCATAGTCCGGTGCACGCGACGATCAGCAGCACGATGACGGTGGGATAGGCCCAATGCTGGTGCAGTTCGGGCATGTAGTCGAAATTCATGCCGTAGATCCCCGCCACCATGGTGGGGACCGCGGCGATCGCGACCCACGACGAGATCTTGCGCATGTCGGTGTTCTGCTGGATCCCCACCTTTGCGGCCGCGGTGCCGATCAATGACGACAGCACCTCGTCGTACTCGACGATCCGGTCGATGACTGTGGTCAGGTGATCGGCGACATCACGGAAGTGCCGTCGGATCTCCTTGGGCACCAACGGGTTCTGTCCGGTAAGACGGGCCAGCGGTCCGGTCAGCGGGGTCACCGCCCGCCGGAGTTCGAGGACTTCGCGCTTGAGTAGATAGACGGGATCGATGTTCAGTGACCGTCGCGGACCGAAGACGGATTCCTCGATGGCGAGGATGTCGCTCTCCATCTCGTCGGTGACCGCGAGATAGCTGTCGACGACGAGGTCGGCGATCGCGTGCAGGACGGCGGTCGGGCCCAGGACGAGACGCTCCGGTCGTGCCTCGAGTCGTCGGCGCAGACCGGAGAGGTGGGTGTGGTCGCCGTGCCGCACCGTGATCACGAAGTCCGACCCGACGAAGATCATGATCTCGCCGGTCTCGACCACCTCGCTGGCTTTCTCCATCGACTCGTGCTCGACGTATTTCACCGTCCGCAGCACCAGGAACTGGGTCTCGTCGTAGACCTCGAGCTTCGGGCGCTGGTGGGCATGTACCGCGTCCTCGACCACGAGTTCGTGCAGGCCGAACACCTCGGCGACACCCTGCATCTGTGCGTCGTCGGGGGAGTGCAGGCCGAGCCAGACAAAACCCTCGCCCGTCGAGCGCACCTGATCGAGTGCGTCGGTGTAGGAGATGCGCCCCGGCCTGCGATGCCCGTCGACGTAGACCGCGCAGTCCACGACAGCACGGGCCACCGGCACCGGGATTCGGGGCAGCGGCCTCTTCTCCCGACGCGGGGGGACGAGTCCACCGGGGCGCAGGTGTGGCATCGAGGGCACGACTCGGATGCTACTCGTAAGATCACCGCGTGCCCGTCGACCTGACGGTCACACGAACACCCTGATCACGCTGGTCGTGAACATCAGCGTCCACCTCATCGTGATGATCGCGCTCCGCTATTCCACCGTCCTCATCCGGGTGCTGGGCCTCGGCGGGTCACCCTGCTGGCAAAGATCGCCGGTCTCCTGCTCGCCGCCATCGCGGTTCAGCTCATCGCCGACTCCATTGCGGGCTTCATCGTGGCGTCCGGCTAACGTGGGTGCGTGATCAAGCGTGCCGCGACAGCGATCCTGATGGTTCTCGCCCTCGCCGCAGTGGCCGGGTGCTCGGAGGCCGATTCCCATGACGGCGATCTGGTGATGGGAGCGCCGAATTCTCCGTCGATGCAGGTGATGGCACAGATCTATGCGGGCGCGTTGCGGCATGCCGGCAGTCCGGTCTCGATGACCGTGCCGCGCGGGGATTATCGTTCCCTGCTCGACGACATGGATGCCACCACCGTCGACCTCTTCCCGGCGTTCAGCGGGCGGCTGCTGTCCGAGCTGGCTCCGCAATCAGCCCCGCCCACCGCCGATCAGGTCTACTCCGAGCTGAATCGGTCACTCCCGCAAGGTGTTTCAGTCGGCGATGCGACCACGGTCTCGGCGACGCCGCAGATCTTCGTGGCGGCCTCGGTCGCCGACCACGAGGTCACCGATCTGGCGCACTGTTCGCGACTGGCGCCGGGACTGCCGCTGGTGGTGGTCGGCGACCCGGATGGACCGACGATCGATGCGCTCAGCGCCGCGGGCTGCCGATTCGGCCCGGTCGAATCGGTGCCGTCGTCGTCCGCGGTGGTCCGACGGGTCGCAGGCGGCGGCGCGGTCGGGCTCCTGACCCCGCTCGACGTCGCAGGCGACGATGCCGAGGGTTCGTCCGGGGACATCCGGGCGCTGACCGTGCCGAAGTCGGCGACGGAGACAGGTGCTGGTGCGACCGCGGACAAGGCCACGACTGCGGAGTCGCCTTCCGAGGATGCGCCGGGTGGCCGGGCGGTGGTCGCGACGGGACCGCGCGCCGAGCAGCTGGTGCCGGTGTACCGGACGGCGGCGCTGTCCCGTGATCAGGTGAAGACGATCAACAAGGTGGCCGGCGAGATGACCACCGCGGACCTCGCGACACTGACGCGACGGGCCGTCGCCGGGGCGGCTCCCGCCGACCTCGCCAACGGGTGGCTGGCCGAACACGGTCTGTAGTCCGGCCGGCCACCCGCGGACGCGCGACGATCACTTCGCCTTGCTGAGTGCCCATCCCGTGACCCGTGCCGTGATGCCCTGGTAGCCGGACGCGACGAGACGCACCCAGAGGTCGAGGAGTTTCGCGTCCGCGCCCACCAATACCCTGGCCCGGTTCTTCTGCACACCGTTGATGATCACGTCGGCGGCATCCTCGGAGGTCATCCGGGCGAGATAGCGGTCGAAGAATTCCGCGGACTTCTTCTGATCGTGGTCGCCGGATGAGGTGGCGTTGCGCGCGATCGCCGTCTTGATGCCACCGGGGTGCACGCATGTGACCTTGACCGGGTACTTGGCCAGGATCATCTCCTGGTTGAGCGACTCGGTGAAGCCGCGAACGGCGAACTTCGCCGAGTTGTACGCGGCCTGGCCGGGTTCGGAGAGCAGACCGAACAGCGACGACGTGTTGACGATGTGGCCGTCGCCGGACGCGATGATGTGTGGCAGGAACGCCTTGGTGCCGTTCACCACACCCCAGTAGTCGACGTCCATGACGCGCTCGATGTCCTTGAACTCGGTCCGCTCGATCTCGCCGTGATGTGCGATCCCGGCATTGTTGAAGATCACGTTGACCTTGCCGTAGTGCGCCACGACGGTTTCCGCGTAGTCGAGAACGGCCTCACGCTCGGCGACGTTCAGGATCTGGGCGTGGACCGGCGCACCGGTCTCGGCGACCAGTTTCTCGGTGCCCGCCAGGCCGTCGGGGTTCATGTCCGAGATGGCGAGCTTGGCGCCCTTGCGTGCGAGCTTGACCGCCAGGTCACGGCCCATGCCCGATCCCGCGCCGGTGACGACGACGACCTTGTCGCGAAAGTCCTTCATGTGTACTCCTCGGTTCGGTGTGGGTTGCGGCGGTCAGGCGTTGGCCGGTGACGGCTGTGTGTCGGCGGATTCGGCCGGGAGCGGGCGCGCCCCACGGCGTTCCACATCGTAGGCGGCGATGTCGAACTGCCGGGTGATACGACGGAAGTTGAAGGTGAATCCCGGCCACAGCGTGGTGATGTTGCCGTGGTGGTCCTTGTACCACGACGCGCATCCGCCGTTGACCCACACGCTGTTGCGCAGATCGTGCTGGACCTCCGCGTTGTAGCGCTGCTGGGCCGCCAATGTGACGTCGGTGCGCGTGATGCCCTGTGCGCGAACCGTCTTCAGATAGTCGACGAGGTAGTTCAACTGGGATTCGATCATGTACACCATCGAGGTGTGGCCGAGGCCCGTCGACGGTCCGACCATCAGCATCATGTTCGGGAAGCCGTTGACGAATGCGCCCTTGTAGCCCTGCATGCCGATCTCGTCCCACACATTGGCAAGGCTGCGCCCGGCGGCGCCGACGATCTTGTCGAAGACGGGGGAGTCGGTGACGTGGAAACCGGTGGCCACCACGATCACGTCGACCTCTCGAACGGTGCCGTTCTTATCGGCGATCCCGTTCTCGGTGATCGAGGCGATGCCGTCGGTGACGAGGTCGACGTTGGGACGCGCGATGGCGGGATACCACTCGTTGGAGCGCAGGATGCGCTTGCAGCCGACCTGGAACGTCGGGGTCGCCTTCGTCCGGAGTTCCGGGTCGCGGATCGATCGGGCGATGTTGGCGCGGCACACCAGTTCCACCGGCTTGAGCGACCTGGGCGAATAGGTGAGACCGAATGCGGTGACCTCGTTCATCGCATAGATCGCGCCGCGGACGGCCGACTGGTACCCGGGAACCTTGGCGAAGGCCCACTTCTCGGTTGCCGAGTAGGCGCGTTCGGTGCGCGGCACGATCCAGGGTGCGGTGCGCTGGTAGACGTCGAGCCGGCCGGCGACCTTGGCGAGTTCGGGGACCAACTGGATGGCCGAGGCGCCCGTGCCGATCACCGCGACACGCTTGCCGGTGAAGTCGACGTCGTCGTCCCAGCGGGCCGAGTGCACGATCGTGCCCTGGAACCCGTCGAAGCCGTCGATGTCGGGGAGGTTGGGCTCACAGAGAGGGCCGATCGCACCGATCATGATCTGCGCGCGAACCTGTTCGCGCTGCCCGTCGCGCAGCACGTCGAGGATCCAGCGACGCTCGTCCTCGTGCCACTCGGCGTGTTCCACCTCGGTCTGGAAGCGGGTGTGGGAGCGCACGGCGTGGCGGTCGGCGACATCGTTGATGTAGCGATGGATCTCTGGCTGATGGGAGTACGAGCGTGACCACTCCGGATTGTGGGCGAAGGAATACGAGTAGAGGTGCGATGGCACGTCGCAGGCCGCGCCCGGATAGGTGTTGTCGCGCCAGGTGCCGCCGAAATCCGAACCGCGGTCGATGACCATGAAGTCGTCGAAGCCGTTCTGCTTGAGCTTGATGGCTGCGCCCAGGCCGGAGAACCCCGCTCCGATGATGGCGATCTGTACATCGATCATTGTCATGGTCCCACCATAAAGGTCTACTGAACAGCCGTCAATAGCTTATTGAATCTTGATCAATAAAGGCCTACGGTGGACCTACCAGCATCGACGGCGAACGAGAGGACATTCAGACCATGGCGGTGACCTCGGGTTCTGTGCCGGCGGCCAAGCGTACGCGGATGAGTCCGGAAGCCCGGCGCGACCAGCTTGTCGAGCTCGGACTCGACATGGTGCGTGACCGCCCGCTCGAGCAGGTGTCGATCGACGCGATCGCAGAGGCCGCGGGGGTGTCACGGGCCCTGCTGTTCCACTACTTCGAGTCGAAGCAGGACTTCCACGTCTCCATCGCCCGGGCGCAGGCAGACGAGATGCTCGAACGCACCGAGCCCGATCCGGGGTTCGGTGATCCACTCCTGATGCTCTCGGCCTCGATGTCGGCGTTCATCGACTACGTCACCGACAATCGCGAGGCGTATATGGCCTTCATGCGCGGGTCGTCGAGCGCCGATCCGGCGATGCGTGAGGTATTCGACCAGACGCGCGCCGTCATGGCGGCCCGCGTTCTCGACCACGCGCCCGCGCTGGGTATCGCGGTGACGCCGGTCGTCGAGATGACCGTGCAAGGCTGGATCTCGTTCGTCGAGGACACCACGATCAGGTGGCTCACCGATCCGGTGATCGATCGTGATCAGCTGCTGGCCTTGATCAGCGCCGCGCTTCCGGCTCTCGCCGGCGTCGTCCCGCAGGACTGACTCCCCGCCGACAGCAACCGAAATCCCGCCGACAGCAACCTGTTTCGCGTCGACAGCAACCGAGATCCCGTCGACAGCAACCGAGATCCTACGCGAGAGCAACCGAGATCGTGCCGACAGCAACCGAGATCGTGCCGACAGCAACCGAGATCGTGCCGACAGCAACCGAGATCCTACGCGAGAGCAACTGGGATCGGGTCGAGAGCATCCACAGACACCGGACGGTGACGGCGCGACGACGGTCTGTCCACAGGCCGACGAACTGCGCGGGTCCCTTCCCCTGCCCGGCGCGTCCAATGATGATGAAACCCACTCCGGAATCCGACAGACGCGCCATCCGACGGAAGCAGGCACTCGAGCGCTCCGACATGACGGGCGAGGTGTTCGACGCCGCCTTCACCCGGTTGCACGGGAATCTGTATGTCGAGCGGACGGCGATTCTCCCGCCGCGAGAGCGGATTGCCGTGACGGCTCGTTGCGCCCCCGACGACGTGGTCGTCGGGGGGATCGCGGCGAAGATCATGCACGGGGGTCTCTGGCACGACGGCGATTTCACCATCGAGCTCCTTCGTGGTCCCGACGCGGGAAACCGGCCCGGGCGCGGACGCACGGTGGCGCGACGGACCGGACTCACCCCCGACGACGTCGTCGAGATCGATGGAATTGCCGTGACGTCGGTGGTCCGTACGGCTTTCGACCTGGGGCGGGTGGGTCCACCATGGCGTGCGCTCGGTCACCTCGACGATCTTGCGCGGGCCACGGGCTTCGGGCTCGACGAGGTGCGACGTCACGCCGAACGGTTCGCCGGGCACCGAGGGGTCCGGCAGCTGCGCGAGTTGATTCCGCTGGTGGACGGCGATGCGGAGTCGCCACCCGAGAGCTGGGTGCGTCTGCTGATGCACCGATCGGAATTACCCACCCCGGAACTTCAGATCGAGGTCGCCGACGACGACGGGCAGATCTTCGCCCGTATCGACCTCGGGTACGTCGGGCCGATGATCGCGATCGAGTTCGACGGTGCGGATTTCCACACGTCGCCGGCGCAGCGGGCGCGGGACGGGGCTCGCGATGCGCGACTCCGCGAACTCGGCTGGATCATCATCCGCATCGACGCCGACCGTCTCCGGACCGATCCGTGGGGAGTGGTGATGGAGATCGAGCGAGCCCTGCGCTCCCGTGGTGGGTATTTCTGAGGTGCGTGGGTTGCTGTCGGCGCAAAGCCTGTTGCTGTCGGCGGCCAGGACGTTGCTGTCGGCGGAACCGACGTTGCTGTCGGCGGCCAGGACGTTGCTGTCGGCGGAACCGACGTTGCTGTCGGCGGACATGGGCGGGAGGGCCGACACAGACAAGTGTGGCGGGGGGCGGGGGCCCCCCCCCACAACAAAAATAAAAAAAACCCAACACCCACACA
>NZ_JBNCNS010000001.1:0-52828 GCF_049847105.1 Gordonia sp. DT218 | reverse complement strand
CGGCGCCCAGGAGGTGGCGGAGGGCTCACCCGCCTGGGGTCTGGGGTTACTGGGGGGGCCGGCCCCACAAATAAATGGGGGGGGGGGGCCGGGCCCCCCCCCACACTCGAGATGTCAGATCAGCCGAACGCCTCGTCGAGGATCTCCTGCTGCTCGACGGCGTGCACCTTGCTCGACCCCGACGACGGCGCCGACATCGGGCGACGTGAGGCGCGGCGCAGACCTTTGAGCAGGTCGGGCAGCATCTCGGGCAGCCACAGACCGAGGAACGGCCACGGACCCTGGTTGGCCGGCTCCTCCTGCACCCACACGAAGTCGTCGGCATTGCCGTACTGCTCGAGAGTGTTGCGGAGACGACGATGCGGCACCGGGTAGAGCTGCTCGATGCGGACCACCGCGATGTCGTCACGCTCTTCCTTGTCGCGGCGTGCGGCGATCTCGTAGTAGAGCTTGCCGCTCACCAGCAGGACACGCTTGACCTTGTCGCGATCGCCGTCGCCCGAGATGAACTTCGGGTCGTCGATGACCGAGCGGAACTTGTCGTCGGTGAACTCCTCGATCGGGCTGACCGCTCGCTTGTTGCGCAGCATCGACTTCGGCGTGAACACCACCAGTGGGCGGCTGATGCCGTCGAGGACGTGTCGGCGCAGGAGGTGGAAGTAGCTCGCCGGGGTCGACGGCAGCGCAACGGTCATCGAACCTTCGGCGCACAGCTGCAGGAAGCGCTCGATACGACCGGAGGTGTGGTCGGGACCCTGGCCCTCGTGACCGTGGGGGAGCAGCAGCACGACGTCGGACAGCTGTCCCCACTTCGCCTCACCGGACGAGATGAACTCGTCGATGATGGACTGGGCGCCGTTGACGAAGTCGCCGAACTGCGCCTCCCACATCACCAGCGCGTCGGGGTTGCCGACCGAGTAGCCGTACTCGAAGCCGACCACCGCGAACTCCGACAGCGGAGAGTCGTACGCCATGAATCGGCCGCCGTTGTCCTCACTGTCCTCGCCGTTCACCGGTTTGAGGTGATTGAGCGGGGTGTACTCGGTGCCGCTGTCACGATCGATGAGCACCGAGTGGCGCTGGGTGAACGTGCCGCGGCGTGAGTCCTGCCCGGACAGGCGGACGGTGCGCCCCTCGAGGACGAGCGAGCCGAATGCCAGGAGCTCGGCGAAGGCCCAGTCGACACCGCCGTGGCGCGACATCTCATGGCGACGCTCGAGCACCGGCTTCACCCGCGGGTGCGGCGTGAAGCCTTCGGGCACATTGAGGAACGCGTCGCCGATGCTCGCGAGCACCTCCTTGTCGACCGCCGTCACCAGCTTGGTCGGCAGCGTCTGGTCGGCCAAGATCGACGGACTCGGCTCGGCGTGATACTTCTCGAGCTCCTTGACCTCGTTGAACACCCGCTCCAGCTGGCCCTGGTAGTCACGCAGCGCATCCTCGGCCTCCTTGGTCGAGATGTCACCACGACCGATCAGGGCCTCGGTGTAGCTCTTGCGGACGCCGCGCTTGGTGTCGATCACCTCGTACATGGCCGGCTGCGTCATCGACGGGTCGTCACCCTCGTTGTGGCCGCGACGACGGAAGCAGACGAGGTCGATCACGACGTCCTTGCCGAAGGCCTGCCGGTAGTCGACGGCCATCTTCCCGACCCACACGCACGCCTCGGGATCGTCGCCGTTGACGTGGAAGATCGGCGCGCCGATCATCTTCGCGACGTCGGTGCAGTACTCGGTCGATCGGGAATGCTCCGGGGCGGTGGTGAATCCGACCTGGTTGTTCACCACGATGTGGATGGTGCCGCCGGTGCGGTAGCCGGGGAGCATCGCCATGTTCAGCGTCTCGGCGACCACGCCCTGGCCGGCGAAGGCCGCGTCACCGTGCAGCATCAGCGGCAGAATCGGGAACGAGTCGTCGTCGCCGAGGAGGTCTTGCTTGGCGCGGACGAGGCCTTCCAGAACCGGGTCGACGGCCTCGAGGTGGCTCGGGTTGGCGGTCAGCGACACGTTGATCTCGTTGTCGCCGAACATCTGGTAGTACTTGCCCTCGGCGCCGAGGTGGTACTTCACGTCGCCGGAACCGTGTGCCTGCGACGGGTTCAGGTTGCCCTCGAACTCGGTGAAGATCTTGGAATAGGGCTTGCCGACGATGTTGGCGAGGACATTCAGGCGACCGCGGTGGGGCATGCCGACGACGACCTCTTCGAGGCTGTGCTCGGCGCCCTGATCGATCACCGCATCCATCATCGGGATGACCGCTTCGGCGCCTTCGAGCGAGAAGCGTTTCTGCCCGACGTACTTGGTCTGCAGGAAGGTCTCGAACGCCTCGGCCGCATTGAGCTTGGACAGAATGTATTTCTGCTCGGCGACCGGCGGCTTGACGTGCTTGACCTCGACGCGCTCCTGCACCCAGCGCTGCTGCTCGGGCTCGAGGATGTGGGTGTATTCGACGCCGACATGTCGGCAATACGCGTCGCGCAAGATCGACAACACGTCGCGCAGCTTCATCTTCTCCTGGCCGTGGAATCCGCCGACGGTGAAGGAGCGATCGAGATCCCAGAGGGTCAGGCCGTAGGTGAGCACGTTGAGGTCGGGATGGCTCGCTCGCGCGTCACTGTCGAGCATCAGCGGATCGATGTCGGCCATCAGATGCCCGCGACTGCGGTATGCGGCAATGATTTCCAGCACCCGGGTGCTCTTGTCGACGAGCCCCGCAGGGATGTCGCGACGCCACCGGACCGGCTCGTACGGGATGTGGAACGCGGTGAAGATCTCGTCGTAGAACGCATCGTCGAGGAGTAGTTCGTGGATGGTCCGCAGGAAGTCGCCCGACTCCGCACCCTGGATGATCCGGTGGTCGTAGGTCGACGTCAGCGTCATCAGCTTGCCGACACCGAGTTCGGCGATCTGCTCGTCGCTGGCGCCCTGGAACTCGGCGGGGTACTCCATCGCGCCTGCGCCGATGATCGCGCCCTGGCCCTTCATCAGGCGCGGCACCGAGTGGACCGTGCCGATCGTCCCGGGGTTGGTCAGCGAGACGGTCACGCCCGCGAAATCGTCGCCGGTGAGCTTGCCGTCACGCGCACGGCGCACGATATCCTGGTAGGCGCTGTAGAACTCGGCGAAACCCATTGTCTCGCAACCCTTGATGGCCGCGACCACCAGTGTGCGGTTACCGTCCTTGCCGACCAGATCGATGGCCAGACCGAGGTTGGTGTGGGCCGGGGTGACGACGTTGGGTTTGCCTTCGACCTCGGCGAAGTGGCGGTTCATGTTCGGGAACGCCTTGATCGCCTGGACGATCGCGTAGCCGAGGATGTGGGTGAAGCTGATCTTGCCGCCGCGGGTACGGGCGAGGTGGTTGTTGATGACGATGCGGTTGTCGATCATCAGCTTCGCCGGGATGGCGCGCACGCTCGTGGCGGTCGGCACGTTGAGCGAGGCGGCCATGTTCTTGGCGATCGCGGCCGCGGGGCCGCGCAGGACCTTGTTCTCGTCTTCCGGTGGCGTCGACGCGGACGCGCCCACCGGGCTCTTGGCCCGGTTGTGGGACCGGGATGAGCCGTCGCGGCTGGCGGTGCTCTGGCCGGACGCGGCCTTGGTCGCGGTCGATTCCCGTGCGGGTCCGGACTTACGGGCCGGAGTGCTGGCAGTAGGTTGCTGGTCGAGCGTCACCTGCTTGCTCTGCGAGCTCGAGGTCTTCGTGGTGGTCGCGGGCGCCGCGGCCTTCGGTGAGGTGGCCGCGGCGGGGGCACTGCCACCAGGCGTCGCAGTACCGCTGTCGCGGGCGGCGGAATCGCCGTTGCCGCCGGCGGTCGCGCTCGTCTCGGCGTCGCCGTTCACGCTCGGGTCGTAGTTGGCGAGGAACTCGTGCCAGCTCGGGTCAACTGACGTGGGGTCCTTCTTGTACTGCTGGTACATTTCCTCGACCAGCCACGTATTTTGTCCGAAATCTGAAATCGAACTGCTCACAGCGGTATCTCGCCTCAATTCCCTCTGGTGTCGGGTCGCTTGTCACCGAGAAAGTCCCTTGTGGAGACTATCGGCAAACCACCTGCCGATGGTACGCGTGCGCAATACACGACGTGCGGTGGACCTCACTGTCCGACTCACCTGAGCTGCTGGTCACCAGCGGTGGCGATACCGTCCGCGTCGGGAGCGACACCAGCATCCCAGAACGCGCGGTACCTCTGACCCAACGCAAGCAGCTCGGTATGAGTTCCCCGCTCGACGATCCGGCCCTGATCGACCACTGCGATCGTGTCGGCGCGGGCCGCCGTGGCGAGCCGGTGCGCGACGATCACCGACGTCCGGCGGTGCGTGAGTGCCTCGCCTGCGGCGAGCACGAGCGCCTCGGTGGCCTGGTCCAGTGTGGCGGTCGCCTCGTCGAGCAGCAGCAGATCGGGTTCCACGAGTTCGGCGCGGGCCAGCGCGATCAGCTGCCGCTGTCCCGACGACAGCCCCTGGCCTCGCTCGCCGATCGGGTGATTCATCCGACCGGGTAACCCCGCGATCATCGCGGCGGCACCGACGGAGTGGGCGGCCGCGGCGATCGCGCGACGATCCGCGTCCGGCCGGCCGTAGGCGATGTTCTCCGCGACCGTCCCGGTGAACAGGTGCGGTTCCTGGGGGACCACGCCGAGACGACCGCGGTAGTCGGCGAGAGCAAAATCCCGGATGTCGGTTCCGTCCATCCGGACCGCTCCCGAGGTCGGGTCGTAGTAGCGGGCGAGGAGCTTCACGATGGTCGACTTCCCGGCGCCGGTCTTCCCGACGAGGGCCAGCGATGTCCCGGGCGGGATGGTCAGGTCGATCTCCGAGAGCGCATCGTGGGCCGCGCCGGTGTAGCGGAAACTCACGTCGTCGAGAACGGCGTGACCGTCGAAGCCGCCGCTGGGGGTGGTCACGACGTCGTCGCGCCGGATCAGCGAACTCGGGGTGCCGAGCAGGTCGGAGATCCGCCGCAGACCGACCACCGCCTGCTGGTATCCGTCGAACACCTGGGAGAGCTGCTGAACGGGCCCGAACAGCATGGACAGGTAGAGGACGAAGGCCACCAGGGTGCCGGCCGACAGAGAGCCGGTGGTGATCTGGTGGGCACCGACGGCGATGGCGACGGCCGACGCGAGGTCCGACATCAGCGTGATGAACGGGAAGTAGGTCGCGATCGCCTTCTGCGACACCATCCGGGCGTGTACCCAGTCGAAGGTGCGCCGGGTGAATCGGGACGTCGCGGCGGAGGTGTGGCGGTAGGTCTGCGTGGTCTTGATGCCGGCGATGTTCTCCTGGAAGTCGGCATTCACGATGCTGACGAGTTCGCGGGACCGTGTGTAGGCAACCGAGGAGATGCGCCGGAAGATCACCGTGGCGACGATCAGGAACGGAAAGACGGGGAGCATCAATGCACCCAGGAGCGGATCGGTGATCACCAGCGCGACGGACACGCCGACGAGCGTGAAGGCCGCGACGACGGCCGTCGACAGGCCGGTCTGGAGAAATGTCGAGAGCGCGTCGACATCGGTGGTCATCCGCGTCATGATCCGGCCGGACAGTTCCCGCTCGTAGTAGTCGAGCCCGAGTCGCTGCAGGTGGGCGTAACTGCGCACACGGAGACCGAACAGGACGCGCTCGCCGGCACGCGTCGCGAAGACGATTTCCGCCGACGACCCGACCCAGCCCACGGCGACCAGCACCACGCCGATCGCCGTGGCCCGCCACAGCGTGGATTCGTCGGTGTGCGTGGCGGCGTCGATCACCGCTCGTGCGAGGGACGGGAATGCCAGTCCGACGAGGGTGTCCACCGCGATCGCGAGGATGGCCGCCGCGATCAGCCACTGCACCGGGCTCAGCAGCCCGCGCAGTGAGAACGAGCGGCTCTCGGCGCGGGCCGCGTCGACATCCACCCGGGGGCTCTCGTCGGCCGGCGGCAGGGCGTCGACCGCCGCGAGCACCTCGGGGGTCGCCGGCATCGAACCGAGGGCGCCGCCGATCCCGCCGCCACCGCGGGCACCACCGCCGCCGGGGCCCGTGGTCGTGACAGTCGGTCGTCGGATCGTCGGATCGTCGATTTCGGGAGCGTCGTCGGGCCACAGCTGATCGAGTCCCAGTGTTGGTGGCGGCCGGTGGACGGCGCGCCTGCCGGCCTGTTCCGGGTCGGCCGACGCCATCAGCGAGCGGAACAGATCGCACCGTTCGTCGAGTTCGGCAACAGTGCCGACGTCCACGATGCGACCGGACTCGAGGACGGCGACCCGGTCGGCGAGGGCCAGGGTGGACCGGCGATGTGCCAACAGGAGCATCGTGCGACGTTCGCCGCGCAACCCGCGCAGGATCTGTGACTCGGTGGTCGCGTCCACTGCGGACGTGGCGTCGTCGAGGACGAGAATCCGGGAGTCGGCGTACAGCGCGCGGGCCAACGCCACGCGCTGACGCTGCCCGCCGGACAGGGTGAGTCCCCGCTCGCCGACCACGGTCTCGAAGCCGTCCGGTAATCCTTCGACGAACTCATATGCGTCGGCCCGTCGGGCGGCCGAGAGAAGACGACGGCTGGGCGTGCCGTCGTCCGTTGCCGCCTCGCCCGGGCCGAGCGCGATGTTGGCGGTGATCGTGTCCGAGTAGAGGAAGGGCTCGTCGAACACCACCGACACCGCGCCGTGCAGGGCGTCGGGTGCGAGATCGTCGACGGGATGGGCGCCGTCGGCCGACAACAGTTCGACGACGCCGGAGTCGGGCCGGTAATACCGGCCGGCGAGATCGGCGAGCGTCGACTTCCCCGAACCCGGCCCGCCCACCACCGCGACGCACTCACCCGGCGCGACGGTGAGGTCCACGTCGGAGAGGACGGGCCGGTCGCCGAAGGAGAACCCGACCCCGCGCAGCCGGAGTCCGAGTGGACCGTCAGGGAGGGTCTCGGTGTTCGACTCGGCAGGATCGTGCGGATGCTCGATCACGTCGTACACGCGGTCGACGGCGGCCCGGGCCAACTGGGCGCTGACCACAAGGTTGGTCAGCAGGCGGGCGAGCGCGGTCATCGAGGCGACATAGGTCGCGAAGGCCAGGAACGTGCCCGCGGTGATGTGGCCGTGCATCGTCAGGTACCCGCCGACGGCGATCACCGCGACCATCCCGAGCTGGGGGATGGCCGACATCGTCGGGGTGAAGCGCGCGTTGATCTTCCCGGCCCGCAGGCGCAGGGAATACAGCCGTGCGCCGAGGCCGGCGAGCTCGTCGACCGCCCGCTCCTCCTGGCCGAATCCCTTCACCACCCGCACGCCGGTCACGGTCTCCTCGACGTGTTGCGCCACATCGGCGGCAGCCTGCTGTGCCGACCATGTTGCCGCGAAAAGCCTACGGCGCGTGCGGAACACGACGAATCCGACCAGCGGGAAGATCAATAGCGCGACGCACGTGAGCAGGGGCGACAGATACGCCATGATTCCGATCGCGAGGACCACCTGCACCGCCGCGCCTGCCGACAACGGTGCCATCGCGAGCAGTCCCTGCACGATCTGCAGATCAGAGATCGACCGCGAGACGATCTGGCCGGTGCGGATCTGGTTCTGCGCGTTGCCGTCCAGGTGGAGCAGTGTGTCGAGAAGCCGGAGCCGCAGCGCGTTCTGCACGGAGATCGACAGTCGGCCTGCGGTCAGCCGGCGGCCGAACTGGCATGCGTAGCGGACGACGGCGATGGTCAGCAACGCCGCGACGATGGCCTGGATGGAGAGACCGTCGTGCACGGCCCCGGTGGCATGGTCTATGGCGGCCTTGGCGAGGAGCGGCGCCACCAGGTCGACGGCGACCGCGACGACGGTCACCACCAAGGTGATGATCACCAGGGTCCGGAACCGCCAGCTCTCGGAGGCCAGTCGGCGGATCCATGGACGCGGTGTCGAGGGGTCGGGTGACGAGGACTCCGGTCCCGGCCGGGTCGATCGCGATTCGGTCTGAAGCGTCGGAGTCACCGATCCAGGTCGGGCCGGTCACCGGCGCCCGGGAGGCCCGTGTCCCCGACGATCAAGCCGTCGATGACCCAGGTTGTCGGTGGCGGACCGAACGCCTCCCGGGAGTTGGTGACGACGCGCTTGCCCAGGGCGCGGTTGCCGATACCGCCGATCATCGCGCCGATGCCGGCAGGCATCAGCTTGCCGAACACCAGGGGAGCCCGTTTGATGGCGTACTTCTTGGTCAGCTTGTTGACGAGCGTCTTGTTGAGCTTGCCCAGACCCCCGCCGGGGATCGCTGCGCCGCCGAGGCGGCGCAGCGCGCCACCCTGCGTGCCGACGAGCCGTCCCAGCGCGACCACACCTTCTTCGCCCAGTGCCACCGCGAGTACCAGCGTCTTCCGGCGCTCCGAATCGTGCACCGGGATTCCGTGGACCTCGGCGATCGAGAGGGCGAGCAATGCCGAGGCCTCGAGGAAGAACGCGGTCTCGCCGGTCATCGCACCGAGCGCAGTCATCGTGCCCACGCCGGGTACGGCCGCGGTGGCGCCGACGGCCCCACCGGAGCCGGTGACCGCGGTGAGGTAGATCTTCTCGAGTCTCGTGATGATCTGCGCAGGCGATTCCTCGGGATGCGCGGCACGGAGGTTGCGTACGTACTTCGCGACCGCCGGGCCCTGCAGTCGCTGCGCGCGGTCGAGCAGACCGCCGGTGACCTCGACGGCCTTGCCCGGTGGCCGCTGACCGGGGCGGGGGCCTGCGGTTCCGGTGGAGCGTCTGATGTCAGCCATGTGTGGGTACCCGACCTTCCGGAGGGACGATTTCGGCGGGCTTCGGCGGACCGGGCGGCGTGCCGTCGCCGAATGGACGGCCGCCGAGCTCGTCCCGATGATGGGGGGTCAGCCAATTGGAGAGATCCGGCCCGTCGGGGACGACGCCGGTCGGGTTGATGTCGCGATGCACCACGTAGTAGTGACGCTTGATCTGTGCGAAGTCGGTGGTGTCACCGAAGCCGGGTGTCTGGAACAGATCCCGGGCGTAGGCCCAGAGCACCGGCATCTCGGACAACTTGCTCCGGTTGCACTTGAAGTGGCCGTGATAGACGGGATCGAATCGGGCCAGGGTGGTGAACAGTCGGACGTCCGCCTCGGTGATGGTGTCGCCCACCAGGTATCGCCGGGTGCGTAGGCGGTCGGACAGTTCGTCGAGCTTGGTGAACAAGCGGTCGTAGGCCTTGTCGTAGGCGTCCTGGTTGCCGGCGAACCCGCATCGGTAGACCCCGTTGTTGACCTCGGTGTAGACGCCGCGGTTCACCTGGTCGATCTCGTCGCGGAGATGTTCGGGGTACAGCTCCGGCGCACCCGCGCGATGGTGCTCGGCCCATTCGAGCTCGAAGTCGATGGTCATCTGCGGGAAGTCGTTGGTGACCACCGCGCCGCTGTGGGTGTCCACGACCGCCGGCACGGTGATGCCCTTGGGATAGCCGGGAAACCTCTTCTCGTAGGCGTCCTTGAGTCGTGGGATGGCGAGCACCGGGTCCACGCCGCCGGGATCGAGGTCGAAGGTCCAGGAGTCGGCGTCGTGCGTGGGGCCGCAGAGGCCCAGCGAGATCGCGTCCTCCAGTCCGAGAAGGCGTCGGACGATGAGTGTCCGGTTCGCCCAGGGGCATGCGCGGGCCGCCACGAGCCGATAACGCCCGGGCTCGACGGGGTGGCCGTCCCGCCCATCTCGGGTGATCCGCGTCTCGATGTATTCGGTGTCGCGGACGAACTCCTGGCCGGTGGTCACGTAGACGCCCTGCTCCTGCTCGCCACCGCTCTCAGTGCTCATGGTGACCACAGTAGTGATCGACACCGACGCTTGGCATGCGATGTCCGGCACGGTATATTCCACACGGAATATTTGCAGTGGATCAATTCGGGAGGTGTGGTGGGAGCCAAGGCATGCGGACCCCTGCCGCCACTGGCGGTGCTGGTACTGGGACTCGTCGCGGAACGGCCGATGCACCCGTACGAGATGTTCCAGACGACGGTCGAACGACGAGAAGATCGTCTGGCGAAGTTCCGGCCCGGCACGATGTACCACACGGTCGATCGGCTGCTCTCCCAGGAACTCATCGAGGTCCACGACGTCCAGCGTGCGGGGAACCGTCCCGAACGCACTGTTTATGCCATCACCGATCTCGGTCGGCGCGTGTTGTTCGAGAGCCTCGAAGAGATCGTCTCCCGCCATCCCGTCGAATACCCCGAGCTCTATCTCGCCCTCTCCGAAGCGCACGGGCTCCCCCGTGCGCGGGTGGTCGAACTGCTGACCACCCGACTCGAGGCGATGCGTACGGCGCTGACCGAGTTGGACGGCGGTGTCGCCGCCGTCCGGGAGCGGGGGACACCCGAGATGTTCCATCTCGACATCGGTTGCCGCATCGCGACTTTGCGCGCTCAGATCGACTGGGTCGAGGACCTTGTCGACCGTCTCGAGAACTCCAGCATCGAATGGCTCGACGATCCGGGTTCCCCCTATCAGGGCAGCTCGGTCATCGCGGGCGTCCTCCATCAGAAAGCGAACGACGAATGACCTCCACCCCGACCCCTGCCGCGCAGGTGACCACACGGCCCTGGGCCGCGCTGCTGGCGCTGTGCGTCGGCTTCTTCATGATCCTGGTCGACATGACCATTGTGGCAGTGGCCCAGCCGCAGATCCAGACCGCGCTGGACACCGATGTGAACGGCATCGTCTGGGTGACGAGCGCCTACCTGCTGACCTACGCGGTGCCCCTGCTGATCACCGGACGCCTCGGCGACAAATTCGGCCCCAAACGCGTTTACCAGCTCGGTCTGCTCGTCTTCACCATCGCCAGCGTGTGGTGCGGGCTGTCCGGGTCGATCGGCGAACTGATCGCCGCCCGCGCCCTGCAGGGTGTCGGCGCCGCGTTGATCACACCGCAGACGATGGCCCTGATCACCCGCATCTTCCCGCCTGAGAAGCGCGGCGCCGCAATGGGTGTCTGGGGCACCGTGGCCGGCGTGGCCACGCTCGTCGGACCGTTGCTGGGCGGAGTGCTCACCGACAGCCTCGGGTGGGAGTGGATCTTCTTCGTCAACATCCCGGTCGGCATCGTCGGCCTGGTGCTGGCGTACGTGCTCGTCCCCGATGTCGAGACCCACGACCACCAATTCGACTGGATCGGCGTTGCCTTGTCGGCGATCGGTCTGTCGGCGTTGGTGTTCGGCATCCAGGACGGCGAGAAGTACAACTGGAACGGCTGGATCTGGACGCTCATCGTCGGTGGCGTGCTGGTGATGGCGCTCTTCGTCTACTGGCAGTCGCGGATCAAGGGTGAACCCCTGGTGCCGCTCTCGTTGTTCCGGGACCGCAACTTCTCCCTGGCCAACATCGGTATCGCGTCGATGGGATTCGCGATCTCCGGACTGATGATCCCGACGATGTTCTTCCTGCAGCTCGTCGGCGGCATGTCACCGACCCGCTCGGCGGTGATGATGGTCCCGATGGCAGTGCTCACCGGCGTCCTGGCGCCGATCGTCGGCCGTGTCCTCGACCGCGTCCATCCCCGTACCATCATCGCGACCTCGTTGCTGCTGAACGCCATCGCCGTCGGTTGGGTCGGCATGATCGCCCGGCCGGCGACCCCGGTGTGGCAGTTGGTCATCCCGATGTGCCTGATGGGGATCGCGTCGGCGGGCATCTGGGCGCCGTTGGCCGCCACCGCGACCCGCAACCTGCCGTGGCATCAGGCCGGCGCCGGCGCCGGCGTCTACAACACCACCCGGATGATCGGATCGGTGCTGGGCAGTGCGGCCGTGGGCGCACTGATGCAGACCCGGCTCGCCGCGCTGCTGCCGGGCGTCGACACCGAGCACCACAGTGCCGGCGGCCAGCTCCCGGAGATGGTGCGCGAGGGATTTGCCACCGCGATGGGCCAGTCGCTCTACCTGCCGGCCGTGGTGCTCCTGTTCGGCGTCGTCGCCGCGCTGTTCTTCGTGAAGCCGAAGCATCAGACCCCGCCCGGCGTGCCGCCGGTGCCGTCGGATCAGGCCGGCGAGGGCGCCGCGACGGGGGTGCCGACCGCCTGACCCGCGCATCGACGATCACCGTGGGCGCCGACCTCGCCCGAGTGGCGAGGTCGGTGCCCACGGGTGCGGCTTTGCCTCCCACAGTCTGTCGGGAGGCGCTCGTAGGGTGAGCGCATGCGCATCATCCACACCTCCGACTGGCACCTGGGTCGGACCTTTCACGGCGTCGAGCTGCTCGACGACCAGATGGCTGCGCTGTCGCACCTCGCCGGAATCGTGGCCGAGGAGTCGGCCGATGCCGTGGTGGTCGCCGGAGACGTGTACGACCGGTCCGTTCCGTCGGCGGACGCGGTACGGGTGTACGACCGCGGGCTCGCCGAGATCGCGGCGGCGGGCGCTCAGATCGTCATCACCTCGGGCAATCATGATTCGCCGACCCGTCTCGGGGCCGGGTCCGGATTCGCGGCGGCGGGCGGGCTGCACCTGCGGACCTCGATCGAGGAGATCGGCGAACCGGTCGTCCTGGGCGACGAGTTCGGTGAGGTGGCGATCTACGGCATCCCATATCTCGAACCGGAAACCGCGCGGCGGCACCTCGGTGTCGACGACGCCCGCACCCATGCCGAGGTGCTCCGAGCGGCGATGGACCGGGTTCGTGCAGATCTGGCCGGCCGGTCCGCCCGGTCGGTGGTGGCCGCGCACGCCTTCGTGGTCGGCGCCCTGGCCTCCGGATCCGAACGATCCATCAGTGTCGGTGGTGTGGAAACCGTTGGCGCCGAGAACTTCTCCGGGGTCGACTATGTGGCACTCGGGCATCTGCACTCGCCGCAGCAACTCGGCGAGGCAGTCCGGTACAGCGGATCACTGCTGCCGTACTCGTTCGGCGAGCGTTCCGAGCACAAGTCGGTGTGGGTCGTCGACCTCGACGCGAACGGCGTCGCCGGGGTGGGCGCCCGAGAACTCCCGACCGTCCGCGGGCTGAGTTCCTTGGTGGGCACTCTCGACGAGCTCCTCACCGACGGCTCGCTGAGCGATGCGGAGGACCACTATGTCGAAGCGGCCCTGACCGATGCGGTCCGCCCGGTCGATGCGATGCGTCGACTGCGGGAACGATTTCCGCATGCCGTGCATGTGCAGTGGGATCGCCCCCACCTCGGCGACGGGCTCGACTATCGATCGCGGGTACACGGTCGCACCGACGCCGAGATCATCGCCGCCTTCGTCGCCGACGTGCGCGACACCCCCACCGCGCGGGAATGTGCCCTCGTCGATCGGGCGGTGCGTGCGGTCGTCGGCGAGCCTGACTCCGATGGCGGATCGGACGGGGAGCTGACCCTCTTCGACGTCGAGCCGGGTGTGGCGGAGTCAGCATGAGATTGCACCACTTACGGATGCGGGCATTCGGTCCGTTCGCCGACGAGGTCGTGGTCGACTTCGAATCGCTCGCCGGGGACGGACTGTTCCTGTTGCACGGGCAGACCGGCGCGGGCAAGACGACGGTGCTCGACGGAGTCGCGTTCGCGCTCTTCGGCCGGGTGCCCGGCGCCCGGGACACCAACCGCCGCTTGCATTCCGATCACTCGTCGGCCGATCAGGTACCCGAGGTCGAGCTCGAGGCGACGATCGGGGGCCGCCGGCTGCGCATCACCCGGTCACCCGATCATCTCCGGCCCAAGAAACGCGGTACCGGCACCACCAAGGTCAATGCGCGGGGCACGTTGGTGTGGCTGGACGATTCGGGCCCGGACCTGACCCGCCTGCCGGAGATCGGCGAGGTGGTGACGCGGCTGTTGGGGATGAGCGCCGACCAGTTCTTTCAGGTGGTGCTGCTGCCGCAGGGCGAGTTCGCGAGGTTTCTGCGAGCGACTTCCGAGGATCGAGAAGGCCTGCTGGAGAGGCTGTTCGACACCGAGCGATTCGGCGACCTCGAGGAGTGGCTGCGTGAGCGGGCGCGGCAGAGTGCGAGTGCAGTGGCGGAGCGGACGGCGGCTGCGGATCGTATCGCAGGCCAGATCGTCGCTCTCGGCGGTGCCGACGTCGCCGATCCCGACATGGAGTGGGCGCAGAACTGCCTGGCGGCCGCGCGTACGGATGCGACCGGGTGTGTCGACGCGCTGACCGGGGCGCAGGCCGAACTCGATCGTGTACAGGCCGCCCATGATCACGGTGCACGGCTGGTGGATGCTCGACGGCGGGGTGACGAGGCCACGACGCGATTGGTCCAGCTCGCCGACGGGGGAGCGGAATTGGCCGCGATCACCGCGGCACTCGAGTCCGGGCGGCGAGCCGCACCGATTGCGTCGGTGGTCGAGGACCGGGACCGCGCCGCAGCCGCGCTGGCAACCGCCGAATCGGAGTGTGCCCGCCTCGATGCCGAGCTGGCCGCGCTCGACGAGGGAGCTCCGCTGTGTCGGAGCAGTGCGGAGGGCTCGCTCGACGCCGCGATCGAGC
This sequence comes from Gordonia sp. DT218, assembly GCF_049847105.1. Taxonomy (NCBI): domain Bacteria; kingdom Bacillati; phylum Actinomycetota; class Actinomycetes; order Mycobacteriales; family Gordoniaceae; genus Gordonia; species Gordonia sp. DT218. Next base: position 38,407 of record NZ_JBNCNS010000001.1, on the reverse strand, counting down.
GTTGGACCGCCGAGTCCGGCCGCTGGGAGCCGTTGGCCGCCCGCCTCGCCCGGCGGCCGGAGCTCATTGCCGACATCGATCGGATCCGGGACGAGATGGACGCGACCGAGCGTCGCCTCGCCGAGATGGACTCGCTTCTCGAGCAGGCGCCGGAGCGCCGAGAGAAGGCTGCCGCCGAGCTTGCCGGTGCGGTCGCGGCACGAGCACAGCTGCCGCACCTGCACGCCGAACGGGATCGCCTGGCCACCATCGCCCGGGCCGTCGCCGATCGCGAGGCGCTCGAGCCGGAGATCGCTCGCGCCGAACAGCAGCTCCTCGATGCGCGTGAGCAATACACGACTGCGCGCGAGCGCCTCCTGGATGTCCGGGAACGGAGGCTGACAGGGATGGCGGCCGAGCTCGCGGGCCAGCTGGTGGACGGAACGCCGTGTGCGGTCTGCGGATCGGTCGAGCATCCGCTGCCCGCAGTGAGCGATTCGGCGACGTCGATCGGTGAGGCGCAGGAAGCCGACGCCGTCGAGGCCGCCCAACGCGCCGCGGACACCCGATCGGCCGCGGAGTCGGATCGTGCGGCACTCGTCGAACGGCGTACCCACCTCGATGCCACCATCGACGGGGCCATGCGGGATCAGATCGACGCCCACCGGGCACAGAACACCGCCGACCTCGAGGACGCGGAACGTTCCGCGGAACGCACTTCCTCCCTGGCGGCGGCACTCAAGGCCATCGAGGCCGACATCGAGTCGGTACGTGTCGAACGCAGCGATGCCGACACCGCGCAGGCCGGGCGTCGCGAACGGCTCACCGCGCTCCGCGACACACTCGGGGCACTCGATGCCGACGTCGCGGAAGCGACCGGCGGGCGCACCGGTGTGGCCGAGCGACGTGCCGAACTGGCGGAACTGTGTCGTCGTGCGGCGCGGCTGCGCGACGCACGGAATGAACTGGTCCGAGTCCGGCAGCGACGTGCAGACGCCCTGGACCGGCTCGCCGAGAAGTGTGCCGCCGCAGGCTTCGCGGACCCGTCGGAGGCCACCGCGGCGCTGACCTCGGAGGCTCGCCTGTCCGAGTGGGAGGCGATGGTGCTGCAGGCGTCGCGAATCCGGGCGGCAGCCGAATCGACCCTCGCCGACACGGAGGTGCGTGCGGCGATGGCCGCCGAACCGGTCGACACCGATGCCCTCGCCGCGAACCTGGCATCTGCCCGGCAGGTGCGTGACGAGGCCACGAGTCGTCGTGCAGTGGCGGTTCGGCGTCTGCGGGATCTGGACGACTACGTCAGCCAGTTCTGGGCGGCCGCCGACGTGCTCGCTCCGATGCGGGCGCGTCACGATGAGCTCCAAGGCCTCGCCGAGTTGGTGAGCGGGCGGGGACAGAACTCCCGGCGGATGTCGTTGCGGTCCTACGTGCTGGCCGCGCGGCTGACGGAGGTGCTCGTGGCCGCGTCCGCTCGACTGCACCAGATGTCCTCGGGCCGATATGAATTCGTGCATACCGATGCCGTTGGGCCGCGTGGGCGACGCGGTGGGCTCGGCATCGAGGTCCGCGACGAGTACACCGGAGCGGTCAGGGCGACCACCACCTTGTCGGGCGGTGAGACGTTCTTCGCCTCACTGGCCCTCGCACTCGGCCTCGCCGACGTGGTCGCCGCGGAATCCGGCGGTCACGTGCTCGACACGATCTTCATCGACGAAGGGTTCGGTGCCCTCGATCCTGAAGCGCTCGACCTGGTGATGGGCGTTCTCGACGACCTCCGCTCGGGCGGACGTGTCGTGGGTGTCGTGAGCCACGTCGACGAACTCCGGGCGCGTATTCCAGCCCAACTGCACGTCGTACGCGGAGAGAGCGGTTCGCACATCCGCATGTCGGGAGCGCTCGGTGTGTCGTGACGACCCGATTGGGTTCGGGTGGCGCGCGTGCGTTACGCTAACCCTCGCCCGTTGAGCCCCCGTAGCTCAGGGGATAGAGCGTCTGCCTCCGGAGCAGAAGGCCGCAGGTTCGAATCCTGCCGGGGGCACCGTGACATCCTTGTCGCAGTGCGAGCGTCAGCCGCGAAGAACTCATTTCCCGTATGACCTGAAAACCGTTGGGCATCTGGCGAAGGTGCGAGTTCAGTCCGCTCTGGGCGCCAGAGTGCGCGCGAACGCCCGCCACCGACGTTCGTGGTGCCGGAAGATCCCACGGGCGACCATGCCGGCGACCCCGGTGATACGTCCGGTATCGATCTCGATGGTGCCTCGGTAGCGGCTGCGGACACCTTCGGGCACTCATCGCCGGGACGCCGAACAGACCTGACACACATGCAGGAAGGTCGACTGCAACAGCATCCCCGAGCAGACGGCGCCGGCGTCGAGGTCGGTTTCGAGCGTGACGGTCTGCCTCGGGGCGCTCCAGGTGTCGGGGTGCTCGTGATGTCGGTGTGCTCGTGCTGTCCGCCGACGATCCTGCCGCAACGTGCGTCATCGGCGCGCCGAATCCACCAGAATGCAGGGGTGAACGGTGATGTCGTAGCAGCGAACGGCCCGACCCGGTTTCTGTCGGCGACGCTCGAGAAGCAATGTTGGGGGTTCATGATCGGGTCGGCGCTCTTCGCACTGGGCGCCGCGCCCGGATTCATGGCGTGGGTAGGTGCGTCGGTGGCGAATCTGAGTTTCTTCGTCGGCGCCTGGTTCTTCACCGGTGCGGCACTGATCCAATATGCGCTCAGCGGTGCGGCGACCACCTCGACCCCCGACGACGGCAAACAGTTTCGCGCCGAGTGGCTCTCCGCGGCAACACAATTCGGCGGGGCCCTGCTGTTCAATGCGAGTACTGCGGCAGCTCTCCATGCCGCCACGGTCACCGAAGATCGCCGTCGGGTGTGGTCCCCGGACGCAGCCGGTTCGGTCGCATTCCTGGTGAGCGGCATCCTCGCGGTGATCGTGTTCGCCCACACCGTCCGCGTCTGGGCGCCGCGGCGCCGCGACTGGTGGGCGCCGCAGGTCAACCTGCTGGGCTGCATCGCCTTCGGGGCGTCGGCGGTGGGTGCCTACGTGACGTCCGCAGGGCAGACGGTCAGCGACGAGGTGGCGAGCGCCGGCACGTTCGTCGGCGCGCTTTGTTTCCTGGTGTCCGCAGGGTTGAGCCTGCCCCGGTGGTCCCGGACGTGACGGTGGAGACCGTCAGTTCGTCGGCAGCGGCGCGGCGCCACGTTCCGGCAGAGGTCGACGGCGCCGGGGTGCCTGCGGCCATCTCAGTGCCCACCCACCCCATCAGCGGATTCGGGTTGATCGGTGGGTGGCCCCATCGGGTCAGCCACAACGGCATCTGCCCGATCTCGTTGCTCTGCGTGGTGAGGATGTCGGACCATGTCCTGCGCAAAGCCGACCGCCGCGGAGTCCGCCGACGGCGTCTCCTCGGCCCGCACGTCGTCGCTGTGCAGTATCGCGGCGATCAGCAGTCCCAGCGCCATCCCGATCAGCAACGCCGCGACCACCCCGAGGGCGGTGAGCAATGTGCGTGGGGAGCCGGTGGGGTCGCTCGCCAGGTGACGGCCGGCGTAGGCGATTATCCCCTGTTGGGCTCGGGCCAATAGGATGGTGAGCCGTGACTCCTGCCGACCTCGCCGCGCTGCTCGCCGCCGCGACGCTGACCGTTGTCCGTGACCACGGGCTCGACGACACGATCGTGCCCGACACCGTTGTCGTCGAGCGTCCCCGGCACGCGGATCATGGCGATTACGCCACGAACATCGCGCTCCAGCTCGGCAAGAAGCTGGGCGTCGCCCCACGTGAGCTGGCCGGCTGGCTGGCCGATGCCTTCACGGCCACCGACGGCATCGCGAAGGCCGAGGTAGCGGGTCCGGGCTTCGTCAACGTCTGGCTGGCGGCCGCCGCGCAGAACTCGGTGGTCGCGACCGTGCTGGCGGCTGCCGCCGACTACGGCCGTGGCGCCGAGCTCGATGATCGCACGATCAACCTCGAGTTCGTCTCGGCGAATCCGACCGGGCCGATTCACCTCGGCGGTACGCGCTGGGCCGCCGTCGGTGACGCCCTCGGTCGGGTACTCGCCGCGCGCGGTGCTGCGGTGACCCGCGAGTACTACTTCAACGACCACGGCACGCAGATCGACCGATTCGCGCAGTCACTGAGGGCCGCGGCCACCGGCGAACCGACCCCCGAGGACGGCTACGCCGGCGACTACATCGGCGAGATCGCGGCGCAGGTCGTGGCAAAGGTGCCCGACGTGCTCGACCGGCCCGACGACGAAACTCTGGAGACCTTCCGCGCGGTCGGGGTGGACCTGATGTTCGATCACATCAAGGAAAGCCTGCACGAGTTCGGCACCGACTTCGACGTCTTCACGCACGAGAACAAGATGTTCACCTCGGGTCTTGTCGACGAATGCATCGCCGAACTCAAGGCCAACGGCAACCTCTACGAGAACGACGGCGCCTGGTGGCTACGGACGACGAACTTCGGCGACGACAAAGATCGCGTCGTGATCAAGAGCGACGGTAACGCCGCCTACATCGCCGGCGACATCGCCTACTACCGCGACAAGCGCAACCGCGGGTTCAACCTCTGCATCTACATGCTGGGTGCCGATCACCACGGCTACATCACCCGGTTGAAGGCATCGGCCGCCGCGCTCGGCGATGACCCGCAGACCGTCGAGGTGCTGATCGGCCAGATGGTCAACCTCGTCCGCGAGGGCGTGCCGGTCCGGATGAGCAAGCGGGCGGGCACCGTGATCACCCTCGACGACCTCGTCGACGCCGTCGGGGTGGATGCCGCCCGGTACGCCCTGATCAGGTCGTCGGTCGACGTGAACATCGACATCGACCTCGACCTGTTGCGCAGGCAGTCGAACGACAATCCGGTCTACTACGTGCAGTACGCGCACGCGCGGCTGTCGGCGCTGTCGCGCAACGCCGCCGAGCTCCGCCTCGAGCCGTCGCAGGATCATCTCGATCTCCTCGACGATCCGGCCGAGGGTGAACTCATCCGTACCATCGGGGATTTCGACGAGGTGGTGGCCACGGCCGCCGAACTCCGCGAGCCGCATCGGATCTGCCGATATCTGGAGACGCTGGCCGGCGCCTACCACCGCTTCTACGCACGCTGCCGAATCCTTCCGCAGGGTGACGAACCCGCCGGTGACATCCATGCGGCGCGTCTCGCGCTGTGTGGGGCGACCCGGCAGGTCCTGGCGAACGGCCTCGAGCTGGTCGGCGTGAGCGCACCGGAGCGGATGTGAACGCGCACCCGGCCGGACCCCGGCACGCCGAACTGCTCGCTGCCCCGCACCTCGCGGAGCGGCCGAACGATCCGGTCCAGCTCGCTGCGATCCCGGCAAACGTATGGCCCCGCAACGCCGTTCGAGATTCCTCGGGCGAGGTCCACCTCGCCGGGGTCGGTGTGGAGGAACTCGCCGAGACCTATGGGACCCCGCTGTTCGTGATGGACGAGGCGGATTTCCGATCGCGATGTGCCGACATGGTCGCGGCATTCGGGCCCTATGGTCGCGTGCACTATGCGTCGAAGGCCTTTCTGAGTTCCGAGATCGCGCGCTGGGTCGACCAGGAGGGTCTGTCCCTCGACGTGTGCTCGGGGGGCGAACTGACCGTCGCGCTGCGCGCGGGTTTCCCGCCGGAGCGGATCGCGTTGCACGGCAACAACAAGAGTGTCGACGAATTGGCAATGGCGCTCGATGCCGGCGTGGGTCACATCGTGCTCGACTCGATGGTCGAGATCGAGCGTCTCGACCGGCTGGCCGGTGAACGAGGTCTGGTCGCCGATGTTCTCGTTCGCGTCACCGTGGGCGTCGAGGCGCACACCCACGAGTTCATCTCGACCGCCCACGAGGACCAGAAGTTCGGATTCGCGCTCGCCGGCGGCGTCGCAATGGATGCGGTCCGCCGGGTGTTCGCGACCGACAACCTGCGACTGGTCGGTCTGCACAGCCACATCGGTTCCCAGATCTTCGACATGGACGGGTTCGAGCTCGCCGCACATCGTGTCCTCGGTCTGCTCAAGGATGTGGTGGCCGAATTCGGCGTCGACAAGACCGCCCAGCTCTCCATCGTGGACCTCGGTGGCGGACTGGGCATCTCGTACCTGCCCGAAGACGACCCGCTGCCCATCGGCGATGTCGCCGAGCGGCTGGCGGAGATCCTCCGCCACGAGTCCGCGGCCGTCGGGCTCCCGATGCCGACCCTGGCGGTGGAGCCCGGCCGCGCGATCGCCGGCCCCGGCACGGTCACCCTGTACCGGGTGGGCACCGTGAAAGACGTGACGATCGGCAAGAACCTGTCCCGGCGGTACGTGTCTGTCGATGGTGGCATGAGCGACAACATCCGGACCGTGCTGTATCAGGCCGAGTACGACATTCGGCTGGTCTCACGCGTGTCCGAGGCGCCCGCAGTGGTCAGCCGAGTGGTCGGGAAGCACTGCGAGAGCGGCGACATCGTGATCAAGGACTGCTGGCTGCCCGAAGATCTGGCGCCCGGCGACCTGGTCGCGGTCGCGGCCACCGGCGCGTACTGCTATTCGATGTCGAGTCGATACAACATGGCCATGCGGCCGGCGGTGGTGACGGTGCAGGATTCGTCCGCACGACTGATGCTGCGACGCGAGACGATCGACGACATCTTGAGCCTGGAGGTTTCCGAATGAACCAGACCCCGAGCGACCCGACATCCGTCACCGGTGCCCGCGCCATCGGCGTGGCTGTGCTCGGCATGGGAAATGTCGGCGCCGAGGTGGTGCGGATCCTCGCGGAGAATGCCGCCGACCTCCGGGCCCGTGTCGGTGCGCCCGTCGAATTGCGGGGCGTCGCGGTCCGTGACCTCACCCGGCCGCGCAAGATCAGCCAGGAGTTGCTCACCGACGATCCGGCCGCGCTCGTGGCCCGCGCCGACGTCGACATCGTGGTGGAACTGATGGGCGGCATCGATCCCGCGCGCGAGCTGATCCGCGCGGCGCTCGAGAGTGGTAAGTCGGTGGTCACCGCGAACAAGGCGTTGCTCGCCGAGTACACCGGTGAGCTCGCCACCGCAGCCGCCGAGGCCAAGGTCGATCTCTACTTCGAGGCCGCTGTTGCCGGTGCCATCCCGGTGGTCCGGCCGCTGATGCAGTCGCTCGCCGGCGACACCGTGGAGCGGGTGGCCGGAATCGTCAACGGCACCACCAACTTCATCCTCTCGGCGATGGACGAGACCGGCGCCGCCTACGCCGACACTCTGGCCGAGGCAGGGCGACTGGGTTACGCGGAAGCAGACCCGACGGCCGACGTGGAGGGATATGACGCCGCCGCCAAGGCCGCCATCCTCGCGTCGATCGCATTCCACACCCGGGTGACCGCGGCGGACGTCTTCCGGGAGGGGATCTCCACGGTCACCGCCGCCGACCTGGTGGCCGCCAAGAAGTTCGACTGCACCGTCAAGTTGTTGTCCATCTGTGAGCGGGTGCACGATGCCGACGGGCGCCAGAGGGTGTCGGCGCGTGTCTACCCGGCGCTGATCCCGCTGAGCCATCCGTTGGCGACGGTGAACGGCGCCTTCAATGCGGTGGTGGTCGAAGCGGAGAACGCCGGGCGGTTGATGTTCTACGGGCAGGGCGCCGGTGGATCACCCACGGCGTCGGCGGTGTTGGGGGACATGGTGATGGCGGCGCGGAACAAGGTGCACGGGGGACGCGGCCCGTTGGAGTCGACATACGCGTCGCTGCCGGTCGCGCCGATCGACGACGTGCCGACCCGCTACTACATCTCGATGAAGGTCGCCGACCGTCCGGGCGTGCTCGCCCAGGTCGCCGGCGAGTTCACCAAGCGCGCGGTCAGCATCGCCGCGGTGCGCCAGGAGGGCGCGGGCGAGGACGCCCGGCTCATCGTGGTGACCCACCGCGCGCCCGACCGCGCGCAATCGGAATGCGTTGCGGCACTGGAAGACATGGATGCCGTGATCAAGGTGTCGAGCGTCCTGCGATTGGAAGGAACCGATGACTAACGCAACCCCGGTGCATCAGCGCTGGCCCGGATTGATCGAGGCGTATCGCGATCGCCTGCCTGTCGGCGACGACTGGCAGGTCGTCACCCTCCTCGAGGGTGGCACGCCGCTGATCGCCGCGCCGCACCTCTCGGAGGTCACCGGCTGCGAGGTCTATCTCAAGGTCGAGGGCCTCAACCCGACGGGTTCGTTCAAGGACCGGGGCATGACGATGGCGGTCAGCACCGCTGTCAACAACGGCAAGACCGCGGTGCTGTGCGCGTCGACCGGGAACACCTCGGCGTCGGCTGCCGCGTATGCGACCCGGGCAGGGATCACCTGCGCGGTCCTGATCCCCGAGGGGAAGATCGCGATGGGCAAGCTGGCCCAGGCGGTCATGCACGGCGCCAAGATCATCCAGGTGCAGGGTAATTTCGACGACTGCCTGGAACTCGCGCGGAAGGCAACCGCGGAGTTCACCGAGATCGAGCTGGTGAACTCGGTGAACCCGTCGCGGATCGAGGGTCAGAAGACCGCCGCGTTCGAGATCGTCGACGTCCTCGGCCGGGCGCCCGATGTGCATGCTCTGCCGGTGGGGAACGCCGGGAACATCACCGCGTACTGGAAGGGCTACACCGAGTACCACCGGGACGGGATCAGTTCGTCGGTACCGCGGATGCTCGGCGTCCAGGCGGCGGGTGCCGCGCCCCTCGTCAACGGAGCGCCGGTGAAGGACCCGGAGACCATCGCCACCGCGATCCGTATCGGCTCCCCGGCGAGCTGGAATCAGGCCGTCGCGGCGAAAGAGGAGTCCGACGGTCAGTTCCGGGCAGCCACCGACGAGAAACTGCTCGAAGCATATCGGCTCATCGCCGGTCGGGAAGGTGTCTTCGTCGAACCGGCATCGGCGGCCAGCGTCGCCGGTCTGCTCGCGGCCCGGGCAGACGGGTGGATCGCCGCCGGCTCGACTGTCGTGTGTACGGTGACCGGTAACGGTCTGAAGGATCCGGACACCGCACTGTCCGGAATGCCCGAGGTCGAGGCGATTCCGGTGGATCCGGTCGCGGTGGCGGATGCTCTCGGCGTCCGCTGAATCGACGGGTGTGGCCACCGCGATGACCGACGACGCATTGGTGGGAGATGCGAAGGTGATGCTGCCGGAGGGTATTTCGGCTCGAGTCCGGGTTCCGGCGTCCAGCGCCAACCTCGGACCCGGTTTCGACTGCCTGGGTATCGCCCTCGGGATCTACGACGAACTGATCGTGGAGACCACGTCTGCGGGTGTCGAGGTGGAGGTCAGTGGCGAGGGGGCCGAGGACGTCCCCCGCGACGAGAATCATCTGGTGGCCCGTGCGATCTCGCGGGGACTCGCGGTTGCCGGCGTGACCGCCGCGGGCCTGAAGTTGCGATGCGTCAATGCGATACCGCATTCCCGTGGACTCGGTTCGTCCGCCGCGGCGGCAGTGTCCGGCCTGGCCGCGGCATCGGGGCTGCTCGTCGAGGCCGGTATCCGTGACACTTTCGACGTTGCCGAACTCGTCCAATTGTCCTCGGAGTTCGAGGGCCATCCCGACAATGCGGCAGCGAGCGTGCTCGGGTCGGCGGTGGTGACCTGGATGGAGTCGGACCGGGTCGGGGGAGTGGCGGCGACCGACGCGGCCCGCGTCCGCTACCTTGGGCGGCGTCTGGCCGTGCATCCCGACATCACCGCGACGGTCTTCGTCCCGGCCACCGAGTCGTCGACGTCGTACACGCGCGGTCTGCTGCCCGATGCGGTGCCACGCCGGGACGCGGTCTTCAATGTCAGCCGCTCGGCACTCGCCGTGGTCGCATTGACCGACGATCCCGCGGCCCTGTGCGCGGCAACCGAGGACCGGCTCCACCAGGGCTACCGTGCCGAAGCCATGCCGCCGACCGCGGAATTGGTGGCTGCCCTGCGTAAACGCGGTCACGCGGCGACGGTCTCCGGTGCCGGGCCCACCGTCCTCGTACTCGGTGTCGGGCCGGTACCGGCGGAGGATCGCGATGTCGCGATCGGATTGGGCTTCGTGCCGTCGAGCGTCGCGATCGCCGGTGGCGTCGAGGTCACCCACGGGCGTTCCTGATCCGTGTGACGGTGGTGGCTCTCGTCGGTTCGCACACGGAATGGCGGGAAGGGCGTGTTGCCCCTATCATGCGAACGAGATACCATATACTGGTCTAGCCGCGCAGATATGTCTTGCCGTGCTTCTCTCCCGATCTCTATCTTGCCCTCCGGTCGGTTCCGGTCGCACGATTTCCTGTCAGGAGTTGTCGAGCAGCACCAGCGGACACACGCAGCAGACCATATTTCTTCTGACCGTCCACGGAGGAGAATCCCGAGCGGACACGCTCCGATGAGGACGAAGTCCCGCCTGAAGTGAGGCGGGGTGGCAATGACCCCTTTCGCAGCTTCGGTCTGCGGGGGAACGAAAGGATATCCGTGACGGATACGGACCTGATCACTGAACCGACCCCAACGTCGAGCACGGAAGCCCCGGCCTCCGGCGCCCAGTCGTCGGCGCGATCGGCGAGTGGCTCCACGACCCGCGCCCGCACCGGGCTCTCCGCGATGGTGCTGACCGAGCTCCGCGCACTAGCGGGTGAGCTGGGAATCAAGGGGACGTCGGGAATGCGTAAGGGCGACCTGATCGCCGCGATCAAGGAACGCCAGGCGGGCTCGGCCCCGGCCGCCAAGAGCGCCGACGGCCAGATGGCTCTGTCGGACGGTGCCTCCGGTGACGGCGCCCCGAAGAATGATGCCCCGAAGAATGATGCCCCGAAGAATGATGCGCCGAAGAAAGATGCGCCGAAGAACGACTCCGCGAAGGATGCGGAGCCGCCGACCCGCACACGGCGGCGTTCGCGCGCCGAGTCGTCGGAGAACGAACAGGTGGAGGCCACCAACGGTGCCGCCTCGGCGGCATCTGACGTCGGCGCCAAGACTGCCGACAGCAACACAAAAGCCGCCGACAGCAACACCAAGACCGCCGACAGCAACACGGCCGACGCGAAGACGGTCGGCAACGACCGGCAGGGCGACTCCACCGGCGGCGGCGACCAGCGCAATCGCAACCAGAACCGCAATCGCAACCAGAACCGCGACGGTGGGCAGGGCCGCGACGGTGGTCAGAACCGCGACAACCAGAACCGCGACAACCAGAATCGCGACAACCAGAATCGCGATGGTGGCCAGAACAACCAGGGCAACAACCAGAACCAGGGTGGCGGCCAGAACCGCGACGGTCGCCAGAACAACCGCGACGATGACGACGACGGCAGCGGTCGCGGCCGGCGAGGTCGTCGCTTCCGCGAACGCCGCCGTGGACGTGACCGCGACTCGTCGGGCTCGGGTGAACCCCAGGTCTCCGACGACGACGTGTTGCAGCCCGTGGCCGGCATCCTCGACGTCCTCGACAATTACGCATTCGTCCGGACCTCCGGGTATCTGGCGGGACCGAACGACGTGTACGTGTCGATGAACATGGTGCGCAAGAACGGGTTGCGCCGCGGTGACGCGATCACCGGTGCCGTCAAGGTGGCCCGCGAGGGTGAGCAGGCCAACCAGCGCCAGAAGTTCAACCCGTTGGTCCGGCTCGACACGGTCAACGGAACCGACATCGAGACCGCCAAGAAGCGCCCCGAGTTCGGCAAGCTGACCCCGCTCTACCCGAATCAGCGGCTTCGCCTGGAGACGACCCCGGAACGGCTCGACACCCGCGTGATCGACCTGATCATGCCGATCGGCAAGGGCCAGCGCGCACTGATCGTGTCGCCGCCCAAGGCCGGTAAGACAACGATCCTGCAGGACATCGCGAATGCGATCACCATCAACAACCCGGAATGTCACCTGATGGTCGTCCTGGTCGATGAGCGTCCGGAAGAGGTCACCGACATGACGCGTTCGGTGAACGGTGAGGTCATCGCCTCGACCTTCGACCGTCCGCCGTCAGATCACACGTCGGTTGCCGAGCTGGCGATCGAGCGGGCAAAGCGCCTGGTCGAGAACGGCCGGGACGTCATCGTGCTCCTGGACTCGATCACCCGGCTGGGTCGCGCGTACAACAACGCGTCGCCTGCCTCGGGTCGAATCCTGTCCGGTGGTGTCGATTCCACCGCTCTCTACCCGCCGAAGCGCTTCCTGGGCGCGGCGCGCAACATCGAGAACGGCGGTTCGCTGACCATCATCGCCACGGCGATGGTGGAGACCGGTTCGACCGGTGACACTGTCATCTTCGAGGAGTTCAAGGGCACCGGCAACGCCGAGCTCAAGCTCGATCGCAAGATCTCGGAGCGGCGGGTGTTCCCGGCGGTCGACGTGAATCCGTCAGGTACCCGCAAGGACGAATTGCTGTTGTCGCCCGAGGAATTCGCGATCGTGCACAAGTTGCGCCGGGTGCTGTCCGGGCTCGATTCACAGCAGGCGATCGATCTGCTCATCAGTCAGCTCAAGAAGTCGAAGACCAACATCGAGTTCTTGATGCAGGTGCAGAAGACCGCGCCCGGAGCGATGAACGACGACTGATCCGCCGAGCGGGCACGGTTTCACGCCGAGCGTGCACAGATCTCCATCCAGCGAGCCCATCACCCTTCGGGGGATGGGCTCGCTCGGTCTCTACGGCAGGTGAGACGGAGCGGTCGTGTCGTTCGATCGAGCGCGTGCCATCAGATAGATCTCCGGAAACCGGTGATCCGAGTCCGGCCGTCGGATCATCCGGAAGACCTCCTCGAACCCGGTGTCGGCGAGCGTGTTCGACAAGGTGTCCGGGTGCCAGTGCCACGCCCGCGCGACGAGGTGATCGAATTCGTGGATGCCGGTTTCGTCCGAGCCCTGCATCGCGATCAGGACAATGGTGCCCGGGCCGCCGCGTCGGTGCCACGACGCCAGGATGCCCGGTAGGAGTCGGGGCTCGACGTGGATGAGACTGAACTGCGCGATCAGGGCGGCGCACTGTTCCACCGGCGCGGACGCGCAGCGGGCGTCGTCGTCGAGAAAGCGGATACCCGGGTACTGACGTCGGGCGAACTTCAGCATCTCCGCACTCGGATCGACTCCGAGAACAGACATCCCCCGGGAGTGGAGGTGGGCAGCGGTATGACCCTGCCCACAACCGATATCGATCACGAACGGCGTGTCTCCGGTATCGGATATCACCATGTCGGCGAAGCAGTCGACGGCGTGGCGTTCCGTCTCGGACCGGAATGCCGACGGGAAGGTGGCTGCGTATTCAGTCGCGAGGGCGTCATAGCCGGGCTGCGTCATGAAGTGATGGTGGCCGTGCTCGTCGAGTTCATCAACTCTGACACGGGTTCTCGTGGGAACCTCGCCCACGCCGCGAGTCCGGATGGAATCCTGCGCCTGCTCGACGATCCTGCGCCCGGGCGGTGAGGCGTGGGAGGGCGGGGTCACCAGGCGACGTCGGCCACCAGTTGGTTCCAGGCGTCGAAGGTCTCCGCCGACACGGAACCCGTCTGCGTCGCGATGAGACTGCAGCGGGCGTGCCGATCGTAAAGTTCGATGGAGCCGGTCCGACCCCACACGCCGTCGGTCCAGGTCACCCAGCACTCGGTGACGAGATCGAAGTTGATCATCGCGCGGCAGGTGCCCGATGCGATCACCATGGATCCCCGATGTTCCCGCGCACTGTCCAGCCGATCGTGACGCATTTGGAGGCAGCCCGGTGCGGCGGTGGCGATGGTCATCGGCATCCCTAGCAGTGCGGCGTGTTCGAACGCGGCGACGACGCGGCGCGACTCCACCCGGGCGAAACCTTCCCCGCGGCGCCCCGGCATGGACCGGAGACGCAGCGTGCCACCGTCTTCGAGCACTGCGTCGAACTGGGCGATCTGATCGTCGGCGGGCGGCGTGTCGCGGTCCCCAGCCAGCTGCTCGTGCCATGCGGTGGCCTCGGCGGTGCCGCCGATGACACGAGGTGCGGCAGGCGTGCTGTCGAAACCACCGGCGTTCAGCGACAGCGACTCGAACGCGAGCCGATCCGAGGTCTCGGTGAGATAGGTCGCGTGCGCCGTGTTTCCGGCCGCGTCGAAGAGGCGAAGGGTCGGCGGCACGTGTGCCGCCGGATCGGTGACCAGTGCGGAGCCGAGTCGAACAGGGTTGAGACGCAGTGAGATCCGCGACGGTCGGCACCGGATCGGTCCGCCGATACCCACCGGCAGCTCATGGATTCCGACGTCGTTCATGAGGACGGGGCCGGCCACCGTGACCCCGACGACCTGTTCGAGCGACGGCAACTGCGCTGCAACCCCAGCGACGTCGGAGCCGAGTAGGGAGCCCGAGAAGCCGGGAGTCGCCAGCAACGTGTCGAGGTCGTTGGATGCCCCATTCGCACGCGGACAGCTGCACTGCTCACCACAGGCCGGACGCGACGGGCGTCCGGTTCCCTCGGAGTCCTCTGGTCGGGGTGATTCGGGCATCGTTGCCGTTCCTTTCCGTGTCCTGAGCCAGGCTCGGTGTGGGGTCGAGTCGGAAGTGGTCAGTACACGTCGCGCAGATATCGTTTGGCTCGCTTGAGGTCGTCGACGTAGTCCTGTGCCGCCTCGGCGGACATGCCGCCGTGTTCGGCGACGATCTCGTGCAGGGCGGCGTCGACATCGTGGGCCATGCGTGTCGCGTCACCGCACACATAAAGATGTGCCCCGTCGGACAGCCAGGCGAACAGGTCAGCACCTTGTTCGCGCATGCGGTCCTGCACATAGACCTTGTGTTCCTGATCGCGCGAGAACGCGAGGTCGAGCCGATCGAGCAGGCCGTCGGTCACGAACTGCTCGACTTCGTCGGCGTAGAGGTGGTCGCGGACCCGGTTCCGGTCACCGAAGAACAGCCAATTCGCGCCCCGCGCACCACGAGCGGACCGCTCGTGCAGGAATGATCGGAACGGGGCGATTCCGGTACCGGGCCCGATCATGATCGTCCTGGTGTCGTCGGCGGGCAGTCGGAACGATTTGTTGGCGGAGATGAACACCTCGACACGGGGCCCTCGGGTCGCCGGTCGGCGAGGTAGGTCGAGCACACTCCGCCCCGCTGCCGTTCCCCGGACCGGTAACGCACCGTGGCCATGGTGATGTGCACGGTGCCGACATGGGCCACCGGGCTCGAGGAGATCGAGTACACGCGGTGCTGCAGCGGACGTAGTTCGGCGAGTAGTTCCTCGGGGCTGATGGTCAACGTCGGGTCCACGTCCAGGAGGTCCAGCACATCCTTGCCGCCGAGCCATGCGTCGAGCGCCTCGCGATCACCGGTGGACGTGAGGTGGGTGAGCTCGGGATCTCGGCTGCGCTGGGCGACGTAGTCGACGAGGTACTTGGAGGGCGTCGAGATCTCGTACTGACGGGTCAGCGCATCCTGCAGCGTTCGTTCGGCCCTGCGGTCGGTGATCATCGTGTCCGGTGACACCCCGAGCCGGGCGATGATCAGGTCGACCAGATCGGCGTCGTTGACCGGTGCGATGCTGATCCCGTCGCCGGGCTGGTACTCGATTCCGCTGTCGCCCAGGGATATGACCAGATGCCGGACCTCTTTGTCCGACGTCGGACCGGACAACAGCGTGTTGGCGACGATGGTCGCGGGATAGGGGTTCTTGCGATTCCACGGGGATTTCGTGCGTGTGCCGCGCGCTTTTGCCGCAGGTGGCCGGGGTCGATCGTCGGATGCCCGCGGAGCTTCTGATGCTTCGGGCTCGGCACTGGCAGAGGTGGTGAGCGTGGTGGACGCCGGGGCATCATCGATGTCCACGGATGCAAGCGCCGGCACGGCGTGGGTGACCCAGGCGTCGGACAGTGCCTCGAAATCGACGCCGCAGTCGGTGCGGTCGACGACCCGGGTGGCGCCGAGCTCGGCCGGCCGTGCATCGATGTTCTTGCCTGCCTGGCAGAAACCGTCGTAGATCGAGTCGCCGAGGGCGAGAACGCCGTAGTAGATACCCTCGAGGCGAGGTGCATCGGGCGCGGCGAGCGCGCGCCAGAACAACTCGGCGTTGTCGGGCATGTCACCTACGCCATAGGTGGAGGCGATCACCAGAAGACGGCGTACCGCAGACAACGCGGTGATGTCGAGGGCGTCGAGATCGCGTCGGACCGGGTCGACAGCATGCGAACGGGCCACGGACTCGACCTGTTCGGAGATCCACTCGGCGGTGCCGGTCTGGCTTCCGTAGACGATCTGCGAGGGAACACCGCCGTCCGACGATGCGGGCTGCTCCGCGACGGCCGAGGTGGGCGCGGTACCTGTGCTCGGCATCGCGAGACGGGTGTTGAGACCGCCGAGGAAGCCCGCGAGCCAGGCCTTCTGGTCGCCGGTGAACGGGACATCTGCGGGGATGTACGGGAGTTGCATGTCAGCCCACCTTCGCGGTGTCGGTGTGTACGGAACCAGAGCGCAGGCCGTCCGCGACACCAACTCGAAATCCTCGGTGAGCACCAGATTTCGGGCCACGGTGGCGATCGCCCGATCGCTCGAGGCCGCCTGCTCCCGTGTGTGGTTGCCGCCGACCAGGGGCAGTCGTGTGCGCGACACCTGTCGTGCCATCGCGAACACGGTGAACGCGTTGAGCAACCGGTACATGTCGGCGCTGCCGGTCTGGCCGTACTCGGGTACGGCGCCGTCCTGGTAGCCACCAACGCCCGGGGCATCGCGTACGCGACGTGGTGACGTTCGGTCTCCCAGTTCTCCAGGAGCCGCGTTCCCAACGCCGACCGGGCGCCGAGACGTGCATCCGAGCAACTCCCGGACGGCGAGATGGTGGAGCGGGGCCAGCGGGTCGTCGACCCCCGTACTCGTCGCTCGGGTCCCACAGGAGGGTCCGCGGGTGGTGATCAGGCCGCATTCGGTCCTCAGGTCTTGGGCCGTCCGCTCGTGGACGGCGCCGGCGGAAGGGTCGGGGCTCGCTGTGACGATGAAGCGATGCTGACGGAAACGTCAGCCTACAACTTAGCTAAGCCTTACTATTGTAAGGCACGCCTAACAGGGGAATGGAAACCAGTGAAGTGCTGTTCAATCAGGTGGATCGTTCGTCAGCGAGCCGATCGGCCTCGGAAGTCCGCGGATTTCCAGGTCGAACGCGCCGCGTGGCATACTGAGCGGTCGAGTCCGGTTCCGGTTCACACCGTCGATCCCCGACGGTGACCCGGCGACCACAGAAAGGGACAACCAGATGAAGCAGGGCATTCACCCCGAGTACGCGACGACCACGGTCGTCTGCGGCTGCGGCAACACCTTCGAGACCCGCAGCACGGCGGACAACGGACGTATCAACGTCGAGGTCTGCTCGCAGTGCCACCCGTTCTACACAGGCAAGCAGAAGATTCTCGACACCGGCGGCCGCGTGGCCCGGTTCGAGAAGCGCTACGGCAAGCGTGCCAAGAAGGCCGACGCACAGTAGCTCGACCGACGACGCCCTGCCGGCGCGCTCAGCGCGTCCGGTGGGGCGTCGTTTTTCGTTCTCCGAATCCTCTCGGCCGTGAGCGATGCCGGACACGAGAGATGTCCTGAGAGGTGAGCACCAGGTGACCACGCAGAGCCCGTCGGCGATCGACGACATCCTCGCCGAACATGCCGGCCTCGAGGCCCAGCTGGCCGACCCGTCGTTGCACGACGATCCCGGTGCCGCCCGTCGGGTCGGCAAGCGGTTCGCCGAACTCGCTCCCATCATGGCGACCCATCGTCGTCTGGAGGCCGCGCGGGACGATCTCGCCGCCGCACGCGAACTGGCGGCCGACGACCCGGCATTTGCCGACGAGATCCCGGCACTCGAGGCCACGGTGGTCGAACTCGACGCGACATTGACCGATCTTCTGGCGCCCCGCGACGCGCACGACGGCGACGACGTCGTCCTCGAGATCAAATCCGGTGCCGGTGGTGAGGAATCGGCCTTGTTCGCCGCCGATCTCGCCCGCATGTATCTCAAATACTGCGAACGATGCGGTTTCAAGGCGCAGATCCTCGGCGTCACCGAATCCGACCTCGGCGGGTACAAAGAGGCCACTCTCTCGATCAAGTCGAGAGAGCAACTGCGCGAAGGTGTCTGGGCTCGCCTCAAGTTCGAGGGTGGCGTCCATCGAGTGCAGCGGGTGCCGGTCACCGAATCGCAGGGGAGAATCCACACCTCGGCCGCCGGTGTGCTGATCTATCCGGAACCGGAGGAGGTCGCCCAGGTCGAGATCGACGAGTCGGATCTGCGGATCGACGTCTATCGGTCGTCCGGAAAGGGCGGTCAGGGCGTCAACACGACGGACTCCGCGGTCCGGTTGACCCACCTGCCCACCGGGATCGTCGTGACCTGTCAGAACGAACGTTCGCAGCTGCAGAACAAGGCGAGGGCCATGCAGGTACTCGCGGCGCGCCTGCAGTCGGCCGCCGAAGAGGAGGCCGACGCCGCGGCCGCCGAAGGGCGGGCCGCGCAGATCCGCACCGTCGATCGCTCCGAGCGCATCCGGACCTACAATTTCCCGGAGAATCGGATCACCGATCACCGAATCGGCTACAAGGCGAACAATCTCGACGCCGTGCTCGACGGTGACATGGATGCGCTCCTCGATGCACTCGTGGCCGCCGATCGGCAAGCCCGCCTCGAAGCGCAATGACGCGATGACCAGGGACCCGTCGGACACGGCGCGCACCGCGCCGCTCGCTCGGGTGGACTCCGAGTTGGCCACGGCGGAGCGGATCCTGGGCGACGCCGGGATCGACAGCGCGCGTGGCGATGCCGAGTGGTTGCTCGCCGCAGTCCTGGGGATCGATCGTGGTCGGCTGATCGTCGTCGATGGACTCGATCAGGACACCCGCGATCGGTTCCGCGGTCTGGTGACCCGTCGCGCGATGCGCATCCCGTTGCAGCACATCGTCGGGGCCGCCGCGTTCGGTCCGGCCGAGCTCGCCGTCGGCCCCGGCGTCTTCGTCCCCCGTCCGGAGACGGAGTTCCTCGCTGAATGGGCGGTCGGGATCGCGGGCCGGGCCGGCCGAACCGTGACGGTCGTCGACCTGTGCAGCGGCAGCGGTGCCCTGGCGATCGCGATCGCGACGATGCTGCCGGGCGCTCGGGTGTGGGCGGTCGAGCGGTCGCCGAACGCACTGGAGTGGTTGCGGCGCAACGTCGCGAGCGCATCCCCGGAGGTGCGTGATCGGATCACGGTGGTGGCGGCTGACGTGACCGATGCGGCGCAGATACGCGCCGCACTGCCGTCGAGGTCGGTCGACGTCGTGGTGGCAAACCCGCCCTATGTCCCGCAGGCGGCCCAGGTCGCACCCGAGGTGGCCCACGATCCGGCCGACGCGGTGTTCGGTGGGGCCGACGGGATGTCGGTGATCCGACCGATGATGCCGATCGTCGCCGGACTGTTGCGGCCCGGTGGTGTGGTGGGTGTCGAGCACGACGACACGACCTCGGCCGCGGTTGTCGACGTCGTCGATGCGGTGGGCGCCTTCGACGATGTGCGTGCCCGCGACGACCTGGCGGGACGCCCGAGATTCGTCACCGCACGTCGAGTGTGAGCGGACCGCTGCGACCGTCCGGACGCCGGGCGTGGGAGGATGGCCGGGTGAGCACGGTATTCGACTGCAGTGACCCGCAAGGCCGGGCGGCGGGTATCCGCGCAGCTGTCGGAGCAGCGAAGGCGGGCAGGCTCGTGGTGCTGCCGACCGACACGCTCTACGGCATCGGTTGCGAGGCGTTCGACAGCGAGGCGGTGGCCGCCCTGCTGGCCGCCAAGGGGCGAGGGCGCGACATGCCTGTCCCGGTGCTGGTGGGTTCGTGGCACACGATCGACGGCCTGGTGTTGTCGGTGTCGACCGCCGCGCGTGACCTGGTCGAGGCGTTCTGGCCCGGCGGGCTGAGCCTCGTGGTCGAGCAGGCGCCGTCGCTGGCCTGGGACCTGGGAGACACCAACGGCTCCGTGATGCTGCGCATGCCTTTGCATCCGGTGGCGATCGAGCTCCTGCGCGAGGTCGGGCCGATGGCGGTGTCGAGTGCCAACGTGTCGGGACGGCCACCCGCGACCACCGTCGACGAGGCCCGTGACCAGCTCGGCGAGTCGGTGTCGGTCTACCTCGACGGTGGTACCGCCGCGGAGGCCCAGCCGTCCACGATCGTCGATCTGACAGGCCCGACGCCACGAATCCTGCGTGAAGGGGCGGTGTCGATCGACGCCATCGCCGAGGTCCTCGATCTCGACGTCGACGTGCTGGCCGCGCGCTGACGATGCCGTTCGCCCACTCCGACCCGCAGATCGCCGACCTCGTCGAGCGTGAGAGTCGTCGTCGCGCAACCACTGTGCAGTTGATCGCGTCGGAGACGCCCGCGAGTCCGGCGGTTCGCGAGGCGCTGGCGTCGGAATTCGGCGCGAAATATGCCGAGGGGTATCCGGGGGCGCGCTTCCACGGCGGATGCGAGGTCGTCGACGAACTCGAGCAACTCGCCATCGACCGCGCAGCCGAACTGTTCGGCGCCGAGTACGTCAACGTCCAGCCGCTGTCGGGGAGCGCCGCGAATCTCGCCGTCTACGCCGCGTTTGCGCAGCCGGGCGACCCGGTCCTGGCGTTGCGCCTCGACCAGGGCGGGCACCAGAGCCACGGATCCCGGGCGAACTTCTCCGGTCGCTGGTTCTCGTCGATCCACTACGGCGTACGTCCATCCGACGAACGCATCGATTACGACGAACTCCGCGATCTGGCGTTGCTCCATCGGCCGCGGATCATCGTCGCCGGCGGTGCGGCATATTCGCGCTCGATCGACTTCGCCGCCCTGCGAACCATCGCCGACGAGACCGAGTCGATCCTCTGGATCGACGCCGCGCATCTCGCCGGCCTGGTCGCCGGGGGAGTGCTGGCGTCTCCGGTGCCGCATGCCGACGTGGTCACGTTGTCCACGCACAAGGTGCTGCAGGGGCCGCGCGGCGGGATGGTCCTGGCCCGCGGCGCCCATGCCACGGTGCTGCAGAAGGCGGTGCACCCGTTCGTCCAGGGCGGACCGTCGATGGGATCGATCGCCGGCAAGGCGGTCTGCATGCGGGAGTCGGCGACCGACGAGTTCGCCTCGTATGCGGCGGAGGCCGTCGCGGCGGCGCAGCGCCTGAGCGACGAACTGTCCGCCAACGGTCTCCGGATCGTGAGTGGCGGCACCGACATCCACCTCGCGGTGGCCGATGTCTCCGCGATCGGACTCACCGGGGCCGAGGCGCAGCGGCGTCTGGCCTCGGCCGGGATCGTGGTGGACCGGGCCGTGTTGCCGTTCGATCGTGAACCGGTCACCTCTGGCTCGGCGATTCGTGTCGGCACGCCGACGGCGGTGCTCGGCGGTCTCGGTGTCGAGGCGATGTCGATGATCGCCGGCTGGATCATCCGCGGGTTGCGGGATCCGGTGGGCAGCGACCAACACGCCGGTATCCGCGCCGAAATCGAACGAGAGCTCGGCGGGTAGCGTTGTGCGGGTGTTCGATCCCCAGGCCGGCAAGGACCTCGCTGACGGGGTCACCGGCCTGGCCTTCGGTGCCGGTGATCCCGGTGTCCACCTGACCGCGCTGTCGGTGGTCGGCAACGGCGGGGCGGGTGTCCCGCTTCGGGAGTTGGCGCTGGTCGGCCTGACCGCGGCGGCCGTCACCTATCTGCTGACCTCGCTCGTTCGTGTCTTCGCCATTCGGATCGGGGCGGTCGCGGTGCCCCGGGTACGCGACGTCCACGTGATCCCGACGCCCCGTCTCGGCGGTCTCGGCATGTTCGCCGGCATGGTGGCGGCGATCGCGCTGGCGGCCAACCTACCGGCGCTCACCCGAGGTTTCGCCTACACCAGCGACATGAGCGCGGTGATCGTCGCGGGACTGGTGATCGTGCTGGTCGGCGTCATCGACGACCGGTGGGGGCTCGACGCGCTCACCAAATTCGTCGGACAGCTGACCGCGGCGGGGGTCCTGGTGATCATGGGGGTCAGCTGGTATCTGCTCTACGTCCCGTTCGCCGACATCGGCACCGTGGTCCTCGATCCGTTGCAGGCCGGCCTCCTGACGGTGGCGATCACGGTCGCGACGATCAACGCGGTCAACTTCGTCGACGGATTGGACGGGCTGGCCGCCGGCCTCGGTCTGATCGCGGCGTCGGCGATCTGCATGTTCTCCCTCGGCCTGCTCCACGACCAGGGCGGCGATGTCAGCTATTACCCGCCGGCACTCATCTCCACCGCGCTCGCCGGCGCCTGCCTGGGATTCCTGCCCCACAACTTCTCGCCCGCGCGGATCTTCATGGGCGACTCCGGCGCCATGCTCATCGGCCTGATGCTGTCCGCGGCGTCGACGAGCGCGTCCGGACGTATCGCGATCAACGCATATGGGCCCGCCGACGTCTTTACATTGCTGTCGCCCCTGATCCTCGTGGCGGCGGTCGTCTTCGTGCCGATGCTGGACATGCTGATGGCCGTGGTGCGACGGACGCGCGCCGGCGTGGGCTTCTACACCCCCGACAAGATGCACCTGCACCACCGCTTGCTGGAACTCGGGCATTCGCAGCGACGGGTCGCGCTGATCATCTACTTGTGGGTGGGTGTGCTCGCATTCTCCGCGGCGGCCAGTACGCTCTTCCCGATGTCGGTGGTCGCACCGATGTTCGGTGCAGGCCTCATCATCGCCCTGCTGGTCACGATGGCGCCCCGCCTGCAGAGGCGCTACGCAGAGATCCGTACCAGGGGTCACGCCGACCACTCCGATCGGCGCGATTCCGTTCCGGGCGGGACCTGATCCCAGGCGTCTGTCCGCCAGGGGAGCATCCTTACCCCTTGGTAAGGCAATGGTAAAACTCAGTGTACTATCCTCTGTAGTAGCACGACCTCGGCGCGAGCGCGGCGCCTCCGGGAACCGGAGGCCGCGCCACGCACCGCATCGACGGCCGCTGGACTCCCAAAGGGCGCATACCCCCCGGTGGGTGCAGGAACGGGTGTTGGTAGGGTCACAGAAAACCGCGAGCTTACGCCCGGTGACACGAGTCGCCGATCGCACGCTCGATGCTTCGTGTCGACGCACGGGAATGAGCAGAGGAGAGGCACATGACGACGTCTGCCCCGGACTCCGCCCCCGTCTATCCGGTGGCGCCCACCGGCATCCGCCGCCCGGCGATCATCGCGGGGGTGGTCACCGTCGTCGTCGCGGTACTGGCGATCATCCTCGGGCATCCGTGGTTCGCCGCCTTCTTCCTCGCCGGCGTGGTGCTGGTCTTCGTCAACACGAAACTGGTCATCCGTGCGGTCGAGAACGTCGCCGCCGCAGAGGATCCCCGGAAGAAGCTGCTCGCCCTCAATTCCGCATTCCGCCTCGGGGTCATCACGGTCCTCGCATTGGTGGCGGCCATTCTGGTCCGGCCCGACGGGCTGGGCGCGATGTTCGGACTCGCCGTCGGCCAGGTGATCCTGGTGCTCAACACGGTGATTCCGGTGATGAAAGGACTTCGTAAGCAGATATGACCGCAATGACTTACCTGGCCGAGTCAGAGTCGGCGATCGAGGTCGGCCACCACACCGAGGTGGATGTGCTCGGTATGACCGTCAACCTCGACACGGTCATCGGCAGTGCGGTGGCCGCGGTCATCGTGATCGCGCTTGCCTTCGTCGTCCGGTTCAAGATGACGTCGAACAAGCCGAACAACGTGCAGCTGTACTTCGAGACGATCACCGTCCAGATGCGTGGCCAGATCGAGGGCGCGATCGGCATGAAGATCGCCGGCTTCGTGCTGCCGCTGGCGGTGACCCTGTTCACCTACATCCTGATCGCCAACTGGCTCTCGATCATCCCGGCGCAGTACGGAACGGCTGGGGGTTCCACGAGCGAGTGGCTCAAGCCACCGGCCAGCGACGTCAACTTCGTGTACGCCTTGGCGCTGTTCGTGTTCGTCTGGTACCACGCTGCGGGTGTCAAGCGTCGTGGCATCATCGGCCACCCGGTCCGGCTCGTGAAGGGTCACTCGGTCGCCATCGCGCCGGTCAACATCATCGAGGAGATCGCCAAGCCGATCTCGCTCTCCCTCCGTCTTTTCGGCAACATGTTCGCGGGCGGCATCATGGTGGCGCTCATCGCGCTGATGCCGATCTACGTGATGTGGGCGCCGAACGCCCTCTGGAAGTCCTTCGACCTGTTCGTCGGACTCATCCAGGCTTTCATCTTCGCCCTCCTGACGGTCTTGTACTTCAGCCAGGCGATGGAGATGGACGAAGACCACCACTAGCCAGTACGACCCTGGCCGGCACCGCCGGCCGGGCCCAAAGACCTGGCAACCCGATTGCCAGTTTCACCCGAAAGGAAAGTTCTAAATGGATCCCAATCTGATTGGTCTGGGTGCGTTGATCGGTGGCGGCCTCATCATGGGCGGCGGCGCGATCGGTGCCGGTATCGGCGACGGTCTGGCAGGTGCCCAGTTGATCGCGGGTATCGCGCGTCAGCCGGAGGCCCAGGGGCGACTCTTCACCCCGTTCTTCATCACCGTGGGTCTGGTCGAGGCTGCGTACTTCATCAACCTGGCGTTCATGGCGCTCTTCGTCTTCGCCACCCCGATCTCCGGCCAGTCCTGATCTCGGTCATCGACCGGGTCGCCCTAGGATTTAAGGGAACTACCCAACCATGAATCTCGCCGCAGAGAACTTCCTGCTCCCCAACGGCACATTTTTCGTGTGCCTGCTTATCTTCGTGATCGTGTTCCTGGTCATCAGGACGATGGTCGTGCCACCGATCCTCAAGGTGCTCGACGATCGCGACGCCATGATCGCCAAGACTGCAGAGGACAACCGGGCCGCCGCGGCGAGCTACGAGGATGCGGACACCGAGTACCGGGCAGCGCTCAAGGACGCCCGGGGGGACGCCACCGGTATTCGGGACGAGGCTCGTGCCAAGGGCAACGAGCAGTTGGCAGAGGCGAAGCGGCGGGCCACCGAGGAAGCGGACGCCGTTCTCGCCGACACCACGAGACAACTGAAGGCCGAGGGGGACCAGGCGGCTTCGACCGCCCGTGACGATGTCGATGCACTGTCGTCGACGTTGGCCGGCCGCGTACTCGGCGTCGACGTGTCGGCCAAGTCGACGGAGAAGGTGAACTAAGTGGATATCGTCATCGGTAACCTCATCGGTTTCGCGATCATCATCTTCCTGTTCTGGAAGTACCTGCGGCCGGTGCTGTCGAAGGCGGTCAACGCCCAGAAGGACACGATCGCGCAACACGTCTCCGAGAGCGAGGCCGCCAAGACTCGCGTCGCCGACGCGAAGGCTGCGCACGACCGCGCCGTCGCCGAGGCCAAGGCCGAGGCCGAGGAACTGCACAAGGGTGCTGTCCGGGATGGCGAGGCGATCTCGGGTGACCTCAAGGCGCAGGCCGACTCCGAGGTCAAGCGGATCACCGAACACGGGAAGGCCCAGGTGGCCCTGAATCGCGCCAGCCTCGTCCGGGACCTGCGCATCGACCTCGGGCTCACCGCGGTCGACGGCGCCGGAAAGCTCGTGCGTTCGCATCTGTCGGATCCGCAGGCGCAGTCCGACAGCGTCGACCGGGTCATCGACGAACTCGAATCGATGTCGGCGGGCGGACCAGGGGATCTGGTCGCACACAGCTCGGAACTGATCGGGCTCCACTCCATGCGGGCGAGCAGTCGCGAGGCAGCACGGTCGGTGGCCAAGGAGTTCGATTCCGCGTCCGAGTCACTCGACAGCAAGGCCCTGGTCAAGGCGTCGGTGGAACTGACCGACGTCATCGGCCTGATCGACGCGAATCCGGTGCTGCGCAAGCGGTTGACGGAGGACGAGGACAACACCGAAGGACAGGTGCAGCTCGCACAGGCACTGTTCGGCGGCAAGGTCTCGCCGATCGTCGTCGACATCGTGTCGGCCGCGGTCCGGCAGCGGTGGTCCTCCACATCAGACTTCACCGCGGCGCTGCGGCGCCAGAACGCGCTGGTGGTGCTCACTGCCGCAGAGCGCGACGGATCGATCGAGAAGGTCGAGAACGAGCTCTTCGGCGTGGCGCGGCTGCTGGAACAGAACCCACGGCTGGCATCGCTGCTGTCCGACCACACACACGACGCCGACAAGCGCGTGGATCTGCTGCGGTCGCTGGTGGGCGAGAAGGTCGGGGCGCACACGTGGTATCTGCTGTCACACACCATCACCTTGCTGCACGGGCAGCCGGCCGACGTCGCCGTCGACCACCTCGCCGAGCTCGCGGCCGCACGCCGGGGCGAGTCGGTGGCACATGTGGTGTCGGCAGCCGAACTCTCCGATGCACAGAAGGCGAGACTCTCGTCGGTGCTCGGCAGCATCTACGGCCGGACGATCTCGGTGCAGACCGAGATCGATCCCGAACTGCTCGGCGGCCTGCGCATCGGTGTGGGCGACGAGGTGATCGAGGCCGACGTCGCCACCCGTTTGGCGAAGGCGGCCGAGAGTCTGCCGCGCTGATCTGACCAGACCAACACATCCAGCGAACTACCAAACCACCAGCCGGACTGAGTAAGAAAGACGAGTACCCATGGCGGAGTTGACGATCTCACCAGACGAGATTAAGGGAGCGATCGAGCAGTATGTCTCGTCGTTCGAAGCCGATGCCTCCCGTGACGAGGTGGGCATCGTCACCGACACATCGGACGGTATCGCGCACGTCAGCGGTCTGCCCGGCGCGATGGCCAACGAGCTGCTCCAGTTCGACGGCGGCGTGCTCGGCGTGGCCCTGAACCTGGACGAGGACGAGATCGGTTGCGTCATCCTCGGTGACTACGAGTCACTGGAGGAGGGCCAGCAGGTCAGCCGGACCGGTGAGGTGCTCTCGGTCCCGGTCGGTGACAAGTTCCTCGGACGCGTCGTCGATCCGCTCGGAAAGCCGATCGACGGCCTGGGCGACATCGAGTCGGAGGCCGAGCGCGTCCTGGAACTGCAGGCGGCCTCGGTGCTCGAGCGTCAGCCCGTCGAGGAGTCACTCGCGACCGGCATCAAGGCCATCGATGCCATGACCGCCATCGGCCGCGGCCAGCGTCAGCTGGTGATCGGCGACCGCAAGACCGGCAAGACCGCGGTCTGCATCGACGCCATCCTGAACCAGAAGGCCAACTGGGAGTCGGGCGACGAGACCAAGCAGGTCCGCTGCATCTACGTAGCGATCGGTCAGAAGGGTTCGACCATCGCCGGCGTCAAGACCGCTCTCGAAGAGGCCGGCGCGATGGAGTACACCACCATCGTCGCGGCTCCCGCGTCCGACTCGGCCGGCTTCAAGTGGCTGGCCCCGTACACCGGCTCGGCCATCGGTCAGCATTGGATGTACGAGGGCAAGCACGTCCTCATCGTTTTCGACGACCTGACCAAGCAGGCCGAGGCCTACCGCGCCATCTCGTTGCTGCTTCGTCGCCCGCCGGGCCGCGAGGCATACCCCGGTGACGTCTTCTACTTGCACTCCCGTCTCCTGGAGCGTTGTGCCAAGCTGTCCGACGAGCTGGGCGGTGGCTCGATGACCGGCCTGCCGATCATCGAGACCAAGGCCAACGACGTGTCGGCGTTCATCCCGACCAACGTCATCTCGATCACCGACGGCCAGGTGTTCCTCGAGTCGGACCTCTTCAACAAGGGCGTCCGGCCGGCGATCAACGTCGGTACCTCGGTGTCGCGTGTCGGTGGTGCCGCACAGACCAAGGGCCTGAAGAAGGTCTCCGGTTCGCTGCGTCTGGAGCTCGCTCAGTTCCGTGAGCTCGAGGCGTTCTCCGCCTTCGCCTCCGACCTCGACGACGCGTCCAAGGCGCAG
Organism: Gordonia sp. DT218; assembly: GCF_049847105.1. NCBI lineage: Bacteria > Bacillati > Actinomycetota > Actinomycetes > Mycobacteriales > Gordoniaceae > Gordonia > Gordonia sp. DT218. The sequence goes on along the minus strand of NZ_JBNCNS010000001.1, from coordinate 10,664 downwards.
CTCGAGCGCGGTGCACGCTGGGTCGAGATGCTGAAGCAGGGTCAGTACAGCCCGTTCTCCGTGGAGGACGAGATCGTCTCGATCTACCTCTGCGGTGAGGGCCACTACGACTCCGTTCCGGTCGACGATGTCCGTAACTTCGAGACGCAGTTGCTGAGTCATCTGCACCACGAGGCGAAGGGCGTCTACGACTCGATCGCCGGTGGCAAGGTGCTGTCCGACGACCAGGCCGAGGCTCTGGTCGACGAGACCAACAAGTTCAAGAACAGCTACCTGACGCACGACGGCAAGCGCGTGGTGAACGAGGCCGAGGCCAAGGCCATGGACTCCGAGGACGTCGCGCACGAGCAGATCACGGTTCGCAAGTCGTGATCGCGTCGTCCGACAGTCGTGCCGAGGAAGGGGTGAGGGCTCATGGCCAGCATTCGTGAGCTGCGCTCACGCATCCGGTCGGTCAATTCGACCAGGAAGATCACCAAGGCGCAGGAGCTGATCGCGACTTCGCGCATCACCAAGGCCCAGGCTCGTGTCGCGGCGGCCAAGCCGTACGCGCATGAGATGACCGAGGTGTTGTCGGAGCTGGCGAGCAACGCCGGCTCACTGGATCACCCACTGCTCGTCGAGCGCGAGAACCCGCGGCGCGCCGGGATCCTGGTGGTCACCAGCGACCGCGGTATGTGCGGCGGCTACAACTCCAACGTCCTGCGGGCCACCCGCGAGCTCATTGCGCTGGTACGCGACGAGGGCAAGGAGCCTGTGCTGTTCGTCATGGGGCAGAAGGGCGTCGGCTACTTCACCTTCCGCGGTACCGAGGTGACCGACTCATGGACCGGGTTCTCTCAGGCTCCGGACTACAGCGACGCGAGCACGGCGACCGACTTCTTGGTCGAGCTGTTCGAGGCCGGTTCCGGTGAACAGGTCGAGCGTCCCGACGGTGAGGGGACGCTGGAGGGCATCGACGAGCTGCATCTCGTGTACACGCGGTTCGTCTCGATGCTGACCCAGGCACCTGAAGTGCGCCGGGTGGCTCCGCTCGTCGTGTCCGAAGAGGACGACGAGATGGAAGCCGAGATCCACAAGTCGTCGCGCAACTACTCGTTCGAACCGGCGCCCGAGGCGTTGCTCGAAGCGCTGCTGCCGAAGTACGTCGCCACCCGCGTGTACGCGGCGCTGCTGGATTCCGCCGCATCGGAGTCGGCGGCACGCCGGACGGCGATGAAGGCGGCCACCGACAACGCCGACGAACTGGCGACCTCGCTCTCCCGCGAGGCCAACCAGCTCCGGCAGGCGCAGATCACGCAGGAGATCAGCGAGATCGTCGGCGGCTCGAGCGCCCTGGCCACCTGATCGAACCCTGGCGACCCATAGACCCAAAGAGGAAGTGACCCAACAACAATGACTGCAGCAGTATCCACACCCTCGGATGCCTCGACGGGTTCGGCCGAAGGCCGGGTCGTCCGCATCATCGGCCCCGTCGTCGACGTCGAGTTCCCCCGGGGCTCGATCCCAGAATTGTTCAATGCGCTGCACGCCGAGATCGCCCTCGAAGCTGTGGCCAAGACCCTGACCCTCGAGGTCGCGCAGCACCTCGGCGACAACTTGGTGCGCACGATCTCCATGCAGCCGACCGACGGTCTGGTGCGTGGTGCAACCGTGTCGGACACCGGCAAGTCCATCGTGGTGCCGGTCGGCGACGACGTGAAGGGTCACGTCTTCAACGCCCTCGGTGACTGCCTCGACACCCCGGGACTCGGCCGTGACGGCGAGCAGTGGAGCATCCACCGCAAGCCCCCGGCCTTCGACGAGCTCGAGGGCAAGACCGAGATCCTCGAGACCGGCATCAAGGTCATCGACCTGCTGACCCCGTACGTGAAGGGCGGCAAGATCGGCCTGTTCGGCGGCGCGGGCGTGGGCAAGACCGTGCTCATCCAGGAGATGATCACCCGTATCGCGCGTGAGTTCTCCGGCACGTCGGTGTTCGCCGGCGTCGGCGAGCGCACCCGTGAGGGCACCGACCTCCACCTCGAGATGGAGGAGATGGGCGTTCTCCAGGACACCGCGTTGGTGTTCGGTCAGATGGACGAGCCGCCGGGCACGCGTATGCGCGTGGCACTCTCGGCGCTGACCATGGCGGAGTACTTCCGCGATGTGAAGCACCAGGACGTGCTGCTGTTCATCGACAACATCTTCCGGTTCACGCAGGCCGGTTCGGAGGTCTCGACCCTCCTCGGCCGGATGCCGTCCGCGGTGGGCTACCAGCCGACCCTGGCCGACGAGATGGGCGTTCTCCAGGAGCGGATCACCTCGACCAAGGGACGATCGATCACCTCGCTACAGGCGATCTACGTCCCTGCCGACGACTACACCGACCCGGCGCCGGCGACCACGTTCGCGCACCTCGATGCGACCACCGAGCTCTCGCGTCCGATCTCGCAGCTCGGTATCTACCCGGCGGTGGACCCGCTGACGTCGACCTCGCGCATCCTGGAGGCATCGATCGTCGGTGACGAGCACTTCCGCGTCGCCAACGAGGTCAAGCGAATCCTGCAGAAGTACAAGGAGCTCCAGGACATCATCGCCATCCTCGGTATGGACGAGCTGTCCGAAGAGGACAAGGTGACCGTGCAGCGGGCGCGTCGTATCCAGAAGTTCCTGGGTCAGAACTTCCTCGTCGCCGAGAAGTTCACCGGCCAGAAGGGCTCGGTCGTGCCGCTCGCCGACACCATCGAGGCGTTCGACCGGGTCGCAAAGGGTGAGTTCGATCACCTGCCCGAGCAGGCGTTCAACAGTTGCGGTGGACTCGACGACGTGGAGGCCGCCGCCGCCAAGATCGCCGGAAAGTAGCGGGTCGCCATGGCTGACAAGTCCTTCCACGTCGAGGTCGTCGCGGCCGACGAGAAGCTGTACTCGGGTGAGGCCACCTTCGTCATCGCCCAGACCACCTCGGGTGAGCTCGGTGTGCTGGCGAATCACGAACCCCTGCTGGGGCAGCTGGTCCCGGGCGGCTTCGTGGTGATCGCCGAGGAGAGTGGCAAGCGCCTGTCGGCGGCCGTTCAGGGCGGATTTCTCTCGGTGACCGGTGAATCGGTGACCATTCTCGCCGAGTCGGCGCAGTGGGCCGACGACATCGACGCGGCGGCCGAGCGCTCGGCGCTGGAGTCCGCGGAGCCCGGTACCGACGAGTACAACCGTGCGCATTCCCGCCTCGCGGCGGCGGAGCGGGCGGCCAAGTAAGTTCGCAGATCGACGGCCGGTCATCGCTTTTCGGGCGATGACCGGCCATCGTCGTGTCGGGGCACGCGACCGCGGTCCGTCGATCGCGGCAGGCATTGCCGGCGCGGGTGGAACTGCCGTGACAAGACGCCGGATCCGGTCTGGCATGCTGGACACAGAACGGTCGTGCACCGGAGTCCCTCGACTCATCCCGGTACGTGAATTCGGCGCACCGTGATCAGCCCCCGCGCGACCGTTGGCGGGAGGTGTGCGCCTGGTGTCGTGGATCGCGTTGGTACTGGGCGTGCTGTTGGCGCTCGCCGTGGTGGTCTGCGGCCTGCTCGCGTATCGGCTCGGGCAGTTGCGCAGGACCGGAACCCCGGTTCTGTTCAGAGAACTGCCCGCAGACGTCGACGAGGGCTGGCGCCACGGCACGGTCCATTACAGCGACGAGAATCTCCGCTATTTCCGGCTCAGTTCGTTGCGCCCCGGTCCGACCCGCACGCTCGGCCGGCAGTCCATCGAGATCATCCGCAGACGGCGGCCCGAGGGCACCGAGTCCGAGATCCTGCACGGCATGGTGATCCTGGAACTCGAACCCGGGGCGGATGAGGCGGGTCGTGCCTACGAGCTCGCGATGGCGCCGGGTGCCGATACCGCGTTCCAGTCATGGCTGGAGTCACGACAGTCGAACCGGTCACAGCGGCGCCGTAGCGCCTGATCGGGGTCAGGCCGACGACCGCAGGCCTGGTACTGGGCAGTAGATTCAGGTCATGGCGGTACATCTGACGCGGATCTACACACGCACCGGCGACGACGGCACCACCGGACTCAGCGACTTCTCCCGGGTGTCCAAGAACGATGTCCGGGTGGCGGCCTACGCCGACTGCGACGAGGCCAACGCGGTCATCGGGACGGCGTTGGCGCTCGGTGGCGACGTGCCGGCCGACATCGTCGAGGTACTGCGTACCGTCCAGAACGATCTCTTCGACGCCGGTGCGGATCTGTCCACCCCGGTGGTGGCAGATCCCGAGTACCCACCGCTGCGCATCGAGCAGGATTACATCGACGCGCTGGAGTCGTGGTGCGACGGCTACGCCGACGGACTGCCGACCCTCGACTCGTTCATCCTGCCGGGCGGCACCCGACTGAGTGCGCTGCTGCACCACGCACGCACGGTGACCAGGCGTGCCGAACGATCGGCCTGGGCCGCGGTCGAGGCGGACCCGGACGCCACCAGCGTGTTGCCGGCGAGATACCTCAACCGGCTGTCGGACCTGTTGTTCATCCTCTCGCGGGTCGCCAATCGGGCACCGCACGGGGAAGGTGATGTGAAATGGTCGCCCGGCGGCGAGCGGCAGCGGCCGCCTGCGCGCGGTGGCCGTCCCGGGCCGGATGGGGGCGGCGCGCGTGACAGCTAAGGTGGCAGCGTGAGTGATCGTTTTCTGGTCTCCGGGGGAGGCCGCCTGTCCGGTGAGGTCGCGGTGGGTGGCGCCAAGAACAGTGTGCTGAAGCTGATGGCGGCTGCGCTGCTCGCGGAGGGCACCACCACATTGACGAACTCACCCGAGATCGCCGACGTCCCGCTGATGGCCGATGTCTTGCGCGGCCTCGGTGCCGTAGTGACCATCGACGGAGACACGGTGCGAATCGATGCACCGGCCGAACCCAAGTACCACGCGGATTTCGATGCGGTGAAACAATTCCGCGCATCGGTCTGTGTGCTCGGACCTCTCATGGCGCGCTGCCGTCGTGCGGTCGTGGCACTTCCGGGCGGTGACGCCATCGGCTCCCGCCCGCTCGACATGCATCAGGCCGGCCTGCGCGCGCTCGGTGCGCACAGCTCGATCGAGCACGGATGTGTGGTGGCCGAGGCCGACGCTCTGATCGGTGCCCCGGTGGCTCTGGAGTTCCCGTCGGTCGGCGCGACCGAAAACATCCTGATGGCCGCGGTCCTGGCCGACGGCGTGACCACCATCGACAACGCCGCACGAGAACCCGAGATCGTCGACCTCTGCGTGATGCTCCAGCAGATGGGCGCGCTCATCGAGGGCGCGGGAACGTCGACGTTGACCGTGACCGGCGTCGACCGGCTGCATCCGACCACTCACCGCGTGGTCGGGGATCGCATCGTCGGTGCGACGTGGGGGATCGCGGCCGCGATGACGCGCGGTGACGTGACCGTGCGTGGTGTCTCGCCCGAGCATCTGCAGCTGGTCCTGAACAAGCTCGGCGACACCGGCGCGCACGTCGACCGGTTCGCCGACGGCTTCCGGGTCCGCCAGGACCGCCGCCCGATCGCGGTCAACGTGTCCACGCTGCCGTTTCCGGGGTTCCCCACCGACCTGCAACCGATGGCAATCGGGATGGCTGCGATCGCCGAGGGGATGTCGGTGATCACCGAGAACGTCTTCGAGGCGCGATTCCGTTTCGTCGAGGAGATGGTCCGGTTGGGGGCCGATGCACGGACCGACGGGCACCACGCGGTGCTCCGTGGGATCGAACGGTTGTCGAGCGCGCCGGTGTGGTGTTCGGATATCCGCGCGGGCGCCGGCCTCGTGCTGGCCGGTCTGGTCGCCGACGGGGTGACCGAGGTCCATGACGTCGAGCACATCGATCGCGGTTACCCGCGGTTCGTCGAGAATCTTCGCAGTCTCGGCGGCGACATCGAGCGGGTCGGGGACTGAGACGTGGTGGTCGAGAGCTCGGAGAGCCCGGTATCGGGCGGCGGTGGGCACGGGGAGAACTCCGACGTCGACATCGCGGAGTGGTCAACGCGGTTCGATCTGCTCTCGGATCCGCACCGCCTCGAGATTCTGATCGTGCTGCACCGCCGCCCGGGGATCATCGTCGGCGACCTCGCAATTGCCGTGGGCCGCACCGAAACTGCGGTCTCCCAGGCGCTTCGGGTATTGCGCCACCAGGGCTGGGTGAGTTCGACCCGCCTGGGCCGATCGGTCAGCTACCGGCTCGACGACGACACCGTCCACGAACTGCTGCATTGGATGGGTGCAGGCCACGGCCACACGTGAAGGTGGGTCGACACCTGACCCATCGGTTGGTCTGTTCACTTAAACATCTGAATGAGTGGACAGGTGACCGTGGCAGTTCTACGGTTCGTGCATGTCCACGTTGACACCTTCGCCGGTCACGTCGACCGTCGCCATGCACATGAGCGACGGCATCATCAACGCACCTGTCTCGGCGCTCTTCGGAGTCATCGCCTTCGCGGGACTCGCGTTCTGTGTGTGGCGCGCCCAGACCGATCTCGACGAGAAGACCGTCCCGATGGCCGGACTCGTCGCGGCGTTCATCTTCGCGGTGCAGATGATCAACTTCCCGATCTTGCCGGGGGTCAGCGGTCACCTGCTCGGCGGGGCCCTGGCCGCGATCCTGGTCGGCCCTTACACCGGAGCATTGTGTATCGCGATCGTCTTGGTGGTGCAGGCTTTGCTCTTCGCCGACGGCGGCGTCACCGCGCTGGGTGCCAACATCACGAACATGGCGTTGATCTCCACTTTCGTGGGCTATCTGGTCGCGGTGGCAGGCTATCGCCTGATCGGGCGGCGCGTGCCGTCGCCAGGCCGGCTGGGAGTGATCGCATTCATGGCGGCACTGTGCGGGACAGTGGCCGCCGCAACCGGTTTCGTCGTCGAATACGCGCTGGGTGGTGCTGCGACCGAATCACTGGGAACGGTCGCGGCGTACATGTGGGGCACGCACGCGCTCATCGGTATCGGTGAGGGACTCATCACCGCTGTCACGGTGATGGCGGTGGCCCGAGCGCGGCCCGATCTGGTCTACCTGCTCCGAACGCGGACGCCGAACGGTTCCGCATCGGTCGGAGTGCCGGCATGAGCACCACCGACAGCAATCGACGACATGTCAGCCGACGTACCTTCCTCGCGATGTTCGCCTGTGCGGCACTGATCATCGCCGGCATCGTGTCGTATGCGGCGAGCTCCGCACCCGACGGACTGGACTCGGCCACGCTCCGTGGATGCGAGACGGTCATGGTCGGTGGTAGCGAGCAACTCACCGGCGACTGCATCGCGCAGCACGCGACAGATCATGCGATGTCCTCGTCACCCCTGGCCGACTACTCCCTGCACGGAATCGGTGCCACCAACGGTGTCGCCGGTGTCATCGGGGTGGTGGTCACTCTCGCGATCGCGACCGGGCTGTTCTGGCTCCTGGCCGTCCGACGACGGGCTCGCGCCGACCACGCGGGCGCCGACGGCGGCGGACGCTGATCGCGATGGGCGCCGGTCATGCCCATCCGCTGTATCGAGGCGGCAACTCACCGGTCCATCGGGCGCCCACCGAGGTCAAGCTGGTCTGCCTGATCGTCTTCGTCTTCGCCGTGGTCGCGACTCCCCGCGAGATGTTCTGGCCATATCTGGCATTCGCCGCGATCCTGGTCGTCGTGTGGCGGATCGCTCATGTCCCGGTCGGATGGATCCTGCCGCGCATGGTGATCGAGGCACCGTTCGTCGTCCTGGCGGTGCTGTTGCCGTTCGCCGAAGGGGGAGAACGGATCGAGGTCGCCGGGCTGTCGCTGTCGGTCCCGGGCCTGTTCGCGGCGTGGGGGATCGTCGTCAAGGGCTCGCTCGGGGTCGCCGCGTCGCTGACCTTCGCCGCGACCACTCAGGCGAGAGAGTTGCCACTGGCGCTGACGCGCCTGGGTATGCCGGCCACGCTCACCCCGGTGATCGTGATGATGCTCCGCTACACCGATCTGCTGTCGGCGGAGGTCCGTCGCATGCACGTCGCCCGGCTGGCCCGTGGGGATTCCCCGCGGATGTTGCATCAGGCAGGGTCGATGGCGAAGGGTGTCGGATCACTGTTCCTGAGGTCTTACGAACGCGGCGAACGTGTACATCTCGCGATGATGTCGCGAGGGTTCACGGGTTCGGTTCCCGAGATGCCCGGAGTCGCCACGGCCCCGCGGGCGACGCGCGTTCAATGGGCAGTCGTGACGGTGCCGGCGATCGCAGCGGTACTGATCGCGATGATCTCCTGGGCGACAAGGTGATCGATGAACGTCACAGCATGGCGCAGGCGCGGGGTGACGACGAGGTGACGGGTTCTATGAGAGAACAGAACGGACCGGAAGACCGCCTCGCGATCGAGGCCCGCGGCGTCCGGTACACGTATCCGGATGGACAACCTGCCCTCGACGGGGTGGATCTGACCATCCGCCGTGGCGAGCGGGTGGCGGTGCTCGGGCCCAACGGCGCGGGCAAGACCACTCTGATGCTGCATCTGAACGGCGTGCTGCTGCCGACCGGGGGAGAGGTCCGGATCAACGGCGTCCCGGTCGGCAAGAAGACGATGCGTGAGGTCAGACGACAGGTGGGACTGGTCTTCCAGGATCCCGACGATCAGCTGTTCATGCCCACCCTGGCCGAAGACGTGGCGTTCGGGCCGGCCAACTTCGGTGTCGTCAGCCCAGAACTCGGTGCACGCGTGACGGAGGCGCTCGCCGCAGTCGGGATGACCGAGCACGCGGAGCGCAGCCCGCACCATCTGTCCGGTGGACAGCGGCGTCGCGGCGCGCTGGCCACCGTACTCGCTTGTCGCCCAGACGTTTTGGTACTCGACGAGCCGTCGGCGAATCTCGATCCGGTGGCCCGACGGGAGCTCGCCGAAACCCTACTCGGACTCGACACCACGATGCTCGTGGTCACCCACGACCTGCCCTACGCGGCGCAACTGTGCGATCGTGCCGTCATCATCGACGACGGGCGGGTGGTCGCCGACGGCCCGATCCGTGACATCCTCGCCGATGCCGACACCCTGGCCCGGCACCGGCTCGAATTGCCGTGGGGTTTCGACGTCGGGCTGATGGGTCACCTGTCCTATCGGACGGGCCCCGGCCTGCCAACCGGGTGACGGTGCGGTCGTAACGGACGGTTCGGCCGTCGAGACCTGTCCATCGGCACTATGACCTGCGTAACGTCGCCGATGACCCACTACGGACGTTGAAGACGCTCGAACTCGGCTTCACGCGCGCGCTGTGATGACCACCGGCATCGACAACGATCTGGTCGTCCGTGCGATCCGGGCCGTCTCCGGTGGCGGCAGCGCATTCGCCCCACGGCGTGCTCCCATCGTGCTGCGAACCGTGTCAGGCGACGGCGGGGTACCGGAGGCCCTCGCGGAAAGGGAACGCGAGGTGCTGCGGCTGCTCGCCGACGGCCTGTCGAACAAGCGCATGGGGCACATGCGCTACATCTCCGAATCGACCGTGAAGTTCCATATCCGCAACCTCATCCGGAAGCTCAGTGTCTCCAAGCGCGGATTGATCTGAGGTGAGCGGGACCCGGAGCTGTTGCGAAAAGCCTTCGAACACAGAATCTTTCGTCGATGTCGGGCCAGAGTTCACCGCGGTGTGAGAGTCGGCGAGCCGCCGTTGTCCTCGGAGTGCCGTGCGCTGGCACGATCCGGCCCAAACGTCGCATAGCCGCAGGTCGAGCTCGGTGAGCCGAACGAGGTGTCCGAAATGTTCGCCGGGGACTGTCCTCGTACGGGACCGCGACCATGACCCGACGCCGGGCGACTCTCAACGCCTCGGACAGAGCGGCCACTACGGCAGATTCGCCGAGGTGTTCGAGCAGGTGGATGAGGGTGATCGCGCCGACCGACGAGTCGTCGAAGGCGAGACGGTGGCAGCGCCCACCGTGGCGCCGAGCACAGTGTGTGACGGCGCCGGGCCGCCATGGTGAGTGAGCAGCCCGACTGTGTCGACCTCGAGACCACTTGTCGCCGGCGACAAGGGAGCGCGCCCCAGGCCCGTGCCTCGGTGGCGGTCGTGCGGTGAACGGCCGGCGGGCGATCGGTGCGTTGATGCCGCAGATGGTCACACCTCACGACGCTGCGAACCTCTTGCCGCCGCCAGAACTGACCAACAGGGATCAACGACTGTCCGACGGACGGCACGATGGCGCAGATCACACTTGGGTACGAACGTCCCAAACCGGCGATCGGCGTGGAATGGTCCCAGTCGAAAGTGCCGCTACCAGCGGATATTCCGTGACGGCAAACAGCTGAGCAGGCGATTTGACCCTGGCCGCGCAGTTGCGTAACTTTCTTCAAGTCAGAGCGACACGGCGCCGCCCCGGACAGCCCCGAGAGGGGAAATACGGGGAAGGGAAACCGGTTTCTGCTCCGACCGCCCCGAGAAATCGAACAGGGTAGCTTCGTGCGCCCCGGACGAAATATCGGACTGCCAGACACTCCTGATCGAACTTCGACCAAGAGTTGCGGGACGCCGAGAGGGTCTGGTAGGCTGGAAGAGTTGCGCCGGAGACGGACAACAATTCCAAACAGAACGTCAAGCTCGCAGGTGAGCGCCCCGCAAGGGGTAGTGCCGGTGGGTGTGTGTTCTTTGAGAACTCGATAGTGTGTTGATGAATTGTCTGATGCCATTTGTTTGGCATCGTGTGTCC